>NZ_QJUI01000036.1 GCF_004327285.1 Phytopseudomonas daroniae
CTGGATTGAGTTCGGCGGTCTGCCGGAGTGCTTGCTGGATGGACATAAAAAAACAGGCTCATGGAAATCCAGGAGCCTGTTTCTATTACCGCAGCCTCGGAGTCAATGCCTTAACTGACTGGCATTACGCCAGCGGCGGGTCTTGTTCAGGCTGAACTCAGGCGAGTTCGTCGAAGCACTCGGCAACGATGGCGATGCCTTTCTCCAGTTGAGCGTCCGGGATGGTGACCGGCATCAGGAAGCGCACCACGTTGTAGTAGGTGCCGCACGACAGAAGGATCAGGCCCTTGTCGCGCGCCTTGGCGACGATCTTGCCGGTCAGCTCGGCAGCCGGCTTGCTGTGGTCGCCGTCTTCGAACAGTTCGATGGCGATCATCGAACCCAGACCACGTACGTCACCGATCACCTTGTGCTTGGCAGCGATGTCGCGCAGGCCGGCCTTGAGCTTCTCGCCCACGGCACTGGAACGGTCGAGCAGCTTCTCTTCGTCGAACACTTTCAGCACGGCCAGGGCCGCGGCGCAGGCGATCGGGCTACCGGCATAGGTGCCGCCCAGCCCCCCGGGCGCGATCTTGTCCATGATCTCGGCCTTGCCGCTGACGCCGGAGATCGGGAAACCGCCGCCGACGGACTTGGCGAAGGTGGTCAGATCCGGGATCACACCCAGTTGCTCGGTGGCGAAGAAGGTGCCGGTACGACCAGCGCCGGTCTGCACTTCGTCAGCGATCAGCAGGATGCCGTGCTGGTCGCACAGGGCACGCAGACGTTTCATGAAGGCTGGCGAGTTGGCGTAGAAACCACCTTCGCCCTGAACCGGCTCGATGATGATCGCGGCGATGTCCTGAGGCTGGGCATCGTTCTTGAAGATGCGTTCGATGCTGGCGATGGACTCGTCTTCGCTCACGCCATGCAGCTCGCACGGTGCCTGGGCGCGATACACACCGGCAGGCATCAGGCCCATGCCGGCGGAGTACGGCGCAACCTTGCCGGTCAGCGACAGGGTCATCATGGTACGGCCATGGTAGGCGCCGGTGAAGGCGATCACGCCAGCGCGGCCAGTGGCGGCACGGGCGATCTTCACGGCGTTCTCGACGGCTTCGGAGCCCGAGGTGACCAACAGGGTTTTCTTGGCGAAATCACCCGGTACGCGCTTGGCGATTTCTTCGCACAGCTCGATGTAAGGCTCGTACGCCAGCACCTGGAAGCAGGTGTGGGTCAGCTTGGTCAGCTGTTCCTGAACGGCCGCGACCACTTTCGGGTGCAGGTGGCCGGTGTTCAGAACGGCGATGCCGCCGGCGAAGTCGATGTACTCACGGCCTTCGACGTCCCACACGGTGGCGTTCTCGGCACGCTCGGCGACGATCGGGTGGATCTGGCCGACGCCACGCGGGACGGCGGCCTGGCGGCGTTGCAGCAGGGATTCGTTGGTCTTGCTCATGGCTTCCTCATTCACCGCTCATCGTCGGTGTGGTTCAAGGATGACGCATCCCGATACAGCCACGGCAGCATGCGATGATCGACTGCCGGGCCTTGCGGGATACAGGGGAAAATACGTACTGGCGCCGCTGGAAAGCGGCGCCAGGTGGATCAGATACTCAGGCAGAGGTACTTGATTTCCAGGTAATCCTCGATGCCGTACTTGGAGCCTTCACGGCCCAGGCCGGACGCCTTGATGCCGCCGAACGGCGCCACTTCGTTGGAGATCAGACCGGTGTTGATGCCGACCATACCGTATTCCAGGGCCTCGGCCACGCGGAACACGCGGCTCAGGTCACGGGCGTAGAAATAGGAGGCCAGGCCGAACTCGGTGTCGTTGGCCATGGCGATCACTTCGGCTTCGTCCTTGAAACGGAACAGTGGCGCCAGCGGGCCGAAGGTTTCGTCCTTGGAGACCAGCGCATTCTTCGGCACGTCGGCCAGAATGGTCGGCTCGAAAAAGGTACCGCCCAGGGCGTGGGTCTTGCCGCCGGAGAGGATCTTGGCGCCTTTGGAAACGGCGTCTTCGATGTGCTCCTTGACCTTGGCCACGGCCTTCTCGTCGATCAACGGGCCGGTGGTGGTGCCATCTTCCAGGCCGTTGCCGATCTTCAGCTTCTCGACCGCGATCTTGAGCTTCTCGGCGAAGGCGTCGTACACGCCGTCCTGCACGTAGATGCGGTTGGCGCACACGCAAGTCTGACCGTTGTTGCGGTACTTGGAGATGATCGCGCCTTCGATGGCCTTGTCCAGGTCAGCATCGTCGAACACGATGAAGGGCGCGTTACCACCCAGCTCCAGCGACACTTTCTTGATGTCCTGGGCACACTCGGCCATCAGTTGACGACCGATTTCGGTGGAGCCGGTGAACGACAGCTTGCGCACGATCGGGTTGCTGGTCAGCTCGCTGCCGATGTCGCCAGCGCTGCCGGTCACCACGCTGAACACACCAGCCGGAATGCCGGCACGGGTGGCCAGCTCGGCCAGGGCCAGAGCGGAATACGGGGTCTGCGAAGCCGGCTTGAGCACCATGGTGCAGCCAGCGGCCAGGGCCGGGCCGGCCTTGCGGGTGATCATCGCCGCCGGGAAGTTCCACGGGGTGATGGCCGCGGTAACGCCGATCGGCTGCTTGATCACGATCAGGCGCTTGTCGGCCTGGTGACCCGGGATGGTGTCGCCATAGATGCGCTTGGCTTCTTCGGCGAACCACTCGATAAAGGACGCCGCGTAGGCGATTTCGCCCTTGGCCTCGGCCAGCGGTTTGCCCTGCTCGATGGTCATCAGGCGAGCCAGATCGTCCTGGTTTTCCAGCATCAGTTCGTACCAGCGGCGCAGCTTGGCGGAACGCTCCTTGGCAGTCAGGGCACGCCATGCCGGCAACGCCTTGTCAGCCGCTTCGATGGCACGGCGAGTCTCGGCCGCGCCCATCTTCGGTACATTACCAACGATCTCGCCAGTGGCTGGATTGTTGACCTTGATGGTCTGTCCGCTGTCGGCATCAGCCCAGGCGCCGTCGATGAAAGCCTGCTGGCGGAACAGTTGGGCGTCTTTCAGTTGCATGGCGGTCTCCTCTATCCTGGCACCACGGTGCCAGGAGATGACGAAAGAAGCTGGGAGCGAACCCAGGTATGGTTGGGTTGGAGCGACAGGTTACCTACTGCCTGGCAGTTCGAACGGAGGGTGACGCCCAGAGTTCAGCTTGGCCAACACCATCGTTTTAAATATCAAACAGATCCTAAGATCAGAAGGGTTAAAGGGCAATAGTCCGTTCAAGAAAATTAACAGACCAGCCGATCACTGGCGCTCGAACAGGCTTTCTTTATAGCCGAAGCCAGCCTTCCCTACCCGCCGAACAAGCCCGCCAGCAGCATGGACGCACGCCAGCGACATGCGTATGATTGCGCCCCGCAACGCACCAGTAGCTCAGCTGGATAGAGTACTGCCCTCCGAAGGCAGGGGTCGTGGGTTCGAATCCCGCCTGGTGCGCCATCCTTTTCCCCTTATCCATCAAGGGGTTAGCGCTTCAGACAGAAACCTGTCCTAGTCCTGAAAGTCGTTTTTGCCACAAATTTGCCACACTTGAACGTGGCGGGAATGGTCGAAATGGCAACAATCAGGAATCGCGGCGAGTATCAGTGGGAAGCGCAAATTCGCCGTAAAGGCTATCCAGCCCAGCGCAAAACCTTCGAAACAAAAGCCGACGCCCAAGCCTGGGCCCGCATGATCGAAAGCGAAATCGATCGGGGTATTTTCGTCTCCCGCGTCGAGGCAGAACGCACCGCCTTTCATGAGCTGATTGATCGCTATATTTCCGAGGTAGCCCCGAAGCACAAAGGTGCTTATTCCGAAATCAAACGTCTCGAAGCGTTGAAGCGTCATCCACTGGCTACTCGAATCGTCGCCACCCTCACCTCTTCCGATTTTGCACGCTACCGTGACGAACGCTTGAAGATCCGCAAGGGCAATACGGTCAAACGTGAGTTAGCGCTGTTTCAATGCGTGCTGGAAGTAGCGCGCCGCGAATGGGGCATTCACCTGGCCGAGAATCCGGTTCGTATGGTCAGCCGACCGAGCTACAACGACGAGCGCTCCCGACGCCTGGCACCGGATGAAGAAGAGTACTTGCTGGCCGCCCTGGAGTATTGCGAGCGCCGCGCAGATGGCACCTACGCCGACGCCTCACACAACCCCTGGATACGCCCCATCGTGCAGCTTGCGCTGGAGACTGCTATGCGCCGTGGTGAGCTATTCCAGCTGCTGTGGAAGCATGTAAGCCTAGATCGCCGGACGGCTCACTTGCCCTCCACTAAGAATGGCCTACCTAGAACACTACCGCTCACACCCAAAGCCGCGCAGTTGCTGAAGGAGCTGCCTAGGTCGCTTTGCGGGCGAGTGTTTCCCACTACTGCTGACGCGCTTAAGAAGGCCTATACGCGCGGCTTAACGAGGGCAAGAACTCGATACCTAGATGATTGCGGCAAAGCACAGGTAACGCCCCAGGAGGGCTTTCTGCTCGACCTACGCTTCCATGACCTGCGCCATGAAGCGACCTGTCGGCTGGCCACCAAACTGCCCAACCTGATCGAGCTGGCCAGTGTGACCGGCCACCGGGAGGTCAACATGCTGAAACGCTACTACAACATCACGGCGGAGGAGTTAGCTGCCAAGTTGGCCTGACATTCAGTCTTGAAACTCAAGCCCCAGGGAGCGAGCCAGCTCCCTGATGTCCCTATCTGTGCCCACTCGACTCACGGCCAGCGCCTCAATCTCTTGCAAGACTTGCCTGTAGCTCTCTTTAAAACAATCGATGATCTGCTCCCGAGTCAGCTCGGCCAGAGACACTCGGCGTTTTACCTTGTTCAGGAGCGTACGAGCGCTGCGCTGAGCCGCCTCGCGTAAATTCGCACTCAGCAATAGATCGCGAAAAACCCAGTCACTAATCCATTTGTTTGCTAGGGCCCAGAAAACCAGCCTCCGGTAGGTCTCCCAGGCCATCCGGGTTTCACCGCTCAAGTAACGCCGAAGTATGCGGCCATCTGCATCCTTGAACCCATACAGTCCCAGTTCAGACAGCTCTCTTTCCAGCACCACTTTGGATAGATCGGCCTTTCGCAGTATCCCCGTGAACAGATAAATCACCATGTCCTGCGGCACGCGTACGACGAAATTTTTCCGACCTGTAGCGGCGTGACTGTGCAACTCGCAAATAACGAGCTCGAAAGCCTCATGAGGTTCGATATCTAAATCGGGTGTGTCGAATGGCTGCATGTACGCATTCTTTGGCTAACAACCGCGTCTGTCAAAAAGGCGTCCTAGTTGTCCAGCTCAGCACTGCCGAAAACTGGAAGCCTTTAAAGCATCAAGGCGACAGCGACCATGAGCATCGATTACGAAACCATCCAGAAAATTCAGAAGCTCGGCGATGACGTGCTGATCGGTGTTGCCGAGGTGGCCGCCCTAACCGGCTTCAGCATCCTGACCGTTCGGCAGCGAAAATTACCCGGGCTTGAACCCGTACCAGGCCTCTCACGCTTGCGCTGGCGTTTGGGAGACCTGCGCCAGTGGATGCGCTCTGGCCCTCAATACCTTTCAACCTCAGCAAAACTGGCAGCAGTGGCAACCACGACCTTAAATCGAGCTGGTCGCCCAACCAAGAAGGAACAGGTGGAGCGCCGTAAGTGAGCGCTCTGACACTCGCTGTTGCTCTGCATGTTCCAGACAGATCAGCGCGCTCAGGCCGGAGCTAAACAGTGGACTTCGGTTGTGGGCCTGAGATCAAGCCAATATCTCAAGGCTCTTCAGGTGCCTCTGCAATGGGGAGAGGCGCGCCAGCCATTGCCGCCAAGCTTGAGGCTAAAGCGGCATCGAAGAAGCAGGGACAGCCCCAAAACACATCAGCCACTAAGGCTCGCCAAATAAAGCCATGGCCCGAGAAAGTACGTGGTGTGCCAAATGCAGCTTTACGGTCGGCATTGTTTGGGGCGATCAAAAAGGGCAGCCGGAACTATCTTGAACGAGAGCATGTTACATCCCTCGATAGGCTGGAAATCTATTACACCGGGTTCCGTCTCGACCAAGGCGACTTGACTGTTTGGGAGAGCGTCTTGCATCTCGCCCGATTGCAGCAGCTGGCGCAGTGCCGCTTCACGGCTTACGCCATGCTTAAATTCATGGGCAAGACTGACACAGGCAAAAATCGGATATTGCTGCACAGAAGGTTATTGCGACTGAAAGCATCCGCTGTAGAGATCACCCAAAATAATTTCACCTATATGGGGAGCCTGATCAAAGAAGCGTACAAGGATGAGGCGACCGCCGAGTATGTCGTGATACTAGACACGAAACTGACTGTGCTGTTTCCAAGTAACGGGTTTACCTATGTGGACTGGGACATTCGCTCTGCCCTGGAAGGTCAACCTCTTGCTCAATGGCTGCATGGCTTCTATTCGAGTCATGCCCAACCCTTCCCGATTAAGGTGGCCACTCTGCATCAACTATGCGGGAGTGAGGCAAACGAAACCTGGAAATTCGCCCAAACATTGCGCCGCGCCCTCGATGCGCTGAGCTCTGCCTGTAAGGCTCATGGCGAGTCATTCAGCTATGGCATTCACGGTGGTCTCGTAGCTGTCGCGAAACAACCCAGCAAATCCCAACAACGACACCTTCTGAAGAGCCCGCAGAAGCCTCGGAAGTAGCAGAAAAATACCGTCCCAGCGGGTAGGTCTTGCCGTTCCGGCGAGTAGCGCTTGCCGTTCGAACGAGTAGGCGAACCCGTTCCAGCAGGTAGGTGACCTATGGTCCGCGCAAAGCTCAAGACCAGATACCGCCGGAGCTTGGGCCATTCGGGGAGGAAGCACTAATCCTTTACTAATCCGTAGTTAATCAGATGGCAACCCGAGTCGCAGGGGTGCTCCCTTGAGATCGCGGTATCTTGGCAACCAAATATGCCGATGATTGAGTGACAACTCACTCCTTTCTGCTACCAGTGCTGGCTTTGCCGTCAGAAAGCAGACCTACTTGTCTGGCTTACTGAAAGCAGGTGCCTCAATTCGCCGACGCTTACCCTCTCCAGGCTTTTTACGCATTGCCTCACGGAGCCGCTCTGCATCCGCAGCGACGACGTCTGGAGGCCCTTCCCTGATAAACCGTATCAACTGTTCACGATTGATACGTTTGTTCTCCGCGATCTCTTCGTAACTGCTATCGGATTGGCGAGGCGGGCCCATTAGATATCCCTCTGGAGGTGCATGATTGGACGCTATCATTCATTCCGTTTCGGAGCTCAAAAATATCCCTAAATCGTTCTCCGATCCGTTCGTACTAGAGCTTCGCATCCATCCGTTTGTTGTTGGTTACGCGGGTCATATTCCGAGGTAACTCATGTTCGAGGTTCGCTGTATTTCTCGCTTGCAGATCTGAACCTAACGCTTTCGCAAGCTTCTCTCTGCGTCATATGTCGATGCAGAGGGTTCATGCTGGACAAGGTAGGGTTTGTACTCCCGCCATGAATGGCAGGAGTACAACCGGCAATGCCGCAGTCGTTTCACTCCCTTGCTTTGCCTACCACCTCAGCTCAGGGCAAGCCCCGAGACCCCGCACGCTAATGAAGATGACAAGGGATGGGCACCGTTAGCACAATTTCTCGAATGCACTGGTTCTAGGCGTCGAATGCCGCTGCCAACCTAGCCTCTGTGGCAGATACTTCGGACGGCCTCAGTACGATGCTGAATACGGGCACCTGAACGTTGCGAGTCAGCATCTCTAGGCGGTGGTTACGCTTTCCGACAGGAACAATCCGCCAAGAGACGATTTCATCTAGTGGAAAGAAATGCTCTGCACCATGGACGGGGTAGGCCAGCAGGCTACGTGCTGACCCGTCAATGCCTAGGTAGGCATCGTTCATCTTCGCAAATATCTCTACCTGCGGTCGGAAGCCTTGGGCTTGGAATTGTGCAGCTAGCTTTTTCAGCTTCTGGGAATAATGCTGATCAATTCGCCTAAAAAGCCAAATCCCCCCTAAAAAATACAAGACCAAAATCCAGAAAAGCCAGCGAACGACAGGATCAGCGCCGCCGCTCATGCCTAGAAAAAATGCTAGGTTGAACCCACAAAGCACTATGACAACCAGGAGCAGCAGTCCAATCGGTATGCACCCGACAGCCCAAAGCACCCGCAAGATATCCATTAACGATCTCATTCTTCGTCCTCGTGTAGTGAGCGACGCAAAGTTATCTGAAAATCAGATATCTTAAAAGCAGATATAGCTTGGCAAGCCGCCCCCTACGGATATGCGGCAATGACCAAGGCTATCTACAGGCCCGAATACGAGGTTTTTCTTCAGCATCTCAAGCGACTGCGCATTGAGTCTGGCTTGACTCAGGCCGAATGCTCTGCAGCGCTAGGGAGGCCGCAATCCTTCATGAGTGACATTGAGCGGGGAGTGAGAAGGTTGGATATCGTGCAATTGCGCGATCTATGTCTGGTGCTAGGAACTGACTTGGCTAGCTTTTCCAAAGCTTATGAACAAGCTCTCGGTGCAAAGTGATGTATGCAGCCGCCATTGGCATCTGAGGGTGGTAGCAAGGCTACCGAGTCCAGTCCGGCCGGCGCATCGAACGCGAAGCTCAGCGTTGATGTGGCTGGCCCTACGGCCCATCGAACGCTGCGCATTAAAGCCGCGCAGAGCCGATGCCCCACTTTAATAGGCTGCAACCGCCTCAACGTACGATATGTGCCCAGACGACTCCCGTTGCCATAGCGTGTGGGTCACAATAACCAGATATTGAGTGAATCGAGTTGGCAAGATGACGCAAAAAGAAAATCAGATCGAAAAACGCCTGATCGCCAAGTTAACCGATCTTAAATATACCCCCCGCGGTGACATACGCGACAAGGCCACGCTTGAGCAAAACTTTCGCAAGAAATTTGAGGCCTTAAACCGTGTCAATCTCACGGACGCCGAATTCGCCCGTTTGCGCGACGAGATCATCACCGCCGATGTGTTCACGGCCGCACAGGCCTTGCGCGAGAAGGGCAAATTCACCCGCGAGGACGGCACCCCGCTCGAATACATGCTGGTGAATATCCGGGACTGGTGCAAAAACGAGTTTGAGGTCATCAACCAGCTGCGCATCAATAGCGACAACAGCCACCACCGCTACGACATCATCATCCTGATCAACGGCTTACCGATGGTGCAAATCGAGCTGAAAACGCTGCAAATCAGCCCACGCCGCGCCATGGAGCAGATCGTCGACTACAAAAATGATCCCGGCAACGGCTACACCAACTCACTGCTTTGTTTCATGCAGTTATTCATCGTCAGCAACGAAAGCGACACTCGCTACTTTGCCAACAACCGTAACCAGCACTTCAGCTTTAACGCCGAAGAACGCTTTTTGCCCATCTACCAGCACGCCGACGATAAAAACAACAAAATCGCTCACCTACATGACTTTGCCGACGACTTCCTCGAAAAGTGCAGACTGGGCCGCCTGATCAGTCGCTATATGGTTCTGGTGCAGAGCGAGCAAAAAATCCTCATCATGCGCCCGTATCAAATCTATGCGGTCAAAGCCATTGTTGAATGTATCCACCAAAATCGCGGCAACGGCTATATCTGGCACACCACCGGCAGCGGTAAGACGCTCACCTCGTTCAAGGCCTCCACCCTGCTGAAAGACAACCCCGACATCGAAAAATGCATGTTCGTGGTCGACCGCAAAGACCTCGATCGCCAGACCCGCGACGAATTCAACAAATTCCAGGAGGGCTGCGTCGAGCACAACACCAACACCGAAGCGATGGTGCGCCGCATGCTCTCAGACGACTACGCCGACAAGGTGATCGTCACCACTATCCAGAAGCTGGGCCTAGCGCTGGACGAAAACAGCAAACGCAATAAGGCAAAACAAAAAGAAGGCAAACAAACCTACAAGGAACGCCTCGAACCTCTGCGCGACAAGCGTGTCGTTTTTATCTTCGACGAATGCCACCGCTCCCAGTTCGGCGAGAACCACAAGGCCATCAAAGAATTTTTCCCCAAGGCGCAACTGTTCGGCTTTACCGGCACACCCATCTTTGATGAAAACGCCACCTACCAGCAGTTCGATTGCAATGTCGGCTCCTTCAAAACCACCAAAGACATCTTCGAAAAAGAGCTGCACGCCTACACCATCACCCACGCCATCGATGACAAAAACGTGTTGAGTTTCCACATCGATTACTTCGGTAAGGAGGGGGATAAAAAGCCTAAAAAGGGGCAAACACCGCCGCCCGAAGCTGTGATCAACGCAATACTGCAAAAGCACGACAGCGCCACCAACCAACGCCGCTTCAACGCGATACTGGCCACGGCCTCCATCAACAACGCCATTGAATACTACGAGCTATTTAAAACCATGCAGGCAAAAAAGCTGGCCGAAGATGAAACCTTCGAGCCTCTTCACATCGCCTGCGTCTTCTCTCCACCGGCAGAAGGCAACAAGGACGTGCAGCAGCTACAAGAAGACCTTGTGCAGGAAAAGGAAGACAACAAGCAAGAGCCGGAGAAAAAGAAGGCCGCGCTCAAGACCATCATTGACGATTACAACTGCCAATACGGCAGCAACCACACCATCAACGAATTCGACCTTTACTATCAGGACGTACAGCAGCGCATCAAGGATCAGAAGTACAGCAACGCCGACTACCCACGCAAAAACAAGATCGATATCACCATTGTGGTGGATATGCTGCTCACTGGCTTCGACTCCAAATACCTAAACACCCTGTACGTGGATAAAAGCCTCAAACACCACGGTCTGATTCAGGCCTTTTCACGCACCAATCGCGTGCTCAATGACAGCAAGCCCTGGGGCAATATTCTCGATTTTCGCTATCAGGAAAGCGAAGTAGACGACGCCATCGAACTGTTTTCCGGGGCGGCCATCGACCGGGCGCGGGAAATATGGCTGGTCGACCCCGCCCCTAAGGTAGTGGAACAGTATCAAGCAGCCGTAGACGAGCTAGAAACCTTTATGGCCGGCAAGGGGCTGCCTTGTGAACCATCGCAAGTGGTCAACCTCAAGGGCGATACCGCTAAGGCGGAATTCATCAACCATTTTAAAGAAGTCCAAAAGCTCAAGACCCAGCTAGAGCAATACACCGACCTTGATGACCAGAGCAAAGAGATCATCGAGCAAAAACTGCCAACCGACACTCTGCGCGGCTTCAAGGCCATGTACCTCGACACCGCTCTGGAGCTCAAGCGCAAGCAAGGCAGAGGCGATGAAACCTCTCCAGAGGTGGAGCAACTGGAATTCGACCTGGTGCTATTCGCCTCCAGCCTCATCGACTACGACTACATCATAGGGCTGATTGCCAAATCCACCCAGAAGACCGGCAAGCAGAAGATGACCCGCGTCCAGCTCATTGAGCTGATCAGCGCCAACGCCAACCTGATGGAAGAGCGCGAAGAGATCATCGCCTATATCAACAGCCTGCAAGCCGGAGAAGCACTCAATGAAAAAGAGATCCGCTCAGGCTATCAGGCGTTCAAGGCGCAAAAGGCCGCCGCAGATCTGGCCAACCTCGCCGATACGCACGGCCTGCAAACCGCAGCGCTGCAAGCCTTCGTCGATGACATCATGGGCCGCATGATCTTCGACGGCGAACAGCTTACCGACCTGCTTGCGCCGCTAGGGCTGGGTTGGAAAGCACGACGTGAGGCCGAATTGGCGTTGATGGAAGACCTGCTGCCTTATCTGCAAAAACTCGCAGGCGGGCGTGAGATTTCGGGGTTGAATGCATATGAGTAAGCGAGAGAACATGGGCTTAGTACCGGAACTACGCTTTCCTGAGTTTCGGGATAAAGGGGAATGGGAGGTAAAAAAATTGGGCGATTTAATCTCTACGATTACCCCGCCTAAAAGGCTGCTAACAACTGATTATTTATCAAATGGCCTGATACCTATTATTGACCAATCTCAAAGCTATATTAGCGGCTGGACAAATGATGCCGCCGCGATCATCGATGATCAATTGCCGCTTATTATTTTCGGCGACCATACTTGCATACTAAAACTGGCGAACCAGCCATTTGCTCAAGGAGCAGATGGAATCAAGATAATTAAGCCGAACAACTCTATTCAAACAGAGTTCTTGTATCAAAGCCTCCAGTTCAGACCGCTAGTGATGGAGCAGTATAAAAGACATTTCTCTACTCTTAAAGAAAGGAAAATCGCTTATCCAGATCAAGATACAGGTGAACAGCAAAAAATCGCCGACTGCCTCACCTCCGTCGATGAGTTAATCACCGCCCAATCCCAAAAACTCTTATTCCTCAAGGCCCATAAAAAAGGGCTAGTTCAGCAACTTTTCCCCGCCGTAGGTGAAACCGTGCCTAAACTCCGCTTTCCTGAGTTTAGGGATAAAGGCGGGTGGAAATTGCAGAAACTCGAAGGGTTAGCAAAAAGAGGCTCTGGACATACACCAAACAAACAAACGCCCAGCTATTACAATGGCGGAATTAAATGGGTGTCGCTTGCCGATTCGAAAAGACTTGATAATCGATACATATATAGCACCGAAATTGAGATTTCGAAGGAAGGGATTGAGAATTCATCCGCTGTACTTCATCCCGCGGGCACTGTAATTCTTAGCCGTGACGCTGGCGTGGGGAAAAGTGCTGTACTGCACTCAGCAATGGCTGTAAGCCAGCATTTTATTGCTTGGACTTGTGATGAATCCAAATTATCAAACTGGTTCCTGTACTACGTCTTGCAAACTTTGAAGCCAACTTTTGAAATGATTGCTGCTGGAAACGCCATTAAAACCATTGGACTGTCATACTTTAAAGAACTATGCATACCAGCCCCATCCATTAATGAGCAACAAAAAGTTGCCAATTGCCTGATCTCCATCGACGGACTCATCACCGCTCAATCCAAAAAACTCGACAGCCTTAAGGCTCATAAAAAAGGTTTGATGCAGCAGCTCTTCCCTAATCCCGAGCTTAGCGACTTATGAATGGACTTCATACCTACCAGGATTTGAGCAAACTAGTTACCCGGCTACGCGACGACTTAAACAACAAGGAGTTGCTTCTTCTTTATGCTTATAACCGCACCGGAAAAACTCGACTCTCCATGGCATTCAAAGATCGCGGCAAGCGTAGAAATAATGGCAATGCCGATACACTTTATTTTAACGCCTTTACCGAAGACTTGTTTATATGGGAGAACGACCTCGAGAATGACTCAACTCGCGGCTTGAAAGTAAACTACAACTCAAGATTTTTTGATGGATTTACCAACTTAGGCCTTGAGCCAACAATAGATGAATACCTCAAGTGCTATGCTGATTTCGATTTCGATATTGAATACAAAGAAGTTCAGCAAGGGGGTGAGACTTTTTCTAAACCCAGTTTTGTAAGTTTCAGCAAGGAGGGGGAGGCTAATATAAAAATATCCCGAGGTGAGGAAAAAATCTTTATTTGGTGTCTCTTCATGGCCATTTGTGAGCGCATTCTTGACGGCCACGAATCTTATCAGTGGGTGAAGTACCTTTACATTGACGACCCGATTTCTTCCCTCGACGACAATAATGCCATCGCTGTTGCCTGCGATCTCGCCATACTCCTTCGCCGTGCCACCAACCGTAAAGACGAGAATGACGTCTCTGCCCCCATTAGGGTCATCTTTTCCTCCCACCACTCACTCTTTTTCAATGTCATGTGCAACGAGATCGGCAGGTCGAAGGAAGGGGAACCCAGTGTGAGACACAAGCGCTACTTCCTACATCGTCCCAACAGCGAGGGTAGATACACCTTGCGCGCCACTGAGGATACGCCTTTCTTTCACCATGTTGCTTCGCTCGTCGAACTACAAAAAGCAGCCGAGCCTGGCACCGGCACTCTCTACACGTTCCACTTCAACGCGCTGCGAAGCATCATGGAGAAGACCGCTGCCTTTTTTGGTCATTCGGATATCTCTTTTTGCCTAAAGGCCCTCGATGACGACGAGAATAGGGCGCTTTTCAACCGTATCCTCAACCTACTCAGCCACGGCAAATACGCCATTCACGAACCAACTCTAATGGGTGAAGACAACCAAGTTCTCTTCCGCCAGATTCTCAACAGCTTCATCAATCATTTTAAATTCGATCTGCCGGAAATTCTCGGTGGGTCCACAACCGTGGCAACACTATGACCAAAGAACAACTTAACCAGCTCGGTAAAACGCTCTGGGATATTGCCGACCAGTTGCGCGGGGCGATGAATGCTGACGACTTTCGCGACTATATGCTGTCGTTCCTGTTTTTGCGCTACCTTTCTGACAACTACGAGATGGCGGCAAAAAAGGAACTGGGCAAAGACTATCCCATACCGCAAGCGGGAGACAGGCGCGCACCGCTGGCAATTTGGTACGAAAAGTACACCGAAGATACCGAAGACTTTGAAAAGCAAATGCGCCTCAAGGTGCATTATGTGATCGAACCGCAATTTCTCTGGAGCAGCGTTGCTGAGATGGCGCGTACGCACCATGCCGATCTGCTGGATACCTTGTGGAAGGGTTTCAAATATATCGAGGAAAAATCATTTGAGAGTACCTTCCAAGGGCTGTTTTCGGAAATAAACCTGCACTCCGAGAAGCTGGGCAAAAAACCAGCAGATCGTAATTCCAAGCTCTGCACCATCATTCAGAAGATCGCCGAAGGCATTTCTAAATTCAGTACCGACACAGATATTCTGGGCGATGCTTATGAGTACCTTATCGGGGAATTTGCCGCAGGCTCCGGCAAAAAGGCAGGCGAGTTCTACACCCCGCAGCAAGTTTCCACAATTCTTTCCGAAATCGTCACACTGGACAGTCAAGAACCGGCCAACGGCAAAAAGAAAAAACTGAACAAGGTGCTGGACTTCGCCTGTGGCTCCGGCTCGCTACTGCTGAATGTGCGCAAGCAGCTTCGTAAAGAGGGCGGTACAGCCGGCAAGATTTACGGGCAGGAAAAAAACATAACCACCTACAACCTGGCGCGCATGAACATGCTGTTGCATGGGGTGAAGGATACCGAGTTCGAGATACACCACGGCGATTCTCTGCTCAACGATTGGGACATCCTCAATGAAATGAATCCGGCCAAAAAGCTGCAATTCGACGCAGTGGTCGCCAATCCGCCCTTCAGCTATCGCTGGGAACCCAACGAAGCATTGGGCGAGAATTTTCGTTTCAAAAATTATGGCCTTGCTCCAAAGTCCGCAGCCGATTTCGCCTTTCTGCTGCACGGTTTTCACTTCCTAAGTGACAGCGGTGTGATGGCGATTATCCTGCCCCACGGCGTGCTGTTCCGTGGCGGTGCGGAAGAGCGCATCCGCACCAAGTTACTCAAGGGCGGCCATATCGACACCGTTATAGGACTGCCGGCCAACCTGTTTTTTTCGACTGGCATCCCTGTCTGCATTCTTGTTTTGAAGCGATGCAAAAAGCCGGATGACGTGCTGTTTATTAACGCCAGCTCTGAAGGCAATTTCGAAAAGGGTAAACGGCAAAACCGTCTGTTGCCGGAACACATCGACAAGATCGTCAGCACCTACCAATTCCGTAATGAAGAAGTTCGCTACTCCAGGCGAGTGTCGATGGACGAGATCAAGAAGAATGGTTTCAACCTGAATATTTCCCGTTACGTCAGCACCGCCACGTCAGAGGAAGAAATTGATTTACAGGCGGTGAATACGGAATTGAAGGAGATCGAAAAACGTGCTGCAAAAGCGGCTGAGACTCACAATGCCTTTCTAAAAGTTTTGGGACTGTCGCCGATTTAGTCAAAATGCATAGTCGTGTAGCTGGAACTATCTAGTCTCCAGCTCCCACGACACCCCGTACTGAGCCGTCGGACCGATTGCAGCTTGCCGCGACCGGAGGGCTTGGACCGTTCTCTGCCAGTCACCGCCTCGGCGAATATTGGCCAATCCGTTTGCAAACGGTGGTCAGCACGAATGCCATTGATTGGACGGTGAAGCAATTCGACGGCCAAATACGATGTGATTACGCAGCAGGTTTTTGCAACGAGTGATGCCACAAATTTGCCACACTCGCCCCGCTAACCGGGGCGAAAACACGCTAACACCCGCTACGGCAACCCTTTGATTTTCCAGCTAATCAGCGCTAACGTATTGATTCTAAACGTCGACTTTTAGGACTCCGAAGGCAGGGGTCGTGGGTTCGAATCCCGCCTGGTGCGCCAGACAGACAAAGATAGAAGGCTCAGGTGAAAACCTGGGCCTTTTTCGTTTAGATCCCCCAGCTGTCACCCGCTTAGCCCCGAAAGCTTGGATTACCGACAGCTACGGCGTTGAAACCTTCACTTACCACCCGACTCGCGCTGTCCGTTTTCTGAGTTGTCTGTTGCGGCAGAGAAGACACCGTCGATGCCCTCTGCTGGCATCACTACTTTCTGAGCTGCCGTATAGGCAGCTAATCCCAAAAACCGGAAATAACAGCGTCTGCAAGATTAGATTTCGCACTCACCTACCGACAAAAGCACTTATCGAAATCAACAGTTTCTGCCCAGCCCATTATCTTCTATATAGTTATCGGAAATGCACGGTAGGTAAATTTTCCAAAACAGTAACGTGTTTATCGTCATGCGGCATTTCAATCCACATCAATAGCATCTGCCCCCTCCAGAAACTTCTGCCGCAATAACGTCTCACGGGTAATCGCGACCAGCGCATCGATCTGCATATCGGGCATTTCCGTCATATAGGAAAGACAGAATCGGGCCGGCGGGATAGGTGGGTCGCAGGGCAGGGTTTTCAGCAGGTTCAGGGCGAGCATTTCGCGGATCAACGGCACGGGTAGGATGCCGATGGCGTGGCCGGCCGAGACCAGCTTGGCCATGAAGCTCAGCGAGTTGCTGGAGTGAAAGGCTTCCGAGGGTGCATTGCCGCCTTTCAGCCAGTTTTCGACGACTGAATACAGGGTCGAGGGGGCGGAGTGGCTGACGATGGGGTGGCCGGCGGCGTGCTCCGGCAGGAAGGGATCGGCGTCGATGCCCAGTTGTGGCGAGGCGACCCACTGGAAGGTCATCCAGCCGATGAAGATATCGGTGACGTCCTCACGGGTGGCGGGGTTGGTGAGCAGCGCCAGGTCGAGCTCATGGTCGTTGAGCTTGCGGTTGAGCACCGCGCCGACGTCAATGGTGATTTCCAGGGTGATCTCGGGAAAGTGCGCCTTGATCTCGGCGATCACGGCGGTCAGGCCGACCATCGCCGAGCATTCGTCGGCGCCGAGGCGCAGCCTGCGGTGCTGCTTCTGCTTGGCGGCGAACTGCTCGAGCTTCACGCTGCTGTTGAGCGCCAGTTCGGCGTGGCGCAAGGCGATATGGCCATCGGCGGTGAGCGTCATACGCTGCTTGCTACGGTCGAACAGCTTCACGCTGAGCAGCGATTCCATCTCCCGAATCCGCGAGGAAATGGCCGGCTGAGTGAGGTGAAGATGGCGTGATGCAGCATGTACACCGCCCAATCGGGCAGTCCAGTAGAAGGCCTCGATCTGCATCAGGGTAATTCGCATGATAAAAATCTTCCCCTTCTCTGTTCGCTGATTTTTATTATCGCCACAAAAACATGCCTGTTAGGATCGAGTTAAATCTCTTGCCCAAAACGAATAATTAAATAGCGCATGTATATTATCGAAGCACTCCCCGACGCGATTAATCCAGAAGAACTTTCCGTTCTTTTACGAGCCGAGCCTGCCACTATCGGGCATTTCATTACTACCGGCATATTGAACCCGAAAATAAGAGCGCACTTCGAAAATGTACGCATCGTCGGTACGGCGGTCACGGTGAAAATGCCGGGCGCCGACGGCGGGATCTTACATTACGCGATGGGTTGCGCGAGGCCTGGTGATTTTCTGGTCGTCGACCGCTGCGGCGAGAGCGTGACCGCTGCCATGGGTGGCGCCATGGCCTATGCCGCCAAGCAGGCGGGCATCGCCGGGATCGTCATCGACGGTTACGTCACCGACCTGGGCGAGATTCGTCAGCATGGCGTACCGGTCTGGTCATGGGGCGCCAGCGCCATCACCACGCGGGTGAAAGGCGAGGAAGGCGAATTCTGTACCGCGGTGCAGTGTGGTGGCGTCGTAGTTCGGCCGGGTGATGCGGTGATCGCCGACGAGAACGGCATCGTCATTCTGCCGCCCGCCCAGGCACTGACCCTCGCCCGCCGTGCCATCGAGTTCCAGGAAAACGAGAAGCACACCCTGGCGCACCTGGCTCAGGGTGAGAAGTTTCCCGACGTGGTGGGCTCGCGCCCGCTGATCGACGCGGCCATCGGCAAAGCACGCTGATACCGCAGTTCCACCGATAGACCGGCATCACTGCGCGCAAGGTCAGGCACCACGACAATACCAATACTGACCCGCTGCACTTTCATCAGGTTTCTGCCCCGTAGCTCCCCCAAAAGAACAACAGGACTACCATGAAACTGTACTCGCTCCCCAGGGTGATCCTGGCTGCGCTGGGCTGCTCGATTGGCGCCAGCGCGCTCGCGGACGATGCGTCGTCCATCCATTTCAATGTGGTCGGTGGCGGTAGCCACAACTACACCTTTCGCGCCGTCGAGCGCCCGTTCTGGAATGAAACCCTGCCCGCCAGTTCGGGCGGCAAGGTCACTGCACGCCTGATGGGCCTGTCGGAAAGTGGCCTCAAGGGGCCGGAGATGGTTCGCGTGCTGCGCTCCGGCGCGGTCGAGATCGGCATGGGTGTGTTCGCCTTCGTGGCGGGCGACGATGCGGCCTTCGAGGGCATCGACCTGCCCGGCATGGCGGCCGACATCGACACCTCGCGCAAGATCGCCAATGCCTACAAGCCGGTGCTGGAGGCACGCATGGCCGAACGCCACGGCGCCAAGCTGCTGGCGACCGTGCCCTATACCGCGCAGGTGTTCTTCTGCCGCGATGCCGTGAATAGCCTGGACGATCTCAAGGGCCGCAAAGTCCGGGTACGAGGCCGCAACATGGCCGACATGGTCGGCGCACTCGGCGGCTCGCCGGTCACGCTGCCCTTTGCCGAGGTGGTCACGGCCATGCAGACCGGCGTCATCGACTGCGCGGTAACCGGCATGGGCTCGGGCAATGCCGCCAAGTGGTACGACGTGGCGAGCCATGTCTACGACCTGCCGGTGGACTGGTCGATCGGCTTCTACGCCATGGGCCTGCAGCGCTGGCAACAGCTCTCCCCTCACGTGCAGCAACTGCTGCAGACCCAGGCTCAGGTGCTGGAGGATGCCCTGTGGACGGAAACCGCCAGGGAGAACCGCTATGCGCTGGCCTGCAACACCGGTGCGGCCGACTGCCAGATTCACCACCCTGCCGACATGCAGGCCAATGCGCCCAGCGACGAGGAGCGCGCCAAACTGCGCGCCGTGGTGCTGCGCATCGCCAATGACTGGGGCACGCGGTGCGGCGCCGACTGCGTGCAGCAGTGGAATGCCACGGCGGGCAAGGCGATTGGCATCAGCCTGAAAGATCCCTGAGCACAGCGAAGGCCTCGCCCGATGCAGCGCTTGCCGCGCTGACCTCCAACCGTTCGCGGAGAAACCTGCTCATGCAACGAACCAATACTTCGAGCCTGCGGCTCATCAATCGCATCGCCAAGGTCAGTGCCTGGGTGGGCGGCATCGCGCTGATGGGCTCGGCCCTGATGATCAGCATCGACCTGCTGCTGCGCCGCCTGTTCGGCTTTTCCATGGGCGGCGCCGACGAGATCGCTGGTTACGTACTGGCCATCGTCAGCGCCTGGGCGTTCCCCATCGCGCTGCTCAAGCGTTCCCACCTGCGCGTGGACATCATCTACTCGCGCCTGTCGCTCAAGCCCAAGGTCGGCCTCGATCTGCTGGCACTGGCCGGCATGGCGCTGTTCGTCGGCACGCTGCTGTTCCATGTCGGCGGGGTGCTGTGGGATTCCATCGCCTATCGCTCGATTTCCACCACGCCGCTGCAGGTGCCGCAGTGGATTCCCCAGTCACTGTGGTTCGCCGGGTACCTGTTCTTCGCCACCACCATTCTGGTGCTGGCCTACAACAGCGTGATTCAGCTGCGTCAGCAACGCTGGGCGGCGGCCAACGCACTGATCGGCATCAACTCCGTCGAGGAGGAGATCGAAGAAGAATCGCACTCCGGCCATCCTCACGACATCACCAGGGAGGGCCGCTAGATGTTGGTTTTTACGCTTGTCGTACTGCTGGGCCTGCTCGGCCTGAGCGTGGCCGCAGCGGTCAGCGTTGGCCTGCTGGGCATGTCGCTGGCCGAGCTGTTCTCGGCGCTGCCACTGAGCAACGCCATGGGCGAAATCGCCTGGAGCACCGGCGCCGAATTCCTGCTGGTGGCCATTCCGCTATACATCCTGATGGGCGAGTTGCTGGTCTGCTCGGGCGTGGCCGGGCGCATGTACAGCGCTGCCGACAAGTGGCTGTCGTGGCTGCCAGGCGGCCTGATGAACTCGAATATCGGTGCCTCGGCGCTGTTCTCCGCCACCAGCGGCTCCAGCGTGGCCACGGCGGCGACCATTTCGACCATCGCCCTGCCGGAACAGGAACGCAAAGGCTACCCGGCACCGCTGTTCCTCGGCTCGATCGCGGCGGGCGGCACCCTGGGTATCCTGATTCCGCCCTCGATCAACATGATCCTGTTCGCCTTGATCGCCAATATCTCAGTACCCAAGCTCTATCTGGCAGCGACCATCCCCGGCCTGCTGCTCTGCGTGATGTTCGTGGCGATGATCGTGATCACCTGCATGATCTGGCCGAAGCTCGGCGGCACCCGACAGCACGCCACCTGGGCCGAACGCCTGGCGAGCATTCCCGACCTGCTGCCGCCGCTGGCGATCTTCGTGCTGGTGGTCGGCGCCATCTACAGCGGTTTCGCCACCGCCAGTGAGTCAGCGGCACTCGGTGTGCTGGCAGCGTTCGGCCTCGGCCTGTGGCGCCGTAACTTCACCTGGCAGAACCTGGGCCAGGCGTTCGAATCCACCATGCGCACCAGCGGAATGATCATCTTCATCACCCTGTCGGCGTTCTTCCTCAACTTCGTGCTGTCGGCCATCGGCCTGACGCCCACGCTGGTCAGCTTCGTCACCGACCTGGATATGTCACCGATGGCCACGCTGCTGGCGATCATCCTGTTCTACATCGTCCTCGGCTGCTTCATGGACACCCTGGCGATGCTGATCACCACCGCGCCGCTGGTGGTGCCGGTGGTCGTGGCGCTGGGTTTCGACCCGTTGTGGTTCGGGGTGATCCTGATCGTGCTCTGCGAGATGGGGCAGATAACACCGCCGTTCGGCATGAATCTGTTCGTGGTGCAGAGTATTCGCAATAAAGGCAACTTCATGGATGTCATCTATGGGGCGCTGCCGTTCTGCCTGGTTCTGCTCTTGCTTATCGCGCTATTGATCCTGTTTCCGCAACTTGCACTTTGGCTTCCACAATTCGCATGATGTTATCGATGCGTACCCTGCACATTGGAACGATCAAAATTAATTAAATATGCAGACCAGATAAAACACTGCGCAAAAGAATTTGCAATGTTCACCACTTCATCTGACGGCGCCGAGCAGAAATTCTGCCGGACGCCGCAGCGCAGGCACCACAAGCCGCTTGGCCCGCGGCGGCGCTCGGCTGCCTGTCCGTTTATATGCTGCTGATAGTTGCAAGATAATAATGCGTAAAATCGCGATTTTTATTGGTGCGTGCGCGCTATTGAAGTGCAAAAAGCACAGGCATCTGCCGTTTTTATCAGCCTAATAAAAACATTGAATCCGACTCTTTCGGCAGTTCCGTTGACACTCGAGGGCAATCAGAAAAGAATCAACCACCGCGTATGACAACATACGACTAATAACAAAAAGGTGATACATGCCCGCCTATTCCACCACGGCCAACGCTGCCGTGCCGGACACTTCCACGAGTGCCGAAAACAATTACCAAGCAACTTCCTTACTTCGCTCATCTGCCCATTTACTGGAGAGAGCACCGTGAAAAGCATTCTGACTATCTACTTCGCCGCGCTGAAAGTACTGATCGTTTCCAGCCTGGTCTGTATCACCCTGTTGATCTTCTTCAACGTCGTACTGCGCTACGGCTTCAACTCCGGACTGTTCTTCAGCGAGGAGATCTCGCGGCTGGCATTCGTCTGGCTGGTGTTCGCCGGGGCCCAGCTGATGCTCCACGAGAACGGCCATATCGGCGTCGACATCGTGACCAGTCGCGTATCGCCAACCGTCGGCAAATACCTGCTGCTGCTCACCCAGGTACTGATGCTCTACGTCACCTGGCTATTCCTGGAGGGCAGCTGGAAGCAGACGCTGATCAACCTGCATGTCGGGGCGCCATCGACTGGCGTGTCCATGGCGCTGTTCTATGGTGCAGGGCTGGTGTTCTCGGTGCTCAGCGCAGCGCTGATCACCCTGCAGATGATCGACAACCTGAGAAAACCGGCGGGTAGCTACAACCCACAGACCGCCGAACCCGACATCCACGTCGCACCCACCACCCAACCTGGGGTACTGAAGTAATGGCCCTCACCGTCTTCGTCGGCGTGCTGATGGCCGCCATCCTCATCGGCGCACCCATCGCCTACGCCCTGATTCTCTGTGGCGTTGCACTGATGTGGCTGCTGGGGCTGTTCGATGGCCAGATCATCGCGCAGAACATCATCAACTCCGCCGGCAGCTTCCCTCTGCTGGCCATTCCGCTGTTCATCATCGCCGGTGAGGTGATGAACAGCGGCGGGCTGTCCAAACGCATCATTAACCTGGCCATCGCCATGGTTGGCCACCTGCGTGGCGGCCTCGGTTACGTGACTATCTTCGCGGGCGTGCTGCTGTCCAGCCTGTCCGGCTCGGCACTGGCCGACGCAGCTTCGCTGACCGCGCTGCTGCTGCCGATGATGGTCATCGCCGGCTACAACAAGAACCGCTCCGGTGGCCTGATCGCCTCGGTCTCGGTGCTCGGCTCGATCATCCCGCCGAGCATCGGCTTCGTGGTGCTGGGCGTGGCTTCCGGCCTGTCGATCACCAAGCTGTTCCTCGCCGGCATCGCTCCAGGGCTGATGATCGCCCTGGCGCTGTGCGTGGCCTGGTGGCTGGTATCGCGCCGCGACACCGACGTGAAATTGAGCCCCAAGGCATCCGGTAAGGAGCGCGCCAAGGCCTTTGTCGACAGCATCTGGGCGCTGATGCTGCCGGTGATCATCGTCGTCGGCCTGCGCTTCGGCGTGGTGACGCCGACCGAAGCGGGCGCCGTGGCCAGCGTCTATGCCCTGCTGGTTTCCGCACTGGTGTACCGCGAACTGAACCTGAAGGATCTAAGCGAGCTGTTGTTGCGTGCCGGCAAGACCACCGCAGCAGTGATGTTCCTGGTCGCCGCGGCGTCGATCCCGGCCTGGATGATCACCATTGCCGACATTCCCGGCCAGATCATCGACCTGATCGCGCCGGTGATGGACAACCCGAAACTGCTGATCCTGGTGCTGATGCTGCTGATCCTGGTGATCTCCATGGTCATGGATCTGACCCCCACCGTATTGCTGCTCGCACCGATCCTGGTGCCGGTGGTGACGGCGGCGGGCATCGACCCGATCTATTTCGGCGTGCTGTTCATGATCAATTGCTCCATCGGCCTTATTACCCCGCCCGTGGGTACGGTGCTCAACGTCGTCTGCGGCATCGGACGAATGCGCTACGAAGCGCTGCTCAAGGGCACCTTCCCGTTCCTGATCGCCGAAGTCATCGTGCTGTTCCTGCTCGTGGCCTTCCCCGATCTGGTCACAGTCCCCGCGCAATGGTTCGCCAAATAACAACAGCCAACAAAAAAGGACTCCACCATGAAAAAGCAACTGACCGCACTCGCTGCATTGCTGCTGGCCAGCAGCCTGAGCTTCGCCGCCGAGTACAACTCGCACACCATCAAATTCGCCGCCACCAGCCCGAAAGGCACGCCGCCGGCCATCGGCATGGATCTGTTCGCCAAAAAAGTCAGCGAGCGTAGTGGCAGCAAGATCAAGGTACGCACCTTCCCCAACGGCGTGCTGGGTGGCGACGTGCAGGTGCTGTCGTCGCTGCAGGGTGGGGTCATCGAGATGATGACCTGGAACGCCGGGCTGATGCTCAACCACGTCACCGACTTCGGCATCCTCGACTTCCCATTCCTGTACACCGACACCGCCAAGGTCGACGCCATGCTCGATGGTGAAATCGGCAAGATGCTCACCGACCAACTGCCGCAGCAGAACCTGGTCGGCCTGGCGTTCTGGGAGCTGGGGGTGCGCAACCTGACCAACAACAAACGCCCGGTTGAGAAGCTCGAAGACATCGCCGGCCTGAAGATCCGCGCTCAGCAATCGCCGCTGTTCCTCGATGCGTGGTCGGCCCTCGGCGCCAATCCGACACCTCTGCCGTTCACCGAAGTGCACACGGCGCTGGAGACCGGCACGGTCGACGGCCAGGAAAACCCGGCGGCGCTGATCCTCGCTTCCAAGTTCAACGAGGTGCAGAAGTACCTGAGCCTCACGCATCACAACTACAACCCGCAGATCGTCCTGATCGGCAAAACCTTCTGGGACAAGCTCAACGACGACGAGAAGAAACTGCTCAGCGACGTGGCCATGGAGGTGCGCCTCGAGCAGCGGCAGATCTCCCGCGAAGCCGACAGCAAGGCCATCGCTGAGCTGGAAGCCTCAGGTATGCAGGTCAACGAAGTGCCGGATGAAGAAGTCGCCCGCATTCAGGAAAAAATCCGTCCGGTCATCGAAAAGTACGCTGCCAAGATCAACCCGGAGCTCGTGAAGAAAGTTTACGAAGCCATGGACATCCCCCAGCCATAAGCACCGCAGCGTCGCTGCACGAACAAGCGCGCCAGGCCACTCGGGCGCGCTCTGCCAGTAAAAGAGGAAACCCATGAAAATTTCGGTTGCGCAGATACACCCCATTCCCGGCAACCCGACCCAGACCATCGAGAAAGTCGCCGAAGTCTCGCGCCAGACAGCCCGCGAAGGTTCGCGCCTGATCGCTTTTCCAGAATGCCTGCTCACCGGCGGCTCTTTCGACAGCCGTGACGATCTGGAACGTGGCGCTATCGAGGTCGAGGCGCTGGCCCCTTTGCTGGCCGTGAGCGCGGAGACGGGCATCTATATCATCGCCGGCTTCTACGAGCGCCGCCCTGACGCCATCTTCAACACTGCAGCGCTGATCGGCCCTGAAGGCATCGTCGGTCTGCACCGCAAGCGCCACCTGCCGTTCATGATCGGTGACCGTTTCACCGACACGCCGGAAGAGTGGACGCCGCCGGTATTCGATACCGAGATCGGTCGTATCGGCATAGCCATCTGTTATGAGATCCGCTTTCCGGAAGTGGTGCGTACCCTGGCCCTGGAAGGCGCCGACATCGTCGTGCTGCCGGCTGCCTGGCCAGAGCAGGCGCGCATGCTGCCGGACATCTTCAGCACCGTGCGGGCAGCCGAGAACATCGTCTACTTCGTGGCCCCGAACCGTAACGACATGGACGGCGGCATGCAATTCATCGGCATGAGCCACATCATCGAGCCGTCCGGCAAGACGCTGGTACGTGCTGGTGCGGAAGATGGTGCATTCACCGTCGAGATCGATGTGGAGAAGGCCCGCAACAAGTCGCTGATCCGTGAACCCGGCGTGTTCGAAGTGCATCCTTTCCGCGATCGCCTGCCCGATACCTACCGCATCTGAGGTGACCTGATGACCAGCACGCTCAAACAGTTGATGGCCCGCTCGCACACCTATGGCATGAACATCTACGGCACTTCGTCGATGGCCATCGAGGTCGCGGGAAACTGGGGTCTGGATTTCGTTTTCATCGATGCAGAGCACACCTCGCTGGGTGTCGACCGCGACATGGAAAAGCTCATCCTGGCGGCCAAGTGCTCCGGCATCCATAGTCTGGTGCGCGTACGCGGCACCCTTGAGTGGGACATTCGCAAGGCGCTGGAAATGGGCGCATCGGGGGTGATCATTCCGCAGGTTCACGATGCCGAGCAGATGCGCACCATCATCCGCTACAGCAAATTCCCGCCCATGGGCCGCCGCGGTGGAGACAGCTCGGTACGCTCAGCCAACTACGCGGGGCCGAACTTCGACTGGGGTAATTATACAAAGGCGGAGAACGATCGCACGGTAATCGTACCGATGGCGGAGAGCTACGAGTTCTTCGACAACATCGACGAGATCCTCGACGTTGAAGGCATCGACGCTGTGCACTTCGGCCCGGCCGACTACTCGCTGTCGCGCCATTTGCCAGTCGACTATCGCCTTGGCAATCCCGAAGTGCTGCAACGCCTGGAGCTGCTGATCGAGAAATGCCACGCACGCTCGATCCAGGTCATGGTGCCTTGCTTCCCGGCCGACGGCGAAACCGCAAAGCGCCTGATCGAGATGGGCAGCGACATGTTGCTTATGGGCAGTGACCTGTCCTGGCTCAACCAGGCTGGGCGCAGCATCGCTGCGGTCAAGGAACAGCTGCAGTAACTGATCAAACCACCAAACGACGAAGCCCGCTATATGCGGGCTTCGTCGTTGTTGAGCCTGGAAATTACAAGGCATCGTTGCACTCAGCGCGTGGACGGATCTGCTGCCCCGGGTTACGCCTTCGGCTAACCCAGGCTACAGAGCCATCCCAGGGCATCCGTAGGGTGGAAGACGCTCCACCCTTCCACCCTTCCACCACGAGCCCACCACCACGCTAAGGCCGTACGGTTGCTTCTTCCGTAGCCTGGGTTAGGAGCTGCGGGGGCGCCTAGCCTTGCCGGCGAGCCGCGGTTCAAGAGCCTCGCCGGCAAGCCGACTCCGGCGTGCGACCTGTAGCTTGCCCGCACACGCTCGCTCCCTGCCTGCCTGCGGCCTTT
>NZ_QJUI01000037.1 GCF_004327285.1 Phytopseudomonas daroniae
ATCGAGCTGCTCGCCTGAAAAGTCCGGTGGTGACCTTCTGAATCGCACAAAAGAAAACGCCCCGAACGATGTCAGGGCGTTTGCCGGGTGCCAATACCTACATCAGCGGGTTTTCACACGCTCTGCTTGGCTCCCGTTCTTGTCTGCTGCTGATCTTTATTCTTCCATCTGCGACTGCAGGTAGTTCTGCAGGCCGACGGCCTGGATCAGACTGAGCTGGGTTTCCAGCCAGTCGATGTGTTCTTCCTCGGATTCGAGGATGTCTTCGAGCAGTTCGCGGCTGGCATAGTCGCCAACGCTCTCGCAGTAGGCGATGGCTTCCTTCAGGTCGATGTGCGCCTTGTGTTCGATCTTCAGGTCGCATTCGAGCATTTCCTGCGTGTTCTCGCCGATCAGAATCTTGCCCAGGTCTTGCAGGTTGGGCAGGCCTTCAAGGAACAGGATGCGCTTGATGAGTTTGTCCGCGTGCTTCATCTCGTCGATGGACTCGTGGTACTCGTGCTTGCCCAGTTTGGTCAGGCCCCAATCCTCGTACATGCGGGCGTGCAAGAAGTATTGATTGATCGCGACCAGCTCGTTGCCGAGGATCTTGTTCAAATGCTGGATGACTTTCTTGTCGCCTTTCATGTGTGCTGCCCACCTTGCCTGGAATTGAGTAACCGATAGGGAATTCTGGGCTTGCAAAATAAGACTGTCAAACGTAAGTTATTGAAATATAAGTAAAAATAAATATAAATGAGAGTGTTTAAGTTGTGCGTCTTGGCGCTAACTCATTGAATTTCAGGCATAAAAAAACCGGATGCGAGATCCGGTTCTTTAAAAAATGCGATATTCAGGCTGCGACAAAATTTCCTGGGTAGGCCATTACTGCCTGACTTTGTTGCATTTCGCCCAGCGTTTGGCGAACCACCTGCTTGGCCAGGCATGCGCATTTACCGCATTGGCTGGCAACACTCAGGGTTTCACGAACTTCACGGTAGCTGCAGCAACCTTCATAGATTGCTTCGCGGATCTGACCGTCGGTGACACCTTCGCAAAGGCAGACGTACATGGCTTGGCCCGTCGCTTGGCTGAGACTGATGGCGAAGGATACTAATGTTAATGAGAATGCGTGTCAAAGATAAATTGGGTCTTGATTGGCGGAAAATCGCAACTTTGGATGAGCGGTAATCTGCCTGATCGGTCAGCTCGTTCGAGATGCTGCAGCACTAGTGCTCGGTAGCGCTTTCTCGCAGATCGTACCTCAGTAAAAAATGGTCGGGAGCCATTTTTAACGTCGCTTGCGACGGCCTGAAGGGTGGCCGCCAGGGATGGCAGGCCATAAAAAACCGGCTCGCGAGCCGGTTTTTATTCACAGGGCAGGGCTCAGTCAATCTGCGTGCACAGCCCTTCATCCAGGCCGAGCATGATATTGAGGTTCTGCACCGCGGCACCCGAAGCGCCTTTGCCGAGGTTATCGAGCTTGGCTACCAGCAGGGCCTGTTTGCCGCTGCTCGCACCGTACACCTGCAGCTCGGCGCGATTGCTGCCGTTCAGGCCGTGGGGGGTGATGAACGGCGCCGAGTCGGCAGGGATCTCGTTGTAGGGCAGAACCTGCACGAACTGCTCACCCTGACCCTGGTAGTAATCGCTCAGGGCTTTTTGCAGCTCGACGCCGTTGGCGCCTTGCAGGGGGATCATCACCAGCATGCCCTGGTCGTAGCTGCCGACCGCTGGCTGGAAGATGGGGCGTGCCTGCAGGCCACTCCAGTGCTGGATTTCCGGGATGTGCTTGTGATCGAAACCCAGGCCATAAGCGGCGTAGACCGGCGCGTCGTCCTGCTGGTAGCGCTCGACCATCTTGGTACCGCCACCGGTGTAGCCGGATACGGCGTTGATGCATAGCTCGCGATCCGAGCTCAGCAGACCGGCGTCGATCAGCGGGCGTAGCAACAGGATGGCACCGGTGGCATAGCAGCCCGGGTTGCTCACGGCGCTGGCCTTGGCAATGGCTTCGCGTTGGCCCTTGGCCAGCTCGGCCATACCGAATACCCAGTCATTGGCGGTACGGTGCGCTGAGCTGGCGTCCAGCACCCGGCAGCCGACTTCGCGGGCTTGAATGGCGGTTTCCTTGGCGGCATCGTCCGGCAGGCACAGCACGGTGACGTCTACCGAGCGCATCAGTTCGAGCTTGGCGTCTGCGTCGCGGCGTTTGTCGTGGTCGATGGTGACCACTTCGATCTGCGGATGGCTGGCCAGCCGCTGGCGAATCTGCAGGCCCGTGGTGCCGGCCTGTCCATCGATGAAGATCTGATATTTTTTCATGGCACTCACTCGTCGAAGTCTTCCCAGCCGCCCATTTCCTTCCAGCGATTGACGATGCCGCAAAACAGCTCGGCGGTCTTCTCGGTGTCATAGCGGGCGGAGTGGGCTTCACGGCCGTCGAACTCGATGCCGGCGGCCTGGCACGCCTTGGCCAGCACGGTCTGCCCGTAGGCGAGGCCGGCGAGGCTGGCGGTGTCAAAGCTGGAGAAGGGGTGGAAGGGATTGCGCTTGAGGTCACAGCGAGCGACCGCGGCGTTGAGAAAGCCCAGGTCGAAGCTGCTGTTGTGGCCGACCAGAATGGCGCGCTTGCAGCCATTGGCCTTCAGGGATTTGCGCAGGCCGCGGAAAATCTCGTTCAGCGCATGCTCTTCGCTCACCGCCATGCGCAGCGGGTGATCGAGCTTGATGCCGGTGAACTCCAGCGCCGCCTGTTCGATATTGGCGCCTGCGAACGGCTCGACACGGAAGAAATGCGTGTGATCGGGGTACAGGTAGCCGCTCTCGTCCATGCCGATGGTGGTGGCTGCGATTTCCAGCAGGGCATCGGTGGCGCTGTTGAAACCGCCGGTCTCGACATCCACTACCACGGGCAGGTAGCCACGAAAGCGCGCTGCCATGGGATGGCGCGGGCCGCTGCTGCTCGGCTGTTCCTGTTCGTCTTCGTACTGTTCTTCGCTCATTGACCAGCCTCCAGCAGGCGCCAGCGCAGCGATTCGCCTGCGCGCAAGGGGATTACCGTCTGCTCGCCGAAAGGCAGGCTGGCCGGTGCGTTCCACGATTCACGCACCAGGGTGATGGTGTCGGTGTTGCGTGGTAAACCGTAGAAATCCGGGCCGAAGTGGCTGGCGAAGGCTTCCAGCTTGTCCAGCGCGCCGCGCTGTTCGAAGGCCTCGGCATACAGCTCGATGGCCGCATAAGCGGTGTAGCAACCGGCGCAGCCGCAGGCGTTTTCCTTGGCATGGCGGGCATGGGGAGCGGAATCGGTGCCCAGGAAGAACTTCGGATTGCCGCTGGTGGCCGCGTCGAGCAGCGCTTCCTGGTGCGTGTTGCGCTTGAGGATCGGCAGGCAATAGAAATGCGGACGAATGCCGCCGACCAGCATGTGGTTGCGGTTGTACAAGAGGTGCTGGACGGTGATGGTGGCACCGACGTTGGCGGGCGCCTCCCTGACGAACTGGGCAGCGTCGCCGGTGGTGATATGTTCGAACACCACTTTCAGGGTCGGGAAACGCTCGACCAGGCGGCGCATATGTTCGTCGATGAACGCCTTCTCGCGATCGAAAACGTCGACATCGGCGCGAGTGACCTCACCATGTACCAGCAGCGGCATGCCGGTTTCCGCCAGTGCTTCCAGGGCGCCGGTGATGTTGTCCAGGCTGGTTACGCCGGAATCGGAGTTGGTGGTCGCACCCGCCGGGTACATCTTGGCCGCGTAGACGAAGCCACTGGCCTTGGCAGCGCGAATATCTTCACCCGTGGTACGGTCGGTGAGGTACAGCACCATCAACGGTTCGAACTGGCTGTCGGCCGGCCGCGCGGCGAGGATGCGCTGGCGATAGCCATCAGCCTCGGTGGCGTTGCGCACCGGCGGCACCAGGTTGGGCATGATGATCGCGCGGGCGAAGGTACGGGCGACATCGGCGACGGTGTGCGGCAGTACCGCGCCGTCGCGCAGATGAATGTGCCAGTCGTCAGGACGCAGCAGGGTGATGCGGTCGGTCATTGAGGCTTCCAGGCGGGGGCGAAACATGCTCGGAATGCTACCGGAAAAGGTTGGCGGGGGCACGCCGCAGATAGGCTATCGCGTAGCTCAAGTTTTTCCCGTGATCACCGATACCCACAGGGAACGTTGTGTTTTCTTGTGGAGCTCGCTGTGCGTCAGCCTCTTTTCCTCATCGTCGGATTGCTCGCCGGCGCAGGCTTGAGTCTGCCTGCGGCCGCGATCAGTTTCCAGACTCGCCTGGAAAAGGTCGAATGGCAGGTAGCCGGCGACCAGTTCGAGTGCCGCCTGACGCAGCCGATCACCGATTTCGGCTCGGGCGAGTTCGTGCGCCGCGCTGGCGAACAGGCGACATTCCGCTTGCAGGCGAGGGAGCGTTGGCTAGGCAGCGGCTCGGCGACCCTGCTGGCAGCGGCCGCGCCGTGGCAGCCGGGGCGCGGTGATATCAACCTCGGTGTGGTCAGCGTCGGTAACGGCGAAATGCCGTTCAACAGCAGCCAGGAACAGGCCGGGCGCCTGCTTGCCGGGTTGCTGGAAGGGCGTAGCCCGCTGGTTCGCCACCGTACCTCGATGGGCAGTGAGAGTCTCGAAGTGCGGCTGTTACCGGTGCGCTTCCGCAAGGCCTATGACGATTACCTGAACTGTACGGCCAAGCTGCTGCCGGTCAACTTCGATCAGGTGCGCCAGTCCAACATCGGCTTTCCGGGCGGTGGTGTAGAGCTCGACCCCATGGCCAAGGCCAAGCTGGAAATCATCCTCGATTTCATGAAGGCCGACCCCGAAGTCAACCGTATCGAGCTGGATGGTCACTCCGACAGCAGCGGCAACCGTCTGACCAACCGTGACCTGTCCCGCCGCCGTGCTGTGGCGGTGATGGAGTACCTCAAGGCCCAGGGCGTGCCGGAAGAACGCATCGTCATGCGCTTCCATGGTGAGCGTTATCCCCTGGTGCCAAACACTACGGCTGCCAATCGCAACAAGAATCGACGGGTCTCGGTACGCCTGGAGAAAGTGCCCGAAACGCCCGTGCAGCCCACCGAGCAGGCGACACCTGCAGTAACTGCGGAGCCGGCGGCCACCTCCTGATTCTGTCGCCTTGACGCCATCGCCTGTCGCACCCCTGTAAATCGTGGCCCATGGGCAGTAGAATCACGGGTTTTCGAACAACCCGTGGAGTGGATGGCATGGCGGACGTCAAAAAGGTAGTTCTGGCCTATTCCGGTGGCCTGGACACCTCGGTGATCCTCAAGTGGCTGCAAGATACCTATAACTGTGAAGTGGTGACCTTCACCGCCGATCTCGGTCAGGGCGAAGAGGTCGAGCCGGCCCGCGCCAAGGCCCAGGCCATGGGCGTCAAGGAAATCTACATCGATGACCTGCGCGAAGAGTTCGTCCGCGATTTCGTCTACCCGATGTTCCGCGCCAACACCGTTTACGAAGGTGAGTACCTGCTGGGTACTTCCATCGCCCGTCCGCTGATCGCCAAGCGCCTGATCGAGATCGCCAACGAGACTGGCGCCGACGCCATCTCCCACGGCGCTACCGGCAAGGGCAACGACCAGGTTCGCTTCGAACTCGGCGCCTATGCGCTCAAGCCCGGTGTGAAGGTGATCGCGCCGTGGCGCGAGTGGGATCTGCTGTCCCGCGAGAAGCTGATGGATTACGCCGAGAAGCATGCGATCCCGATCGAGCGTCACGGCAAGAAGAAGTCGCCGTACTCCATGGATGCCAACCTGCTGCACATCTCCTACGAAGGCGGCGTGCTGGAAGACACCTGGACCGAGCATGAAGAAGACATGTGGCGTTGGACCAAGTCGCCTGAAGCGGCTCCGGATACTCCGACCTACATCGAGCTGACCTACCAGGCCGGTGACATCGTCGCCATCGATGGCAAGGCGCTGAGCCCGGCTACCGTACTGGCTGAACTGAACCGTATCGGTGGCGAGAACGGCATCGGTCGTCTGGACATCGTCGAGAACCGTTTCGTCGGCATGAAGTCCCGTGGCTGCTACGAAACCCCCGGCGGCACCATCATGCTCAAGGGCCACCGCGCCATCGAGTCGATCACCCTCGACCGTGAAGTCGCGCACCTGAAAGACGAGCTGATGCCGAAGTACGCCAGCCTGATCTACAACGGTTTCTGGTGGAGCCCGGAGCGTCTGATGCTGCAACAGATGATCGACGCATCCCAGGCCAACGTGAACGGTGTGGTACGTCTGAAACTGTATAAAGGCAACGTCATCGTCGTTGGCCGCAAGTCGGATGACTCGCTGTTCGATGCCAACATCGCCACCTTCGAAGAGGACGGCGGTGCCTACAACCAGCAGGACGCAGCGGGCTTCATCAAGCTCAACGCCCTGCGCATGCGCATCGCGGCCAACAAAGGCCGTCAGTTGCTGTAACGGCAAGCATCCCAATCCGCGCCGGAGTCCTGCACTCGCAAGTGCTCCGGTGTGCGATTTCTCCAGCAACATCCACACGACTCGCCACCTTTATCCCCATAGCGATTCTGCTCCAGGGCGGTCGATGCGCGGGCGTGATAATCGTTGGGCGGAGGGGATGCAGGGGAGGCGAGGGAGGGTGGGTAAGCTGGAGTTCGCACCGAGCCAGGCTCTCACCCAGCCTTCGGTGCGGGGAGGCTCAGGCCTTGCGGGACAGTGGTTGCTGTTCGAAATTGACGCCTGCCAGGCCGGTGCTTATCAGGGCGCGGATATTGGCGTGGTCGCTGCCCTCGGGGGTGGCCAGCACGCTGCGGTAATGTTCGCCAAAGCACTGCAAGGCCTCCTGATCGCTCAGGCCTTCGAGTAAGGCCAGGCCCAGGGTTTTGCACGAACCTTCGTTCTGCCCGGCGGCGTTGCTGACTTCGCCGTTGCGGAAGGCGCTGGGCTGATAGCCGTAATGTTCGGCGATAAAGGCCAGTGTCTCGGCAAAGGCGAAGTGCTCGCCGCTGAGGCGGGCGCGGAAGTCGTTCAGGTGGCTCATGCTGTTCCTTTGGGGTTCTTGGTGTTGAAGGCAGCCTGCTGTTCAGCGCTGGCCTCGGTCTGGTACTTGGCCTTCCACTCGGCGTAGGGCATGCCATACACCTCTTCGCGGGCCTGATCCGGTGTGACGGCGATGTTGAGGTCGTCGGCGGCGGCCTTGTACCACTTGGACAGACAGTTACGGCAGAAGCCGGCAAGGTTCATCAGGTCGATGTTCTGTACGTCCGGCCGTTCGCGCAGGTGCTGAACCAGGCGGCGATAGGCGGCGGCTTCCAGTTCGAGGCGTTCTTGATCGGTCATGGCGATTCTCTCTGGAGGGAATGGCGGCGATGATAAAAGCCGGCGGGCGGGTCGGCAACCGGGCCGCCTTGCGGTTCCAGTAGATCAGCGGTGGCCGGCGAGGGTAATGGATACCGACTCGGCAAAACGCAGGGCATGGGGTTTGTCGACCTCCACTTCAGCGTAGCGCACCGCTTCGTGAGCCATGACCAGGTCGAGAATTTCCTGGGTCAGGCGCTCCAGCAGGGCGAAGCGATTGCCTTCGACATGGCCGATGATGGCCTTGGTGATGGTGCGGTAGTTGAGGGCGTGATCGATGTCGTTGTCACGCACCGCATCGACGGCCGGATAAAGGATGGTCAGGTTGATCAGCACGTCCTGCTTGTTGTTGATCTCTTCTTCCTTGATACCGATGAAAGTGCGCAGGCGCAGATCCTTGACGCGGATGCGCGCCATGCCGGGTTCCAGTCTGGGCATCGTTACTTGCTCCGTCCGATCAGTTGCAGGAATTCGTGGCGGGTATTGTAGGACTCACGGAAAGCGCCGAGCATTACCGAGGTGCTCATCACCGAGTTCTGTTTCTCCACGCCGCGCATCATCATGCACATGTGCTGGGCCTCGATCACCACGGCCACGCCAGCGGCCTGGGTGACTTCTTCGATGGCGCTGGCGATCTGCCGGGTGAGGTTTTCCTGAATCTGCAGGCGGCGGGCGTACATGTCGACGATGCGAGCGATCTTCGACAGGCCCAGCACCTTGCCGGTGGGAATGTACGCCACATGTGCCTTGCCAATGAAGGGCAGCAGGTGGTGTTCGCACAACGAGTAGAGCTCGACGTCCTTGACGATCACCATCTCGTCGCTGTCGGAGCTGAACAGCGCGCCGTTGACCACTTCTTCAAGGGTCTTGTCGTAGCCGTTGCACAGGTACTGCATGGCCTTGGCTGCGCGCTTGGGGGTATCCAGCAAGCCTTCGCGTTCGGGATTCTCACCGATACCGAGAAGGATTTCGCGGTAATGGTTGGGCAGTAATGGGTTCATCGTCATTGTCCTCGCGGCGCCTCACTTGAGATGGCGGCCGCCGTTCACGGTCAGGGTGGTGCCGGTGATGTAGGGGGTGTCCAGCAGGTAGCGCAGGCTCTGATAGATCACATGGGGACCGGGCTCGAAGCCCAGTGCTGATTTGTTCAGGGCCCTGGTTCGGTATTCGGCGTCGTCGTCCGGATTGAACATCAGCAGGGCCGGAGCGATGCCGTTGACCTTGATAGCAGGTGCAAAGCGTGCGGCGAAGGACAGGGTGAGGCTGTCCAGCCCGGCCTTGCTGGCACAATAGGCCGGTCGATTGCCGCTGCCCTTGCGCACCACGTCATCGCTGATGTGGATGATGTCCGCCTGTTCGCTACGCTGTAGCAGCGCTGCGCAGTGCAGGTTGATCAGGTAGGGCGCGAGCATGTGCACGGTGAACAGCCGCTGAAAGGCCGCGGCTTCTTCGCCCGGCGTTTCGGCGAACCAGGCCGAGGCGTTGTGCACGATAGCGCGTAGAGCATCGGTATGGCTCTGTAGCTGTTCTATAAAGGCAAGAATACTGGCTTCGCTGGTGAAATCGGCGTGCAAGGTCAGCACGCCGCGCTCACGCAATTTCTCCAGCTCAGGCTTTTCGCTGCGGTAGGTGACGATCAGCGGATGGCCGTCATCGAGTAGCCGTTCGGCGCAATACAGGCCGACACGCTGGCTGGCGCCGGTGATCAGGATCGGGGCGTTGCTGACGCTCATGGGCAAAATTGGCCGAGAGTGGACGGGAAGGCGCCGCTATGGAGGTCGGTGGCCCTAGCTGTGCAAAGTTATAGCAGCCACGGAAGCTGTACAACCCTTCGTACAGTGTGGGAAAGCGAGACGCCACGGCCCCCGGCGGGCCATGGCGGTGCCAGCTCAGCGGCTGGTGGAGGGGCTTATGCGGCGCAGCAGGCCGACGGGGCGGCTGCCTTGTAGCCAAGGCGCGAGCAAGCGGGTGACCAGGGGAATGAACAGGTAGGTCATCAGCGGCGTCAGGGCCAGGGTGCTGAGCAGCACGCGGGTTATCAGTGGAACGTCCGCCAGCAGGTTGCCGAACAGCAGATTGAAGCCCAGCGACACCGGGAAGAAGGCCAGCCAGATGGCGATGGTCTGCTTCCAGCGCGGTGGCTGTCGGTGGCCGCTGCCGAACCAGGCATCGATACCCAGAGCGCGTTGTTCATGGGGCTGGGCGAATAGACCTTTACCGCGGCTCAGCCAGGCACGGCGCGAGGCGGAATGCTCCCAGGCGGCCATGGTGTGCTCGTCGGTGAAGCGAAAAACCATCTGGAATTCGTCGTCGCCCGGTGGTGGGGCCAGAACGCCAGAGCCGAGATAGCCGGGGAAATCGGTAGCCAGTTGCTCGCCTTCACGCAGCCATGCGATGAAATCGTGATAGCACTCGTTGGCAACGCGGCGCGCCACCATGAGGGTGACCGGTTCGGTAGACATCGTGTATCTCCTGCTGAGCACTTGGCCAGGGTAGGGCCAGGTGGATAGCGCGGCTCGGGGTGGTGAACCGCGTCTTGAACGCAGCAAGGATTATTCCTGTTTTGTGCAAATTATCCAGCGATGTTGTGCACAACTGCCGAAAGGTGGCTCGGTACCGCCATTTACAAGGGCTTCGAGGCTTTACCGTTTGTCGATAACCGCTGTTCAGGTTCTTGGAGCAAGCGGCTTCGATCCAGGCGTGCCCCGTTTCGGGGAGTCGGTGCACTGTGAGACGCCAGCATGATGCTTCCTGTTCTTTGTATAGGATTTGTACAACTAAAATGAAAGGCACCCCTAGCTGGAGTAGACTTATGAAATTCTGACCCTGCAGCGGTTTTTTCTATGTCCGATCTGGTTGGTCGCGCACCATTCAATTCCAACGCTTTCAAGGAAGAAGAGCTGTTCCCGATCCGTGAGGTGGCGCGGTTGACTGGTGTGAACCCTGTGACGCTACGTGCCTGGGAGCGGCGCTATGGGCTGATCCAGCCGGTACGTACCGATAGCGGTCATCGTTTGTACTCCTCCGTGGACGTCGAAACGGTACGTAGCATTCTGGCCTGGATCGAGCGTGGTGTTCCGGTCAGCAAGGTCGGCCGAATTCTTGCCCGGCATGGTGCGAGCGAAACCAGTAGTGCACCCATCTACGAGTCGGCCACCTCGGGTGAGTGGGCGCAGTGGCAGAGCCGCTTGCTGGAAGCCGTGCAGGCTTACGATGAAGCCGAACTGGATCGGGTCTACGGCCAGGTGTTTTCCAGCTACCCGCTTTCGGTGATTTTCCAGGACATCATCATGCCGCTCTGGCAGCGGCTGTTGCTGCGCTATGGCCGGCCCGGATACGGCAGCGAGTGGTTGTTCTTCGACACCTTTCTGCGTGGTCGCGTATTGCAGCGGCTGCATAACCTGCGGGATCAACCCGGCGGGCGTCTTTTGCTGGTTGCGCTGCCTGGCCGTTGTCGGGAGCTGGAATTGCTGGTGACCGGCCTGCTGTTGAATCCGATCGATGCTGCGGTTCACGTGCTCGGCATCGGCCAGGCGCTGGAGGAGTTGCCCCAGGTGTGCAGCAAGATGCGGCCTCTGGCGGTGGTGGTGTTTTCCAACCAGGCGCCGCTGACGGATACACCGCAAGCTCTGGAGCGCCTGGCGCTGACGCTCGAGTGCCCGTTGGCACTCGTGGGCGAGGGCGCTGATCTGCTCGAGGAAAGTTTCCGTGGCTCGCCTGTCGCTTGCCTGGGCAGTGAGGGCCGCATGATACGGCGGCGATTACGGCAATTTCTGGCTGGCCGCCTCGATACCTGAGGCGGGGTACCTCAGAAACGGTGAAACTGGGGATACAGGCTGCGATGCTGCTGATACAGGTAGCGCTGCAGGCGTTCGCCGTTGTCTTCGTCCAGCGCCAGTTCATACGCCAGCAGGCCATCGTCGGTCATGCGCACCAGGCTACCTTGCAGGGTAATGGGTGCTTGCTCATCGACGTCCAGATCCAGGCTGAAACGGTCAGGCGGCGTGGCTCCTGCCGTTTGCGCCACCAGCAGGCCGCTCAGCGATAGCTCATGAACCCACAGGCTGCCCGGCTGGCCATCGCGCGCCAGCAAGGGGCGCGGCGGGTCGAGCGGCAGACGCCATGCGCGGTCGAAGGCGCCCTCTTCGAAAATCTGCGGCACCCCCAGTTCCAGATGCGGGGTGTTCTGATCGTCGGTGACCAGATGAGGCGTGAACGACAGGCGCTGATTGGCGATGTGCGCCTCGATGGTCAGTTGCTCCTTGGCGGCACAGCTGGTGAGAAGCTCGGCGGTTTGCCGCCCGGCATCGACCTGCAGGCCCGGATCGGCCTCGACCAGGGCAGGACTGTTTTCAGTAAGCTGTTGTATGAATTCCAGTTCCAGGGCGGTTAAGAGCGACGACTCTTGCATGGCGGCTTTCTGCGCGAGCTAGGGACGCACTTATGACAACGGATCGACCGTTTCGTTACCGTTACGTTCGTCGCTTCAATTCGGCCAGTTCGGTTTGCAAGGCTTCCACCTCGGCTTCCAGCTTCTTCACCCGTTCCTGATTGTGCACGTGCTCGCTGACGTCCTTCTGGATGCCGATGAAGTAGGTCAGTTGGTCGACCTCGTTGAATACGGGGGTGATCGACAATTCGTTCCAGAAGACGCTGCCGTCCTTGCGGTAATTGCGAATCACCTGGCGGCAGGATTGCTGAGTACGCACGGCTTCACGAATGAGCGTCAGGGTTGGCTGATCGCGATCACCGGCCTGGAGAAAGCGGCAATCCTGATAGAGGATTTCCTCGTTGCTGTAGCCAGTGAGGGCTTCGAATGCCGGGTTGGCGTAAATGAGGATGTTGTCCTCTCCTTCCTGTTCGGCGACCACGATGCCGTCGTTCGAGGCCTCGACCACCAATTGCAGCAGTTTGGCGTTGATCATCTGATACAGACCCTAACTATTTTCGCCAGTCTATCAGAGGCCCGTTCGGCTGCTGCTTTCTGCTCGTGGGGCTGAAAACGTCGGGTTGCGCAATGCGGCATAATACCGGGCGCAGCCCTCAACATACGGAGTTTTCATGAAAGTCGCGATTCTGTCCGGTTCGGTTTACGGCACCGCCGAAGAGGTGGCCCGGCACGCCGAGGGTCTGTTGAAGCAGGCTGGTTTCGACGTCTGGCACAACCCGCGGGCGAGCCTGGAGGATGTCCTGGCGTTCGGCCCCGAGGGCTTTCTGGTGGTGACCTCGACTACGGGCATGGGTGAATTGCCGGACAACCTGCAGCCGCTGTACTACGCCATCCGCGACAGGCTTCCCGCGTGGAGTGGTCTACCCGGCGGCGTGATCGCACTGGGCGATTCGAGCTACGGCGACACCTACTGCGGCGGCGGCGAGCAGGTGCGCGAGCTGTACGGCGAGCTGGGTATCCGCGAAGTGCTGCCCATGCTGCGCATAGATGCCAGCGAAAGCGTCACCCCGGAACAGGACGCCGAGCCCTGGTTAGCCGAACTTGCCGACGCACTGAGTGGCTAGGGTCTGTTGCCGTTTCAACGCGAGCCGCGTTGCCGCGAGAAATATCGCCAGGTTAGGCGGAGGACGCAGGGAATGGCATTCCCTTTTCAAGTCCTCCAACGACGCATGGCGAGATTTCCCGCGCAACCCGCAGGGCCGGGCCCGTTTTGCCGCGATGCTGCGTTTCTCGCCGGCTCATTTAGCCCGCTAAACTTCGCGGCTCGTGCCTTGCCTCGCGGCAAAACGGGCTCCGGCGCGGCCGTGCGTGAAACGGCAACAGACCCTAGTGACCGCCCATCCTGCTGGACGAACATTGTTGAACCACTGCCGGTCGGGTGTAAGGAGCGTTCGCTTTCTTTCATTGATGAAAGCGGGCGAGCTTCTCCCATCAACCTGGATGAAAGGTGACGACAATGAACAAGATGAAAATTTCCGCTCTCGTATTCAGTGGCCTGCTGGCCAGTGCCATGCTGCCTGCCATGGCGGATTCGACCGCCCCGGCGCCAACCGGGCCGACCGATCCGATATCTCCTCCGCCACCTAATGTGCCGCCTACGGACAATGGTCTGGGCAATGACAACGGTGCGATGACCCCCGGTGCTACCACTCCAGGCACCGATGGCAGCAGCACCGGCCCTGGCACCGGGACTGGAACCGGTACAGGCACCGGCACCGACACCATGCCTGGCGGCACCGACAATAGTGGTGGCACTGGCGGCGCAGGTTCTGGCACCGGGGATGGTACCGGCGGCGGTGCCGGCAGCGGCAGCCAGTAAGTCATGGCCGTAGCGCAGGTGTTCCCGGCGCACTGCTCGGGAGCCCTGCGCAGGTTCACGACAAGGGCGGGTTATCGATTGCCCTTGATGCCGTATTTGCGCAGCCGCGTGGCGATGGCGCTATGCGAGGTATGCAGCCGCGCTGCCAGTTGCCGGGTCGACGGATGGCTGGCGTAGAGTTTCTCCAGCAACTCCTTTTCGAATGCTGAAACAGCGGCCTCCAGGCTGCTGACTTCTCCCGCCGTATGCTGAGCGACGGCGGTGCCGGCGATATCCAGATCGCCGATCTGCACCAGATTGCTGTCACAGATCGCCGCCGCACGAAAGATCACGTTCTGCAACTGCCGCACATTGCCCGGCCAGCGATTGCCGAGCAGGGCCGGGTAGGTATCGGGCGTCAGCCGGCACTGGGTGCGCTGAATCTGCGCACAGGCGTGTTGCATGAAGTGTCGTGCCAGCAGCAGGATATCCTGGCCGCGTTCACGTAACGGTGGCACCTGCAGGTTGAGCACGTTCAGGCGGTAGAACAGATCCTCGCGAAACTCCCCTTCGCTGACCATCCGCTCCAGGTTGCGGTGCGTGGCGCTGATGATGCGCACATCGACCCGTTCTTCACGATCACCGCCCACGCGGCGGAAGGTGCCGTCGCTGAGAAAGCGCAGCAGCTTGGCCTGCAGGTAAGGCGACATTTCGCCGATCTCATCGAGAAACACCGTGCCGTGGTTGGCCAACTCCAGCAAGCCCGGTTTACCGCCGCGTTGCGCGCCGGTGAAAGCGCCGGGCGCATAGCCGAAGAGCTCGCTCTCGGCGAGGCTCTCCGGCAGGGCTGCGCAGTTCAGGGCGAGAAAGGGCGCACTGTTACGCGTGCTGAGCGCGTGGCAGGCGCGCGCTACCAGCTCTTTGCCTGTGCCGGTTTCACCGTGGATCAGCAGCGGCGCATCCAGCGTCGCCACCCGCTGAGCGCGGGCCTTGAGGGTGCGGATCGGCACCGAGTCGCCAAGTAACGAATCGAAGCCCTCGGCGTAGTCATGATGCAGCGCCGCCAGACGCGCGCCGATCCGGCTGGGTTCGTAAAGCGTCAGTAGAGCACCGGCCAGTTGATCCGTTTCGGCGGTTTCGCTGATGGGCGTGGCGTCCAGCAACAGCGCCTGACCGTTCAGCGTCACCTCACGTAACGGTAGGCGGAAATGTTGATCGAGCAGCGCCTGCTGCAGATCCGCCTCGGCGAACAGCTCGCCAAGCGCCGCCCCTTCGGGTTCTCGGCCGCACAGGGCGATCAGCGCCGGGTTGGCCAGCAACACCCGGCCGTGACCATCGACCGCCAGTACCGGATCGCTCATTGCCGCCAACAGCGCATCGAGCTGCAAGCGGCGACGCTGTCCGGGCAGGATGTCCACCACCGTCACCGCCTGCACGCCACGCACCTTGAACAGGGCTTCGCGCAACTCGTCGAGCACCGCCGCGCTAAGGGTCGGTGCGTCGATGTAGACATTGGGCGGCACCATTTCCACGGCATCCAGGTTGAGATTGCGCCCGCCCAGCAGGGCGAGCACTTCCTGAGTGATACCGACGCGGTCGATGAAGGTGACATGAATGCGCATGGTGAGCCGGGCAACGGGAGAACGGTGGCGCAGTATGCCCGGTCTGCCTCCCGGCGTTAACAGACCATTGAAAAACTACCTGCGTTGCCATCGCGGCGTTAAAAACAGGCTCGTGTGCGAGTCCAGGCTAGGCGCCCCCATCAAAATGCTCATTTACAACACGTAAAGTCGAGCGCGACCCCGGTCGCTTTTGACTCACTACGCTCGCCCTGCGGGCCAGCCTTCGGCTGTTACTCCGCTGCGCTACGTTTCGCCGGGGGCGCCCAGCCTGTTTTTGCGGGGCCGCCATCGGTATTGCGCTGGCTACCTCGTCAACGTTTTTTCAATGGCCCGCTAGCTGATGCGCATCGTTAACCTGATCGTAACGATACGACGCTGCGCTTGATTGATGGGGCTAGCCCGCGCTCCTACTGTTGTGCCACGACAGCGGAACTCGTGGAGTCATCAATGACAACTACAATCGCCCCACCGCCGCAGTGGTCGCGTCGTCGTGCCGAGAAGGCACGACGTCTCGACCAGGTGCGCGCCTTCGCCGATGGCGTGATCCTGCCCAGCGACAAGATCGTCGCCGCGCTCGAAGCCCTGATCGCCCCCGGTGATCGTGTGGTGCTCGAGGGCAACAACCAGAAACAGGCGGACTTCCTCTCTCGCTCGCTGGCCAGCGTCGACCCCGGCCGCTTGCATGACCTGCACATGATCATGCCGAGCGTCAGCCGCGCGGAGCACCTCGACCTGTTCGAGCGTGGCATCGCCCGCAAACTCGACTTCTCCTTCGCTGGCCCGCAAAGCCTGCGTATCAGCCAGTTGCTCGAAGATGGCCTGCTCGAAGTGGGCGCCATTCATACTTACATCGAGCTTTACTCGCGCCTGCTGGTCGACCTGATTCCCAATGTCGCCCTGGTTGCCGGCTTCCAGGCCGATCGCCACGGCAACATCTACACCGGGCCGAGCACCGAAGATACGCCGGCGCTGGTCGAGCCCACCGCGTTCAGCGATGGCATCGTCATCTTCCAGGTCAACGAGATCGTCGACGAGCTGCCGCGGGTGGACATTCCCGCCTCCTGGGTCGATTTCGTGGTGGTGGCGGACAAGCCGTTCTACATCGAGCCGCTGTTCACCCGCGACCCGCGCCATATCAAGCCGGTGCACGTGCTGATGGCAATGATGGCGATCCGCGGCATCTACGAGAAACACAACGTGCAGTCGCTCAACCACGGCATCGGTTTCAACACTGCCGCCATCGAGCTGATCCTGCCGACCTACGGCGAGTCCCTCGGGCTGAAGGGCAAGATCTGCCGCAACTGGACGCTCAACCCGCATCCGACGCTGATTCCGGCCATCGAGACCGGTTGGGTCGAGAGCGTGCATTGCTTTGGTACCGAACTGGGCATGGAAGGCTACATCGCCCAGCGTCCGGACGTGTTCTTCACCGGCCGAGACGGCTCGATGCGTTCCAACCGGCTGATGTGCCAGTTGGCCGGGCAGTACGCGGTCGACCTGTTCATAGGCGCGACCTTGCAGGTGGATGGCGATGGCCATTCCTCTACCGTTACCCGTGGTCGTCTGGCCGGTTTCGGCGGTGCGCCGAACATGGGGCACGACCCGCGTGGGCGTCGCCACAGCACGCCCGCCTGGCTGGATATGCGCCCGGCGCAGAGCGACTCGCCGCTGCTGGAACGTGGCAAGAAGCTGGTGGTGCAGATGGTCGAGACCTTCCAGGAGGGCGGCAAACCGACCTTCGTGGAAACCCTCGACGCCGTCGGGGTGGCGCAGAAGGCCGGTATGCCGCTGGCGCCGATCATGATCTACGGCGACGACGTCACTCACCTGCTCACCGAGGAAGGCATCGCCTACCTCTACAAGGCACGCTCGCTGGAAGAGCGCCAGGCGATGATCGCTGCCGTTGCCGGGATCACTTCCATCGGTTTGCGTCACGACCCGAAAGACACCGAGCGCATGCGCCGCGAAGGGCTTGTCGCACTGCCGGAAGACCTTGGTATCCGCCGCGCCGATGCCAGCCGCGAACTGCTGGCGGCCAAGAGCATCGCCGAACTGGTCGAGTGGTCCGGCGGGCTCTACAACCCGCCTGCCAAGTTCAGGAGCTGGTGATGAGCGCAATCCATTCAACGCAAGCGCAACTGTCGCTCAGCGAGTACCTGGCGGATCTGGCGGTAGACGCGCTGATCGACGAAGCCGATCTGTCACCCAAGCCGGGTCTGGTCGACAAACGCGGCAGTGGCGCCCACTCCGATCTGCATCTGGGCCTGATGCACGCCTCGGCGCTGTCGCTGTGGCCCTGTTTCAAGGCGATGGCGGAGGTCGCGCTGGCCGAGGGCGAGGTCAACCAGGTTTTGCGCGAGGCACTCGGGCGGATAGGCCGGGAGGGTGAGCAGGAGATGCTGCGCATCACCGGCGGGGTCAACACCCATCGCGGCGCTATCTGGGCGCTTGGATTGCTGTGCGCCTCCGCAGCGCTGGATAGCCGGCAACTTGCCGCCAGCCCTGTGGTGATTCGCGCCGCCAGAATTGCGCTGCTTACAGATCGTGCATTGCCAGCCAGCCGTGACAGCCACGGTGCCGAGGTCTGCCGGCGTTATGGCGTTCATGGTGCCCGCGAGGAAGCGCAACTGGCCTTTCCGGCGGTGATTCACCATGCGCTGCCGCAGCTGGCCCGCAGCCGTGCAGCCGGTGCCGGGGAGCAGAACGCCCGGCTGGATGCCTTGCTGGCAATCATGAGCCAACTGACCGATACCTGCGTGCTGTACCGCGCGGGTCTGGAGGGGCTGCGCTGCATGCAGAGCGGCGCCCGCGCGGTGCTCGATGCCGGCGGCGTTGCCAGCCTGGCCGGGCGCCGGCGCCTGCGCGAGTTGGAGCACGACATGTTGAGGCTGCGTGCCTCGCCCGGCGGCGCGGCGGATCTGCTCGCTGCCTCCTTGTTTCTCGACCGCCTGCAGCACGGCTTGCCGGCACAGATTGGGAGTCTCTGAACATGGAAACCCTGTCCTTCGAATTTCCTGCCGGGCCACCGGCCCGTAACCGTGTCCAGGTCGGCTGCGTCGGTTCCGGTGATCTGGAAGTGTTGCTGGAGCCCGGTACCGACGGCACCCTGGCTATTCAGGTGTTGACCTCGGTAAGCGGGAGCGCGCCACGCTGGCAGCAACTGTTCGAACGCATGTTTCGCGAGCAGCAACTGCCTGCCCTGAACATCGCGATTCACGACTTCGGCGCCACGCCCGGCGTTGTACGCCTGCGCCTGGAGCAAGGGCTGGAGGAGCTGTTCCATGACTGATACGGCTCGCTTGCTGAAACACCGCAGTTTCGTCGAACTGGATGCCCGCCAGCGTGCCCGTCTGTTGCTGGATGCCGGCACCTTCCGCGAACTGCTCGACCCCTTCCAGCGCATCATGTCGCCGTGGCTGCCGAAACAGGGCGTGGTCCCGCAGGCTGACGATGGTGTCGTCATCGCCAAGGGCATGCTGGCGGGGCAGCCTGCCGTCATTGCCGCTATAGAAGGCAATTTTCAGGGCGGCAGCATGGGCGAAGTCGGGGCCGCGAAGATAGCCGGGGCGCTGGAGCTGGCGATAGAGGACAACCGTCAGGGTATTGCCACCCGCGCCGTGTTGCTGCTGGAAACCGGCGGGGTGCGCCTGCAGGAGGCCAATCTGGGGCTGGCGGGCATCGCCGAGATTCACTCGGCCATCGTCGAGTTGCGCCAATACCAGCCGGTTATCGGTCTGATCGCCGGCAGCGTGGGCTGTTTCGGCGGCATGGGCATCGCCGCCGGGCTGTGTAGCTATCTGGTCGTAACGCGTGAGGCGCGCCTGGGACTCAATGGCCCGCAGGTTATCGAACAGGAAGCCGGTGTAGAGGAGTACGACTCTCGAGATCGACCCTTCATCTGGAGCCTGTCCGGTGGGCAGCAGCGTCAGCTCAGCGGGTTGGCCGATCGCTATGTCGAGGACGATGTCGAGGCCTTGCGCAGCGCCGTATTGGAACTGTTCGAACAGGGGCATCCAACTGCGCAACGCAGTCGCCAGTACGAGAATTACCTGGCGCGTTTGCAGCGGGTACATGAAGCACAGATCGATGCCTATACCGCCTGCCGCGTATTGAAGGGGGAGTGACCATGAGCAATCACATCAACAGTCGTGGGGCGCTGTGGATTCGTGCCCTGACTGGCCAGGACGGTCTTCACGCCGGGCTGCCCGCATCGTTACGTGTGGTCGACGCGCTGCTGGGCGATCATCCGGCTCGTTTTCTGACCCTGGTACCTGATCCGCACAGCCGCTTTCCCCGGTCGCGTCAGGGGGAGGCTGGACTGCTCGAAGGTTGGGGCCTGGGCAGGGCTGTGGAGGAGGTGCTGCAGGCGGATGCCCACGTGGCAGCGAAGCGCGCGCTGGTGGCTATCGTCGATGTGCCAAGTCAGGCGTATGGGCGTCGTGAGGAGGCCCTCGGCATTCATCAGGCACTCGCTGCGGCGGTGGATGCATACGCTCGGGCACGGCTGGCCGGCCATCCGGTGATCGCGCTGCTGGTTGGCAAGGCCATGTCCGGCGGTTTTCTCGCCCATGGCTACCAGGCCAATCGGATGATCGCCCTGCGCGATCCGGGTGTGATGGTGCATGCCATGGGCAAGGAGTCTGCGGCACGTATCACTCTGCGAAGCCTCGAGGCACTCGAAGCGCTGGCCGCGGAAAATCCGCCCATGGCCTATGACGTCGACAGCTATGCCTCGCTGGGGTTGTTGTGGAAAACCCTTGAGATTGGCAGCGTGATCGAGCCCGATACAGCCGATGTGGCACAGGTACAGGAGGTATTGCGCCAGGCGCTGGAAGACATCTACCACGGGCCGCGGGATCTTTCCGGGCGCCTGGGTGCGCCGCTACGCGCCGCCTCACAGCAGGTCAGGGAGCGGCTGCGCGAGCAGTGGTAGCCATCTTTCCAGATCCCCACGATCTCCTGTGGGGATTCACCGCCCAGCACCTGCCAGCCGATGCTCCCGCCTGGTGTACAGGCGCTATACAAGGCGGTTTTCCGGTAGTGGTGCGTCGCGCGCCGCTGCGCTCCGGTTGCATCGCCGTCGGTCTGCGCGGCAGACAGCGTGACGAACGCTTTGCGGGCTGGCTGCCTCTCTCGGCGATAACCCGCGTACTGCGCCCCGAAGCGCTCACCGATGAAGCGTCGATCATGCCGGCCAGCTTGCCTGTCTGGGAGGCACTGGCTATCGCCCGTCCGCTTCTCGATCGTTGCGGCTTGGTGTGGGGCGTCACCGGCAGTGCCGGTTTCCAATTGGCCTGCGGCCAGTCGGTGGTGCATGCCGGCAGTGACCTGGATCTTCTTCTGCGTACGCCGCATCCTCTAGGTCGCGCTATGGCGCGGCAATTAATGGACGATCTCGGCCGTGCCCCTTGTCGTATCGATGTGCAATTGCAAACGCCTTGCGGTGGCGTGGCGCTGGCCGAATGGGCCCGTGACTGTGGACGGGTCATGGTGAAAACCACACACGAGCCGCTGCTGCTGGCCGATCCCTGGGAGGTAACCCCGTTATGAGCACCTTGCTGGTTTTTCCAGGTCAGGGCGCCCAGCGCGTCGGCATGCTGAAGGATCTGCCGGACGCATTTCTGCGCCGCTGCAGCGATGTACTCGGTGAATCCGCTGGCGAACTGGACAGCGCCGAGGCCCTGCGCTCCACCCGAGCGGTGCAGCTGTGCCTGCTGATTGCCGGTGTCGAGGCCTGGCAGCGCTTGCAGGCTCAGGGCGCGCGCGCCGATTACGTTGCCGGGTTGTCCATCGGTGCCTATGCGGCAGCGGTGGCAGCCGAAACGCTGACATTCGAAGACGCCCTGCGCCTGGTGGCGTTGCGTGGGCAACTGATGCACGACGCCCATCCGGCAGGCTACGGCATGACCGCCATTCTGGGGCTGGAAGTCGCCGAGCTCGAACCTCTGCTTCTGCAGGCTCAAGCGCGCGGTGAGGAAGTTTATCTGGCCAATATCAATGCCCTGCGACAACTGGTGGTATCCGGTTCGGACCAGGCCATGGCGACTCTCGCCGAAGCGGCTCGCCTGCGTGGCGCAACCTGCTCGCGTCGACTGGCCGTCAGCACGCCGTCTCATTGCCCACTGCTCAGCGAGCAAGCGCATCGCTTGCATGAAGTATTCGCCGCTACCCCGCTGCAGGCTCCCCGGCTGCGTTACCTCAGCGGTAGCTCCGCACGCCTGATTCGTGATGCAGCAAGCCTGCGTGAGGATCTGGCCTTCAATATGTGCCGCCCCATCGACTGGGCCGGTACGGTGGCAGGGGCCTACGAGCGTGGCGTGCGTCTGCAGGTTGAGCTGCCACCGGGCACGGTGCTCACCGGTCTGTCCCGATCCGTCTTCGTCGAAGGCCGTGTGGCTGCCTTCGAGGGGACTCGCCTGGACAGCCTGGTTGCCTTGATCAAGCAGAACGACGTTTAGCGGGCTGTTGAAACCTACCTCGGCTTTGGCTTCCTGCGTCGCTCTACCTCCTGCCTCCATGCAGTCGTGCGTTGCCGCTGCTTCGTTAAAACACCGTTTTGACTCACTTCGTTCTGGGCCAGCCTTCGGCTGTTACTCCGCTGCGCTATGTTTCGCCTGGGCTGTCTCGCCTACGTTTTTCAACGGCCTGCCAGGTTTCTGCGCCTCAGCTTCTACTGCCTCCAGCCTCCCAAAAAACGCGCATAAAAAAGGCGGACTCAAGGCCCGCCAAGGACAGCATCACCTATGCGGTGTCAGATGGCGGGCCCCATTACGTAGTCCGGCAGGAAGGTGGCTATCTGTGGGAACAGGCACATGACGAAGATCGCCAGTACCATCACCAGCACATAGGGCAGCGCACCCCAGAGGATGTCCCGGGTCGGTATCTCGGGGGCGATACCGTTGATGACGAACAGGTTCAGCCCCACCGGCGGGGTGATCAGGCCGATTTCCATGTTGATGGTGAGGATCACCGCGAACCAGTAGGGGTCGAAGCCCGCCTGCACCACGATGGGAAACAGCAGCGGCGCCGACATGACGATCACCGCCACCGGCGGCAGGAATAGCCCGGCCACCAGCAGGAACACGTTGATCAGCCCCATCAGCACCCAGCGGTTGACCTCCAGGGCGGCGATCGCCTCGGCCACCGACTGGGTGATGTACAGCGAGGAGAGGGCGAAGGCGAACAGTTCGGCCGAGGCCAGGATCATCATGATCATGACGCTTTCGCGCATGCCGGCGCCGAAGATGTTGCCGAACGTGCGCATCTTGAACAGCCGGTAGACCACCACAACCACCAGCAGGGTCATCATGGCGCCGGCGCCAGCCGCTTCGGAAGGGGTCGCCACGCCGCCATAGAGCACATAGAGCACGGCCACGATGATCAGCATCAGCGGCAGCACCCTGGGCAATACGATCAGCTTGTCGCGCAGGGTGTAGACCACGTCGCCGGCGCCGAAGCGGAAGCCCTTGCGTCGGGCATCGATCATCGCCCAGCACATGAACATGGCGGTCAGCATCAGCCCGGGCATCACCCCGGCGAGGAACAGACGGCCGATTGAGGTCTCGGTGGCGATGCCGTAGACGATCATGGTCACCGACGGCGGCAGTAGGATACCCAGGGTGCCACCGGCGGCAATCGAGCCGGTCGCCACCGAGGCGGGGTAGCCGCGGTTGATCATCTCGGGGATGCCCATCTTGCCGATCGCCGCGCAGGTCGCCGGGCTCGAGCCGGTCATGCCGGAGAACACCGCGCAGGCGCCGATATTGGACAGCACCAGGCCACCCGGAATCTTGTACATCCAGCGATCCAGCGCGCGGTAGAGATCCGCGCCCGCCGGTGTGCCGGCGACGATGGCGCCCATCAGCACGAACATCGGGATCGACACGAACGCCAGGTTGCCGATACCGGCGAACATGGTCTCGGCCACCACGCCGATGACGTCGGGGCCCATGGCCATGAACAGTCCGCCCATGGCTGCCAGCCCGAGGGCGAAGGCGATCGGCATGCCGGTGCCGAGGAACAGGAACAGCGTGCAGATCAGAAAGACGCCAGCCAGGGACGGGCTCATTTCACTTCTCCCAGCGGTTTTTGGGGTTTGAGCAGGGCGGGATCGATACTCGCGTCCGCCTGGGTCATGGTGGCGGGCACGAGCCGGGCGCTCCACAGCTTGATGATTTCCACCAGGTACTGCAGGCATAGCAGGCAGAAGCCGACGAGCATCGGCGTGGCGGGAATCCACAGCGGGATGGCGGCGATGGTCGAGGTGGTCCAGCCGCCCTCCCAGGCCTCAAAGACATAGATGGCGCAGGCCACGCTCATCAGGCAGCAGAAGGTCAGACCGAGTACGGCGCCGAGCAGTTGCAGGCGTCGGCGATTGGCCGAGGACAGCAGCAGTTCCACCACATCGACGCCGACATGGCCTTTCTTCATCAGCACGTAAGGGGCGCCGATGAAGATCGCCGCGGTGGCGGAGAACACCACCACTTCGGTCTGCCAGATGGTGGGAGACTTGAACAGGTAACGCATGAGGATCATCTGGCACATGACGGTCATGGCGATGATCAGCAAGAGGGCTGCGAAGGCACCGCATAGTCGTGACAATGCTTCGACGGCAGAGATGAATCGTCTGGACATGGTAGCTCCTTGAACCCCGCAACCACGCGGGCGTTGCCGCGCGGCGTCATGAACACGACCGGCCGCCCCGTGCAGGCGGCCGGATCAGGAGGTCACTGCACGGCCAGGGCCTTGTCGAGGAGCTCCTTGCCACCTTTCACCTTCTCGGAAAAGTGCTTGTAGGACGAAGCGCGCGCCACTTCCATCCAGGCGTCGTGGTCTTCCTTGCTCAGGGTCACCACCTTCACCCCAGCCTTGCTGAAGGTTTCGCTCATGCGCTGCTCACCCTTGGGGCCTTCTTCGGCGAAGTAGGCTGCCGCTTTGCTGGCGCCGGCCAGGAGTGCGTCCTTCTGTGCCTGATTCAGGCGGTCAAAGGATTTTTTCGAGATCAGTACCGGCTCGTACATGAACCACAGGGCGTTGGTGCCCGGAGCGGTCAGGCATTTCACCTGCTCGTACAGGCGGTAGGAAACGAAGCTGTCGTTGGAGGTGTTGGCGGCGTCCAGCACACCGGTCTGCATGCCGGTGTAAATCTCCGAGGATGGCATCGAGGAAATGGACGCTCCGGCGGAGGCGAGCATCTGCTCGAAGGCCGGCCCTGCAGCACGAATCACCTGGCCCTTGATGGTTTCTGGCGAAGTGATGCAGGTTTCTTTCGAGGCGAAGCCACCGGCGAGCCAGGCATCGGCCAGGACGATCGCGCCATTCTTCTCGGTCAGGGCATGAATGTCCTTCATGAACTCCGACTCGTTGAGGCGCTGGGCGTGCTCGTAATTGTGTACCAGGCCGGGCATCAGGGTGGCGGAGAACTGCGGCACGCGGCCCGAGGCGTAATCGAGGGGCAGGGCGGTCATGTCGAGCTGGCCGCGGGTCAGTGCGCCCCATTGTTCGTTGGCCTTGTACAGCGAAGAGGCGGGGAAGATCTGGATTTTCATACCGACGTTGGCGGCGGCTACTTCGCGAGCGATGATCTGTACCATTTCATCCCGTGGGTCGCCCGAGTTGCCGGGAAACTGGTGGGACGCGCGCAGGGTGACGTCGGCGAAGCTTAGGGTACTGGAGGCGAGCAGCAGCGCGGTCGCCGAGGAACGGAACAGGGCGTTCATGGAGTTTCTCCTAGTTGACACTCAGAACCGCCCGTGGCGATTCATTGTTGTTTTTATTTCTGGTCACCGGGTCTTTCTTGTTGTCACGCACGGGCTATTCACCCGAACTGGTTGTCAAGCTAGCCTGCAGGGAGGATCAGATCAATTAAGCGGCTACCCTGACCATTACGGCCAGGTTAACGGTCGCTTTGCGCAAGCAAGGCGGCGCGATGGTTGTTCTGGTACATGCGGCATTCGGCCACCAGCGCCAGCAAATTGGGGTCGCGTTCGCGCGACCTGAGAAACACCATGCCGATGTGCTGCTGCAGGCGATAGCGGGCCTGCAATGGGATCAGTCGCACGCGGTTTTCATACACCGCGGCGATGCGTCCCGGCAGCAGGGCATAGCCGACTCCCGAGCTGACCATGCTGAGCAAGGTGAAAATATCGTTCACCTGCATGGCCACCTTGGGGGTGAAGCCTGCCTGCTGGAACACGCGTTCGCCATCACGGTGGGTGGCGAAGCCCTGTGTCAGGGTGATGAAGGTCGCCTCGCGCAAGTCGGCCAGGTCGACCTCGGCCACGTCAGCGAAGGACGAGTCGGTGGGCGCCGCCAGAAAGACATCGTCGGAAAACAGCGGAAGGTGTTCGCAGTCGCTGTCGATGGTGTTGTCGTCCAGCGAGACGAGGATGGCATCGAGCTCCATGTTCTTCATGCGATAGAACAGATCGACATTCGAGCCGAGGGTCAGATCGATATTCAGCTCGCTGCGCCGCATCTTCAGGCCCATGATCAACTGCGGCACGGTTTTCACTGTCAGCGAATACAGTGAACCGAGCTTGAAGCGCTCGGCTGAGAAGCCGGCCGCTTCACGGGTCAGGCGTACGGTATCGATGACGTCCTGCACCAGTTTTTGCGCCTTTTCCTCCAGCACGTAGGCGCTTTCCAGGGGAATCAGGTTGCGCCCTTCGTGCTTGAACAGCGGGCAGCGCAGGGCGCTTTCCAGTGAGTGGATGGCGCGGTGGACGCTGACGTTGCTGGTGTCCAGCTCGCTGGCTGCCCGTGAAAGGTTGCCGCTGCGCATGAAGGCCAGAAAGATTTCCAGTTTCTTCAGCGTCAGTTCTTCATCTATCTGCATGGGCCGGATCCAGTCCTTGGCAGGGGAGTGGCCCGATTGTGCCGCAGATAGCTTGCCCTGTGTCGACTCAGCCGCAGGCGATGCGTTCGATTACTTCCGCTTCGGTGATGTCGATATTCAGGCGCTGGGAGTTGTATTCCAGGGTCACCATGTCGCCAGGCGAGAGCACGCGTGCGGTACGTGCACCAGCCTGCTGGCGCGCCTGTTCGATGATTTCGGCAGTGGCTACCTGGCCGAGCAGGCTCTGCGCGCCTGCGGCATTGCAGGTGCCATCGCCGTGGGCGGGTTTCGAGGCCTGGGTGGGCGCTGTGTCGGTCGAACTGCAGCCGGCGAGCACGGCGAGCAGAGCGGCGCCGCCAATCAGGTGTTTGAAAGCCATTGCATGATCCTTGTGTGTGAAGGGTTCACTGTGAAGTACCAGAGTGTGCCGTGTATCGGACTGTCTTGTCGTGCCCGTGTTCCGAATTCAGCCTATCCAGACACTGTTGAGATGCATGAAACCCTAGGGCTTGTTGAGATACAGCTTTCCCTACCCCGCCTTCCTGTGGTGAAATTTTGGGTATGACTAGACTTGTACTCACCGACGCCCAATGGGCGAAGATGGAGCCACATTGCCTGGGCAAGCC
>NZ_QJUI01000038.1 GCF_004327285.1 Phytopseudomonas daroniae
CGGAAACAGGCTGCTTTGCTCGCGACCTTCGCCCTGGATATAGCCCATAAACGACAATGCCCCTATCAACCGATAGAGGCATTGTCTTCAACTCGCCTTCAGACTGCTAGGTTTTCACACAGTCTGTCAGGGCATCCTTTTTTATGCCCGCCATTCCTGGCAAACCAGTCTGCGAGCTGCAGCGATGAGTGCATGACGACTCAGCAACGATGCACTTGTGGCAGCCCCGAACAAGCCGGTATTGGCCCGGTTGAACCACGCATCCGGTATCGGTGATCGGCGCTTAGCCATCGGAAGGGGCCCGGATCACGTAATGATCGGGTGATCCATCTGGCATCTGCGCAGGATCGCCGGCACCGTGTAGGAGCCGGCTTGCCGGCGATGTGATCGAAGCCATGGAGAGGGAGTTCCTGCATGCCCGCGATACTCAGGACTCGATGGTGCAGGCTCCGCCATCAGCTATCGCGGCGGTGCACGCTCTGCCCGGCAGCGAAGGTTTCCTTGATCACCCGGTCGTCGCCCAGAGTAATCAGGGCGAATAGCCGTTCGGCCAGGTTGCCGCTCTGCTGCAGGCGGTAGTCGATCAGCGGCGTGGCCCGATAGTCGAGCACCACGAAATCCGCTTCCTTGCCTGCTGCGAAGTTGCCGATGCGCTCGTCCAGATACAGCGCCCGTGCGCTGCCCAGGGTGGCCAGGTACAGCGATTTGAACGGGTCGAGCTTCTGCCCCTGCAATTGCATGATCTTGTATGCCTCGCTCAGCGAGCGCAACTGCGAGAAACTGGTGCCGGCACCGATGTCGGTGCCCAGGCCGACCCGCACCTTATGCTGTTCCATGCGCCGCAGATCGAACAGGCCGCTGCCGAGAAACAGGTTGGAGGTCGGGCAGAAGGCGACCGCCGAACCGCTTTCCGCCAGGCGCTCGCATTCCGTATCGCAAAGATGCACCGAGTGGGCGAATACCGAGCGTGGGCCGGTCAGTTGGTGCTTGTCGTAGACATCCAGGTAGCCGCTGTTTTCCGGAAACAGTTCCTTGACCCACTCGATCTCCTGGCGATTCTCCGAGAGGTGAGTGTGCAGATACAGATCCGGGTATTCCTGCAACAGTCGCCCGGCCATGGCCAGTTGCGCCGGCGTGCTGGTCGGGGCGAAGCGTGGCGTCACCGCGTAATGCAGGCGGCCCTTGCCGTGCCAGCGCTCGATCAGTTCACGGCTGTCGGCGTAGCCGGACTCGACGGTATCGGTCAGGGCCTCGGGCGCATTGCGATCCATCAGCACCTTGCCGGCGATCATGCGCAGGTTCAGCGTGCGGGCGGCCTCGAAGAAGGCGTCTACCGATTCCTTGTGCACACTGCCGAACACCAGCGCGGTGGTGGTGCCGTTGCGCAGCAGTTCCTTGAGGAAGACATCCGCCACTTCGCTGGCGTGGGCCTTGTCGGCGAAGCGCATTTCCGTGGGAAAGGTGTAGGTGTTCAGCCAGTCGAGCAGTTGCTCGCCGTAGGCGCCGATCATGTCGGTTTGCGGGTAGTGGATATGGGTGTCGATGAACCCGGGCGTGATCAGCGCGTTTTCGTAGTGGGTCAGGGCAACGCCGGACAGGCGCGGCAGCAGATCCGCGGCATGACCAACCTCGCGCACCTTGCCGTCTTCCACCAGCAGAATGCCGTCCTCGAAATAGGCGTAGGACGCCTCGATACCGACTTCGGCCGGATCGGCCAGGCTGTGCAGGATGGCGCCGCGATAGGCGTGGGCGGAGTTGGACATGGAGGTGCCTCGTACGGAATGCGGTTTGGATGAGCGATAGTTTCTCATCATGCCGCGTCGGGATACACCGAAGCACTCGAGAGCCCCTGAATGCGCGGTCGGGCTGGCTGTCGCCAGTGCCTGCTGTGCTACACTCGCGCGCTGTTCTGGCCGGTACGGAGTCGCGTCATGCGCCTGGCCAGAGCGCTCCGCCATCGCCGACCGCTCCACAGGACCTAGCGCCTTAAGGAAAACCATGACGCATCCTGCTGTTCAGACCCCTCACTGTGTTGACGTGTTTCCACGCGCAGCTCTGGCGAGTCTCGCAGCATGCGGCTGAAATCCATCAAGCTGGCGGGCTTCAAGTCCTTCGTCGACCCCACCACGGTGAATTTCCCGAGCAACATGGCGGCGGTGGTCGGGCCCAACGGCTGCGGCAAATCCAACATCATCGATGCCGTGCGCTGGGTGATGGGCGAGAGCTCGGCGAAGAACCTGCGCGGCGAGTCGATGACCGACGTCATCTTCAACGGCTCCAACACCCGCAAACCGGTGACCCAGGCCAGCATCGAGCTGATCTTCGACAATTCCGACAACACCCTGACCGGCGAGTATGCGGCTTTCGCGGAAATCTCCATTCGCCGCCGGGTGACCCGCGACAGCCAGAACACCTATTTCCTCAACGGCGTGAAGTGCCGCCGTCGCGACATCACCGATATCTTCCTCGGTACCGGCCTGGGGCCACGCAGCTACTCGATCATCGAGCAGGGCATGATCAGCAAGCTGATCGAAGCCAAACCCGAGGAACTGCGCAATTTTATCGAAGAGGCGGCCGGCATCTCCAAGTACAAGGAGCGCCGCCGCGAAACCGAAAGCCGCATCCGCCGCACCCAGGAAAACCTCGCGCGCCTGGCCGACCTGCGTGATGAACTGGAGCGCCAGCTCGAGCGCCTGCACCGACAGGCCCAGGCCGCCGAGAAATATCAGGAATACAAAGCCGAGGAGCGTCAGCTCAAGGCACAACTGACCGCTCTGCGCTGGCAGGCGCTGAACGAGCAGGTCGGCCAGCGCGAAGCGGTGATCGGCAACCAGGAAATCGGTTTCGAGGCGCTGGTGGCCGAGCAGCGCAATGCCGATGCCAGCATCGAGCGCCTGCGCGATGGCCACCACGAGTTGTCCGAGCGTTTCAACCTGGTGCAGGGGCGCTTCTATTCGGTGGGTGGCGATATCGCCCGTGTCGAACAGAGTATCCAGCACGGTCAGCAGCGCCTGCGCCAGTTGCAGGACGACCTGCGTGAGGCCGAACGCGCGCGCCTGGAGACCGAGTCGCACCTGGGCCATGACCGCACTTTGCTGGCGACCCTGGGCGAAGAGCTGGCCATGCTCGAACCGGAGCAGGAACTCACCGCTGCCGCTGCCGAAGAGTCCGCTGCTGCCCTGGAAGAAGCCGAAACCGGCATGCACGGCTGGCAGGAACAGTGGGACAGCTTCAACCAGCGCAGCGCCGAACCGCGTCGCCAGGCGGAAGTGCAGCAGTCGCGCCTCCAGCAGTTGGAGCTCAGCCTGGAACGCCTCAGCGAGCGCCAGCGCCGCCTGGCCGACGAACTGCAACAGTTGGCCGCGAACCCGGAAGACGCCGCGATCATCGAGTTGGGCGAGCAGATCGCTGTCGGTGAACTGGATCTGGAACAGCTGCAGGAGCAGGAAGCCGAACAGGCCGAGCGTCTGCAACAGCTACGCGAAGACCTCCAGCAGGCGGGGCAGGCCCAGCAGCAGGCCCAGGGTGAACTGCAGCGTCTGAATGGCCGCCTGGCGTCGCTGGAAGCTTTGCAGCAGGCTGCGCTGGATCCCGGCAAAGGCACGGCGCAGTGGCTGCGTGAACACGGTCTGGACAAACGCCCACGCCTGGCTGAAGGCCTGCGTGTGGAAGCGGGCTGGGAGCTGGCGGTGGAAACCGTACTCGGCGCCGACCTGCAGGCCGTTCTGCAGGATGATTTCAATGGCCTGGATTTCTCCTCTCTGGATCAGGGCGAGTTGCGTCTGGTATCGGCCGGCAACGATAGTGAGCGGATTGTCGGCAGCCTGCTGGACAAGATCGAATCACCGATCGACCTGACGCCCTGGCTGGGCGGTGTGCGGCCTGTCGAGAGCCTCGATCAGGCATTGGCCGAGCGCGCGGGGCTGGCGCCTGGCGAAAGCCTGGTCAGCCGCGATGGCTACTGGGTAGGCAGGCACTTTCTGCGCGTACGCCGTGCCAGCGAGGCGCAGAGTGGCGTGCTCGCCCGCGGCCAGGAGCTGGAAAGCCTGGGCCTGGAGCGTGAGGAACGCGAGGCTGCACTGGCGCAGCTCGACGAGCGCCTGCAGGCACTGCGCGAGCGTCAGCGCCATGAAGAAGAATTGCGTGAGCAGCAGCGCCGTCAGTTGCAGGATCAGGTGCGTCGCCTCGGCGAGCTGAAAGCCCAACTGTCCGCCGGTCAAGCCAAGGCAGAGCAACTGCTGCTACGTCGCCAACGCATCGAGGCCGAGCAGCAGGAACTTGGCGAACAGCGCGAACTGGAGCACGAGCAACTCGGCGAGTCCCGGCTGCACCTGCAAGATGCGCTGGACAGCATGGCCCTCGACAACGAGCAGCGCGAAAGCCTGCTGGCCAGCCGTGACGCCTTGCGCGAGCGGCTCGATCGGGTACGGCAGGACGCGCGGCAACACAAGGATCACGCCCACCAGCTAGCCGTTCGCCTGGGCTCGCTGCGCGCCCAGCACGACTCCACGCGACAGGCCCTGGAGCGTCTCGAACTGCAGTCCGAGCGCCTGCATGAAAAACGCGAGCAGCTCGATCTGAACCTGGAAGAGGGCGCTGCACCGCTGGAAGAGTTGCGCCTGAAACTCGAGGAATTGCTCGAGCGGCGTATGGGCGTCGAGGAAGAGCTGCGCCTGGCGCGGCTGGCCCTGGAAGATGCCGACCGCGAACTGCGCGATGCCGAGAAGCGTCGTACCCAGGCCGAGCAGCAAGCGCAATTGCTGCGTGGCCAACTGGAGCAGCAGCGTCTGGAGTGGCAATCGCTGAACGTGCGCCGCAAGGCCTTGCAGGATCAGTTGCAGGAAGATGGCTACGACCTGCACGGTGTGCTCGCCACGCTGCCCGAAGGGGCCAGCGAGAACGCCTGGGAGCAGACGCTTGAGCAGATGGCGGCACGGATCCAGCGCCTTGGTGCGATCAACCTGGCGGCCATCGAGGAGTATCAGCAGCAGTCCGAGCGCAAGCGCTACCTGGATGCCCAGGACGCCGACCTGGTCGAAGCGCTGGAGACCCTGGAAAACGTCATCCGCAAGATCGACCGGGAAACCCGCAACCGCTTCAAGGAAACCTTCGACCAGATCAACGGCGGTCTACAGGCGCTTTTCCCGAAAGTTTTCGGCGGCGGCAGCGCATATTTGGAACTCACCGGCGAAGATCTACTCGATACCGGGGTGACCATCATGGCGCGTCCGCCGGGCAAGAAGAACAGCACCATCCATTTGCTGTCCGGCGGCGAGAAGGCATTGACGGCGTTGGCGCTGGTGTTTTCCATCTTCCAGCTCAATCCGGCGCCGTTCTGCATGCTCGACGAGGTGGATGCGCCACTGGATGATGCCAACGTCGGACGGTACGCGCGGCTGGTCAAGGAGATGTCGGCGACTGTGCAGTTCATCTACATCACCCACAACAAGATCGCCATGGAAATGGCCGATCAACTGATGGGGGTGACCATGCACGAGCCCGGTTGTTCGCGACTGGTGGCGGTGGATGTCGAGGAAGCCTTGGCGATGGTGGACAGCTGATGCGTGGTTACACAGATTCTGTTGCGTAAAAACTGCCGGGAGCGGCGGTTTTACAGTGTTTTGCCGGTGTAAAGTTGTCTTTCGTCGTGCTAGCTTAACGCCCACTTTTGTTGCACGTGGGAAAACGCCATTCAGAACATGGAGTTGGCGCCACGTTTCAAGGTCATCGATACGGGCCAGGACGCCTTTTTTAATCAATTTTTGCTTTAGGGGTCAGGACATTTCATGGAATTCGGTCTACGCGAGTGGCTGATCATCATCGGTATCATCGTCATCGCCGGCATCCTCTTCGACGGGTGGCGGCGAATGCGCGGTGGCAAGGGCAAGCTCAAGTTCCGGCTGGATCGCAGCGTGTCGAATCTGCCGGATGACGAAGGGGATCCCGACGTGCTCAGCCCGCCACGGGTGATCGAGCGCAACCATGAGCCATCGCTGGACGAGGACGATCTGCCGTCGCTGAGCGCACGGGACGTCAACAGCCGCCGCCGCGGCGAGCCGCGCCAGGGTGACCTCGATCTGGAGACCGACGAGCCGGTGCCGACGTTGCTGACACCCGTCGAAGACGACGACAGCGGCCGTGACAGCCTGTCCGCCAAAACGGTGAGCAAGGATCAGGCGCCGGTCGACGAAGTGTTGGTGATCAACGTCATCGCCCGCGATGAGCAAGGCTTCAAGGGCCCGGCACTGCTGCAGAACATTCTGGAAAGCGGCCTGCGTTTCGGCGAGATGGATATCTTCCATCGTCACGAGAGCATGGCCGGCAACGGCGAAGTGCTGTTCTCCATGGCCAACGCACTGAAGCCCGGTACGTTCGATCTGGACGATATCGAGGGTTTCAGCACACGTGCCGTGAGCTTCTTCCTCGGTCTGCCAGGCCCGCGTCACCCCAAGCAGGCCTTCGATGTGATGGTCGCCGCGGCGCGCAAACTGGCTCACGAACTCAATGGTGAGCTGAAGGACGACCAGCGCAGCGTGCTCACCGCACAAACCATCGAACATTACCGCCAGCGCATCGTCGAATATGAACGTCGACTGTTGACGCAAAAACGCTAAACGGCAGCTGTTAGCTGCAAGCCCCAAGCTACAAGCCACGCGCTTGGCTTGGGGTTTTTCATTTCTGCGCTGCCGCCGTACCTTGTCGAGAACTACTGCATGAAAGATTCCGCCCAACGCATCCTCGAACTGCGCACCGAACTGGATGTGCACAACTACCGTTATTACGTGCTCGACGAGCCGAGCGTGCCGGACGCCGAATACGACCGTATGTTCCGCGAGCTGCAGGCACTCGAAACTGAACACCCGGAACTGGTGACACCGGATTCACCGACCCAGCGGGTGGGCGGCGAGGCGCTCAGCGCCTTCGGTGAGGTGCGCCACGAAGTGCCTATGCTCAGCCTCGGCAATGCCTTCGAGGAAGAGGATCTGCGTGCCTTCGACCGCAGTGTGCAGAGCGGTCTGGGCGTGCGGAGCGGTGATCTGTTTGGCGGTGGCGCCGAGGTCGAATACAGTTGCGAGCCCAAGCTCGACGGTCTGGCGGTAAGCCTGTTGTACCGCGATGGCAAGCTGGTGCGGGGGGCCACCCGTGGCGATGGCACCACCGGTGAGGACATCAGCGTCAACGTGCGCACCATCCGCAATGTGCCGCTCAAGTTGCAGGGCAGCGGCTGGCCGGATGTGCTGGAAGTGCGCGGTGAAGTGTTCATGTCCCGCGCCGGCTTCGAGCGACTCAATGCCAGCCAGGCCGAGAGTGGCGGCAAGACCTTCGCCAACCCGCGCAACGCCGCAGCAGGCAGCCTGCGCCAGCTGGACTCGAAGATCACCGCCAGCCGCCCGCTGGAGTTCTGTTGCTATGGCCTCGGCCAGCACAGCGCCGAGCCGGCGACTACTCAGGTCGGCATGCTCGAACGCCTGAAAACCTGGGGCATTCCCATCAGTCACGAGTTGAGGCTGGCCAAGGGCATCGAAGACTGTCTGGCATACTACCGGGATATCGGCGAACGGCGCATGGGTCTGCCTTACGACATCGACGGCGTGGTGTTCAAGGTCAACAATATCGAAGACCAGCAGCAGCTGGGCTTCCGTGCTCGGACGCCGCATTGGGCCATCGCCCACAAGTTCCCCGCCATGGAAGAGCTGACCGAACTGCTCGATGTGGAATTCCAGGTCGGTCGCACCGGTGCGGTGACGCCCGTGGCGCGCCTCAAGCCGGTCAAGGTGGCGGGTGTGACGGTTTCCAACGCGACCCTGCACAACATGGACGAAGTCGCCCGGCTGGGCGTGATGATCGGCGACACCGTGATCATCCGCCGCGCGGGTGACGTGATTCCGCAGGTGATGCAGGTGGTGACCGACCGCCGTCCGGCCGATGCCCGCCCGGTAGCGGTACCGCAGCAGTGCCCGGTGTGCGGTTCCGCCGTCGAGCGCACCCAATTGATCAAGCGCAGCAAGGGCCGCGAAACCGTCAGCGAGGGCGCGGTATATCGCTGTGTCGGCCGTCTGGCCTGCGCGGCTCAGCTCAAGCAGGCGATCATCCATTTCGTCTCGCGTCGAGCCATGGACATCGAAGGGCTGGGTGAGAAGAGTGTCGAGCAACTGGTCGATGAAGGTCTGGTCAGGTCGCCAGCCGATCTCTATATCCTTGAGTTCGATAATATTGTCGGGCTCGAAGGTTTCGCCGAGGTATCCAGTCGCAAGTTGTTAAAGGCCATCACCGACAGCAAGCGTCCGACCCTTGCGCGTTTCATCTACGCGCTCGGTATTCCTGATGTCGGTGAAGAAACGGCCAAGGTGCTGGCCCGCTCCCTGGGCTCTCTGGAGCGCGTCACCCAGGCGTTGCCCGAAGTGCTGACCTACCTGCCGGATGTCGGCCTGGAAGTCGCCCACGAGATTCACAGCTTCTTCGAGGACGAGCACAACCAGACCGTGATACAGCACCTGCTGGAGCGCGGGCTGGAACTGCAGGATCAAGGCGAGTTGTCCGCCGAGTTCGCTGCCAGCACGACGCTGGGTGGGTTGCTCGACAAGCTGAACATTCCCTTCGTTGCCGTAACCGGCGCAAAGAACCTGGCCGAGCGCTTCAAGAGTCTCGAGGGTGTGATCGCCGCTGACTGGCTCGATCTCAGTGCGATGAAGGGGCTGAACGAGAAGGCCAAACAATCGGTGCGCGAGTTTTTCGCCAAGGCGGAAAACGCTGACCGTGCGCGGGCCATCGAGGCTCAGTTGCGTGACTTCGGCATGCACTGGGAGAGCGAGAAGAAAGTGGCCGAAGGCCTGCCGCTGACCGGCCAGACCTGGGTACTCACCGGCAGCTTGGAAGTGATGAGTCGCGATATCGCCAAGGGCAAGCTGGAAACCCTGGGCGCCAAGGTTGCAGGTTCGGTGTCGGCGAAAACCACCTGCGTGGTCGCAGGCCCCGGCGCCGGCTCAAAACTGGCCAAGGCCACCGAGTTGAATATTCCCGTGCTGGATGAGCAGACGTTCATCGCCCGGTTGGCCGATTACGGCATCAGCACCGAGTAAGAATGAAATAGCGGTGAATCGCTTTTGTAGGCGCCCGCTTGCGGGCGATGGCCAATGGTGCGAATTGATCGCCCGCAAGCGGGCTTCTACGGACTTTCAGCCACCCGCAAACATCATCCAGAACGAAGCGCCGACACCGACGATGCTTTCTCCTGCTACCAGCCCTGCCGCTGCGGCGATGGTGAAGCGTTCGCCCAGGCTCCTCCAGCGTGACTGAATCACCCAGGCGAGCAGGGCGCCCAGGGCCATCATCAGCGAGATCGAGGCAGGAATGATAAAGGCCAGGCCGAATGCCGCCGAGCTGGGCAGCAGGCGCGCGAAGGTCGACTGCACGGGCAGGCGGGCTTCCAGCACGCCAAACACCAGGCCGCACAAGCCGCCGATCAACATGGCCCAGCGAATACTGCTGTCGATCGAGTCAAGACCATAGCCGAGTACTTCGGCGACGGCCTTCCAGGTGGCGACGGCCGGAGCGGGCCATTGCTCGGTGATCAGCATGGCCTGAGGGTCGGGAATCAGAATCTGATAGACCAGCACACCCACGATGCTGCCGATGAGGATGCCCAGGCATTGCGCGATCAGTTGGTTGTAAGGCTTGGCACCGATGGCGTGGCCAACCCGGAAGTCATTGAGCAGATCCGTGCATTGTCCGGCAGCGCCTCCGGCGGTATTGGCGGCCATCAGGTTGACGCCGATCTGCCCGGGAGCGATCAGACCGAAGGTCAGCTGCGACAACTGGCCCGTGGCGCCAATCGGCGGGATGCCGGTGGCGCCGACCACCCGCGCCGCCATGCAGGCGAGTACCACGGCTAACGGCACGCTGAGCAGTGCCATCAGCGGATCGATATCGAACAACAGTACCTGCAGGATAACCACCAGCAGCGAGGCCAGTGCGAGCATGGCCAGTGGCAGTTTTGCCGGTGTCTGCCAGGCACTGCCGACAGCGGTTTTCGCCAGGCGTCGGCTGGCCTGGTAGCGAACGGCCAGAGAGGTCAGCGTCGCACACACCAGCAGGGTTACGCCGGGCCACAGCAGCCACTCCACCAGCACGCCGAACTGCGGGCCGCTGGCACCTTCAGCCAGCGGTACCAGGCCGCTACTCAGCAGCCAGGGTGCCAGACCACCCCAGGCGATCAAGGCGCCGAGCAGCAGAGAGAGCCCGACGCGGATGCCGATGATGCCGCCAAAACCGATCAGCAGCGGTGAGGGATCCAGGTTGAACGTCAGCCGCTCCAGGCTCGCCGAGGGCGACCAGCGCGGTAGCGCCAGCACAAAGGTGTCAGCCCACTTGATCAAGCCGCCGAGCAAGGCGGCAGCACCCAGAACGTAGAGCCGCAGCAGTGCGTCACGGCCATGGTTGTAGACCTGCTGCATGGTCTCCAGGGTGGCGACCGCTTCGGGGAAGTGCAGGCGCGTGTCCTCGACCATGCTGCGGCGCAGGTACCAGGCCACCCAGATACCCAGAAAACTCACCGAGAATACCCAGGCTACCAGTGGCAGGGTCGGTAACTGCTGTCCGGTCAGCAGGGTATAGGCCGGAATCGGTGCTACCAGACCGCCGGAGATGATCGAGGCGGCAGCCGAGGCGGTGGTTTGGTTGATATTGCTCTCGCGCATGCTCCAGGCCGTGCCCAGGCGCCAGCGCAGCAGACTCTGCCAGATGCCGTAACTGACCAGCAGGGCGATGATCGACATGTTGAACGACCAGCCGATCTTCAGGCCGGAATAGATGTTCGAAGGCGTCAGCAAGGCGCCGAGCAGCACACCTGAAAACAGTGCACGAAAGGTGAGTTCGCGGTCTGCGGGCATGGCGAACCTGTGGTAGACGGATGTCGTCGTTTGAGGCGACAGGTCGACGGGGGTTCAGTCTGATCGAGAGGGGGCGTGTTGCGAGGAGGAAGCGGGGCGCCATGTGGCGCCCCGCCGACAGATCAGTTGACCGCGTCGGTCAGGGCCTTGGCCGGTACGAATTTCACCACCTTCTTGGCCGCGATTTCGATGGCTTTACCAGTCTGCGGGTTACGGCCGGTGCGGGCAGGACGCTCGCTGACTTTCAGTTTGCCAATACCAGGAAGCGTGATCTCGCCGCTATTTTCCAGCGCCTCGGTAACGATTTCGCTGAGTTGATCAAGGGCCGAACGCACGGTGGTCTTCGGCGTGTCGATGGCTTCTGCGATGTCACCGATCAGTTGGTCTTTGGTTATGGCCATGCTGTAGCTCCTTGGAGGATATGAAAGTGTGGCATTGGTGGTGCCCGCGCAGGATTGCGCTTGGCTGGGTGGTCGTGCCAACGGATGCCGGCAACCCAGGGCCACATTGTGACCCATTGGGCAGCGGTAAATTCCCGGCCCAGTGCTCAATTGCGGCTATCTGGCGCAGTTTCTTGCAATGCTGCGGCGTCTTTTCAGCGCTATTCTCGGGTTGGCTAACATGGTTTTCGTGCAACGGGCGAGGATTCCAGGCGCAGGGTGGCGTTTTGCCGCCGGGGTCGGCCAATCGCAGCTATGCTGCTGGAAACGATGGGCTATTGATCCGTTTGTGGGGCCGCTGTTGTTGCGGGCCTGCTGAACCTAACAAGAATAATTGCTGCTGTGCTGGGGAGCTTCCTATGTTGCGTCTGTTCGCTGATCTTGGGTTCCGTTCGAAGATTGCTCTTCCCATCGTCTTTCTGGCCCTGCTGCTGGTGCTGATGAGCGCGCTGGGCATGTGGGGGATCGCTCAGGTGGCCGACTCGACCACACGCCTGACCAACCGCTACCTGCCCGCGATAAGCCTGCTGCTCAACGCCGATCGCGATCTCTATCAGGCGCTGGTGGCCGAACGCAGTCTGTTGGATGAGGAGGCCCAGGCCCATGATGCCGAGCTCAGGGCGATGCAGGCGGAGAACGTCAAGCAGGCTTCCGACCGGGTAAAGGCCTATGCACAGATGCAGCCGGGTGATGAGGCGTTGCGCCTGGTCGCCGAGTTCGAGCGCAGTTTCGCCACCTGGAAGGCAACAGCTGACCGGGTTCTCCAACTGGCCGCTACGGATCCGGTGGCCGCCTCTCAACTCAGCTTTGGCGATAGCGAGGTGCAATTCGATGCGATGCGCGGGGTGATCGACAAGCTGGGAGAGCTGGAAGACCAGGCGTCCAATCATCTGGGTGTCGCCGCCATCGCGCATGGCGAGCGGCTGGCCTGGCAACAGGGCACCCTGGTTGCCTGCGGTCTGCTGGTCTGCCTGTTGCTGGTGATCAGCTTCCCCGGGCTCATCACCCGGCCGCTGCACAAGCTGCTCAATCGTATCGAGCAGATCGCCGACGGCGACGGTGACCTGCGGGTGCGCCTCGACGTGACGTCACGCGACGAGTTGGGTCGCCTGAGCCAGGCTTTCAACCGTTTCCTCGACAAATTGCAGCCCCTGATCAAGGAGGTTGGCCGGGTCACGGGGGAGGTTGCCGATTCAGCGCAGAGCCTGGCCAGCATGGCTGCCGCCAATGACCGTCTGATCAACAGTGAGCATGCCGCGGTCGATCAGGTCAGTACCGCGGCCACTGAGATGAGTGCGGCGGTGCATGAGGTGGCGCGCAGCGCGCAGGGGGCCGCGGACGCCGTGCGCAGCGCCGAGGCGCAGTCTCGAGAGGGCGCTCAGGTGGTGGGCGCGACCATTCATTCGATCCGGCAACTGGCGCAGGAAGTGGAAACTGCCTCGGACACCATCCAGGCGCTCGAGCAGGAAGCGGGCAAGATCGGCGAAGTGCTATCGGTAATTCGTGGCATCGCCGAGCAGACCAACCTGCTGGCACTGAACGCAGCCATCGAGGCGGCGCGTGCCGGTGAGCAGGGCCGTGGTTTTGCGGTGGTCGCCGATGAGGTGAGGGCATTGGCTGCACGTACCCAGGAGTCGACCAAGGACATCCAGGAAATGATCCTGCGCTTGCAGGGCGGTGTGCAGAATGCCGTCAAGGCCACTCATTCCGGTAGCCAGCGTGCGCGTGACAGTGTGGAACAGGCGGCGGGGGTCGATCAGGCCCTGAGTGACACCAGCGAGTCGCTGCTGCGCATCAACGACATGGCCGCGCAGATCGCCACTGCCTGTGAGGAACAGAGCAGCGTCACCGAGGAAATCGCCCGTAACATCAGCGATATCCGCGAATTGTCCAACGAGGCTGCACATACCTCACAACAAAGTACCATGGCTAGCCAGCGCCTGTCCGAGCTGTCCAGTGGCCTTGCGCAACTGGTTGGACGTTTCCGCGTATAGGCCTGAGAAAACGCTAAGTGCTTGAAGCAGTTGTAAGTTCAGCGCAAGCCGGTACAATGGCGCCGGCTCACTGCAAGGTGAGCTGCGTTATGGTGGCCCTGCCGGTCCCCCCGCAACGATTACCCGTGAACCTGGTCAGATCCGGAAGGAAGCAGCCACAGCGGGAACATTGTGTGCCGGGGTGTGGCTGGTAGGGTTGCCTCCATATTCAAGACCTGTTCTGGTCGTCTTCCTTCCTTCGATTTCTTCTCCGTGCCTGGCTTGACTGCTGCGGCAGTGTTTTCGTGCGCCTGTTGCTTTCGCTGGCAGCTTGCCGGTGCCATGCGTATGCATAAAAAAGCCCGTCACGAGGACGGGCCAAATATGCCATGACACTGGAGTAAAGCGATGCGATGTACGTTTTACGTTTACAGGATCGACAGCGGGTAGTTGATGATCAGACGGTTCTCGTGCAGATCCTGGCCCACGTCGCGACGCACGTCGGAGTTGCGCCAGCGGATGCTGAGGCTCTTCAGCGTGCCTTCCTGGATGGTGTAGGCCAGTTCGGATTCGCGGCCCCACTCTTCGGCGTCAGTACGGCCACCGGCATGGATTTTGTCGCCACTGACGTAGCGGTTCATCAGGGTCAGGCCCGGGATGCCGAGGCCGGCGAAGTTGTAGTCGTGACGAACCTGCCAGGAGCGCTCGTTGATCGCGTCATAGCTGTTGGTGAAACCGTCGTTGACCAGGGTGCCGCCGCTGGCGCCGTCGATACGCAGGAACTTGGTATCGCCGCTCAGCTTCTGGTAGGCCACCATGAAGGTGTTGTTGTCCTTCTTGGCGGTGAAAGCACCCTGGTAGACCTTGTTGTCCAGGTTGCCGGCCTTGGCTGCGCCTTCTTCCTTGCCGTTGACGTAACCCAGGTTGGCACCCAGCACCCAGTCACCGACCGGCTGGTTGTGGGTCAGTTGCACGTAGCTCTGCTTGTAGACGTCTTCCAGACGGGCATGCCACACACCGACCATGGTGTTGTTGCCGTTGAAGCGGTACTCACCGCCAGCGAAGTTGAAGTCGTCACCCTCGACACCGTTGAACGACATGTCTTCGCGACTGGCATCGTGACGCTGGCTGTTTTTCCAGAACTGACCGCCGTACAGGCTCAGGCCGTCGATCTCGTTGGAGGTGATCTGCGCGCCCTGGAAGGTTTGCGGCAGCGAGCGACCGTCGTCCGCACGCAGGATCGGCAGCACGGCGAACCACTCACCGACCTTCAGCTCGGTCTTCGACAGTTTGGCCTTGGCGGCGACGGCGGTACGGCCGAAGTCGTCGGCAGCCTGGCCATCGCCGTGGATCGGCAGCAGCTGGGTGTTGGCCGCGCCGCGGTTGCCGTCCAGCTTCACGCTGTACATGCCCAGCACGTCGAGGCCGAAGCCGACGGTGCCCGCGGTGAAGCCGGAGCGCGCGTCGAGGATGAAGCTCTGTGTCCAGCCTTCGGCCTGGCCCTGACGTTCACCGTTGACTAGCGGGTCGGTGCCGTTGAGGTAGTTGCGGTTGAAGTAGTAGTTGCGCAGGTTCAGCGAGACCTTGGCGTCTTCGACGAAGCCTTCGGCCTGGGCGCCGACGGACAGGCTGGAGGCCATGACGGCAACGGCAATTGCGCTGGGCGCGAGGTACAGGGACTTTCTCATTGTTGTTGTTTCCTTTCTCAAGGTTGAAAGCTCCCCTGAGCAGTGGCGGATAGGCTTTTGCGTCGGGGAGAGTGGTGGCAGTTATTCGGGGTTTGGCGGCATCCGCCTGGTTGTATCGCGAGTCCTCGTCAGGTCAGCCAGCGCACCAGGCACAGGGTTATCGATGGGAATAGCACCAGGATCACCACACGCACGATGTCCGAGATCAGGAACGGCACGATGCCCATGAAGGCGTCGCGCATGGGGATGTCGCGGGCCATGCTGGCGATCACGTAGACGTTCATGCCGACCGGGGGGGTGATCATGCCGATCTCCACCACCATCAGCGCCAGAATGCCGAACCATATGGCCTTTTCCGTATCGTCGAGGCCGTAGAAATCCAGACCCATGATGATCGGGAAGAAGATCGGGATGGTCAGCAGGATCATCGACATGGTGTCCATCACGCAGCCGAGGATCAGGTACAGGATGAGAATGCCGGCCAGCACCAGGAACGGCGGCAGCCCAGCCTCGCTGATGGCGGAAGCAATAGCGTTCGGTAGCTGCGAGATGGCCAGAAAAGCGTTCATGATGTCGGCACCGAGCAAGATCATGAAGATCATCGCCGTGGTGATCGCTGTACCCAGCAGTACTTCCTTGAATTCGGCGAGTCGCATTTTTCCGAGGGTGAAGGCGAAAAAACCGGTGCCCACAGTGCCGATGGCAGCTGCCTCGGTGGGGGTGAACCAGCCACCGTAGATGCCACCGAGCACCACCATGAAGATCATCAGCACTGGCCACACGCCCTTCTGCGCTACCAGCCGCTGCTTCCAGCCGACCCGCTCTTGCGCCGGCCCCGACTCGGGGAACAGTCGTACGTAGATGGCAATGGTGATCATGTAGCCGATGACGGCGAGGATGCCGGGCACGAAGGCTGCCATGAACAGTGTGGAGATGTTCTGCTGGGCGAGGATGGCGTAGATCACCAGTACCACCGAGGGCGGAATCAGGATGCCCAGGGTGCCGCCGGCAGCCAGGCAGCCAACGGCCAGCGAGTTGGAGTACTTGTAGCGACGCAGCTCCGGCAGGGCCACCTGACCCATGGTGGCGGCAGTGGCGATGGACGAGCCGCATACTGCGCCGAACGCCGCACAGGAGCCGATGGCGGAAATCGCCAGACCGCCGCGCCAGTGGCCGACCATGGTGGCCGCCGCGCGGAACAGGCCCGTGGCCAGGCCACCACGGGAGGCGAACTGGCCCATCAACAGAAACAGCGGAATCACCGACAGATCGTAGACGGTGTAGCGCGCATAAGCGACTGTCTTCAGGTAATTGAGTAATGGATCCCAGCCGCCGATCGATACATAGCCGGCGATGCCCGTGAGCATCATGGCGATGGCGATCGGAATGCGAATGGCCAGCAGGATCAGCAGAAAAAACAGAAAAATCCCACCCAGTGCGACACTGCTCATGACTGATCTCCAGCGCCGTGGAAATCCAGCCAGGCGGTATACAGCGAAACGATGGCGAGTAGGATGAATGCGGGTGCGAATGGGGTCATCGACCACCACATGGGCAGCCCCATGATGATCGACTCTTCACCGTTGCTGTATGTGTCGAACGTGCCGATCAGCGAGCGCCAGGCCAGCAGGGCGGCGCAGGCTGCCATCAGCAGACAGCCCAGCGTATCGAGGTAGCGGCGTACGGCTAGCGAGGCTTTCAAGGTGAAGGCGTCGACTATGACATTGCCACGACGCAACTGGCACAGCGGCAGGAAACTGACCACGGCAATGCCGCAGCCCATCTGCACCAGTTCCACATCGCCCAGTAGGGGGGCGTCGAACAGGCTGCGCATGGTGATGCTGTAGGCCGACAGCAGGGTGATGGAAACCAGTACCAGGCCGCCGGCCAGTGCCAGCCAGCGCGCCAGCACGTCGAGCAGGCGACCGAACGGCCGGGTACGGTGGGCTTGCCCTGGCGGAACAGGGATCTCGATCATGCTGGAACTCCGTGAGAGCCGGACTTTGCGGCCGGCCGTAGCAACGAGGGTTTCGCGCTTAACGTGTCAGTTGGCCGTTGTAGGTCTCGACCAGTTGACGAACTTCTTGCAGCAGCGCCGCGCCGTTTTCGTTGCCCTTACCCTCGACTTCCTTGATCCAGTCCTTGTCCAGCTTGCTGCCGATCTCGACCCATTTGGTCTGCTCCTCGGCTGGCAATACGTAGATTTCATTACCACGCGATTCGGCCAGCTTGTGGCCGGTCTCGACCACATTGGTGTCCCAGATATGGCCGGCCTGGCGCGACAGTTCACGGCCGCTGTTGTTGTCGATGATCTGGCGCAGGTCATCGGGCAGGCTGGCATACTTGGCCGGGTTCATCGCCAGGACGAGGGCGGTGTGCATCAGCGCCGGCTGGCCGGGCGCCATCTCGGTGTGATACTTGACCAGCTCGTGCAGCTTCAGCGCCGGCACCACGTCCCAGGGCAGTACCGCGCCATCGACCACGCCCTTGGACAACGACTCCGGCACTTGCGGTACTGGCATGGCCACCGGAGTGGCGCCGAGCATGGAGATCAGCTTGGTGGATACGCGGTTGGCCGAGCGCAGCTTCAAACCGCGGAAATCGGCGAGGGTGCGGATCGGTTTCTTCGCCGTATGCAGCAGCGCGCCATCGGTCAGGTGGGTAGCCAGCAGGTGCACACCTGCGAACTCCTTCTGCCCGTGAGCCTGGAGGAAATCCCACATGGCCTGGCTGCTGGCTTCGGAAGAGCGGCTCATGAACGGCAACTCGAAGGCCGAGGCCAGCGGGAAGCGGCCGCTGGTATAGCCGGGCAGCGTCCAGACGATATCAGCGACGCCGTCTCGAGCCTGGTCTATCAGTTGTGGGGGCGTGCCGCCCAGTTGCATGGAAGGGTAGAACTGGAACTGGATGCGGCCGTTGGATTCAGCGGTCACCCGTTCTGCCCAGGGCTTCAGAAAATCAGCCTGGGTCACCGAATGTGCGGGGAGAAAGTGATGAATCTTGAGAGTGACGACTGATTCTTCGGTCTGGGCCTGCGCATTGAACGCGCAAGCAACACCGACTGCCAGGAAAGCCTTGAGAAGCTTCGACATCATCGCAGTGTTCCTTTCTTATTTTGATTGTTAGCGGCGGTTCCCTGTTGGATGACCGCATGCTTCGATTCGACGCTCGGCAATGGTGCGGCTCGGTGTAGCGCGATTCAATTCGATCAAAGGCTTAATGTTCGATAAACGCACAGATGTTTGCTGGTAACGCTTGTGGTCATGAACCGGCGGGCGTATCGGCCCGCCGGTCGTTCTATCTTAGGGTTGCTCGATACCGACGCTATCCGGCGAGATTTCGATGGCCTTGGCCTTGTACATCGACCAGGCGGTAACCGACTGCCAGCGCTTGAGGAACTCCTCGGCTTGGGCGCCGTTGAGGTTCAGGCTCTGTGCACCGTAGTTTTTCAGAAAGCCCTGAAACTCTTCATTGGCCACGGCTTTGCCATAGGCATCGACCAGCTTCTGCTTGATGTCATCCGGGGTGTCCTTGTGCACGAATGCGCCCCAGAACGGGCCCCATGGCAGGTACTCGGCGATTTCCGGCAGGGCCTTGGTGATAGGCTCGACACCAGGCAGTTCCGGCACCTCTTCGGCGGCCAGCACGGCCAGGGCCTTGAGTTTGCCGGAGCGCACCAGCTCTTGCGCTGCAGCCAGGCTCAGCGGCATGAAGTCGATGTGCTTGCCCATCAGTGCGGTGATGCCAGGGCCGTCGCCACCGAAGGTCACTTCGCGCACCTTCAGCTCGCCCACGGCGTTGACCATGGCGTGGACGGTGCTCGGCAGGCCGCCGGCGCCGGTGGAACCCATGCGCAGGGTGTCCGGCTTTTCCTTCGCCGCGGCCAGCAGGTCGGCCATGGAGTTGAAGGGGCTGTCGGTGTTGGCGGCGATCACCACGACGTTCTGGCCGATGATGTTGACCGGATAGAAGTCGCTGTAGTCGAACTTGGCCAGGCCCAGTACCGGGTACAGCTGCGGGTTCTCGGCGCCCAGCAGCAGGGTGTAGCCGGTGGGTTTCTGCTGCAGCACGTAGCTGCTGCCGATCACCGCGGTGCCACCAGGACGGTTGTTGAGGATCAGCTTGGTGCCCAGCTCTTTCTCTACATAGGGGGCCAGGCTGCGCATCACGTTATCGGTGGCGCCGCCAGCGCCCCAGGGAATGACCGCCTGAATGCTGCGCTCCGGGTACTCGGCGTGGGCGGGCAGGGCGAGCGTCAGGGCACTGAGGGAAAATGCGACGCCGGTAAATAATTGCTTGAGCATGTTGGAGACTCTCCATTGGTTGTTTTTATATATCCGTTTCCGGAGCATGCGTGACGCGGTGTATCAAGGTTGAGCGGAGGCGGCCTTGCGTTTGCGCTTGAGCCAGCCGAACAGCGGTGTATTACTCAGTAGTACCAGCACCAGGGCGCTGGTGAGAATCAGTGACAGCGGGCTGCTGACCATTTCGCCGAGCAGTTCGACAGGGTTGTCGCCGACCGAAGCCATGGCCTGACGGTAAGAGCTGTCCATCAGCGGGCCGAGGATGACGCCGAGGATGATCGGCCCCATCTGGAAGCCGAAGGCCTTGAGGAAATAGCCGAGCAGGCCGAAGCCGAGCATCCAGTACACCTCGGTCATGCTGCTGTTCAGCGAGTAGGAACCAACGGTGCAGAGCACCAGAATCAGCGGAATCAGCACGGCCTTGGGCAGTTCCACGACTTTGGCGAACAGCTTGATGCCCATCAGGCCGAAGATCAGCAGGAAGATGTTGGCCAGTGCCAGGTTGCCGACGGTGAACCAGAAGATGTGCGGGTTTTCCACCATCAGCATCGGGCCGGGGTTGAGACCGTGAATGACCAGTGCGCCGATGATCACCGCGGTGACCGCATCGCCCGGCATGCCCAGCGTCAGCATCGGTACGTAGGCACTGCCTACCGCGGCACTGTTGGCTGTTTCCGGTGCTACCAGGCCCTCATAGGCGCCTTCGCCGAAGGGACGGGTCGGGTTTTTCACCGTGCGCTTGGCGTGGTCGTAGGCCAGCAGGGCGGCGATTTCGCCACCGACACCCGGCAGTACGCCGACCAGTACACCGATGATCGAGGTACGCAGCGATAGCGGCAGGAACTTGATCACCATCGCCAGGGACGGAATGATCTTGTCGACCTTCTGTTTCACTACCGCCGTATTGAGGTTGTGCAACTGGAACAAGGCCTCGGCCACGCCGAACAGACCGATCATCACTACTACATAGTGGATACCGCCCATCAGCTCCATCTGACCCATGGTGAAGCGCCCTTCGGCGGTGACGGGATCCATGCCAACCATGCCGATGATTGCGCCCAAGGCAACCGCGAAAATGCCTTTGGCCAGGCTGCCGTCGGCCAGACTGCCAACCAGCATCAGGCCGATGGCGGCGATCAGGAAGTAGTCGCGCGGGGCGAATTTCAGCGCCAGGTCGCCAAGGATGGGTGCCGCGCAGGCCAGTACCACAGTGCCGACGAGGCCGCCGATCACCGACATCACGGTGCTCAGACCGATGGCGCGTCCGGCCTCACCGAGTTTGGCCAGCGGGTAACCATCGAACGACGTGGCCACCGACGATGGGCCGCCGGGAATGTTCAGCAGAATGGCGCTGCGTGCTCCGCCATAAACCCCGCCGATGAAGATACCGACGATCAGCGCCAGTGCCTGATTGACCTCCCAGGAAAAGGTGAAGGACACCAGGATCGAAACCGCCATGGTTACCGACAGCCCGGGAATCGCGCCGATGTAGATACCGGCGAAGGTACCGAGCGCCGTCAGCATCAGCAGGTTGGGATCCATCCAGGCCAACAGCAGGTAAGAAAAGGTATCGCTCATGGGAGTCTCGTCTCAGGGCAGGTAGACGCTGAACGCCAGGGTGAACAGAAGGTAGATGGCCAACACCGAGATACTGGTGGCGAACAGTGCCGAGAGCACCTTGCCGCGCCGCAGGTAGACGATGGAGAGCATCAGGAATACGAAGGTGCTGATGTAGAAGCTCGCCCACTGGATCGCAGCCAGATAGGCCACCGCAAACAGGGTGAAGACAACGATGTGGCGTGGGAAGTGTTCGTGATTGAAGCGTTTCGCTGAAGCCAGCCAGCCTTCTCCGTGGGTGGATTTGCCGCGCAGCTCGACGAGCACGCGCAACGCCGCTATCAGCAGGACTGTGCTGGCGCCGAGTGGGAAGGCGCCCGGCGAGCTGATCGAGGAGAACCCGGAAATCAGGTAGGCCTGATAGAGCACGGCGATGCTGAAAATCACCAGCAGTACGCAGAAGGTGCGCTCACCCACCGGTACTTTTTTCGATGTAGTCATAGGTCACTCCAGAAGCAGTTCATGCTGCCCACGTTTGGGGGGCGTACCTTGATCAGGTACGGGTGTCGGCATGGCTTGGCTGCCGTTCAGGCGCTGCTTGCCAGGGCGTAACAGGCATGAGTAGGCTGATCGCGGCGGGAGAGAGCGATGACCAATCTTCGCAATGCGAGTTGGCCAGCGTGCGGATGGCCCGGAGGGTTATCTGCTGTGCACGGGCAAACACAGTGTTGAGCTGTGACATGGAGGGCGACCTTTTTATATTTATAGGTTCAGCATTTGCGCTTTTTCTGGGGTTGCCGGCTTGAGCGCGGAAACCTCACTGACGTGGATCGAATACTGTGCGGTGATCCTGTTTATTTCAATTGGCCAAAGGTGTTCTCGTTCGGTAACCGAACAAGAACGAACCAGTTAGTACAAAGATGGCTTCGCGATTATGGCGCGTCTTGCGTGGTGCAGTCACCCCCTGAACCTGTCGATGGTGCCTAGGGTCTGTACCCGTTTCATCGCGGCCGTGTGGAACGGGAACAGACCCTCGCCGCTCTGGTCTGGAAATCAGGACGGTTCCGTATGCGCAGGAATGTCTTTTAGAATCGCGCAAATTTATCGAGGGACTGCTTCATGGCCGGTAGCCAGATAGAAAGGGCATTGAACCTGCTGGAAAGTCTGGCGGGCGCTGGCGACGTGCCGATGCAGGTGTTGGCTGAGCAACTGCAGATTCCCAAGAGTGCCACTCACCGCATGCTGGCCGAACTGATTCGTCTGGGGTACGTGCGCCAGGATGCGCAGACCAGCCGCTATCGGTTGTCGACCAAGCTGGTCGCCCTGGGGTTTCGCTATCTGGTCAGCAGCGGCGCGGATATCGTGCAGCCGATCCTCGACCGGCTTGCGCGGGAAAGTGGCGAGCTGGTGCGCCTGGGCGTGATCGAGGGCGAGCGGCAGACCTGGATCGCCAAATCCCAGGGCGCTCGCTCTGGCCTGCGCTACGACCCGGACATGGGCCGTGATGCGCCGTTGCGCTATACCGCTTCCGGCCATGCCTGGCTGGCCAGCCTGACGGACGCCGAAGCGTTGGCACTGGTGGCGCGGCAGCAGATCGCCGAAGACAGCGAGTTTGGCCCCAACGCGCCTCACGATGACGAGCAGTTGCTGGGTTACCTGCGTCAGGCCCGCGCACGCGGCTATGCATCTGTAGTGGAAACATCGTCCGTCGGCACCTGTGCGTTGGCTGTGGTGATCACTCATCCCCAACATGGCGGCGCCATTGGCGTGCTCAGCATCGCCGGCCCGAGCGCGCGCATGCCGGTCGAGCGGATGGAGGAGTTGGCGCCGCTGTTGATCGAGGTTGCCGGTGAGCTCTCTGCAGCCAGCCAGGCGTCAGAGTTGTTCGTTTGAGTTTCGGCGATAACGTTCGATTAACGCCCTGTTAGCAAGGCTATCGTTGATTAATTATGGAACTGAGTTCTAAATTATTTTGGTGAGCGCTAGGCTCATCCACAATAATCAGAAAAGGACTCGCGTTTTGAAGCCGCCACTGCGTATCGCCCTGATCGGCGCCGGAATCATGGGCCGGCAACATCTTCATCATCTGCGCCAATTGCCCGAGGCAGAACTCTGCGCCATCGCCGATCCAGGGCCGCAGGCGGCGCAGGTGGCGGATGAGTTCGACGTACCCTGTTTCAGCGACCTGCAAACCCTGCTCGACAGTCGCCTGGCCCAGGCGGTGATCGTCGCCAACCCCAACGCCGCGCATGTGCCGACCGCCTTGCGCTGCATTGAAGCTGGCCTGCCCGTATTGCTGGAGAAACCGGTCGGCGTGAGCCTGGCCGAAGTGCGTGAGCTGGTGGCGGCAGTCGAACGCAGCAGCGTGCCGGTGCTGGTTGGCCATCATCGACGCCACAATCCGCTGATCGTCAAGGCCCGTCAGTTACTGCAGGACGGTGCCCTGGGGCGCCTGACCACGGTGACTGCGCTGTGGCAGTTGCAAAAGCCGGACAGTTACTACGATGTCGCCTGGCGCCGCGAGCCCGGCGCGGGAATGCTGCTGACCAACCTGATTCACGATCTCGATCTGCTGCGCCATCTCTGCGGTGAAGTGGAGCAGGTGCAGGCCATCACCAGCAGCGCGGTGCGTGGCTTCGCCAATGAAGACAGCGCCGCGGTGATCCTGCGTTTCGCCAATGGCGCGCTGGGTAGCTTGACCGGCTCCGATGCGGTGGCGGCGCCCTGGAGCTGGGAGCTCACTGCTGGAGAAAATCCAGTTTATCCACGGCAGCCGGATCAGCCGTGCTATCTGCTGGCAGGTACCCGCGGAGCCCTGAGTATCCCGCAGCTCAAGCACTGGTCGTACGCGGATCACGGCGCCGGCTGGCACGAGCCGCTGCATGTGCGGCACGAGCCTTTTGATGCCGATGAAGCGCTGCGCCAACAACTGACGCATTTCATCGCCGTTGCCCGCGGCGAAGTGCCGCCATTGGTGAGCGCTGCCGATGCCGGACGCACGTTGGCGCTGTATGAAGCCATCTGCCGGGCAGCCGCCGATGCCAGTGCCTGCGCGCCCGAGATCATCTGAGCAACGTCCAGATCAATTGCGGCTTTCGCCGCCGAGAGCATGTCATGAACAACAACGAACGCATCATTTCTCTGGCCAGCCTCACCGTCCTCGAGCTATCTCCACCGGAGATGGTCGAGGTGGCTGCCCGCACCGGTTACAGCCATGTTGGCCTGAGGCTGATTCCGGCAACGGAAGAGGAGCATCACTTTCCTCTGGTCGCCGACCTCGGGCTGCGTAAGCAGACTCTCCAGTGTCTGCACGATACCGGTGTCCGCGTGCTGGATATCGAGATTCTGCGGCTGAAACCGCAAACCCGCTGCAGAGACTTCGAGGCAGTGCTCGAAGCCGGCGCCGAATTTGGCGCGAGCGAAGTACTGGTGGCTGGCAACGATCCTGACGAAGCGCGCCTGACTGACAACTTCGCCGAATTGTGCGACAGGGCAGCACCGTACGGCCTGTATCCTCACCTGGAGTTCATGCCCTGGACAGATGTCGCCAATCTGCAGCAGGCCGTGCGCATCATGCAGCGCGCGGGGCGTGACAATGGCTGCGTGCTGGTCGACGCCTTTCATTTCGATCGCTCGGCCTCGCGTCTGGAGGATCTGCAACAAGTGGAACCATCACGCCTGCGCTATGCCCAATTGTGCGACGTGGCCGGGCCGCGGCCCGATGATATGGCGGAAATTCTGCGTCAGGCGCGTAACGAGCGGCGTTTTCCCGGCGATGGCGATTGTGACTTGGCGGGGCTGTTGCGCTGTCTACCAGCCTCCGTTCCATTGAGTCTGGAAATCCCGACGCGGCATTTGCTGGAGCAGGGCATCAGTGCCGAGCAGCGGGCACAGTCGGCTATCGACAAGGCGCGGGCGTTACTGGCACGGTTACACACCCATCCATAGCCCATACTGGAGTCGACCGCGTCCGCTAAAGGCTGTTGAGCGGGGTTAGGCTGATCAGATAGTTAGTCAGCTATCGAGTATGATGGTGTCTGCTGAATCACGAGAGTTCGCATGAGTACCCCGAGTTCGCTGTCAGGCGTCAACCATCCGCTCAAGGGCATCGCCCTGGTAGTACTGGCAACCTTTCTGTTCGCCAGCCATGACGCGCTGTCGAAATACCTGTCCGGTATCTACCCGGTGATCATGGTGGTGTGGGCGCGTTATGTCGTGCACACGCTGCTGATGGCCGGTATCTTCCTGCCGCAGTCCGGGTTGCGCGTGTTGCGCAGCAAGCGGCCTGGGCTGCAGGCGCTACGGGCAATCTGTTTACTGGGCTGCAGCCTGTTCTTCACCACGGGCCTGCTGTACATCCCGCTGGCCGAGGCCACGGCGGTCAACTTTCTCGCGCCGCTGATGGTCACGGCACTCTCGGTGCCATTGCTCAATGAGCGTGTTAGTCGTAGTCAGTGGGCGGCTGTGCTGGTCGGCTTCGGTGGGGTGCTGATCATCGTTCACCCGGGTGGCGACCTGTTCACACCGGCGATCCTGCTGCCGCTCTGCTCGGCGACCTGTTTTGCGGCCTATCAACTGCTGACGCGTATACTCAGCCAGTACGACACGCCCACCACCAGTAACTTCTTCACCGGTCTGCTCAATACCCTGGTGATGAGTTGCCTGGTGCCGTTCTTCTGGCAGTTGCCGGAGTTGCAGCACTTGCCGTTGATGCTGGCGCTGGGCGCTTGCGGCATGTTCGCTCACCTGATGCTGACCAAGGCCTTTCGCCATGCCGCCCCGGCGTTGCTGGCGCCGTTCGGCTATTGCCAGATCGTCTTCGCTGGTCTGCTGGGCCTGCTGATTTTCGGCCATGATCCGGAGGCCAGCGCCAAAGTCGGTATTGCCATCATCTGCCTGAGCGGCTTGGCCGCTGCCTACCAGCAGCGCAGCAGGCGTTGAGTCCAATGTTCACAGCAGGCTGATCGGCTGGGAGTAGAAATGAAAGAAGGCCCTTTACAGAGCGTGTGAAAACCCGCTGATGTAGGTATTGGCACCCGGCAAACGCCCTGACATCGTTCGGGGCGTTTTCTTTTGTGCGATTCAGAAGGTCACCACCGGACTTTTCAGGCGAGCAGCTCGATC
>NZ_QJUI01000039.1 GCF_004327285.1 Phytopseudomonas daroniae
CTGGTGGATGAAAAGAGCGTCATCCACCCTACATCTGCTTGCGCCTTGTAGCAGGCACTGAAGATTCCGCTTGAAATGAGAAGCAAAATCAATAAACTGATAAGTGTTATTTTATAACATATTAATTGGAGTTCCCATGAAACCCGGCATCCATCCCGATTACCGCCCCGTGCTGTTCCACGACGTCTCGGCCGACGCCTACTGGCTGATCGGCTCCACGGTGAGCACCGACAAGACCCGCGAGCACAGCGATGGCAACACCTATCCCTATGTCGCACTGGATGTGTCCAGCGCCTCGCACCCGATCTACACCGGACAGCAACGCCAGACCAAGAGCGAGGGCCGAGTGGCAGGCTTCAACAAGCGCTTCGCCGGATTCGCAGGAGCCCGCTCATGAAAGTCGTCGCCTCGCTGAAACAGGCCAAGCTGCGCCATCGCGACTGCCAGATCGTCAAGCGCCGCGGGCGTATCTACGTGATCTGCAAGACCGAGCCGCGCTTCAAGTGCGTGCAGGGGCGGCCCAAACCGCAGCGCAAGAACAAGGGATAAATGGCTTGAATCACCAACCCCGGCGCGAAACGATCGCCTCGGGGGCGAGGCTCCTACATCGCGTGAAAATCCTCACCTACACTATCGAGGTGCCTGCGAGATCGGCGTCCGACGCCAAATCGTGTAGGAGCGTCGCCACCGGCGCGAAGCGATCGCTGCCGTCCAGCAGGATTAGTGTCGTAACAATCGGGCAATGCCAGGCACATACCCGCCCTGGAAAATAACCAACTCAACTCACCACGCCTCCCAACTCACGCAGGTAACTCCACGGATAGATGCCGCGGTCGTGGCCGTCATCGAATACCAGCTGCACACCATAGCCCTGAGCGTGAATCGCGGTAATCCGCACTCCGTCAGGTGCCACGTCGATACGCTGTGCCAGGCGTGCCGCCCTGCATTTCGAGCACGGACACCCGGCACGCAAGCGCTCATGACTGAGCACCTGCACCTGCCCTTCCCCCCAGTCGACGGTCAGTCTCGATTGCGTGGCGCTGTTGCGTAACGCGACGGGCGCCTGGTTCATCGATTGAGCAAACGCAACTGGCCGATGGCGATGCGCACCGCCTTGCGCACTTCCGGGTCGGCATCGTGCTCGACGGCCTGCAGCGCTGGCAGTGCCTGTGCGTCGCCCAACTCCCCAAGGGCCAGCGCGGACTCCTTGCGCAGGTTGCTGATAGCGTGCCCCAACAGTTCCACCAGGGCGTCGCGCGCCGCGGCGAATCGCAGGCGGCCGAGCGAGCGCACGGCACGCAGTCGCACCTGCCAGTAGCTGTCGCTCAGCGCCTCGAGCAGCGCAGGGCCGGCACCCGCCTGGCCAACCTTGCCAAGCGTGGTTGCCGCCTCCTCGCGCACCTGCCATTCACGATCCTTCAGGGCCGTCTGCAAAGCCGGCAGCACGCTGCTATCGCTGGCCAGACCCAGGGCGCCAGTTGCGGCGCGGCGTACTTCGGTATCGGCATCGTCGCTGGCCAGGCGCGCCAGTTGCGGCAAGGCATCGGTCTGCTTCAACCAACCGAGGATGCCCACCGCTTCACGACGCACGAACGCGTCGCTGTCCTGCAGGGCGGCGATGGCCGTAGGTACGCTGTCGATCAGGCGCAACTCGCGCAGAGCACGCAAGACACTGGCACGTACGAACGCATCGGCATGCTCGGCCCAGGGCAGCACCACACGGCCGGCGTCGGCCGTCTTCAGCTCGCTGAGGCTCTGCGCTGCCGCGCCACGCACACGGGCGTCAGCGTCGGTCAGCGCGGCGCACAGGCCGCTCACCACCTCGGGCTCTTCCCAGGCCTCCAGCAGGCGCGCCGCTTCGGCGCGCACATCCGCGGATGAATCCCGGGTCAGGGCGTGAGTCAGCCAGGGCAAGGCTTCTGGTTCTTCCAGATCGGCCAGTTCGATCAGGGCGATACGCCGCACGCCGGCGTCCTCATCCTCCAGACGTGGTAGCAGGTCGAGAATGTCGGGGTTATCGGTGCTCATATCGGTGTTCGGGTCGGTCATAGGGCAACTCGCAATGGCGGATGATCGGTGGGCAGCCCGAGCGGCGTCAGACGTGGCAGCTCGCGGCCTTCTTCATGGCGCAGCAGCTCCAGGCAGTGACGCTTGAGCTGCACGAACTCCGGGGTGGTCAACAGGCCCGCATGCCGTGGACGGCGGAAATCCAGGCGCAGGTCTTCGATGAAACGTCCCGGTCGCGGGCTCATCACCAGGATGCGGTCGGCGAGGAACAGGGCTTCGTCGATGTCATGAGTGACGAACACCACGGTGGTGCGCACCCGCCCCCAGATATCCAGCAGCAGCTCCTGCATCTTGCTGCGCGTTTGCGCATCCAGGGCGCCGAAGGGCTCGTCCATCAGCAGCAGACGCGGGCGGTTGATCAGCACCCGGGCGATTTCCGCACGCTGCTGCATGCCACCGGACAGTTGATTGGGCCAACGGGCGGCGAAGTCCTGCAAGCCGACCAGGCTGAGAAACTCGCGGGCCTGGTGGTGCCGCTGCGCCTTGCCGATGCCCTGCATCTTCAGGCCGAAGGCGACGTTGTCGAGCACGCTGCGCCAGGGCAACAGGGTGTGATGCTGGAACACCATGCCGCGCTGCGGCGACGGCCCCTCCACCGCCTGGCCATCGACCTGCAAGGTGCCGGCGCTGGGCGTCAGGTGCCCGGCCAGGGCGCCAAGCAGGGTCGACTTGCCACAACCGGACGGGCCGAGAATGCACACGAACTCGCCAGCGGCGATGGAGAAATCCAGCGACTGCACGGCTTCGAACGCCTGGGCGCCCTCGCCCAGGCTGATGGTCAGTTTCTCTATATCGATGCGCCCGGCCGACAGGCCCGTTTCATGGATAGTCATCAGCGACGCCCTCCCGTGCGATACCAGGGGGTCAGCAGGCTGCCGAGTCGCTTGACCAACAGGCTGCTGCCCATACCGAGCACGCCGATCAACAGCATGCCGACGATGATGTCCGGGTAGTTCTGGATGGTGTAGGACTCCCAGGTGTAGTAGCCGATGCCGAACTGCCCGGAGATCATCTCGGCGGTGACCAGGCAGAACCAGGACGTCCCCATGCCGATCGCCAGGCCGGTGACGATGCTTGGCGCCGCGCCCGGCAGGATCACCTCGCGGAGGATCGCCAGGCGCCCGGCACCAAGGCTGCGGGCGGAAGCGATCAACCGTGCGTCGACGCCCTCCACGCCGTGCACGGTATTGAGCAATACCGGAAACAGCGCACCGGTGAAGGTGATGAAGATCATCGACAGTTCCGACGAGGGAAACATCAGGATCGCCAGGGGAATCCAGGCCACGGCGGGAATCGGCCGTAGCACTTCCAGCGGTGGCAGCAGGCTGTCTTCGGCCCAGCGCGAACGGCCGATGGCGATGCCCAGAGTGATACCCAGCACGGCAGCGATCAGGTAGCCGGTGAATACCCGGCCCAGGCTGGCGCCGACATGATCCCAGAGTCTGCTGGATTCGATCAGCGCGATGGCGGCGTCAACCACCGACGCTGGCGTGGGCACATAGATGAAGGTGAGCAGGCCCAGATCCAGGCGCGAGCGGGTCGCCACCTGCCAGAACAGCAGGCAGAGCGCCAACGAAGCCAGGCGCAACGGCCAACGGTGTAAAGAAGTCATCATCAGGCTCCAGTGAGGCGCTGCGCCACGCGAGGCATGGCGCAGCGGGCCGATCAGCGTGCCGCCACCAGGCTCTGGTTGGCGCTACCGAAGTCCAGGGCTTCACCGCCGTGGGCCTTGGCATAGGCCTCGGCCTGACCCTTGAGCAGGAAGGCGCTCAACTCGCCCTTGCCATTGCGTACGAACCAGGCCTGGTTGGCCAGCAGCTTGATGCCACTGTCGCTGGCCTGGGCGTAGATGGCGCGGATGTCCTTGCCCTCCTCTTCGAGTTGCGCCAGCGCCTTGAACGCCGCTTCCGGGGATGCGTAGTGGCGCACCTTGTCCTCGCCACGCACCCAGATCTGCGCCAGGCGCTTGAAGTCGCTGATCGGCTTGCCGGTCACCGCATCGTTGGCCTTGAGCGGCAGTTGCGCGTAGTCGGCCAGGGCCTTGGCATAGTCACGCCCCTCGGCCTTGAAGGCGGCCTTGATGTACCGGTCGTCGACGAACTGCTCGACGTTCAGGCCGCGGTCGGTCTTTTTCAGCAGCTTGAGGGTGTCGATGGAGGTGGCGACGGCCTGGCGGTACTCGGGCTTCCAGGTCAGGTCGCGGGTCTGCAAACCAAGTGGGCCATGGAACAGGTAGTTCACCTCGGCCTCGATGCCGGTGACCTTCTCGATCAGCTCGCTGTACTTCTCCGGTTCGGCAGCGATCAGGCGATCCGCTTCCAGGCCGGCACGCAGATAGGCGGTGACGATCTCCGGATACTGCTTGGCATAGGCCGCATCCACCAACGCACCATGGAAGGTTGGCGCGTCGGCCTGGGAGCCATCGTAGATCTTGCGGGCGAAGCCACGGTTGGGGAACAGCTCGGCGAAGGGCACGAAGTCGGCGTGGGCCTCGATGCGGTTGCTGCGCAGCGCCGAACCGGCGATTTCCGGCGCCTGGGCGATGATGCGTACATCCTTCTGTGGATCCCAGCCCTGGGCGGCGACGGCGCGCAGCAACATGCCGTGGGCGGTGGACGCGAACGGCACGGAAATGGTCTTGCCCTTCAGTTCGGCCAACGACTGCACGCTGGAGGACGCCGGCACCACGATGCCGTTGCCGCTGCCCTTGGTGCTACCGGACAGGACGCTGATGAACAGGCTCTGCTTGCCGGCGTCACGGAAGGCCACGCCGTTGAAAGAACCCGGGAAGTCGGCCATGGCACCGAAGTCGAGCTTGCCGGCGACCATTTCGTTGGTCAGTGGCGCGCCGCTGGTGAAATTCTTCCACTCGATCTCGTACTTGGCATCCTGGTACTTGCCGTCGCGCGGCAGGTACTTGTCAAGCAGGCCGAGCTCGCGGATCAGTAACCCTCCGGTGGCGCAGTTGATGGTGGTGTCCTGGGTGCCGATGGCGATACGGATCGTTCCGGCGGGCAGCTCGGCTTGCGCCGAAGCGGCGCCGATGGCCAGCGCGAGGCCGACCAGAGTGGTACGCAAGTGCATGGGTGTCTCCCCTCGAATCAATGGTATTGGAATCGTCTCCGCCAGCGGGTCGGTGGTGGGAAACGAGGGGTGTGGTATCAGGCGTCCGGTGGTTGGCCGGATGGCGTGTCGCTTTTCTAGCTGTTGTGACTAACGCGTAGCGAATGGCTAAGGCTGTACATTCCGTAGGAGCCCGCTTGCGGGCGATGCTTTCCCGCTAATCGCCCGCAAGCGGGCTCCTACAGAAAGTCAAATCGCGTTTCGTTCAACGCAGCAGATAGGGAATCTCGACGCGCACCGCACCGGTCGGGCAGTCCTTCTCGCAGGGCATGCAGTACCAGCACTCGTCGAAGGCCATATAGGCCTTCTGTGTCGCCGGGTTGATCGCCAGCAAGTCCATCGGGCAGACGTCGACACACACGGTGCAGCCCTTGTGGGCGATGCACTTGTCTTCGTCGATGGTCACGGGCGCATTGCTGCGGAACAGGATTTCCTGGGGCTGGAAGGCCATATCACGGTGTCCTCGGAGCCTGTGGCTCTCGTTATTTGCACGCTGTTCTGTGTTGCTTTGGCTGTGTTCAGGCTGCTTCGGTTTTCACCCGCAGCCGGTTGTAGGCCTGCTGCTCTTCGTCATCCAGAGCGATCAGGTAAGGCTCGACCGGCTTCTTGAAGCTGACCATCCGGCCGTGCTCGTCCTTTTTCAGGTGACAGTGCACGAACCATTCGGCGTCGTTGCGCTGCGGGTGGTCGACGCGGTGGTGGTACAGGCCCCAACGGCTTTCCTTGCGAAACAGCGAGGCGCGCGCGGCCATTTCCGCGCAGTCGCGGATCACGCTGACTTCCATGGCGCGCATCAGCTCGTGAGCATTGTTGGCCTTCAGCTCGGTCAGATCCGCCCCGATGGAGACGAAGCGTTGCAGGCCGATTTCCATCTTCCTGGTGACCTTGGGCGGCTGCAGGTAATCGTTGACGAAGCGGCGCAGCTTGTACTCGACCTGTGCGGGCGGCAGGCCGTGCTCGCGATGCAGCGGCGCATAGACCCGCGCCCGCTCTGCGTCGATCTGCGCCTGATCCAGGTCGCTGTACTCACGTTCGGCCACATAATCGGCGGCGTTGTTTCCCGCGAACCAGCCGTAGGTGAAAGCGCCGAGCATGTAGTTGTGCGGCACCGCGGCCATGTCACCGGCCGAGTACAGGCCCTTGACCGAGGTCTCGGCCTTCTCGTTGACCCACACGCCCGAGGCGCTGTGGCCGCTGCAGAAGCCGATCTCGGAGATATGCATCTCGACCATGCTGGAGCGGTAGTCGGTGCCACGCCCGGCATGGAACTGGCCGCGGCTGGGGCGCTCGTTGCTGTGCAGGATTTCCTCGATGTTCTGAATGGTTTCCTCGGCCAGGTGATCGAGCTTGAGAAACACCGGGCCGTTGCCGCCTTCGAGCTCCTGATGGAACTCCCACATCATCTGGCCGCTCCAGTAATCGCACTCGATGAAGCGCTCGCCCTTGTTGTTGGCGGTGTAGCCGCCCAGCGGGCCGGTCACGTAGGCGCAGGCCGGGCCGTTGTAATCCTTGATCAGCGGGTTGATCTGGAAGCACTCCAGATTGGCCAGCTCGGCACCGGCGTGATAGGCCATGGCATAGCCGTCGCCGGCATTGGTCGGGTTCTCGTAGGTACCCATCAGGTAGCCGGAAGCCGGCAGGCCGAGGCGCCCGGCCGCGCCGCAGCAGAGGATCACCGCCTTGGCCTTGATCACATGAAAATCGGCGGTGCGGCAGTCGAAGCCCATAAGGCCGTTGACCGCTCCGCCGGCACCGGTCAGCAGGCGGGTCGCCACCAGGCGATTGGTGATTTCCACCCGGGCACGCTTGAGCTGGCGATACAGCACCTTCTTGATGTCGTGCCCCTCGGGCATCGGCAGCACGTAGGCGCCCATGTGATGCACCTTCTTCACCGCGTAGTCGCCGGTTTCGTCCTTCTCGAACTTCACGCCCCAGCGGTCGAGCTGCTCGATGGTCTCGAAACTGTGGGTGGCATAGGCATAGACCGCGGCCTGGTTGACGATGCCGTCATTGGCCACGGTGATTTCCTTGGTGTACTGCTCGGGCGTGGCGTGGCCGGGCACGATGGCGTTGTTGAGGCCGTCCATGCCCATGCTGATCGCCCCGCTACGCTTGACGTTGGCCTTGTCGACCAGCAGCACGCGCAGCGCCTTGTTACGCTCCTTGGCCTTGATCGCGGCCATGGGGCCGGCGGTGCCGCCGCCGATGACGACGATGTCGTATTCCTGTTCCAGGGTATTGATGCTCATGACTGCGCGCCCTTCTGTCGGTCGATGCGCAGGCGATACTGAAAGGCATCGCCACGGTAATAGAGGTGTTCGAAATCCAGCGGTGTGCCGTCGGCGGTGTGGGTCAGGCGCTCGATGCGCATGATCGGCGAGCCCTCCTCCACATCCAGCGCCTGGGTCAGGTCGCTGTCGGCCAGCACCGCGTCGATGGCCAGATCGGCATGACCGAGGGCGATGCCACAGTCGTTCTCCAGGATCAGGAAGATGTCGCGCGTCACCAGATCGGCCTTCTCCAGCTTCTCGCCCACGGCGTGGGGCAACCAGGTGATCTCCAGGGAAATCGGCTCGCGGTTGATCAGGCGCACCCGGCGGATTTCCGTGACGGTGCTGCCCTCCGCCACCTGCAGGCGCTCGGCAACCAGCGCCGAGGCTGGTACGTGTCGAAGACTGCGCAGCTTGTTGAGCACCTCGTAGCCCATCTGCTTCATCGACTCGCCCAGCCCTTGCAGGGTGCTGACGTTCTGGAAGGCTTTCGGCTTGGCCACGAAAGTGCCCTTGCCATGAATCTTGAAGATCAGCCCTTCCTTCTGCAGATCACCCAAGGCCTGACGCACGGTGATGCGGCTGACGCCATAGGTCTGGCCCAGTTCGTTTTCCGAAGGCATGCGGCTATGCGGCGCATAGGTGCCATCGAGAATGCGCGAGCGCAGCAGCTCCTTGAGCTGGCTGTACAGGGGAACGGGCGAAAGCGGTATGAGCTGAGACATGTGCGTCCTTTTTGATCAACTTGTCATAACAAGTAGTGACGAGAAAATATCGAATAAGGTCAGTGTCTGGAAATATTGATATCGAATAAGCATATGGCTGGAAATCAGCAGGTCTTGTCGACAGCCCCGATCGAATCAGGTGTGGTGCAATCCTGCCCTGCTCCTGACCATCGGCAGTAACCGATCCACGGTGCGTGGCAGATTGCACACGCCTGGGATGTCCAGGAAAAAAAGCGCCTATTTCAATCCTTTCACTTCGAGCTCGGTCTCAGCTACGACGTGCAACAGGCACGTTCCAGCCCCTAATCAAGCGAAATCATGTGACCCATCCTTGAAAAGCCGATTATTCTATCGAGGCATTTTTCCTGCCCTTAATATGTGAGTGCCGAAGATGAAGATCGATGACATGGATGCATTCGTCGCGGTCATCCGCTGTCAATCGACCAAGCTGGCTGCCGATGCCCTGCAACTGACCCAACCGGCGATCACCCGCCGCGTGCAGAATTTCGAAGAAGACCTGGGCGCCAATCTGCTCGACCGCAATACCAAACCGCTCAAGCCGACGCCCATGGGCCTGCGCGTTTACGACCAGTGCAAGGCGATCCTGCGTGAGATCGACTCGCTGCGCGAGCTGGTCGCCAGCGACGGCTCCCCCAGTGGCTCGCTGCGTCTGGGCGTACCGCAGACCATCAGCGACGTGGTGCTGCTCGATGCCCTGCAGCAGATTCGCGAGACCTTCCCGGAGCTGAAGACCCAGGTTTTCAATGGCTGGGGCAGCAGCCTGATCGCACGCATGGAAAATGGCGAGCTGGATGCCGCTGCCGTGCTGTTCCCTGCCGGCAAGATCTTCCCCGAGGGCATCGCCAGCCGCTCGATCGGCCGTATGCCGCTGCAAGTGGTCGCCGCCAAGGGTGCGATGCGCAAGCGCAGTTGCAAGCTCAAGGATTGCTACCAGCATGGCTGGGTGCTCAACCCGGACGGTTGTGGCTTCCGTGCCGGCCTGCAGCGCGCGCTGTCGGAACAGGGCCTGTCCTTGCAGATCAACCTGGAAACCTTCGGTACCGAGCTGCAACTGGGCCTGGTCGCCAGCGGTATGGGTTTTGGCCTGGTGCCAGCGCCTCTGCTCGAACGCAGCGGCCACCGCGAGCAACTGGACGTGATCAGCGTCGGCGACTTCAAGCCGATGATCGACCTCTGGCTGCTCCATCCGCAGTACCTCGGCAACCTGCAGGACGCCGTGAACCTGTTCAGCGACGTTGCCGCAGAGCGCTTGCGGTCGGCGTAGAGCCTGTTCACGATTTAGAGAGGCAACTTCATCGGCGCCAACGGTAGCCATCACGTAGGGTGGATGATGCTGTTCTCATCCACCATTGCGACTTCGGAGCGGTGGACGGATCGGTCCACCCTTGGTTCTGCACGGCGCCACTGCGATAAGGCCGCGCGCGTGTAGGAGCCCCGCCCCGGGCGAATGGTGCGGGGTCGCTAGTGCGGTGAGGCCGCCATCGATTCGCGCCGGGGCGGCGCTCCTACAAGTGGGCCCTCTGACTCCGAACGGCCCTGGCAGGTCTGGGGTCAGGACGGTATCTACGATAGGCCGCAATCTGCGGCCGAGCATGGCGATACAGGTATTCGCCAGCCCAGGCATTTTCGCTCGCCCCACGGCCACCTCATAAAATTCCATAAACGCATAACAATAAAATTGTTAATTCAGAAAAGCTGATAATTAGCTTAGAACCAAAAAGACTTTTACAGCGTAAAGCTATAAGAATACGGTCTCACCCAGGCCACCTCATCACCCTGGGGCGCTCAGAAATCAAACAGGCATTGCCTGCCATCTGCGCCAGTGATGAGAGACCCATGACGCATTCCGCCGATACCCTCGCGTTCCCTTCCCATCGCCAATTCCCGGAGCGCGACGAAGCCCGCTTCGCCCGGTTGCTCGACGAAATCACCGCGACCCTGGCCGCCAGTGCCGCGCGCTTCGATCGCAGCGGTGAATTTCCCGCCGAGAACTTCGCGCTGTTGCAGCGCCATGGCCTGCTGGGATTGACGGTACCGAAAACACTGGGCGGCGGCGGGGCCGATCTGCCTACGGCGCGTCGGGTAATCAGTGCGGTGGCCAAGGGCGAGCCGTCCACGGCACTGATTCTGGTAATGCAGTACCTGCAGCACTTTCGCCTGCAGCAGAACCTCAACTGGCCAGAGCATCTACGTCGCCAGGTCGGTATCGATGCCGTGCAGAACGGTGCCCTGATCAACGCCTTTCGCGTCGAGCCCGAACTCGGCACTCCGGCACGTGGCGGCCTGCCGGCGACCATCGCCAGGCGCACGCCCGAAGGGTGGCGCCTGAGCGGCCGCAAGATATACTCGACCGGCAGTCATGGGTTGACCTGGTACGTGGTATGGGCACGCAGTGACGATGCCGATCCGCTGGTCGGCGGTTATCTGGTGCACCGCGATACCCCAGGTATTCGTATCGTCGAGGACTGGGACCACCTGGGCATGCGCGCCACCTGCAGCCATGAGGTGCAGTTCGACGACGTACTGATTCCCCTCGACCACGCCGTCAGCGTCAGCCCGTGGAGTGCGCCGAAAGCGGAACTGGATGGCGAAGGCATGCTGTGGATGTCGGTGCTGCTGCCGGCGATCTACGATGGTGTGGCCCAGGCAGCACGCGATTGGCTGGTGAGTTTCCTCGAGCAGCGCACGCCGTCCAATCTCGGCGCGCCGCTATCCAGCCTGCAACGCTTTCAGGAAATCGTCGGGCGCATCGACACCCTGCTGTTCGCCAACCGCACCCTGCTCGACTCGGCCGCCGCTGGCCAGGTCGATGCGCAGCATGCCGGGCAGATCAAGCAACTGGTGAGCAGCAACGCCATCCGCGCCGTGGAGCTCGCCATCGAGGCCTCCGGCAACCCCGGCCTGTCACGCAAGAATCCGCTGGAGCGGCATTTCCGCGACGTGCTGTGCAGCCGCATCCACACCCCGCAGGACGACGTCGCGCTGAGCGCCGTCGGCCGTGCCGCCTTTGTCCAGGCCAGGGAGGCCGCACTATGAGCAACCTGATTGCCAGTCAACTCGACGCCGAGGCCAATGCCTATCTGCGCGAGCGCCTGCCGGATCTGCGTATCGTCGAGATTCCGTTCGGCCCGGAAGGACTCAGCCAGATTCCCGTTGACGCCAGCACCCTGATCGTGCGTCCCATCAATGTGCGCGGCGTGGATCTCAAGGAGCCGCTGGCCGGCTGGCCCTGGTCGTTGCAATGGGTGCAGCTGGCCTCCTCCGGCATCGATTTCTACCCGAACTGGCTGTTCGATGTTCCTCGGGTCAGCAGCGCCAAGGGCGCCAACGCCAACCATGTTGCCGAGTTCGCCCTGGCGGCGATCTTCAGTGCGGCCAAGCAGTTGCCGGATATCTGGGTGAAGGATGACGACTGGCACTTCACCTACCTGCAGCCGGTCAAGGGCGCCACTCTGGGCATTCTCGGCCTCGGTTCCATCGGCCAGAGCCTTGCCGGCAAGGCCCTGGCACTGGGCATGCGCGTGGTGGCGCTGGGTCGGCCCGGTCACGCTATAGCCGATATTCCCGGCGTCGAGGAAGCCCGCGATATCCATCATCTGTTTGCCGAGTCCGACCACCTGGTCGTGGTCGCTCCGCTGACCGCCGACACCCGCCATCTGCTCGACCGCGACGTACTGGGTAGCGCCAAGCCTGGCCTGCACCTGATCAACCTGGCCCGTGGTGGCCTGCTCGATCAGAACGCGCTGCTGGAGGCGCTGGACAATGGAGCCATCGGCCGCGCCACCCTGGACGTGACCGATCCGGAACCGCTACCCAAGGGACATTCGTTGTATCAGCACCCGCGGGTACGCATCTCGCCCCACACCAGCGCGCTGTCCACCGACGGCAAGCGCAAGTTCGTCGACGATTTCGTCGCCAATTTCCAGCGTTTCCAGGCTGACACGCCCCTGGAAAACCTCGTCGATATCCAACGTGGTTACTGAACAGATAGCCCAACCAGGCCAGGAGATTCCCATGAGTTCGCTCGCTACCCTGCACACCACAGCCTCCGTCCAACAGCGCGTCAGCCCCGAAGAATGGGAAGTGCGCGTAAAACTGGCCGCTGCCTATCAGTTGGCTGCGTTGTTTCGCTGGACGGATCACATCTACACGCACTTTTCCGCCCGCGTGCCGGGGCCGGACGAACACTTCCTGATCAACGCCTTTGGCCTGCTGTTCGACGAAATCACCGCGTCGAATCTGGTGAAAGTCGACGTCGATGGCACCATCATCGACGACCCGTTGAACCTGGGCATCAACCAGGCGGGCTATGTCATCCATAGCGCCATCCATCGTGCCCGCCCGGATCTCAAGGCCGTACTGCACACCCACACCCGTGATGGCGCGGCGGTTTCCGCCCAGCGCGGAGGCCTGTTGCCGCTGTCCCAGCACGCTCTGGGGTTCTATAGCCGGGTGAAATACCACGAATACGAAGGTGTGGCGCTGGATCTGGACGAACAGGAACGCCTGGTCGCCGATCTCGGCGACGGCAACATCTTCATCCTGCGCAATCACGGCCTGCTCACTGGCGGTGTCAGCGTCGAGCACGCCTTCCGCGAGCTGCATGGTCTGGAGCGCGCCTGCAACATCCAGATCGCCGCCCAGGCCGGTGGCAATGCCGATCTGCTGCATGCGCCGCAAGCCGCCATCGAGAAGGTGCGCGAGCAATCGGCACGTTTCGCCGACGGCCATGGCCCGGGCATCCAGCGCCACTGGGATGCCCTGATTCGCCAGTTGGAACGCGCCGCAGGCCAAGGCTACAAGCACTGACCGCATCGCCAAGCCGCCCAGGGAATCGCCATGACACACGCCACGACCTCATCCATCACTGCCAGCCAGCCAGCACGGCAGCTACCCAAAAAGAAGTGGACGACGCCGGACTTCATTCTGCGTCTGCTCAGCCCGCTGGCCATTCTGCTGATCTGGGAAATCGCCTCCCGCGCCGGGCTGATCCCAAGCCGAGTGATCGCCGCACCGAGCGAGATCAGCGGCACGCTCTGGGAGTTGACGCGCAGCGGTGAGCTGCTGCGTCATCTGCTGGTATCGCTGCAGCGTGCGGTGACCGGCCTCGGTATCGGCGTCGTCATTGGCGTGGTCGCGGCGCTGATCACCGGCCTGTCCAGGCGCGGCGAGGTCATCCTCGATTCGCCCATGCAGATGCTGCGCACCATTCCGTCCCTGGCGCTGGTACCGCTGTTCATCCTCTGGTTCGGCATCGGCGAGTTCACCAAGGTGGCGCTGATCGTCATGGGCACCACCTTTCCGATCTACCTCAACCTGTTCGCCGGCATCCGCAACATCGACCCGAAACTGGTGGAGGCCGCCAACACCCTGGGGCTGAACCGCCGCGAACTGATCTGGCACGTGATCCTGCCGGGCGCCCTGCCCTCGTTCTTCGTCGGCCTGCGTTATTCCCTGGGCATTTCCTGGCTGGCCCTGGTCTTCGTCGAACAGATCAACACCACCGCCGGTATCGGCTACCTGGCCAGCGACGCCCGTGACTTCATGCGCACCGACGTGATCGTCATCTGCCTGCTGATCTACAGCCTGCTGGGTCTGCTGATCGACGGCCTGATCCGTACCCTGGAACGCCTGGCCCTGGCCTGGCGCCCTTCGTTCATAAGGACTTGAAGCATGAATGCGCACAGCAAGATCGACTACCCGCCGGCCGTCAGCCTGCGCGGAGTGGTGCGCCAGTTCGGCGACAACCGGGTGATCGATGAACTGAATCTGGATATCGCCCCCGGCGAATTCGTCGCCCTGCTCGGTGCCAGCGGCTCGGGCAAGACCACCCTGCTGCGCTCCCTGGCCGGCCTCGACCCCATCGACGGCGGCGAGCTGATCGCTCCACAAGCCCGCGCCGCGGTATTTCAGGAGCCACGGTTGATGCCCTGGAAACGCGCCTGGAAGAACGTCACCCTTGGCCTGCGCGTGAGCAACCCCAAAGAGCGTGCCATCCAGGCGCTCACCGAAGTAGGCCTGGCTCATCGCCTGGAAGCCTTTCCCGCCACGCTGTCCGGCGGTGAATCCCAGCGTGTGGCCCTGGCCCGCAGCCTGGTGCGCGAGCCCAAACTGCTATTGCTCGACGAACCCTTCGCGGCCCTCGACGCGCTGACCCGTATCCGCATGCACCGCCTGATCATCGACCTGTGGAAGAAGCACACGCCAGCGGTGTTGCTGGTCACCCATGACGTCGACGAAGCCATCCTGCTCGCCGACCGCATCATCGTGCTGCAGGACGGACGCATTGCCGAAGAGTTGCGTGTCGACCTGGGCCGTCCGCGCGACAACGGCCAGGTCGGCTTCAACGCCATCCGTACCCGCCTGCTCGAGCTGCTCGGTGTGGAGAAGGACGACCCGGACAGCATCGGCCGCGACCACAACCCCTTTCTCGCGTCGGGCTACCCGCTCAGCGCCATCGCCATTTGAAGCAGGAAGCCCTGTCATGAAATCACGCCTCTCGCTTCTCGTTTACCGCCTGGCAGCGCGCTTTGCTTACCAGAGCAGCGCCGCCATGCTCGTCGGCTGGCCAGGTCTACCGCCGGCAGCGCAGATCATCGACGCCTGCACGGATATGCGCAGCGCCGACTGATTTCTAACTGGGCAGCTCCCAGACAGATCCAGCAAAGACTCGAGCGATCCACCACCGCCTATCGCTCCCCCACCGCGACGAGCAACGCGCCTGCCATGCAGGGCGCGTCAGGAGTCGTGCGCCCTGCGCACAGTCGGTGGAATCCGTTTCAGGGCTGCGCAACGCGACCGGCCACGCCGTCGCCAGAGCGCCGCCCCCACTTTTTCAGATAGGGATATGGCACCATGGAAAAACCCGCTTCGACCGCACGGCTGCGCCACCTCGGCAATGCACCGGCCCGCGCCGGCCTGACCTTCTCGGCGCTGTCGCTGGCCTGCCTGCTGGCCCCGACCGTACAGGCGCAGAGCACTGAAACGCGCCTGGAGACCGTACAGGTCATTTCCACCGGCTTGCGCGGCACCCAGCGCACGGTTGCCGACAGCCCGGCACCGATCGACGTCATCAACAGCGATCAACTGCTCAAGACCGGGCGTGCCGAGCTGTCCGAAGCCATTTCCAAACTGTTGCCGTCGTTCAACTTCGGCACCAACGTCGCCGGCTACAACTCGGTCAACCGCCCGCTCAGCAACCGCAGCCTGGCACCGGTCTACACCCTGGTGCTGGTCAACGGCAAACGCCGCCACAACGGCGCCACCGCCGCCCGCGGTTCGATCGACAACAGCGGCGCGAATGCCGTGGACATCGACCTGATCCCGATCAGCGCGGTCTCCCATATCGAAGTCCTCAAGGATAGCGCCGCGGCGCAATACGGCTCGGATGCCGTGGCCGGCGTGGTCAATATCATCCTCAAGTCCGACTCCTCCGGCGGCCATGTGGAGAGCAGCTACGGCAAGCTCTACTCGGGCCAGGGCGAGACCATCAAATTCGCCGGCAACCAGGGTTTCGCGCTGGGCGACGGCGGCTTCTTCCATGCCTCGGCGGATGCCCGCAAACGCGGTACCGCGCAATGGAACGACAAGGCCGACCGCAGCATCCGCGCCTATGCCGACGATGCCCGGGAAGCCGCCTGGGATCGCGTCGCCATCAAGAACGGCGACCCGGACATCGCCGCCTTCAACCTGGCCTACAACGCCGAACTGCCGCTCGGCGACGACTTCAAACTCTACTCCTACGCCACCTACGGCGAACGCGACGCCGAAGCCTACAACTACTACCGCTTCCCCAACGGCAGCGCCTCGGTGCCGGAGGTGTTTCCCGACGGTTACTACCCGATCAACAACATCAAGGACACCGACTACCAGGCACTGGTCGGTGGCAAAGGCGTGCTCGCCGGCTGGGACTGGGATCTGTCCACCACCTACGGACGCAACAACAGCCACCACTCCAGCGACCTCAACATCAACCCGTCGCTGGGTACCGACTCGCCGACCAAATTCGATGACCTGGCGACCTTCCGCTTCGAGCAGTGGGTGAACAATGCCGACATCACCCGCAACTACGAAAACCTCTTCAATCTCAGCGTGCCGACCCAGGTTTCCCTCGGCCTGGAACATCGCTGGGAGCGCTACAGCACCTTCGCCGGCGACGAAGCGGCCTACGTCACCGGCAGCTACAACGCCGCCTCCGGCGCCCAGGCCGCGGTGACCATCCGCCCGGAGAACGAGGTCGACCTGATCCGCAACAACGTCGCCGGCTACCTCGACCTCGGCTTCGACCCCAGCGAGCGCTGGTACATCGGCGTGGCCGCCCGCGTCGAGCACTACGACGACGATTCCGGCAACACCTTCGGCTTCAAGCTCAACTCGCGCTATGAACTGACCGACACCCTGGCCCTGCGCGGCACCGTCGGCAGTGGCTTCCGCGCGCCGTCGCTGACGCAGATCGCCTACAACGTCTACGACAACCGCGTGACCACCGACATCAACGGCAACGTGGTGCCCGCCGTGACCTACCTGACGCCCTCGGGCAGCGCCCTGGCCAAGGCCCTGGGCGGCGACGACCTGGAGCCGGAAAAGTCGCGCAACCTGGGCCTGGGGCTGGCCTGGAAACCCGCGCCACGCACCAACCTGACCGTCGACGCCTACCTGATCGACATCGACGACCGCATCTCCCTGACCTCGAACATCTACGACCAGGGCAACGGCGTCATCGACGCCATCCTGGTCGATGCCGGCCAGGCCGCGGGCAGCTACGTCAACTTCTACACCAACGCCTTCGACACCCGTACCCGCGGCCTGGACGTCGTCGCCGACCACACCAGCCCCTTCGGCGCCTGGGGCGACGTGCGCTGGAGCGCGGCGTTCAACTACAACAAGACCACCATCGAGGACGTGAAGGGCTCGCCGCAGTTGCTGGCCGATGCCGGCATCCCCCTGGTCGGGCGCGACCGCGAAGGCGACCTGACCGTGGCCTCGCCGCGCACCAAGTGGATCCTCGGCGCCAACTGGACACTCGACAACCTCGCGGTGAACCTGCAGACCACCCGCTACGGCTCGGTGCAGACCCTGGCGGTGAACAGTGCCGGCGACCGCAGCTTCGGCGCCAAATGGATCACCGATCTGGACATCGGTTACACCTTCTTCGAGCGCCTGACCATCAGCCTCGGCGGCACCAACATCTTCAACGTGCGCCCGGACAAGAACGCCATCTACAACGCCAATGGCCTGGCCCGCTACGGCAACCCGCCGTTCAGCCCGGCCGGCGGCTTCTGGTACAGCAAACTCGCCTACGACTTTTAACCGGCCGGCGGCAGCGCCCAACCGCTGCCGCCGCTCGAGGTACCGACCATGAATTCGAACCACCGCCAGACCCCGATCAAACCGAGGACGACGAGATGAAAAAAACGCGCCTTGCCACTCGCCTGCTGGCCTCCTGCGCCCTGGCCCTCAGCCTCGCCGGCTGCTCGCCCTCGGCTGAAAACACCGACGCCAGCAAAACGCTGAACATTGTCTTCTTCGGCGATAACACCACCCTGGTCAGCGTCGATCCCTTCCAGGTCTACTGGCTGGAGCACCGCGTACTGCTACGCAACGTCGTCGAGTCACTCACCGACCAGGATCCCGACAGCGGCGAGATCATTCCCTGGCTGGCAAAAAGCTGGGAAGTCAGCGACGACGCCCTGAGCTACACCTTCCAGTTGCGCGAGGACGTCACCTTCAGCAATGGCGAGCGCTTCGATGCCCGTGCGGTGAAGACCGCCTTCGACAGCAACAAGGCCTTCGCCGGCGAACTGCCCGCGACCTTCGGCGCTACCTACCTGGCCGGTTTCGACCACGCCGAAGTGGTCGATGACTTCACCATCAGGCTGGTGCTGTCACGCCCCAACGCCGGCTTCCTGCAGGCCACCTCCACCACCAACCTGGCAATCCTCGCGCCCGAGTCCTACACGCTCAGCGCTCAGGAGCGCTCGCTCGGCAGGATCATCGGCAGCGGCCCCTTCGTGCTCGATCACTACACACCGGAAGTCGGCGCGAAACTGGTCAAACGCCCGGGCTACGCCTGGCCATCGGCGAATGTCACGAACCAGGGCGACGCCCATCTGGATGCAGTGGAAATCAGCTACATTCCGGAAGAAAGCGTACGCAACGGCCTGTTCCTGCAAGGCCAGGCGGACATTCTCTGGCCGCGCAACCCGTTCTCGGAAGTGGATCTGAAGCTGTTGCAGTCCAGGGGCGCGGCCATCCAGAGCCGCGCTCTGCCGGGGCCGGCGTTGAACCTTTATCCCAATACTCGCGGTGAACGCGTGCTGGGCGACAAGCGCATCCGCCTGGCACTGCAGAAGGCCATCGATCGCAAGACCTACGCCAGCACCGTGTACAACGCCGAGTTCCCGGTGGTGAAAGGCATCTACGATGTCACCACACCGTACTTCAAGGATCAGAGCGGCAAGCTGGCATATGACCCTGCGGGCGCCGAACGCCTGCTCGACGAGGCCGGCTGGAACAAGGGCGCCGATGGCTACCGGCAGAAGGACGGCAAGCGCCTGAGCCTGAGCTATAACATCCAGGGCGCGGAAACCGCCGGCGACGTGCTGGTGCAGGATCAACTGCGCAAGATCGGCATCGAGCTCAAGCTCGCCGTGGTCACCCGCGCCGAGTGGGTCACCGCCAATGCCCAGGGCAACTACGATCTGACCTCCAGCTACATGACCCGCGCCGATCCGATCATCCTGCAGACCATCCTCGATCCGCGTACCGCCAACAGTTCGACCCTGGCCACCAACCTGTACGAGCCACAGACGCTGGAAACCGCCCAGGCCCTGTTCGATGCCGGCATCACCGCCACCGAGTCCGCGCAGCGCGCCCAGGCCTATGGCGACCTGCAAGATCTGCTGGTCGACGAAGGCTCGGCCTTGCCGATCTACGAACGTGTCTGGCAGGCCGCTACTTCGGCCCGGGTGAAGAACTTCCAGTGGACGGCCGAAGGCTTCGCCCTGCTCAACGATATCGAGATCAGTGAACCATGAGCCGCTATCTGATCGGCCGGGTCGGCCAGGCACTGCTGGTACTCTGGGGTGCCTACAGCATCACCTACTTCATTCTCTACCTGCTGCCGGGTGACACCCTGTCGATCATGCTCAGTGCCTCGGGCCTGGAGGTCGATGCGCTGTCCGCGCAAGACCTGGCCAAGGCCAAGGCCTACTATGGCCTGGACAAGGGCATCTTCGAGCAGTATTTCAGCCTGCTCTGGGGTGCCATCCAGGGCGACTTCGGCCAGTCACTGTCGCTCAACCGACCGGTCAGCGAGCTGTTGCTGCAGCGCCTGCCGCAGACCCTGTCCCTGGCCGGCCTGGCCATCGTGCTGTCGATGATCGGCGGCATCGGCCTGGCCTACCTGACCGCCTATACCCAGTGGCGGCCATTGAAGGTGGCGCTGGCCCGGCTGCCATCGCTGGGGTTCTCGATACCGGTGTTCTGGATGGGCCTGCTGCTGATCCAGGTGTTCGCCTTCAGCCTCGGCTGGTTTCCGGCCACCGGCAACCGTGGCTTCGACAGCCTGATCCTGCCGGCAGTGACGCTGGCGATCCCCAGCGCGGCGGTCTACGCCCAGGTGCTGCAACGAGGCTTCCAGGGCGTGTGGCAGGAGCCCTATATCGCCACCGCATATGCCAAGGGCCTGAGCCGCGCCCAGGTACAGGCGCGTCATGCGTTCAAGAACGCGGCCCTGCCGATCCTCACCCTGATCGGCCTGCAGGTGGGCAATACGGTATCCGGGGCGGTGCTGGTGGAAACCATCTTCGCCCGCAACGGCGTCGGCCGCCTCGCTCAGGAAGCGGTGCTGCGCCAGGACATTCCCGTGGTACTGGCGATCGTTGCGGTATCGGCCGCCGCCTTCGTGCTGGTCAACCTGATCGTCGATCTGCTCTACCCCTACCTCGACCCGCGAATCACTCACACGCCAAAGGTGTCGTAGATCATGGCCACCGATACCCCCCTTCTGCCAGCCGAAAAGCCTCTGGGGCACTCATCCGCCGCGGCTCCTCTGCCCTGGCGCCGACGCAGCCGCCTGCAACGGGCCAGAGCAGCGCTACGCCCATTGCTGCGCCGCCCGGGCTTCAGCCTGGCAGTGTTGATCGTGCTGTTCGCTCTGGCGTCAGCGCTGGTACCGCAATGGCTGACCAGCTTCGACCCCTATGCCACCTCACCGACGGACAAGCTCACCGCGCCCAACCTGATCCACTGGTTCGGCACCGACGAGCTCGGCCGCGACCTCTATACCCGCGTGGTCTACGGCTCCAGCCTGTCGGTACAGGCCGCTCTGCTGGCGGTGGGCATCGCCCTGATCGGCGGACTCGGCCTCGGCGTGCTGTCCGGCTTCGCAGGCGGACGTATCGATGCGCTGATCATGCGTTTCATCGACGTGCTGCTAGCTCTTCCTGGCCTGCTGCTGGCGCTGGCCATCGTCACCGCCATCGGTTTCGGCACCATTCCGGTGGCCATTGCCGTAGGTGTCGGCATCATTCCCGGCTTCGCCCGCACCACCCGCGCCGAAGTGCTGCGGGTCAAGACCCTGCCCTATGTCGAGGCCGCACGCCTGGGCGGCGCCAGCTGGGGCCGCACCCTGCTGCGGCATATCCTGCCCAACGCCTGGGGGCCGGTGGCAGTGCTCGCCACCCTGGATTTCGGCGCCGCCATCCTGGCCACCGCCGGCCTGTCCTTCCTCGGTTTCGGCGCGGCGCCGCCGGCCGCGGAATGGGGCACGCTGATCGCCAATGGCCGCCACTTCCTGATCACCGCACCCTGGGTGTCGCTGCTGCCCGGGCTTTTTGTCGTCGCGGTGGTGTTCAGCCTCAACCATATCGCCCGCACCTTCGAGGAGAATCAGCGATGAGCAACCCTCTGATCGACGTCCGTAACCTGCGCGTCAGCTACCGCTCCGCCGGGCAGACCACCGAGGCGGTGAAGAACCTGTCGTTCTCCGTGGCCCAGGGTGAAACGGTGGCCATCGTCGGTGAGTCCGGCTCGGGCAAATCGACCCTGGCCAACGCCATACTCGGCCTACTGCCCGAGAGCGCGGCGATCACCCATGGCGAACTGCACGTCGATGGCGTCGACCTGAGCCACGCCAGCGAACGGCAGAAGCGCGGCCTGCGTGGCCGCACCATCGGCCTGGTACCCCAGGATCCGATGGTCAGCCTCAACCCGACCCTGCGCATTGGCAGACAAATCGCCGAAGCGCTGATTCTCGCTCATGGCCGTCGCTATCCGGGCGTGGACGTCGACGTGGTCGAGCTGCTGGAACAGGTCGGCATCGACAAGCCGGTACTGCGCGCCCGCCAGTACCCTCACGAGCTCTCCGGTGGCATGCGCCAGCGCGTACTGATCGCCATCGCCCTGGCCGGCAACCCGCGACTGATCATCGCCGACGAGCCGACCAGCGCCCTCGACGTCACCGTGCAACGCAAGATCCTCGACCACTTGCAACGCCTGGTCGCCGAGCGCGGTATTTCCCTGCTGATCATCACCCACGACCTGGGCGTGGCCACGGATCGCGCTGATCGCATCCTGGTGATGAAACAGGGCGAATTGGTCGAGCAAGGCCCGCCAAAGCAGATACTCAATACGCCGCAGCACGACTACACCCGCGCATTGATCGCCGCAGCACCGGCATTCGCCAATCGTCGCAAGGCGCGCCCGGCATCAGCGAACAGCACGGCTGTCGAACCGATACTGCGCCTGCAAAACGTCGGCAAGACCTTCGCCCTGCCGCGGGTCAAGGGCGAAGACAACAGCTTCGTCGCCCTTGAAAATCTGAGCCTCGCCGTCTACCCCGGCCAGACCCTGGCCATCGTCGGCGAATCCGGATCGGGCAAGAGCACCGCCTTGCGCATCGCCCTTGGCCTGGAGAAGCCCAGCAAAGGCCGCGTGCTGTTCGAACAGCAGGACATCACCGACCTCAGCTGGCGCGCCTTCCGCCCATTGCGCCAGCGCATGCAACTGGTGCAGCAGAACCCCTTCGCCGCCCTCGACCCACGCTTCACCCTCTTCGACAGCATCGTCGAGCCGCTGGTGTCTTTCGGCCTGCTCAAGGGGCCAGCACTGGAGCAGGCCGCGCGCGAGCTGATCACCCGCGTGCACCTGCCGGTCAGTTACCTGGATCGCCTGCCCCGTGAGCTCTCCGGCGGTCAACGCCAGCGCGTCGCCATCGCCCGCGCCCTGGCGCTGAAACCCGACCTGCTGCTGCTCGACGAACCGGTCTCGGCACTGGACGTCTCGGTGCAGGCGCAGATCCTCGACCTGCTCCTTGATCTGCAGCGCGAGCTGGGAATCGCCTACGTACTGGTCTCCCACGACCTGTCCGTGGTGGCCAACGTCGCCGATCAGGTGCTGGTGCTGCGCCACGGCCAGGTCATCGAACAGGGCTCGGTGGAACAGGTATTCGAAACCCCCAGCAGCGCTTACACCCGGGAACTGATCGCCGCCATTCCGGGCCGTCAGCCAATCGCCCGCGTGGCGTAAGCACAAGCTAGAAGCGAGGCAA
>NZ_QJUI01000003.1 GCF_004327285.1 Phytopseudomonas daroniae
CCGGAAACAGGCTGCTTTGCTCGCGACCTTCGCCCTGGATATAGCCCATAAACGACAATGCCCCTATCAACCGATAGAGGCATTGTCTTCAACTCGCCTTCAGACTGCTAGGTTTTCACACAGTCTGCACTGGCTCCGTTTTTTTATGCCCGCAGAGTGGGCGAGCGCTCTTTAGGCGGCAGCATCATTGGCCGGTGTGGCTCGGCAGTGACCCTAGCTGTTCAACCGCTGCACTTTCGGATAAAAATCTGCATCAGGCGAACCGGTGCCACCAAGCTGGCATATTCCCGGCAAGAGCGAAAACAGCTCCCGCCCGTATCGTGCTGTCCTGTTTTGTCTGCCCCATCCATCTGCGTAGGCATGACTTCCAATGATAGAACCGGAACGGATAGTGGCGTTGTCACACGACGTTGAAGTACTGGCGGGGCGCGGTATCAACGACATCCAGAAAATCACCCAGCAGACCCGCCTGCTGGCGATCAACGCCTTGATCGAGGCGGCGCATGCGGGCGAGGCGGGGCGCGGCTTCGCGGTCGTGGCCGAGGAAGTGAAGGCCATCTCCGAGCGTATCACCGGGATCGCTGCGAGCCTCACCCGCGATCTGCAGAGTGCCGTCAGCGAGCTGTCCGAGCTCGGCCGGGGCATGTGCTTCGATGTTCGTGGCCAGCGCCTGGCCGACCTTTCGCTGAACATGATCGAGATCATCGACCGCAACCTCTACGAACGCTCCTGCGACGTACGCTGGTGGGCGACGGACGCTTCCCTGGTCGAAGCGCTGTGCCTGCGCACAGCCGAAGCATGCGCCCATGCGAGCCAGCGCCTTGGCGTTATCCTGAGCGCCTATACGGTCTATCTCGACATCTGGCTCACCGACACCGAAGGGACGATCATCGCCTCGGGTCGCCCGGACACCTACCGCCGGGTACCGGGCGCGGATGTCTCGCAGGCCGACTGGTTCCAGGCGGCCATGCGCCATCGCGACGGAGATCAGTACCATGCCGGTGCCGTACAGCAGGAACCGCTGCTGGAGAACGCCCGTAGCTGCATATTCAGCGCTGCCGTGTTCGGGGGCGCGCAGGGGGGCGAGCGCATCGGCACTATAGGTATTCTGTTCGACTGGCAGAACCAGGCGCGTTCCGTCATCGACGGTGTCCGCTTGAGCGACGAAGAGCGCGCCCGCAGCCAACTGATGCTGGTGGATGCCCAGCACCGCCTCATCGCCAGCTCGGATCCGAAAGCGCAGCTGGGCACGTCGATCGCCTTGCAACTGCGCCAGGATCAGAAGACTGGCTACTGCTCGCTGAACGATCACACCATTCAGGCCTATTCCTTGACGCCCGGCTTCGAAACCTACGCCGGTCTGGGCTGGTATGGCGTGATCGAGCAGCGCTTGCCAAATCAGGAGCCTGGGGCGCCGGGCATATGATTCTGGCGTGGTCGGGTTGGGCAGGTGCGGGGTAACGAGTGCGCCTTTTTGGGGTTCTTGTGTTCTTTATTCGTGCATTATTGATCAGGTATTTATGGGATTCTTGGCGATTAATTTATAGTTAGGCACCAAAAAGTTTCATCTAAGCGTCATTTTGCTCTTTTTAAGTGCGAGTTGTTCTTGCTAGAGTCGCGGCCAATTCAACCTGCGGCGCAGCAAGACGCCAGGACTCCGCCATGACCCTTTCCGTAGACCGTTTTCTCGACCGCCTGAAACAGCGCGACCCCGATCAGCCCGAATTCCATCAGGCGGTGGAAGAGGTGCTGCGTAGCCTTTGGCCGTTCCTCGAGGCCAATCCTGTCTATCTGGAAGCCGGGATCGTCGAGCGTATCGTCGAGCCCGAGCGGGCTGTGCTGTTCCGGGTGCCATGGGTCGACGATGCGGGCAGGGTACAGGTCAACCGCGGTTTCCGCGTGCAGATGAACAGCGCCATCGGCCCCTACAAGGGCGGCCTGCGGTTTCATCCGTCGGTGAACCTGAGCGTGCTCAAGTTCCTGGCCTTCGAACAGACGCTGAAGAACTCCCTGACCTCGCTGCCCATGGGCGGCGGCAAGGGTGGCTCGGACTTCGACCCGAAGGGCAAGAGCGACGCCGAGGTGATGCGTTTCTGTCAGTCGTTCATGAGTGAACTGTACCGCCATATCGGTGCGGATCTCGACGTGCCGGCCGGTGATATCGGCGTTGGCGCGCGGGAGATCGGTTTCCTGTTCGGCCAGTACAAGCGCCTGTCCAACGAGTTCTCCTCGGTGCTTACCGGCAAGGGGCTGAGCTATGGCGGCAGCCTGATCCGCCCGGAGGCGACCGGCTACGGCTGTGTGTATTTCGCCGAGGAAATGCTCAAGACCCGCGGTCGCAGCTTCGACGGCCAGCGTGTGGCTATCTCCGGTTCTGGCAACGTGGCGCAGTATGCGGCGCGCAAGGTGATTGAATTGGGCGGGCAGGTGATTTCGTTGTCCGATTCCGAGGGCACGCTTTACGCCGAAGCGGGTTTCAGCGAACAGCAGTGGCAGGATCTGATGGCGCTGAAAAACCAGAAGCGCGGGCGTATCCGTGAACTGGAAGGTAGCGGATTGCGCTTCCAGGCCGGCCAGCGGCCGTGGAGCCTGGCGTGCGATATCGCCCTGCCATGTGCGACGCAGAACGAGCTGAACCTGGAGGACGCGCGCACGCTGCTTGGCAATGGCTGCGTATGCGTGGCCGAAGGCGCCAATATGCCGACCACACTGGACGCGGTGGATCTGTTCATCGAGAACGGTGCCCTGTTCGCTCCGGGTAAGGCTTCCAACGCTGGTGGCGTTGCGGTCAGCGGTCTGGAAATGTCGCAGAATGCCATGCGCTTGCACTGGAGCGAAGGCGAGGTGGACGAGAAGCTGCACGGCATCATGCAGTCCATCCACAATGCCTGCGTGCGTCATGGCCAGAGCGAAGGACAGGTCAATTACGTCAAGGGCGCCAACATCGCCGGCTTCGTCAAAGTGGCCGATGCGATGCTGGCCCAGGGCGTGGTTTAGGGCATCACGCGCAGCAGGGCAATCCTGCTGCGCTACCTGATTTTCTGGCCAGGCCGGGCGGCCATCGCCCTGATTGAACTAGTGTAGCGTCACACATCAAATGTCGTATCCGATCGATTGGGCTGAGTGGTCACTCAAAGGCGATAGCGGACGTAGGGTGGATGACGCTCTTTTCATCCACCATTGCGATCACAGAGCGGTGGACGGGTCGGGCCGCGTAGGTGAAGCGTCGTCCACCCTACGACAGGCCGCTACCGCCACATAGCTGCCATCCCACGTTACGGGTCACATCGACCACCCTAGCAGCCAAACACATCCCTTTGCATCGAACGGAACGGCCGCTCGCTGTGCGCTCTGGTTGGCAACAAACACTCAACCATCTGCCGCTGTCACGACTCTTACACACAAGAGGATGAAAATGCCTCCCCGTTGCGGCAACAGGATGTCGTCGCGGGTCAGAACAAAGCCGGTTTAACGAGAGTCGTGTAATGAAATCGATCCCTGGAATGCTCGAAGGCGCAATGGCCGTCCGCTTCTATCAGAGTGTGAGTGGCCCGTTTCCCATCGAAGTCGGCGCCGCAGTGCCTGGCTCCAGCATGTCCGCCATCATCAAGCCGACTGCCGGTGTGGCGGTGCTCGACCCCATGAGTGAAGAAGATCTCGGGCTCTCGCTGCTCGAAGCTGAAGCCACCGGTCTGGTACCGGAAAAGGTCTGTGATCAGCTCAATGCCTTTCTCGGTGGCCGTCGTGTCAATTGCACCAGCAGTGCCGAGGTCGAGGCGATCGGTCATCTGTTCCAGGCCTGCGCTATCGAGCCGGAGTTCGACCTGGCGACGCTGGATGCTGCCGCCCTGTACCTGCCCAAGGCGTTGCCGGTCGATCAGTACCCGGAAACCATCGCCCGGGATCTCTTCATCCTGGCCAAGCCTTGTGAGCCACGTCGCCTCCGCTGAGTAATGCAGCCGCTTCGCCATCAACGTCGCATCAAGCCTTTACATAGGTAAAGATGCGAATATATGTTGCATGATAATTGTTATTGAATAGACTCGCCTTTTTTATGGCCCAGCGTGATCCGAGGCCTATCAGCTGATGGCTCAGCCCCGCCCATGCCCCGCGCTGGCGGGGTTTTGTGTGTCCAGAGAGTGAGTTTCGCCACCTGAACACCAACTGATTCCCTCGATCGCGGCGCGTGTTTTCAGAGTCGATTCCGGTGTTCAAGAAAATCCTCTTCCAGTTGCATTGGTTGCTCGGCATCAGTGCCGGCCTGGTGCTTGCCCTGATGGGCGTGACCGGCGCGCTGTACAGCTTTCAGGAGGAAATCCTGCTGGCGATAAACCCGCAGATGGCGGTGACGGCGCAGCCGGGGTCGGTGCTCGAACCGGGGGAGATGATCGAGCGTTTGCAGGCCCAGGGCGTCAGTGTCTCCGGCCTCTACGTGGATACCGAAGGCGGTCAGCCAGCGCGGGTTTTCCTGACGCCACCGCCGGGAGAGCGACGCGGCGGCGTGCGCTTCGTCGATCCTTATACCGCCGAATCGCTGGGCGAGCCGCGCGGCGTGGCGTTCTTCGGCCTGATGCTGCAACTGCATCGTTTCCTCGCCATGGGCCAGACCGGCCGGCAGATCACCGGCGCCTGCACCATTGCCCTGGTGTTCTTCTGCCTGTCCGGGCTTTACCTGCGCTGGCCGAGGCGGGCGTTGAGCTGGCGTGCCTGGCTGACGTTCGACTGGGCCAAGAAGGGCCGCGCTTTCAATTGGGATCTGCATGCCGTGGTCGGCACCTGGTGCCTGCCGGTGTACCTGTGTGCGGCGCTGACGGGCTTGTATTGGTCTTACGACTGGTACCGCAGCGGCCTGGAAACCCTGCTCAGCGATACGCCGCGGGTAGCAGGCGAGGAGCGCGGGCGACGTGGGCCGCCTGCGACTGGCCAGCCGATGCCCGAGGTGGATTATGCCAATCTCTGGCAGGGCATCCGCCAAACCGCTGGCGACAATCTGGGTGTCTACAGCCTGCAACTGCCCAATGCAGTCGGCCAGCCGGCGCGGGTGTCCTTCAGGCTGCGCGATGCCGAGCACACTCGCGCCTTCAATCAGATGCAGCTCGACCCGCTGACTGGTGAAACCAGACAGGTGGAGCGTTACGCCGACAAGTCGTTCAAGGCGCAGCTGCTGGCCAGCGTTTACGCCCTGCATACCGGCGAGTATTTCGGCATGACCGGGCGGGTGTTGGTAATGGCTGCCAGCCTGCTGATGCCATTGTTCTTCATCACCGGCTGGCTGCTGTATCTGGATCGCCGCCGCAAGAAGCGTGCGGCGCTGGCGGCGCGGCAGGCGCTCGGTGGTAGCGAGGGCGGTGAGTCCTGGTTGGTCGGGTTCGCCAGCCAGAGCGGCTTCGCCGAGCAACTGGCCTGGCAGACTGCGGGCCAATTGCAGGCCGCGGGTATGACGGTAGAGGTGCAGCCGCTGGCGCGGATCGATACCGCCAAGCTGAGCGTCACGCCCCGCGCGTTGCTGGTTCTCAGTACCTTCGGTGATGGCGAGGCGCCGGACAGCGCCCGCGGTGTCGAGCGCCAGTGGCTCGCTGCAACACTGAAACTGCCAGGCCTGCGCTATGCGGTTCTGGCCCTTGGCGATCGTCAGTACAGCCAATTCTGCGGTTTCGCCCGGCGCCTCGATGACTGGCTGACCAGTCGTGGTGCCTCGCGTCTTGGCGAGCGTATCGAGGTCGACGGCGATGATGAAGAGGCGCTGCTCGATTGGCAGCGGCAACTGGCGGAACTGACCGGCGTGCAGCCGCTTCCCGTGCAGCAGGTGCCGTTCGGTGGCTGGGTGTTGCGTGAGCGTCAGTGCCTGAATCCTCACGGGCAGGGGCAGAGCACCTGGCTGATCGGCTTGCTGCCGCCCGCCGATGCTTCATGGGAAGCGGGCGATATCCTGGAAATTCTGCCGCGCAACAGCGAGGCGCAGGTTCATCGCTGGTTGCACGACCATGGGATGCAGGCGCTGGCGTCTGCCGCCGTCGACCCTTTGGGTCATGCGCTATGCGAGGCCCTGACCGCACGCCAGTTGCCGTACAGCGCCAGCCATCTGGTCGGCCTGCATGCCCAGGCGCTGCTGGATGCATTGGTGCCGCTGCCGAGCCGCGAGTACTCCATCGCCTCGCTGCCCGCCGATGGCAGGCTGGAACTGATCGTGCGCCAGCAACACCTGGCCAACGGTGAGCTGGGCACGGGTTCCGGTTGGTTGACCGAGCACCTGCCCGTTGGCGGGCAACTGCTGGCGCGGGTACGGCGCAACAGCGGTTTTCATGCGCCGACGGATGATCGACCAATGATCCTGATCGGCAATGGCACGGGGTTGGCCGGCCTGCGCAGCCTGCTCAAGGCGCGCATCGCGGCCGGTCATTCACGCAACTGGCTGCTGTTCGGCGAGCGCAGCGCCGAGCACGATTTCTACTGCCGCGAGGAGCTGCAAGGCTGGTCGAGCGGCGGCCAACTGCAGCGCCTGGATCTGGCCTTCTCGCGGGATCAGGCGCAGCGCATCTACGTGCAGGATCGCCTGCGTGAAGCCGCCGACGAACTACGTGCCTGGATGCAGGACGGCGCAGCCATCTATGTGTGCGGCAGTTTGCAAGGCATGGCGGGCGGCGTGGATCGCGCTCTGCGTGAGGTGCTGGGCGACGCCGCTGTCGACGAGTTGCTCGAGCAGGGGCGTTATCGACGGGATGTTTACTGACCGCTGGGTGAGTGACAAGGCGTCATTCACCCAGTTGTGGGAGTCAGTCGTTCAATTTTCCGGCAGGCTATGGTTGATCATCCAGGAAACACCGAAGCGGTCGGTGAGCATGCCGAAACGTTTGGCCCAGAAGGTTTCCGCCAGTGGCATCTGGATGCTACCGCCTTCCGCCAGCGCGCCAAACAGGCGTTCCGCTTCGTCGATGCTGTCGATGTTGAGGCTGATGGAAAAGCCTTGGAAGCCATCGCCAGGATGCGTCGGTAGCGAGTCGGAGCCCATCAGTTGTTGCTCACCCACCTGCAGGCAGACGTGCATGATCCGCTGGTGGAACTCGGCCGGCACCTCGTCGCGCGCCGGGCTCTCGCCGAAGCGAAACAGGCTGAGCTGGGCGCCGAGCACCTCGGCATAACGGCTGAAGGCAGCTTCGCAGTCGCCGTCGAAGATCAGGTAGCTATTGATGCGCATCGTCGCTGTTCCGTGTGTAGGGTGGCTATGAAGTCATAGACCAGATCCGTCACGCGAGCCGCTGCAGGCGACGAAGCGCAGTGGGCCGTAATGCTTGTCTCATTGCTCTGCCAATGGCGTCTTTACAGCGCCTGGCATTTGTAACTTGCTCCCCGTTTCTAGTTGATCTGTTCCGCATGATGGCAGGCAACCTGACGGCCATCGAGCGGACGTAGCAGGGGAAGCTCTTCCTGGCAGCGTTCGGTGGCGTAAGGGCATCGTTTGTGGAAGGCGCAGCCTGAGGGCGGATTCAGCGGGTTGGGCAGTTCGCCGACGATCTTGATCTTGGGTTTGGCCGGATCGGGGTGGATGGTCGGCGTGGCCGACAGCAGCGCCTTGGTGTACGGGTGCAGCGGGCGTTCGTAGATACGCTCGCTGGGGCCGATTTCCGCCGGGCGGCCGAGGTACATCACCAGCACGTCGTCCGCTACATGGCGAACCACCGAGAGGTTGTGGGAGATGAACACGTAGCCGGTCTTGAACTCTTCCTGCAGATCCATGAACAGGTTGAGCACCTGGGCCTGGATCGACACGTCCAGCGCCGAGGTTGGCTCATCGGCCACCAGCACCTTGGGCGTGAGCATCATGGCGCGCGCCAGGGCGATGCGCTGGCGCTGGCCACCGGAGAACATGTGCGGGTAGCGTTGGTAATGCTCGGGGCGCAGGCCGACCTGGCTCATCATCGCCTGCACCTTCTCGCGGCGTTCGGCGCGGGAAAGACGGGTGTTGATCTGCAGCGGTTCGGCCAGTTGGTCGCCGATCTTCTGCCGTGGGTTGAGCGAGGCGTAGGGGTTCTGGAACACCATCTGCACGTCTCGGCGCAGTTGCTTGCGGGTCTGCCGGCTGGCGCCGGCGACTTCCTGGCCGGCGATCTGCAGCGAGCCCGAGGAGGGCTCTTCGATCAGTGTCAGGGCGCGGGCCAGGGTGGATTTGCCGCAGCCGGATTCACCGACCACGGCCAGGGTCTTGCCGGCTTCCAGTTCGAAGGACACGCCATTGAGCGCCTGCACCGTGGCGCTGGGTTTGAAAAGCCCCTGGGACACGGAGTAGTGGCGCGTCAGTTGGCGTGCGGTCAGGACGGTCGTCATCACGCCACCTCGGCATTCAGATTGAGCGGAAAATAGCAGCGCACGGCACCGCGCTCGTGGGGTTCCAGAGCCGGGCGGCGTTCACGGCAGCTCGGCTGCACGTACGGGCAGCGCGGCGACAGCAGGCAACCGATGGGACGGTCGTAGCGCCCTGGTACGATGCCGGGCAGGGTCGACAGGCGGGTGGCGCCCAGGCTGTGTTCGGGGATCGCCTTGATCAGCGCTTCGGTGTACGGGTGAGTTGGCGCATCGAACAGTGCCGGCACCTGGCCCAGTTCCACGGCCTGGCCGGCGTACATCACGCAGACGCGGTTGGCGGTTTCGGCGACCACGGCCAGGTCGTGGGTGATCAGCACCAGGCCCATGTTCTGCTCGCGTTGCAGGTCGAGCAGCAGCTCCATGATCTGCGCCTGGATGGTCACGTCCAGGGCGGTGGTCGGTTCGTCGGCGATCAGCAGTTTGGGCTCGGCAGCAATCGCCATGGCGATCGCCACCCGCTGGCTCATGCCACCGGACAGCTGGTGCGGGTAGGCCTCGAGGCGGCTGGCCGCGCCGGGGATCTCCACCCGCTCGAGCAGTTGCAGGGCGCGCTGCCGTGCCGCCTTGCCCTTGAGGCCAAGGTGCTGGCGCAGCACTTCCTCGATCTGGAAACCGACGGTAAAGCTGGGGTTCAGGGCTGTCATCGGATCCTGGAAGATCATCGACAGATCCTTGCCGACGATATGCCGACGTTGCCGACCCTTGAGTTTGAGCATGTCGGTGCCATCGAAGATCAGGCGGTCGGCGCGGACGATGCCAGGGGCGTCGATCAGGCCCATCAGCGCCATCATGGTTACCGATTTGCCGGAGCCGGATTCGCCGACGATGGCCAGCACTTCACCCTTGTCGACGCTCAGGTCGAGGCCATCGACCACCGGCACGGCGTTGGCGTCGCCGAAGCGTACGCTGAGGTTACTGATTTCCAGCAGGCTCATCGGGTGGCCTCCGTCTTATAGCGAGGTGTGGCCATGGTGGATGAAAAGAGCGTCATCCACCCTACGGTTGGGAGGTTATTCATGATCGGCCTCCTCAGATCGCGTTCTTGAGCTTCGGATCCAGCGCATCGCGCAGGCCGTCGCCCATCAGGTTGATCGCCAGTACGCTGAGCAGGATCGCCAGCCCCGGCAGGGTCACCACCCACCAGGCGCGCTCGATGTAGTCGCGCGCCGAGGCCAGCATGGTGCCCCATTCGGGGGTCGGCGGTTGCACACCAAGGCCGAGGAAGCCCAGGGCGGCAGCGTCGAGGATCGCCGAGGAAAAGCTCAGGGTCGCCTGCACGATCAGCGGCGCCATGCAGTTGGGCAGCACGGTGATGAACATCAGCCGCGGCAGGCTGGCACCGGCCAGGCGTGCGGCGGTGACGTAGTCGCGATTCAGCTCGCCCATCACGGCAGCGCGGGTCAGGCGTACGTAGGAAGGCAGCGAGACGATGGCGATGGCGATCACGGTATTGATCAGGCCTGGGCCGAGGATGGCGACGATGGCCACGGCCAGCAGCAGCGAAGGCAGCGCCAGCATGATGTCCATCAGGCGCATGATCGAAGGGCCCATCAGGCGCGGGAAGAAACCGGCCACCAGGCCCAGCAGCAAACCGGGAATCAGCGAGATGACCACCGAGGCCAGGCCGATCAGCAGCGACAGGCGTGCACCGTGGATCAGTCGCGAAAGCAGGTCACGACCGACCTCGTCGGTACCCAGCAGGAACTGCCATTGTCCGCCTTCGAGCCATACCGGCGGCGTCAGCAGGGCATCGCGAAACTGCTCGCTGGGCGAGTAGGGCGCGATCCAGGGCGCGAACAGGGCGCAGAACACGATCAGGATCATGAAGCCGAGGCCGGCGACAGCGCCCTTGTTGTGGCTGAAGGCGCTCCAGAATTCCTTCAGCGGCGAAGGGTAGACCAGACTCTGGTCGAGGGGCGTGGTGGTCGAGGTCATGGACGCGCTCCGATTTCTTGCCCTTCGCGATGGTAGTCACGGGGTAGGGTGGATGACGCTTCACCCATCCACCATTGCGGATTGCGGCTGGTGGATGAAAAGAGCCTCATCCCCCCTACGAACTGCGGTTTGTTCATGGTGGATGAAAGAAGCGTCATCCACCCTACGGGCTTGATCCAGCAGTGCTGATTCAGGGACATGGGGTACTCCTTCAGCGCTGATGGCGAATGCGTGGGTTGACCAGTCCATACAGGATGTCCACCACGAAGTTGACCAGGATGACCAGGCAGGCGATCAGCAGGATGCCGTTCTGCACTACCGGATAATCACGGGCGCCGATCGATTCGATCAGCCATTTGCCGATACCGGGCCAGGAGAAGATGGTTTCGGTCAGTACGGCGCCGGCCAGCAGCGTGCCGACCTGCAGGCCGAATACCGTCAGCACCGGAATCAGCGCGTTGCGCAGACCGTGCACGAACACCACGCGGGCGGGCGACAGGCCCTTGGCGCGGGCGGTGCGTACGTAATCTTCACGCAGCACTTCGAGCATCGCCGAACGGGTCATGCGCGCGATCACCGCCAATGGGATGGTGCCCAGCACGATGGCGGGCAGAATCAGGTGGCGCAGGGCATTGCCGAACGCGCCTTCTTCATCGGAGAGCAGGCTGTCGATCAGCATGAAGCCGGTCACCGGTGGAATGTCGTAGAGCAGGTCGATGCGCCCGGACACCGGTGTCCAGCCGAGCCATACCGAAAAGAACATGATCAGCAGCAGGCCCCACCAGAAGATCGGCATCGAATAGCCGGTCAGGGAGATGCCCATCACGCCGTGATCGAACAGCGAACCGCGCTTGAGCGCGGCGACTACCCCGGCGATCAGTCCCAGCGTGCCGGCGAACAGCAAGGCGGCCAGCGTCAGTTCCAGGGTGGCGGGAAACAGGGTGGTGAATTCGTCCCATACCGGTGTGCGGGTACGCAGCGATTCGCCCAGATCACCCCGCGCCAGTTGGCTGATGTAGTCGACGTACTGAGCGTACAGCGGCTTGTTCAGGCCCAGGCGCTCCATGGCCTCGGCGTGCATCTGCGGGTCGACGCGGCGCTCGCCCATCATCACTTCCACGGGGTCGCCGGGAATCATGCGAATCAGTGCGAAGGTCAGCAGAGTGACGCCGAAGAAGGTGGGGATCAGCAAGCCCAGACGGCGCGCAATGAAACTCAGCATTGGGGTAGGTAACTCCTAATCAGGACGGCATCGAGCAGCCGGGAATTCTGGCGATTCCTTCGCTTACTTGCAGGTTAGCTGTTCGACCACGACGTGCCCCGGGCGTTTTGCCCGGGGCACGTCGTTATGGGGCGGTTGCGCGACAGGCTATCAGTCGTTGCTCACACCGCTGAAGCTGTTGCGACCGAATGGGCTGATCTGGAAGCCTTTGACGCTGGTGCGCATCGGTTGGTAGACGGTGGAGTGGGCGATCGGAGTGATCGGCACTTCGCGCTTGAGTACCACCTGAGCCTGCCTGTACAGCTCGCTGCGCTGCTCCTGATCGGTGACGCGCTTGGCGGCTACCACCAGTTTGTCGTATTCGGCATCGCACCACTTGGAGAAGTTGTTGCCATCCACCGAGGCGCAGCCGTACAACGTGCCGAGCCAGTTGTCGGGGTCACCGTTGTCGCCGGTCCAGCCAATCAGCATGGCGTCGTGTTCGCCTGCGTGGGCACGCTTGATGTACTCGCCCCACTCGTAGCTGACGATGCGTGCCTTGATACCGACCTTGGCCCAGTCGTTCTGCAGCATCTCGGCCATCAGGCGCGCATTGGGGTTGTACGGGCGCTGCACGGGCATGGCCCACAGGGTGATCTCGGTGCCTTCCTTCACGCCGGCGGCCTTGAGCAGCTCCTTGGCTTTTTCCGGATCGTAGGCGGCGTCCTTGATCGATTCGTCATACGACCACTGGGTCGGCGGCATGCCGTTCACGGCCAGTTGGCCGGCGCCCTGGTATACCGCAGCGATGATCGCCGATTTGTTCACCGCCATGTCCAGCGCCTGACGTACCTCGAGCTTGTCGAACGGTGCGCGGGTGACGTTGTAGGCGATATAACCGACGTTATAGCCAGGTTCGGTCGGCACGTTGAGGTTGTTGTCCGCCTGCAGGCCCTTGAGATCGGCCGGACGCGGGTTGAGGGTGACGTGGCATTCACCGGCACGCAGCTTCTGCGCGCGCACCGAGGCATCGGTGTTGATGGAGAAGATCAGGTTGTCGATCTTCACCAGCTCGGGTGCCCAGTATTCCTTGTTGCCCTTGAAGCGAATCACCGCGTCCTTCTGGTAGCGGCTGAACACGAACGGGCCGGTACCGATCGGCTGCTGGTTGATCTGCGCAGCCTTGCCGGCCTTGAGCAACTGGTCGGCATATTCGGCCGAATGCACGGCGGCGAAGCTCATCGCCAGGTTCTGCACGAAGGCGGCGTCCACGGCGTTGAGGGTGAACACCACGGTCTTGTCGTCGGTTTTCTCGACCTTGGCGATATTCTTGTCCAGGCCCATATCCGTGAAGTACGGGAACTCGCTGGGGTACGCCTTGCGGAACGGATGGTTGCGATCGAGCATGCGCTGGAAGGTGAACAGCACGTCGTCGGCGTTGAAGTCGCGGGTCGGCTTGAAGTAATCGGTAGTGTGGAACTTGACCCCTTCGCGCAGGTGGAAAGTGTAGGTCAGGCCGTCTTCGCTGATATCCCACGAGCTGGCCAGAGACGGTTGCGCCTTGGTACCGCCGCGTTCGAATTCAGCCAGACGGTTGAAGATGGTTTCCGATGCCGCGTCGAAGTCGGTGCCGGTGGTGTACTGGCCAGGGTCGAAACCGCCCGGGCTGCCTTCGGAGCAATACACCAGGTTACTGGCGTGTGCGAACGAAGCACTGGTGAGCAGTCCTGCGGTGAGCAGAGCCTTACACAGGGGAGACATGCGCATGCGAACCTCTTTTTTCTTTTTGTCCGCGCCTGGTTCAGCGCGAGCTCGGAATGCGGTGAAGGCGGATAGCCCACCGGGTCGAGCTCGAAATTAAGTCATGCTGAAATTTCGGTCAACAAAAATTAAGCAGCACTAACATTGCGCATAAATGCCCTCATCTGGGGCGAAATTCACTCGTTGGCGGGATGGTCGCCGAATAGTGCCATGGTGGTCATGGTCAGCACTTCGGCCGGGACATCCGTGGCATTGGCCAGGCGATGCAGCTTGCCCGCATCGAAGTGCACCGAATCGCCCGGCCCGAGGGGATAGTCACGTCCTTCGATGGTGTAGACGATCTGCCCGCTGAGCACGTAGGAGAATTCCACGCCCTCGTGGGCGATCAGTTCCGACTGGTAACCCACGGGGATGTTCATCTTCACTGCGTTGATCGAGTTGCCGGGAAACGAGCTGGACAGGCGCTCGTAGGCCAGCAGCTGGCCGCCCACGGTGTAGCGCACCCGTTCATTGACGTGGGAATCCGGCTGAGCCTGGGCAGGTTGGTCGAACAAAACGTTGAGCGGCACATCGAGGGATTTGGCGATGCTCGCCAGGGACGACAGCGACACGCCTGTCAGATTGCGCTCGGCCTGGGACAGGAAACTGGCGGTCAGGCCGGCGTCGGCCGCCACCTGATTGAGGGTCTTGCCGGCGGCCCGCCGGTAGCGGCGCAAGCGTTCGCCAATGCGGTCTGCGGTCATGAAAGGGGCTCGCTGTTCGAATCTCCGCAGTATACCCATGAGACGTCGGGACTCCAGCCTGAAGGTAGAGCATTTTTTAAGTCTGACTGAAAAATGCTTTGACCAGAATTTAAGTTGGACTTAAATTTTGCCCCAGCGAACTGCCCGGCAACGATGCCCGTTGCGGGCGCCAGACGAGGATGCGCAGATGACACTGGGAGTGGGCGGCAGCACGCCGGAGCAGGCTTTGGCGCGCCTGCAGGACATGACGGCCGGCAGCGTGCCGATCAGCGAAGAGGAATACCTGGCTCGTATCGAGCGGGCTCAGGCGCTGATGCGCGAGCAGGGTATCGCCGCGCTGTTTCTGGCAGCTGGCAGCAACCTGCAGTATTTCACCGGCGTGCAGTGGCATCCCAGCGAGCGGATGGTGGGGGCGATTCTGCCGAGTGATGGCGCACTGGAATACCTGGCTCCGACGTTCGAAGAGGGCACCGTGCGTGACTTCCAGATCGTGCCGGGCGCGATCAATACCTGGGAGGAGCACGAAAGCCCTTACGCGTTGTTGCTGGCCTGTTTGCAGCGCCTTGGCGTTTTGCCCAATGATGGTGCGCCGCCCCAGGTAGGTCTTTGTTCTTCCATGCCTTTTTTCATGTATGAAGGCATCCGCCAACTGACCGACGGTTACCGTTTCGTCGATGCCGGCCAGGTCACCGCCGTTTGCCGTCAGCGTAAATCAGCAGCGGAAATCGCCCTGATGCAACGCGCCAAGGACATGACCCTGGAAGTGCACAAGGCGGTTGCGAGCATCCTCCACGAAGGCATCAGCACCATCGAGGTGGCCGAGTTCATTCGCCAGGCTCATCGCCGTGTCGGCGCGCCAGGCTCGATCTTCTGCATCGTGCTGTTCGGCGCTGCCAGCGCCTTTCCTCACGGGGTCAAACATGCGCAGCGACTCAAGGACGGCGACATGGTGCTGATCGACACCGGCTGCCAGGTACACAGCTACCTGTCGGACATCACCCGCAGCTACGTTTTCGGTACGCCCAGCGACCGCCAGCGCGAGTTCTGGAACAAGGAAAAGGCTGCCCAGCAGGCGGCGTTCGAGGCCGCCACTCTGGGTGCGCCCTGTTCGTCGGTGGACGCTGCGGCGCGCCGTAGCCTGGAGGCTGCCGGACTTGGCCCTGGCTACAAGCTTCCAGGGCTGTCGCACCGCACCGGTCACGGCATCGGCCTGGACATCCACGAAGGGCCTTATCTGGTCGGTGGTGATGACACGCCTCTGGCAGAAGGCATGTGCTTCAGCAACGAGCCGATGATCTGCGTGCCGGGCGAGTTCGGCATCCGCCTGGAGGATCACTTCTACATGACCGCCAACGGCCCGCGCTGGTTTACCCAGCCAAGCCATTCGGTGGACGACCCCTTCGGGCTGAGCGCGTAACCAGCCTGTCGAGACGAAAAAGCCCGGCCAATTGGCCGGGCTCTTTCGTTCTGCCTGCTGCTTTACTCGATACTCACACCGTAAAAGGAGTTGATTCCGAAGGGGCTGATCTTGAAGTCCTTAACCCTGGTGCTCATCGGCTGGTACACGGTGGAGTGGGCGATCGGCGTGTTCTGCACGTCGGCCTTGAGCAGGTGCTGGGCCTTCTTGTACAGCGCGGTACGCTCCGCCTGATCGTTGATCGCCTTGGCCTGCTTGAGCAACCCGTCGAACTCCTTGTTGCACAGGCGGCTGTAGTTGTTGCCACCGATGGCATCGCAGCCGTACAGCACGCTCAGCCAGTTATCGGGGTCACCGTTGTCGCCCGTCCAGCCGATCAGCAGCGCGTCATGTTCGCCGGCCTTGGCGCGTTTGTTGTACTCGCCCCACTCGTAGCTGACGATGCGTGCCTTGATGCCGATCTTGGCCCAGTCGGACTGGAGCATTTCGGCCATCAGCTTGGCGTTGGGGTTGTACGGGCGCTGCACGGGCATGGCCCACAGGGTGATCTCGGTACCTTCTTTCACGCCGGCGGCCTGTAGCAGTTCCTTGGCCTTTTCCGGGTTGTAAGGGGTGTCCTTGATGGTGTCGTCATAGGACCACTGGGTCGGCGGCATGCCATTCACCGCAACCTGCCCGGCGCCCTGGTACACGGCATTGATGATCGCCTGTTTGTTCACCGCCATGTCCATGGCCTGGCGTACTTCGAGCTGGTCGAACGGCTTGTGCTCGGTGTTGTAGGCCAGGTAGCCGACGTTGAAACCGGCCTGTTCGGGCATCTGCAGCTTGGGGTCTTTCTTCAGGTTTTCCAGGTCGGCAGGGCGCGGGAAAACGCTGACGTGGCATTCGCCGGCGCGCAGCTTCTGCATGCGCACCGATGGATCGGTGTTGATGGCGAAGATCAGATTGTCGATCTTCACGTCTTCGGGCAGCCAGTATTCCTTGTTGCCCTTGTAGCGGATCTGCGCGTCTTTCTGGTAGCGGCTGAACACGAACGGGCCAGTGCCGATAGGCTTCTGGTTGATGTCCGAGGCTTTGCCGGCCTTGAGTAGCTGATCCGCGTATTCGGCCGAGTGGATCGACGCGAAGCTCATGGCCATGTTCTGGATGAAGGCTGCATCGACGGTACTCAGGGTGAAGCGCACCGTGTGTTCGTCGAGCTTCTCGATCTTGGTGATGTTCTTGTCCATTCCCATATCGGTGAAATACGGGAACTCGGTGGGGTAAGCCTTGCGGAACGGATGCTCCCTGCTGAGCATGCGGTTGAAGGTGAACAGCACGTCATCGGCGTTGAATTCGCGGCTCGGCGTGAAGTACTCGGTGGTGTGGAATTTCACCCCTTCGCGCAGGTGGAAGGTATAGGTGAGGCCGTCATCGCTGATGTCCCACTTTTCTGCCAGGCCCGGTGTCACGGCGGTGCCGCCGCGTTCGAACTGCGACAGGCGGTTGAATACGGTTTCCGCACCGGCGTCGAAGTCGGTGCCCGTGGTGTAAAGCCCCGGGTCGAAGCCCGCTGGGCTGCCTTCGGAGCAGTACACCAGGTTACCGGCGGCCTGCGCGAAGGGGGCGCTGGCGATCAGGCCGGCGACAACAAAAGCCTGGATGAAGGCGTTCTTGTGCATGGTTACCTCATGTCTATTGTGTTTTTTCGTGAGGGGTCTGCTGTTGGGAAACCGGGCGTGTCAGATGGTGACGAGCCTGTGTTAACCCTAGACCTTGTTTTACGCTATGCACGGGATGTGCCGAAAATGGCAGAAGGGCGCGGGGGATATTGCGCATGGGGTTGCGACGGTTGTCGCAACCCCATGATAGAGCGCACCAGGGAGGCTGGTGCCAGGAATGTTTTCGCTTACATCTGCACTTCGATCACACCGTCGGCACTGAGGGTCACCTGGCTGGTGCCCGCTTCGACTTCCGGAGTAATGCTGTCGCTGGAGAACGCGGAGGCCTTCATGGCTTCCATGCGCATCGGCGGGCGTACGAAGCCGCCACTGTTGAGGCCCAGGCTGACCAGCTTGTAGCTCTTGCCGCCCAGGGCTTCGGTGGTCAGCTGCGCGCGTTCCTTGAAGGCCGCGACGGCGTCCTTGATCAGCGCGTCTTCCTCTTTCTTGCGCGTGGCGTCAGCGATGCTGAAGCTCATGCCGCCCATCTTCAGGGTCTTGAGCATGTCGCCTGTCAGTTTCGAGAGGGCGGCGAAATCCGCGCTTTCCAGGCGGATCTCGGCGCGCTCGCGCCAGGCGCTGATTTCCTCACCTTTCTCGCTGTAGACCGGATAGCTGTTGCGGCTGCCCTGGGACACACTCACGCCTTTCACACCACGGGCCTGGGTCAGCCCGGCGTTGAGGGTGCGGGTAATTTCCGCGGCGAGAGCGGCGGGATCCTTGTGCTGGGCCTCGGTGTACAGAGTGACCTGCATCAGGTCATGAGCCACTTCATGGCTGACCTGGGTGCTCAGGGATATCTGGTTATAGCGTGGCTCATCGGCCTGGGCGGTGATGCTGAACAGGCCGGCAGTGGTGAAAGCCAGAACGGTGGCGAGGCGGGACAGTGGCTGCATGGCGGTTCCTTATCGATGATGTGTACGGCTGATCAGCCGTGTTCATAAGGGTAGACGAGGCGGTTTACCGATTCGGGTTAATCCGCATTGAAAAAAATATGCAGGCATCTGACCGCCGCTCGTCGGCTGCGATCCCTCTATCGCCGCTTGCGAACGGCTGCTGCGGCGCGTTGCCGCAGCAGTGCGCGGACACGCTTGGTTATACTCGCCAGGCTTGCGATGAGCCCCCGAGGAATGTTGATGCTGGCCCCTGTTCAGTTGTTATCCGCCAGTCGCCAGAATCTCTGGCGTTTGACCCTGATTCGCTTCCTCGTGCTGGCGGCGCAGGCCGGTTCGGTTGGCCTCGCTTACAAGTCCGAGCTGTTGCCGCTGCCCTGGCTGCAACTGAGCATCACCCTTGGCGCCTCCCTGGTGCTGTGTCTGCTCACGGCGTTGCGTCTGCGTGGCCCCTGGCCGGTGACCGAAGCCGAGTACGCAATCCATCTCGGTTGCGACCTGATCATTCACAGCCTGCTGCTGTATTACTCGGGCGGCTCGACCAACCCCTTCGTCTCCTATTACCTGGTGCCGCTGACCATCGCCGCGGCGACGCTGCCGTGGCTGTTCACCATGATCCTCGCGGGGATGGCGCTGGCGTCCTACACGCTGCTGCTGGTGTGGTCGCACCCGCTGCAGCTGCCGGTCGGGCCGCGGGAAAGCCTCCTGGTTTACGGTATGTGGCTGAGCTTCGCCCTGGCGGCGGGGCTGATCACCTTCTTCGTCGCCAAGATGGCCGAGGAACTGCGTCAGCAGGAAAAACTGCGCGCCGAACGCCGCGAGGAGGGCATGCGCGATCAGCAACTGCTGGCCGTCGCCACCCAGGCTGCCGGCGCTGCCCATGAACTCGGAACGCCCCTGGCGACCATGAGCGTGCTGATCAAGGAACTGCGGCGCGAGCATCAGAACCCGCTGCTGCAAGAAGACCTGGCGCTGCTTCAGGAGCAGGTCAAACTGTGCAAGGAAACCCTCCAGCAACTGGTGCGCGCTGCCGAAGCGGATCGTCGTCAGGCCGTGGTGGAAATGTCCTCGGTGGTCTGGCTGGAAACCACCCTGAATCGCTGGCACCTGATGCGCCCCGAGGCCAGCTATCGTTATGAATGTCTGGGTGTCGGCAAACCGCCGCAATTGATGCCGCCGGCGGATCTGACCCAGGCGCTGCTCAACCTGCTCAACAACGCCGCCGATGCCTGTCCGGAGAACCTGGAGATTTGCCTGGATTGGGATCATCAGTGGGTGCGGCTGAGCATACGTGACTACGGTGCGGGTGTACCCTTGGCCATTGCCGAGCAACTGGGCCGGCCGTTCTTCACCACCAAAGGCAAGGGCAAGGGGTTCGGCCTCGGATTGTTCCTCAGCCAGGCCAGCGTGACCCGCGCCGGTGGTACGGTGAAGCTGTATAACCATGAAGAAGGCGGCACGCTCACCGAGCTCAAGTTGCCGCGAGCCTATGCCAGGGCATAAGGAGTGATGTATGAGTGACGAAGTGCTGCTGGAAAGTGAAGAACAACCCCATCTGCTGCTGGTCGATGACGATCCCACCTTTACCCGCGTGATGGCGCGGGCCATGAGCAGCCGCGGCCTGCGTGTGTCGACCGCCGCTTCTGCCGAGGAAGGCCTGGCCGTCGCCACCCAGGATCTGCCGGATTACGCCGTGCTCGACCTGAAGATGGAAGGCGACTCCGGTCTGGTACTGCTGCCCAAGCTGCTGGAGCTGGATGCCGAAATGCGCGTGGTGATCCTTACCGGCTATTCGAGCATCGCCACCGCGGTGGAAGCCATCAAGCGCGGCGCCTGCAACTACCTGTGCAAACCGGCGGACGCCGACGACGTGCTCGCCGCGCTGCTCACCCAGCATGCCGACCTCGACACCCTGGTGCCGGAAAACCCCATGTCGGTGGACCGTCTGCAGTGGGAACACATCCAGCGCGTGCTGGCCGAGCACGAAGGCAACATCTCGGCGACCGCCCGTGCCCTCGGCATGCATCGCCGTACCCTGCAGCGCAAATTGCAGAAGCGCCCGGTTCGTCGCTGAGAGTCCTGGAAGTTTGCCGTGCACTCAGCTCGCTCGTGCGACCAGTTCCTTGCGGTACTGGCTGCTGAGCTGGCGGGCCAGCTGGATGAAGTTGTCTGTGGCCGGTGACTGATTGAAGCCCCGACTCGCCAAGGTGATTGGTGCGACGAGGCGGGGTTTGGCATCACGTATGCGGCGGTAGACGACGCTGTCCGTGTGCAAGCCCTTCATGGATGCCGGCACCACCGAGATACCGGCACCGGCGGCAACCAGGCTGACATTGGTCAGCATGCGTTCGATTTCGAAAGCGATCCTCGGCTCGAAGCCGGCATTGCGGCAGGCCTGCATCAGGTTGGCGTACATACCCGGCGCACCAGGCCGACGAACCAGGATGAAGGGTTCGTCGGACAGATCTTTCAACGAGACTGGCGTTTCACTGCCCCCCTTCAGTTGAGGGTGGCCGGTCGGCAAGACCAATAACATTTCCTCATTGAGCAGCCGGTGGAACTGTACGCCCTGTGGACGAGCCACGGGCGCGCGGAGGATGCCGACATCGACCCGTTCGCTGGTGACCTGTTCGGTCAGCTCGCCGGCATTGCCTTCATGTAGCGTGATGTCCACGTTTGGATAATTTTTCCGGTATTCACGAATTATCCGTGGAATCAGAGGGTGCGATGCAGCTGAGCTTGTGAAACCGATGCTCAAGGTGCCCACGATGCCCTGAGCCGTACGGGCCGCCTTGGCGGCCGCCAGTTCCACGCGTTGCAGAATCTCCTTCGCTTCGCTCAGGAAGACCTGACCCCCCGTCGTGAGATCGACCCCTTTGGGATGACGCACGAACAGCTCGAAGCCCAGTTCCTGTTCAAGCGCCCGAATCTGCTGGCTCAGCGGAGGCTGTTGCATATTCAGTCTGGCGGCGGCACGTGTGAAGTGCTTTTCCTCCGATACCATGACGAAGTAGCGAAGGTGACGGAGTTCCATTCAGAGTTCACCTCGGGCAGTTGATCGGGCCAGTGTGCGATGGCGACACACCATATCGAATCAATTCGCGCTGGGATAGGATAGGGCAACATGCACGGTGCTCGAACCGTACGCGAATAATAAGAAACCAAGCTCCGATGATTCTCCGTCTTGCCCGTTCCCGCTTAGCCCAACTCGTGATGGCCGTTTTATTTGGCGGCTTCCTGGGCGTCTGGCGGCCATCGCTGGCTACCCAGATGAAGCCACTCAGCGACCTGTTCATTGCCAGCGTGGGCCTGGTCACGCCTGTGGTCATATTCGTGCTGATCTGTTCGAGCGTCGCGCGCATGCGTGCTGATGGCACCACCCTGCGCCTTGGTTTCAAGGCGCTCGCCTATTGGCAACTGATGTCATTGCTGTCGTTGGCCTGTGGGTTGTCCGTGGCGTCTCTGTTGCAGCCGGGTGTGAGCACCATGGTCACCGCCGAGTTCTCCCCGGCAGGGATGGCGCCGATCGACATTCATTTCTTTGCGCAGATTCCGGCATTGCTGCTGGCCGCATTTGCCCAGAGCATCATTCTCAAGGTTCTGCTCGCCGCGTTCCTGGCGGGCTTGTTGTTGGGGCGGGCCGGTGAGCGCGGGATGGCGTTGCGGCAGACACTCGATGCCGCGGTCGGCATGGTTTTCCGGATCATGCACGTTATTGTCTTCTTCGCTCCTCTGGCGGCGTTCGGCGCCATTGCCTTCGCCATCGGCAAGCATGGTGCAGGTGCGGCCATTCCGCTGCTCAAGTTTGTCGCAGTGGCCTATGTCGCCTGTCTGCTGTTCATCGTGCTGGTCATGACACTGATGGTCAGGCTTGCAGGTGTAAGCCTTCTGCGCCTGATCGTCCATATCAGGGAGGAGTTGCTACTGGTGGCGTCAACGGGGTCATCCGTGGCGGCACTGCCCCGCTTGATCGACAAGCTGGAAGCGGCCGGTTGCGACAGTCAACTGGTGCGCCTGATCCTCACCGCGGGCTACAACTTCAACCTCAATGGTTCCAACCTGTATCTGGGCGTCGCCGTTCTGTTCCTCGCACAATTGGTGCACATTGACCTGAGCGCCCCGCAATTGCTCACGTTGCTGCTGGTCAGTATGTTCACCTCCATGGGCTCGACCAGCGTGGCCGGTTCGGCATTCATCACGCTGACCGCCACGCTGAGCGTGGTGCAGATAGTGCCACTGGAGGCAATCGGTATTCTCGTCGGGGTAGAGCGGCTGATGAAGTGTCGCTCGCTGACCAATGTGTTGGGCAACTGCGTCGCTTGCCTGGTGCTCGCCCGCTGGCAGGGCGCTCAGGATCGCGCGAGATTGATGCAGGTGCTGGGCTGAGCCAGCGGTGCATTTGCCCGGAAGCAGGTGATGAATCGCGATGCAGTCGGTGGCGGCCTGCATGGCCCGTGCTTTGCTATCATTCCTGGCAACTTCATACTGTTTCTGCACTTTTCTGGCCGGGCACTCGACTACGTTCGATTCCCATTCGGTTATGTCTCTCGCTCCCGGGACTTCCATGCTCGCTGTGCTTCAGCAAACCCTCGGCATCACTGCTCCGGTCTTTTCCATGCTGTTTCTCGGCGTGCTGCTCAAACGGCTGCGCTGGATCGACAATGCGTTCATCGATACCGCCTCGTCTCTGGTATTTCGCGGCACCATGCCGACCTTGCTGTTTCTCAGCATCATCGGCGCGGATCTCAATGCGGCGCTGCAGCCCACGTTGATCGGCTACTTCGTGTTCGCCACCCTGGTCAGCTTCGTCGCCGCCTGGGGCTGGGCCATCTGGCGCTGTCCGATGGCCGATCGCGGTATCTACACTCAGGGCGCCTTCCGCGGTAACAACGGTATCGTCGGCCTGGCGCTGGCCACCAGCATGTATGGTGAATACGGGCTGTCGGTGGGCGCGGTGCTCGGTGGCGTGGTGATCCTCTGCTACAACGTGCTGTCGGCCATCGTTCTGGCGATCTACAGCCCGAACATGAAGTCCGATCCCTGGACACTGTGCAAAAGTATCTTCACCAACCCGCTGATCATCGGCGTGCTCTCCGCCATTCCGTTCGCCTATTGGCAGATTCCGCTACCACACTGGATGATGGTTTCCGGCGAATACTTCGCGCAGATGACCCTGCCGCTGGCGCTGATCTGCATCGGCGGCACCCTGTCGCTGACCTCGTTGCGTGAAAGCAGCGGAACGGCGATTGGTTCGAGCATGATGAAAATGGTCTGGCTGCCGCTGTTCTCGACCTTGGGTGCCTGGGCGTTCGGCTTCCGCGGCGCGGATCTGGCGATCCTCTTCCTGTACTTCGCCAGCCCCACGGCCGCCGCCAGTTTCGTCATGGCCCGGGCGGTGAATGGCAACTATCAACTGGCGGCCGCGATCATCGTCATCACCACCCTGGCAGCGGTGGTTACCACCAACGTCGGGCTGTTGCTGCTGCAATGGGCGCAGTGGATCTAGTAATCGCAGGGGCTCAGATAGTCGAAGAGGGCCGCTTTGTGGCGGAAGCAGACTGTCGGTGACCCGCGTTGAACCATGGATCACGGCCTTCGGCCCCGGATTACGCCTGCGGCTAATCCAGGCTACATTCGTGCCATGGTTCCCTGTAGGTTGGATTAGCGAAGCGTAATCCGACATTTGGCCGGCACATCCGATACAAATTTCGACCGTCCGCTAACGCCTTCCATTGGTCGCTCGCCACTGTGACCCAGTACTGATTCGTAACTGCCACGATTGTCAGTTCCGGGGTAACTCGCTAGCATCCTCGGCTAGCGTGTAACTTCATATGACGCTGCCGAGGTAGCCTCGTCGGCATGTGATCGTCCATGAAGGCGCCTCGTCGCCTGCGATGAGCCTACGATGTGAAGTGCGGATGCCAGGCTGTCAGGCCTGAGCCAGCACAAGGAGTGCAGAGCAGTGGTTCGTCCCTTTCCGCGCCGCGGAACGTTTCGGCTCGCCCAGGCCCGCGCCTGTCTGGCGCGTCGCGTGCTGCTTCTGTGCGTTTTCCTGATGCCTGCCATGACCTGGGCCGAACCTTCGGTTTCCCTGCAGGGCCCTAGCGGCGGCTGGCGTTATCACGGCCTCAATGATGGCGCCGATCAGCCCCGCGTCGCTTACCCGACTCCGCCTATCGATCGTGGCGCCCAGCGTGGGCGCAGCATGATCGAGGGCACCCTGCAGAACATTGGCCAACTGCGCCCGCCTCATCGGCTGGTGGTCAATGGCAATCCACTGCCGCTGTACACCGACGAGCAGGGCCGCTTCGCCCGGCCCTATGCCTTTGGCGCCGGCTCCAACAGCGTCGAGCTGGTCGCTGGCGAGGGGCAGTCGCTCAAACGCATTCAATTCTATGAAGCCAACGACCTGCGCACCCCGGCGCGCATGCGCATCGTGCTGGGCTGGGATGACCCCAAGGCCGAACTCGACCTGCACGTGGTCACCCCGGATGGTCAGCACGCCTTCTGGAGTCGGCCGGTGCTCACCAACGGCGGCGGTCTGGATGTCGACAGCGTCGACGGCCCAGGCCCGGAAATGTTCACCATGACCGCGCCGCTGCAGGGCACCTATCTGATCTACGTGAATTACTGGGGCAACCTGGGCAGCGGTGGTTACAACTTCGAGGCTGGCAGCAACCAGAACGAAATCATCACCGCGCAGATCAACCTGATCTTCAACGAGAACACCGTCAACGAGAAGCGCGAGACGTTCCTGGTGCCGCTACGCGCCATCGGCGAGCTGCTTTTCGTCAAATCTTTCAATTTTGCAGGCCGTTGAAAAAAACGTGATCGAGGCAGCCAGCGCAAGGCAGAAACAGCCGAAAAAGCGGAGTGTACGAGTAGTACATGAGCATTTTGAGGCTGTTTTTAACGCCGCGATGGCAACGCAGATAGTTTTTCAACAGCCTGATATCCCGATGCTCGGATGAATAGGGACTTTTTTATGAACCGGATTATTGTCGCCCACTTGCAGCGCTTCTCCACACTGGCGTTGACCGTGCTGCTTGCCGCCTGCGGCCAGGACTCGCGCGAGCTGGGTGAGCGCAGCGCCCTGGGCCTGGATCTGCAGCGCCCCGACGCGTTGATCGAGAGCGCGTCGCTCAGCCGCCTGCCCAAGGATCTGCTGGCGGTGCCGCTGCTGCGCGATACCCTCACCGAAGACTTCGTCTTCTACTACGAACACAACGCCGACCGCCTCGGGCTGGTCGGCAGCCTGCGGCGGATCATCTACGAGCGCGACCTGAAACTGCGTGACAACCTGCTCGACGAGTTGCTCGACCAGCCCGCCGACGTCGCCCTGTGGAAGGGCGCCGATGGCAAGCTCAAGCATTTCCTGATGGTCATGCAGCGTGGCGGCCTGGCCAAGGTACTGGAGCCGCTGGCCCATATCGCCCTGGACGACAGCCAGCTGCGCCAGGCAGGTGAGCTGCGGGTCGATGGCGGCAGCGTGCCGCTGTATCGCCTCAACTATCTGGGCGACCGTGCGTTGCTGCTGGCCAGCCATGGCGACAAGCTGCTGGTGCTGTCTTCGCCCGGCATGTTGCTCGGCGAGGACGACAGGCTTGGCCGCGAAGCCGTGGAATCGGTGGAGTCGTTGCTCGACGGCGACAACCCGTTTCCCAAACGCTTCGGCCTCAAGGCCCGCGGGCAGGAGCAGCAGCGTATTTCCCTCAGCGGCGAGTATGTCGCGCTCGGTTACCAGCGCTTCTTCCCGGCCTTCGCCGGGCTGCGTTTCGAGAAGGGCGAGGGTGGCTGGAGCAGTTTCCTGGCCCTGAACGAGGTCGACGACCAACCGCGTCTGGATTTCACGCCAATCTGGAAAGCCATGCCGATGGGTGCCAGCGCCTGTGTGGCGGTTCCTGTGGCGCCGGGCAGTGCCGAGCGCCTGCTGGCGCGTGTCGGCGCCAGCGAGGCGGTCAGCGAAGACCTGGAGAAACGCCTGGGTAGCACGGCCGGGCTTTGCTGGTACGCCGACTCGCGCCTGCATTCGCCGTTGCTGGTCACCCACCTCGACGAAGCCGTCACCCCGGAACTCGATCAGGCCATCGGCGGGCTGTTCGACGGCATGATCGGCGCGTTCGAAGCCAATGCGGAAAACGGCCGCTTCCCGGTCGAAAGCCAGAGCAGCGCCGATGGCCATACCTGGCGCCGCGAGGTGGGTTCCAACTTTGGTCAGTACCCGGCCGCGCAGAGCGCTGAGCCCGATGCTTTCGCTTCCCGCAGCTTCTTCCGCGTGAGCCTGGCGCGCCAGGGGCAGACGCTGCTGTTCTCCCTGGATGACAGGCTGGTGGACAAGGCCCTCGATACCCTCGGCAAGCGCTTCCCGCCACTCGCCGAAGTGCTGCCGGCCGATGGTCTGGTGCCCGGCTATCTGGCACCCGAAGGCCTGTCGCGCCTGCTCGAACAGGAAACCCTGGACAGCCTGCCGGCCAACTACGAGCCGGTATTTCGCAACGCCGCCGACATTCATTTGCTGCCCAAGCTGCGAGCCATGGGCGGTTATGGCCAGTTCGCGCTGACGCTGCCGGCCAACACCGAAGCCACAGACGATTGGCAGTGGGTTCCACTCGAATGGCGCGCGCTTTGATCATTTTCGCTCCCGGCCTGCGTCTCCTGCTCGCCGCTTCACTGATGGCGCTCAGCCTTGGCGTGCGCGCCGAGTCGGCGCCCGCGCTGAACCCCGAGCAGTCGCAGATATTCCGTGCCTGGTTCGTGCGTATCGCCCAGGAGCAGCTTCGCCAGGGCCCGAGCCCGCGCTGGCACCAGCAGGATTGTGTCGGCCTGGTGCGCTTCGCCGCCAACGAGGCGCTCAAGGTGCATGACGCCAAGTGGCTGCACGCCAATGGCCTGTCCAATCGCTACCTGCCGCCAGAGCTGGAGCTGGACGACGCCCAGCGTCGCCTGGCGCAGAACTGGCAGCAGGGCGGCGGCCAGGTCGGCCCTTACGTCAATGCGATCAAGCTGATCCAGTTCAACAGCCAGTTGCTCGGTCGCGATCTGAACCAGGCACGCCCCGGCGACCTGATGTTCTTCGATCAGGGCGACGATCAGCACCTGATGATCTGGATGGGCCGCGACATCGTTTACCACACCGGTACCACCACTCCCACGGATAACGGCATGCGTGCCGTCAGCCTGCAACAACTCATGACATGGAAGGACACCCGATGGATACCCGACGACGCCAACCCCAACTTTATCGGCATCTATCGGCTGAATTTCCTCGCGCGATGAGCCGCCTCTTCGCTGTCGCGTTGCTGGCTCTGTTGCCCCTGGCTGGCCAGGCGGAGGACGAGGTACCGGCAAGCAACTACACGCCGCTGTCTGGCGAGTCGTTCTTCCTGCTCGCCGACAGCAGCTTCGCGGCCGACGAAGTGGCCACAGTGCGCCTCGAGGCGCCAGGCCGTGATTACCGGCGCTACCGCATGGAAGGCTACGGCGGGGTGGACATGCGCCTGTACCGCATCGAGCAGCCCCTTGAGTTCCTCAAGCGCCAGAAGAACCTGCACCGCGTGGTCGCCGAGGGCCAGTTCAAGGGCGAAGGGCTGTCCAACACCCTGTCGTACCTGTGGGACAACTGGTACCGCAAATCGCGGCGGGTGATGCAGCGCGCCTTCTCCTACGAGTCGCGCAAGCAGGTCACCGAGGAAGCGCCGGAACTGAAGATGGGCAGCGCCATCGCCGAGCCGACCGAATTCACGCCGCAGGTGCAGTTCGCGCCGATGAAGGGCCTGCCGCTGGTGGCCGAGTTCCGCTATCCGCTGTGGGAAGCCAAACCTATCGAGCCGCCGCAAGGTGTCGATCTGTCCGGCTCGTCGAGCAACTTCATCAGCGTCGCCTCGGGTAACGTCTACATCCCGCTGGGCAAGCTGGAGCCAGGCCTGTACCTGGCCGAGGCGATCATCGGCAAGTACCGCGCCACCACCGTGGTATTCGTTTCCAACACCGTGGCGGTGAGCAAGATCGCCGGTGGCGAACTCCTCGTATGGACGGCCGACAAGCATCAGGGCACGCCGGTGGCCGACGCGCGCTTGCTGTGGAGCGATGGCCTGGGCGTGATGAGCAGCGGCAAGACCGATGCGCAAGGCCTGCTGCGCCTCGGCCACACCAGCCCCGAGCGCTCCTACGTGATTGGCGAGGATGCCCAGGGCGGCGTGTTCGTCTCCGAGAATTTCTACTACGACAGCGAAATCTACGACACCAAGCTGTACGCCTTCACCGACCGACCGCTGTACCGCCCCGGCGACTGGGTCGAGGTGAAGATCGTCGGCCGCGAGTTCAAGAACGCCCGCGACTCGGTGGCCGCCGGCACTGCGCCGATCAGCCTCAGCGTGCTGGATGCCAACGGCACCGTGCTGCAGACCCAGAAACTCGATTTCGACAGCGCCAGTGGCGGTCAGGGGCGCTTCCAGCTGCCGGAGAACGCCGTGGCCGGTGGCTACGAACTGCGTTTCGCCTATCGCGACCAGCTGTACAGCAGCGCCTTCCGCGTCGCCGAGTACATCAAGCCGCATTTCGAGGTCTCGATGGATCTGGACAAGCCGGACTTCCGCACCGGTGAGCCGGTCAAGGGCGCCCTGGTGCTGCTCTACCCGGACGGCAAGCCCGTGGTGCACGCCCAGGTGCAACTGAGCCTGCGCGCCCAGCAGTTGTCGATGATCGACAACGAACTGCAGTACCTCGGCCAGTTCCCGGTGGAGCTGAGCAGCACCGAGGTGATCACCGATGACAAGGGCCGCGCGGAACTCGACCTGCCGGCTGCCGACAAACCCAGCCGCTATCTGCTCAGCGTGTTCGCCAGCGACGGTGCCGCCTACCGGGTCAAGACCAGCAAGGAAATCCTTATCGAGCGCGGCGCTGCCCGCTATCGCCTGAGCGCGCCGCAGCGCTTCAGTTCGGCCGGTCAGGCGGTGAGTTTCAGCTACCGCGGCGAGGGTGACAGCGAGCGGCGCCCGGCCCGCTACGACTGGGTGCGTCTGGAAGACCAGAGCACCGGCAACGGCGAGCTGGCGGCGGATGCCACGGGCTTCGAGCTGAGTTTCGAGCGCCCCGGCACCTACAGCATCACCCTCAAGGACAGCAGCGGCCTGATCCTCGGCGCCACCGGTCATTCGGTCAGCGGCGAGGGTGTCAAATCGGTCGCCGGCACCATCGAGATCGTGCTCGACAAGGCCGAGTACCTGGCCGGCGACGAAGCCCTGGCACTGATCACCTTCCCGGAGCCGGTCAGCGATGCGCTGCTGACCCTGGAACGCGACAAGGTCGAGGCCACCGCGCTGCTCTCCAGGGGCGGCGACTGGCTCAAGCTCGAGCGTCTGTCCGATACCCAGTACCGCGCAAGGATTGCGGTAGGCAATGATTTCTCGCCGAACATCACCTTCTCTGCGCTCTATACCCGTGGTGGCGATTACAGCTTCCAGAACGCAGGCATCAAGGTCGCCACACCGCAGATCGATATCGCCATCAAGACCGACAAGGAGGTGGTGCAGCCCGGTGACATGGTCACCGTCGAGCTGAGCACCCAGTTCGCCGGCAAGCCGGTACCCACGCGCCTGACGGTCAGCGTGGTGGATGAGATGATCTACGCTCTGCAGCCGGAAATCGCACCGGGTATCGATCAGTTCTTCTACCACCCACGGCGCAACAACGTGCGCACCAGTGCCAGCCTGTCGTTCATCAGTTACGACCTGGCCTTGCCGGGTACGCCGAACGCGCCGGGCCGTGCCAACCGCAGCGAGCGTGGCGTCAAGGTGCTGGAGCGGCCGCGCCGCGAAGAGGTCGACACCGCTTCCTGGCAGCCGGATCTGGTCACCGATGCCGACGGCAAGGCGCGTTTCAGCTTCCGCATGCCCGACTCGCTGACCCGCTGGCGCATCACCGCCCGTGCGGTGAGCGCCGATGGTCAGGTGGGTCAGAAGCGTCAGTTCGTGCGCTCGGAGAAGCCGCTGTACCTGAAGTGGAGCGGCCCGAGTCGCTTCCGGGTCGGCGACAAGCCGGCACTCGGCCTGTTCGCCTTCAACCAGGGTGAGGAGGGCGCCAAGGCCGAACTGCTGATCCGCCATGGCGAGCAGGAGCAGCGCCGCGAGGTGGTACTGGCCAAGGGCATCAACTACCTGCCCGTTGAAGAAGCCGCGATCGCTGCCGGCGATTTCAGCGCCGAGCTGCACCAGGGCGACAAGCTGGCCGATGCCCTGGCCGTGAACCTGCGGCTGGTCGCACCGGGCTGGCAGCAGGTACATAGCACGCGCCTCTCGGCTTTCCCGGGCAGCACGCCGCTGCAGTTGCCTGCCGATGCCAGCCAGGTGCGCGTGCGTCTGGATGACAGTGGCGCTGGCCTGTTCGGCGCAGCGCTGGATGATCTGCTCGCCTATCCCTATGGCGGTGTCGAGCAGACCGCCAGCCGCCTGCTGCCACTGAGCCTGGCCTACCCGACCCTGGCGGCGGGTGAGCCGCGGATCAGGGATCGCCTGCGTCTGGTCATGCAGAACAGTCGTCTGCGTCTGGTGCAGATGGCGGGGCCGGAAGCGACCTTCACCTGGTGGGGCGGCGATGCCGATGGCGATGCCTTCCTCACCGCCTACGCCTATTACGCCGACTGGCACGCCAGCCGTGCGTTGGCGATCCAGTTGCCGCCAGAGCACTGGCAGCGTCTGCTGGAACTCTATGCCAAGCGCGCCCAGGACACGCCATTGTTGCAACGCGCGCTGATCATCGCGTTCTCCCGTGACATGGGCCTGCCGGTGAAAACCCTGCTCGAAGGCCTGGTGTATGACCTGGCCGCTGCAGGGGAAGGCCAGGAAGAGACACTCGGAGAAGGTGCCAGCCTGGTGATGGCGGCGCCGGATTCCGCGCTCGGCCTGGCAATCGCCCGTGAGCTGGGCGTCCAGCTGGCGCAGCAGGCTGGCGTACCAGTGGCGGACGAGCTGCTGGCCCAGCTTGAGGTTGCCCGTGAACGCCTCGAGGTCAGCGACTCGCCATTCGTCGACGCCGTGGCCCTGTACCTGAATGGCCCGGATCGACAGGAGGCCCAGCGTCTGCTCGCCGCCATGGCGCCAGCCCAGCCCGGTCTGGAGCGTGCCCTGGCACTGACCTGGCTGCAGCCGTCGCTGGATCTGCGTGATACGCAACCTGCGCTGGCGCCGCAAGGCGACTGGCAGGCCATCGAAGGCCCGAGCGGTGAGACCTACTGGCAGTGGAGCGGCGCACAGCCGCCCCAGGCCCTGGTGCTGGCTGGCGACCTGGATCAGCCGAGCGAAGTGCGCATCGACTACCAGAGCGCCCAGGCTGCGCCCAGTGCGGTACCGGTGACCATCAAGCGGCGCTTGCTGGAACTGGTCGAGAGCGATGAAGCCTTCGTATTCAGTGCCCATGAAGTGGGCAGGGACGATATTTCCAGCGCCAGTCTGTATCTGGACGAAATCACCCTGACCAGCGATTCGGAGCAGGCCCTGCGCTACGGCATGCTGGAAGTACCGCTACCGCCGGGTGCCGATGTGGAACGTACCACCTGGGGCATTCAGGTCAGCGGTCTGGCTGGGGAAGAGGCCTCGGCACTGGAGAAGGCGCGCAACGAGCCGGGCGAGCTGAGCTACGCGGTACCGGTGGACAGCCTGCAGGGCGAGCTGGTGTTGCGACACCTGGTGCGCTTCTCGCAGAAGGGCGAGTTCGTAATGCCGCCCGCTCGCTATCTGCGCCTGTACGCGCCTGGCGAGCAGGCGCTGGAAGCCGAGCCGGCCCTGCGGAAGGTGACCGTTGACTAACAGGCTGTTGAAAAACTATCTGCGTTGCCATCGCGGCGTTAAAAATAGGCTCAAAATGCTCATGTACTACTCGTACAGTCGAGCGCGACCCCGGTCGCTTTTTCGCCTGTTTTTGCGGGGCCGCCATCGGTATTGCGCTGGCTGCCTCGCTCACGTTTTTCAACGGCCTGCTAAGCGCTTCATCTTCGCTTCGCTGGCGCTGCTGTCCGCTTTCTCGGGGCTGGCAACGGCAGCCGAGGCGCCGCTGTCGCTGGCCTGGAAGACTGCCGACGGTAGCGAACTGCTGCGCCTGGATCGGCAGCGGGTGATTGGCCGCGAGCTATTGCCCGACACACTGCAGGCCCCACTGGGCAGTCTGTGGAAGCTGTTCGTCTATGCCTATCTGGTGGACAACAAACAGCCGGACGCCGGCTATCAGTGTCGCGGCCAGAACAAGGATGAGGTGTACTGCTGCGATCCGGGCGAGCGTATCGAACGTGATCGCGCCCTGGTGCAGTCCTGCGGTCTGTACTTCGAGCAGAGCAATCTGCAGTTGGATAACAGCGATTGGTCGCATTACTGGCAGGCTCGTCAGGCACCGCTATGGATCGCCGACCGTCAGCAACTGGCGCCGCAGACCCCTGTGCCGGTTCATCAACTGCTCGACCAGCTCGCTCACCTGCCTGCGCAGCAGGAAGCGCGCAAGGTCTTGCTGGACGTGACCCTGAACAGCGCCGAGGGCATGGCGGCGAGTGCCCTCGGTGGCCGCCTGCGGGTGAAGACCTGGAGCTGGCTGGCTGATGGCGATCCCCAGGCGCGCCAGGGTGGTTTCGCTGGCTGGCTGGTCGATGGCACGCCGCTGTGGGCTGGTGGTTCGGGCACCAGCATGATGGTGCTCAAACAGCATGCCGAGATGCTCGGTGAGGTGTTGCCGACGCCTTGGCCGAGCGATGCCGGTCGTTGCGTGGAAGTGCGTTTGTTCGCTCGCTACCCGGTACGCCAGTTGCGCCGTGCAGGCAGTGAGAAACCGGTGGAGCCGGGGGCTCTGAACGGCCAGTACGAGGTCGAGTTCAGCAATGGCAATCGTCTGCCTATCGAAAGTAGCGGCGAGCTCTTTCTGGAGCGAGTGGGCGAGGGGCTGCAGCTCACGGCACATCTGCCGCGTGAGGACTATGTCGCCCGCGTGCTGGATCGCGAAGCCTCGGCGCAACCGGCTGAAGCAGCCAAGGCGCTGGCGGTGAGCATCCGCACCTACCTGCTGCAGAACGCCGGGCGTCGGGGCGAATGCCTGACCATCGACGACAGCAGCGTCAACCAGCGGGTGGCACCGCGTCCGGCCAGCCAGGGGGCACGGGATATCGCCGCGTGGACGGCCGATCTGGTACTGGCCGGTACAGCTGTCACTTATCACAGCAACCAGCCCGGCTCCGATCGTCTGGCCTGGTCGCAAGCGGTCGAGCAGGCGGGTACCGGTCTGCGTTACGACGCCATCCTGGCGCGTGCCTTCCCGCGCGCCACGCTGAGCCGCTGGGACAAACCCGTGGCTGCCTGTCAGCCGCTGCCTGCGGCCGAGCAGTGGCTGCGCAAGCAACGCCGCGACTGGCGCCAGCGCCTGGATGCCGAGCCCGGCTACGAGGAAATCCAGCAGTTCGCCGTGTGCCAGTTGGCGTCCGGCCGGCCCTATGTGGATCGCGAGCGCCAGCGCATTTACGTGCGCGGCTTCTTTTCCCTGCAGGATCGCCTCGACCTGACCCACGAATACCTGCACCTGGCGTTTGCCGCCCACCCCAATGGACAGGACGAGACCTATGTCGAAGGTCTCGCCCGCACCCTGTTACTGGAATGACAGCATGACTCCGATGATCCCCCTGCTTGCCTCTCTGGCCCTGCTGCCGTTGTCGGCGCTGGCCGATGTGCAACTCGACACACCACGCAGCGGCTGGCGTGAGGGTGGCGCCGACGGCGCGCGCTTCATGCAGCAGGTCAATTACCCGGCCTCGTCGGTCAACAGCGCCGCCAATCAGGCCGAGACCGCACGGATCAAGGGCGCGATCAGCACGCTGGAGAAGGGCGGCAAGGCGCCGGGTCGGCTGGTGGTCAACGGTGTCAGCATGCCGCTGAAGATCGCCGAGGACGGCAGCTTCGACCGGCCCTTCGTGTTCTCCGCGGGCAGCAACAACGTCGAGGTGCGCAGCCCGGATGGCGGGCAGCGCCGCCGCGTGCAGTTCTACAACAGTGGCGGCGGCGAAACCCCGGCGCGCCTGCGTGTGGTGCTGTCATGGGACAGCGACAATACCGATCTCGACCTGCACCTGGTGACACCCGATGGCGGCCACGTCTGGTACGGCGGCCGCTCCCTGGCCAACGGCGCCGCCCTGGATGTCGACGTGACCACCGGCTACGGCCCGGAAATGATCGCCACCCCGACACCGCTCAAGGGCCAGTATCTGGTTTACGTCAATTACTACGGCGGCGGTTACAGCTATAACGAGGATGGCGAGAGCTCCGCTCAGCAGATTCTCACCACCGGGCAGATCACGGTGATCAGCGAGGAGGGTACGGTCGACGAAAAGCAGGAAAGCTTCCTTGTACCGATGCGCACTCCGGGCGAGCTGACGCTGGTGAAAAGCTTCAGCTACCCCTGAGAACCTGTTCATGATCTTTCGACGAACCCCCATATGCAATGACAGCAAAGTGGCGTAAGCGGACGGTCGTAGGATGGGTGAAACCCATCGGAAATTGATGGGTTTCACCCATCCTACGGGCTGTAGAACGTAGCCTGGATTAGCCGCAGGCGTAATCCGGGGCCGAAGGCCGTGATCCATGGTTCAACGCGGGTCACCGACCGGCTGCTCCCGCCTTATTGCCGTCGATCCATAGGGGTACGGGTTCCCAGGTACACAAAGATCATGAACAGGCTCTGAGGCTTGAAACTGCTCCTTTAATATCAAAAAAACCTTATATATCCTTCATTATTATTCGTTTGATGAAGTTGTCGTCGTTCGTCACACTCCATTTGTCCGAATCGGTTTCTCTGCTGAGGCGGACGCAAACAGACGATTACATTATCCACGGATGGATACTCCTGTCGGCCGCCATTGGCGGTACCCAGCGAGCCTTTCGTTTGAAAGGCTCGCTTCTTTTTGACGATATCGATGAAGTCCCCAGCGTATTTTTCCCAATGGCTGTCTGCCTTCCTGCCTGACGCCCTGCATACCCGTCCCCGTGAATGGAGCCGTGCCGCGCTCGGCGCGGCCATGGGCTTTCTGTTCAGTACCTGGGTGTGCAGCCAACTGTTCGGCCTGCACATGGCAGTGCATTTTTCCGGCCCCCTGGCGGCTTCGGCCGTGTTGCTGTTCGCCGTCTCCTCGGGCGCGCTGGCGCAGCCATGGTCGATTCTCGGCAGTTATCTGTGTGCCTGCGCGGTCGCGCTGACGGTCAGTCATTTTATCGACCACAGCCTGGCGGGCGCCGCCTTGGCGCTTGGCCTGAGCCTGCTGCTGATGTGCCCGTTGCGCTGCCTGCATCCGCCGGGTGGCGCCATCGCCTTCTGCATGGTGTTCGCCACACCGCTGCCGGGTGACCCCTTCTGGCAACCGGCACTGGCGGCCATGACCGCCGGTGTTGCACTGATGGCCTGCGCCCTGCTCTACAACAACCTGACGCGGGTGCCTTATCCACGTCCGCATCCGGGCTCGATCACCCTGCACCACACTCATGATCCACGGCCCAGTGAACGAACCGGGATCAATACCGATGACCTCGATCACGCGCTGGACGAACTGGGCTCCTTCGTCGATATCACTCGTGAGGATCTTGAGCTGATCGTGCACAGTACCGAGAAGCACGCCCTGCGCCGCAGCATGGGTGATATTCGCGCTGGGCAGATGATGTCCCGCGATCTGGTCTACGCCACACCCGAAACTTCCGTTGCCAAGGGCCTGTACCTGCTCACTCATCATCAGCTCAAGGCGTTGCCGATTCTCGACAGGGACAAGCAACTGGTCGGCATCGTCAGTCTGGTGGATCTGGTCAACGCCGTACGTTCCAACAGCTTCAACCTGCGCGCGATGCTCGGTCTGGAAAAGAAGCAGATACTTGGCGAGTTGATGAGTTCGCCCGTGCAGTCGGTGGAGGTCGATGCCCATGTCGTCGACCTGATCGCGCTGCTCTCGGACGAGGGCCTGCATTGCTTGCCGGTTCTGGATAACGGTGCTCTGGTCGGAGTGATCACCCAGACCGATCTGGTGGCGGCGCTGCATCGCGATCTGCTCACACGTCTCAACTGAAACATCGAATGATCGGCCTGACACCCTTACACTGGGCGCCGGATCAGTCTTGAGGAGTTGCCAGCACCCATGACGCTGGCCCAGTGACGATGGATATCGACCTTACCCGCACCTTTCTGGAAATCGTCCGCAGTGGCAGCTTCATCGCCGCCGCCGAACGCATGCACGTCACCCAGACGGCCATTACCGCACGTATCCAGAAGCTCGAAAGCCACCTCGGCAGCACGCTGTTCGTGCGTAACCGTGCGGGCGCGCGACTGACGGCCGATGGCGAGGCCTTCGTCACTTATGCCAACCAGATCCAGCAGACCTGGGAGGCCGCGCAGCGCGACCTGCCATTGCCGGATGGTTATCACAACGTCATCCACATTGGCGGCGAAGTCAGCCTGTGCAACCCGCTGATGCTGCACTGGGTGAGTGCGATTCGCCAATCCATCGACGGCTACGCGGTGCGCGCGCAGATCGGTGATGGCGCCGGCCTGCTGCGCCAGCTGGAGCTCGGCGTGCTGGATGCAGCGCTGGTTTACCAGCCCACCTATTGGGCGGGCATGCAGGTCGAGCAGATCCTCGAAGAGAAGCTGATCCTGGTGAAGGCGGCGAACCCGGAACCCTACGTTTACATCGACTGGGGCGACAGCTTCCGAGCACAACACGACCGCGCCTTGCCGGACAAGGCCAGGGCGCCGGTGTCCTTCAATCTCGGGCCGCTGGCCCTGCAATACATCCTCGAACATGGCGGTTCGGGGTATTTCAGGACGCGAGTGGTGCAGAGCTATCTGGACAGCAAGGTGCTCAAGCGCGTGGCCAAGGCGCCTGAGTTCAGCTATCCAACCTATCTGGTCTATTCCCGCGAGCGCGATTCGGCGGCCCTGCAGCAGAGCTTCGCGCTGCTGCGCGAGATCGCCGCTCAGGATGCCGACTGGTCGCAGCGCTGGGATCCGGCGATCTGAGCGGATTCTGTGATATCTGTGGGAGCCGCGACCTCGCGGCGAATATCTCTGGCAGCGCTGATATCACGGAACGATCACTATCATTTCGCGCCGGGGCGACGCTCCTACGCACTAGTGGCTGTTCTCACTTCAGGTTTTCGATTCTGACTGACACCACGCCGGAGCGAATCATGTCCAGCGCTTCGGCGGCCTTGTGCGAAACATCGATGATGCGCCCGCGAGTGAAGGGGCCGCGGTCGTTGATGCGCACCACCACGCTACGGTTGTTGTTCAGGTTGGTGACCTTGACCCGCGTGCCGAAGGGCAGGGTACGGTGCGCTGCGGTCAGGTCGTTCTGGTTGAAGCGTTCGCCGCTGGCGGTCTTGTTGCCATGGTGTGCCTTGCCGTAATACGAAGCCTTGCCTTCGGCCCGATAATCGCCGGGTACGCCGCCAAAGGGCAGGCCATTACAGCCAGCGAGCAGGCTGAACAGGATCAGCAGAACCGATAATCGACGCATTACTTCTCTCTCTTGGAACCTGTTCGCGACCTGCTACGCGCTGCCTGCAGATGTTTCATTACGGCCATGAAAAGGCGGTAGCGGCCGTTCGTAGGGTGGACGACGCTTCACCTGCGCGGCCCGACCCGTCCACCGCTCCGCAATCGCAATGGTGGATGAAAAAAGCGTCATCCACCCTACGCGAAGCCCGTAGGATGGGTGAAACCCATCAATTGTCGATGGGTTGCACCTGCGCCGCCCGACCCATGCTACGACCGTCCGCTTACGCCTTGTCGCGCCTCACCGACCGGTTCCTGGCATGGGCTCATGAGCAGGCCTTCTGCCAGACACAAAAACGCCGGGAATCCCCGGCGTTTTCAAATCGCTCAGCCTTCGAGCTTTTTCTTCAGCAGTTCGTTCACTTGCCCCGGATTGGCCTTGCCTTTGGAGGCTTTCATGGCCTGGCCGACGAAGAAGCCGAACATCTTGCCGCGCTTGGCTTCGTCGCTGGCGCGGTACTGTTCGACCTGCTCGGCGTTGGCCACCAGCACGTCGTCGAGCATTTTCTCGATGGCACCGGAGTCGGTGACCTGCTTGAGGCCTTTCTTGTCGATGACTTCGTCAGCCGTCGCGCCTTCGCCGGCAGCCAGGGCTTCGAAGACCATCTTGGCGATCTTGCCGCTGATGGTGTTGTCCTTGATGCGCAGGATCATACCGCCCAACTGCTCGGCGGAAACCGGCGACTGGTCGATCGCAAGGTTTCCGGCGTTGAGCAGGCTGGATAGTTCGCCCATCACCCAGTTGGCGGACAGCTTGGCATCGCCGCAGGTCTTCTCGACCACCTCGAAATAGTCGGCCAGTTCACGGCTCGCCGAGAGTACGCTGGCGTCGTAGGTGGACAGGCCGAACTGGCTCTCGAAGCGTTCGCGCTTCTGCGGCGGCAGCTCAGGCAACTGGCCGCGCAATTCGTCGAGGAAGCTCTGCTCGATCACTACCGGCAGCAGATCGGGGCAGGGGAAGTAGCGGTAGTCGTTGGCTTCTTCCTTGCTGCGCATGGAACGGGTCTGATCCTTGTTCGGGTCGTACAGGCGGGTTTCCTGCACCACCTTGCCGCCGTCTTCGATCAGCTCGATCTGGCGCTGCACTTCATGGTTGATGGCTTTCTCGATGAAGCGGAACGAGTTGACGTTCTTGATCTCTGCACGGGTGCCGAACTCGGCCTGGCCCTTGGGACGCACCGAGACGTTGCAGTCGCAGCGCAGCGAGCCTTCGGCCATGTTGCCGTCGCAGATGCCGAGATAACGCACCAGTGCGTGGATCGCCTTGACGTAGGCCACCGCCTCCTTGGCGGAGCGGATATCCGGCTCGGAGACGATTTCCAGCAGCGGTGTGCCCGCACGGTTCAGGTCGATGCCGCTCATGCCCTGGAAGTCTTCGTGCAGGCTCTTGCCGGCGTCTTCTTCCAGGTGCGCGCGGGTGATGCCGATACGCTTGACGGTGCCGTCTTCCAGGGTGATGTCGAGGAAGCCCTTGCCAACGATGGGGTGATCCATCTGGCTGGTCTGGTAGCCCTTCGGCAAGTCCGGGTAGAAGTAGTTCTTGCGGGCGAAGACGTTGCGCTCGGCGATCTCGGCATCGATGGCCAGGCCGAACTGGCAGGCCATGCGCACCGCTTGTTCATTGAGCACCGGCAGGGTGCCGGGCATGCCGAGGTCGACCAGGCTGGCCTGAGTGTTGGGCTCGGCGCCGAAGGTGGTGGCGCTGGCCGAGAAAATCTTCGATTGGGTGCTGAGCTGAGCGTGGATCTCGAGCCCGATTACCGTTTCCCATTGCATCTGTAGTGTTCCTCGATCCTGTATGGCGTGCTGCCTTTGCCCTCACTCGGCGCTTCGCGCCACCCTCTCCCGAAGGGAGAGGGGGATGGGCTGCATGGCTACGCCATGACTTAGAAGCTTTTGGGTGCTTGTTTATGCCAATCGCTGACCTGCTGGTACTGGTGTGCGACGTTCAGCAGGCGGCCTTCCTGGAAGTAATTGCCGAGCAACTGCACGCCGACCGGCAGGCCGTCGACGAAGCCCGCAGGCATCGACAGACCCGGGATACCGGCGAGGTTGGCGGTGATGGTGTAGATGTCTTCCAGGTAGGCCGAGACCGGATCCGCGTTCTTCTCGCCAAGCTTCCAGGCCAGGTTCGGCGTGGTTGGGCCGAGAATCACGTCTACATCCTTGAAGGCCGCGACGAAGTCGTTCTTGATCAGGCGGCGGATCTTCTGCGCCTTGAGGTAGTAGGCGTCGTAGTAGCCGGCGGACAGCGCGTAGGTGCCGACCATGATGCGGCGTTTGACCTCGGCGCCGAAGCCTTCCTCACGGGAGCGCTTGTACAGATCCTGCAGATCCTTGGGATTCTCGCAGCGATAACCGAAGCGCACGCCGTCGAAGCGCGACAGGTTGGAGCTGGCTTCGGCCGGTGCGATCACGTAATAGGCCGGAATCGCGTGCTGCAGGTTTGGCAGGCTGATGTCCTTGACGGTGGCGCCGAGCTTCTTAAGTTCCTCGACCACGGCGATGATTTTCTCGCCGATGCGGGCGTCGAGACCCGCGCCGAAGTATTCCTTCGGCAGACCGATACGCAGGCCGGCCAGGGGTTGGGCGAGGGCTGCGAGGTAGTTGTCCACCGGCTGATCGACGCTGGTCGAATCCTTGGAATCGAAACCGGCAATGGCGCCGAGCAGCAGGGCGCAGTCTTCGGCGGTGCGCGCCAGCGGGCCGCCCTGATCGAGGCTGGAAGCATAGGCGATCATGCCCCAGCGCGAGACACGGCCGTAGGTCGGCTTGATGCCGGTGAGATTGGTCAGTGCCGCCGGCTGGCGGATCGAGCCGCCGGTGTCGGTGCCGGTGGCAGCCGGTAGCAGGCGTGCGGCAACGGCTGCGGCCGAGCCGCCCGAGGAGCCACCAGGCACGCGGGTCAGATCCCAGGGGTTCTTGACCGGGCCGTAGTGGCTGGATTCGTTGGCCGAGCCCATGGCGAACTCGTCCATATTCAGCTTGCCCAGGCTGACGGTGCCGGCGCTGGCCAGCTTCTCGACCACGGTGGCGTCATAGGGCGCCTTGAAGCCGGTGAGGATCTTCGAGCCGCAACTGGTCAGCACTCCCTGGGTGCAGAACAGATCCTTGTGGGCGATCGGCGCGCCGAGCAAGGCATTGTTTTCGCCAGCAGAGCGGCGGGCATCGGCAGCCTTGGCCTGTTCGAGGGCGAGGTCGGCGGTGACGGTGATGAAGCTGTTGAGCTGTGGATCGAGCTGCTCGATGCGAGTCAGCAGGGTCTGGGTCAGCTCGGCGGAGGAGAATTGCTTGTCGGCGAGTGCGCGGGCGATCTCGGCCAGGGTCAATTGATGCATGGCGTGGCGCTTTCCTTACTCGATGACTTTGGGAACCAGGTACAGACCGCTTTCCACCGCCGGAGCGATAGCCTGGTAGGCTTCGCGCTGGTTCACTTCGGTGACCACGTCTGCACGCAGGCGCTGGGTGGTTTCCAGCGGATGCGCCAGTGGCTCGATGCCGTCGGTGTCGACCGCTTGCATGCGGTCGATCAGGCCGAGGATGCTGTTGAGGGTTGCGGTAGTATGTGGCAGTTCGCCTTCACTCAAGCCCAGTCGGGCCAAGTGTGCGATCTTTTCCACCTCGGAGCGTTCAAGCGCCATCGGGTTCTCCCTAGAAAGGCTGGCCGCTATCGGGCCGCCAGTGAAAATATGAGCAGGTGCCGTGCACGGAGGGCAGGGAACGGATGTGTCTGGCCCGCGGTCAAAGGCGGCGCTGTATGGCTCGGGGCATATGCTGGTCGCGCATGACAGTTTCTGTCACTGTCACCACCATTGTACGAATATGCCTCAAAGCCGCGGAAAAACAGGCAATCTAACATATTGGTGCCTTGCTCAAAATCCCTGCCGTTGTTAGAGTTTGCCGCACTTTTTTACCTGCGTGTTTTCTTGCGCTGTATCTTTACCCACGCGTTGCCTAGGGTCCCTATCCCATGTTCAAAAAACTGCGTGGCATGTTTTCCAGCGATCTCTCGATTGACCTGGGCACTGCCAATACCCTTATTTATGTTCGCGAGCGCGGCATCGTCCTGAACGAGCCGTCGGTCGTCGCCATCCGTACCCATGGCAATCAGAAAAGTGTTGTAGCCGTCGGCACCGACGCCAAGCGCATGCTCGGTCGGACGCCAGGCAATATCGCCGCCATCCGCCCGATGAAGGATGGCGTGATCGCCGACTTCAGCGTCTGTGAAAAGATGCTGCAGTACTTCATCAACAAGGTTCACGAAAACAGCTTCCTGCAGCCGTCGCCGCGTGTGCTGATCTGCGTACCGTGCAAATCGACCCAGGTCGAGCGTCGCGCGATTCGTGAATCCGCACTGGGCGCTGGTGCCCGTGAGGTGTTCCTGATCGAAGAGCCGATGGCCGCCGCCATCGGTGCCGGCCTGCCGGTCGAGGAAGCCCGCGGTTCGATGGTCGTCGATATCGGTGGCGGTACCACTGAAATCGCACTGATCTCCCTGAACGGTGTGGTTTACGCCGAATCCGTACGGGTTGGTGGCGATCGTTTCGACGAAGCCATCATCACCTACGTGCGCCGCAACTACGGCAGCCTGATCGGCGAGTCCACGGCCGAGCGCATCAAGCAGGAAATCGGTACCGCCTACCCGGGTGGCGAGCTGCGTGAAGTCGACGTCCGTGGCCGTAACCTGGCCGAAGGCGTGCCGCGCAGCTTCACCCTCAACTCCAATGAGGTGCTCGAGGCTCTGCAGGAATCCCTGGCGACCATCGTTCAGGCGGTCAAGAGCGCCCTGGAGCAATCGCCTCCGGAGCTGGCTTCGGATATCGCCGAGCGCGGCCTTGTGCTGACCGGTGGCGGCGCGCTGCTGCGTGACCTGGACAAGCTGTTGTCCCAGGAAACCGGCCTGCCGGTGATCGTTGCCGAAGACCCGCTGACCTGCGTCGCCCGTGGCGGCGGCAAGGCGCTGGAAATGATGGATCGCCACACCATGGATCTGTTGTCCACCGAATAAGCCGCACGCCTTCCGCTGCAGCAGCCTGGATGCCGCATGCAGCTCCGGGCAGGCTGCCGCGAGGTAAATGCCATAAAGCCGCTATTCGCCAAAGGTCCTTCGCTCGGTGTACGCCTGTTGGTGTTCGCCGTGCTGTCGGCTGTGCTGATGGTCGTCGACGCGCGCATGACCGCCTTGCAGTCGGTGCGCAGCCAGCTCGGCCTGATCGTCGAGCCGGTGTACTGGCTTGGCCGCTTCCCGGTAACCCTGTGGGAAAGCGCGACCCAGGAATTCAGCTCACGCAGTGAGCTGGCGGCCGAGAACGAGAAGCTCAAGGCCGAGCAGTTGATGATGCAGCGCCGCCTGCAGAAGCTGGCTGCGCTGACCGAGCAGAACGTGCGTCTGCGCGAGCTGCTCAACTCTTCTGCATTGGTCGACGATGAGGTGCTGGCCACCGAACTGATCGGCATAGACCCCAACCCCTTCACTCACCGCATTCTCATCGACAAGGGCGAGAAGGACGGTGTGGTGCTCGGTCAGCCGGTGCTCGATGCTCGCGGTCTGATGGGTCAGGTGGTCGAGGTGATGCCTTACACTTCGCGTGTACTGCTGCTCACCGATACCACCCACAGCATTCCGGTACAGGTCAACCGCAATGGCCTGCGCGCCATCGCCAGCGGCACGGGTAATCCGGAACGCCTGGAGCTGCGCCATGTTGCCGACACCGCCGACATCAAGGAAGGCGATCTGCTGGTCAGCTCCGGACTGGGGCAGCGCTTCCCGGCGGGTTATCCAGTGGCCACGGTGACTGAAGTGGTGCATGACTCCGGTCAGCCCTTCGCCATCGTGCGCGCCGTACCGACCGCCAATCTCAATCGCACCCGTTACATGCTGCTGGTGTTCACCGACCCGCGAACGCCGGAGCAGCGCGCCACCGAGTCGGCCGAGGCGCAGGAAGAAGTCGATCGCCAGGCTCTCGAGCAGCCCGGTGGCGAAACACCTGATGCCGATACACCACCTGCTGACGCGCCTGTAACGGATAATCCGGCCACGGCTCCCGCCGGTGGTGAGGAGGCCAGCCAATGATCGCCGTTCGTTCGAACAATGTCTGGGTCATATGGGTCAGCATGGCACTGGCGCTGCTGCTCAGTGTTTCCACCCTGCCGCGCTTCATGGAAATCGGTCGCCCGCTGTGGCTGGCGCTGTTTCTCACCTACTGGGTGCTGGCAGTGCCGCATCGCGTCGGGATGACCACTGCCTGGTGCGTCGGCCTCCTGGCGGATGTGCTCAACGGCACCTTGCTGGGGCAGAACGCGCTGATCCTCACGCTGATCACCTTTCTGGTGCTGAGCCTGCATCAGCGCCTGCGCATGTTCCCCATGTGGCAGCAGAGCATGGTGTTGCTGGTGGTGTTCGGCGTCGCGCAACTGGTGCAATTGTGGCTCAACGCGCTGACCGGCAGCCGTCCGCCAACCATGGCGTTCGTGCTTCCTGCGCTGGTCAGTGCCTTGCTCTGGCCGTGGATCTGTACGTTGCTGCGTGCTGTGCATCGTCGCCTGGGTGTCAACTGAAACCGCGCTGCGGCGCCTGATTGCGAGACGTCTGCATGCCAACGCTTTACCTGGCCTCCGCTTCGCCGCGCCGCAGTGAACTGCTGACGCAGATAGGCGTTCCCTTCATCACCCGGATCGTGCCCATCGACGAAACGCCGCAGGCCGGCGAAGCTCCGGCTGCCTACGTCGAGCGTTTGGCGCGGGCCAAGGCCGAGGCTGTGCTGAACACCCAGCCTGAGCGCGATGGTGTGGTGGTGCTCGGCTCCGACACCGCCGTGGTGCTCGATGGCCGCATCCTCGGCAAACCCGTCGACCGTGCCGACGCCTTGGCCACGCTCGGCGCGCTGTCCGGGCGCGAGCATCAGGTGCTGACCGCCGTCGCTCTGGCCAGCGAAGAGCGGATCGCCACGCGGGTGGTGACCAGTACGGTGCGCTTCAAGACGCTCAGCCAGACACAGATCGAAGCGTATTGGGATACCGGCGAGGCGCGCGACAAGGCAGGCAGTTATGGTATTCAGGGTTTGGCGGCGGTCTTCGTCAGCCAGATGCAGGGCAGTTATTCAGCGGTAGTCGGCCTGCCGTTGTGCGAGACTGCCGAGCTGCTCGCGGAATTCGCGATTCCGTGCTGGCAATGACTGCCAGCGCATAACCCAGAGGTTGCAGGCCGCGATGGGCCGGGCTCGACTGAGCCTGCCGCTGCTTTCAGCTTCATCTCAAGCAGAGATGGGCGCATGAGTGAAGAGATTCTGATCAACATCACGCCGATGGAATCGCGCGTGGCGGTGGTGGAAAACGGTGTTTTGCAGGAGGTACACGTCGAGCGCACCCAGCGCCGCGGCATCGTCGGCAACATCTACAAAGGCAAAGTGGTGCGCGTGCTGCCTGGCATGCAGGCGGCTTTCGTCGATATCGGCCTGGAGCGGGCGGCGTTCATTCATGCGTCGGAAATCTCCAGTCGTGAAGGCAGCGCGGTGGAAACCATCAGCGCGCTGGTGCATGAAGGCCAGAGCCTGACGGTGCAGGTCACCAAGGATCCCATCGGCAGCAAGGGCGCGCGCCTGACCACTCAGCTGTCGATCCCCTCGCGCTACCTGGTGTACATGCCGCGCACCAGCCATGTCGGCATTTCCCTGAAGATCGAAGACGAAGGCGAGCGCGAGCGCCTCAAGCAGGTGGTGGCCGATTGCGTCGCCGCCGAAGGCATCGAGGAAGCCGGTGGCTTCATCCTGCGTACCGCCGCCGAGGGCGCGCGGGCCGACGAGATTCTGGTCGATATCCGTTACCTGCGCCGCTTGTGGGATCAGATCGGCGAACAGATGAAGACCGCGCCCACGCCGTCGGTGATCTACGAAGACCTCAGCCTGGCCCTGCGCACCCTGCGCGATCTGGTTGGCCCGCGCAGCGAGAAGATCCGCGTCGACTCGCGGGAGACCTTCCAGAAGATCACCCAGTTCGTCGCCGAACTGATGCCGGAAATCGCCGACCGCCTCGAACATTACCCCGGCGAGCGGCCGATCTTCGATCTGCACGGCATCGAGGATGAAATCCAGAAGGCCCTGGAGCGCAAGGTGCCGCTCAAGTCCGGTGGTTACCTGATCATCGACCCGGCCGAGGCGATGAGCACCATCGACGTCAATACCGGCGCCTTCGTCGGTCATCGCACGCTCGAAGAAACCATCTTCAAGACCAACCTCGAGGCGGCCACCGCCATCGCCCGGCAACTGCGCCTGCGTAACCTCGGCGGGATCATCATCATCGATTTCATCGACATGGAAGACGAAGAGCATCAGCGCCAGGTGCTGCGTACCCTGGAAAAGCAGCTGGAGCGCGATCACGCCAAGACCAACATCATCGGCATCACCGAGCTCGGCCTGGTGCAGATGACCCGCAAACGCACCCGCGAAAGCCTCGAACAAGTGCTGTGCGAGCCGTGCAGCCACTGCCAGGGCCGTGGCAAGCTGAAGACTGCGGAAACCACCTGCTACGAGATCTTCCGCGAGATACTCCGCGAGGCCCGCGCCTATCAGCCCGAAGGCTACCGCGTGTTGGCCAACCAGAAGGTGGTCGACCGCCTGCTCGACGAAGAGTCGGGCAATGTCGCCGATCTCGAAGCATTCATTGGGCGAACCATCAAGTTCCAGGTCGAAACCATGTACTCCCAGGAACAATACGATGTGGTGCTGCTATAACGAGACCCGGCCGGGCCGGGATGTGAACTGAATGGAGCGACTGGGGCTGGCGTTCGTCGCACTGTTGCGCTGGAGTCTGGGGCTGTGTGCGCTGGGCTTGGTGTTGGCCGCCTTTTACGTGAGCCTTGGCCGTCAGTTGGTGCCTTTGCTCGCCGAGTACCGGGAAGAAGCTGAAGCTCGCGCCACCGAAGCGCTGGGCATGCCGGTCGGCATCGGCGCGCTGGAAGGGCACTGGAGCGGCTTCTCGCCGTTGTTGACGGTGCGCGACCTGCACCTTGGCGAAGGTGAGCAGGGGCTGGTCCTTCAACAGGTGCGTGTGGTTCCCGATCTGCTTGGTAGTCTGATGGCCTGGCAACCCCGCATTGCCGAGTTGCAGCTCGACGGCGTGAGCCTGACGCTGCGTGAGGACGAGCAGGGCGCCTGGAGCGTGGAAGGCCTGCCGCAGCGGCAGGATCAGCCGCCGCTGGATATCGCCAAGGTGCTGCGCCAGTCGCAGATGGTCAGCCGTATCTCGCTGTTCGATAGCCAGATGAGCATTCAGGTGCACGATCGGAAACCGCTTGAGCTCACCGCCATCAACCTGAGCCTGAGCAATGGCAGCACCCGCCAGCGTCTGGATGCCCGCGTGCAGTTGCCGGACGGCAAGCCACTGGCCCTGCAACTGCGTACCCGTATTCAAGCCGAACATTGGCAGGATGCGCGCGCCGAGTTCTATCTCAGCGCACCGCAAAGCGATTGGGCGTCCTGGCTGCCACCGGCGTTGACCCGCGAGTGGCACCTTGAGCACCTGCAGCTGGGTGGTGAGGTGTGGGGGCTCTGGGACAAGCGCAACCTGCAGCGGGCCGTTACCCGTCTGCATGCTCCACAGCTGGCAGGGCGTTATGGCGAACGCGAGGCCGTGGCGCTCGAGGATCTGTCCCTGAATGCCTATTTCGAGCGCAAGGATGACGATTTCGACCTGTTGCTCGATGACTTCGCCTTCAGCCGTGGTGACAACCGTTGGGGCGGAGCGCGTATCGCCCTCGGCCATCAGGCGGCCAGCGGTGACGAGTCCCAGCGCTGGAGCCTGAGCGCCGATCGCCTGGATGTCGCCCCCCTGGTGCCGCTGGTGGAAGGTCTGGCGCCGATGCCGGAAAGTGCCCTGGAATTGCTGCAGACGCTCAAGCCCCATGGCGCCTTGCGCAACCTGAATGTCAGTTTTCGCCCAGAATTCGAAGGGCCGGAGCGCCTGCAGTTCTCGGCGAACCTGGAGCGCGTCGGTTTTTCCGCCTGGCACGCCTCGCCGGCCGTGGAGAACGGCAGCGGCAGCATCACCGGTGATCTCGGCCAGGGCGAGTTGAAGGTCGACAGCGAAGACTTCTCCCTGCACCTCACCACGCTGTTTCCCAAAGCCTGGGAATATCAGCAGGCCAAGGGCCGACTGACCTGGACGCTCAACGATGAAGGCTTCACCCTGCGTGCGCCTTACCTGCAGGTCGTGGGCGAAGAGGGCAAGATCGCCGGCGACTTCCTGATCCGCATGCTCAAGGATCCGGAGCGTGAGGACTATATGGATCTGCGTGTCGGGATGCGTGACGGCGATGCGCGCTTCACCGAGAAATACCTGCCGACACCGGTGCTCAGCCCGGCGCTCGACGAGTGGCTGAAAACCGCGATTCGCGGTGGCAAGGTCGATGAAGGTTATTTCCAGTATCAGGGCTCGATCAATCGCGACCCGGATCCCGCTGTGCGCAGTATCAGCCTGTTCTTCGCCGTGCAGGATGCCGAGCTGGCCTTCCAGCCCGGCTGGCCAGCGTTGCACGATGCCCGTGGCCAGGTGCTGATCGAGGACAGCGGGGTTCGTGTGCGCGTTTCGGAAGGACGCATTCTCGACAGCCAGGTGCGTGAGGCCTATGCCGATATCGCCCATGTCGATACCGGTGAAACGCCGCACCTCAAGCTCAAGGGCAAGCTGCAGAGCAGTGTCGGCGACGGTTTGAAGATCCTTCAGGAAACGCCGCTCGGGGTCGCCGACATCTTCGCCGGCTGGAAGGGCGCGGGGGCACTGAATGGCGCTCTGGATCTGGACATCCCGCTGCACAAGGGCGAGCAGGCGAAGGTGATCGTCGACTTCAGTGCCGACAAGGCCTCGCTGAGCATCCGCGAACCGGCGCTGGAACTGAGTGACGTGACGGGTGATTTTCGCTACGACACCAGCAAGGGCCTTAGCGCGCCGTCGATCACCGCCCGTGCGCTGGGCCATGCGGTACGCGGCAAAGCCGTCGCCGACGGCCGGCCCGGCCAGGCCCGCAGCCGCATCGAGGCCAACGGGATCATTCCCCTGGGCAACCTGACCGGCTGGCTGGGCGTGAAGCAGCCGCTGCCGGCCCAGGGCAGCCTGCCGTATCGCCTGCGTCTGAGTCTCGAGGGTTCGCAGAGCCAGCTACGTGTCGATTCCAACCTCAAGGGCCTGAGCATCGGGCTGCCAGCGCCGTTCGGCAAAACGGCCAGCGAGGAGCGCTACGCCGATTGGCGCATGAGTTTCGGCGGGCGCGAACAGCGTTACTGGCTGGATTACGCCGACGTGGCCAGCTTCACTCTGGCCGCGCCGCCTGGGCAGTTCAATCAGAGCCGTGGTGAGCTGCGTCTGGGCGATGGGCCAGCGATCCTGCCGGCCGCTCGTGGCATACGGATTCGCGGTCGGGTCGCGCAAGTGAATCTGGCGGCCTGGCAGAGCGTTGCCAAGACTTACGAGCAAACGCCTCGTGAAGGTGCCCAACAGCTGTTCACCGATGCCGAGCTGCGTATTGGTCGTTTCGAGGGGCTGGGGCAAACGCTCGAGGATCTCGATGTGGGCTTCCGGCCCATTGACGGCGGCTGGTCGCTGAGCATGGACAGCGCCCTGGCCAAGGGCCGTGTCGATCTGTTCGAAGCGGCTGGTCGACCGATCATCGCCAACCTGGAATATGTGCGCCTGCCGGCGACCAAGCCGAAAACCGAGGATGCGCCGGAGCCTGAGACTCCGGATCCGCTGGCCGATTTCGATCCACGGCAGATTCCGGCGCTTGATCTGCACATCGCCCACGTATTCCAGGGCGACGACGATATGGGGGCCTGGTCGCTCAAGGCGCGGCCGGATGCTCAGGGCGTGCAGTTCAGCGATCTGGATATCAACCTCAAGGGGTTGCATCTCGGCGGCGCCATTGGTTGGCAGGGTGTCCCGGGGCAGACGCGCAGCTGGTACAAGGGCCGTATGCAGGGCGAAAAACTCTCCGAGGTTTTGAAAGCCTGGGGCTACGCGCCGTCGGCTACCAGCGAGAGCTTCCGCCTGGATGCCGATGGGCATTGGCCCGGCTCGCCGGTCTGGTTCAGCCTCAAACGCTACTCGGGCAGCCTGGATGCGTCACTGCGCAAGGGGCAGTTCGTTGAGGTGCAGGGCTCGGCCTCGGCGCTGCGGGTCTTTGGCCTGCTCAACTTCAACTCCATCGGCCGCCGTTTGCGTCTGGACTTCTCCGATCTGCTCGGCAAGGGCCTGAGCTATGACCGTGTGAAAGGCAATCTGAGTGCAACCGATGGCGTGTTCGTGACGAAGGAACCGATCACCATGACCGGTCCGTCGAGCAATCTGGAGTTGAACGGTACCCTGAACATGATCGACCAGGGCATCGATGCCAAGCTGCTGGTGACCCTGCCGGTCACCAACAACCTGCCTCTCGCGGCGTTGATCGTCGGTGCGCCGGCCATTGGCGGTGCGCTGTTCCTCGCCGACAAACTGCTGGGTGACCGTGTGGCGCGCTTCGCCAGCGTGCAATACGACGTGAAGGGCACTTTGCACGACCCGCAACTGACGTTCGACAAACCTTTCGAGAAACCCAACTGACGTGTCGTCATTCCTGACAGAGGAGCCGTGATGTCTTTCGCCGTGATCCAGATGGTCAGCCAGGACGATATCGCCGCCAATCTGCTGCAGGCCCGGCGCTTGCTGGAGCAGGCCGCCGCAGCCGGTGCCCGGCTGGCGGTACTGCCGGAGAACTTTTCTGCACTCGGTCGGCGCGACGCCGCCGACTTGGGGCGCCTGGAAGCCAGTGGCGAGGGCCCGGTGCTGCCCTGGTTGAAACGCACCGCACGTGACCTCAGGTTATGGATAGTGGCCGGTACCTTGCCGCTGCCGCCGGACGACCAACCCCGTGGCAAGCCGAGGGCCTGCTCGCTGCTGATCGACGAACAGGGTGAAACCGTCGCCCGCTACGACAAGCTGCACCTGTTCGATGTGGATGTCAGCGACAGCCGCGGCCGTTATCGCGAGTCGGACGACTACGCCCACGGCGAACAGCTGGTGGTCGCCGATACACCCGTTGGGCGTCTGGGTTTGACCGTATGCTACGACCTGCGCTTTCCTGAGCTCTATGGCGCGTTGCGTGAAGCGGGTGCCGAGCTGATCAGTGCGCCGTCGGCGTTCACCCGGGTCACCGGTGCGGCCCACTGGGACGTGCTGATCCGTGCCCGCGCCATCGAAACCCAGTGTTACCTGTTGGCGGCGGCTCAGGGCGGCGTTCATCCGGGTGGTCGAGAAACCTATGGCCACACGGCCATCATCGATCCCTGGGGGCGTAAGCTGGTAGAACGTGCGGATGGCGAAGCGGCCTTGCTGGCCGAGCGTGATGGCGTCGAGCAAGCCTCGATCCGCGAGCGCATGCCGGTAGTGCGACACAAACGATTTTTCGCTGCGGCCGAACCGCGGCAGCCTGATGTGGAGACGTTATGAGCGACATGTTGTTGACCGTCAGCGAGCAGATGCTGAGCCCCGGCGGTCTGACCCTGGAGCATCTGCCGGGCGTACTCGGCGAATTGGCCGGCCCCGGCATCGATGCCGCCGATCTGTACTTCCAGACCCAGGTGTCCGAAACCTGGGTGCTGGAAGATGGCATCGTCAAGGAAGGCAGTTTCAACCTCGACCAGGGCGTCGGCGTGCGCGCCCAGTCCGGAGAGAAGACCGGCTTCGCCTACAGCAATGCGATTACCCCCGAGGCGCTGAGCCAGGCCGCCCGTGCCGCGCGCTCGATTGCCCGCGCCGGGCAGCAGGGGCGCGTGCAGGCGTTTGCCGCGACCCAGGTGACGCCACTGTATGCGCCGGAGAATCCGCTGGACGTGATTGATCGCGCCCAGAAGGTCGAGCTGCTCAAGCGTGTCGACCAGGCCACCCGTGCTCTGGATTCGCGGATCAAGCAGGTGACGGTGAGTCTCGCCGGTGTCTGGGATCGCATATTGGTCGCCGCCACTGACGGCAGCCTGGGCGCCGATATCCGTCCGCTGGTGCGCTTCAACGTCAGCGTGATCGTCGAGCACAACGGTCGCCGTGAACGCGGGGGCCATGGCGGTGGCGGGCGTACGAATTACAGCTATTTCCTCAATGAGGATCGCGCCATGGGCTATGCCCGTGAAGCCCTGCGTCAGGCTCTGGTCAACCTTGAAGCGATTGCCGCGCCGGCGGGCACCTTGCCGGTGGTCATGGGCGCTGGCTGGTCGGGCGTGCTGCTGCACGAGGCGGTCGGCCATGGCCTGGAAGGCGACTTCAATCGCAAGGGCAGCTCCAACTACAGCGGCAAGATCGGCCAGCAGGTGGCGTCCAAGCTGTGCACCATCGTCGATGACGGTACCCTGGCGGAGCGCCGCGGCTCACTGAGCATGGACGACGAAGGCACACCTACCCAGTGCACCACGCTGATCGAGAATGGCGTGCTCAAGGGGTACATGCAGGACAAACTCAACGCCCGTCTGATGGGCGTGGCACGTACCGGCAATGGTCGCCGCGAGTCTTACGCGCACCTGCCGATGCCACGCATGACCAACACCTACATGCTGGCCGGGGAGAGCGACCCCGAGGAAATCATCCGTTCGGTGAAGAAGGGCATCTACTGCGCCAATCTGGGCGGTGGTCAGGTCGACATCACCAGCGGCAAGTTCGTGTTCTCCACCAGCGAGGCGTACCTGATCGAGGATGGCAAGATCACCGCGCCGGTCAAGGGCGCGACGCTGATCGGCAATGGCCCCGAGGCCATGAGCAAGGTGTCGATGGTCGGTAACGACCTGGCGCTGGACAGCGGCGTCGGCACCTGTGGCAAGGATGGTCAGTCGGTGCCGGTCGGCGTTGGCCAGCCGACCCTGAAGATCGATGCGATCACGGTCGGCGGTACCGGAGCCTGAGGATTTGGGCCGGGAGTGCCTCGGCCCAAAGCCTAGCGCAGGCCGCGCTGGGTTTCGTCGAGATCGCGGATGTACTTGAAGATTTTGCGTGACGAGGCCGGAGCTTTTTCCTGTGCCGCTTCATGCTGGGCATGGCGGATCAGCCCGCGCAGGTGCTGACGGTCGGCGTCGGGGTACTCGGCGACGAACTTCTCCAGCACTTCGTCGTTACCGGTGATCAGGCGATCGCGCCAGCGTTCGAGGTTGTGGAAGCGTTCATTGTACTGGCGCGTGGAGGCGTCGAGCTGGTCGAGCAGCGTCAGGATCGCTTCGATGTCCTGATCGCGCATCAGCTTGCCGATGAACTGCATATGGCGCTTTTTCGCCGAATTGGCGGTGTGCTTCGGGGATTCTTCCAGAGCACGGCGCAGACCATCGGTCAGCGGTAGCTTGTTCTGCAGCTCGGGCTTGAGGCCGGCCAGACGCTGGCCTAGCTCCTGCAGGGCGTGGAACTCACGCTTGACCTGGGTTTTGCTCTTCTCGCCGGAGAAGTCGTCGAGGTAATCAGACATTTGCGGTGATCCAATGGGAAACGCCACCATGATAACAGCAGCTTCAAGCTTCAAGCTTCAAGCTTCAAGCGAAGAGCGAAGAGCGAAGAGCGAATGGCGAAGAGCGAATGGCAAAAGATTTACTCGCGGCTGGTAGCTGGCCGCTTGCAGCTGCTTTCAAAAATGTGGAGTCGTTATGAGTGAAGTGGAAGTAGTCGGGCCAGGTGCGCTACCGGGTCTGCAGGCGCAGGTCGAACAGATCCTCGCCGAGGCGAAGAAGCAGGGCGCGAGCGCCTGTGAAGTGGCGGTTTCGGTGGAGCAGGGGCTGTCCACCACAGTGCGTCAGCGTGAGGTGGAAACCGTCGAGTTCAACCGCGACCAGGGCTTCGGCATCACCCTTTACGTTGGCCAGCGCAAGGGCTCGGCCAGCACCTCGGCAACCGGCGAGGCGGCGATCCGCGAAACCGTGGCAGCCGCCCTGGCCATCGCCAAGCATGCTTCCGAGGATGAAAGCGCCGGCCTCGCCGACGCTGCGTTGATGGCTCGTGATCTGCCGCAGCTGGATCTCTACCACGCCTGGGACATCACCCCGGAACAGGCGATCGAGCGCGCGCTGGTCTGCGAAGCAGCGGCGTTCGATGCCGATTCGCGCATTCGCAACGCCGATGGCACCAGCCTGGGTACCCATCAGGGCTGCCGTGTCTATGGCAACAGCCATGGCTTCATCGGCGGCTACGCCAGCACCCGGCACAGCCTCAGCTGCGTGATGATCGCCGAAAGCGACGGGCAGATGCAGCGCGATTACTGGTACGACGTGAACCGGCAGGGCGAGTTGCTCGCCGATGCCGCGAGCATCGGGCGTCGCGCCGCGCAACGTGCAGTCAGCCGCCTCGGCGCTCGTCCGGTGCCGACCTGCGAGGTTCCGGTACTGTTCTCCGCAGAGCTGGCCACCGGGTTGTTCGGCAGCTTCCTCGGCGCCATTTCCGGTGGCGCGCTGTACCGCAAGTCGTCGTTCCTCGAAGGTTCTCTGGGCGAGCAACTGTTTCCCTCCTGGCTGAACCTCGATGAGCGTCCGCACATTCCTCGTGCCATGGGCAGCGCCGCGTTCGATGGTGATGGTCTGGCTACCTACGCGAAACCCTTCGTGGAGGGCGGCAGGCTGGTCTCCTACATTCTGGGCACCTACGCCGGGCGCAAGCTGGGTATGCCCAGCACGGCCAATGCCGGGGGCGTACACAACCTGTTCGTCAGCCATGGCGATGAAGATCAGCAAGCGTTGATCAAGCGTATGGGCCGCGGCCTGCTGGTCACCGAGTTGATGGGCCAAGGCCTGAACATGGTCACCGGCGATTACTCCCGCGGCGCGGGTGGCTACTGGGTGGAGAATGGCGAGATTCAGTTCGCCGTGCAGGAGGTCACCATCGCCGGAAACCTGCGCGACATGCTCAAGCAGATCGTCGCCGTCGGCAGCGACCTGGAGCTGCGCAGCAATATCCGCACGGGCTCGGTGCTGATCGAGAAAATGACCGTCGCTGGCAGTTGATTCACTCGGGCGCCAATCGGCGCCCGGTTCTTTTCGGGCATGCCACGCAATGTGGCGATCTCACGCCTGCTTTCCTTCGCCGGTTCGAAACCGCTAGCGGTCGATGGCGGCGTATTAGCAGCCGTTCGGTAGCTTTCGCCCACTTCAAGCCTTTCTTCCCAGGTGCTGGTTGTGAACCTGCCCAAACAGGCCAATAGCGCTTCGGTCTAATTCGGTATTGATTATTCTTTCTATATAGGAATTAATATTATTATCTTTTGAGGGTGCGCCATGAGATTTCGCTCAAGCAATACGCCATGTCTGGATTGTTGGTATTGGCAAGGGTTCAGGATCCGCTGTGCCCTGCTTCCAGATGAACCACGGCTGCTTGAACTGCACTGGGCGCAGGGTCGGCAACTGGTCGAGCATGGCCGCCTGTGCCCCTGGCGGATGTCGCTGACCACCCTGAACCTGCTCATGGATACCGCCTGCGATACGGCGCTGCCCTGGCACTGGCGCAGTGTCTGTCTGGATCACGCCTATCGCTCCCTCTACGCGCTGCAGCATCTGGCGGCCAACCGCGATCAGCAACACAGCCTGAATCGCGTCCGCAATCGGCTGGCCACCTTGCGTATGCAGCCCTCTCTTTCGATGTCCGAATTGGCAGAAGGAAATCCCTATGAGTAACACCCGGATAGAACGCGACAGCATGGGCGAACTGGCAGTCCCTGCCGAAGCCCTTTACGGTGCCCAGACCCAACGCGCGGTCAACAACTTCCCGGTATCGGGTCTGGCCATGCCCAAGGCATTCATTCGTGCGCTGGTACTGGCCAAGGCGGCAGCCGCCCGTGCCAACGTCGATCTGGAGCAGATCCTGCCGGCCCAGGGCGATGCCATCGTCTCGGCGTGCCAGCAGCTGCTGGCTGAAGATTTCATGCGGCACTTCCCGGTGGATGTGTTCCAGACCGGTTCCGGCACCAGCTCCAACATGAACGCCAACGAAGTGATCGCCACCCTGGCCACGGGCATTCTTGGCGAACCGGTCAATCCCAATGATCACGTCAACTGCGGCCAGAGCAGCAACGACATCATTCCCACCACCATCCACGTCAGTGCCGCCATCGAGGTCAGTGAACATCTGCTGCCTGCGCTTGGCCACCTGCTCAAGGTGCTCTGCGAGAAGTCCCTCGAAGTACAGCCCTTCGTGAAGACCGGCCGCACGCACCTGATGGATGCCATGCCCGTGCGTATGAGCCAGGTGCTCGATGGCTGGGCTCAGCAGATCCAGGGCAACATCCAGTTGCTTACCAGCCTGCTGCCGGCTCTGCAGGCCCTGGCCCAGGGGGGGACTGCAGTCGGCACCGGTATCAACGCGCATCCGCGATTTGCCGAGCTATTCTGTCAGGAGCTGAATGCCCTGACTGGCCGACAGTTCACCCCAGGTGCCAATTTCTTCGCCCTGATCGGCTCCCAGGACACCGCGGTGGCGCTGTCCGGGCAACTGAAAACCACGGCAGTGTCGCTGATGAAGATCGCCAACGACCTGCGCTGGATGAACTCGGGCCCCTTGGCCGGCCTTAGCGAAATCGAACTCGAGGCGCTGCAGCCCGGCTCCTCGATCATGCCTGGCAAGGTCAACCCGGTGATTCCGGAAGCGACGGCCATGGTCGCCGCCCAGGTCATCGGCAACGACGCCACCATTGCGGTGGCGGGGCAGTCCGGCAACTTCGAGCTGAACGTGATGCTGCCAGTGATCGCCCATAACCTGCTCGGCAGCATCGAACTGCTGGCCAACGTCAGCCACCTGCTGGCGGATCGCGCCATCGCCAGCTTCAAGGTCAACGAACCCAAGCTCAAGGAAGCGCTGGGCCGCAATCCGATATTGGTGACCGCGCTGAACCCGCTGATCGGCTACCAGAAGGCCGCGGAAATCGCCAAGAAGGCGTACCGGGAAGGTCGGCCGATCATCGACGTGGCTGAGGAAATGACCGACCTGGGACGTGCCGAGCTGGAGCAGTTGCTCAACCCGGAGCGCCTTACCGAAGGTGGTCTGTAACAGCAGAAACGGTCGTGCGCAGGTCTTGTGTTCTGCGCGTTTTCGCCCTGGGGCGAGGAGGCAATCCCATGGAGCAGTGGAAGCGACTCATCGAAGCCGGTAACCGCTACTTCGCCGACGGTTCCTGGGTCGAGGCCCGTGAACAGTATCTGCAGGCGCTGGCTCTGGCTCAGGTGCTCTTCGAGCGCTGGCGTGACGCCGACGCCGCAGTGGCGGCTTTCGTCGTCTCCCAGCACAACCTGGCCGATCTACAATTGATGATCGGCCATCCGGAGGAGTCCGCAGAGCACCTGTGCGCCTGCCACGAGCACCTGTTGCGCTGCATGGGCAGCGAGCACCTGGCGCCGTCCCTGCGCCAGGCTGCGCTGAATCACAGCAGTCGCACCTATACCAGTCTGTTGAACTTTGTCGCCGAGCACGGGGCCTACCCCCGTACAGATCGATTGCTGGGCGCTAACACGCCTGGCGATGCGTCACCGGCAGAACGCTCAGCGTCTGTCGTCCGTCAGTACCATTAGAGGAGTGAAACCATGCCGTATAGCCTGCCTGCTCTGCCTTACGCCTACGATGCCCTGGAACCGCATATCGATGCGCAAACCATGGAAATCCACCATAGCAAGCACCACCAGACCTACGTCAACAACCTCAACGCTGCCCTGGAAGGCAATCCGCTGGCCGAGTTGCCGGTCGAAGAACTGCTCACTCGCCTCAAGGAGGTGCCGGAAGACAAACGCGGCGCGGTGATCAACAACGGTGGCGGGCACGCCAACCACTCGCTGTTCTGGACGGTGATGAGCACCGGCGGCGGTGGTGAACCGCAAGGCGAACTGAAAGCCGCTATCGACAGCCAACTGGGTGGTTTGGAAGCCTTCAAGGAAGCCTTCACAAAAGCTGCACTGACCCGTTTCGGCAGCGGCTGGGCCTGGCTCAGCGTGACGCCGCAGAAGCAACTGGTGGTAGAAAGCACCGGTAACCAGGATAGCCCGCTGATGAATGGCAATACGCCGATCCTCGGCCTGGACGTGTGGGAGCATGCCTACTATCTGCGCTACCAGAACCGTCGTCCCGAATACATCGGTGCCTTCTACAATGTCATCGATTGGGCCGAAGTCGCTCGCCGCTATCAGGCTGCTCTGGCTTGATGGTTTGTCTTTGAGGCGACATCGAGATGCGCATGAGCCCATTGCATGAGCTGATCGTGGCCAACCGCCGCTCGTTGCGTTATGCATTGGGCTTGATGCTGCTTTTTGGGGGCGGGTTAATCCTCGCCCTCAAAGTTTGCGAAGGTATGCAAAACTGGTTTTAAGCGCTTTTCCAGGCTGGGTGCCATCGAGGCGTCTAGGTGTCTTCGTGTATCCGCAGCACCCGCCAGGCACGCTTGGGCAACAGTGATCGACCCTGTTACTCGCCTTCGTCGAAGTAATCGTTGATCAGGTCGATCAGCGCCTGCAGCGCCTCTTCATCCCGTTCGCCTTCGGTAGACAGATGCACCGTGGTGCCTTTACCGGCAGCGAGCATCATCACCGCCATGATGCTTTTGCCATCGACAAGGCTTTCAGTACTGCGCCCGATCTTCACCTGGCAGGGAAAACGCCCTGCAACCCCGACGAACTTGGCGGCCGCGCGCGCGTGCAGGCCGAGCTTGTTGATGATGGTGATTTCGCAGGCGGGCATCGCGGCAATTCCTTAACTGAGGTCGCGGTGGCGGATCTGAACGTTCTTCAGCAGCGGCTTGAGGGCGTGCCCCAGGCGATTGGCGAGGTACACCGAGCGATGATGGCCGCCCGTGCAGCCGATCGCAACGGTGACATAGGAGCGGTTGCTGGCAGCGAAGCGCGGCAGCCATTTGTGCAGGTAGGCGAAGATGTCCTGGTACATGTCCTGAACATCCTCCTGGGCTGCCAGGTACTCCTCTACCGGTTGTTCGAGGCCGGTGAAGTCGCGCAGCTCAGGCTTCCAGTAGGGGTTTGGCAGGCAGCGCACATCGAACACCAGGTCGGCATCCACCGGCATCCCACGCTTGAAACCGAAGGATTCGATCAGGTAGGCGGTGCCCGGCTCCGGCTGGTTGAGCAGACGCAGCTTGAGCGTGTCGCGCAGTTGATAGAGGTTCAGGTGGGTGGTGTCGATCTTCAGATCGGCACGGTCGATGATCGGGCTCAGCAGCTTGGTTTCGTCGGCCATGGCTTCGGCCAGCGAACGCTGGTCGTTGGTCAGCGGGTGACGTCGACGGGTTTCCGAAAAGCGCTTGAGCAGCGTTTCTTCGCTGGCATCCAGGTACAGGACATCGCAACGGATGTTGCGGCCGCGCACCTCATCGAGCAGTTCGGAAAAACGCTTGAGCTGGCTAGGCAGGTTGCGTGCGTCTATCGACACCGCCACTTGCGGGTGCAACAGCTCGGTGTGCAGCAACGCCCGTTCGGCCAGCTCGGGAAGCAGGCCGGCAGGCAGGTTGTCGATGCAATAGAAACCGTTGTCCTCGAGCACGTCGAGAGCGGTGCTCTTGCCCGAGCCGGAACGGCCGCTGACGATGATCAGGCGCATGGGCTCATCCTGTAGGGCTATTGACCGTTCTGCACGTTCACTACGGTCTGGTACAAAGATTCGCTGTCTTGAGCCTGGCGAAGCCGCTCGCGGACATCCTCTCGGTCGAACATGCTGGCGATCTGACGCAGCAGTTCCAGGTGCTCATCGGTCGCCGCTTCGGGAACCAGCAGCACGAACAGCAAGTCGACAGGCGCACCATCGATTGCATCGAAATCGACCGCGATATTCAGCTTCAGCAGGGCACTGATCGGCGTGCTGCAGCCAGGCAGGCGGCAGTGGGGAATGGCGATGCCATTGCCGAAGCCGGTCGAGCCGAGCTTTTCCCGGGCGATCAGGCTTTCATAGATGGTCTGGCCATCGAGATCGGGCAGGTCGCGCGCGATCACGGCGGCTATCTGTTCGAGTACGCGTTTTTTACTGCCGCCCGGCACGTTCACGAGGGAACGGCCGGGGGTCAGGATATTTTCAAGTCGGATCATAGGAGAAGGACGAGGTCAGCGGGCCATTGCGCCCTGCTGGCGGTCGAGCTGTTTTTCCTTGTGCTTGATGAGTTGGCGGTCGAGTTTGTCGGTCAGTAGATCGATGGCTGCGTACATGTCGTCATGTTCGGCATTGGCCACCACTTCGCCTCCGGCGATATGCAAGGTAGCTTCGACTTTCTGCTTGAGCTTTTCGACCTCCAGGATGACCTGCACATTGGTGATCTTGTCGAAGTGTCGCTCGAGACGCCCGAGCTTTTCTTCGATGTAGCTGCGTAGTGCGTCTGTCACATCCAGCTGGTGTCCACTGATGTTGACTTGCATACCGCTTCTCCTTGTTGCCGTGTGTGAGTGGCAGGTTATAAACCTGCCGCAGGAACACTGGGGCTTGCTACGGGGCAACTCTAAAAACTGCCTACGTTGTTATCGCTGCGTTAACTGCCTCGCCAACGTTTTTAGAGAACCCCTACAAGGGCACTTACATCAGTCGCTTGCGTTCGCTCGAAGGCGCTATACCGAGCGATTCACGGTACTTGGCGACTGTGCGGCGCGCCACTTGAATGCCCTGTGCTTCCAGTAGACCAGCGATCTTGCTATCGCTCAATGGCTTTTTCGCATTTTCCGCAGCGACCAGTTTCTTGATGATCGCGCGGATCGCGGTGGACGAACATTCGCCGCCTTCGGAGGTGCTGACGTGGCTGGAGAAGAAGTATTTCAGCTCGTAAATGCCACGCGGCGTGTGCATGTATTTCTGTGTGGTGACGCGTGAAATGGTCGATTCGTGCATGCCTACCGCTTCAGCGATGTCGTGCAGCACCAGCGGCTTCATGGCTTCATCGCCGTAGTCGAGGAAGCCACGCTGATGCTCGACGATCTGCGTCGCAACCTTCATCAGGGTCTCGTTGCGGCTCTGCAGGCTCTTGATGAACCAGCGCGCTTCCTGCAGCTGGTTACGCATGAAGGTGTTGTCGGCGCTGGAATCGGCACGTTTGACGAAACCTGCATACTGCGCATTGACGCGCAGGCGCGGCATGGCTTCCTGATTGAGCTCCACCAGCCAGCGGTCGTTGTGCTTGCGCACGATCACGTCAGGTACCACGTACTCGGGCTCGCTGGATTCGATCTGCGAACCGGGGCGTGGGTTGAGGCTCTGGATCAGTTCGATGATCGGACGCAGCTCATCTTCCTTGAGCTTCATGCGGCGCATCAGTTGGCTGTAGTCGCGGCTGCCGAGCAGATCGAGATAATCGCTCGTCAGGCGTTGGGCTTCGCTCAGCCAGGGCGTGTTGCTCGGCAGTTGGCGCAGTTGCAGAAGCAGGCATTCGCGCAGGTCGCGGGCCGCGATGCCGGACGGCTCGAATTGCTGGATGCGATGCAGCACGGCTTCGACTTCGTCGAGCTCGACATCGAGTTCGGGGTCGAAGGCGTCGGTGATTTCCTCGAGGGTTTCTTCGAGGTAGCCCTGGCCGTTGATGCAGTCGATCAGCGTGACGGCGATCAGGCGATCCTTGTCGGACATCGGTGCCAGGTTGAGTTGCCAGAGCATGTGGCTCTGCAGGCTTTCCCCGGCAGAGGTGCGAGTGGTGAAGTCCCACTCGTCATCATCATTGCTCGGCAGGCTGCTGGCGCTGGTCTGGTAGACATCTTCCCAGGCGGTATCGACAGGTAGTTCGTTGGGAATGCGCTCGCCCCATTCGCCTTCTTCCAGGTTGTCGACGGTCTGTGTGTTTTCCTGGAAGGTCGGTTCCTGAAATTTTTCTTCCTGGGTGGCGCTCGCAGTGGCACTTTCCGCGCCGTCGGCCATGGGATCCGAGTCGAAGTCGTCGCCTTCTTCCTGACGCTCGAGCATCGGGTTGGACTCCAGCGCCTCCTGGATCTCCTGTTGCAGATCCAGGGTCGACAGTTGGAGCAGGCGAATGGCTTGTTGCAGCTGCGGTGTCATCGTCAGCTGCTGGCCCATTTTCAGGACTAGCGATGGTTTCATTGCAGACCTTATCCGGCGTCTGTGCGCGATCCACGACAGGGCGCCAAAGCGCCACTAGGAAGCAAATTATATGCCTGAATCAGAGTGCTTTGCCTAGGGTCTGTTACCATTTCATTGCAGCAATGCCGTGAGGGTAACAGGCTCATGGGTGCGCTCATCGATGGGGGAATCCATCACAGGCGGAATTCGTGGCCCAGATAGACTTCCTTGACCACCTGGTTGGCCAGAATGGCAGCGGAGTCACCTTCGGCGATCAGTTGACCGTCGCTGACGATATAGGCGGTTTCGCAGATATCCAGGGTTTCGCGTACGTTGTGGTCGGTGATCAGCACGCCAATGCCTTTGGCCTTGAGGTGATGAATGATCTGTTTGATGTCGCCGACCGAGATCGGGTCGACACCGGCGAAAGGCTCGTCGAGAAGGATGAATTTCGGCGAGGTGGCCAGGGCGCGGGCGATTTCCACGCGGCGGCGCTCACCGCCCGACAGGCTCATGCCCAGGTTGTCGCGGATATGGGTGATGTGGAATTCCTGCAGCAGGCTGTCCAGCTCCTGCAGGCGCTGCGCGCGGTTCAGATCCTTGCGCGTTTCCAGGATCGCCATGATGTTGTCGGACACGCTGAGCTTGCGGAAGATCGACGCTTCCTGGGGCAGGTAGCCGATACCGGCGCGAGCGCGGCCATGCATGGGCTGGTGGCTGACGTCGAGGTCGTCGATCAGCACGCGCCCCTGGTCGGCCCGAACGAGGCCGACGATCATGTAGAAGCAGGTGGTCTTGCCGGCGCCGTTAGGGCCGAGCAGGCCGACGATCTGCCCGCTTTCGATACTCAGGCTGACGTCGCGAACGACCTGACGATCTTTATAGCTTTTGGCCAGGTGCTGGGCTTTCAGGGTGGCCATCGTTATTGGCCCTGCCCATCGGCGGGTTTGTTCTTCGGCTGGATCACCATGTCGATGCGCGGACGCGGGGTCGACACATTGGTGCCCGTGGCACGGCCCGCGTTGACGATCTGGCGCTGGGTGTCATAGACGATCTTCTCGCCTTCGAAGGTGTTGCCTTCCTGAACGACCTTGGCCTGATCGATCAGTATGATGCGCTCATTGGCCGCAAAGTACTGGATGGTCAGCCCATAAGCCTTGACGATCTGCTTGTCGACCGAGGGTTTCTGTTCGTAGTAGGCGGGCTTGCCCACCGACGTGAACACGTCGACATCACCCTGCGCGTTCTGGGTGATGGTGACGGTATCGCCAGTGATTTTCATGGTGCCCTGAGTGATGACGACGTCGCCGCGGTACACCGCTACGCCTTGTCTGTCGTCCAGCTCAGCACTGTCGGCCTGCACGCGGATCGGTTGATCGCGGTCGCTCGGCAGAGCCCAGGCGCTTGCGCTTCCTAGCGTTGCGCCGAGGCTGAGAAGTAGGGGGAGGGTTTTAACGAACCTCATGCTGGCCTCTTACGTTGGACTGCAGGAGCATCCTGCCGTCATTCAAGTACGCTTTCATTCCTTGTGCCGTGGTCACCCCGTTGGCCGCGTCGATTCTAACGGCTTGCTGGGTCTGCGCATATTCCTTCTGTGGGAATACGGTCAGGCGGCTGGTGGTGAGTATAGTGGTGCGACCTTTGTCATCCGTGCGTTCCACACGCACCTGGTCGATCAGTTCGACCTCGTCACCATCGGGGCCGACTTCACCACGAGCGCTACGTACATTCCAGGGAAAGTCGGTGCCGCGGAACAGGCTCATGCGGGGCTCGGTCAGCAGGGTGACGTCAGTACTCTGCACGTGTTCGAGCAGGTCGCTGGTCATGTCGCTCTGCACTTTGCCATCGGGCAGGTACTGTACGCTGTGGGCGTTGATCGCGTAGAAGTCGATGGGGTTGTCCGGGCCGCTATGCTGCGGGCTGCTGGAGAAACTGTCCGGGTTGATGTTCCAGTAGCCGGCGGCGGCCAGCAGCAGGGCACCAAGGGTCAGCAGGGCGGGTGTGATGAATTTGCGCAGCATCGGCAGGCCCTAGAGGTAGGCGGATTGGGCGGCTTCGAGAGTGCCCTGGCCGCGCATGATCAGTTCGCAGAATTCGCGGGCCGCACCTTCACCGCCGCGCGCCTGAGTGACGCCATGGGCATGCTCGCGTACGAAACCGTTGCCACTGGCTACCGCCATGCCCAGGCCGACTCGGCGAATCACCGGCAGATCCGGCAGGTCATCGCCCAGGTAAGCCACTTGTTCGTAGCTCAGGCCAAGTTCGGCGAGCAACTCGTCGAGCACGTCGAGTTTGTCTTCGCGGCCCTGGTACAGGTGCTGGATACCCAGGTTCTGTGCACGGCGCTCGACCACGGGCGTCTTGCGGCCGCTGATGATGGCGGTGCGTACTCCCGAGTTGATCAGCATCTTGATGCCCTGACCGTCCAGGGTATTGAAGGTCTTGAACTCGCTGCCGTCGACGAGAAAGTACAGCTTGCCGTCGGTGAGTACGCCGTCGACATCGAAGATGGCCAGTTTGATTGCGCGCGCGCGCTGCAGCAGGTCGCTCATCACATCACCCCCGCGCGCAGCAGGTCGCCAAGGTTGAAGGCACCAACCGGGCGCCCGCTGGTATCCACCACGACCAGTGCACTGATCTTGTTGTCTTCCATTATCTTCAGGGCCTCGGCGGCGAGCATGTCGGCACGGGCGGTTTTGCCGTGCGGGGTCATGACGTCGTCGATGCGTGCATCACGCACGTCGACGCCTTTATCCAGAGCGCGGCGCAGATCGCCGTCGGTGAAGATCCCGGCGAGCCGGCCATCGGCTTCCAGTACGGCGGTCATGCCCAGGCCTTTCTGGGTCATTTCCAGCAGTGCATCGCGCAGGCTGGTGCCGCGCCTGACCTGAGGCAGGCTGTCGCCCGTGTGCATGACATTCTCGACCTTGAGCAGCAGGCGCCGACCCAGAGCGCCACCTGGATGGGAGAAGGCGAAATCTTCGGCGGTGAAGCCACGAGCTTCCAGCAGCGCGATGGCCAGGGCGTCGCCCAGTACCAGTGAAGCGGTAGTGGAGGAGGTCGGCGCCAGATTGAGCGGGCAGGCTTCCTTGGCTACGCGGGTGTCGAGGTTCACTTCGGCAGCCTTGGACAGCGGCGACTCCGGGTTGCCGGTCATGCTGATCAGGGTGATGCCGAGGCGTTTGATCAACGGCAGCAGGGTAACGATCTCTGCCGTGGAACCCGAGTTGGACAGGGCGAGTACCACGTCGTCACGGGTGATCATGCCCATGTCGCCGTGGCTGGCTTCTGCAGGGTGCACGAAAAAAGCAGTGGTGCCGGTGCTGGCCAGGGTGGCGGCGATCTTGTTGCCGATATGCCCGGATTTGCCCATGCCGACCACGACCACGCGGCCCTTGCTGGCCAGGATCAACTCGCAAGCCTTGACGAAATTGGCGTCGATACGGGGCAACAGCTCTTGTACCGCCTCGATTTCGAGGCGGATGGTGCGTTGGGCGGAATCAATCAGGTCGCGGGTCTGGTTCATGCTTGGCTTGGGCTGCTGGACAAAAAAGACGGGGATTATAACGGGAAAGACTACAGGACTCATCATCCATGGCGCCGAGGTGAAACGGCAAAGCTGTCACAAGCCTGAACGGTCAGGGTGCTCGGCTTTGGCGGGTAATGAGGCAAATGCTATAGTCCGCAGCCATTTTTGGCTCGTATGGCCGATCGCCGTGCCCTTATCCCGATGCAGGGCATCTGATTAGGCAAGGCAGTACGTAATGGAGTTCCGATGAGCGCCGAAAATCAGTACGCGGTCGAGCTTAAGAACGTAAGTTTTCAGCGCGGCGAGCGGCACATCTTCAAGAACGTCGATATACGCATCCCGAGGGGCAAGGTCACCGGGATCATGGGCCCCTCCGGCTGTGGCAAGACCACACTGTTACGGCTGATCGCCGCCGAGTTGCGGCCAAGCGCGGGCGAAATCCACGTCAACGGCCTGAACCTCCCCGATCTGTCGCGCAGCGAGCTGTTCGACATGCGCAAGCAGATGGGCGTGCTGTTCCAGAGCGGTGCGCTGTTCACCGACCTCGACGTGTTCGAAAACGTGGCATTTCCGCTGCGCGTGCATACGCAACTGCCCGAGGAAATGATTCGTGACATTGTTCTGATGAAGCTGCAAGCGGTTGGCTTGCGTGGCGCCATCGAGTTGATGCCCGATGAACTCTCCGGTGGTATGAAGCGGCGTGTGGCGCTGGCCCGGGCAATCGCCCTGGATCCGCAGATACTCATGTATGACGAGCCGTTCGTCGGGCAGGATCCCATCGCCATGGGCGTGCTGGTGCGCTTGATTCGTTTGCTCAACGATGCCCTGGGCATTACCAGTATCGTGGTGTCTCACGATCTGGCGGAGACGGCGAGCATCGCCGATTACATCTATGTCGTCGGTGACAGTCAGGTTCTGGGCCAGGGAACGCCGGCCGAGCTGCGTGACTCCGAAAATCCACAGGTGCGTCAGTTCATGCAGGGCACGCCGGACGGGCCGGTTCCTTTTCATTTTCAAGCGCCGAGCTACCGCGACGATCTACTGGGGGGGCGCTGATGCGCAGGACATCTTCACTCGAACGCGTGCGCCTGTTCGGGCGTGCGGGTATCGACGTGGTCGCCACGCTGGGGCGTTCGACGGTCTTTCTGCTGCGCGCACTGTTCGGGCGTGGCACATCGGGCCATTCGCTGCAGCTTTTGATCAAGCAGCTGTATTCGGTGGGTGTGCTGTCCCTGGCGATCATCGTGGTTTCCGGTCTGTTCATCGGCATGGTGCTATCGCTGCAGGGTTTCAGCATTCTCGCCAAATACGGCTCCGAGCAGGCGGTGGGGCAGATGGTCGCCCTGACCTTGTTGCGTGAACTGGGGCCGGTGGTCACCGCGCTACTGTTCGCCGGCCGTGCCGGCTCGGCGTTGACTGCCGAGATCGGCAACATGAAATCAACCGAGCAGTTGTCGAGCCTGGCGATGATCGGTGTCGACCCGCTCAAGCACATCGTCGCGCCGCGTCTGTGGGCCGGTTTCATTTCCATGCCACTGCTGACGATGATCTTCAGCGTGGTCGGTATCTGGGGCGGCGCGATGGTCGCCATCGACTGGCTGGGCGTTTACGAAGGCTCGTTCTGGGCCAACATGCAAAACAGCGTTTCGTTCCGCGAAGACGTGCTCAACGGGATAATCAAAAGCCTGGTCTTCGCCTTCGTCGTCACCTGGATCGCCGTGTTCCAGGGTTACGACTGCGAGCCGACCTCGGAAGGCATCAGCCGCGCGACCACCCGAACGGTGGTGTATGCCTCGCTGGCCGTATTGGGGCTGGATTTCATTCTGACCGCTTTGATGTTTGGAGATTTCTGATGCAAAACCGCACGATGGAAATCGGTGTCGGCCTGTTCCTCCTGGCTGGCTTGCTGGCCCTGCTGTTGCTGGCCCTGCGGGTCAGCGGTCTGGCGCCCGGCAACACCGTCGACACCTACAAGGTCTATGCGCACTTTGACAATATCGCCGGCCTCACCATGCGCGCCAAAGTGACCATGGCGGGCGTGAGCATTGGCCGCGTAACGGCGATCGATCTGGATCGTGACAGCTACACCGGGCGCGTAACGATGGAACTCGACGGCAGCGTCGACAATCTTCCGGTGGATTCCACCGCGTCGATCCTGACCGCTGGCCTGCTCGGTGAAAAGTATGTGGGGATCAGCGTCGGTGGCGACGAAGAGTTGCTGGCCGATGGCGGAACCATTCATGACACCCAGTCTTCTCTGGTACTCGAAGACCTGATTGGCAAATTTCTGCTCAATTCGGTCAACAGGGATCAGGACAGCCAATGAGGTACCCGATGATGATCAAGACCGTGCGTAACAGCCTTGTCGCCCTGCTGGCCGCGCTACCATTGCTGGCTGTGGCCGCGCCTGCCGCCCATGAAGTGGTGCAGGAAACCACCGAGACCCTCCTGGCCGACCTCAAGGCCAACAAGGAGGAGTACCGCAGCAACCCGGATGCCTTCTACAACTCGCTCAACGAGATTCTTGGTCCGGTGGTGGATGTCGATGGCGTGTCCCGCAGCGTGATGACGGTGCGCTACTCGCGTAATGCCACGCCTGAACAGATGACTCGTTTCCAGGAGAACTTCAAGCGCAGCCTGATGCAGTTCTATGGCAACGCGCTGCTCGAGTACAACAACCAGGACATCCGTGTGCTTCCGGTTTCCGGCAAACCGGATCCGCAGCGTACCTCGGTCAACATGGAGATCCGCGATGGCAAAGGTACGGTCTATCCGTTGTCCTACACCATGGTTGCCATGGACGGAACCTGGAAGCTGCGTAACGTGGTGATCAATGGCATCAACGTCGGCAAGCTGTTCCGTGACCAGTTCGCCCAGTCGATGCAGAACAACCGCAACGATCTGGACAAGGTCATCGACTCTTGGGCCGACACCGTCGCCAGGGCACGTCAGGCTCGGGGGGCGTCGTGAGTTCAGCGGCTATCGTCGAACAGGCACCGGGATTACTGGCGCTTTCCGGCGTGCTCGACTATCGGAGTGGTCCTGCCCTGCGTGAGCAGGGCGGTCGCCTGATCCGCGCCACCCAGGCGTCTACCTGTGTGGTCGATTGCTCTGCAGTGGAAAAGTCCAGCAGCGTCGGCCTGTCTCTGCTGCTTTCTTATACCCGCGACGCCCAGGCCGCCGGTAAAGCGTTGAGCATTCGCAGTCTGCCCCAGGACATGAGTGGGATCGCCAAGGTGTGTGAGTTGCATCATGTGCTGCCTCTGGAGGCCTGAGAACGTTCTCCGAGCCCGGCGATCACCTTCGGGCGCTGCGGCTCGTTACCGAGAATTTCTCCCGAAAAGCATTTGTGGTCTGTCGTCCCTGGTGGCCATCCTTCGGATCATCGCGAGCGACGTCAGAAATCGCTCCCGGCGATTTTTTGGTATGATGCCCGCCCCATGTCTACAGGCTCGTGTCGCGTGCCGCAGGCGGATCGTGCAACCAGCGTCATCGCTGCCTGACCTTCCCCGCAACCGTTGGCCGAACACTGTATACAGACGTCGCCGTGCGACGTTCACGCTTACTGAATACGTTGTCGAGGTTGAGCATGCAGGCCCTTGAGGTAAAAAGTTTCTTGGAGACCAAACTGCCGGATACTCAGGTAGAGGTCGACGGCGAAGGCTGCAACTTCCAGCTCAATCTGATCAGCGACGAGCTGGCCGCGCTCAGCCCGGTCAAACGCCAGCAGCAAATCTACGCTCACCTGAATCCCTGGATCGCCGATGGCAGCATCCACGCCGTGAGCATGAAATTTTTCAGCCGTGCCGATTGGGCCGCTCGTTCCTGAGGCTACGAACCAGCTATGGATAAATTAAGCATTACCGGTGGTGTACGCCTCGATGGCGAGATCCGCATTTCCGGTGCAAAGAACTCCGCACTGCCGATTCTGGCAGCCACCTTGCTCGGCGATGCGCCGGTGACCATCTGCAATCTGCCACACCTGCACGACATCACCACGATGATCGAGCTGTTCGGCCGCATGGGCATCGAGCCGATCATCGACGAGAAACTCAGCGTCGAGGTTGATGCGCGCACCATGAAGACTCTGGTCGCGCCGTACGAGCTGGTGAAAACCATGCGCGCTTCGATCCTGGTGCTCGGCCCCATGGTCGCGCGCTTCGGTGAGGCTGAAGTGGCGCTGCCTGGTGGCTGCGCCATCGGCTCGCGTCCGGTCGACCTGCACATCCGCGGCCTGGAGGCCATGGGGGCGGTGATCGATGTCGAGGGTGGTTACATCAAGGCCAAGGCGCCGGAAGGCGGCCTTCGCGGTGCGCACTTCTTCTTCGATATGGTCAGTGTGACCGGTACCGAGAACATCATGATGGCCGCAACGCTGGCCAAGGGCCGTAGCGTGCTGGAAAACGCCGCCCGCGAGCCTGAAGTGGTCGACCTGGCCAACTGCCTGATCGCCATGGGTGCGAAGATCGAGGGTGCCGGTACCGACACCATCACCATCGACGGCGTCGAGCGCCTCACCGGCGCACGCTTCAGCGTGATGCCCGACCGCATCGAGACCGGTACCTACCTGGTGGCCGCCGCTGCGACCGGCGGCCGCGTCAAGGTCAAGGATGCCGATCCGAGTACCCTGGAAGCTGTGCTGGCCAAACTGCAGGAAGCGGGTGCCGAAATCACTACCGGCCCCGACTGGATCGAGCTGGACATGAAAGGCAAACGTCCCAAGGCCGTGAACCTGCGTACCGCACCCTATCCGGCGTTTCCCACCGACATGCAGGCGCAGTTCATCGCCCTCAATGCGATTGCCGAAGGCACTGGCACGGTCATCGAGACGATCTTCGAAAACCGCTTCATGCACGTCTACGAAATGAGCCGCATGGGCGCGCAGATCCAGGTCGAAGGCAACACCGCCATCGTCACCGGTACCGCTCAGCTCAAGGGTGCTCCGGTAATGGCCACCGACCTGCGCGCTTCGGCCAGCCTGGTCATTGCCGCGCTGGTTGCCCAGGGCGACACGGTGATCGATCGCATCTACCACATCGACCGTGGCTACGAATGCATCGAAGAAAAATTGCAACTGCTGGGGGCGAAGATTCGCCGCGTGCCGGGCTGACCACATGCTGACCATCGCCCTGTCCAAAGGCCGTATTCTCGATGACACCCTGCCGCTGCTCGCGGCGGCAGGCATCGTGCCGACCGAGAATCCGGACAAGAGTCGCAAGCTGATCATCCCGACCACCCAGGATGACGTGCGTCTGCTGATCGTGCGGGCCACCGACGTGCCGACCTATGTCGAGCACGGCGCTGCCGATCTTGGCGTCGCCGGCAAGGACGTGCTGCTCGAATACGGTGGCCAGGGGCTCTACGAGCCACTGGATCTGCGTATTGCCCGCTGCAAGCTGATGACCGCTGGTGCGGTTGGCGCGGCCGAACCCAAAGGCCGCCTGCGCGTGGCCACCAAGTTCGTCAACGTCGCCAAGCGCTACTACGCCGAGCAGGGCCGTCAGGTCGATATCATCAAGCTGTACGGCTCGATGGAGTTGGCGCCGCTGGTGGGCCTGGCCGACAAGATCATCGACGTGGTCGACACCGGTAACACCCTGCGCGCCAATGGTCTGGAAGCCCAGGAACTGATCGCTCATATCAGCTCGCGCCTGGTGGTCAACAAGGCCTCGATGAAGATGCAGCATGGCCGCATCCAGGCACTGATCGACACACTGCGTGAAGCGGTCGAGACGCACCATCCGCATTGACCCTCTCCCCGCGCGGCTTCGCGGTCGCGCAACGCCTATCCGTGTCAAGTTCTCAGGTGCCCGCACGGTGGGCTTGCTACGCTAGCGGCGCCTGAGAGCCTGTCCAATGTCTGCTGCGCTTCGGCCCTGCGGCGTTAAAAACAGGCTCGGAATGCTCATTTACTGCAGTAAACTCCGCTTCCTCGCCTGTTTTTGCCTTGCATTGCTCTAGCTCGCGAGACCTTGAACAGGCTCTGAGAACACGCCATCCAGATGAGGCTCTAGCTATGACCGCTCCCGTTGCCATCCGCCGACTCAATGCCGCTGATCAGGATTTCGCGCGCCATCTGGATCATCTGCTGAGCTGGGAAAGCGTCTCGGACGACGGCGTCAATCAGCGCGTACTGGACATCATCAAGACCGTGCGTGAGCGCGGCGATGCGGCGCTGGTCGAGTTCACCCAGCGTTTCGATGCGCTGGAAGTGGCGTCCATGGCCGACCTGATCCTGCCGCGCGAGCGCCTCGAGCTGGCGCTGACCCGTATTACCGCCGAGCAGCGCCAGGCGCTGGAAATCGCCGCCGAGCGGGTGCGCAGCTACCACGAGAAACAGAAGCAGGACTCCTGGACGTACACCGAGGCCGACGGCACGGTGCTCGGGCAGAAGGTCACACCGCTGGATCGTGCAGGCCTGTACGTGCCCGGCGGCAAAGCGTCCTACCCGTCCTCGGTGTTGATGAATGCCATTCCGGCCAAGGTCGCCGGGGTGCCGGAAGTAGTCATGGTGGTGCCGACGCCGCGTGGCGAGATCAATGAGATCGTCCTTGCCGCGGCGGCGATTGCCGGCGTCGACCGGGTGTTCACCATCGGCGGCGCCCAGGCCGTCGCCGCACTGGCCTATGGCACCGAAAGCGTGCCGCCGGTGGACAAGATCGTCGGCCCGGGCAACATCTATGTGGCCACCGCCAAGCGCCATGTGTTCGGCAAGGTCGGTATCGACATGATCGCCGGGCCTTCGGAAATCCTCGTGGTCTGCGACGGCCAGACCGACCCGGACTGGATCGCCATGGATCTGTTCTCCCAGGCCGAACATGACGAAGACGCCCAGTCGATCCTGGTCAGCCCGGATGCGGCGTTCCTCGACAAGGTCGCCGAGAGCATCACTCGTCTGCTGCCGAGCCTGGAGCGTGAAGCGATTGCCCGTACCTCCATCGAGGGCCGTGGCGCGCTGATTCAGGTTGCCGATATGGCCCAGGCCATCGAGGTGGCCAACCGTATCGCGCCCGAGCACCTGGAACTTTCGGTCGAGAACCCCGAACAGTACCTGCCGCAGATCCGCCACGCGGGCGCCATCTTCATGGGGCGTTATACCGCCGAAGCGCTGGGTGATTACTGCGCTGGGCCGAACCACGTATTGCCGACATCGGGCACTGCGCGTTTCTCCTCGCCATTGGGGGTCTACGACTTCCAGAAGCGTTCGTCGATCATCCATTGTTCGGCCGAAGGTGCTTCCGAGCTCGGCAAGGTGGCCTCGGTGCTGGCCCGCGGCGAGTCGCTGACCGCCCATGCCCGTAGCGCCGAGTACCGCATTAAAAAGTGATAGCTGGTTGTAGGGTGGACGACGCTTTTCTCGTCCACCGTTTCGTCCGCCGGAAAATGCTGCGCGGTTTTTTACTCTACGCATACTGAACAATTTCGAGGAGAGAAGGGCAGATGAGCAAATTCTGGAGCCCCTTCGTCAAAGACCTGGTGCCCTATGTGCCGGGTGAGCAGCCCAAGCTGAGCAAGCTGGTCAAACTCAACACCAACGAAAACCCCTACGGCCCGTCGCCCAAAGCCCTCGCCGCGATGCGCGAGGAGCTGAACGACGATCTGCGCCTGTATCCCGATCCCAATGGCGAGCGCCTGAAGCAGGCGGTTGCCGGCTATTACGGCGTGCAGCCTGCTCAGGTGTTCGTCGGCAACGGCTCCGACGAGGTGCTGGCCCACGCCTTCCACGGCCTGTTCCAGCACGGCAAGCCGCTGCTGTTCCCGGATATCAGCTACAGCTTCTATCCGGTGTATTGCGGGCTGTATGGCATCCAGGCCGAGCCTCTGGCGCTGGACGAGCAGTTCCAGATTCGCGTCGAGGATTATGCGCGGCCAAATGGTGGCATCGTCTTCCCCAACCCCAATGCACCCACCGGTTGCCTGCTGGCGCTGGAGGCCATCGAGCGTTTGCTGCAGGCCAACCCGGATAGCGTGGTGCTGGTGGACGAGGCCTATATCGACTTTGGCGGCATGTCGGCCATCGCTCTGGTGGATAAGTACCCGAACCTGTTGGTCACGCAGACGCTATCCAAATCCCGCTCGCTGGCTGGCCTGCGTGTTGGCCTGGCAGTCGGGCACGTGGATCTGATCGAGGCCCTGGAGCGGATCAAGAACAGTTTCAACTCCTACCCGCTGGATCGCATCGCCATCGCGGGTGCTGCGGCGGCGTTCGAGGATCAAACCTATTTCGAGCAGACTTGCGCGGCGGTGATCGACAGTCGCGAGCAAGTCACGGCCGGTTTGCAGGCGCTGGGCTTCGAGGTACTGCCATCGGCCGCCAACTTCATCTTTGCCCGTCATCCGCAGCGCGATGCTGCCGGCATCGCTGCGGCGCTGCGTGAGCAGGGCGTGATCGTGCGCCACTTCAAGCAGGAGCGCATCGCCCAGTTCCTGCGCATCAGCATCGGTTCGCCGGAGCAGAACCAGGCATTGCTGGATGGCCTGGCAACGCTCTGATAATTTCGCGCAGCAATGAAAAAGCCAGGGCACTGCCCTGGCTTTTTCATTGCCGATGAAGCGTGGCTCAGCTCAGGCGACCGTTCGTAATATCGGTGTTGCCATCGCCATTCGCTGCGGGGCGCAGCTCCTACAAGGTGGCGCGAGACGGCTACCAGCTGCGTAGGAGCGTCGCCCTCGGTGCGAAACAACGGTGGGCGTGCTGCGAGTGTTGTGCGCTAGTTGCTGTTGGCGACTGGTGGGCGTACGCCGATTTCGGCGCTGAGCTCCATCATCTTGCCGTTGCGCATGACCTCGATGCGAATCTTCTCGCCCGGTTTGGCGCGAGCGACCTGGTTCATCGAACGGCGAGCATCGCCGGCAGGTTCGCCGTCGATCTTGAGGATCAGGTCATTGGGCTGCAGCCCAGCCTTTTGCGCCGGCCCATTGCGGTAGATACCGGCGACGATGATGCCCTGACGCCCTTCCAGCCCGAATGACTCGGCCAGTTCCGGAGTCAGTGGCTGCACTTCGAGGCCCAACCAGCCACGGATCACCTGGCCGTGTTCGATGATCGACTGCATCACTTCAATCGCCAGTTTCACCGGGATGGCGAAACCGATGCCCTGAGAACCGCCGGATTTGGAGAAGATCGCCGTGTTGATGCCGACCAGATTGCCGTAGGCATCGACCAGTGCGCCGCCGGAGTTGCCCGGGTTGATCGCCGCATCGGTCTGGATGAAATCTTCGTAGGTGTTGAGGCCCAACTGGTTACGCCCGGTGGCGCTGATGATGCCCATGGTCACGGTCTGGCCGACGCCGAAGGGGTTGCCGATGGCCAGGGAGACGTCACCGATCCTGATGTTGTCGGAACGCCCAAGGGTCATCGAGGGCAGATCCTTGAGGTCGATCTTCAAGACCGCCAGGTCGGTTTCCGGGTCGCTGCCTATCACCCGTGCGAGCGTCTCACGCCCATCCTTGAGGGCTACCACGATCTGATCCGCATTGGCGGTCACGTGGTTGTTGGTCAACAGGTAGCCTTCCGGGCTCATGATTACCGCCGAGCCGAGGCTGGACTCCATGCGTCGCTGACCCGGCAGGTTATCGCCGTAGAACTTGCGGAATTGAGGGTCTTCGAACAGCGGATGGTTCGGTTTGCTCACATACTTGGTGGTGTACAGGTTGGCCACTGCCGGCGAGGCGGTGCTCACCGCACTGGCGTAGGAGGCAGGGCCCTCTCGGGTATGCGTATAGGCAGGCGCCTGGCGCAACTGCACGTCGTGCATCGGCAGGCCCACCAGTTGCGGGTACTGTTGCATGATCAGCAGCGATACCAGAACGCCGACCAGTAGTGGCCAGCCGAAGAAACGCAGGGCCTTGAGCATCGATCCAATCCTGAGGGTTGCGAGGCCCTGAACAGGCCCTTAAGGTGCGCCATTATAGAGAACCGCGCCAAGAAAGCAGCGGTTCGCAACAGCTCGTGAGGAAACTGTATGGCCATTGCTCTGACGACCCTGGTAGAGGACGCCGAACGCTATCTCGGTGCTTCGCGGATCAGCGATTATTGCCCCAATGGCCTGCAGGTCGAAGGCCGGCCGTACGTGCAGCGCATCGTCAGTGGCGTGACCGCCAGCCTGGCGCTGATCGAGGCCGCCGTGGAGGCACGGGCGGATGTACTGCTGGTGCACCATGGCTATTTCTGGAAGGGCGAGAATCCCTGCATCACCGGCATGAAGCAGCGTCGCCTGAAAACCCTGCTGGCCAACGAGATCAGTCTGCTGGCTTATCACCTGCCGTTGGATCTGCACGCCGAGGTGGGCAACAACGTGCAGCTTGCCCAGCAGTTGGAGATCACCGTCGAAGGGCCGTTGGAGCCGGACAACCCACGCACCGTCGGCCTGGTCGGCTCGCTGGCGCAGCCCATGAGCGCGCGGGATTTTGCCCGCCGTGTTCACGAAGTGCTGGGCCGTGAACCCTTGTTGGTGGAAGGCGATCGCATGATCAGTCGCATCGGCTGGTGTACCGGCGGTGGGCAGGGCTATATCGATCAGGCCGTCGCGGCGGGCGTCGACCTCTATCTGACGGGGGAGGCGTCCGAGCAGACTTACCACAGTGCCCGGGAAAACGGCATCAGCTTCATCGCTGCTGGCCACCATGCGACCGAGCGTTACGGCGTTCAGGCATTGGGCGAATACCTGAGCCGCCGCTTCGCCATCGAGCATCTGTTCATCGACTGCCCTAATCCGATCTAGCATCGGCTTGACTACGAGGCTCGCACGAAGAGCGAGCCGGCTGTGCGCATGGGTGCCGTTTCCGACGCAGCGGTAGCCGCTGGCGTGCCTCTCAGTAGCGGATGTCGATCAGGGCCTTGGGATTGGCCTCCAGGACGCGCCTGGCGAGTAGGGTGAGCAGGAGCTCGTCGTTCAGCGGCGCGGGCAGGTCGTAATGATGCAGGGCGATGGCATGGGCGCGCTGACGCCCCTTCAATCTGAGCTGACGACCGTACGTGCCCTGGCGACGGTAGCTGAGGGCGAGGACGTCACGATAGGCGAAAGGGTGTCCGTTGCAGGCAATAGCATCGTGGCCGATGACCACCGTCGTGCGTTGCAGACGCCACTCCATGATGGGGTACCAGAACAGGCCGGCCATGGCGTAGAGCAATGGCGCGATGGCGCAGAGCATCAGCCAGCCGATGCCGGAGCTGAAGGCCAGGATGGCGACCGCTCCCACGGCGAGGTTTCTCCCCAGGCTCCGGGCCATGGTGCTCGGGGGGAGATCCAATGGGTGCAGGGTGATCGGTGTCATGCTCGTCCGGGTGCCCATAGGGATTGAAAAGTATCGTTCAGCCATATTTTTAAAGTCAAGCAGTGCGATACGACACCGAAGCGATCGCTCCTTACACTCTGCCCAATCGTAAGAAGAGTGGGCCATGAGCATTTTCGGCAAAACCCTGCGCAAAGCCCGGTTGGCGGCTGGCCTGACCCAGGAGCATCTGGGGTTCGAGGTCGGGGTGACCAAGGCGTCGGTGTCTGCCTGGGAGAACGGTCGGGAAATGCCGAGCTTTAATGCGCTGCTGAGCCTGCGCGCGGCGTTGAAGATCTCGCTCGACACCCTGGTGGACGGTTGGCCGGACGAGACGCTCGTGCAGGAGCGACCTTCTGCCTATCTCAGCGATCCGCGGCGCACCTGGAGCGAGCGCGAGTTCGCCCTGCTCCAGCGTTTCCGCGGCATGAGTGGCCGACGCCAGGAGGCCTTTCTCGAAATCATGTGTCCCGGCGAGTAGCTGGTGCTCCGTTGCGGAGCGGTATAACGCTAGATCGTTTCGATCTAAGTGCCTTCCTGATTAGAATGAGACGCTGTGCTAGAGTGCGCGCTCGTCCAAGGCCCGTCGGCCTGAATAAATATCGTTATCCCGTGAGTAGCCATGCTCGACAAACTGACGCACTTGAAACAGCTCGAGGCGGAAAGCATCCACATCATTCGTGAAGTGGCCGCCGAATTCGATAACCCGGTGATGCTCTATTCCATCGGCAAGGATTCCGCCGTGATGCTGCATCTCGCGCGCAAGGCCTTCTTTCCCGGGAAGCTGCCGTTCCCGGTGATGCACGTGGACACCCGCTGGAAATTCCAGGAGATGTATCGCTTCCGCGACCAGATGGTCGAGGAAATGGGCCTGGATCTGATCACCCACGTCAACCCGGATGGCGTCGCTCAGAATATCAACCCCTTCACCCATGGCAGTGCCAAGCACACCGACATCATGAAGACCGAGGGCCTCAAGCAGGCGCTGGACAAGTATGGTTTCGATGCAGCTTTCGGCGGCGCCCGACGTGACGAGGAAAAATCCCGGGCCAAGGAGCGCGTCTATTCGTTCCGCGACAGTAAGCACCGCTGGGATCCGAAGAACCAGCGCCCCGAGCTGTGGAACGTCTACAACGGCAAGGTCAAGAAGGGCGAGTCGATCCGCGTGTTCCCGCTCTCCAACTGGACCGAGCTGGATATCTGGCAGTACATCTACCTCGAGCAGATTCCGATCGTGCCGCTGTACTTCGCTGCCGAACGCGATGTCATCGAGAAGAACGGCACGCTGATCATGATCGACGACGAGCGCATCCTCGAGCACCTCTCCGACGACGAGAAGGCGCGTATCGAGAAGAGGAAAGTACGTTTCCGTACCCTCGGCTGCTACCCGCTGACCGGTGCGGTGGAGTCCGATGCGACCAGCCTGACCGACATCATCCAGGAAATGCTCCTGACCCGAACTTCCGAGCGCCAGGGCCGCGTGATCGATCACGACGGTGCCGGTTCCATGGAAGAGAAAAAACGTCAGGGGTACTTTTAAGCCGCAAGCTGCAAGCGACAAGCTTCAAGTGGACTGGAGCTGGGACAAAATGGATTTTGAGAGGCTTGAGGTCTGGCAACGTTCCAGGCAACTGACGGTACAGGTGTTCTTGGCGCTGCGAGAATGTGGCGATTATGGTTTTCGAGACCAGGTCGGGCGTTCTGCGCTGTCCGTGCCCAGTAACATCGCTGAAGGCATGGAGCGTGGTAGTGGTAAAGAAAAATGCCACTATTTGCGCATTGCCAAAGGATCCTGTGCAGAGTTGCGAACCCAATTGCTGATCGGTAGCGATATCGGCTACATCCCTGAGGCGCTTGCAAGTCAGTGGATACAGGAAACCCGTGAGCTTTCCAGAATGCTCAGCGGGTTGATCAACAGAATTTCAGGCTAGCTGAGTGCTTTTACTTGCCGCTTGAAGCTTGCCGCTTGGAGCTACGAAGAATGAGTCACCAATCCGAACTGATCAGCGAAGACATCCACGCGTACCTGGCGCAACACGAGCGCAAGGAGCTGCTGCGTTTCCTCACCTGCGGCAACGTCGATGATGGCAAGAGCACCCTGATCGGGCGTCTGCTGCACGACTCCAAGATGATCTACGAAGACCATCTTGAAGCCATCACCCGCGATTCGAAGAAGAGTGGCACCACCGGCGAGGAAGTCGATCTGGCGCTGCTGGTCGACGGCCTGCAGGCCGAGCGTGAGCAGGGCATCACCATCGATGTCGCCTACCGCTATTTCTCCACCGCCAAGCGCAAGTTCATCATCGCCGATACTCCCGGCCATGAGCAGTACACGCGCAACATGGCCACCGGCGCCTCGACCTGCGACCTGGCGATCATCCTGATCGACGCCCGTTACGGCGTGCAGACCCAGACCAAGCGCCACAGCTTCATCGCTTCCCTGCTGGGCATCAAGCACATCGTCGTCGCCATCAACAAGATGGATCTCAAGGACTTCGATGAGGGCGTGTTCGAGCAGATCAAGGCCGATTACCAGGCCTTCGCCGACAAGATCAACCTCAAGCCCACTTCGCTGTTCTTCGTGCCGATGTCGGCGCTGAAGGGCGACAATGTGGTCAACAAGTCCGAGCGCTCGCCGTGGTACAGCGGCCAGTCGCTGATGGAAATTCTCGAGACCGTGGAAGTGGCGGGTGACCGCAATTTCACCGACCTGCGCTTCCCGGTGCAGTACGTCAACCGCCCGAACCTGAACTTCCGCGGCTTCGCCGGCACCCTGGCCAGCGGCATCGTGCGCAAGGGCGACGAAGTCATTGCCTTGCCGTCGGGCAAGGGCAGCAAGGTCAAGTCCATCGTCACCTACGAAGGTGAGCTGGAGCAGGCCGGTCCAGGCCAGGCGATCACCCTGACCCTGGAAGACGAGATCGACGTCTCGCGCGGCGACATGCTGGTGCATGCCGACAACCGTCCTCAGGTAGTCGACAGCTTCGACGCCATGCTGGTGTGGATGGCCGAAGAGCCGATGCTGCCGGGCAAGAAGTACGACATCAAGCGCGCCACCAGCTATGTGCCGGGCTCCATCGCCAGCATCGCCCACCGGGTGGATGTGAACACCCTGGAAGAGGGTACTGCGAGCAGTCTGCAGCTCAACGAGATCGGCAAGGTCAAGATCGCCCTCGACGCGCCGATCGCTCTGGACGGTTATGCGCATAACCGCACCACCGGCGCGTTCATCGTCATCGACCGCCTGACCAATGGCACCGTCGGCGCCGGCATGATCATCAGCGACGCTCGTGTCTCGGGTTCGGGCCACCATAGCGAGTCCGGTCATGTCTCCACCGAAGAGCGTGCCTCGCGCTTCGGCCAGCAGCCGGCCACCGTGCTGTTCAGCGGCCTGTCTGGCGCGGGCAAGAGCACCCTGGCCTACGCCGTGGAGCGCAAGCTGTTCGACATGGGCCGGGCGGTGTACGTGCTCGATGGGCAGAACCTGCGTCATGATCTGAACAAGGGCCTGCCACAGGATCGCGCCGGGCGTACCGAGAACTGGCGCCGTGCCGCTCACGTGGCGCGTCAGTTCAACGAAGCCGGTCTGCTGACCCTGGCGGCTTTCGTGGCGCCGGATGCCGAGGGCCGCGAGCAGGCCAAGGCGCTGATCGGTGCCGAGCGCCTGATCACCGTCTACGTGCAGGCTTCGCCGCAGGTATGCGCAGAGCGTGACCCGCAGGGGCTATATACGGCAGGCGGCGATAACATCCCGGGCGATTCCTTCCCCTACGATGTACCGTTGAACGCTGATCTGGTGCTGGATACCCAGAGCCTGTCGGTGGACGAGTGCGTCAAACAGGTGCTGGCGATCCTGCGCAGCCGCGGCGCGATCTGATAAAGGCAGCTGCAAGCGACAAGCTTCAAGCCACAAGACTATAAAGCGCCGCTCAATTGGGATTGGCTTGGCTTGAAGCTAAAAAATGCCCGCTCTCCTTGGAGGCGGGCATTTTTCATTGCGAGCGACCGAATCAGATGCCGTGACCGCGGGCGCGTTCGCGTTCGTTGATTTCCATCTGCTCGCAGGTCAGGAAGCCTTTGCCGTCGACGCGATCGGCAGAGTTGAAGGCAACGTAGTAGGGCTGCTCCTTGCCATCCCTGTTGAGGACGTAGTTATTGCAGCTACCAGGCTGAACCGTGCGGGTGATTTCCGAGGAAGGTGGGCCGCCCAGTTCCAGAACGGTCGACTTGCTCATGTCTTTCTCGACCTGCTTGACCAGCGGCTCGTTACGGTAAGTGATGTGGTCGACCGGATTCTCAGGCGTGCCGGCACAACCGGTAAGGACGGCCAGAACGCATGCGGCACCCAGACTTTGTTTGAACATGATGAATTTCCCTTGTGATGAACCAGACCATTTTTCGAACCCGGCGAGTGTGGATAAGTTCGTCCTAAATCACCCATGGCTCGGTCTGGTCGTGCCCGCAGTCGCACTCACATGCTGTCGCGGGCTTTCATCCTGAGGCTAGCGGTCGATTTGCGGTTGTTGCTGGCTGCTATCTACGGCCTCGCCCAGAATGGGCGCTGGGCTGCGGCTGGGCAATGCGAGCGCATTGGCGCTCAAAAGACTCAGGGCCAGGGCGATGGTCAGGGCTTTCATGGTTGCACCTCGTTCTCTCTGCATACGGTGTTTCACGGAACCATGCTAAGGGCGAGGTAGTCAGGGATGAAGTCGACTGTCTCGATAGTGGCCATCGACGATCATGATGTGCTTTCCCTGGTGCTTGCCTGATGCCTGCCATTGGCCAGGCGGCACCCTCCATGGAGTCTGAAATGGGTCATCGTGCAGTTCCCCGGTATCCACTGGTGCTAGTTCCTGGTTTTCTGGGCTTTGTCAGCCTGCTCGGTTTCGAATATTGGTATGGCATCGTCACGGCCCTGCGCAATCAGGGCGTCGATGTTTACCCGGCGCGTCTGTCGTCGGTGCATGCCACTGAGCTTCGCGGCGAACAATTGCTGCTGCAGATCGCCGACGCCCGTCGGCGTAGCGGAGCGCAAAAGGTGCATCTGATCGGCCATAGCCAGGGTGCTCTGGTGTGCCGCTACGCCGCTGCACACAGGCCGGAATGGGTCGCGTCGGTGACTTCCCTGGCCGGCCCCCACCAGGGTTCGGAGCTCGCCGATCATATAGAGCGCAAAGCCGCGCCAGGCAGCCTGCGCGGCAAGTTGCTGCTGCTCGGGGTGCATATGCTGGCGCGCGTGGTAACGCTGCTGGACAGTGGTGCTCGTGGCGCGAGCATGCCGATCAATGCCACAGCCGCCCATCGTTCGCTGACCACCGAAGGCGTAGGCATCTTCAATCACCAGTACCCCCAGGGACTACCGTCGGTATGGGGCGAGGAGGGGCCTGAAAAGGTCAATGGCGTGCGCTATTACTCCTGGTCCGGGATCCTGCAGCCCGGTATCACCGACCAGGGCGGCAATCGACGCGATCCGTCGCATTGGTTCTGCCGGCGCTTCGCCCGCACCTTCGTGCGTGAGGCCGGGCAGTGCGATGGCATGGTCGGCCGTGTCAGCTCCCATCTGGGTAAGGTGATTCGCGACGATTACCCGCTGGATCACCTGGATATCGTCAACCAGCACTTCGGCCGTGCAGGCGAGGGCGTCAATCCGGTCAGCCTGTATATCGAGCACCTGCGCCGGTTGCACGAAGAGGGACTGTAGGTCTATCCGTTCCGGCGAATTGATCGCCGGCAAGCCGGCTCCTACGAGACGGTAGTTCGTGAGCGACAATTGCCAGGCGCCCCGGCTTCTGCAATTGATTCGCGCGGAACCGTCGCCTGGGGTGAGCGAAGCGATACCCGGGAAAGCCATGTCGGAGCGTCAGCGGTGGAGCGATCATGCCGTTCCACCTACGCACGTGATGAGCTTACTGCTCGGCTTGCGCCGCTTTCAGGGTCTCATAGGCCGGAGCCGCGTAGATGCCCACTTCCACGGCCAGCTCAAGCACCCGTGGCAGGTCGGTTGTGTACACCAAGACCGCCTGCAGTTCGTCGTCCAGCGGTTCGCTGAAGTCGACCAGCACATAGCCCTGGGTTTCCTTGGACAGGCTGCTCAGCTGCACCTGGATGCGGTTCAGGGCCTTGAGCGGTTCGACCTTGTGCAACTGCTTGGCGGTGAGCACGAAGCTCACCTCGGCGCCGAAGGACGCAGTGATCTGGCTGAACAGCTCGTCATAGCTGTCGGCCTGGAACAGCACGGTATCCGGCAGGTTGCCGACCACCATCCATTCGCCCAGCGGGATGGGGAAGCTGTCGTCGTAGTTGATATCCGGGTTGGCCGCCAGAAAGGCAATCGGGTCGGCATAGGCCTGGGCGGCTTCGTCGGCGATACGGGTGATCTCGTCCTGCGGCAGGCAGCCCGAGCTGATTTTGCCGATGAGTTCTTCGAGCTGGGCGTGCATGGTGGATTCCTGATCATGAATTGGGGGCAACAGGCTGTGTGAAAACTACTGCGCTCGGTCATGCGGCGTTAAAAACCGGCTGGAATGCCAGCCCAGTCAAAATGCTCATTTACAACTCGTAAACTGCGCTTTTTCGCCGGTTTGCGGGGGCGCCTAGCCCTTGCCTGACCTTCGCTCGCTACGTTTTCACACGGCCTGGCAAGGCTGCCCGTTACCGGCGGTCAGCGCAACTGACTTTCCGCCAGGCTGCGTGTACGCGGAATGCGACTGGCATCCCAGCGACCTGCGCTCCAGAGCAGCAGCTCCTCGGCGCTGGCGTCCGCAAGCTCGCTCGGTGCCTCCTGGCCGAGTGCGCGCAGGGCGCGAAGCAGCAGCTGCGTGGCCTGATCGCCTGGCAGCGGTGGCGAGCGGTAAGACTTGCCTAGCTTGTGGCCATCAGGCTGGATAATCAGCGGGACGTGCAGATAGCGTGGCTGGGGCAGCCCGAGCAGTTCCTGCAGATAGAGCTGCCGTGGGGTCGAATCGAGCAGGTCGGCGCCGCGCACCACGTTGTTGATGCCTTGCCAGGCATCGTCCAGAACGACGGCGAGCTGGTAGGCATACAAGCCATCACGACGGCAGATGACGAAATCGCCGACTTCCCGGCCCAGATGCTGGCTGTACTCGCCCTGTACCCGATCGGTGAAGCGGTAGGTCAGCTGTGGTACGCGCAGGCGGATAGCAGCATCATGGCGACCGTGTCCGGCATTGCCGCAGTAACCCGGATAGATACCGCCGCTGCCTTCCAGCTTTTTGCGCGAGCAGGTACAGGCGTAGGCCAGGCCCTGATCGAACAGGCGCTGCACCAATGCTTCGTAGTCGGCGTGGCGTTCACTCTGGCGTACCAGTTCGCCGTCCCAGTGCAGGCCATAGTTTTCCAAGGTCTGCAGAATCGCGCTCTGCGCTCCGGGGACTTCCCGGGGCGGGTCGAGATCTTCCATGCGCAGTAGCCAGAGACCGCCAACGGAACGGGCATCAAGGTAGGAGGCGAGGGCGGCGACCAGCGAGCCAAAGTGCAGATAGCCACTGGGCGTAGGGGCGAAGCGACCGATGTAAGCGGAGCTGTGCATGCGGGCGGGTGTATATGAAGGGGAAACGAAACGGGGCGCCTGAGCGCCCCGTCCGCTCAGGAGCCGACCTGTTTTTCCTTGATTTCCGCCAGGGTCTTGCAGTCGATGCAAAGCGTGGCAGTGGGGCGGGCTTCCAGACGGCGGATGCCGATCTCGACGCCACAGGAGTCGCACCAGCCGTATTCTTCGTCTTCGATCAGTTGCAGGGTTTCGTCGATTTTCTTGATCAGCTTGCGCTCGCGATCACGGGCACGCAGCTCCAGGCTGAACTCTTCTTCCTGGCTGGCACGATCTGCCGGATCAGGGAAGTTGGCCGCCTCGTCCTGCATGTGGTGCACGGTACGATCGACTTCCTGCATCAGCTCCAGCTTCCATTTGTTCAGGATGCCGGTGAAGTGGGCGCGCATCGCCTCGCTCATGTATTCCTCGCCCTTGGTTTCCTTATAGGGTTCGAAGCCACGAATCAATTGGCCGTTTGTTGCTTTTGCTTTGATGGGCATGGATGACCGCCTCTCACTCTCTCTAATCCACTGCGCAGGGAATGTGTCCGTTGCCGTTTACAATAACGGCCCTGCGACTGCAAGCGGGCGAACTTACCAGATCGACTCAAGCCGCGCCACTCCCGGATGTCGCGGTTGTGCGTCTTGGTTCGATAGAGCGTCCCCAGCGGCTTTGCAGAGGGCCTCATGGCCACGCCACGGACGCCGTACTATCTGCCGAACGGGCCTTTGCAATCGCAGTGTAAACACCTGTTTCAGTATCCTGTCGGCAGGGTATGACAGAGCCGGCCTGATAGAATTCCACCTTTAATAGGTTTCCCAAGGCATTTCCCATGGCCCAGCTCTACAGCGCCCGCAGCCGCGCGATCGAACCCTTCCACGTGATGGCACTGCTGGCTCGCGCCAACCAGTTGCAGGCCGAGGGCCATGACGTCATCCACCTGGAGATCGGCGAGCCGGACTTCACCACCGCAGCACCCATCGTCGCAGCCGGCCAGGCTGCGCTGGCCGCGGGGCACACCCGCTATACCGCGGCTCGCGGGCTACCGGCTCTGCGTGAGGCGATCGCCGCTTTCTATGCGCAACGCTACCGGCTAAGCATAGACCCACAGCGCATCCTCATCACGCCCGGCGGCTCCGGTGCGCTATTGCTGGCTGCCAGCTTGCTGGTCGATCCTGGCAAGCACTGGTTGCTGGCAGACCCTGGCTATCCCTGTAATCGACACTTCCTGCGTTTGGTAGAGGGCGCCGCACAACTGGTGCCGGTCGGCCCCGAGGAACGTTATCAACTGACCGCTCAGGCGGTGGCCGAGTGCTGGAACGCCGATAGCGTCGGTGCCTTGCTCGCCTCACCCGCCAACCCCACCGGCACGATGCTGAGTGCGCAAGAGCTGGCGGCGTTATCCCAGGCCCTGAAAGCCCGCGGCGGGCATATGGTGGTCGATGAGATCTATCACGGCCTGACCTATGGCGTGGATGCCAGCAGCGTGTTGGAAGTAGATGATGACGCCTTCGTACTCAACAGCTTCTCCAAGTATTTCGGCATGACTGGCTGGCGCCTAGGCTGGCTGGTGGCGCCCGAAGGGGCGGTGAGCGATCTTGAAAAGCTGGCGCAGAACCTCTACATCAGCGCGCCGAGCATGGCCCAGCATGCGGCGCTGGCCTGTTTCGAGCCACAGACCCTGGCCATTCTCGAAGAACGCCGCGGCGCTTTCGCCGAGCGTCGGGACTTCCTGCTGCCCGCATTGCGCGAACTGGGTTTCGGCATTGCCGTGGAACCCCAGGGCGCCTTCTATCTGTATGCGGATATCCGTGCCTTCGGCGGCGATGCCTATGGCTTCTGCCAGCACTTCCTGGAAACCGAACATGTGGCCTTCACCCCGGGTCTGGACTTCGGGCGCCATCAGGCGGGGCACCACGTGCGCTTCGCCTACACGCAGAGCTTGCCGCGCCTGGAACAAGCAGTGGAGCGCATTGCCCGTGGCCTGAAGAGCTGGAGCGCCGATGCGATTTGATCCGCCGCTCGAAGAAGGCCGCCTGCTGCGCCGTTACAAGCGCTTTCTCGCCGATATCGAAACCGTAACTGGCGAGCTGCTGACCATCCACTGCCCGAACACCGGCTCGATGCTCAACTGCATGAGCGAGGGCTGCAGAGTCTGGTTCAGCCGCTCCAATGACCCCAAGCGCAAGCTGCCGGGCACCTGGGAGATCGGCGAAACGCCCCATGGTCGTCTGGCCTGCATCAACACCGGGCGAGCCAATAGCCTGGTCGAGGAAGCACTGCGCGCCGGCCTGATCCCCGAGCTCGCCGGCTTCAGCGCCTTGCGCCGCGAAGTGCCCTACGGCGTGGAGCGCAGCCGGGTGGATTTCTGCCTGGAATACCCGAGCGGCGTGGCCTTCGTCGAAGTGAAGAGCGTGACCCTGGGCTTCGCCGATAGCGCCGTGGCGGCATTTCCGGATGCGCGCACCGAGCGCGGTGCCAAGCATTTGCGCGAGCTTGCGGCCCTGTCGCGCAGCGGCGTGCGTGCCGTGCAGCTGTATTGCGTGAACCTGTCGGGCATCGAGGCGGTGCGGCCTGCCCGGGAAATCGACCCCGCCTACGCGGCGGCCTTGGTCGAGGCGGTGAGCGCTGGTGTGGAGGTACTGGCTTACGGCGTGGATATCTCCCCGCAGGGGATCGAGGTCATGCGACGTCTGGATGTGCTGCTGACGTAAGACTGCTGCCGGGTTTTGACTACAGATCGACCCAGATTCCGTCACTCGCCTCTCGGCTGTCGATGACCTGCAGGGCATCGCCTTCGCAAGGGCCGGCCACGCACTCGCCGGACTCGATCAGAAACAGCGCGCCATGCCGGGCACATTGAATCAGGCTGGCGCTGGGGTCGAGAAACTGGTCAGCCTGCCATTCCAGTGGCACGCCACGATGTGGGCAGCGATTGCGGTACACGAACACCTCACCATCCTTGCGAACGGCGAACAATTGCGTACCTCCAACGGAAAAGCCCCGGCTTTGAGCTTCTGGAAGCTCATCCGGGGCGCATAGACGAATCATCGAAGTCTCCAGGCCTGAGCGGGGGATTATCCCGTATCGGCCTGGCGATGGAAGAGGGGGCGCGTCCTTGCGCGAAATCTAGAACTGCCAGGAAGCGGACACGCGGAAATTGCGTCCGGCTTCGCTGTAGTAATCCTCTGGTTGGCTCAAGGTGTCGATGGACACTGCGTTCCAGTACTTCTTGTCGAGCAGGTTGAACGGGCCGGCCTGCAACTTCACACCATCGAGCGCTACGGGTTGCCAGTAGCCGGTGAGGTCGAGCACACCGTAGCCGGGTGCCTTGAAGTCGGTGTCGGACTCTACCTTGTGCCAAATGCCTTGCCGTCGGCTAGCAGGTCATCAGCGTCCGCAGTTGCAGGGCGCCGCCAAGAGCTCCGGAGCCTATCTGGCTGGAGTTCGCGCCGCGCGATACGTCGATAGCCGAAAGGCTGTTGAAGTCGATCGAGTCGAGCCCGCCCGATACGCCCCGTACCGCATCGTTCAACTACGGCATCCGTCGACGTCGTGGTGGGGAGGGGTTGTTCGATCGCTGTATCGACGACGTTCGTGCTGTCGAGTTCGGTAGTCGTGTTGCCGATGCTCTGGGCCATGGCCAGAGAGGGGCTCAGAAGCAGCAGCGCCATCCATGGTCGCAGGGGAAAGGGAGGTATGCTCTCCGCGCAGTGGCTCTTGATGGCCTGATTGGCGGAGCGGACGTTAAATTACTTTATTTGGTTAATGCAAATCATTATCACTGATATTGGGTTTTTATTCTCATTGGTTTAATCTCGTCAGTCTTGGTGCGTTGCGTTCTCAACCCCTCTGAGGGCTGACGTTTGTCCCTGCCACTCGCTACGCCAGGCCGTGATCCTGAAGGAATAGCATGATGTCCGATCCTCTTTCCGCTCGTGCTCCGAGCCCCTTGTACTTGAGCTGGCAAGTGCTGCGCGGCGAGCAGCCGCACCTGCGTGCCCGCGATGCCGCAGCGCAGTTGGGCGTCAGTGAGGCCGAGCTGACCGCCAGCCGTCTGGGCGTGGACACTGTGCGCCTGCGTCCGGAGTGGGCGGCGCTATTACCGGCGCTCGGCGAGCTCGGGCATGTCATGGCCCTGACCCGCAACGAGTCCTGCGTGCACGAGCGCAAGGGCGTTTACCGCGATGTGACGGTGACCGCCAATGGCCAGATGGGCCTGGTGGTCTCGGCGGATATCGACCTGCGTCTGTTTCTCGGTGGCTGGGCCAGCGTGTTCGCTGTCGAGGAGCAGAGCCCGCGTGGGGTGATGCGTAGCTTCCAGGTTTTCGACTTTCAGGGTGTGGCGGTGCACAAGGTGTACCTCACCGAGCAGAGCGAGCTGGCGGCCTGGGAACCCTTGGTTGCACGCTTCCGTGACGCGCAGCAGAGCGCTGAGCTGGAGCTGAAACCCCAGCCGCAGCCGACGGTGCAGCGTGCGGACGAACAGATCGATGCCAGCGCCCTGCGCGTTGGTTGGTCGACGCTCAAGGATACCCACCATTTCTTCGCCTTGCTGAAGACCCACGGTGCAACCCGCACCCAGGCGCTGCGCCTGGCAGGCAGCGAGTGGGCCGAGGCGCTGGCGCCCGGCGCCTTGCCTGGGCTGTTCGAGCGCGCTGCAACTGCCGAGGTGCCGATCATGGTGTTCGTTGGCAACCGGCACTGCATCCAGATCCACACCGGCCCGGTGAGCAACCTGCGCTGGATGGATACCTGGTTCAACGTACTGGATCCGCAGTTCAACCTGCACCTCAAGGCCAACGACATCCATGAGCTGTGGCGGGTGCGCAAGCCGAGCAGCGACGGTGTGATCACCAGTTGGGAAGCCTTCGATGCCCAGGGCGAGCTGATCCTGCAGCTGTTCGGTGCGCGCAAGCCTGGCGTGCCTGAACGCGAGGACTGGCGTCGCCTGGCAGAGGAAACGCCGGCCCTGCAAGCCTGAAAGCACGTGCAACCGCCTTGTCTGCGGCTACACTGCCAGCCTTGGCCACTGATGCCTTGTGGTGGCCCTGATACGAATCCCGTTTTTCTGGAGCCTGATCCATGACCCGCCCCATCGCCGTATTCGCCCTGTTCGCCAGCCTGTTGTCGCCGCTGGTGGCGAGTGCCGAAAACCTTCCCCAGCGCTGGGTCAGCGCCGGCGGCTCGCTCAGCGAGTGGGTCGTGGAACTGGGTGGTGAAGGCAGGCTGGTCGGCGTCGACACCACCAGCCTGCACCCGGCATCCCTGCAGAAATTGCCGAGCGTGGGCTACCAGCGCCAGTTGGCCGCCGAGGGCATCCTTGCCCTGCGTCCCGAGGTGCTGCTCGGCACCGAGGAGATGGGCCCACCGCCCGTACTGGCGCAACTGGCGGCGGCAGGCGTGAAGGTCGAAGCCCTGTCGGCTGATGCCGATCTGCAGGTATTGCACGGCAATCTGCAGCGTATCGGTGCACTGCTGGGCGACGAGGCGCGTGCCGAAAGCGTATTCGCCGCATACCAGGCACGGCTGAGCGAGCAGGCCGACTGGGTCGCCAAGGCGCAGGCCGATACCCAGGCGCCGACCGTGTTGCTGCTGCTCGGTCACGCCGGCAGCAGTCCCATGGCGGGCGGGCAGGACACTGCCGCAGCCTGGGTCATCGAGCACGCTGGCGGCAAGAACCTGACGACCCACAATGGCTACAAGGCGCTGTCCACCGAGGCCTTGCTGGCGCTGGATCCCGAGGTGGTGATTTTCGCCGACCGCCGCCTGAGTGGCGACGAGGCCAGGCAGGCGCTGCTCAAGCAGAACCCGGCGCTGGCCTCGACCAAGGCCGGTCGGGCAGGGCGCCTGGTGGCAATCGACCCGACCTTGCTGGTCGGCGGTCTCGGCCCGCGCATTCCCGCTGGCCTCGCCGAGCTTTCAGCGGCCTTCTATCCGGGCCGTACACCGCTCACCCCCGCGACCCCATGAGGCCGGTGATCAGCCCGCGCTCACTGTTTATCGCACTGGGCCTGCTGCTCGCGCTTGCGTTGTGGCTATCCCTGGCGCTGGGGCCCGTCAGCCTGGCGTTGGGCGACACGCTGCGGGCCGCGTTACGCCTGGCGGGTTTGCCACTGGACAGTGAAGGTCTGCAGCAGGCCGAGCTGATTCTCGGCCAGATCCGCATGCCGCGCACGTTGCTGGGCCTTGCCGTCGGGGCGGTGCTGGCGCTGTGTGGCGTGGCGATGCAGGGGCTGTTTCGCAACCCGTTGGCTGATCCCGGCCTGGTCGGGGTGTCCAGCGGTGCGGCGCTCGGCGCGGCTATCGCCATCGTCGGTGGCGCGGCGTTGGGCGGTATTCCCGAGCTGTTCGCGCCCTATCTGCTGTCGCTGTGCGCCTTTCTTGGCGGGCTGGTGGTCACCGCGCTGGTCTACCGCCTGGGTCGGCGCAATGGCCAGACCAGCGTGACCACCATGTTGCTCGCCGGGATCGCCCTCAATGCCCTGGCGTTCGCCTGCATCGGCCTGTTCACCTACCTGGCCGACGATGCCACCTTGCGCACCCTGACCTTCTGGAACCTCGGCAGCCTCAACGGCGCCAGCTACGCGCGGCTGTGGCCCCTGCTGCTGGTGACCCTCGCCGTGGCGCTGTGGTTGCCGCGCCGAGCCCAGGCGCTGAATGCCTTGCTGCTGGGTGAGTCCGAGGCGCGCCATCTGGGCTTCGCGGTCGAGCGGCTGAAGCGCGAACTGGTGTTCTGCACGGCGCTGGGCGTCGGCGCGGCCGTGGCGGCGGCCGGGATGATCGGTTTCATCGGTCTGGTGGTGCCGCATCTGGTACGTCTGCTGGTCGGCCCTGATCACCGCGTGCTGCTACCGGCCTCGGCGTTGGCCGGGGCCAGCCTGTTGCTCCTGGCGGATTTGTTCGCCCGGCTGATTCTGTCGCCGGCCGAGCTGCCCATCGGCATCGTCACCGCATTGATCGGCGCACCGTTCTTTCTTTATCTGCTGCTGCGGGGGCGCACCTGATGCTCAGTGCACACGAGCTGTCGATCCTGCGCGGCGACAAGCAGGTGCTGGCCGATATCGATCTGCAGTTGCAGCCCGGCGAGGTGCTGGGTGTGCTCGGCCCGAACGGTGCCGGCAAGAGTACCCTGCTCGGTGCCCTGTGCGGCGAGTTGGCGGCAGCAACGGGCGAGGTATCGCTTGGCAATCGTCCACTGAGTGATTGGCATGGCGTGGAACGCGCCCGGCGCCTGGCGGTGCTGCCACAGAGTTCGTCGCTGAGCTTCGGCTTTGCGGTTCGCGATGTGGTGGTCATGGGGCGCATGCCACACGACACCGGTCGGGATCGTGATGCGCAGATCGTCCGCGAGGCGCTGCAAGCCGCCGACGCCGAGCACCTGGCCGAACGCAGCTACCTGGAGTTGTCCGGCGGCGAGCGCCAGCGCGTGCATCTGGCGCGGGTGCTGGCGCAGTTGTGGCCGGGCGGCGCCGAGCAGACGCTGCTGCTCGACGAACCGACCTCCATGCTCGACCCCCTGCATCAACACACCACGCTGCAGGCCGTGCGCCGCTTTGCCGAACAAGGCGCGGCGGTGATGGTGATCCTCCATGACCTGAACCTGGCCGCGCGTTATTGCGACCGCCTGCTGTTACTCAACGACGGGCGAACCCATGCCATCGGCCTGCCCGCCGAAGTGCTGCGTGCCGAGCCGCTACAGGCCGTGTTCGGCCTCGAGGTGCTGGTGCAACGGCATCCAGAACGCGGGCATCCGCTTATCGTCGCCCGTTAAGGAGCCAGCATGCGTACCCTTCTGTTGTTTGCCGTGCTGGTGCTTTCCGCCTGTCAAGGTCAGCCTGTGCTGGCACCGCTGCCAGAGTGGCAAAGCCCGCAGGGGCGCGAGCATGCCGAGTTGGGGCAGATCCGGGATTTGCATAGTGGCGAGCGGCTGACACCCGAGCAATTGGTGGCACGCCTGGCTGTGATGCCCCATGTTCTGGTCGGTGAGCAGCACGACAACCCGGATCATCACGCGCTGCAGCTGTGGTTGTTGCGCGCTCTTGAGCAACGTCGTAAGCAGGGGGGCTTGCTGCTGGAGATGCTCGCGTCCGGCCAACAGCCGTTAGCCGATAACGTGGCGCAGCAGATGAGAGAAGGCCGACAGATCGATGATCTGCCCAAGGCGCTGGAGTGGAGCAATGGCTGGCCCTGGACGTTGTATGGGCCGATCGTGCGCCACGGGCTGGCTCAGGATCATGGGCTGAGAGCGGCGAATCTCGACCGCGCCGAGATCATGGCCATCTACCGTGAGCAGCCTGTTCTGCAGGGCCGTGCGTCGACCGCCGCAACGGTGCGTGAGCCGCTGCTGGCGCAGATTCGCGAGTCTCACTGCGACAAGCTGCCGGTCAGCCAGTTACCCGCGATGCTGGCGGTGCAGCAGCAACGTGACCGGCGCATGGCCGAACGCCTGCTGGCCGCGCCGCAGCCAGCGATGCTGTTCGCCGGCGCCTTCCACGTGCGGCGTGACCTGGGTGTGCCGCTGCACCTCAGCGATTTGGGCGCATCCGCTACCGCCCAGGTACTGATCCTCGCCGAGGTGGGCAAGCCGGTGACGGCAGAGCAGGCGGACTATGTGTGGTACACCGCCGCCCTGCCGGCCGAGGATCACTGCGCGCGATTTCAGTAGCCGCGAGCTCTTCGTAGGGTGGACATAAAGATCGCGCGATTGTCGCCGCGCCGTAACCCACCATCGGCGTCACAGCGGATATCGCCTGGTGGATTACGCGACGCGCCACGATGCTTGGCGTCGCTAACCCCCCTAACGTTCGTTGGCTAACCCGGATTTCAGAACCCTTCCAACACGATCTTGCCTTTTGCCTTGCCGCTTTCCAGCAGGGCGTGGGCGCGGCGCAGGTTGTCGGCGTTGATGGTGCCGAAGTGTTCGCCCAGGGTGGTTTTCAGGGTGCCGGCGTCGACCAGATCGGCTACGCGGTCGAGCAGGCGATGCTGTTCGATCATGTCGGCGGTTTCGAACAGCGAGCGGGTGAACATCAGTTCCCAGTGCAGGGAGATGCTCTTGCGCTTGAGTTTCATCACATCCAGCGGTTGCAGCGGATCATCGATCAGCGCCAGGCGGCCTTGCGGGGCCAGTGCTTCGACCAGGGCGTCGTAGTGCAGGTCGGTCTGGGTCAGGCTGGCCACATGGCTGACCTGGGGGATGCCGATACGAACCAGTTCCTCGTTCAGTGGCTTGCTGTGGTCGATCACGTGATGAGCGCCCAGCTCGCGTACCCAGGCCTGGGTTTCTGGCCGTGAAGCAGTGCCGATCACGGTCAGCCCGGTGAGTTGGCGGGCCAGTTGCACCAGCATCGAGCCGACGCCACCCGCCGCGCCGACGATCAGCAGGCTCTGGCCCTGGTCGGCGGTGCCGTCGGCGACCTGCAGACGATCGAACAGCAGCTCCCAGGCGGTGATCGCAGTGAGCGGCATGGCCGCGGCTTCGGCGAAGGGCAGGCTGCGCGGTTTACGGCCGACGATGCGTTCATCGACCAGATGCAGCTCGCTGTTGGCACCCGCGCGATTGATGGCGCCGGCATAGGAAACCTCGTCGCCGACCTTGAACAGGGTTACGTCGCTGCCGACTGCCTTGACCACGCCGGCGGCGTCCCAGCCCAACACCTTGGGCTGACCTCCTTCCGGTGCCACGTTGCGGCGGATCTTGGTGTCCACCGGGTTCACGGAGATGGCCCTGACCTCGACGAGGAGATCCCGTGGCCCTGGCGTTGGTACATCCAGTTGCACGTCCTGCAAGGCTTGCGGGTCATCGATGGGTAGCGACTGGTGATAGGCGACGGCTTTCATGTGAGTGTCCTGTCTGGTGACTGAGATGAACGCAGCTTGCGCCAATCCATTGCCAGGAAAAACCGGATGAAGGTAGAGTCTCTTTCAATATTTTTTTGAAGATCGACGCCATGCTGCGTTTTGACGACCTGCAACTGTTCGTGCGTATCGCCCAGGAAGGCAGCCTGTCTGCCGCAGCGCGCCTGCTCGATATCTCGCCAGCGGTGGCCAGCGCCGGGCTCAAACGGCTGGAGCAGCAGTTGCAGGCGCGGCTATTCGCCCGCTCGACTCGCAGCCTGCGCCTGACCGGCGAGGGCGAAGCCTTTCTGGTGCATGCCCGGCAGGCATTGCAGAGCCTGGAGGCCGGGCGCCAGCAGTTGGCCGGGAGCAAATCCGCCATCAGCGGGCCGCTGCAGCTCTCGGTGCCGTCCGATTTCGGTCGCAATACCTTGCTGCCATGGCTCGATACGTTCATGCAGGCGCATCCGCAGGTACAACTGCGGTTGCTGCTTGGCGACCGGGTCACCGATCTGTTTCGCGAGCCCGTGGATATCGCCCTGCGCTACGGCGCGCCGGAAGACTCGAGCCTGGTGGCGCTGCCTGTGGCACCCGGCAATCGCCGGGTGCTGTGCGCGGCGCCGGCTTATCTGCAGCGGCATGGCGAGCCGCAGCAGATCAGTGATCTGCGCGAGCACAACTGCCTCATCTACATGCTCGGTGGCCGTGCCTACGAGCGTTGGCGCTTTCACGATGCCGACGGCGAGCACAGCCTGCAGGTCGCTGGCGACCGGCTCAGTGACGATGCCGACGTGGTGCGCCGCTGGGCGGTCGCAGGGGCGGGTGTGGTGTACAAGTCCTGGCTCGACGTGGCGGGTGATGTGCACGCCGGGCGCTTGAAGATCCTCTTGCCGCAGGTGCTGGGCGAGCCGACACCGCTCAATCTGATCTGCACCCATCGTGAGCAACTGAGCAAACCGGTGAATCTATTGCGCGAGTTCGTCCAGGCGCGCTGCGCCGAGTTGCTGGCGCAGGCTCCGTGGGGTCGCTAAGCTCTGCGGCAATCCACCGCAGCACCTGATACGCCACAAGCCCTAAAATCGCCGCCCATGAACCTGTCCCGCTCTGATCGCTCGTTGCTCGCCTGGGTGCTGTATTTCAGCGTCCTGTTCAGCGCGTTCGCCTGTGCCATCGGTCACGGACAGATGACCGGCCTGCAACTCAGCGGGATGGACGGCGGCTACTGCGCCCTCGATGCAAGTGGCAGCGGTGCCATGGACATGGGCGGCGTCGATTCCGGCATGCCGATGCCCTCGACGGGATCCGGTTGCCCGTTGTGTTCCACCTTCGTTGCCCTGGCGCTCGCTGCCTTTTTCGGCCTGCTTGGCCTGTTGCCACGCCTGCGCCCGGCAAACCCGCGCCCCAACGCCGAACCCGGCGGGGCCGTGCGCTATCTCTGGCCCTCGGCCAACCCTCGCGCTTCTCCGCTGATCGCCTGACCTCGTTTGGTTGTCGTTGCCTGCTGCGTGTTTTGGCGTTGTGGGCAATTCGCTTACGCACAAGATCGGGTTCCACATGAGAAACGCGACACCCTCGTTCTATAACCTGGCCTGGCGCTGGCATTTCTATGCCGGCCTGTTCGTCATTCCCTTCATGATCATGTTGTCGTTGACCGGCATCATCTACCTGTTCAAGCCACAGCTCGATCAACTGATGTACGCCGATCTGCTGCAAGTGGAGGCCAGCGGCCAATCACTGACAGCCGATGAAATGCTTGGCCGGGTACAGGCGGTCTACCCCCAGGGCAGCGTCAGCCAATACCTGCCGCCGGTGGATGCCGACCATAGCGCGCAGTTCATCGCCGCTGTTGGCGAGCGCACCCGCAATGTATTCGTCGACCCCTACAGCGGCGCCATCCTCGGTACCCAGGATGCCCACGACAATCTGCAGGCGCTGGCCCGTGCGCTGCACGCCGACCTGCTGATCGGCACGCCGGGTGATCGTCTGATCGAACTGGCTGCCGGCTGGGGTGTGGTGCTGGTGGTCTCCGGCCTGTATCTCTGGTGGCCTCGGGGCAACAACAAGGCTGGCGTGCTGTGGCCGCGGCTGTCAGCCCGTGGCCGGCTGTTCTGGCGCGACCTGCATGCCGTCACCGGTTTCTGGGGGGCCTTGTTGCTGCTGTTCATGCTGCTCACCGGCATGACCTGGACGGGGTTCTGGGGCAAGCAGTTCGCCGGAGCCTGGAATCACTTTCCCGCGGCCATGTGGGACGAGGTGCCGACCTCGGATCGCCAGGTCGGTGTACTCAACCAGAGCCACAGGCAGATCGTGCCCTGGGCGCTGGAAAACACACCGATGCCGGTGTCCGATCCCCACGCCGCGCACAACGGCGGTGCCAGGCCGGTCTCCACGGCGACACCGACGGTAAGCTTGCAGGCGGTGGTGGATATCGCCAGCGAGCGAGGCGTGCATCCGGGCTACAGCATCACCTTCCCGACCACCCCGGAGGGCGTCTACACCATCGCGGTGTTCGCCGATGATCCACGTAACGACGCCACGCTGCACATCGACCAGTACAGCGCCGCCGTACTGGCCGATGTACGCTGGCGCGATTACGGCCTGGCGGCCCGCACCGTGGAAAGTGGCGTGATGCTGCACATGGGCAAGCTCTACGGTCTGCCGCATCAGTTGTTCATCTTCGTCGTGTGCCTGCTGATTCTGCTCAGCTCGATCAGCGGCCTGATCATGTGGTGGCGCCGACGGCCCAGCGGCAGCCTCGGCGTGCCGCCGCTGCGCCATGACCTGCCGCGCTGGAAGGTCGGCGTGGCGATCATGATCGGCCTCGGCGTGCTGTTCCCACTCGTGGGTGCTTCCTTGCTGCTGATCTGGGCCCTGGATTTTCTGCTGCTGTCGCGTCTTGCGACACGCCGGCTGGCTTGACCTTTCGTTGCCATGCCCGCGGGTACGGCCTTGTATTCCATTCGATCCACGGAGAATCACCATGTCATTGAAGAAAATCGCGCTGACCACCGCGCTGCTCGCCGCCAGCCTGCTGGCCACTGCTCACGAGTACGACGCTGGCGAGCTGCATATCGACCATCCCTGGTCGCGGGAAATGCCGCCGGTGGCGCCAACCGCCGCGGCCTATTTCGTGGTGCACAACAAGGGTGACCAGGATGATCGCCTGTTGGCCATTGAGACACCGGTGGCTGGCAAGGCGGAGATTCACGAGCATGCCCATGTCGGCGGCATGATGAAGATGCAGCAGGTACCGAATGTGGTGATTCCCGCTGGCGGCGAAGTGAAATTCGCCCCCATGGGCTACCACGTGATGCTGTTCGACCTGAAGCAACAGGCCAGGGATGGGGATCGTTTCCCGCTGACCCTGACCTTCGAAAAGGCCGGGCAGGTGCAGGTCGAGGTGGCGGTGCAGAAGGATGAACCGGCCGCGGCCGAGCATCACCAGCACTGATCGCCGGGCGAGCGCCAGGGTCGCCCTGGCGCCTGCCAGCCGGTATCCTCGGCGTTTACCCAGCCGCGGAGTCGGGTCATGAACAGCTCACGTGATCCCTTCCCTCTGCCCGAGGATTTGCGGGTCTTTCTCACCGTCATGCGCAAGCAGGGCTTCGCCGCCGCGGCGGAGGAGCTCGGCGTGTCTCCCGCCTATGTCAGCAAGCGCATCCAGATACTGGAAGCGACCCTGAAAACCCGCCTGTTGCACCGCACCACACGGCGTGTCGCACTGACCGAGGATGGTGAGCGTACCCTGCGCTGGGCACTGCGCATTCTCGATGATATGGACGCCTTGTTCGACGAGTTGTCCGTCGCTCGGCAGACGCCCCGAGGGTTGCTGCGCATCAGCAGTAGCCTTGGCTTTGGCCGGACGCACCTGGCTCCGGCCATCGCCCGACTGGTGGAGCAGTACCCGGATCTCGACGTGCGCCTGGAGGTATTCGACCGTGTGGTGGATATCGTCGGTGAAGGCTTCGACCTGGAGATTCGCGTGGGCGACGACCTGCCGGGGCAATGCATCGGCCGACGCCTGGCCAGCAACAGCCGGGTGTTGTGCGCCTCGCCCGGGTATCTGCAGCGACGCGGCGTGCCTGCCAGCCTGGAGGCGTTGCAGGAGCATGATTGCCTGGTGATCAAGGAGCGCGACTATCCCTTCGGTATCTGGAATCTGCAGCGTGATGGCGAGACGCACAGCCTGCGCGTCAATGGCCCGCTGTCCTCCAACAGCGGGGAAATCGTCCTGGCCTGGGCATTGGCCGGGCGCGGCATCATGTTGCGCTCGCAGTGGGAGGTGCAACCGCTGCTGCAGAGCGGGGAACTGGTGCAGCTGTTACCCGAGTGCAGCCAGAGCGCCAATGTCTGGGCGGTGTATCCCACGCGCCTGGCCCATTCAGCCAAGTTGCGCGTCTGCGTGGAGTTTCTCGAGCATTACCTGTCGACGCTGCCGGCCTTTGGCCACGCTTCATGAATGGCCACACCACGTTTTGTGCCTTAGTCCCGCGTCCCGGGCAGCCGAGAATGGCGGCAGACCATCTCATAAGGAGACTCAACGATGTTTGCCTCGTTCGAACAGGGCCGCTGCCAGGTCAACGGCATCACCATCCATTACCGCAAGGGCGGCAGTGGCCATGGCTTGCTACTGCTGCACGGGCACCCGCAAACCCACGTGATGTGGCACAAGGTGGCCGACCGGCTGGCTGAGCACTTCACCGTGGTGGCCGCCGACCTGCGTGGTTATGGCGATAGCGACAAGCCGGAGGGTGACGCGCAGCATCTCGCCTATTCCAAGCGGCAGATGGCCCTGGACGGCCTCGAGCTGATGCGTGCGCTGGGTTTCGCCCGGTTCGACGTGCTGGCCCACGACCGAGGCGCGCGGGTCGCCCACCGCCTGGCGCTGGATCATCCCCAGGCGGTGAAGCATCTGATAACCCTGGATATCGCGCCGACCCTGGCGATGTACGCGCAAACCAGCGAGGCGTTCGCCAAGGCCTACTGGCATTGGTTCTTCCTGATTCGTCCGGCGCCATTGCCGGAAACCCTGATCGAAGCCGACCCACAGCTGTATCTACGCAGCGTTATGGGCGCGCGTAGCGCGGGCATGCGGCCTTTTACCGAGCAGGCCTTCGCCGAGTACCTGCGCTGCATGCAGTTGCCCGGAGCCGCCCATGGCGTCTGCGAGGACTACCGCGCCAGCGCCGGCATCGACCTGGAGCATGATCGCGCCGATCTGCAGGCCGGGCGCAGGCTGAGCATGCCGCTGTTGGCCCTGTGGGGTGCCGATGGCACCGTGGGGCATTGCTTCGATCCGCTGCGCGAGTGGCGCCAGGTGGCCGATGACGTGCGTGGCAAGGCCCTGCCGAGCGGCCATTACATCGCTGAAGAAGTCCCGCAGCTGTTGCTCGACGAGGTACTGGCGTTTCTCGGCCCCACCATGGCCGGATAAGCCAACGGGGTATCGTGTGTGGCCCGCCATCCCTGGCGGCCACTCTTAGGGTCGTCGCTGCGTGACCGGGAATGTTCCGTCTGCAGCTCCCTGGCAAGCGCTGGCGTCAGGCCAGCCAGGGGTTTTCCTGCAGATGGCGGCGCTCGAACTGGCGAATCTGTTCGGCGCGTCGCAGGGTGCTGCCGATGGCGTCCAGGCCGTGCAGCAGCGCCTCCTTGCGCAGCGGGTCGATGCTGAACGCCAGGCTGCGGCCGTCGCTGAGGCCGATTCTTTGCGCCGCCAGATCGACCTCGAGGCGGTTGTGCTCGGCCTGACCGACCCACTGGCCGAGCCGGCCCGCTTCGGCGTCGCTCAGGCTGATGGTGAGCACGCCGTTGCGCTGGCAGTTGTCGAAGAAGATTCCGGCGAAACTGCTGCCGATCAGTGCCCGAATACCCAACTGCTTCAAGCCCCAGACCGCGTGTTCACGGCTGGAGCCGCAACCGAAGTTGGGCCCCACCACCAGGAAGCGTGCGTCGCGCCAGGCGGGCTGGTTGAGGATGAATTCAGGGTTGAGCTGGCCGTCGGCGAGAAAGCGCAGGTCGAAGAACAGGCCGCGATCCAGACCCTGGCGGTCGATGCCCTTGAGAAACTGCTTGGGCATGATCACATCGGTGTCGACGTTGGCGGCGAGAAAAGGGGCGGCTGTGCCGCTGACAGTGGTGAAGGGCTGCATGCTGGCCTCGCGAATCAGAGGGAACGAAGGTCGGTCAGGTGCCCGGCGATGGCTGCCGCGGCGACCATCGCCGGGCTCATCAGGTGGGTGCGCGCACCGGCGCCCTGACGGCCTTCGAAATTGCGGTTGGTGCTCGACGCGCAACGGTTGCCGGTCTGCAGCACGTCATCGTTCATCGCCAGGCACATCGAGCAGCCTGACTGACGCCACTCGAAACCGGCGTCGCGGAAAATCTGCGCCAGGCCCTCGGCTTCGGCCTGGTCGCGCACGGCGGTGGAGCCGGGCACGATCATGGCGCGTACATGGCTGGCGACCTTGCGCTGCCTGACAACCTCGGCGACCTGGCGCAGGTCTTCGATACGGGCATTGGTGCAGGAGCCGATAAAGGCATGGTCGATGGGGACGCCCTTGAGTGGCTGACCCGGCTCCAGGCCCATGTAGGCGAGTGCGCGCTGCAGGTCACGGCGCAGGATCAGGTCAGGCTGCTGTAGCGGATCCGGTACGCAACCGTCGATGGGCGCGGCCTGATCCGGGCTGGTGCCCCAGGTGACCATGGGCTGCAACTGGCTGGCATCGATCCGCACTTCACGGTCGAACTGCGCCTCGGGGTCGCTGCGCAAGTGCCGCCAGCGCGCTACGGCCTGTTCCCACAACGCGCCCCTGGGCGCCCGTGGCTTGTCCCGAAGGTAGGCGAACACCTTGTCGTCCGGCGCCATGAAGGCGCCCCGGGCGCCGGCTTCGACCGCCATGTTGCAGATGGTCATGCGGGCTTCGACGCTGAGCGCATCGATGCCCGGGCCGCAGAATTCGATGGCGTAGCCGGTCGCGCCGGCCGCGCCGATCCGTTCGATCAGGGCCATGATGATGTCCTTGGACGCCACCCCTGGGCCCAGCTCGCCGGTGACGGTCACGCGCATGCTTTTCAGGCGTTTGTAGACCAGGGTCTGGGAGGCCAGCAGATGCTCGATTTCCGAGGTGCCGATACCGAAGCCGAAGGCGCCCAGGGCGCCGTAGGTGGTGGTGTGGCTATCGCCAGCGGCGACCACCATACCGGGCAGGATGAAGCCCTGTTCGGGCGCGACCACGTGTTCGATGCCTTGGCGCTTGTCCAGCACATCGAACAGCTCGATGGCGAAATCGCGACAGTTCTCGGCCAGGTAGGCGACCTGGCGTGCGCCACCGGCATCCGGCATGGCGGCCACCCGGTTAGGGGCGGTGGGGTTGACGTGGTCGACCACTGCCAGGGCCGTCGCCGGGCGCCACACCGGCCGGGTGGCCTCGCGCAGGCCGCTGAAGGCCTGGGGGCTGGTGTATTCGTTGAGTACCTGGCGGTCGATGTACAGCAGCACGTGGCCGGCATCGTCCAGCGTGCACACGGTATGGGAATCTATGTGTTTGTCGTAGAGGGTCTTGGCGCGACTCATGGTCTAGGGCTCGCTTGACGTTATTCGGGGCGGAGCCACCCACCGGGCGGCTCCTGCAACGCCTGCTACGACCGCCTGCCATACGCGGGCGGCGCGCAGCGGGCGCCCGAACCCAGGATAGGGCGCCCCCGTCAGCCATCAATGAGCCAAGCGTGAAGCCTGGCAACACGATTCGTGTATCGACGCGCCGAAGCGTCGGCAGGGCCTACGCCAGCCGTGCCTCCAGGCTGTTCTGCGCCAGGCGCCGGGCCTGATCTTCGCTCATGCCCAGGCCCTGGTGCAGGGCGGCGAAGTTTTCGCTGACGTAGCCGCCGAAGTAGGCCGGGTCGTCGGAGTTGACCGTGACCTTCACGCCGCGCTCGAGCATGGCGAGGATATTGTGCTGGCCCATGTGCTCGAACACGCAGAGCTTGGTGTTGGACAGCGGGCACACGGTCAGCGGGATCTGTTCGTCGATGATGCGCTGCATCAGGCGTTCGTCTTCGCTGGCGCGCACGCCGTGGTCGATGCGTTCGATCTTGAGCAGATCCAGGGCTTCCCAGATGTATTCCGGTGGGCCTTCCTCGCCGGCGTGGGCGACGGTCAACAGGCCCTCGCTGCGGGCCTTGTCGAACACACGCTGGAACAGCCGCGGCGGAAAGCCTTGCTCGGAACTGTCCAGGCCCACGGCGATAAAGGCGTCGCGAAACGGCATGGCCTGTTCCAGGGTCTTGAATGCCTGTTCTTCGGGCAGGTGGCGGAGGAAGCTGAGGATCAGGCCGTGGCTGATGCCCAGCTGTTTCTCGCCATCGTCCAACGCCTGTTTGATGCCACGCAGCACCACCTCGAAGGGAATGCCGCGGTCGGTGTGGGTCTGTGGGTCGAAGAAGGGTTCGGTATGGATGACGTTCTGCGCCTTGCACTTGAGCAGGTAGGCCCAGGTCAGGTCGTAGAAGTCCTGCTCGGTGCGCAGCACGTCGGCGCCCTGGTAGTAGAGGTCGAGGAATTCCTGCAGGTTGTTGAAGGCATAGGCTGCGCGCAGCGCCTCGACATCGTTCCAGGGCAGGGCGATGCCATTGCGTTCGGCCAGGGCGAACAGCAGCTCGGGCTCCAGGGAGCCTTCGAGGTGCAGGTGCAGTTCGGCCTTGGGCAGGGCGTTGAGCCAGTCGTACATGGGGGCAATCTCGTTCATCGGGCTTGGCCGGGAAGTTTAACCGCATGCAACCAGGCATGCGGCATCGAGAGCCTGGGCGGTATCGCGTGGGAATTATTTACAGCATGTTGCAGTCGGAGCAGGATCGATGCGCTCCTCCATGAAAGGAATCGTCCATGTTGAACGCCATCAAGCAGGAATACTGGCTGCTACTGGCCGTGCTCGCCGCTGTCATCGCCTTGCCGATGGAACATGCGTTGCTCGGTCATGGCCAGGGTATTGCGCTGGCCGGCGCGGTGGCGCTGATCGCCGCCATCGTCTGCGCTTCGCTGCGTGTGGCCCACCACGCCGAGCAGTTGGCGGAGCGGGTCGGCGACCCATACGGCACCATGATCCTCACGCTTTCGGCGGTGCTGGTGGAGGTGGTGATCCTGGCGATCATGATGAGCAACCAGGCGTCGCCGACCCTGGTGCGCGACACCATCTACTCGGCGGTGATGCTCGATATCAACGGTATTCTCGGTCTGGCCGCGCTGATGGGTGGGCTCAAACATGGCGAGCAGTCCTATAACGACGACTCCGCGCGCAGCTACAGCGTGATGATCCTCACTGCCATGGGGATTTCGATGGTGGTGCCCGAGTTCATTCCCGAGTCGGACTGGAAGGTGTATTCGGCCTTCACCATTGTCGCCATGCTGGTGTTGTACGCCGTGTTCCTGCGCATGCAGGTTGGTCCGCACAGTTACTTCTTCAGCTACAGCTATCCGGAGAAAAAGAGCCGGGGCGGCGCTGTGCAGGCGGCCAGTGCGCCACAGGTCAACGTGGCGTGGTCAGTGGGCGTGCTGGTCTTTGGCGTCGTGGTCATCGGCGTGCTTGCCGAAGTAATGTCGCAGGCTCTGGATGTCGGCCTCGAAGGTAGCGGTGCCCCGCCAGTGCTCACGGCCATCGTGGTGGCGGGGATTTCCGCCGCACCGGAAATTCTCACTGCGTTGCGTGCGGCCCTGGCCAACCGTATGCAGTCGGTGGTCAACATCGCCCTCGGCGCGTCGCTGTCGACGGTGATCCTCACCGTGCCGGTGATGGAAGCCATGGCGCTGTACAGCGGTCAGCCGTTCCAGATGGCCATGACCCCGGTACAGACGGTGATGGTGTTCATCACCCTGATCGTCTGCGCGATCAATCTCAATGATGGCGAAACCAATGCCATCGAGGGCATGACCCATTTCGTGCTGTTCGCCACGTTCATCATGCTGGCGATGCTCGGGCTGTAACCACGACCATTCTGGTAGGAGTCGGCTTGCCGGCGATAGCAACCTGGGTGGCTGCGCTGTTTGTGGACTGACCTCGGTTACCAGGCGATAGGGTTGCCCTGGTAGTCAACAAAATGGTGACCCCCGCGCCCGGCATGGCGCTCAACCTGCTCGATCAGGCCGCGGCAGCTGTCGATCACTTCGACCGTGGCGCCATCGCCTCCCATATCGGTCTTTACCCAGCCCGGGTGCAGCGACAGCACCGTCGGGCGCGGCTCCGGCAATTCGCAGACGAAGCTGTTGGTCAGCGAGTTGAGCGCTGCCTTGCTGGCCTTGTACAGCGCCAGGTTGTTGCCTTCCGGATTCGCCACGCTGCCCAGCCCTGAACTCATGAACGCCAGCACCCCGGTATGCGGCCGCAATTGTCCGACCAGGCGTTCGGCCAGGCGAATCGGCGCCACCACGTTGGTCAGGAACAGCTGGCCCAGCTCCTCGGCAGTGGCGGCCGCAGCGGATTGGTGGGCCGGGCCGAGAATACCGGCGTTGACGAACAGCAGATCGAATGCCTGACCGCCCAGGCGTTTCACCAGATTCTGTAGTGCCGTGTTGTCGTCGATATCCAGTGACTCGATGCGCACGCCCTCCAGTGCCTGCAGATCCGTCGCACGGGTCGGGTCGCGCACGGTGGCGGTGACCTGCCAGCCATCGGCGTGTAGCTGGCGCACCAGGCCCAGGCCGATGCCGCGTGAGGCACCGATGATCAGTGCCGTTCTGTTTGATGGCATGGCAAGGCTCCAGTGCTGAGTGGGCCGACAGCTTAGCAATCCATGGCCGTTATTTCGTAGGCGAATCTTACATATTCACTGACAAAACATGGTTTGACGATGCGTTGGGTAAAGGTTGCTGAAAGGTTCGGCTTCTAGAATCCGCGCCTCTTGTCGTGCCTGCACCGACTAACACAAGAAAAAGAGGAGAAATCGGTTTGTTGACCCTGATTGGCCTGTTGACCATCGTCTGCCTGGTTGCACTGTTGCTTAGCGGGCGTATGTCGCCCGTACTGCCGTTGATCGTGGTGCCATTGCTGGGCGCGCTCTGTGCGGGTTTTGGCCCGGAAGAAATTTCCGGATTCTTCACCGATGGCGTCAGCCGGGTGATAGCCATCGCCACCATGTTCATCTTCGCCATCACCTTCTTCGGCGTGCTGCAGGACACCGGCCTGTTTCGCCCGATCATCGGGTTCATGGTCAAGCTGACCCGCGGCAACGTAATCGCCGTGGCGGTCGCCACGGCGATCATCGGTATGCTGGCCCATCTCGACGGTGCTGGCGCTACCACCTTCCTGCTGACCATTCCTGCCTTGCTACCGCTTTACAAGCAGTTGCGCATGAGCCCGTACCTGATGTTGATGCTGCTGGCCACCGGCGCCGGCATTCTCAACATGGTGCCTTGGGCAGGGCCCCTGGGCCGCTCGGCGGCGGTCACTGGGCTGGACGTGACGGAGCTGTGGCGGCCATTGCTGGCCATTCAGGGCGTCGGTGTGGTGTTGCTGGTGGCGCTGTCCGCTTTGCTTGGCTGGCGCGAGCAGCGCCGTATCGCAGCAACCGGCGGCACCGTGGTGGACGACGGTGAAGTGGATCACGTGGGCAATCCTGGCGAGATCAGTGATGAAGAGCTCGCGCTCGAACGGCCCGGGCGGATGTGGATCAACGCCGGTCTGTTCCTGCTGGTACTCGTGGCGCTGTTCACGGGCGTGTTGCCGGCTGGCTATGTGTTCATGATCGGCTTGAGCCTGGCGCTGCTGATCAACTACCCCAATGGCAAGTTGCAGATGCAGCGCATCGCGGCCCACTCGGCAGCGGCGTTGGGAATGGGCATGATCATTCTCGCCGCGGGTTCGATGCTCGGGATTCTTGCCGGCACCGGCATGCTCACGTCCATCGCTCAGGATCTGGTCAGGGTGTTGCCCGCCAGCATGGTTGGCCAGTTGCATATCATCCTGGGGATCTTCGGTTTCCCGATGGAGTTCCTGCTCAATACCGACGCCTATTACTTCGGCTTGCTGCCGGTGGTCATGGAAGTGGTCGAGAACCATGGCGTCGCGGCACCGAGCGTGGTCTATGCGCTGATGATCGGCAATATCATCGGTACTTTCATCAGCCCGTTCTCACCCGCGCTGTGGCTGGCGCTCGGTCTGGCCAGGCTGGAGATGGGCAAGCACATCCGCTATTCGTTCTGGTGGATGTGGGGCTTCTCGCTGGTGCTGTTCGGCGTTGCCTGGACGCTTGGCCTGTTCTGAGTGCACGCGACACCGGCTGTGCGTTGTCGATGCTGAGCAGGTCAGGGCCTGGGATCTGTTGACGTTTCAGCACGACCGCGCCGGAGCCCGTTTTGCCGCGAGGCAAGGCACGAGCCGCGAAGTCTGGCTGGCCAAATGAGCCGGCGAGAAACGCAGGGGAGCCCAGCCCTTCGGGTGGGGCTGCCTAGGTTGCGCGGGAGGCCGACCGGCAGCACCCAGCCAGCGGCACCGCGTTTGAGCTGGCGTTGCTGGAAGTAGTCGCTACCGACCTGCTGGACGCCGGTACAGACCACCGGCGATGGCGGACAGTGGCAGGCGCGCCATGTCGGTGTCGTGCCGATCCGGGTCTGCGACTCGCTGGAGGCGATCATCGCTGGGGGCAAGGCCGAAGCCCGAGCCGGTGTCCAGGTGGTGATCATGAGCAACGGCGGTTTCGGTGGCCTGCATGGCAAGCCGGCTGCCGCTCTGGATCTGGAGGCTTGAGCATGGCTGGCCCCGAACGCATCACTCTGGCCATGACGTCGCAGTCAAGCCCCGGCTGGGCCGCTCAATCGCGCTCCACCGCCAGCGCCACGCCCTGGCCGCCGCCGATGCACAGGGTGGCCAGGCCCTTCTTCGCATCGCGCCGGCGCATCTCGTGGAGCAGGCTGACCAGGATACGGCAGCCGGACGCGCCGATGGGATGGCCGAGGGCGATGGCGCCGCCGTTGACGTTGACCTTGCCGCTGTCCCAGCCCAGCTCGCGGCCGACCGCGATGGCCTGGGCGGCGAAGGCTTCGTTGGCCTCCACCAGGTCGAGTTGTTCCAGGCTCCAGCCGGCCTTGTCCAGGGCCTTGCAGGTGGCGAACACCGGGCCGATGCCCATGATCGCCGGATCGACCCCGGCGCTGGCCTGGGCCTTGATGCGCGCCAGTACCGGCAGGCCGAGGCTGGCGGCCTTTCCGGCACTCATCAGCAGCACGGCGGCGGCGCCGTCGTTGAGGGTCGAGGCGTTGCCGGCGGTGACGCTGCCATCGCGCTTGAACGCGGGGCGCAGCGTGGCCAGGGACGCGGCGCTGGTGTCGGGGCGCGGTTGCTCGTCCTGCTGGAAGATCACCGTCTCGCCGTAGCGCTGGGGAATCTCGACCGGGGTGATCTCATCCGTGAAGCGTCCGGCCTCGATCGCCGCGCAGGCGCGCTGCTGGGAGCGGGCGGCGAAGGCATCCTGCTCGTCGCGGCCGATGCCATATTGTTCGGCCAGGTTCTCCGCGGTGATGCCCATGTGGTAGTCGTTGAAGGCGTCCCACAGGCCGTCCTGCAGCATGCTGTCGATCGCCTTGGCGTGGCCCATGCGCAGCCCCGTGCGGGCGCCGGGCATGAGGTAGGGCGACAGGCTCATGTTCTCCTGGCCACCGGCGATCACCACCTCGGCGTCGCCGCAGGCGATGGCCTGGGCGCCCAGGTGCACGGCCTTGAGGCCGGAGCCGCAGACCTTGTTCAGGGTCAGCGCCGGCACGGTGTGCGGCAGGCCGGCCTTGAGCGCGGCCTGGCGTGCGGGGTTCTGCCCGCTGCCGGCGGTGAGCACCTGGCCGAGGATCACTTCGTCCACCTGCTCGCCGGGCAGGCCGCTGTCGGCCAGCAGCCGGCGGATCACCGCGGCGCCGAGCTCCGGCGCGGGAATGCGGCTCAGGGAGCCCTGGAAGGTGCCGATGGCGGTACGGGTGGCGGCAACTATGACGACGTCACGCATGGGGTTTCCTCGTGGGGTGCGGCGTGCGCACCGGGCGGTTCGAATAAAAAGGCGCGGCATCTCTCGGGCAGTGATGCCGCGCAAACGCTCAGAACTGTTCGGCGCTCATCCCATAGAGCGGCGCGCTGCCGGCGCGGATGCTCGCTTCCAGGCTCAGGGTGCGTGGCAGCAGGCGGGCGAAGTAGAACGCGGCGGTGGCCAGCTTGGCGCCATAGAAGGCCGGGTCGTCATCGCGCCGGGCCTCGGCCACCGCGGCCATGCGCGCCCACATGTAGGCGTAGGCCACGTAGCCGAACAGGTGCAGGTAGTCCACCGAGGCGGCGCCGACCGCGTTGGGGTCGGCCTTGGCCTGTTCCAGCAGCCAGCCGCTGAGCGTTTCCAGGCGTTCCAGGGCCTGGCTCAGCTCGCTGCCATAGGCTGTGCCGGGGTGCTGGGCGAAGTGGCGGATTTCTCTGGCGAACAGGCGCAACGCGGCGCCGCCGTTGGCGATCACCTTGCGCCCGAGCAGGTCGAGGGCCTGGATGCCGTTGGTGCCTTCGTAGATCTGCGCGATGCGCACGTCGCGCACCAGCTGTTCCTGGCCCCATTCGCGGATATAGCCGTGGCCGCCGAATACCTGCTGGCCATGGATGCAGCTTTCCAGGCCGCTGTCGGTGAAGAACGCCTTGGCCACCGGGGTGAGCAGGGCGACCAGGGCGTCGGCGGCCTGTCGCTCGTCGGCATCGGCGGAGAACTTGCTCAGGTCGAGCTGCTGGCCGACGTAGCTGGCGAAGGCGCGCCCGCCTTCGCTCATGGCGCGCATGGTCAGCAGCATGCGGCGCACGTCCGGGTGCACGATGATCGGGTCGGCGACCTTGTCCTGGGCCTGCGCGCCGCTCGGCGCGCGGCTCTGCAGGCGCTCGCGGGCGTAGGCCGCGGCGTTCTGGTAGGACGCCTCGGCGCAACCGATGCCCTGGATGCCGATGGACAGGCGCTCGTAGTTCATCATCGTGAACATCGCCGCCAGGCCGCGGTTTTCCTCGCCGATCAGGTAGCCGGTGGCGCCATCGAAGTTCATCACGCAGGTGCTCGAGGCCTTGATGCCCATCTTGTGCTCGATGGAACCACAGCTCACCGCGTTGCGCGCACCGAGGCTGCCGTCGGCGTTGACCAGGAGCTTGGGCACCAGGAACAGCGAGATGCCTTTCGGCCCGGCCGGCGCGCCCGGCAGCTTGGCCAGCACCAGGTGGACGATGTTCTCGGTCAGGTCGTGCTCGCCGCCGGTGATGAAGATCTTGCTGCCGCTGATCGCATAGCTGCCGTCGGCCTGAGCCTCGGCGCGGGTTCTGATGATGCCCAGGTCGGTGCCGGCATGGGCTTCGGTCAGGCACATGGAGCCGGCCCAGCGGCCCTCGTACATCGGCGGCAGGTAGGTGCTCTTCAGCGCTTCGCTGGCGTGGGCGTCGATCGCCAGGCAGGCGCCGGAACTCAGCGCCGAATACAGGGCGAAGCTGGAGCCGGCGGCGTAGAGCATTTCCTCGAACTGCACGGCGAGCATCTTGGGCATGCCCATGCCGCCGTAGGCGGGGTTGCCGGACAGCCCGACCCAGCCGCCGCCGATATAGGTGGCGTAGGCCTCCTTGAAGCCCTGGGGCGTGGTGACGATACCGTCTTGCCAGTGCGCGCCTTCCTCGTCGCCGCTGCGGTTGAGCGGGGCGATCAGCGTGCCGGTGACCTTGGCCGCTTCTTCGAGGATGGCGTCGGCAGTGGCGGCATCCACCGTCTCGGCCAGGGCCGGCAGGCGCGCCCACAGGCTCGGGGCGTCGAACACCTCATGCAGGACGAAACGCATGTCGCGCAGGGGGGCGTTGTAGTCGGGCATTGCTGTACCTCATGAACGAGCCAGGCGGGCTGCCTGGCGAGGGTTGTACGAGGGCGGGGCAGGCCCGCCCGGCATTCAGTGGCTGGAGGCGGCGGCCGCGCCCAGACCGGTCTGGGCGCGCACGAACTGGTCGTCGAAGGCGGCGCGCTCGCGGGCGGCGCGGGCGCTGCGATCGAGCCTGGAGACCACCACGATCACCAGGAACGCCAGCGGCATGGAGAACAGCGCCGGGTGGTCGTAGGGGTAGATCGCCTCGGCGTTGCCCAGTACCGCCACCCACACCGCCGGCGACAGGATCACCAGCACCAGGGCGGTGACCAGTCCGGCGAAGCCGCCGGCCAGGGCGCCCTGGGTGGTCAGATCCTTCCAGTACATGGCCATGATCAGCACCGGGAAGTTGGTGGAGGCGGCGATGCCGAAGGTCAGGCCGACCAGGAAGGCGACGTTCTGCTGCTCGAACAGGATGCCCAGGCCGATGGCGACGATGCCCAGGCCGACGGTGGCGATGCGGGTCACGCGCATCTCGTCCTTCTCGCTGGCCGTACCCTTCTTCCAGACGGTGGCGTAGAGGTCGTGGGAGATCGCCGAGGCGCCGGCCAGGGCCAGGCCGGCGACCACCGCGAGGATGGTGGCGAAGGCCACGGCGGAGAGGAAGCCGAGGAACAGGTTGCCGCCCACCGCCTTGGCCAGGTGCATGGCCACCATGTTGCCGCCGCCGATCAGCGCGCCGGCGGTATCGCCGCCGACGAAGAACTGCGGGTCGCTGCCGACGATGACGATGGCGGCGTAGCCCAGCACCATCACCACCAGGAAGAAGAAGCCGATGAAGCCGGTGGCGTAGAACACCGATTTGCGCGCTTCCTTGGCGTTGGGCACGGTGAAGAAGCGCATCAGGATGTGCGGCAGGCCGGCGATGCCGAACACCAGGCCGAGGGACAGCGAGGCGGCGTTGATCGGGTCGGCGAGCATGCTGCCCGGGCCCATGATGTCCCAGCCGATGGCGTGCGCCTCGACCGCGCGGGCGGCCAGGGTCTCCAGGCTGAAACCGAACTCGGCCAGGGCCAGGCCGGCCAGGGTGGTGCCGCCGACTAACAGCAGCACGGCCTTGATGATCTGCACCCAGGTGGTGGCGATCATGCCGCCGAAGATCACGTAGACCAGCATCAGCACGCCGACCACCATCACCGCGGTGCTGTAGTCGAGGCCGAACAGCAGCTTGATCAACTGGCCGGCGCCGACCATCTGCACCACCAGGTAGCAGCACACCACGGTCAGCGAGCCGAACGCGGCGAAGGTGCGGATGCGGGTCTGGTCGAGGCGGTAGGAGACGATGTCGGCGAAGGTGTAGCGGCCCAGGTTGCGCAGGCGTTCGGCCATCAGAAAGGTGATGATCGGCCAGCCGACGAAGAACGCCACGGTGTAGATGAAGCCGTCGTAGCCCCTGGCGAACACCAGGCTGGACAGGCCCAGCAGGGTGGCGGCGGACATGTAGTCGCCGGCGATCGCCAGGCCGTTCTGGAAGCCGCTGATGCCGCCGCCGGCGGTGTAGAAGTCGGAGGTGGACTTGGTCTGCCGCGCGGCCCACCAGGTGATCGCCAGGGTGCCCATGACGAACACGAAGAACATGGCGATGGCGTGCAGGTTCAGCGGCTGCTTGTCGGCCAGCGCCGGCGCGGCGCTGGCGGCCAGTGGCAGCAGGCCGAGCAGGGCGGCGCTGCCGATGAGGAGGCGGCGGTTCATTGCAGATCCTCCAGCAGTTCGGCGCCGAGCGCGTCGAAACGGGTGTTGGCGACGCGCACGTACCAGCCGGTGAGCAGCCAGGACAGCACGATGACCGCGGCGGCGGCGGGGATGCCGACGGTCAGCTGGCTGCCGCTGCCCAGCGGCGCATGCAGCCACTGCGGGGCGAACGCCACCACCAGCATGAACAGGTAGTAGCCGCCCAGCACCAGGGCGGTCAGCGACCAGGCCAGCCGCGCGCGGCTGCGCGCCAGTGCCTGGAACTTGGGGTTGGCGCGGATGCGCTCGCAACTCTGCGCGTGGGACAGTTCGGGTCGGTTCATTGTGCGGCTCCTTTGTTTTTGTTGTAGCCAGGCCCGCCGCGGGTGGCGGGCCGACACGCTGTGGTCATTCGATAAAAGGCGCTTGGACGGAAAAAACCGGCTTTCCAGCGGCTTCGTGCCGCTTGTCGTGCCGCTTCCAGCCTTTCAGCGCTGTTTTCGGTTGTTTGCGCTGCGCCTCAGAGGGCCCTGGCCATGTCGCGCAGGACGAACTTCTGGATCTTGCCGGTGCTGGTCTTCGGCAATTGGGTGAAGACCACCGTGCGTGGCACCTTGAAGCTGGCCAGGTGCTCGCGACAGAAAGCGATGATGTCGGCTTCGCGCACGCCCTGCTGGTCGGCCTTGGCGGTGATGAAGGCGCATGGCGTCTCGCCCCACTTCTCGTCGGGGCGGGCGACCACGGCCGCTTCCAGCACCGCCGGGTGGCGGTAGAGCACGCCCTCGACCTCGATGGTGGAGATATTCTCGCCGCCGGAGATGATGATGTCCTTGAGCCGATCCTTGATTTCCACGTAGCCGTCCGGGTGGCACACGGCCAGGTCGCCGGTGTGGAACCAGCCACCCTCGAAGGCTTCGGCGGTGGCGCTGGGATTCTTCAGGTAGCCCTTCATCACGGTGTTGCCGCGCATGAAGATCTCGCCGATGGTCTGGCCGTCGCGCGGAGTCGGTTCGAGGGTCTTGGGGTCGGCGACCATCACCCCCTCCAGGGTCGGGTAGCGCACCCCCTGGCGGGCCTTGATCTCGGCGCGCTGCTCCAGCGGCAGCTCGTCCCACTCGGCGTGCCAGGCGCACAGGGTGACCGGGCCGTAGACCTCGGTGAGGCCATAGACGTGGGTGACCTTGATGCCCATTTCCTCCACGGCGCCGATCACCTTGGCCGGCGGCGCGGCACCGGCGACCATGGCCTGAACCGGATGGTCGATGGCCGCCTTGGCCTCGGCCGGCATGTTCACCAGGGCATTGAGCACGATGGGCGCGCCGCACAGGTGGGTGACCTGCTCGTCGCGGATCAGGGTGAGGATCTTCTGCGGGTCGACCCGGCGCAGGAACACGTGCACGCCGGCCAGCGCGGTGATGGTCCAGGGGTAGCACCAGCCGTTGCAGTGGAACATCGGCAGGGTCCACAGGTACACCGGGTGGTTGCCCATGGCCCAGGTCATCTGGTTGCCCATGGCGTTGAGGAAGGCGCCGCGGTGGTGGTAGACCACGCCCTTGGGGTTGCCGGTGGTGCCGGAGGTGTAATTGAGCGAGATGGCGTCCCATTCGTCGCCCGGCCACGACCAGGCGAACTGCGGGTCGCCTTCGGCCAGCAGCGCTTCGTAGTCGAGGTCGCTGACCGCCTGGCCTTCGCCGTACTCGGGATCGTCCACGTCGATCACCAGCGGCGGGTGGTCGAGCATGCCGATGGCGGCGTGGATCACGTCGAAGAACTCGCGGTCGGCGATCAGCACCTTGGCCTCGCCGTGCTGCAGCATGAAGGCGATGGCCTCGGCATCCAGGCGCACGTTGAGGGTGTTGAGCACCGCGCCGATCATCGGCACGCCGAAATGTGCCTCGAGCATGGCGGGGATGTTCGGCAGCATCACCGCCACCGTATCGCCCTTGCCGATGCCGCGTCCGGCCAGGGCCGACGCCAGGCGCCGGCAACGGACGTAGGTCTCGGCCCAGTTGCGGCGGATCGAGCCGTGGATCACGGCGGGGTAGTTCGGATAGACGCTGGCGGTACGCTCGATGAAGCTGAGCGGAGACAGGGCGATATGGTTCACGGCGGCAGGGGCGAGACCCTGTTCAAAGATCGACATGCTGGGCACCCGGTGGCTGATTGTTAGCTCTTTATGTCCGATGCTCCTCGGCTGTTCCGGGAGCTCGGTTAGGTATTCAGGGTGCTTTATATATCAATCTCGGCCGTGTATGGAAGTAGTACCTGAGTATTATAGTATATCTACTATATTTGATGGCGTCGTGCTGAATGTATACAGCCATCCGCGCGGCGTGGCGATATGCTGGGCTCCCTTCGAGACAGGAGCCCCGATGACTCATACCCCGGTTCGCTTGCATACCTGGTTGCGCCTGCAGCGTGAAGGCGTGCCGCTGGCGGCCCGCGCCGACGCCCTGTGCCAGGCGCTGCGCGGCTGCCCCGAGGTGCGCCAGGCGTTCTACCTGAGCTGGCAGGAAGGCGCGCGTATCTACAGCCACGAGGGCAGCGCCCAGCACCTGCCGCCGGGCCAGGGCGATCCCATGCAGGCCAGCGACCAGGCGCTGTTCGAGCGGCTGGCCGACGAGGGGCGGATCGCCCTGGATCGGCTGCGCCTGCTCGACTGCTGGCTGTCCGGCCGCCTGCGCCGCGCGGCCATCAGCCATGGCCAGGTGTTCGACCTGGCGCTGCAGCCGGGCCAGGCCGGGCTGCTGCTGGTCGAGGTGCACGAAGGCGTGAGCCTCGACTGGCTGGGCTGGGTGGCGGAACTGCTGGGCACCCTGCTGGCCATGGCCAACGGCCTGCTGCGCGGTTCGCCGTTGCTGGGCCACGATCCGCAGCCGAGCCTGCTGCTGGACGCCCGGGCGCGCCCGCTGGAGCTGAATGCCGCGCTGCTGGCGCTGCTCGCCGAGCGGCCGTTGAACGAGGTGGCGGGCTTCCTGCCGGTGAACCACCGCTCGCTGGTGCGCGCCTGCCTGGCGCAGCGGCGGGCCATCGAGGAGGTGGAGGCCGAGTGTGGGGAACGCATCCTGATCTGGGTCTTCATTCCCGACCCGCAGGAGAACCGGGTGCTGGCCCGCTGCCGCGACGCCACCCGGGAGATTGGCGCTGAGCGCGAGGCGGCCAAGGCGCGGCGCCTGTACCGGCTGATCACCGAGAACACCACCGACCTGATTTCCCGGCACACCCCGGACGGGCGTTTCCTCGATGCGTCGCCAGCGTCCTGGACGCTGCTCGGCTACTGGCCGGAGTCGCTGCGCGGGCGGCCGGCCCAGGGCCTGTTCCATGCCCAGGATCTGGCGCAACTGGTGCAGCGCGCCCGCGATGCGCTGGAGCAGGACGGCTACCACACCATGACCTTCCGCATCCGCCACCGCGACGGCCACTATCTCTGGTTCGAGACCGCCAGCCGGGCCATCCGCGAAACCTATACCGGCGCGGTGGTCGAGGTGGTCAGCGTATCGCGGGACATCACCGCGCGGGTGCAGGCCGAAGAGAACAAGCGGCGCCTGGCCGAAGTGGTGGAAGCCAACACCGACCCGGTGCTGTTCCTCGACCCCGAGGGCCGGGTCACCTACCTCAATCCGGCCGCCCGGCGCATGCTCGAACTTGGCGACGGACAGGCGATGCCGACGCTCGCCGAGCTATTCGCCAGCGACGACCTGCAGCGCCTGCGGCACGCCGGCTGGAGCGCCGCCGAGCGAACCGGGGTGTGGAGCGACGACTGCCGCCTGCAGCCGCTGCACGGCGGCGTCTCGGTGCCGGTCTCGCTGGTGCTGCTGGCGCACCGGGCGGCGGGAGGCGAACGCTACTACTCGCTGGTGGCGCGCGACATGACCGAGCGCGAACTGCGCGAGGCGCAGCAGCGCCGGCACCAGGACGAGCTGGCGCATACCGCGCGCCTGGTGACCCTGGGCGAGCTGGCCTCGGGCATCGCCCATGAAATCAACCAGCCGCTGGCCGCCGTGGTCAATTACGCCAGCGCCAGCCAGCGCTACCTGCAGTCCCTGGGCCGCAACCCGCAGGCCGTCGAGCGCGTGGCCCAGGGCCTGCTGCGCATCACCGAACACGCCAACCACGCCTCCGCGGTGATCAAGCGGCTGCGCGCCTTCCTGCGCAAGGGCCAGCGGCGCATGCAGGCGCTCGACGTGGCCGAAGTGGCGCGCGAGGCGGTGCGCCTGTGCGCCTGGGAGGCCGGCGCCAGCCAGGTGCTGATCCAGGAGCGCTTGCCGGCCGGCCTGCCAACGGTGTACGCCGACCGGGTGCTGCTGGAGCAGGTGCTGCTCAACCTGCTGCGCAACGCCATCGACGCCAACCGCGAGGCGCACCCGGGTCAGGCCTCGGATATCCTGCTGGAGGCCACGGCAGCGGCCGACGGCGCCCTGCACGTCAGGGTCTGCGACCAGGGGCCGGGGCTTGGCGAGGACGAACTGCAGCGGATCTTCACCCCGTTCTACACCAGCAAGCCGGATGGCCTGGGGCTCGGGCTGTCGATGAGCCGCAGCATCGTCGAGGGCTTCGGCGGCGCGCTGGAGGCCCGGCCGTATCCGGGCGGCGGCCTGTGCCTGACCTGTCGCCTGCCGCCAGCACGCAGCGACGACGTGGATGCATGAGACAGGCCCCTGGCAGCGGCGGCGGCCGCCTGCCAGGGATCGCGGAAAACAATAAGAGGAATAACGGATGACCCTGCAACAGCAACAACTGGTCTATGTGGTCGACGACGACCAGGGCATGCTCGACTCGACCGTCTGGCTGTTCGAATCGGTCGGTCTCAAGGCTGTGCCCTTCACCAGCGGCCGTGCCTTTCTCGAGGCCTGCGACGCCAGCCTCAACGCCTGCGTGCTGCTCGACGTGCGCATGCCCGGCATGGGCGGGCTGAACGTGCAGGAGGAAATGCGCGCCCGCGGCCTCGACCTGCCGGTGATCTTCGTCAGCGGTCATGCCGACGTGCCGATCGTGGTGCGGGCGTTCAAGGCCGGCGCCCGCGACTTCATCGAAAAGCCCTACAACGAGCAACTGCTGCTCGACAGCGTGCAGCAGGCGCTCAGCAGCATCGACGCCAGGCGCTCCGGCAGCAGCGGCTACAGCCAGTTGCAGGAACGCCTGGCCAGCCTCACCCCGCGCGAGCGTGACGTGTTGCTGCCGCTGGTGCAGGGCTACACCAACCGCGAAATCGCCGAGCAACTGGCGATCAGCGTGAAGACCGTCGACCTGTATCGGGCGCGGGTGATGAAGCGCATGCAGGCCGAACGCCTCGCCGATCTGGTGGGCATGGCCATCGTCGCCGGGATGATCGATCCGCTCGACCCGCGCGCCCGGCTATGAAGGTCGCCCTCAGCGGCCCAGGCGGCGCAGTTCGTCCGACTCGACCACGCGCAGGCCCTGGTCTTCTTCGAGGGCCAGGCGCCACAGTGCACGGGCCAGGGCGGTCACGTCGATGGCGCGGTGCTTGCCTGGCAGCCAGCGCATGAACGGTGCTGCCAGGCGCTCGCCGAGGCGGAACTCGTTGCGCGGGCCAAGCAGCAGGGAAGGGCGAGCCAGGGTCAGTTGCGGCCAGCCCTGCGCTTTGAGGGCTTCCTCGGTTTCGCCCTTGATGCGGTTGTAGAACACCGAGGAACGCGGGTCGGCACCGATAGCGCTGACCACCAGCAGATGCCGCGCGCCCAGCTCCAGGGCGCGCTTGGCGAACGCCACCACCAGATCGTGATCGACCGCGCGGAAGGCATCTTGCGATCCCGACTGTTTGATGGTGCTGCCCAGGCAGCAGAAGGCGGTATTCACCGGGCCATTGAGCGTGGGCAACAGGTCGAGCAGTTCCCCGACCGGGTTTTCCAGATGGGGATGTTCGGCCAGCGGCCTGCGACTCGGAGCCAGCACACGCTCGACGGTGGGTTCGTTGAGCAAGCGATCCAGCAGGTGCTCGCCGGTCATGCCGGAGGCGCCTGCCAGAAGAATGTGCTGGGGTGTCAGGTACATGGTCGATCCTCGACTGCTGTTTCGATTCTTGGCTCTGTACGAAAAGTACCTGCACTCGGTGATTTTTCCTACAGACATAGGATCCGTTGACGTTTCAACGCGGCTTGCGCTGAAACGCCAACAGACCCTGATTTAGGGAGCTGCGGCCGATTTATCGTTCACGGCCGCTTCGCTTGGTTGCTGACGCAGTGCATTCCAGTGCTTCAGTACGGCAGGCGGAGCCCATATCTGCGGCTCGGACGGCTCGAAACCATCGGTCTGTTCGCGTTCTGCGACGGCAGCGCTGGCCAGATCGAACGCGCGTTGCAGGTCGTCCGTCTGCTGCAGCGCCTCGGCGAACAGCGCCCGACCGAAATAGGTGAAGTCGGCTTCTTCGGAGCAGCCGAACGACACCCGGTCAGCGCGTGCGGCGGTCATCAGCAGGGTCTTGTCGTCCTTCAGGGCCGGGATGAAGCCTCCGGAGTAGCAGGCGGAAATCACCACCACCTTGTGCCGGTCGGCCAGCGGTTGCAACAGCGTGGCCAACTCGTCGGCGGGCAGATCGGCCAGCTGCAGGCGTGGCTGATCCAGGTTCAGTTCATGGCCGCGCGAACCGTGGCTGGTCAGGTAGATGAACACCAAGTCTTCCGGGCCGCTGCGCTCGGCGATGGCCTGCACGGCGCGGCGCAGGTTTTCCCGGGTCGCCAGCGGGCGGTCGGCCAAGTGGTCGCGATGGTTGGCCAGGGTGATGCGACCATAGGCGGAGAAACGCTCGGAGAGCAGGTTTGCGACATAGTCGGCTTCGCGCAGGAACACGCTCTGCTTGCCGTCGCCGGCCAGCGTCAGGGCATAGAGTTCGCTGCGTGGGGTGGACTGTGGCAGCGCAGTGATGGCCTGGTCGAGCAGCTCGCCCTGTTTCAACAGGCCGATTTCGAGCGGATCCGGTAGGGCCTGGCCGTTTTCGTCACGTACCCGCAGGCCGCGTTGCCAGGTGCCCTGTTGGCGTGTGCCGTCGGCCAGGGTCAAAGTGCCTTCGCCGTGGAAGCGACCATTGGTGAAGCGGCCATCGAAGCGACTGCCATCCGCCTGTTGCAGGCGGCCTTCACCCTGGTAGCGCCAATCCCTGAATTGTCCCTGATAGCGGCTGCCGTCGCTGCCGGTGTATTCGCCCTGGCCGCTGAGGGAGCCTTCTACGAAAGTACCGCTCCAGATATCGCCCGTCACGCTCTGATAGCGGCCCTTGCCGTGGAACAGGCTGTCCTGCAATTCGCCGTCGTAGCTATCGCCTTCGCTGCTGCGGTAGTTGCCGGCGCCTTTGAGCTGGCCGCCCGCGAAATGGCCGGAGAGTTGGTTACCGAGTTCGTCCTCGCGCACGCCCTGGCCATCCGGCAGGCCTTTTACGAAGCGGCCCTGGAAACGACTGCCGTCTGCCTGCTCCAGAGTGCCCAGACCGTGGAAGCGGCCATCACGGAATTGTCCACGGTAGATCTGCCCGGCTTCCTCCAGAGTCCCTTCGCCACTGAAACGACCGTTGGCGAAACCGCCGCTGTATTGGCTGCCGTCGGCATTCTTCAGCGTGCCCTGGCCGTCGAAACTGCCCGCGCTGAATTCGCCAACATAATGTTCGCCGTTGGCGCCATGCCACTCACCGGCACCATGGCGCTGGCCATCGAGGAAGTGGCCGATGAACCAACTGCCGTCGGCGTAATCCAGGCGCCCTTTGCCCTGCAACAGGCCATCGACCACGTTGCCGTGGTAGCGCGAACCGTCGGGCAGGATGGCGTCGGGAGGCAGCAAGGGTGTGCTCTGGCCGCAGGCTGTGAGGAAAAGAATCAGGGCCAAAGGCGCGAGGCGGAACATGCGGGGCGTCCAGGTCGGGTGAGCGATATCGGCAGTATGCCGTAAAGCGTCTGGCGACGCCCAGGCAGGTAAAATGCGCGTGCTACTGCGTCGTGGCATGCGTTCGCACACTGTTAAGCCACCTGCGTTACCTGCCTATAATGGCCGCCTTAGTAAGGTGGTGCGTCCCGCTTGGGGTGCCTGCCCAGCGTCTGAGGGGAGTTTCCATGTTGCTTCGTGGCCTGTTCTGGCTGGTGCTGTGCCAACTGCTTGGCACGGCAATCAATGCACTGTTTCTACCGATGCTGCCAGGGCCGATTCTCGGCATGCTGCTGTTGGTGGTGTTTCTGCTCTGCCGCGGTGAGGTCGACGAGCCGATCCAGCAGGCCGCCAGCAGCCTGCTCAAGTACCTGCCGCTGCTGCTGGTGCCGCCGGCTGTGGGGGTGATGGCCTACGCCGAGGCGATCGTCGCCGATTTCTGGGCGGTGATCGGTGCGTTGGTGCTGTCGTTGATCCTGTCCCTGGTGTTCGCCGGCTGGATGATGCAGAAACTGATCGAGCGCCAGGCGCGCCGTCGGGGGGAAGGATGATGCTCGACTGGCATGCTGCCTGGATGGCCGTGACCCATCATCCGCTGTTTGGCGCGGGCATCACCCTGGGCGCCTATCAGTTGGCGATTGCCGCCTATGAGAAGACCCGCTGGGTATTCCTGCAGCCGGTGCTGGTGTCGACGATGCTGGTCATCGCCATTCTGTTGCTCTGCGGGTTGACCTTCACGGAATACAAAACCGGCGCCGAGGCGCTGACCGTTTTTCTCGGCCCGGCTACCGTCGCCCTGGCGGTGCCGCTGTACCTCAACCTCAGGCGTATCCGCCAGGTATTCTGGCCCACCGTGCTCACGTTGCTGATCGCCGGGGCGGTCGCGACCGCGCTCGGCGTCGCCCTGGCCTGGGTATTGGGCGCCGAGCACAATATGCTGATGAGCATGGCGCCCAAGTCGGTGACTTCGCCGATTGCCATGCTGGTCGCCAGCCAGATCGGCGGCCTGGCCGCGCTGGCTGCGGTGTTCGTGATGATCACTGGTGTGCTGGGGGCGATCATCGGGCCGTCACTGTTGCGCTGGTGCGGTGTGCGCCATCACGCTGCCCTGGGCATGGCCCTGGGTATGACCGCCCATGCGGTCGGCACCTCGCGGGCCATGCAGGAGAGCGAGGAGTGCGGTGCCTTCGCGGCCCTGGCCATGAGCCTGATGGGTGTGCTCACTGCCATCCTGTTGCCATTGGCTATCGTCTTTCTGAACTGAGAACCCCAATGACCCTACCTTTATTCCCGCTGCACACCGTCCTGTTTCCCGGCTGCGTGCTGGATCTGCAGATATTCGAAGCGCGCTACCTGGACATGATCAGCCGCTGCATGAAGCAGGGCGAAGGCTTTGGCGTGGTGTGCATCGTCGAGGGCGCAGAGGTGGGCGAGGCCGCCGAACGCATCGCCCAGATGGGCTGCGAGGCGATCATCAGCGATTTCCAGCAGCGCCCCAACGGCCTGCTGGGTATCCGGGTGCAAGGTGGCCGACGTTTTCGCGTCAAGCAGGCGCAGGTGCTGCCGGACAAGCTGACCCTGGCCCAGGTCGAATGGCTCGAAGAAGAGCCTCAACAGCCGCTGGACGAGGAGCATGCCGATCTGCTGGCGCTGCTTGGCGCGCTGGCCGAACACCCGATGGTCGCCAGCCTGGACATGGGCGGCAGTGCCGAAAGCCAGTCCGAACTGGCCAACAAGCTCGGCTACCTGCTGCCGTTCAACGCCGAGCAGAAGATCGCCTTGCTGGCCGAGCCGGACGCCGCGCAGCGCCTGGCCATGCTGCAGGATCTGGTCGAGCAGTTACAGGGCGACGGCCCTGCTCAATAGCGGTAGATCTCCACCCCTGCCGACATCCGCCACAGTGCCAGGCTGGTCAGCAGCACTACGCAGCTCGGCACGACCACCCCCCAGACCTTCGTCGGCAGCGGAGGCAGTGATGCATAGCGTTGCATCAGCGCCAGGCTCAGTGCGCACAGGCTGCTGGCCAGCAAGGCGCCGGCGATGATATCGCTCGGCCAATGCACACCCAGGTAGACACGCGACAGGGCGATGCTGAGTGCCGGTAGACAGGCGAGCAGTATCCAGGTCAGCCGCAGGCGGGCAGGTTGCCCGCGGCCGGCAAGCACGGCCGTGACCAGGAAGAACGCGAAGGCCGCCGAGCTGTGCCCGCTGGGAAAACTGTAGGTGCTCAGGGGCTCGAGCAACACATCGGGGCGCGCCCGCTCGAACAGTCCCTTGAGGGCGCCATTGGCCAGAGCGGTGCTGAGCATGGCGCCACTGGCGAACAGCAGGGCCTGCCATTTGCGGGCGAGCAGCAGCAGAACACAGAGCAGGATGGCGACCGCCAGTTGCACGTCGAAGTCACCGAAGTGGGTGATCAGTACCGCCACATGATCGAAGCGCGGATTGCGCTCCTCCTGGATCAGGGTCATCAGGCCCTGATCCAGCTGGATCAGGTGCGGCCAGCCGATGAACAGGGCGAGCAGCAGAATCGCGCCCAGGCCGGCAGCGATCAGGCTGGCCTGGTGCTGTTCGCGCAGGCTGCTCTGGATGGTGAGTATCAGGAGCAGTGCCAGACCGGCCGCGACGACGGCGGCCTGGGGCCAGAAGCCCGCTGGCAGAGGCAGGCGCAAGGCGGCACCGGCCGCCCAACCAGGCAGCAGATAGGCGATTGCCCAGCCAGCGGCGGCCAGCATGCTGACGGCGATGAAGCGGCCAATCGGCATGCTCAGCATGCCCGCGACCATTGGCAGCATCGGCCGCAGTGGGCCGATGTAGCGGCCGAGCAGCAGACTGGCGACGCCATAACGTTCGAAGTAGGTTTGCGCGCCGTTGAGCCACTGGGGGTGGCTGCGCAAGCCAGGCAAGCGGCGGATGTCCTGATGGAAGTAGCGGCCCAGGGCGTAGGAAATGGCGTCGCCGAGCAGGCCGCCGAAATACGCCAGCGCCAGGGTTTCCCACAGGCCCAGGGCACCGTTGCCGGCCATCACGCCAACGGCGAACAACAGCACCGTGCCGGGAACGATGATGCCGGCGATGGCCAGGCATTCGATGCAGGCGATCAGAAAGATCGCCAGGCCCAGCCACTGAGGGTTGGCCGCGAGCCAGGTCGTCAGACTATCGAGCCATTGGCTCATCGGTGGGCATCCTTCAGACGAGAGAACGCAGGCTTCGACCCATCCGTGTGGGAATGGGTTTCCTGTCATGTTGCGAAGCGCGGCAGATCATAGCAATTAGCTTCAAGCCAGAAGCTGGAAGAGCGCCGATTCACCTTTAACTTGAAGCTTGTGGCTTGCAGCTTGCAGCTTGCAGCTCGAAACAACCTTCTGCCAGGCGCCGCTGTGCGCGGGGCGGCATGACCGCTATAATCAGCAACTTTTTCCAACTGCCAGACCTGAGTTGCCATGACCGAGTCCGTGCTTGACTACATGACCCGCCTGGGCCGCGCCGCCCGCCAGGCTTCGCGCGTGCTCGCGCGGGCCAGCACCGCGCAGAAGAACCAGGCCCTGCAGGCCGCCGCCGCTGCGCTCGACGCCGCGCGCGCCGAGCTGAGTGCCGCCAACGAACTGGATCTGGCCGCCGGCCGCGCCAACGGCCTGGAACCGGCCATGCTCGACCGCCTGGCGCTGACGCCCAAGGTGATCGACAGCATGATCGAAGGCCTGCGTCAGGTCGCCACGCTGCCGGATCCCATCGGCGAGATCCAGGGCATGCGTTACCTGCCTTCCGGCATCCAGGTCGGCAAGATGCGTGTACCGCTGGGCGTGATCGGCATCATCTACGAGTCGCGGCCCAACGTGACCATCGATGCGGCCAGCCTGTGCCTGAAATCGGGCAACGCCACCATTCTGCGTGGCGGCTCCGAGGCGATTCATTCCAATCAGGCCATCGCCCGCTGCATCCAGGCAGGCCTGGCCGAAGCCGGTTTGTCGGCCAGTGCGGTGCAGGTCGTGGAGACCACGGATCGTGCCGCCGTCGGAGCGCTGATCACCATGCCCGAGTTCGTCGACGTGATCGTGCCGCGTGGCGGCAAGGGCCTGATCGAGCGCATCAGCCGTGAAGCCAAGGTGCCGGTGATCAAACACCTGGACGGGGTTTGTCACGTTTATGTCGACATCGCCGCTGACCTCGACAAGGCCATCCGCGTTTGCGACAACTCCAAGACCCAGCGTTACTCGCCGTGCAACACCATGGAAACCCTGCTGGTGCATGTCGATATCGCCGCGCGCGTGTTGCCGCCGCTGGCCGCCATCTACCGTGACAAGGGCGTCGAACTGCGCGGCGATGCGCAGACCCGCGCGCTGCTGGGCAGCGACGTGCTGGAAGCCAGCGAAGACGACTGGCATGCCGAGTACAACGCGCCGATCCTGGCGATCCGTGTGGTCGACTCGCTGGAGTCTGCCATCGAGCACATCAACACCTATGGTTCGCAGCACACCGACGCGATCATTACCGAGAACTTCAGTGATGCGCGGCGCTTCCTCACCGAGGTGGATTCCAGCTCGGTGATGGTCAACGCCTCGACGCGTTTCGCCGATGGTTTCGAGTATGGCCTGGGCGCGGAGATCGGTATTTCCACCGACAAACTGCACGCCCGCGGGCCGGTTGGCCTGTTGGGGCTGACCAGCGAGAAGTACGTAGTATTCGGCGACGGTCACGTGCGCACCTGATGGCGAGCCGCAAACGCATCGGACTGTTGGGCGGTACCTTCGATCCGGTGCACATCGGCCATCTGCGCGCAGCGCTGGAGGTGGTCGAGTTCATGGGGCTGGACGAGCTGCGGCTGATCCCCAGTGCACGTCCACCGCACCGGGAAACCCCTCAGGTTGGGGCGCAGGATCGCCTGGCGATGGTCGAGCAGGCAGTGGCGGGATTGCCGCAGTTGCAGGTGGATGACCGCGAGCTGCTGCGCGACAAACCGTCCTACAGTATCGACACCCTGGAGTCGCTGCGGGGCGAACTGGCAGCGGATGATCAGTTGTTTCTGATTCTGGGCTGGGATGCCTTTTGCGGTTTGCCAGCCTGGCACCGTTGGGACGAGCTGCTGCGCCACTGTCATATTCTGGTGCTGCAGCGCCCGGATGCCGACAGCGAGGCGAGCGAGCCGCTGCGTGACCTGCTGGCGGCACGCAATATTGCCGACCCACTGGCGCTCGACGGGCCGGCGGGGCAGATTTCTTTCATCTGGCAGACACCGCTGGCGGTGTCTGCCACCCAGATCCGTTCGCTGCTGGTGAGCGGCCGATCGGTGCGCTTTCTGGTGCCCGATGCGGTACTGGCTTATATCAATGCCCATGGACTGTACCGTGGGTAAATCGAACACGAGGCAAACGAGTTAGTTATGACGAAGCAAACCATGCACAGTGAAGACCTGGTCAAAGTGGCCATCGCAGCACTGGAAGAGATCAAGGCGCAGGACATCACCACCATCGATGTGCGCGAGAAGACCAGCATCACCGATTACATGGTGATCGCCAGCGGCACCTCCAGCCGTCACGTCAAGTCGCTGGTCGACAACGTGCTGGAAAAGACCAAGGAGCAGGGCGTGCGGCCGATCGGCAGCGAAGGCCTGGACAGCGGCGAATGGGCACTGCTCGACCTGGGCGATATCGTCGTTCACGTGATGCTGCCTACCGCTCGCCAGTTCTATGACCTGGAACGTCTGTGGCAGGGCGCCGAGCAGAGCCGTGCGCAGCAAGGCATCGAGCGCGAGTAAGGGCCGGCTGTCGTGCGCATCAAACTGATTGCGGTCGGCTCGCGCATGCCGCGTTGGGTCGAAGACGGCTGGCAGGAGTATGCCAAACGCATGCCGTCCGAGCTGTCCCTGGAACTGCTGGAAATTCCCCTGACCACGCGCGGCAAGAACGCCGACGTGGTGCGGATGATCCGCCAGGAAGGCGAAGCCATGCTGGCCAAGGTGCAGCCCGGGGAACGCATCGTCACCCTGGAAGTCGAAGGGCGGCCCTGGAGTACCGAGCAATTGGCGGTCGAACTCGACAAGTGGCGCCTGGATTCGCGCACCGTCAATCTCATGGTCGGCGGCCCGGAAGGGCTGGCGCCGGAAGTCCAGGCGCGTAGCGAACAGCGCTGGTCGCTGTCGCCATTGACCTTGCCTCACCCGCTGGTACGGATACTGGTCGGCGAACAGATTTATCGTGCCTGGACGGTGTTGTCCGGTCACCCTTATCACAAGTAGTCAGCGATCCCGATGCCCCAGCCGATTCGCCTCAAAGACCACGAAAAGGACGCGCGCCTCATCCGCAGACGCACGCTGGTCGGTGGCGTGCTTTTTCTGGTGCTGACCCTGGCGCTGATCGCCCGCATGTATTACCTGCAGGTGATCCAGTACGAGTACCACTCCACGCTGGCGGAGAACAATCGCATCCACGTGCAGCCGATCCCGCCGAACCGCGGGCTCATCTACGACCGCAACGGGGTGATCATTGCCGACAACCGGCCCAGCTTCAGTCTGACCCTTACCCGCGAGCGTGCCGGTGACTGGGAGCAGGTGCTGGACGTGATCGTCGAGGTGCTGCAGCTCACCCCCGATGATCGCGAATTGTTCGAGAGGCGTGTACGCCAGGGGCGGCGGCCGTTCGAGCCGGTGCCGGTGCTGTTCGAGCTCAGTGAAGAGCAGATCGCCCGGCTGGCGGTGAACCAGTTCCGCCTGCCTGGCGTCGAGGTGGTGGCCCAGTTGGTGCGCCACTATCCGCAGCGCGAGCATTTCGCCCACTCGGTCGGTTACGTGGGACGCATCAACGAGCGCGAGCTCAAGGAGCTCGACCCGGTGGAGTACAGCGGTACTCACCATATCGGCAAGACCGGCATCGAGCGTTTCTACGAAGATCAGTTGCACGGCAAGGTCGGTTACGAAGAGGTCGAGACCAACGCCCGCGGCCGCGTGTTACGCGTGCTCAATCGCACCGACCCGCTGCCCGGCAAGGACATCGTGCTGACCCTGGACGTGCACCTGCAGGAGGTTGCCGAGAATGCACTGGGTGGTCGGCGTGGCTCGGTGGTGGCAATCCAGCCGTCGACCGGCGAGGTGCTGGCCATGGTCAGCCAGCCCAGCTTCGACCCCAATCCGTTCGTCACCGGCATCAGCTTCAAGGCCTACGCCGACCTGCGCGATTCCATCGATCGGCCGTTGTACAACCGCGTGTTGCGCGGCCTCTACCCGCCGGGCTCGACGATCAAGCCAATGGTGGCCGTGGCGGGTCTGGATGCTGGCGTGATCACGCCGACTTCGCGCGTGTTCGACCCCGGCTTCTACCAACTGGCCAACCATAGCCACAAGTACCGCAACTGGAACCGCACTGGCGATGGCTGGGTAGATTTGAGCCTGGCCATTGCCCGCTCGAACGACACCTACTTTTACGATCTGGCGCACAAGCTCGGTATCGACCGGCTGCACGACTACATGAGCCGTTTCGGCCTCGGTCAGCGGGTATCGCTGGACATGTTCGAGGAAACCGCCGGCCTGATGCCGTCGCGCGACTGGAAGCGCGCCCGTTACCGCCAGCCCTGGTACCCCGGCGAAACGCTGATTCTGGGGATCGGTCAGGGCTACATGCAGACCACGCCGCTGCAACTGGCCCAGGCCACGGCGCTGGTGGCCAGTCGCGGCAAGTGGATTCGCCCGCACCTGGCCAAGAGCGTCGATGGCAAGATGCCTCTCGACGACAATCCGATTCCCGATATCCTGCTGCGCGATCCCAAGACCTGGGATTACGCGCGACTGGGCATGGAGCAGGTGATGCACGGCGCTCGGGGTACGGCGCGCAAGGTGGGCGACAGTGCCGCCTATCGCATCGCCGGCAAGAGCGGTACCGCCCAGGTGGTGGCGATCAAGCAGGGCGAGAAGTACGACCGCAACAAGGTGCAGGAGCGTCATCGTGACCATGCCTTGTTCGTCGCCTTCGCCCCGGCCGAGAACCCGCAGATCGTGGTGGCGGTGATGGTCGAGAACGGTGAGTCGGGCGGCGCTGTGGGCGCGCCGGTGGTCAAGCAGGTGATGGATGCCTGGCTGCTCGACGAGAACGGTCAACTCAAGGCCGAATACGCTACGCCAGGTGCCTCGGCACCGCTCAACGCAGAGGTGAAGCATCGATGAGCCTGACCGGTAGCTTCGACCGCACGCTTTCCACCGACGACGTTCTGCGTCGTCGCTCCAGCCTGCTGCAGCGCCTGCACATCGACGGCATTCTGTTGCTGCTGCTGTTGCTGCTCGCCACCGGCAGCCTGTTCATCCTTTATTCGGCCAGCGGCAAGAACGTCGATCTGCTGATGAAGCAGGCCTCCTCCTTTGGCATCGGTCTGGTGGCGATGGTGGTGATCGCCCAGTTCGAACCACGCTTCATGGCCCGCTGGGTGCCGCTGGGCTACCTGTGCGGCGTCGGCCTGCTGGTGGTGGTGGACGTCATGGGCCACAACGCCATGGGCGCCACGCGCTGGATCAACATCCCCGGGGTGATCCGCTTCCAGCCGTCGGAGTTCATGAAGATCCTGATGCCGGCGACCATGGCATGGTACCTGGCCAAGCGCAGCCTGCCGCCGAGCTTCAAGCACGTTTGCGTCAGTCTCGGGCTGATCGTCACACCGTTCGTGCTGATCCTGCTGCAGCCGGATCTGGGCACTTCGATGTTGATTCTCGCCTCCGGCGCCTTTGTGCTGTTCATGGCCGGGCTGCAATGGCGCTGGATTGCCGGCGCCGTCGCCGCCATTGCGCCGATTGCCGTGGCGATGTGGTTTTTCGTCATGCACGACTACCAGAAGCGCCGGGTGCTGACCTTCATCAATCCGGAGAGCGATCCGTTGGGCGCGGGCTGGAACATCATCCAGTCCAAGGCGGCGATCGGCTCGGGCGGCGTGTTCGGTAAGGGCTGGCTGCTTGGTACCCAGTCGCACCTGGACTTTTTGCCGGAGAGCCACACGGACTTTATCATTGCCGTTTTGGCCGAAGAATTTGGCCTGATTGGTGTCTGTCTGTTGCTGCTTTTGTACATTCTGTTGATTGCGCGCGGTCTGGTGATTACCGTGCAAGCGCAGACGCTGTTCGGTAAGCTGCTCGCCGGCGGTCTGACCATGACCTTCTTTGTCTATGTCTTCATCAATATCGGCATGGTCAGTGGTTTGTTGCCGGTAGTGGGTGTGCCGCTGCCGTTTATCAGTTATGGCGGCACGTCTTTGATTACGTTGTTGTCGGGTTTCGGAATTCTGATGTCCATCCACACGCACCGTAAGTGGATTGCTCAGGCTTGATTGGGGTTATGAATTCAATGCAGATTTTGCGTGGCTGGGCCGCACGACATGCACATTGGCTGGCGGTCGCCGGCCTGCTTGGGGCTCCACAGGTGATGGCTGCCAACGAATATGCGAATTCGCCGCAGGTCGGCGAGTTCATCACCGAGATGACTCGTGATTACGGGTTTGCCAGCGAGCAACTGAGTACGCTGTTCTCCGGTGTGGAGCGCAAACAGGCGATTCTCGACGCCATTTCGCGTCCGGCAGAGCGGGTCAAGCCGTGGAAGGAATATCGGCCGATCTTCATTACCGACGCTCGTATCAATAAGGGCGTGGCGTTCTGGAACGAACACGCCGAAGCCCTGGCGCGCGCCGAAAAAGAATACGGCGTACCTGCCGAGATCATCGTCGCCATCATCGGCGTAGAGACGTCTTACGGCGGCAACACCGGCAGCTACCGGGTCATCGATGCGCTGTCCACCCTGGCCTTCGATTACCCGCCGCGTGCGCCATTCTTTCGCAAGGAGCTGCGCGAGTTCCTCATGCTGACCCGTGAAGAGCAGGTCGATCCGGCCAGCCTGAAAGGTTCCTACGCTGGCGCCATGGGCCTGCCGCAGTTCATGCCGAGCAGTTTCCGCGCCTATGCGGTGGACTTCGACGGCGATGGCCACATCAACATCTGGAGCAACCCGGTGGATGCCATCGGCAGCGTTGCCAGCTATTTCAAGCGTCACAACTGGCAGCCGGGGCAGCCGGTGGCGAGCCTTGCCACGGTCGAGGGGGAGCAGGTCGATCAGGGCCTGAGTACCGGCCTCGATCCGGAAAAGAACGTGGCCGAACTGCGCACTTTGGGTTGGTCGAGCAACGACGAGCTGGCCGATGATCTGCCGGTAACCGCGTTCCGCCTCGAAGGCGCAGAAGGCGCCGAGTACTGGATTGGCCAACCCAACTTCTATGTTATTACCCGCTACAACCGCAGCGTGATGTATGCCATGGCGGTCAATCAGTTGTCCGAGTTGCTGGTTCAGGCCCGAGGTGCCAATCAATGACGGGGTTGCCATTCAAACTGGCCGTGTGCGGCATCGTTGCGCTGCTGCTGGCGAGCTGTTCCTCCAGCCGTGCGCCGACAGGCACCGCGCCGGTGCCATCTTCCGGTGGTTCGATTTCCGGGCCATCCGATTTCAACCGCCCGCACAAGGACGGTGCGCCCTGGTGGGATGTCGACGTCTCGAAGATCCAGGACGCCATCCCCATGCCGCATTACGGCCCGGTGAAGGCCAGCCCTTATGTGGTATTCGGCAAGCAGTACTACCCGATCGCCGATGCCCGCCGCTATACCGCGACCGGCCCAGCCTCCTGGTACGGCACCAAGTTCCACGGCCAGGCTACCGCCAACGGCGAATCCTACGACCTGTACGGCATGACCGCCGCGCACAAGACCTTGCCGCTGCCCAGCTACGTGCGAGTGACCAACCTGGAGAACGGCAAGACCGTGATCCTGCGGGTCAACGACCGTGGGCCGTTCTATTCCGATCGCATCATCGATCTGTCCTTCGCTGCCGCCAAGAAGCTCGGTTACGCCGAGAAGGGCACCGCTCAGGTTCGCGTGGAAGGTATCGACCCGACCGAGTGGTGGGCTCAGCAGGGGCGTCCGGTGCCGATGATGATGGCGCAGCCGCAGATGGCCAAGGTTCAGCCCGCCCAGGCGGCCCAGTTGCAGCTGGCCAGTGCCCCGGTAGAGCAGTACTCGCCGCCGCCGCAACAGCATGCCGCCGCCACCGTGCCGGTACAGATCGACTCAAAAAAAAACGCTTCAGCCGCAGCGTCTGGCCTGTATCTCCAAGTGGGAGCCTTCGCCAATCCCGACGCTGCGGAGCTCCTCAAGGCCAAGTTGAGCGAATCGGTGACTGCCCCGGTGTTCATCAACTCAGTGGTGCGCAACCAGCAGATATTGCACCGCGTGCGACTGGGCCCGATCAACAGCCAGGGCGAGGCTGAGCGAGTGCGTGACAGCATTCGCGTGGCCAATCTCGGGCAAGCGACTCTGGTCAAGGCGGACTGAGGGGCACAGCCCTTCGGCGTTGGCAACTTATCGGCCCGCCGCCTGACTAAGCAGTGAATCGCCGCCAGCGTGCGGCGATGACATTTCATATTTGCCCGCAAGGGCCTGTTCGACCATCAGCGATCTAGAGAGACGGATGAAAATCACCAGCTTCGCGCAACGCATCTTCCTGTCACTTATGCTGCTCGGCGCCTCCAGCGCCTGGGCCAACCAGGCGCCGTTGCCGGCTCCGCCACAACTGGCAGCCAAGTCCTATGTGCTGATGGATGGTGCCAGTGGCAACGTCCTGGTCGAGAACAATGGCGACGAGCGCCTGCCGCCTGCCAGCCTGACCAAGCTGATGACCGCCTACATCGCCACCCTGGAAATTCGCAACGGCAAGATCGGCGAACAGGACATGGTCACCATCAGTGAGCATGCCTGGCGCACGGGCGGTGCCGCTTCGGGTGGCTCCACCATGTTCCTGCCGGTGAACAGCCAGGCCACGGTCGATGACCTGTTGCACGGCATCATCATTCAGTCCGGCAACGATGCCAGCATCGCCATTGCCGAGCACATCGCCGGCAGTGAAGACGCCTTCGCCGACATGATGAACGCTACCGCCGAGCGTCTGGGCATGAAAAACAGTCATTTCATGAACTCCACCGGCCTGCCGCATCCTGAGCACTACTCCAGCGCCCACGACATGGCGATTCTGGCTCGCGCGATCATCAATGAGGATGCCGACCACTACGCCATCTACTCGCAGAAAGAATTCCTCTGGAACAACATCAAGCAGCCCAACCGCAACCTGCTGCTGTGGCGCGACCGTACTGTCGACGGTCTGAAGACCGGCCACACCAATGAAGCCGGCTTCTGTTTGGTAGCCTCGGCCGTACGCGATGGCGCGCGGATGATCACCTCGGTATTCGGTACCGACAGCGAGAGCTCCCGGGCCGCTGAAACCCAGAAGCTGCTGACCTATGGTTTCCGTTTCTTCGAAACCCGCACCTTCTATCAGAAGGGCACCGAGCTGGCTCAGGCGCCGGTCTGGAAAGGCCAGGCCTCTCAGGTCAAGGCTGGTTTGGCTCAGGATCTGACCCTGACCCTGCCGAAAGGCCAGCTGGAGAAGCTGCAGGCCAGCATGACCTTCAACCCGCAGATCATTGCCCCGATCGCTCAAGGTGACGTGATCGGCAAGGTCGAGGTGAAGATGGGTGATCAGGTGGTGCACAGTGCCGATCTGGTGGCGCTGGAAGCTGTCGAGGAAGGTGGCTTCTTCCGCAGCCTGTGGGATAGCATTCGACTGTTCTTCTACGGGTTGTTCAATTGAACCCAACCCTTACACAAGGACGCCCCGCATAGGGGCGTCTTGCATTGGACAGGCGAGACGCCTGCAGTAATTGCCATGACCGACACCGACGTTCAAGCTCCGAAAATCGAATTCCCCTGCCCGAACTACCCGATCAAGGTGATCGGCGAAGCCGGTGACGGCTTCAGTGATCTGGTGATCGAGGTCATCCAGCGCCATGCGCCGGATCTCGACGCCGATACCCTGGTGACCCGCGACAGTCGCAACGGTCGTTTCCTGTCCGTACAGGTGCTGATCACCGCCACCGGTGTCGAGCAGTTGCAGGCGATCCATGTCGACCTGCGTGCCACCGGCCGCGTGCACATGGTGCTGTAGTGGCGACAGCCGACCTTATCGTGCGTCACCTCGGGGTGGTGGATTACCTGCCGACCCTCGAGGCGATGCGCAAGCTGACGGCCGAGCGCGACGACGCCACGCCTGACGAGATCTGGTTGCTGCAGCACCCGCGGGTGTTCACCCAGGGGCAGGCCGGCAAGCCCGAGCATTTGCTGGCGCCCGGCGACATCCCGGTAATCCAGGTAGAGCGCGGTGGCCAGGTGACTTACCACGGCCCCGGCCAGTTGGTTGCGTACCTGATGCTGGATCTGCGCCGTCTGGATCTGGGGGTGCGTGAGCTGGTCACGACCATGGAGCAGGCCCTGGTCGAGGTGTTGGCCAGCTACGGTGTCGAAGCCGCGCCGAAGGCGGATGCGCCAGGGGTGTATGTCAGTGGTGACAAGATCGCTTCGCTAGGCTTGCGGGTACGCCGAGGCTGCTCGTTCCATGGCCTGGCACTCAACGTGGATATGGACATGGCGCCCTTCCAGCGTATCAACCCGTGCGGTTATGCCGGCTTGAAGATGACGCAGCTCAAGGATCAGCTGGGCACGCCGCCGTTGTTCGATGAGGTCGCCCAGCGTCTTGAGCAGGCTCTTCGTCAGCGTTTGGGATATGGGCAGTAAACTTCGCACCTCTAGTGCAGCGATACCCAGGTGATCAGCCGGTAGGGTGGGCAGGGCGGCGATCCGCTTCAGCCCACTGCCTGCTCAGGGTCAGCCCAAGGCACGACCCGCAACGTCAATTGACGTTGAGGGCAGGAATCAGATTGTTGTCGGTCTGCTGACCGGGTACCGGTACTGGCGCTGCCAGACCCAGGTTGTTCTTCTCGAACACCTTGTCCGCCCGATAGCTGGAGCGCACCAGAGGGCCGGCCGCCACTTCCATGAAGCCCATCTGCAGGCCGATCTCGCGGAACCGGTTGAATTCGTCCGGGCTCACCCAGCGCTTTACCGGCAGGTGATTGCGGGTCGGCTGCAGGTACTGGCCAAGGGTGAGGATATCCACGCCCACGGCGCGCATATCTTCCATTGCCTCGAGAACTTCGTCGTCGGTCTCGCCCAGGCCGAGCATCAGGCTGGTTTTGGTGAGCACGTCCGGACGATGGCGCTTGGCGTGGGCCAGCACATCGAGGGTCTTCCGGTAACCGGCGCGAGGGTCGCGTACTTCGCGGGTCAGGCGATTGACTGTCTCGACGTTCTGGGCGAACACTTCGAGACCGGAATCCACCACGCGCTCGATGGATGGCAGGTCGCCGTCGAAGTCGGGCGTCAACGCTTCCACTACCACCTGCGGTGTGTTGGCCTTGATCGCCCGTACGCAGGCGGCGTAGTGTGCGGCGCCGCCGTCTGGCAGGTCATCGCGATCCACCGAGGTCAGCACGATATAACGCAGCGCCATCAGCTCCACCGACTTGGCGGTGTTCTGCGGCTCTTCCTTGTCCAGCCAGCCGTTCGGGTTGCCCGTATCCACCGCGCAGAAGCGGCAGGCACGGGTGCAGACCGAACCCATCAGCATGATCGTGGCCGTGCCGTTGGACCAGCACTCGCCCATGTTCGGGCAGTGGGATTCCTGGCATACGGTGCTCAGACGGTGCTCGCCGACATTGCGCTTGACCGCTTCGAAGCGGCTGCCGCCCGGTGCCTTGACTCGCAACCAGCTCGGCTTGGGTTCGTAAACCTGGGGCTCGCTCGAGGTGCGGCGCTTCTGGCCGTCCTTGATCGCGGTAATGCCCTGAACGGTGCGGAATTTGTCGCCGCTGGCAACGGGTTTGGGCGAGGCAGTATCGGACATCGAAAATCTCGGCTCCGGTAGGGGCTGCGGGTGGCGGATGGGGAGCTTGTGGCCGCCGCGAAGTGTATCACAGAAGGTATTTGCACGAGGCTGACCGTCTGTTCCTGCGCCGCCTTTACCCTGACCGCCGCGCTGCTCCGCTCGGCGTTTCCTGCCGATCAGTGCGTCGGGGTTTGTGGCAGTTTGGCGATCACCTTGATCTCGAACTGGAAGCCATACAGCCAGGTCACGCCGACGCCGGTGAGCGTCGGGTGCGGAGCATCGCCCCAGTACTCCGGCACGATCTGCCAGATGGTTTCGAAATGCGCTTCGGGGTCGACGATGAAAACCGTCACATCGAGCACGTCATCGAAGGTGCAGCCGGCCGCGTTGAGGATGGCATTGAGGTTGTCGAAGGCAAGCCGAACCTGTGCCTGCAGATCCGGTTCGGGGGAGCCATCGGGGCGGCTGCCGACTTGTCCCGACACGAACAGCAAGCCGTCGGAGCGCACGGCAGGCGAGTAACGGTTGCGCTCATAGAGCGCCTGGCGGCCTGGTGGAAAAACGACATCGCGAGTATTCATGTTGCCTCCTTTGGGCCATGGCGACCCGTCTAGTGATGGACTCACTCTAGGAGTGCCGGCGCGCTGGATAAACCGGCCAGTTCGATCAACACTGTTTGTGAAATCCAAATAATCACTGGTTGGGCAACATGGATCGATTCGACGCGATGAGGGCATTCACCCGGGTAGTCGAGGCTGGCAGCTTCACCAGGGCGGCCGACACGCTGCACATGAGCAAGACCAGCGTGACGCAGTTGGTGCAGCAACTGGAGGCGCGGTTGCGTGTCCGGTTGCTGAACCGCACGACGCGCAAGGTCAACGTCACTGCCGACGGTGCGGCCTATTACGAGCGGGTGGTGCGTCTGCTGGCCGACATGGAGGATGCCGAAACCAGCCTGTCGGATGCCTCGGCCATGTTGCGCGGACGGTTGCGAGTGGATGTACCCAGCCCATTCGCGCGGATGATTCTGGTGCCGTCGCTGCCAGCCTTCCATGCGCGTTATCCGGACATTCAGCTCGATCTGGGGGTGAGCGACCGCCTCGTCGATCTGGTTGGCGAGAACGTCGACTGCGTGATTCGCGGCGGCGAGATCACCGATCAGTCACTGATGGCGCGCCGCGTCGGCGATCTGCAGTCGGGTGTGTATGCGGCGCCCAGTTACCTGCAGCGTTCCGGTACCCCTGAGCACCCGCGGGAGCTCGCCGATAGCCATCACCGTATCGTCGGCTTTCAGCGAGCGCGGGCCGGCAAGCTGTTTTCGTATGTCATGCACCGCGATGGCGAGCGCGTCGACGTGGAAGGGCGCTATGTGCTGGCGGTGGACGATGGCAACGCCTACCTGGCGGCCGGGTTGGCGGGGCTGGGTGTGCTCTGGCTGCCGAATTACATGTCTCGAGAGCATCTGCTGCGTGGCGAACTGGTCGCCGTTTTCGAGGACTGGCAATTCGAGCCGATGCCGATGTACATCGCCTATCCGCCGAACCGTCACGTCAGCGCCAAGTTGCGCGTATTCATCGACTGGGTCGTCGAGCTGATGGCGCTGCACGCACCGGTCATCGATCGAAGTGGGCGCTAATCCTTTACGGTAAACTGCGCGCCTCGCTTTCCCTATGGCTCCGCCGCATGTCTCGACCCTCTCGCCCCGCGTCACGGCCCTATCGTGTGGCCAAGGCGCCACCTGCCGAAACGCGCCTGATCGTGCTGAACAAGCCTTTCGACGTGCTGACCCAGTTCAATGACGACCTGGGCCGCGCCACGCTCAAGGATTTCGTCGCGATACCGGGTGTGTATCCGGCCGGGCGGCTGGATCGTGACAGCGAAGGTCTGCTGCTGCTCACCAATGACGGCCAGTTGCAGGCGCGTATCGCCGATCCCAGGCACAAGCTGGCCAAGACTTATTGGGTGCAGGTCGAGGGCGAGCCAAGCGCCGAGCAACTGCAGCAACTACGCGACGGCGTGCAGCTCAACGATGGCCCGACCTTGCCTGCCGAAGCGCGTCTGCTCGATGAGCCCGAGTTGTGGCCACGCAACCCGCCAGTACGCTTTCGTAAAAGTGTGCCAACAGGCTGGTTGGAGCTGGTGATTCGTGAAGGCCGCAACCGCCAGGTGCGGCGCATGACCGCCGCTGTAGGCTTGCCGACCCTGCGCCTGGTGCGCGTGCGTATCGGCCCCTGGGCGCTGGAGGGCCTGCAGCCGGGCGAGTGGCGGGAGGCGATGCTCGACTGATCGCTGCTCAGTCGTCGCCTTCCCCTCTCTCCTGGGTATTGTGCGCAAGTCGTTCGTTGAGCAGGTGAGCCTGGCTGCGTTCGGCCTGAACGCAGGTGGTGATCAGATCCCGGATGAGCTTGCGACGAGTTTCCGAGAGCCCCAGAAACGCATTGATGATCTCCCGCTCCTGATTGAGCAGGAGTTCGTGACGCTGTTTCTGGTTGTCGATCCGCTCGGAAACCTCTTCGCCGAAACGCAGGGTGCGGGGGTCTATGTTCAACCATTCTGCCAGTACCAGCAGCTTGTCTTGCGTAGGCAGGGTTTCGCCCTTCAGCCAGCGGCGCACGCCGTGCAAGGTCACTGGTCGGCCCCAATAGCGCAAATTGAACTCACGTTCCAGTACCGCAGGTTTCGGCGCATAGCCCGCGTTGCTCAGCGCGGTGCGCAGGCGAGCGGCGAATTTTTGGCGAGTCTTTTCCATGCCCGAGACACTACGGAGGATAGGGTGGGCGTGGCGTAACAAGTCCTGAAGCTTCAGTTAACTTTGTTACGTGACTTTTGGTTACGCTGCGTGCTTTCATGGTGCCATTACAGGAGGCGAAAGTCGTGCTCCTGTCGTTGCCATCGGGAGATGGCGCCATAGGGGCGCGGCGGCGTGGAAACAGGGCGCTGCGTCGAGCGCCATGGTCTGTTTCCGTTCATTTATCGTTATTGCTGCTCAGATGCTTATCTGACTGGTAGCGAGGCAAAGCGTCGCGACTTTTTGGACATGCAAACGAGGTTTGAATACCAAGCCTGGCTTACGCTTCGGCGACTGCATGGATATCCGGGGGGCGGCCAGGCGCTGGCATGCTTGGGCGCGCCCCATGAGGTGCAGAAGCCAGACAATGGAAGGAGGCGGTGTGAGCGTAGGAGATGATTCCCAGGGCAAGGCCGCCAGAGGACAGGTCGCAGGCTCCCACCTTGATATAGATGCCCTGCTGGCGGCGATCTTCGACCTGATGGCCGGCTGGGTTCTGGTCAGCGATGCGCAAGGCACGCTCAAAGCCTTGAGCCAAGGGGCGCGAGAGACGTTTGGCTATGGGCGCGGGGAAATGCTCGGTGAACCTGTCCTGCGGTTGCTGAGCGAGCTGCCGAGCGTTCCCTGGGCCGATATCTGCGTGAGCACGGGCGGTTCTGAATGGCACTGCGTGGGCATACGCCGCGACGGTAGTCGCGTGCCGTTGCGCCTGCGTACCAGGGTGATGGTCGTGGGCGAGCAGTGGCGCTGCCTGCTCGTCTGTGTTGAGCCCAGCGAGTGCCATCGCCTCACGGAGCAGAGCCGTTTGCCGGTGACGCATGACAGGCCGACCGGTTATCCCGAGCCGCAATATGTCATCCGTCTTCTCGACGATGAATCCAAGAACTACCGGCGGGCTGGCAGGCAACTCGCCAGCGGTGCCGTCTGCCTATACGCCAGTGCCGCGAATGAGCAGGCTGAACGCGCCCGGCGGATGGTCATCAGGTTGGGGCAGGCTGTCTCCCGCCGCGAGCTGGAATTGCACTACCAGCCGCAGTTCGATATGCATACCCTGGGTGTGTCGGGTATGGAGGCGTTGCTGCGCTGGCGTGATGGAGAGCGCGGGTTGGTTGCGCCAGGACAATTCATTGCCCTGGCCATCGAGCATGGCCTGATGTCGGACATCGGTCGTTGGGTCATTCGCCAGGCCTGCGAGGATGCCAGGCATCTGGCTGAACGTGGAATTCTGGATGTCGGAGTGGCGGTGAATGTCTGCGCCTCGTTGTTCGGCGAAGCTGATTTCTTCGATTTCGTGTATGGCACGCTTACGCAGACCGGGCAGTCGGCAGACCGGCTCGAGCTCGAGATCACCGAAGATGAGGAGATGAAGAACCTGTTGTGCGTCCAGGCCAATGCCCGCCGCCTGAACGAAGCCGGGGTTCGCCTGGCCATGGATGATTTCGGTGTGGGCCATTCGTCTCTGGCTCGTCTGAAAAGCCTGTACTTCAGCAAATTGAAAATCGACCGTTCGTTCGTGCTCAGGCTGCCGGGCAGCCGACGCGATGAAGCGATCGTTCGTGCCGTTCTGACCCTTGCTGACGACCTGGGCATGCAGGCCATTGCCGAAGGTGTGGAAAACGAAAGCCAGCTCAACTGTCTGCGTGCGCTGGGCTGTAGCCATGGCCAGGGATTCTGGTTTGCGCGACCTATGCCGCTTGCCAGGCTGGTCGAATGGCTAGGACAACGAAGCGACGGTAAGCAAACGATCAGTACTGCGCCTTGATCACCGCGATGCCCTGGCGCAGCACATCTAGCCAGGCGTGCCGCGTTTGCGGATCGTATTGAGGATCGTGGTGGGCGATGGTTGCCAGCAGTGACTCCAGCCACAGATCGTAAAGCTCCGGACGGATGTCCATGGCCGTACGTGCATGGGTGCAGCCCAGGGCGCGAAGTTTGGTGTCCGGCATGCCACGGGCGTGCATGACGAGATTGAGGATGCCCTGGCGCAGCAGCAGCTTTTGCGCGGGCATGTCGGTATTGACGAACTTCTCGCGGATCGCTGGCGAGCTGTCGAGAAAATACCGATAGAAATCGTCGAAAAAGGCGGGGCTGGCACAGCAGCGTCCGTAACTCTGCATGACGCGATCAGTGGCGTTCATGTATTTCTCCATAGGGTAAGCAGCAGACAGGGTGACGGCGCTATTCGCCGCCATTGTCGTTATGGGGTTTAGACGCCTTCCAGGCCCGCGATGACCAGCGTCTTGATCAGAAAGCCGAGTACGCCAAGGCCAAGGGCGAAGAACAGAATGAAGGTACCGAAGCGACCGGCTTTGGAGTTCTTCGCCAGATCCCAGACGATGAACGCCATGAACAGCACCAGTCCGCCGACCAGCAGGGTCATCATCAGCTCTTCGAAAACTTCCGGTTCCATCGCGACCTCATTGGCGATCAATGAAGCTGTGTCGCCCTGGGGTAATGACGAAGGGGGCGGGTACGCGACGAGTCGTGAGAAACGCGCATCGCTGTTGTTATTGGAGGAACCGCACAAGGCACAGCAAACGTGTGGATATTACACGCTGGCAGGCCTGAGTGCGTAGCTCCCTATTGGTCGTATGGTCTTTAACTGCGCAAGTGTTGGAGGGGTAGCTGCGTGCTGGAGAGAATCTGCTGCAGCACGAAGCTCGAACGCACGCTGGAAACGCCGTCGATGCGGGTCAGGGTGCCGAGCAGCAGTTTCTGGTAGTGATCCATGTCCGGTACCACCACTTTGAGCTGGTAGTCGGCGTCCATCCCGGTGACCAGGCAGCACTCCAATACTTCGGGGCATTTGCGGATCTCTTCCTGAAAGTGCTCGAAGCGCTCCGGCGTGTGGCGATCCATGCCGATCAGCACATAGGCGGTCAGACTCAGGCCGAGTTTCTTGCGATCCAGCAGGGCGACCTGCTGCACGATGTAGCCGTCATCCTCCAGCTGTTTGACCCGCCGCGAGCAGGGCGAGGGGGAGAGGCCGATGCGCTCGGCCAGATCCTGGTTGGACAGGGTCGCGTCGCGCTGCAATTCGGCGAGAATGTTCAGGTCGTAGCGGTCGAGTTTGTTCATGGCCAGGCTTATTTGTTGTTCGCTTGCGCTGAATAGTGCCGGATTAAATTAAAATTGCGCAAGTGGCGTATTGATGAGCAATTTTTGCAATTTCTGGTCGCGTCGTCGGGCGTAAGCTTTATCTCAGTTTCACGGCCCGGACGACACGTCCACCCGGCTCGCCCAATCAGGTGAGCTGGCGCCGCCGACCCAACCGGGTCGTCACGGCACCCGGGTTCGCACTGCCCAACCAGGCGGGCGAGGAAAGCGGCGACAGAATTGCCAGCACAGGACATCTACGAAAGGGGAGGCCGAGAGGTCTCCCCTTTCTTCTTTGCGCATCTCAATGACCGCCGCAGCACTTCTCCCAGTGCTTCTTCTTCGAGGTGTGGCCGATGCCCGGATTGAAGGCGTTGGTCGGATCCAGCTCGCGGTAGAAACCGGCCAGCGCCGGTTTGGCGATATACAGGTGACCGACGTTGTGCTCGGCCGGGTATTCGGCGCGGCGCTCGTCGAGCAGCGTCCACATGGCATGCTCCATGGCTATCGGGTCGACGCCCTTTTTGACGATGTAATCCTGATGGAACACGTGGCAGAAGAAGTGTCCGTAGTAGAGCTTGTGGATGATCTGTTCTTGCATCTCCGCCGGCAGCGTCTCGACCCAGTCTCGGTCGTTACGACGGAGAGCGATGTCCAGGGCGAGGATGTCCTCGACGCTGCTGCGGTGCGCCTCACGGTAGCGGATCGCCGCACCGGCGATGGCGAAGCGGTGCAGGAAGGCCTTGCGCCCCTCGTCGGCATCGCACTCGAAAAACGCGCCGCTGGTGCGCTTGCCGAAGTAATCATTCAGAAAGGTGCGGGTCTGTTCCAGGCTGTCGTTGGCCACTCGCACCAGCAGGTGATGTTCGTAGCGGTTGCGGTATTTGCGCATGCGTGGCGGCAGGTGGCTGGGCAGCAGATTCATCAGCAACTGAATCGCCCGATCACTGACCCCGCGCAGGCCGAAGCGCTCGAAGAAGCCATCGACGCGGCTCTTCAGCGCGAAGGCGGCAGGTACTTTGGCGGTGCCGAACTTGTCGATCAGCAGAAAGGTGTCCTTGCCGTATTTCTCGCCGATATCGAAGGCGGTGCGGTGAATGTATTCACCGGCAATGGGCAGGCTCGGCAGTTGGCTGAGCAGGTGGCGGCGCACTTCGGTGAGATCGTGCGGATCGTTACTGCCGATATAGAAGACGGTGCTCGGTTCCTTGGGGAAGGTATCCAGGCGTACGGCGAACAGGCACAACTTGCCGGCCGAGCCGGAGGCTTCGAACAGCCGCGACGGGTCGGCATTGAAGCGCGCTGGAGTATCGGCATCCACATCCCGCACGTGCTCGCCATAGCTCCCGTCCGAAGCCTTGCCGGTGCCGCCGTTATTGACCTGAAGGGGACTGTAGTCGCCGCGCTGCAGGCGGGTGAGGATTTCCTCGGGGCTGTTGCCCAGGTCGATTCCCAGGTGGTTGACCAGTTCCAGGGTGCCGTCTTCCTTCACTTGCGCATACAGCGCCAGTTCGGTGTAGGCCGGGCCTCGGCGTACCAGCGAACCGCCTGAGTTGTTGCACACGCCGCCGAGCACCGAGGCACCGATGCACGAGGAACCGATCACCGAATGGGGCTCGCGACCGAGCGGCGCCAATGCCTGTTCCAGGCGATCGAGCGTGGCGCCGGGCAGGCACACCACCTGTTCGCCATCGTTGATCAGTTGCACGCCGGTGATACGCAGGGTGCTGATCAGCACGATTTCGCGGTCGTAGTCGTTGCCATCCGGGGTCGAGCCGCCGGTCAGGCCGGTATTGGCCGCCTGCATGATGACAATGCGGTCGGCGGCGACCGCTGCTTGCAGTACCCGCCACTGCTCCAGCAGTGTGCCGGGACGCACTACGGCCAGTACGCCGCCGTCGCCGGTACGATGACCCTTGCGGAAGCGCCGGGTGCTCTGTTCGTCGGTGAGCACATGGTCGCTGCCCACGGCTTCGCGCAGGGTCGTCAGCAGGACGTCACGGCTGATCGAGGTCATGGTTCAGAGCTCCCGAACCAGCGACTCGGCGCTGATCTCTGCAATGGATTTGGCACCGGTCAGCACCATGGCCACACGCATTTCCTTCTCGATCAGGCTCAACAGATTGCTCACGCCGGCGCCGCCAGCAGCAGCCAGGGCGTAGACGAAGGCGCGGCCGAGCATCACGGTGTCGGCGCCCAGAGCGATCATGCGCACCACGTCCAGGCCGCTGCGGATGCCCGAGTCGGCGAGAATCTTCAGGTCGCCTTTCACCGCATCGGCGATGGCCGGCAGGGCACGGGCACTGGACAGTACGCCATCGAGCTGACGGCCCCCGTGGTTGGAAACGACGATGCCGTCGGCGCCAAACCTGACCGCGTCGCGGGCATCTTCGGGATCGAGGATGCCCTTGATCACCATCGGGCCATCCCAGAATTCGCGAATCCACTCCAGATCCTTCCAGGAAATCGACGGGTCGAAGTTGGCGCCCAGCCAGCCGATATAGTCGGCCAGGCCAGTGGGATGGCCGCGATAGGTGGAAATATTGCCCAGATCATGGGGCTTGCCCAGCAGGCCCACGTCCAGGGCCCAGGCCGGGTGAGTGAACGCTTGCAGCATGCGGCGCATGGCGGCATTGGCACCGCTCATGCCGGAGTGGGCATCGCGGTAGCGGGCGCCCGGCGTCGGCATGTCGACGGTGAACACCAGCGTGGTCACACCGGCTGCCTTGGCGCGCTCCAGGGCATTTTTCATGAAACCGCGGTCTTTCAGCACATACAGCTGGAACCACATGGGACGGCTGATCGCCGGTGCCACCTCCTCGATCGGGCAGACCGAAACGGTGGACAGGGTAAAGGGAATGCCCTTTTCCGCTGCCGCCTTGGCCGCCTGTACTTCACCGCGGCGTGCATACATGCCGGTCAGCCCTACGGGGGCCAGGGCCACCGGCATCGCCAGTGTCTCATTGAACAGCGTGGTCTCCAGGCTCAGCTCGGACATGTTCTTCAGTACGCGCTGGCGCAGGGCGATGCTGGCGAGATCCTCGACGTTGCGCTTGAGCGTGTACTCGGCATAGGCGCCGCCGTCGATGTAGTGGAACAGGAACGGCGGAAGGCGGCGTTGCGCGGCGGCGCGGTAATCGGTGGAGGCAGAAATGATCATGAACTCATCCTGTTGCTGAAAGGGGCCAAGACGGGTAAGCGTAGCCTGACGGCAGACGCCCCGGCATGGCCGGGGCGCGTGAAGGGGCTGCTATCAGTTGGCGACCAGAGGATCGCTGACACCCAGTACATAGATCGCCAGCATCGCGATGATGCCGGTGAACAGCAGGTAATACAGCGTTGGCCAGATGGTCTTGCGCAGCGTGCTGCCTTCGCGGCCGAGCAGGCCGACGGTGGCCGAGGCGGCGACCACGTTGTGGATCGCCACCATGTTGCCGGCGGCTGCACCAATGGCCTGCACGGAGACGATCAGCGCGCTGGATATCCCCAGGCTGCTGGCCACGCCGAACTGGAACTGGCTGAACATCATGTTGCTGACCGTGTTGGAGCCGGCGATGAAGGCACCCAGTGCGCCGATGCTTGGTGCCAGCAGCGGGTAGATGCCGCCAACGCTCTCGGCCACCCAGCCGGCCATGAGAATGGGCATGCTGGCCAGCTCGGCGCCATTGACCCCGGAGTTGATCAGGATGCGCACCATGGGCACGGTGAACAGCAGCACGAAGCCGGCGCTGAGCAGCACGCTGGAGGATTCCTTCACCGCGACGGTCAGTTCGCGAACCTTCATGCCGTGCAGGAAGAAGGTGGCGATGACCACGGTGACCAGGATACCGCCAGGCAGGTAGAGCGGCTGGAAGTTGGCGCTGACGCCGGCCTCGCCCATCAGGTCGGGGAAATTGACCACCACTGCCTTGAGCGCGTTACCGACTTCCGGGAAGACGCGGCTGATTACCAGCAGCGCACCGACCATGACATAGGGCAACCAGGCTTTCAGGGCGCTCATCGGCTTGGCGGTCAGCTCTTCCAGCTTCATCTCCACACTACCCAGCCACTCGCTCGGCCATTTGTCAGCCGGGGCGAAATCCCAGGTGGTCTTGGGCATCAGGAAGCCGGCGCGAGCGGCGCTGGTGACGACTGCCAGGCCGATCAGGCCACCGGCCAGCGAGGGGAACTCGGGGCCGAGGAACACCCCGGTGGCGACGTAGGGCAGGGTGAAGGCCAGGCCGGCGAAGATCGCGAAGGGCAGCACTTCGAAGCCGGCTTTCCAGCTTTTCTCCTGGCCGAAGAAGCGCGTCAGCATCATCACCATGATCAGCGGCATCACGGTGCCGACGATGGCGTGGATGATTGCCACCTGGCTGGTGATCAACTGCAGGAACTGCGCCCAGGACGAGCCCTGCTCCAGTAGTTGGGCGCCGATGGTGGCGGTGTCCAGGCCAGTATTGACCCCTACGATGATCGGTGTACCCACGGCGCCGAAGGATACCGGCGTACTCTGCACCAGCATGCCCAACAGCACTGCTGCCATGGCTGGAAAGCCGATGGCGACCAGCAACGGCGCGGCGATGGCGGCTGGAGTGCCGAAGCCCGAGGCGCCCTCGATGAAGCAACCGAACAGCCAGGCGATAATGATGGCCTGGATGCGCCGGTCAGGACTGATGGTGGCGAAGCCGGCGCGAATGGCAGTGATGCCGCCGGAATGCTTGAGGGTGTTCAGCAGCAAGATGGCGCCGAAGATGATCCACAACAGGCCGATGGTGATCAGCAGGCCCTGCAGGGTGGAAGCCAGTACGCGATTGAAAGTCATATCCCAGGCGAACAGGCCGACCGCAGCAGTCACCAGGTATACCAGCGGCATGGCGTGCTTGGCCGGCCAGCGCAGACCGATCAGCAGAATGGCAGCCAGCAGGATGGGCGAGAACGCCAGCAGGGCGAGGATTCCATTGGACATGGGGTTACTCCGCGGCTAGGCGCACGCGGCGCAGTAGAGGTGATGCGGTATCGGATAGGTGTGCGGCGCTATAGGGTTTCATGGCGTGACCTCGACGACTCGTTATTTTTATTGGTTCGGATAATTGGTAATACCAATTTACAGAGATGCGGGCTCAGATTAAGAGGCGCTTGGATGCTCTGTCAAATCGCGATGCTTGGACTTTGGTCGTAGAATGGTCGCTTGTTCCCCGATGATGAGCGCTATAGGCTTGCGCCACGGGGCTTGCGGCCTGGTCGAAGCAATGGAGAGTATGGGATGGAGGTAGGGCTGGTGCGGCAACGTCGTCTATCGGACGACATCGTCGCGCAACTGGAAACCATGATTCTCGAGGGCACCCTGCGTGCCGGCGAGAGGCTGCCCGCCGAACGTGCCTTGGCCGAGCAATTCGGTGTCTCTCGGCCATCGCTGCGCGAGGCGATCCAGAAGCTGGTAGCCAAGGGGTTGCTGGTCAGCCGCCAGGGAGGCGGCAACTATGTCGTTGAGTCGCTCGGCTCGACCTTCAGCGACCCGTTGATGCAGTTGCTGGAAAGCAATACCGATGCCCAGCGTGATCTTCTCGAGTTCCGCCATACGCTGGAAGGCTCTTGCGCTTACTACGCCGCATTGCGCGCGACGGATATTGATCGTGGGCGCCTGGCCGAGGCGTTCGACAGGTTGCAGGACTGCTACGGACGTGCCGGCGAAGTGACCCGTGCCGAGGAGGGGGCCGCCGATGCGAATTTCCACCTGGCAATTGCCGAGGCCAGCCACAATGCGGTGTTGCTGCATACCATCCGTGGCCTGTTCGACCTGCTCAAGCGCAACGTGGTAACCAACATCGGCGGTATGTACGCCTTGCGCGGCGATACGCGCGGCATGCTGATGGCGCAGCACCGGGCGCTCTATGACGCGATCATGCAGGGGCGTGCCGAGGATGCGCGGGCACTCTCCAACCAGCATATCGATTACGTGCAGGAGGTGCTTGCGGATGTGCTGCAGCAGGAGGTTCGTGAACTGCGCGCGCAGCGGCGGCAGGGGCTTTAGGGCAGCCACAAGCGGCAAGTAGAAACAGGGTGCCCGTAGGGTGGGTTGGCGCCGCCGGGCGTCGAACGATCAGGCAGCGCAATCGTGGAGCGCCGCGTAACCCACCAGGCGATATCCGGCGTTGCGTCAATGGTGGGTTACGGCGCCACGCGGATCGGAGCGTTCATAAAAGGTTGCGTTAGGCGGCTAACCCACCCTGCGGATTGTTCGGGTAGGTTAAGAGTGTATGCCGCCGACGGGCTTGCAGCTTGCCGCTGCTTCTATTCGTCCTTGCCCTTGCTGCGCATGGCGCGTTGTACTTCGCGGTCGGCGTCGCGTTCTTTCTCGGTGTGGCGCTTGTCGAAATCCTTCTTGCCCTTGGCCAGAGCGATTTCGCATTTCACCAGATGCTGCTTCCAGTACAGGGACAGGGCGACGCAGGTGTAACCCTTCTGCTGCACGGAACCGAACAGCTTTTCCAGCTCGCGCTTGTTCAGCAGCAGCTTGCGCGTGCGCGTCGGGTCGGCGATGACGTGGGTGCTGGCGGTTTTCAGCGGCGTGATGTGGCAACCCATCAGCCAGGCTTCGTCGTCTTTGAGCAGCACGTAGCTGTCGACCAGTTGGGCCTTGCCGGCGCGCAGACTTTTCACTTCCCAGCCGGACAGAGCCAGGCCGGCTTCGAAGCGTTGCTCGACGAAGTAGTCGTGCATCGCTTTCTTGTTCTGCGCGATGCTGCCTTGCGGATGTTTCGTTTGTTTAGCCATAGGCGGCGCATTATATGGAGTATGGCGGCGGTGCGCCATGCATCCTCACGCTAAAACCGCTGCGGCAGCGGTACGCTTGAGCCCTCCGGGTGAATCCTCGACAATGTGGGCGCTTCTCGCCTTGTGGTCGATGCCTGTTTGCATGCCGTATCGCCCTGCGCCGTCGCGGTAATGCGATGTCGCCAACCGTGGAAATCCAATTGTTATGAGCACTCACATTCAACGCTCGGCCTTGCTGCCTTACCCGGCACAAGCGCTGTATGACCTGGTCAACGATGTTGCGCGCTATCCGGAGTTTCTGCCCTGGTGCGCCTCGAGCGAGGTCATCGAGGTCAGCGACACGCATATGCGCGCCAGCCTGGAAGTGGCCAAGGCCGGATTGAGCCAGCGCTTTACCACCAGCAATGTGCTGGTGCCTGGTCAGTTGATCGAGTTGAATCTGGAGAGCGGCCCATTCGAGCATCTGCATGGGCAGTGGACATTCAAGGCGCTGGGCGACAAGGCCTGCAAGATCAGCCTGGATCTGACTTTCGATTACGCCGGCCCGATCATGCGCGCGACCCTTGGCCCGCTGTTCAATCAGGCGGCCAATACCATGGTCGATGCGTTCTGTCTGCGGGCCAAGGAACTCCATGGCCAGTGAGTGGGTGTCGGTCGAAGTGGTCTTCGCCGCTCCTGACAGGCAGTTGCTGATTAAGCTGCAATTGCCGTCCGGCAGCACTGTACGCCAGGCTGCGCTGCAGTCTGGTCTGCAGGATCATTTCCCTGATATCGATCTGGCTGGCGCGCCACTGGGGATATTCGGCAAGGCCGTGGTCTCGCCTGAAGCCCGCGTGCTCGAAGAGGGTGATCGCGTGGAAATTTATCGCCCGCTGCTCGCAGACCCCAAGGATGTCCGCAAGCGTCGTGCTGCTCAGGCCGTCGAGCGGGCAAAGCTGGCAGGCGACGCCGGCAAGCGCTGAGCGAGAGGCATGAGGGTAGAGCCGTGCGGCTCTACGCAGGCATCAACAAAAAGCCCCGGCATTGGCCAGGGCTTTTTTATGGAGGCGTGCCTTACTGGGGAGAGGTTTCCAGTGGCTCTGGTGTCGGTACCGGTACGGTTTCGACGTCATCCACATCGCGCTGGATCTGCTCGAGCAGCGAGCCGGGAGCGGCGGGCTCTTCCTGCTGCTGAGTCGGTGCGGCCTGTGGAGCGCCATCGCGGCCCAGGATCGCATCGTCACGGCTGACACCGGGCACGAAGTCGCCGGACAGACCGACCAGCTGATCCTCGCCGTTGAATATCACGCTTACGCGCTCCTGCTGACGCTGACTGCCGCCGGCCTGCATGCTGTACAGGTAATCCCAGCGATTGGCGCGGAAGGTGTCGGTCAGCAGAGGATTGCCCATGATAAACCGCACTTGACGTCGGGTCATTCCCGGCCTCAACTGGTCTATCATGTCCTGCGTGACGACATTGCCCTGTTGGATGTCGATTTTATAAACCCCGGGGAATGAGCAACCGGCGAGTGCGATGAGCCCCATGAACATGAGGCTGGTCAGCAGGAGTTTGGTTTTTTGCATCGGTGCGCGTCTTCCACTATCTTGGCTGGGCAACGTAAACCCCGATCATACCCGCAATAAGGGAAGCTGCGAAGCGCTTCCGCGAGAAAGCAGACCATGGTTGAAAATAGCGAACTCCGCAAAGCTGGCCTGAAAGTGACCCTGCCACGGGTCAAAATCCTGCAGATGCTCGACTCTGCTGAGCAGCGTCACATGAGTGCAGAAGATGTCTACAAGTCCCTGATGGACGCCGGTGAAGATGTCGGTCTGGCTACTGTGTACCGGGTTCTGACCCAGTTCGAAGCGGCCGGTCTGGTGGTACGCCACAACTTCGATGGCGGCCATGCTGTCTTCGAGTTGGCCGATGGTGGTCACCACGATCATATGGTGTGCGTGGATACCGGCGACGTGATCGAGTTTTTCGATGCCGAAATCGAAAGACGTCAGAAGGAAATCGTTCGTGAGCACGGTTTCGAGCTGGTGGATCACAACCTGGTTCTGTACGTGCGCACCACCGGTGCTCAAAAGTAAGTACGGCCAGTAGTGAAAAAGGCGACCCTGGGTCGCCTTTTTCATGCCTGCCATAAAATGGTGGCTGAATTGCCTAACCTTGCGCGTTACTGACCAGCTTGCGGGCGTGAGCCAGTGACTCTTCGGTGAGGTCGATGCCGCCGAGCATGCGGGCAATTTCTTCCACCCGCTGGGCATCGCTCAGTTTGCTGACCGCGGTGCGGGTGGCATTGTTGGCGCGCACCTTGTGCACGAACAGGTGCTGGTGACCCTGGGCCGCGACCTGGGGTAGGTGAGTGACGGTGAGTACCTGGCCGCGCTCGCCCAGGCGACGCAGTAGCTGGCCGACGACTTCGGCGGTGGGGCCGCCGATGCCCACGTCCACTTCGTCGAATACCAGTGTCGGTACGCGCGACGTCTGTGCCGTGATCACCTGGATCGCCAGGCTGATACGCGACAGCTCGCCACCGGACGCGACCTTGGCCAGTGCCTTGATCGGTTGCCCCGGGTTGGCGCTGACCAGGAACTCCACCTGCTCCAGGCCGTTGGCGTTTGGTTCGCCGCTGGCATTTTCCTGTAGCTGGATGCTGAAACGTCCGCCGGGCATGCCCAGCGCCTGCATTTCCTTTTCCACTGCCTTGCCCAGTTTGCCTGCCGCCTTTTGTCGGCGGGCGCTCAGTTCTGCGGCTTTTTCCTGGTAATGCCGGCCATAAGCCGCCAGCTCTTCGCTCAGGCGTTCCGTGGCCTGGTCATCGGCATTCAAGTCTTCCAGTTCGTCGAACAACTGTTGCTGCATGGCGGGCAGTTCACTGGGGTGAATGCGATGCTTGCGGGCCAGGGTGTAGATGGTGTCCAGGCGCTCTTCCAGTTGTTGCTGGCGCTCGGGGTCGGCCTCGAAATGGTCGAGAAAGCGGTTCAGCTCACCCACCGCTTCTTCGACCTGGATCTGCGCGCTGGCCAGCAGGTTGGCGGCTTCGTTGAGCGCACCCGGCTGACCCTGGACGCCGCTGAGTCGGCTCAGGCTGCTGGTCAGGGCGGACAGTACGTTGCCGGCATCGCTCTCGCTGCATTGCTCGATAACCTGACGGCAGGCGGCGAGGAGGCCTTCGGCATTGGTCAGGGCCTTGTGATCCTGTTCGAGCTGCTCCAGTTCATTGTCGCCGAGCCCCAGGTTCTCCAGCTCTTCCAACTGATAGCTGAGCAGTTGATGGCGCGCGCGCTGTTCATCGCCCTGGGAGGCGAGGCGTTCGAGTTCGCTGCGGGTCTGCTTCCAGCGCTGCGCGGCCAGGTGCACCTGGCGGGCCAGCTCCTGGGCATTGGCATACTCGTCGAGCAGGCGGCGATGGGTATCGGCCTTGAGCAGGGACTGATGTTCATGCTGGCTGTGGATGTCGATCAGCAGCTCGCCCAGCGCCTTGAGGTCGCCGAGCGGGCAGGGCGTGCCATTGATGTAGCCACGCGAGCGGCCTTCGGCGGTGATCACACGGCGCAGAATGCACGGGCCGTCGTTGTCTAGGTCGCGTTCGGCAAGCCAGGTGTGGGCTTCGGGAATGTCGCCCAGGTCGAAGCTGGCGAGAATGTCGGCCTTGTCGGCGCCGGGGCGTACCACGCCGTTGTCCGCGCGATCGCCCAGGGTCAGGCCGAGGGCATCGAGCATGATCGATTTGCCGGCGCCGGTTTCGCCGCTGATGACGCTCATGCCGCGATCCAGTTCCAGATCGAGGTGTTCGACGATGGCGTAATTGTGTACGGACAGGTGCACCAGCATGGCGGGGCCTCCCAGAATTTTGTCTGGTTATTTATACAGTGTTTTGTTCGTGGGTGGCAATCCTGTGTCTTCTGTAGCGCTGTGATGTGGTCGCGCCCCTTGAAACCCTACAAATCGTCCTTATATAGGCGGCAGACGCGCGAGTTGAGGCTCGTCGAATCATTTAGAGGAGAAATGCATGGCTGACGAACAGAACCTGGATCCGCAGACTCCCGAGGCTGAAGCGAATGACGCTGCGCTGAGTGACGACCTGGCTGCTCGCGTGCAAGCGCTGGAAGAGCAACTGGCGGCTGCGCAGGATCAGTCGCTGCGCATGGCTGCCGATCTGCAGAACGTGCGCCGCCGCGCTGAGCAGGATGTCGAGAAGGCGCACAAGTTCGCCCTCGAGAAATTCGCCAATGACCTGTTGCCCGTGGTGGATAGCCTGGAGCGCGGGCTCGAGCTGTCCAGTGCCGACGACGAGTCGATCAAGGCGGTACGCGAAGGTATGGAGCTGACGCTCAAGTTGCTGCTCGACACCCTCAAGCGTCACCAACTGGAAGCCATCGACCCGCATGGTGCGCCGTTCAATCCGGAGCACCATCAGGCCATGGCCCTACAGGAAAGCACCAATGTCGAGCCCAACAGCGTGCTCAAGGTGTTCCAGAAGGGCTATATGCTCAACGGTCGCCTGCTGCGCCCGGCCATGGTCGTGGTCAGCAAGGCACCGGCCGAAACGCCGCCGTCCATCGACGAGCAGGCTTGAAATCGGCCAGCGAGCCCCCATTTAGTAAGTCAAGCGTATTAGTGCTACCGCAGCAGTCACGACACCGCTGCGGATATATCAAAGTTTCGGGAGAGTGAAATGGGCAAAATCATCGGTATCGACCTGGGAACCACCAACTCCTGCGTCTCCATTCTTGAAAACGGTAACGTCAAAGTCATCGAAAACGCCGAAGGCGCGCGCACCACGCCGTCGATCATCGCTTACGCCAACGATGGCGAGATTCTGGTCGGCCAGTCCGCCAAGCGTCAGGCCGTGACCAACCCGCACAACACCCTGTATGCGGTGAAGCGTCTGATCGGCCGTCGCTTCGACGAAGAAGTCGTACAGAAAGACATCCAGATGGTTCCGTACAAGATCGCCAAGGCGGACAACGGCGACGCCTGGGTCGAAGTCAACGGCCAGAAGATGGCGCCGCCGCAAATCTCGGCTGAAATCCTCAAGAAGATGAAGAAGACCGCCGAAGACTACCTCGGCGAAGCGGTCACCGAAGCGGTGATCACCGTTCCGGCCTACTTCAACGACAGCCAGCGTCAGGCTACCAAGGATGCCGGTCGCATCGCCGGTCTGGACGTCAAGCGCATCATCAACGAGCCGACTGCGGCTGCGCTGGCCTATGGCATGGACAAAGCCAAGGGCGACCACACCGTGATCGTCTATGACCTGGGCGGCGGTACCTTCGACGTGTCGGTGATCGAGATCGCTGAAGTCGATGGCGAGCACCAGTTCGAAGTGCTGGCCACCAACGGTGACACCTTCCTCGGTGGCGAGGACTTCGACATCCGTCTGATCGACTACCTGGTCGACGAGTTCAAGAAAGAAACCGGCATGAACCTCAAGGGCGACCCGCTGGCCATGCAGCGCCTCAAGGAAGCTGCCGAGAAGGCCAAGATCGAGCTGTCCTCGAGCCAGCAGACCGACGTCAACCTGCCGTACATCACTGCAGATGCCACCGGTCCCAAGCACCTGAACGTGAAGATCTCCCGCGCCAAGCTGGAATCGCTGGTCGAGGATCTGGTGCAGCGCACCATCGAGCCTTGCCGCATCGCGCTGAAAGATGCCGGTATCGACGTTGCCTCGATCAACGACGTGATCCTGGTCGGCGGTCAGACCCGCATGCCGCTGGTACAGAAGCTGGTCACCGAGTTCTTCGGTAAGGAAGCACGCAAGGACGTCAACCCGGACGAAGCCGTGGCCATGGGCGCTGCCATTCAGGGCGCGGTTCTGGCTGGCGACGTCAAGGACGTACTGCTGCTCGACGTTTCCCCGCTGACCCTGGGTATCGAAACCATGGGCGGGGTGATGACCGCGCTGATCGAGAAGAACACCACCATCCCGACCAAGAAGTCGCAGGTGTTCTCCACCGCCGACGACAACCAGAGCGCCGTGACTATTCACGTGCTGCAGGGTGAGCGTAAGCAGGCGGGTCAGAACAAGTCCCTGGGCAAGTTCGACCTGGCCGAGATTCCGCCGGCTCCACGCGGCGTACCGCAGATCGAAGTGACCTTCGATATCGATGCCAACGGCATCCTGCACGTCGGTGCGAAGGACAAGGCGACTGGCAAGACTCAGTCGATCGTGATCAAGGCCAACTCCGGTCTGTCCGATGACGAGATCGAGCGCATGGTGCGCGACGCCGAGGCCAATGCCGAGGAAGACCGCAAGTTCGAAGAACTGGCCACTGCCCGTAACCAGGGTGATCAGTTGGTTCACGCCACGCGCAAGATGCTCACCGAAGCGGGCGACAAGGCCACTGCGGACGAGAAAGCGGCCATCGAAACGGCGTTGGGCGAGCTGGAAGTTGCCGTCAGAGGCGACGACAAGGCTGCCATCGAAGCGAAGATGAATGCTCTGTCCGAGGCGACCACGCCGCTGGCGCAGAAAATGTATGCCGAACAGCCGCAGCCAGGTGCTGCCGACGCGACGGATGCCGGCGAAACCAAAGGCTCTGCGGACGACGTGGTCGACGCCGAGTTCGAGGAAGTCAAGGACAACAAGTAAGCCCCGGCTTGCCTGTGTTTGCGCCCTGCCGCACTGCTGTGCGACAGGGCGATCCGCCGCGCGGGGGCTTGCTCCCGCGTTGGCGTGTCTGGACGGTACGAATTTTGAGAGTGTTAGAAACCAATGTCTAAACGTGACTACTACGAAGTGCTCGGGGTCGAGCGCGGTGCCAGCGAGGCGGAGCTGAAGAAGGCTTACCGTCGCCTGGCGATGAAGCATCACCCCGATCGCAACCCCGGCGACAAGGCTGCCGAAGACGCCTTCAAGGAGGCCAACGAGGCCTACGAAGTGCTGTCCGATGCGGGCAAGCGCAGCGCTTACGATCAGTACGGTCATGCCGGTGTCGACCCGCAAATGGGTGGCGGTGGCGGCTTTGGCGGCGCAAGTGCCAACTTCTCCGATATCTTCGGCGACGTGTTCAGCGATTTCTTCGGTGGCCAGCGTGGCGGGCAGCGCGGCGGTGCGCAGCGCGGCAGTGACCTGCGTTACACCCTGGAGCTGGATCTCGAGGAGGCGGTGCGTGGTACCACGGTGACCATTCGCGTGCCGACCCTGGTCAACTGCAAGGTCTGCGAAGGCTCTGGCGCGAAGAAGGGCACTAGCCCGGTTACCTGTACCACGTGCGGCGGCATCGGCCAGGTGCGCATGCAGCAGGGCTTCTTCTCGGTGCAGCAGACCTGCCCGCGCTGCCACGGCAGCGGCAAGATGATCACCGACCCTTGTGGCTCGTGCCACGGTCATGGCCGTGTCGAAGAGCACAAGACACTGTCGGTCAAGGTGCCGGCTGGCGTCGATACCGGCGACCGTATTCGTCTGTCCGGCGAGGGCGAGGCGGGCACCATGGGTGGTCCTGCGGGCGATCTGTACGTGGTGGTCAACGTGCGTGAGCACGCGATCTTCCAGCGTGACGGCAAGCACCTGTACTGCGAAGTACCGATCAGCTTTGCCGATGCGGCGCTGGGCGGCGAACTGGAAGTGCCGACCCTTGACGGTCGGGTCAAGCTGAAGATCCCGGAAGGTACTCAGACCGGCAAGCTGTTCCGTCTGCGCGGCAAGGGCGTGGCCCCGGTGCGTGGCGGTGGTGCAGGCGACCTGATGTGCAAGGTGGCGGTAGAAACGCCGATCAACCTGGATCGTCGTCAGCGCGAGCTGCTCGATGAGTTCCGTCAGTCCCTGGCGGGCAACAGTTCTCACTCGCCCAAGGCCAACGGCTGGTTCGAAGGCGTCAAGCGCTTCTTCGGCGATCTCTGAAACCAGCCGCAAGCTGCAAGACCCGGGCAACCAGAAGTGGTGCGCTTGGCTTGTAGCTTGAGGCTTGCAGCTTGGAGCTGTTTTTATGCGTATTGCAGTGACAGGCGCCGCCGGGCGCATGGGCAAATACCTGATCGAAGCCGTGCAGCAAGCCGAAGGCGCCAGCCTTGGTGCTGCGCTGGCGCGCCCTGAAAGCACGCTGCTGGGGGCTGATGCTGGCGAGCTGGCGGCTGTCGGCAAGCTGGGTGTGGCGCTGTCCGGAAACCTGGAAAGCGTGCTCGATCAGTTCGACGTACTGATCGACTTCACCCATCCCTCGGTAACCCTGAAGAATCTTGAAATCTGCCGTCAGGCAGGCAAGGCGATGGTGATAGGTACCACGGGTTTCAGTGCCGCCGAAAAGCAACTGCTGGTCGATGCGGGCAAGGAGATTCCAATCGTCTTCGCCGCCAACTTCAGTGTTGGCGTCAACCTTTGCCTGAAGCTGCTGGATACCGCGGCCCGGGTGTTGGGGGACGACGTGGATATCGAGGTGCTCGAAGCCCATCACCGCCACAAGGTCGATGCGCCGTCCGGTACGGCACTGCGCATGGGCGAAGTCGTCGCCAATGCCCTGGGGCGTGATCTCGAGAAGGTCGCGGTCTATGGTCGTGAAGGGCAGACTGGCGTCCGCGCTCGAGAAACCATCGGCTTCGCCACCGTGCGTGCCGGCGATGTGGTCGGTGAGCACACCGTGCTGTTCGCTGCCGACGGCGAGCGCGTGGAAATTACCCACAAGGCATCCAGTCGCATGACCTTCGCCAAGGGCGCCGTACGCGCGGCCTCCTGGTTACGCGAGCGTTCCGCGGGTCTGTACGACATGCAGGATGTGCTTGGCCTGAAATGACCGTGATGCGGATGGGGCCACTGGCGCCATCCGTTGTCATGCGCAAGTCTCGTGAGCAAGGATGTCGGCGATGAGTCCATTGAACCTCAATGATGTGGCGTGTTACGTCGAGCTGAATATTGGTGCCTTTCACCAGAAGCGTATCGCCAGCCTCGGGCGGCTCAGGCTCAAGGATGTGCTCAAGCGCAAGAACCCTTACATGTATCGCGCCAAGCACGTCCTCACTGCAGAGCAGATCATTCGCGGGATCGTCGACGCGCATATTTCCTCCAATGAAGAGACCCTGTTCGGCGACTGGCTCGAGGGGCTGGCGATCTTCATCAATGGTCAGGTCTATGGCGGCTGGAAGTCCGGAATCACCGGCGTCGACCTGGAGTTCGACAACGAGGGTTTGCGTTACATCGTGGCGATCAAGTCCGGGCCTAACTGGGGCAATAGCTCGCAGATCGGTCAGATGAAAAGCAATTTTCTCACCGCCCAGCGCACCCTGCGTACGGGCAACTCGGGGCTGCAGGTGGTTGCGGTCAATGGTTGTTGCTACGGGCGCGACAACAATCCTGACAAGGGCGGCTATTTCAAGTACTGCGGTCAGCGCTTCTGGGCGTTCATTTCGGGTGATGAGAATCTTTATTTGGAGCTGATCGAGCCGCTGGGCTTCAAGGCCTGCGAGCGCAACGACGAGTTCGCCGAGAGCTACGGGCAGATGATCAACAAGTTCACCCGGGAATTCACCCTTGAGTTCTGCGACGAACAAGGTGCGATCGATTGGGCGCGCTTGCTGCGTTTCAACTCCGAAGCCTGAGCGCCTGGGGTCTCCTAGCTGATTGCCAGTTCCAATTGCGCCTTGCGCCGCTGCTGTTCGAAGGCTTTCAGCCATTCCTCGTGGCAGGTCGCCTGGTAGCGCGAGAACTTGAAAGGACTCGGCGCAGGGCGAGCCTTGCCAGCGAGCAAGTCGCGCAACAAGACGCCGACAGCGTGGCCGAGGCTCACCGGTACCGCGTTGCCGACCTGCTTGTACTGCTGGATCAGCGGCCCTGCCAGTTGCCAATCGTCCGGAAATTCCTGAATGCGCTTGTACTCCTGGATCGACAGCGGACGGTCTTCCTGTGGGTGTGCCAGATCCGTGGCGGGCATCGCTGGGTGAGTGACCAGTGTTGGCGAGGGTTTGTCCCAGGCCAATCGACGCAGGAAGCCGGTCTTGCCGCCGCCGGAGAAGTAGGACTTGCCCATCGCCTCGCGCTGCAGATCCTCTGGCAGGTTGCGCCAGTTCTGCCCAGCCTCGAGCTGGCGGTAATAGCGCAGGCGTTTTTCCGGGAAATTCAGGTGGGTGTGGCTGCTCAGGCCCTCCAGCGCCTGCCGTACCGTGCGCCAGGCGGGTAACCCCAGCGCGCCGTTCTCGCTGTGGGTTGGCGTCATGAAGGGTGCGGTTTGTCCATCTCGCGAGCAGATGATGATGACCCGCTCGCGCACTTGCGGGGTGCCGAAGTTTGCCGAGTTGTACAGGTTGAACGAGCAGGCGTAGCCCGCACTGCGCAGCTTGCTGAGCACGAAGTTCAGTGCGCCGCCTTTCATCTCGTCCAGCGAAAGATCTGGGAAATCCGCGCCGCGTTGGTCGTGAGGGCGATGATCCATGGGGCAGGAGAGCAGGCCGCGGACGTTTTCGATAACGATGAATGGCGGGCGAATCTCCAGCGCCAGGTCGATGTACTTGAGAAAGGCGTTGCCGCGCTGGTCATTGAAGGCCTTGCGCTTGCCGGCGGTGCTGAAGGCCTGGCAGGGCGGGCCTCCGACTATCACGTCGACCTCATTGGCCGCTGCGCCAGCGGCTTCCAGTACCTGCTCGGCTGAGCAGGTGTTGATATCGCCGAGCAGTGCGGTGTCCGGACGGTTCAGGGCGATGGTCTGGCGGCAGTACTTGTCCGACTCGCAGGCCAGGCGAATATCGAAGCCGGCTTTCTCCAGGCCCAGATCCAGGCCCATGGCGCCGGAAAAGAAGCTCAGGGCGATGGGGTTGCCGCTCTGGCGCTGCCGCGCCGGGTGATCGTGTGCAAGCATATGGGCCGTTTTCAAACCGTAGTGGGTGACGCTGAGTGGGTCGATGATCCAGCTGCTACCGATCTTTTCGGCGGCCAGCTCGCCGTTTCGGCACAGGGTTCTCACGCGCTGTACGCTGATCTTCAGTGCGGCCGCGGTGGCTGTAATACCGAGGTGGGTACTCATTTAGAGTTTCCCTGCCGAAACCTGTAGGAAGTACCGAATTTTACGGCCAGGGGATGGCGTGTCAATTCGCGTTGGATCGGATGTTAAGTTTTTCCCTGGTTATGGCTTTCGAAAAACCGGGTTTTCCTGTAGGCTTTTCGCTTTAGTGTGTCCACTAAAAGTTGCGCAGAATGAATCAATCAAAAAAGCGGGATGACCTTCACACGTCATCCCGCTTTTTTACAATCTGCGTTCGCTCCACGATCTACGGGAGGTCTTCTTGAGTAAGCCAGCCATACTCGCCCTTGCTGACGGCAGCATTTTTCGCGGCGAGGCCATCGGGGCCGATGGCCAGACTATCGGAGAGGTGGTGTTCAACACCGCCATGACCGGCTATCAGGAAATTCTCACCGATCCTTCCTATGCCCAGCAGATCGTCACCCTGACGTATCCGCATATCGGTAATACCGGCACCACCCCAGAGGACGCCGAGTCGAATCGCGTCTGGGCTGCCGGCCTGATCATCCGTGACTTGCCGCTGACCGCCAGCAACTGGCGCAACAAGCAGTCCTTGCAGGATTACCTCAAGGAAAACGGCACAGTCGCCATCGCCGGTATCGATACCCGCCGCCTGACTCGCATTCTGCGCGAGAAAGGTTCGCAGAACGGCTGCATCCTGGTCGGTGCTGACGCCACCGAGGAAAAAGCCCTCGAACTGGCGCGTGGCTTCCCGGGCCTCAAGGGCATGGATCTGGCCAAGGAAGTCAGCTGCACCGAGCGCTATGAGTGGCGTTCCAGCGTGTGGGATCTGAAGGATGACAGCCATCCCGAGATCGCCGCCAGCGAGCTGCCTTACCACGTGGTCGCCTACGATTATGGCGTCAAGCTGAACATCCTGCGCATGCTGGTCGCGCGTGGCTGCCGCCTGACCGTGGTGCCGGCGCAGACTCCGGCCAAGGATGTGCTGGCGCTCAACCCCGATGGCGTATTCCTGTCCAATGGCCCTGGCGACCCCGAGCCTTGCGATTACGCGATCCAGGCGATCAAGGACGTGCTGGAAACCGACATCCCGGTATTCGGCATCTGCCTAGGCCACCAGTTGCTGGCTCTGGCCTCCGGCGCCAAGACCGTGAAGATGGGGACTGGCCACCACGGTGCCAACCATCCGGTTCAGGATCTGGATACCGGCGTGGTGATGATTACCAGCCAGAACCACGGATTCGCCGTCGACGAGGCGACCCTGCCGAGCAATCTGCGCGCGATCCACAAGTCGCTGTTCGACGGCACCCTGCAGGGCATCGAGCGTACCGACAAGGACGCCTTCAGCTTCCAGGGGCACCCCGAGGCCAGCCCGGGCCCGAACGATGTCGCTCCGCTGTTCGACCGCTTCATCGAAGCCATGGCCAAACGCCGCTAAGCCACGCCGACTGACCCAAGGATTCGAGTAAACAACATGCCAAAACGTACAGACATCAAAAGTATCCTGATCCTCGGCGCCGGCCCCATCGTCATCGGCCAGGCCTGCGAGTTCGACTACTCCGGCGCCCAGGCCTGCAAGGCCCTACGCGAGGAAGGTTTCCGCGTCATCCTGGTGAACTCCAACCCGGCCACCATCATGACCGACCCGGCCATGGCCGACGCCACCTACATCGAACCGATCAAATGGGCCACCGTGGCCAAGATCATCGAGAAGGAGCGTCCTGACGCCCTGCTGCCGACCATGGGTGGCCAGACCGCACTGAACTGTGCCCTGGATCTCGAGCGCCATGGCGTGCTGGAAAAATTCGGCGTCGAAATGATCGGCGCCAACGCCGACACCATCGACAAGGCCGAAGACCGTTCGCGTTTCGACAAGGCCATGAAGGACATCGGCCTGGCCTGCCCGGTTTCGGGTATCGCCCACAGCATGGAAGAAGCCTACGGCGTCCTGGAGAAGGTCGGTTTCCCGTGCATCATCCGTCCGTCCTTCACCATGGGTGGCACTGGTGGTGGCATCGCCTACAACCGCGAAGAGTTCGAGGAAATCTGCACCCGTGGTCTGGATCTGTCGCCGACCAACGAACTGCTGATCGACGAATCGCTGATCGGCTGGAAGGAATACGAGATGGAGGTGGTCCGTGACAAGAAGGACAACTGCATCATCGTCTGCGCCATCGAGAACTTCGACCCGATGGGCGTGCACACCGGTGACTCGATCACCGTCGCACCGGCCCAGACCCTGACCGACAAGGAATACCAGATACTGCGTAACGCCTCCCTGGCGGTGCTGCGTGAGATCGGCGTGGAAACCGGCGGCTCCAACGTGCAGTTCGGCATCTGTCCGAACACCGGCCGTATGGTGGTCATCGAGATGAACCCGCGCGTGTCGCGTTCCTCGGCCCTGGCTTCCAAGGCTACCGGTTTCCCGATCGCCAAGATCGCCGCCAAGCTGGCTGTCGGCTACACCCTCGACGAGCTGTCCAACGACATCACCGGCGGCCGCACTCCGGCATCGTTCGAGCCGGCGATCGATTACGTGGTCACCAAGATCCCACGTTTCGCCTTCGAGAAATTCCCCAAGGCAGACGCTCGTCTGACCACCCAGATGAAGTCCGTCGGTGAGGTCATGGCCATCGGCCGTACTTTCCAGGAATCCCTGCAGAAAGCGCTGCGTGGTCTGGAAGTTGGCGTGTCCGGCTTCGATCCGAAGCTGGATCCGACTGACCCCGAGGCTGAAAGCACACTCAAGCGCGAACTGATCGTGCCGGGCGCGGATCGTATCTGGTATGTGGGCGACGCCTTCCGTGCCGGCAAGACGGTCGATGAAGTGTTCGAGCTGACGCGCATCGACGAGTGGTTCCTGGTGCAGATCGAGGATCTGATCAAGGACGAGGAGCGAGTGAAGACCCTCGGCCTGTCCAGCATCGACCGCGATGTCATGTACAAACTCAAGCGCAAGGGTTTCTCCGATGCGCGCCTGGCCGAACTGCTCGGTGTCACCGAGAAGAACCTGCGCAACCATCGCCACAAGCTCAAGGTGTTGCCGGTGTACAAGCGCGTGGACACCTGCGCCGCCGAGTTCGCCACCGATACCGCCTACATGTACTCGACCTACGAGGAAGAGTGCGAGGCCAATCCGAGCGGTCGCGACAAGATCATGATCCTCGGGGGCGGCCCGAACCGCATCGGCCAGGGTATCGAGTTCGACTACTGCTGCGTGCACGCGGCGCTGGCCATGCGTGAAGACGGTTACGAGACCATCATGGTCAACTGCAACCCGGAAACCGTTTCCACCGACTACGACACCTCCGATCGCCTGTATTTCGAACCGGTGACCCTGGAAGACGTGCTGGAAATCGTTCGCGTAGAACAGCCGAAGGGCGTGATCGTGCAGTACGGCGGGCAGACCCCTCTGAAGCTGTGCCGCGCTCTGGAAGAAGCCGGTGTACCGATCATCGGCACCAGCCCGGACGCCATCGACCGTGCCGAAGACCGCGAGCGCTTCCAGCAGATGGTGCAGCGCCTCGGCCTGCGTCAGCCGGCCAACGCCACCGCGCGTAGTGAAGAGGAAGCCCTGGCGCTGTCCAAGAACATTGGTTACCCGATGGTGGTGCGCCCGTCCTACGTACTGGGCGGTCGGGCGATGGAAATCGTCTACCAGGAAGAAGAACTCAAGCGTTACATGCGCGAAGCGGTGAAGGTGTCCAACGACAGCCCGGTGCTGCTCGATCGCTTCCTCAACTGCGCCATCGAAGTGGACGTGGATGCCGTGTGCGACGGCGAGACCGTGGTCATCGGCGCCATCATGCAGCACATCGAACAGGCTGGCGTGCACTCCGGTGACTCCGCCTGCTCGCTGCCGCCGTACTCGCTGCCGGCCCACATCCAGGACGAGATCCGCGACCAGGTCAAGAAAATGGCTCTGGAGCTCGGTGTGGTCGGGCTGATGAACGTGCAGATGGCCGTGCAGGGCGAGGACATCTACGTGATCGAGGTCAACCCGCGTGCCTCGCGTACCGTACCGTTCGTGTCCAAGTGCATCGGCGAGTCGCTGGCCAAGATCGCGGCCCGCGTGATGGCCGGCAAGAGCCTGGCCGAAGTGGGCTTCACCCAGGAAATCATCCCGCCGTTCTTCAGCGTCAAGGAAGCGGTGTTCCCGTTCAACAAGTTCCCGGGTGTCGACCCGATCCTTGGCCCGGAAATGAAGTCCACCGGTGAAGTGATGGGCGTCGGTGACAGCTTCGGTGAGGCGTTCGCCAAGGCGCAGTTGGGTGCCAGCGAGATTCTGCCCAATGCTGGTGTCGCATTCATCAGTGTTCGTGAGGACGACAAGCCAGAGGCCGTTCAGGTGGCGCGTGATCTGGTTAGCCTGGGTTTCGATGTGGTTGCTACCGCCGGAACCGCCAAAGTGATCGAGGCTGCCGGTCTGCCGGTGCGTCGCGTAAACAAGGTGACCGAGGGGCGTCCGCATGTGGTCGACATGATCAAGAATGACGAAGTCACCCTGATCATCAACACTACCGAAGGTCGTCAGTCCATCGCTGACTCCTACTCCATTCGTCGTAACGCTCTGCAGCACAAGATCTACTGCACCACCACCATCGCGGCTGGTCAGGCGATCTGCGAGGCGCTGAAGTTCGGTCCAGAGAAGACCGTGCGCCGTCTGCAGGATCTGCACGCAGGAATCAAGGCATGAATAAATACCCCATGACCATCGAGGGCGCTCGCGCCCTCGAGGAAGAACTGGCCCACCTGACCAAGGTGGTTCGGCCCAAGCTCAGTCAGGATATCGGCGAAGCGCGCGAGCTGGGTGACCTGAAAGAGAACGCCGAATACCACGCCGCCCGTGAACAGCAGGGCATGGTCGAGGCGCGTGTGCGCGATATCGAAGGGCGCCTGCAGAACGCGGTGGTGATCGATGTCACCACCATCGCCCATACCGGCAAGGTGATCTTCGGTACCACGGTGGAAATCGCCAACGTCGAGACCGATGAAAGCGTGTCCTATCGGATCGTCGGCGAAGACGAAGCCGATATCAAACAGGGCAAGATTTCCGTCGGTTCGCCCATCGCCCGTGCCCTGATCGGCAAGGAAGAGGGCGACGTGGTCGCGGTGAACACCCCAAGCGGTCTGATCGAGTACGAGATTGTCGAAGTTCGCCACATCTGATCCGGCGGTAACGCCCGACATGGCCGCAGGTTTCTGGATGCTGCTGCAAACCCTCTGGGTGGGCGGCATCTGGATACTGCACTTCATGGTGCTGCCGGGACTGTACAGCGTAGGGCTGGCATCGCTGCTGATCGAAGAAATAGCTGGCGTATTGATGCCGCAGATGGTGTTCATCACCCTGGTCTGCGTGCTGATGCAGGCTGGCTTGTTGGTCAGGCAGCGCCGCTTGTCGGCACTCTGGGGCGAGCGCCGCGGGCAGTTGCTGCTCGCGGTGCTGGCGATTGCCTCTGGCTTGCTGGTTTCGCTCGCGCTATGGCCAGATGCCGTGCGCTGGCAACTCTTCAGTTACCTGCTGCTGGCATTTTTCGGTCTGCTGTTGGTGCTGCAGCCCGTGCCTCGCAAATCCGTGGCAGCCGACCCGACGGTCGGCTGATCCACCGGCTCAGCCCTGAAAGCGGCTGATGTTGGACAGGTTGCGATTGGCCTTGGGGTTCTTGCGATACAGCAGCGCCATTTTACCGATCACCTGCGCCAGGTCGGCCTTGCTGGCCTTGCACAGCTCGTCGATCACCGCCAGGCGGTCTTCACGTTCGGTGATGCGCAACTGAATCTTGATCAGTTCGTGATCGTTCAGGGCGCGCTCCAGCTCTGCCAATACGCCTTCGGTAACACCGTTATCGGCAACGATCAATACCGGTTTCAGGTGGTGGCCGATAGATTTGAACTGTTTCTTCTGCTCTTGAGTGAGCGGCATAATCTGAACCCTGCGTCTTAATCTGGGGAAAGCGGGCTATTTTAACCGAGCCGCTTGAAGACCGCCCAGTTATTCATTTTGTTCTTCCGAGGTGTTGTGTGGCCCGTTCCAAGACCAGCCTGCGTTGGCTGAAAGAGCATTTCGACGATCCGTACGTCAAAATGGCGCAAAGGGACGGCTACCGTTCACGTGCCAGTTACAAGCTGCTGGAGGTTCAGGAGAAGGATCGCATCCTGCGTCCCGGCATCACCGTGGTCGATCTCGGTGCCGCACCAGGTGGCTGGTCTCAGGTCACCAGCCGGGTCATCGGTGACAAGGGCCGATTGATCGCCTCGGACATCCTGGAAATGGACAGCATTCCCGACGTGACCTTCATTCAGGGTGACTTCACCGAAGATACGGTGTTCGCGCGCATCCTCGAGGCCATCGACAATCATCCGGTAGACCTTGTGATTTCCGATATGGCCCCCAATATGAGTGGAGTAAGGGAGTCGGATCAGCCTCGTGCCATGTATCTGTGCGAGCTGGCGCTGGATCTGGCTACTCGGGTATTGCGTCCTGGTGGTGATTTCTTGATCAAGATCTTCCAGGGCGAAGGTTTCGATGAGTACCACAAGCAGGTGCGCGGTCTGTTCGAGAAGGTGCAGATGCGCAAGCCGCTGTCGTCGCGCGGTCGCTCCCGCGAGCAGTACATGTTGGCGCGCGGATTCAAGGGCCAGCGCGAAGAGTAAAACCAAAGGCTTGGTTGTCAGTCCAAGCCGATGCGCGCATCGTTACGGGCGGATGTCTCATAAAGGGTTACAGACGGTGTCAGCCACGAGCGGGCGTTTGTAGTAAGTTAGATCGGTATATAACTGGTCGTCATGCGAAGCACGCTTCGACAAGAGGCCTGCTTCAGAGGGTAGCTAATTGAACGACATGGCAAAGAATCTGATCCTGTGGCTGATCATCGCCGCCGTCCTGGTTACGGTGATGAACAATTTCTCCAGTCCGAGCGAGACCAACAAGCTCAACTACTCGGAGTTCATCCAGCAGGTTCAGGATGGTGGGGTCAAGCGCGTTACCGTCGATGGCTACATCATCAGCGGCATGCGTTCCGACGGCTCGTCGTTCGAGACCGTGCGCCCGGCGATCCAGGACAATGGCCTGATCAAGGATCTGATGGACAACAATGTCGAGATCGTCGGCAAGCAACCTGAGCAGCAGAGCATCTGGACTCAACTGCTGGTCGCCAGCTTCCCGATCCTGGTGATCATCGCCGTGTTCATGTTCTTCATGCGCCAGATGCAGGGCGGTGCCGGCGGCAAGGGCGGGCCGATGAGCTTTGGCAAGAGCAAGGCGCGGCTGCTCTCGGAAGACCAGGTCAAGACCACTTTCGCTGACGTCGCCGGTTGTGACGAGGCCAAGGAAGAAGTCAGCGAGCTCGTCGAATTCCTGCGCGACCCGGGCAAGTTCCAGCGCCTCGGTGGCCGTATCCCTCGCGGTGTGCTGATGGTCGGCTCGCCGGGTACTGGTAAGACCCTGCTGGCCAAAGCCGTTGCCGGTGAGGCGAAAGTACCTTTCTTCACCATTTCCGGTTCCGACTTCGTGGAAATGTTCGTCGGTGTCGGCGCGTCCCGCGTGCGTGACATGTTCGAGCAGGCCAAGAAACATGCGCCTTGCATCATCTTCATCGACGAGATCGACGCCGTCGGTCGCCACCGTGGCGCCGGCATGGGTGGTGGTCACGACGAGCGCGAGCAGACCCTCAACCAGTTGCTGGTCGAGATGGACGGCTTCGAAGTGAACGATGGCATCATCGTCATCGCGGCGACCAACCGTCCGGACGTGCTCGATCCTGCGCTGCTGCGCCCGGGCCGTTTCGACCGTCAGGTCGTGGTCGGTCTGCCGGATATTCGTGGTCGTGAGCAGATCCTCAACGTGCACATGCGCAAAGTGCCGATGGGCGAAGACGTCAAGGCTGCGGTCATCGCCCGCGGCACGCCTGGTTTCTCCGGTGCCGACCTGGCCAACCTGGTCAACGAGGCGTCGCTGTTCGCCGCTCGCTCCGGTAAGCGTGTGGTGGAGATGAAGGAGTTCGAACTGGCCAAAGACAAGATCATGATGGGCGCCGAGCGCAAGACCATGGTCATGTCGGACAAGGAAAAGCTCAATACCGCATTCCACGAGGCAGGCCACGCCATCGTCGGGCGCCTGGTGCCTGAGCATGACCCGGTCTACAAGGTATCGATCATTCCCCGCGGCCGTGCCCTGGGCGTAACCATGTTCCTGCCGGAAGAAGATCGCTACAGCCTGTCCAAGCGTGCGCTGATCAGCCAGATCTGCTCGCTGTACGGCGGCCGTATCGCCGAGGAAATGACCCTGGGCTTCGACGGTGTCACCACGGGCGCTTCCAACGACATCATGCGTGCCAGCCAGATCGCCCGGAACATGGTCACCAAGTGGGGCCTTTCCGAGAAGCTCGGCCCGCTGATGTATGCAGAAGAAGAGGGTGAGGTCTTCCTGGGTCGAGGTGGTGGTGGTCAGAGCAGCAATATCTCTGGCGAGACTGCCAAACTGATCGACCTGGAAGTGCGTAGCATCATCGATCACTGCTACGACACAGCCAAGCGTTTGCTCGAGGAGAACCGCGACAAGCTCGATGCCATGGCCGAAGCACTGATGAAGTACGAGACCATCGATGCCGATCAGATCGACGACATCATGAGTGGTCGCACGCCGCGTGAGCCGCGTGATTGGACTGGCGGCGGCAGCGATGCCGGCAAGCCGGCAGCCAAATCCGACGAGGCCGATCGTCCCGAGAAACCTATCGGCGGGCCTGCCGCCGAGTTGTAAGGTCACTCATGTCGCTTGCAATACCCCGGAACCGGCTGCCTTGTGGCAGCCGGTTTCTTGATTTGACCCGTCCCCAGGTAATGGGGATTCTCAATGTCACGCCTGACTCCTTTTCCGATGGGGGCCGCTTTGCCATGCGTGATGCGGCGCTGCGCCATGCCGAACGCATGGTGCGGGCGGGGGCTACCCTGATCGATATCGGCGGGGAGTCCACGCGTCCTGGCGCCCAGGCGGTTTCCGTGGAACATGAACTTGCCCGCGTAGCGCCCATGGTGGAAGCCATAGCCGCAGAGCTGGACGTGATCATCTCCGTGGACACCTCGACCCCGGAAGTCATGCGTGAATCGGCAAGGTTGGGCGCCGGGCTGATCAACGACGTGCGTTCGTTGCAGCGCGACGGCGCGCTACAGGCGGCTGCCGAAGCAGGCTTGCCGATTTGCCTGATGCATATGCGCGGCGAGCCCACAACCATGCAGCAAAGCCCGCAATACGATGATGTATTGATCGCGGTGGAGGACTTCCTGCGTGAACGTCTGTCTGCCTGCGAGCAGGCAGGTATCCCGGCGGAGCGTGTGGTGCTCGACCCGGGGTTCGGCTTTGCCAAGACCCTGGAACATAATCTCAGCCTGTTCCGGCGCATGCCGGCCCTGCATGCCTTCGGTCTTCCGCTTCTGGTCGGTGTTTCGCGCAAGAGTATGATTGGTGCGGTGCTGGGGCGTGAGGTCGATCAGCGTCTGTATGGCAGTCTGGCCCTGGCGGCCCTGGCCGTTGCCAAGGGCGCAAGCATTCTGCGCGTTCACGATGTGGCGGAAACCGTCGACGTGGTGCGCATGGTCGCCGCAGTCGAAGCGGCGCAGTAATCAGAAAAAGGGAGTTGTCGTTTTGAGTCGCAAGTATTTTGGCACCGACGGTATTCGTGGGCGCGTCGGTCACTACCCCATTACCCCGGATTTCATGCTCAAGCTCGGCTGGGCTGCCGGCATGGCCTTTCGCAAGCAGGGCAAGTGCCGGATTCTGATCGGCAAGGACACGCGTATTTCCGGCTACATGTTCGAATCGGCGCTGGAGGCGGGCCTGTCGGCCGCGGGCGCGGACGTCATGCTGCTGGGGCCGATGCCGACACCGGCTATCGCCTATCTGACGCGTACCTTTCATGCCGAGGCGGGCATCGTCATCAGCGCTTCGCACAACCCTCACCATGACAATGGCATCAAGTTCTTCTCCGGCCAGGGCACCAAGCTGCCGGACGACGTCGAGTTGATGATCGAAGAGTTGCTCGATACGCCGATGACCGTGGTCGAATCCGAGCAGTTGGGCAAGGTCTCGCGGATCAACGATGCGGCGGGTCGCTACATCGAATTCTGCAAGAGCAGCGTGCCGAGCAGTACCGATTTCGCCGGCCTGAAAATCGTCCTCGATTGCGCCCATGGAGCGGCCTACAAGGTGGCTCCGGCTGTTTTCCAGGAGTTGGGTGCCGAGGTTTCGGTGCTCTCGGCCCAGCCTGACGGGCTGAACATCAATGCGGGTTGCGGTTCGACTCACATCGAAAACCTGCAGGCTGAAGTGGTGGCGCGCCAGGCGGATCTGGGGATCGCCTTCGACGGTGATGCCGACCGGGTGTTGATGGTCGATCACACTGGTGCGGTGGTGGATGGTGACGAGCTGCTGTTTATCATTGCCCGTGATCTGCATGCCCGCGGCAAGCTGCAGGGCGGGGTTGTCGGTACCTTGATGAGCAACCTTGGTCTTGAGCTTGCCCTCGACGAGCTGCAGATTCCCTTCGTGCGCGCCAACGTTGGTGATCGTTATGTGATTGCCGAGCTCCTGGGGCGCGGTTGGCAGTTGGGTGGCGAGAATTCGGGGCATCTGGTGTGCTTTCAACATGTCACCACGGGTGATGCCATTGTCGCAGCGCTGCAGGTTCTGCTCGCCATTCGTCGTCGCGAGCAGGGCCTGGCCGAAGCGCGTCAGGGCTTGCACAAGTGTCCGCAGGTGCTGGTCAATGTGCGTTTCGGCGGTGGTGTCGATCCGCTCGAGCATCCAGAAGTTCGGGCTGCCAGCGATAGCGTGACCGCACGTATGGCCGGGCGTGGGCGAGTGCTGTTGCGCAAGTCCGGTACCGAGCCGCTGGTGCGAGTCATGGTCGAGGGTGAGGACGAAGTCCAGGTGCGGGCCTATGCCAATGAATTGGCTGAGGTTGTCTCTCGAGTCTGTGTCTGATTCGGCTTGCCAGTCCACAAGCTGTTGGGTAACATCTGCGCCCTCTTTGACCAACGAGGTAAAGCATGCGCCGCCCAATGGTTGCTGGTAACTGGAAAATGCACGGTACCCGCGCCAGTGTCGCAGAGCTGATCGAAGGTCTGAATCGACAGGCGTTGCCTGTCGATGTCGAGGTCGCTGTGTTCCCTGTCAGTGTTCATCTCGGTCAGGTTGTCGAGGGGCTGAGTGGTATTGCTGTGTCGATAGGCGCGCAAAACTGTGCAGTAGAGCCGGGGCAGGGGGCGTTGACTGGCGAGGTGTCGGGCGAGCAATTGCGCGATGCCGGTTGCAGGCTCGTGTTGGTTGGTCATTCCGAGCGTCGCCTGATTCTGGGTGATAGTGAGGAGCAGGTCGTGCGCAAGTTCGCAGCGGCCCAGGTCGGCGGGCTCGTTCCGGTGCTGTGTGTGGGGGAGACCCTCGAGCAGCGCGAGGCGGGTGAGACGCTTGCGGTCGTCGAGCGTCAGCTTGATAGCGTGATCGATGCGCTGGGTGTTGCGGCGCTTTCGCGCGCTGTGGTGGCGTACGAGCCAGTCTGGGCCATTGGTACCGGTCTGACGGCATCACCCGAGCAGGCTCAGGATGTGCATGCGGCGATTCGTGCTCGTGTCGCGCGCAAAGATGCAGATGTAGCAGGTGCTTTGAGAATTCTTTATGGCGGCAGTGTCAAGGCCGCCAATGCAGCCGAGCTTTTCGGCATGCCTGATATCGATGGGGGGCTTGTGGGTGGAGCCTCTCTGAATGCGGATGAGTTCGGCGCGATCTGTCGCGCTGCAGGAAGCTAAGAATATGCTGGAAACAGTCGTTGTGGTTCTTCATCTGCTGGGCGCGATCGGTGTGGTTGTGCTGGTTCTGCTGCAGCAGGGTAAGGGTGCCGATGCAGGTGCTTCGTTTGGTGCTGGTGCTTCGAATACCGTTTTCGGTAGTCAGGGAACTACTACCTTTCTGAGCCGAGTTACTGCTATACTCGCCACCGCTTTTTTCATTACCAGCTTGGGGTTAGCGTTCTTTGCTAATCAAAAGGCTGATACGCTAGGCCAGGCTGGTTTGCCTGATCCGGCAGTGATGGAAGTGCCGCGGGAAAGCAAACCTGCAGCGGAAGATGTACCGGTGCTTGAGCAGCAGCAGGCGCCAACTTCGGGTGAGCAAGACGTACCTCAAACTCCCGAAGAGCAGTAAACGTTAAATTTGCCGAGGTGGTGGAATTGGTAGACACGCTACCTTGAGGTGGTAGTGGCCATAGGCTGTAGGGGTTCGAGTCCCCTTCTCGGTACCAATTGAACAGGAGAGCCCGCTGCATGCGGGCTTTTCTGTTTCTGGGGGTTGGTTGACCCACAGAGTGGTTCGGTCGTATAATCCGCTCCCAGTTTTGAAGCGGGGTGGAGCAGTCCGGTAGCTCGTCGGGCTCATAACCCGAAGGTCGTTGGTTCAAATCCAGCCCCCGCAACCAGTAGTAGCGGAGCCCCTTTCAAGGGGCTTTTTGCTAGCTGGTGGACAGATTTGCCGTCGCACGGACGGTTTTATGGATGGGCGTTTCGCCCATTTTTCATTTGCACAGCATGCGCGAGGGGTTCGGGTGTCGAGCAAGCTAGAACAGTTGCAGGCCTTGGTGGCCCCGGTAGTCGAGGCGCTTGGCTACGAGTGCTGGGGTATCGAGTTCCTGTCTCAGGGGCGGCATTCGCTGCTACGTATCTACATCGATCATGCCGATGGCGTTCTCATCGACGATTGCGAGAAGGTCAGTCGGCAGATCAGCGGTGTTCTCGATGTCGAGGATCCAATTGCGGCGGAGTACACCCTCGAGGTGTCCTCGCCGGGCATGGATCGACCGCTGTTCACGTTGGCGCAGTTCGCCAGTCACGCCGGCGAGCAGGTAAAAATCAAGTTGCGCTCGCCGTTCGAAGGGCGCCGCAACTTTCAGGGTCTGCTCCGCGGTGTGGAGGAGGAAGACGTGGTGGTGCAGGTGGATGACCACGAGTTCCTTTTGCCGATCGATCTGATCGACAAGGCCAACATTATCCCCCGGTTTGATTGAGACACGGATCCCGCGGGATTCGCGGAATGCGTGGATCCCAATGGATTGCGAAAGGCGAGGCGTACGATGAGCAAAGAAGTACTGCTGGTTGTTGAGTCGGTATCCAATGAAAAGGGTGTGCCGGCCGCTGTGATTTTCGAGGCGCTCGAGTTGGCCCTGGCCACGGCGACCAAGAAACGTTTTGAAGACGAAGTCGAGCTGCGCGTGGCGATCAATCGCCAGAGCGGTAGCTATGAGACCTTCCGTTGCTGGACTGTGGTCGATGAAGAGCACTTCGAAGATCCGGCACATCAGGTGACCACCGACATGCCGCGTGCTGTCGAGGCGAATGCCAAGGTCGGTGATGTACTCGAAGAAAAAATCGATTCCATCGAGTTTGGCCGCATTGCTGCCCAGACCGCCAAGCAGGTCATCGTGCAGAAAGTGCGCGAGGCCGAGCGTGCTCAGGTCGTCGAAGCCTATCGCGAGCGCCTTGGCGAGATCATCGCCGGCACCGTGAAGAAGGTGACCCGTGACAATGTCATCGTCGATCTGGGTGCCAACGCTGAAGCGTTGCTGGCTCGCGAAGACATCATTCCGCGTGAAACCTTCCGGGTTGGCGTGCGCTTGCGTGCGCTGCTCAAGGAAATCCGCACCGAGAACCGCGGCCCTCAGCTGATCCTGTCGCGTACCGCGCCGGAAATGCTGATCGAGCTGTTCCGCATCGAAGTGCCGGAAATCGCCGAAGGCCTCATCGAGGTCAAGGCCGCTTCTCGTGATCCGGGCTCGCGGGCCAAGATTGCAGTGCGTTCCAAGGACAAGCGTATTGACCCGCAGGGCGCCTGCATCGGTATGCGCGGTTCGCGCGTGCAAGCGGTTTCCGGTGAGCTGGTCGGTGAGCGTGTGGACATCGTGCTGTGGGACGACAACCCGGCGCAGTTCGTCATCAACGCCATGTCGCCGGCTGAAGTCGCGGCGATCATCGTTGACGAAGACGCTCATGCCATGGACATCGCCGTTGGCGAGGACAACCTGGCTCAAGCGATTGGCCGTGGTGGCCAGAACGTTCGCCTGGCCAGCCAACTGACCGGCTGGACGCTGAACGTGATGACCGAAGCGGACATCCAAGCCAAGCAGCAGGCAGAGACCGGCGACATCCTGCAGGGCTTCATCGACGAGCTGGAAGTCGACGAAGAACTGGCCCAGGTGCTGGTCGAAGAGGGCTTCACCAGCCTGGAAGAAATCGCTTACGTGCCGATGGAAGAGATGCTCAGCATCGATGGTTTCGACGAAGAAATCGTCAACGAACTGCGCTCGCGAGCGAAGGATCGTTTGCTGACCAAAGCCATCGCCACAGAAGAAAAGCTGGCAGACGCCCAGCCGGCCGAAGACCTCCTCGAACTCGAGGGTATGGACAAAGGCCTGGCGCAGGAACTGGCAGTGCGCGGTGTGGTTACCCGCGAAGACCTGGCCGAGCAGTCTATTGACGACCTGCTCGACATCGACGGCATCGACGAAGAGCGTGCCGGCAAGCTGATCATGGCCGCCCGAGCCCACTGGTTCGAGTAAGTTTTACGGCCTGAGGAGAGAAGTGCATGACGCAAGTCACGGTGAAAGAACTGGCCCAAGTGGTCGACACACCGGTAGAGCGCCTGCTGCAGCAGATGCGAGAGGCGGGTTTGCCGCACAGCAGTGCCGAGCAAGTTGTCACCGATAACGAGAAGCAGGCCCTGCTTGCTCATCTGAAGAGCAGCCACGGCGAGAAGAAAGCCGACGCGCCGCGCAAGATTACCTTGCAGCGCAAGACCACCAGCACCCTGCGGGTCGCTGGCAGCAAGACCATCAGCGTTGAAGTGCGCAAGAAGAAGACCTTCGTCGAGCGCAGCAACGAAGAAATCGAAGCCGAGAAGCAGCGTGCGCTCGAAGAGCAGCGCGCCGCCGCGGAAGCCGTTCGCCTGAAGGCCGAGGAAGAAGCCAAGCGCAAGGCCGAAGAAGAGGCCAAGCGTCAGACTTCTTCGCCAGCCGCCGAGCAGGCTCCTGTGGTCGAAGCCGCTGCACCGGCACCGACTATTGCCCCTGTCGCAGCTCCTGCTGTCGATGAGCGCAAGAAGGACGAGCCGCGTCGCCCGGACAAGGCCCGTAACGACGACGCCGATCGCCGTGGTGGTGATCGCAAGACCACTCAGCACCGCCCGACTGTCAAAGAGAAGGCGCCTGCTCCGCGCGTGGCCCCGCGTACCACAGACGAAGAAAGCGATAGCTTCCGTCGTGGTGGTCGTGGCAAGGGCAAATTGAAGAAACGCAACGTCCACGGTTTCCAGAGCCCGACTGGCCCTATCGTGCGCGAAGTGAAGATCGGCGAGACCATCACCGTGGGCGATCTCGCCCAGCAGATGTCGGTCAAGGCTGCTGAAATCATCAAGTTCATGTTCAAGCTGGGCACGCCGGCGACCATCAATCAGGTATTGGATCAGGAAACTGCCCAACTGGTTGCTGAAGAGCTGGGCCACAAAGTGACCCTGGTCAGTGATACGGCACTGGAAGATTCTCTTGCCGAATCCCTGAAGTTCGAAGGCGAGACGTTCTCCCGTGCGCCAGTGGTGACCGTCATGGGTCACGTCGACCATGGTAAGACATCGCTGCTCGACTATATCCGTCGTGCCAAGGTGGCTTCCGGTGAAGCGGGTGGTATCACCCAGCACATCGGTGCCTACCACGTGGAAACCGAGCGCGGCATGGTCACCTTCCTCGATACCCCGGGTCACGCCGCGTTCACCGCGATGCGCGCCCGTGGTGCCAAGGCTACCGACATCGTGATTCTGGTGGTTGCGGCGGACGACGGCGTGATGCCGCAGACCATCGAAGCTGTCCAGCATGCCGTCGCTGCTGGCGTGCCGCTGGTGGTTGCCGTAAACAAGATCGACAAGCCAGGTGCTGACCTCGATCGCATCCGTAGCGAACTGTCGGTGCACGGCGTGACGTCGGAAGAGTGGGGCGGTGACACGCCGTTCGTGCCTGTCTCGGCCAAGGTCGGTACCGGTGTGGACGAACTGCTCGAAGCCGTTCTGCTGCAAGCCGAAGTTCTGGAACTCAAGGCAACCCCGTCGGCCCCTGGCCGTGGTGTGGTGGTCGAGTCCCGTCTGGACAAGGGGCGTGGTCCGGTTGCTACCGTACTGGTTCAGGACGGTACGTTGCGTCAGGGCGACATGGTGCTGGTCGGTTCGAACTACGGCCGCATTCGCGCCATGCTCGACGAGAACGGCAAGTCGATCAAGGAAGCAGGCCCGGCCATTCCGGTCGAGATCCTCGGTCTTGATGGTACGCCGGAAGCCGGTGATGACATGACTGTCGTCGCCGACGAGAAGAAGGCGCGTGAAGTTGCACTGTTCCGTCAGGGCAAGTTCCGCGAAGTGAAACTGGCGCGTGCTCATGCAGGTAAGCTGGAGAACATCTTCGAGAACATGGGGCAGGAAGAGAAGAAGACGCTCAACATCGTCCTCAAATCCGACGTCCGTGGTTCTCTGGAGGCTCTGCAGGGCTCGCTCAGCAGTCTGGGTAACGATGAAGTGCAAGTGCGCGTCGTCGGTGGCGGGGTGGGTGGTATCACCGAATCCGATGCCAACCTGGCACTGGCTTCCAACGCTGTACTGTTCGGCTTCAACGTGCGTGCCGATGCGGGCGCTCGCAAGATCGTCGAGCAGGAAGGTCTGGACATGCGTTACTACAACGTCATCTACGACATCATCGAGGACGTCAAGAAGGCGCTCACCGGTATGCTCGGCAGCGACGTTCGCGAGAACATCCTCGGCATCGCCGAAGTACGTGACGTGTTCCGTTCGCCGAAGTTTGGCGCGGTCGCCGGTTGCATGGTGGTCGAAGGTACCGTGCACCGTAACCGTCCGATCCGCGTGCTGCGCGACGACGTGGTGATCTTCGAAGGCGAGCTGGAGTCGCTGCGTCGCTTCAAGGACGACATGGCCGAAGTGCGTAACGGCATGGAGTGCGGTATCGGCGTGAAGAGCTACAACGACGTCAAGGTCGGCGACAAGATCGAAGTGTTCGAGAAAGTCCAGGTGGCTCGCAGCCTGTAATCGCGAGTCGCAACACGCAGCGCCCGGCCCCGCATTCGCGCGGCCGGGCGTTTGCCGCTTTTGAGTCCGATGCTTTTTCAGGCATCGCGACGAGTGGAAGGTAGCAGAGATGGCAAAAGACTATAGCCGTGCCCAGCGTATCGGCGACCAGATTCAACGCGAATTGGCGCAGCTGATTCGCACCGAAGTCAAAGACCCGCGCCTGGGTGGCCTGGTGACCGTCACGGCGGTCGATGTCAGCCGCGACGCCAGCCATGCCAAGGTGTTCGTCACCATCATGGGCGCCGAGCCGGAAGAGGGCGTCGACCCTGTCGTGCAAGGCCTCAGGGTGCTCAATGACGCCAGCGGCTTCCTGCGCATGCAGTTGGGCAAGGCGATGAAGCTGCGCAGCGTGCCGAACCTGCGTTTTCACTATGATGAGAGCGTGATTCGCGGTGCTCAGCTGTCGGCGCTCATCGAGCGTGCGGTGAGCGAGGACAGCAAGCACGGCGACACCGATACCGAAGCCAAGGAGTAAGTACGTGGCTCAGGTAAAGCGTATTCGTCGCAAGGTCGACGGCATCATCCTGCTCGACAAGCCCAAGGGCTTCAGCTCCAACGCTGCGCTGCAGAAGGTGCGCTGGCTGCTCAATGCCGAGAAAGCCGGGCACACCGGCAGCCTCGACCCGTTGGCCACTGGCGTATTGCCGTTGTGCTTCGGTGAGGCGACCAAGTTTTCCCAGTACCTGCTCGATGCCGACAAGGGCTACGAAACGGTCATGCAGCTTGGTGTCACCACCACCACGGCCGATGCCGAGGGTGAGGTGCTCGAGCGTCGTGAGGTGAAGGTTGCGGCTGCCGATATCGAAGCGCTGTTACCGCGTTTTCGCGGTGACATCAGCCAGATCCCGCCGATGTACTCGGCACTCAAGCGCGACGGCCAGCCGCTGTACAAGCTGGCCCGGGCAGGAGAAGTAGTGGAGCGCGAGGCGCGTTCTGTTACTATTGCGCGTCTGGAGTTGCTCGACTGCAGCGCCGACAAGGCGAGCCTGGCAGTCGATTGCAGCAAAGGCACCTATATTCGTACCCTGGTCGAGGATATCGGCCAGTTGCTGGGTTGCGGTGCTCACGTCGCCGAGCTGCGTCGAGTCAAGGCCGGGCCGTTCGGGCTGGTACAGACGGTCAGCCTCGAAGAGCTCGAGCGCGTGCACGCCGAAGGCGGCAACGAGGCGGTAGATCGTTTTCTGCAGCCCGTGGACAGTGGTCTGGAACATTGGCCGCTGCTGAGCTTCTCGGAGCACAGCTCGTTCTATTGGCTGCAAGGGCAGCCCGTCCGTGCGTCGGATGCGCCGAAGTTCGGCATGGTGCGGGTGCAAGATCACAATGGTCGCTTCATCGGTATCGGTGAAGTGAGCGAAGACGGGCGCATTGCGCCGCGTCGACTGATTCGGTCTGCATGACCGTGGCGAGCCGCTCCGGCGGCTCGTATCGAGGGTGGCTGTCAATAGGCACGGTCATTCCTCCTTTTAAAACACGGGAAGCGATTCCCGGCCTATTGAGACCGTCGTTCGCGACGATCTCCAGATGAGAGGATGCCCACATGGCACTCAGCGTTGAAGAAAAAGCTCAGATCGTTAACGACTACAAGCAAGCCGAAGGCGATACCGGTAGCCCGGAAGTCCAGGTTGCTCTGCTGTCCGCCAACATCAACAAGCTGCAAGGCCACTTCAAGGCCAACGGCAAAGACCACCACTCGCGTCGTGGCCTGATCCGCATGGTCAACCAGCGTCGTAAGCTGCTGGATTACCTGAAGGGTAAAGACACCAGCCGTTACAGCGCCCTGATCGGTCGCCTGGGTCTGCGTCGCTAAGCAATGCTTATGCGCCGTTGACCGCAAAAGCTGGAAGTGAGCTCGCCTCGCTTCCAGCTTTTGCGTTTATGCTTCACCCGTTTTGATGCTTGAACCGTTGGATGCTTCACCCATTTTGGACAGCGCCGGGCCGATCCCCGAAGCCACTGCCCACGAATTCGCAAGAAACCGTTTCCCCCAAAGGCAACAGAGAGAAGGAAAACACCGTGAACCCGGTAATCAAGAAATTTCAGTTCGGTCAGTCGACCGTCACCCTCGAGACTGGCCGTATCGCCCGTCAAGCCTCCGGCGCAGTGCTGGTCACCGTCGACAACGATGTCAGCGTGCTGGTCGCTGTCACCGGTGCCAAGAGCGCCGATCCGAGCAAGGGCTTCTTCCCCCTGTCGGTGCACTACCAGGAAAAGACCTACGCAGCGGGCAAGATCCCTGGCGGTTTCTTCAAGCGTGAAGCGCGCCCAAGCGAGAAAGAGACCCTGACTTCGCGTTTGATCGATCGTCCGATCCGTCCGCTGTTCCCGGAAGGCTTCCAGAACGAAGTGCAGGTCATCTGCACCGTGGTTTCCACCAGCAAGAAAACCGATCCGGACATCGCTGCGATGATCGGTACCTCGGCTGCCCTGGCGATCTCCGGCATTCCGTTCAACGGCCCGATCGGTGCCGCCCGTGTGGCCTTCCACCCGGAAACCGGCTATCTGCTGAACCCGAACTACGAGCAACTCAAGGCCTCCAGCCTGGACATGGTCGTAGCCGGTACCAAGGACGCCGTGCTGATGGTCGAATCGGAAGCCAAAGAGCTGACCGAAGACCAGATGCTGGGCGCCGTGCTGTTCGCCCATGACGAATTCCAGGCTGTTATCCAGGCCGTTACCGAGCTGGCTGCCGAAGCCGCCAAGCCGACCTGGGACTGGCAGCCGAAAGCGGAAAACACTGCACTGCTGTCTGCCATTCGCAGCGAATTCGGTGAGGCTATTTCCCAGGCTTACACCATCATCATCAAGCAGGATCGCTACGCGCGCCTGGGTGAGCTGCGTGAGCAGATCGTCGCCAAGTTTTCCGGCGAAGAAGGTCAGCCTTCCGCTGCTGAAGTCAAAGACGCCTTCGGCGAAATCGAATACCGCACCGTGCGCGAGAACATCGTCAACGGCAAGCCGCGTATCGATGGCCGTGACACCCGTACCGTGCGTGGCCTGAACATCGAAGTCGGTGTACTGGACAAGACTCACGGTTCGGCACTGTTCACCCGTGGCGAAACCCAGGCGCTGGTCGTTGCCACCCTCGGTACTGCCCGTGACGCGCAACTGCTGGACACCCTCGAAGGCGAGCGTAAAGACCCCTTCATGCTGCACTACAACTTCCCGCCGTACTCGGTGGGCGAGTGTGGTCGCATGGGCGCCACTGGCCGTCGCGAAATCGGTCACGGTCGTCTGGCTCGTCGTTCGGTGCAGGCCATGCTGCCGGCCGCTGACGTGTTCCCGTACACCATCCGCGTGGTTTCGGAAATCACCGAGTCCAACGGTTCCAGTTCCATGGCTTCCGTTTGCGGTGCTTCCCTGGCACTGATGGACGCTGGTGTACCGATGAAGGCGCCGGTAGCCGGTATCGCCATGGGCCTGGTCAAGGAAGGCGAGAAATTCGCCGTTCTGACCGATATCCTCGGTGACGAAGATCACCTGGGCGACATGGACTTCAAAGTAGCCGGTACCGCCAATGGCGTCACCGCGCTGCAGATGGACATCAAGATCCAGGGCATCACCGAAGAAATCATGGAAATCGCTCTGGGCCAGGCCCTGGAAGCGCGCCTGAATATCCTCGGCCAGATGAATCAGGTCATTGCTCAATCCCGTAGCGAGCTGTCGGCCAACGCACCGACCATGATCGCCATGAAGATCGACCAGGACAAGATTCGTGACGTCATCGGTAAAGGCGGCGCCACCATCCGTGCCATTTGCGAAGAGACCAAGGCTTCGATCGATATCGAAGACGACGGCTCGATCAAGATCTTCGGCGAGACCAAGGATGCTGCAGAAGCTGCGCGTCAGCGCGTGCTGAGCATCACCGCGGAAGCCGAGATCGGCAAGATCTACGTCGGCAAGGTCGAACGCATCGTAGACTTCGGTGCCTTCGTCAACATCCTGCCGGGCAAGGACGGTCTGGTGCACATCTCCATGCTCAGCGATGCGCGCGTCGAGAAGGTCACCGACATCCTCAAGGAAGGTCAGGAAGTCGAAGTGCTGGTACTGGACGTCGACAACCGCGGTCGCATCAAACTGTCGATCAAGGACGTTGCAGCTGCCAAGGCTTCGGGTGTCTGATCCGGGCTAACGCCGCTGCTACAAAAAAGCCAGTCAGGGTGACCTGACTGGCTTTTTTTATGGACGTGGCGTTGTTGTCAGTCGGTGTACTGGAACAGCTTGATGATCTTTTGTACGCCGGAGACGCTCTGCACCACGTTGCTGGCGGCATTGGCTTCCTGGCGGCTGACCACGCCGAGCAAGTAGACGATACCGTTTTCGGTGACTACCTTGATGCGGCTACCCGGCACGCCGCTGTCGGCGAGCATCTGGGTCTTGATCTTGGTGGTCAGCAGTGAATCGTTGCTGCGGGCCAGCAGCGAGTTGGGCTGCTGAACCTGCAGTTCGTTGTGCACTTTGCGCACGCCCTGCACCTTGCGGGCCGTCTGTTCGGCGATACCTTTGAGATCTTCGCGCGGGGTCTGGCCGGCGAGCAGGATCACGCCGTTGTAGCTGGTTACCACGATACGCGAGGTGGGGCTGGCCAGGTCTGTATGAGCCCGGCTGATGGCGTTGGCGACATCAGGGCCGACGAATTGGTCGTCGATCTTGTTGCCGATGCTGCGGCTGCCGCAACCGCCAAGGATCAGGCTCATTGCCAATACGGCGAAGATCAGTGGTGAACGGGTCATTCTTCACTCCCAAACAGTTGACTGTCGATAAGGTCGCACAAGCAGTGGATGGCCAGCAAATGGACTTCCTGAATGCGCGCCGTGACCTTCGACGGCACGCGGATTTCCACATCTTCGGGTAGCAGCAGCGAAGCCATGCCGCCGCCGTCACGGCCGGTCAGGGCGACTACGGTCATTTCCCGGTCATGGGCGGCCTGAATGGCCTGGATCACGTTGGCCGAGTTGCCGCTGGTGGAAATGGCCAGCAACACGTCGCCCGGTTGGCCCAGGGCACGAATCTGTTTGGAGAATATTTCGTTGTAGCTGTAATCGTTGGCGATCGAGGTGATCGTCGAGCTGTCGGTGGTCAGCGCGATGGCCGGAAGGCTCGGGCGCTCGCGCTCGAAACGGTTGAGCAGTTCCGAGGAAAAGTGCTGCGCGTCGCCAGCGGAGCCGCCGTTGCCGCAGGAGAGGATCTTGCCTTCGCTGAGCAGGGCCTGAACCATCACCTGGCTTGCATGCTCGATGAACGGGGGTAGTACTTCCATCGCGTGGTGCTTGGCTTCGATGCTGGCTTGAAACAGCTGGCGAATACGGGCTTGCATATCCATGTGGATGTTTGACCTTGACTGTAACGGTACGCCGAGCCGGATGGGGCGCAGCGCTGTCGTTGAAAATGGCGGTGATGCAGGGATGTTGCAGGAAGCCGAGGGTCAGCTGTCGAAGGCGTTCCTGATCCACTCCAGTGACGCGGATTTGCCATGGCCTATGGCTATGACATCGAAACGACAGGGATGTTTGGCCCAGCGCTTCTCTTGCTGCAGAAACTGCATCGCGGTGGCAATCAGCTTGTCTCGCTTGCGCTTGTCGACGCTCTCGATCGCGCCGCCCCAGGCACTGTGCTTGCGGTAGCGCACTTCGGCGAATACTACTGTATCGCCATCGAGCATGACCAGATCGAGTTCGCCGCGCTGGCCGCGCCAGTTCTGGGCGATAGGCTGCAAACCATGGGTTTCGAGATGCTCGCGGGCAAGGGCCTCAGCCTCTCGCCCACTGGCATGTCGCGGGTCGTCGCTCAACGCAGGGTATCGGGCAGGCGCTGGATCTGCCCGCCACGAAATTCTGCCCAGGGCAGCTGGCGTTCGACACGCTGTGCGGCGTTCAGGCTGAGGCTGCCGGAAAGGCCGTCGATGCGGCTATCCGGCAGCGCCTTGAGTTGACCCAGGCGCGGGGCCAGACGGAAGGCATCGACGCCCATGGCGTACAGGCGGCCCAGGCTGCCGCCAGCCTGTGGCCACTGCGTGTTGACCTGCTGGCGCAGCGGGTCGTTGGCGTCCAGTAGCCAAGGCGTTTCGCAGAAGCGAATGCCATCGAGATCACGATACTGGGCGGCACTCATGCTGCCGCTGAACAGGTGCGATGTGGCATAGACCGGTACTTCGCCAGCGTACTGATAGGCCAGCGTCGGTTTGATCTGCTGGGCCTGCTGCGGCGTGGCAGCGAGGAAGATGAAGTCGACATCCTGGCGGCGAGTCGGTGCAGCGCCGGAAGCCGAGCTGGTATTGCCGCTGAGCTGGAACAGGTTGGCGATCTGTCGAGCCATGTCTACTGGCTGGTCGATATGTTCGGCGCCCAGGAAGGTACCGCCAGCGGCCAGCCAGCTCTGGCGGAAAGCGTCCAGTACACGGTCACCCCAGTCACCTTTCGGCACCAGTGCGACGGCGCTACGCATGCCGTCGGCCCAGGCGCGACGGGCGACTTCGCGGGCTTCGTCTTCGGCGGCCAGGCCGAACTGGAACAGCTGATCCGGGGTTTCCGCAGCGGACTCACTGTAGTTGAGGGCCAGTGTGGTGATCGGCAGCTGTTCGCGGTTGCCCAGTTGGGTGGCCAGGTTCTTCTCCAGCGGGCCGACGACCAGTTGCACGCCGTCAGCCTGAGCCTGACGGTAGAAGTCATTCAGGGAGGTGAGGCGGGCGCTGTCGTAAAGCAGAATTTGCGGCGGCTTCTCGCCGTCCTGTTGCGCCTGGTAATGAGCGGCGAGGAAGCCATCACGCAGCGCACGGGCCACCGCAGCCAGCTGACCTTCCTGGGGCAGCAGCAGGGCGATTTTTTCCAGTGGCTGGCTCGACAGAGCCTGCAGATCGGCCAGGGCTTTCGGCAGTTGCTGTGCGGCAGGGTGGTTCGGGTGTTGGGCCAGCCAGTTATCGATGGCGTCCTGCTGTTGTTGCAGGGTGCCAACGGTTTTGGCGACCTGTGCCAGAGACAGCCAGCCGGCCAGGTCGGCATCGTCGGTGCTGGGGATCGGCTCGGCAGGCAGGCTGGAAACCAGGCTCCAGATCTTGTCCTGATTGTGCTGCTCTTCGTCGCCGCTCAGCAGGGGGGCGATGAATACACGTTCGCGGGCTGCAGCCAGGGTCTGGCCGTCTTCCTCCAGGGCATTGGCGCGCGCGAGCTGCGTGCGCGTCTGCTGTTCGATAGGCAGTTCACCAAGGCGCTCGAGGCTGGGGTGGGCGAGGGCGCTCAGGGCTGCATTGGCATCATTGCGAGCCAGCGCGAGCTCGGCCTGGAGGGTGCTGGCGTAGATCTGTTGTGCCGGCTTGAGCGTCGCCAGGTCGACTTGCTCGAGAATGCTGCCGGCACGTGCGACATCGCCCTGCTTGTAGGCCAGGTCGGCAGCGGAAAGGCGCAGCAACTGGGCGTTCTCGCTCTGACTGGTGCCGGCCTGCTGGAGCATCTGCTCGAGGCTGGCTTGAGGTGTGCGGGGCAGTTCGCCGAGGTTGGAGGTGGGCGAGCTGCTGCAGGCAACGAGCAGGCCGGCTAGGCAGAGTGCAGAGAGCGGACGCAGGCAGGCGATCATGTAAGCGATTCCGGTTCTTGAGCAAATGAACGCGCAATTGTACCCAAGGCACGGCGTCGGCGCGATGTTGAAGGTGTTAACCGGTGCGCAGACAGTGGGTATCGTCTGCTGGGAGCCTGTGCTGGAGCCTCTCGGGTTCCGCACGCGTTACAATGGCGGCTTTCCGATTACATGAGGCGCCGCCGTGACTGCTAGTGAAGCTCCCCGTTCCGCCACGGGCACCTTGTTCGTGGTGGCGACGCCTATCGGCAATCTCGATGACCTCAGTGCGCGTGCGCTGAAGGTGCTGAGCAGTGTTGCGCTGATCGCCGCCGAAGATACTCGGCACTCGGCGCGGCTGATGCAGCATTTCGGTATCGGTACGCAGTTGGCGGCCTGCCATGAACACAACGAGCGTGACGAGGGCAGTCGCTTTCTCGAGCGTTTGCGCGCAGGAGAGGATGTCGCGCTGATTTCCGATGCTGGCACGCCGCTGATCTCCGATCCTGGCTATCACCTGGTGCGTCAGGCGCGTGCTGCGGGTGTCCGGGTGGTTCCGGTGCCGGGCGCCTGCGCGCTGATCGCGGCGTTGTCCGCGGCCGGGCTGCCGTCCGATCGCTTCGTCTTCGAGGGTTTCCTGCCCGCCAAGAGCGTTGGCCGGCGTACGCGCCTGGAGTCGGTGCGTGAAGAGCCGCGTACGCTGATCTTTTACGAGGCGCCGCATCGCATTCTCGAATGCCTGCAGGATATGCGCGACGTGTTCGGTGGCGATCGCCAGGCCTTGTTGGCGCGTGAACTCACCAAGACCTTCGAGACCCTGCAGGGGTTGCCGCTCGATCAGTTGTGCGAGTGGGTGGCTGCGGATGCCAATCAGCAGCGTGGCGAGTGCGTGGTGCTGGTAGCGGGCTGGCAGGCACCTGAAAACGAAGCGGCAGTGAGCGTCGATGCTCTGCGCGTGCTCGATCTGCTGCTCGCCGAGTTGCCACTCAAGCGCGCGGCTGCCCTGGCTGCGCAGATTACCGGTGTGCGCAAGAACCTGCTCTATCAGGCTGCGTTGGAGCGCCAGCAGGACGTTTGAACTTGTTCTCACTGTGCCCCAGCGGTTACCCTTGTCGGCGGAGAGTCGATCGGACAGTCGCTGCCGTGCTTCGTTCGCGAAGTGTGGGGGAGGAAAGTCCGGGCTCCATAGGGCGGAGTGCCAGGTAATGCCTGGGGGGCGTGAGCCTACGGAAAGTGCCACAGAAAATAACCGCCTAAGCGCTTCGGCGCCGGTAAGGGTGAAAAGGTGCGGTAAGAGCGCACCGCACGGCTGGTAACAGTCCGTGGCTAGGCAAACCCCACTCGGAGCAAGACCAAATAGGGTTCCATTGGCGTGGCCCGCGCTGGAACCGGGTAGGTTGCTAAAGACGTACAGTGATGTCCGTCGTAGAGGAATGACTGTCCTCGACAGAACCCGGCTTATAGATCGACTCTCCACCTCCTTTCGCGTTTCTGCTTTACGTTCTTCTTTCTAAGACCGAAAAAATCTTACTCTTCACAAATTACTTTAAGTTTGTGGGGCAGTTGCTTGTATGTGCTTGTTTTTACCCCGCATGTTGCTCTGTAGCCCTTCTCCGTCCCTCTCTTTTATTCGCTAAATCTCCGATCTATAAGGACTTTTCCCTCGCGGCGCGCCTTGACGGTGGGGTGTGCGCGTTCCTATAGTGTCTCTCGGTGGTGAAAAGTGGCGTGAAGTGGGTTTTTTTGGATGCAGATGGTTAATTAAGGGGAAGCGCAGCGATGTTTCGCGGGGCTAATGCCATAAGTCTTGACGCCAAGGGGCGGCTCGCGATGCCTAGCAGGTATCGGGACGAGCTCGTTTCGCGTTCGGCTGGCCAGCTCATCGTCACCATCGATGCCATCGATCCCTGCCTTTGTGTCTATCCGCTGCCGGAGTGGGAAATCATCGAAAACAAGCTGCGTGAGCTGGCGTCCTTCCGTGAGGAAAACCGTCGCCTGCAGCGTTTGCTGATTGGTAATGCCGTCGATCTCGAACTGGACGGCAGTGGTCGTTTCCTGGTTCCGCCGCGTTTGCGCGAATACGCCAAGCTGGATAAGCGCGCGATGTTGGTGGGGCAGCTAAACAAATTTCAACTGTGGGATGAGGATTCCTGGAATGCCGTGGCTGACGCCGATCTGGCCGCCATCAAGCAACCGGGTGCTCTTTCCGATGACCTGCGTGACCTGATTCTGTGAATATGACCAGTACCTTCCGCCATATTACCGTGCTGCTCGAGGAGGCTGTCGAGGGCCTCTCGCTGCGCGCGGATGGCTGTTATGTGGATGGTACTTTCGGACGGGGGGGGCACAGCCGGCTGATCCTTGAGCGGATCGGGCCGGACGGTCGCTTGCTGGGATTCGACAAGGATCCCCTCGCAATCGCGACTGGAAATACGCTGGCGGCCGAAGACGGCCGCTTTGTCGTTGTGCAGCGTAGTTTTGCGGAACTTGCCGATGAGCTTGCTGTCCGCGATCTCGCGGGCCAGGTCGGTGGCGTGCTGCTGGATCTGGGGGTGTCGTCTCCCCAGCTTGACGACGCCGAGCGCGGCTTCAGTTTTCTCAACGACGGCCCGCTGGACATGCGCATGGATCCGGCGCGTGGCGTCAGTGCTGCGCAGTTCATCGCCACTGCCGCCGAAGAGGAAATCGCCCGGGTATTCAAGGAATACGGCGAAGAGCGCTTTGCCAAGCGCATGGCTCGCGCCGTGGTGGCCCGCCGCGCCGAGCAGCCGTTCGAGCGTACCGCCGATCTGGCTCAAGTGCTGACCGTCGCCAACCCCGCCTGGGAGAAGGGCAAGAATCCGGCAACCCGTGCTTTTCAGGGGCTGCGCATCCACGTCAACAATGAATTGGGTGATCTGGAACGTGGTCTCGACGCCGCGCTGGAAAACCTGGAGGTCGGTGGCCGCCTGGTGGTGATCAGCTTCCACTCCCTGGAAGATCGCATCGTCAAGCTGTTCATGCGCAAGCACGCCAAGGGCGAGATGGACAAGCTGCCGCGCGACCTGCCCATCATCCCCAAGGCTTTCGAGCCGCGCCTGAAACTGATCGGCAAGCCGCAGTTCGCTTCGGAAGCCGAGCTGAAGGCCAATCCACGTTCGCGCAGTGCGGTCATGCGTATTGCGGAGAAGCTGCGATGAGCGGCGTGCTCGCCAAGCGTTTCCCCAAGGGCAGCCTGCTGATGCTGGTGCTGTTCATCGCTGTGCTCGGTTCGGCGCTGGCGGTGTCTTACAGCGCGCACTGGAATCGCCAATTGCTCAACAGTCTGTACGCCGAGCTCAGCGTGCGCGACAAAACGCAGGCCGAGTGGGGGCGACTGATCCTCGAGCAAAGTACCTGGACGGCTCACAACCGTATCGAGGCCTTGGCCAGCGAACAGCTGAAAATGCGTATTCCCGACGCCGCCGAAGTGCGCATGGTGGCGCCATGATGAGGCTGGAAGGGGCTCTCTACCCATGGCGCTTCCGCCTGGTCATGCTGCTGCTGGCGTTGATGGTCGCGGCGATTGCTGCGCGCATCGTCGAGCTGCACGTGTTCGACCATGACTTCCTCAAGGCCCATGGCGATGCGCGCAGCGTTCGGCACATTCCGATCCCCGCACACCGTGGCCTGATCACCGACCGCAATGGCGAGCCGCTGGCCGTCAGTACACCGGTTACCACGCTGTGGGCCAACGGCAAGGAACTGCAGGCTGGCAAGGCTCAGTGGCCGGTTCTCGCTGCTGCGCTCGGCCAGGAGCCGAACGCCTTCGCGACTCGCCTGCAGGCCAATGCCGAGCGCGAGTTCATGTACCTAGTTCGCGGCCTGACCCCGGAGCAGGGCCAGCGTGTGCTCGATCTCAAGGTGCCGGGCGTTTATCCGATCGAAGAATTCCGCCGCTTCTACCCGGCCGGTGAAGTGACTGCGCACATGGTCGGCTTCACCGATATCGACGACCGCGGTCGCGAAGGTGTCGAGCTGGCGTTCGAGGATTGGCTGGCCGGGGTTCCCGGCAAGCGCCAGGTGCTCAAGGATCGCCGTGGTCGTCTGATCCGTGATGTGCAGGTTACCCAGAACGCCAAGGCCGGCAGAGCCCTGGCGCTGTCCATCGACCTGCGTCTGCAATACCTGGCTCACCGCGAGCTGCGCAACGCGCTGACCGAATTCGGTGCCAAGGCCGGCAGCCTGGTGATGGTCGACGTGAAAACCGGCGAGATACTCGCCATGGTCAACCAGCCGACCTACAACCCGAACAACCGCCGCAACCTGCAGCCGGCTGCGATGCGTAACCGGGCGATGATCGACGTGTTCGAGCCGGGTTCGACCATGAAGCCATTCTCCATGAGCGCAGCGTTGGAGACCGGGCGCTGGAAGCCTACCGACAAGGTCGACGTGCAGGGTGGCACGCTGCAGATCGGGCGTTACACCATCAAGGACGTATCCCGTGCGCCGGACGGTGTACTCGACCTGACCGGCATTCTGATCAAGTCCAGTAACGTCGGCATGAGCAAGGTCGCCTTCGATATTGGCGGCGCAGCCATTTATGACATCATGCAGCAGGTCGGCCTCGGCCAGGATACCGGTCTGAGTTTCCCGGGCGAGCGCGTCGGCAACCTGCCCAACCACCGCGAGTGGCGCAAAGCCGAGACCGCGACGCTCTCCTATGGCTACGGCCTGTCGGTAACCGCTGTTCAGCTGGCCCATGCCTATGCCGTGCTCGGCAATGGCGGGCGCAGTGTACCGATGTCCTTGACCCGCACCGATCGTGTGCGCGACAGCGTTCAGGTGATTCCGGAAGACGTTGCCCGCACCGTGCAAGGCATGCTGCAGCAAGTGATCGAAGCGCCAGGCGGCGTATTCCGCGCCCAGGTGCCGGGCTACCACGTAGCCGGCAAGAGCGGCACGGCACGTAAGACCGCTGCCGGCACCAAGGGCTATCAGGCCAATGCCTACCGTTCGCTGTTCGCCGGTTTCGCCCCGGCAAGCAACCCGCGCATCGCCATCGCCGTGGTCATCGACGAGCCGAGCAAGAGTGGCTACTACGGCGGCCTGGTTTCGGCGCCGGTGTTCAGTCGCGTCATGGCCGGCGGCCTGCGCCTGATGAACATCACCCCGGACAATCTGCCTGAGACTGCAGCGGCGAAAGCCGAAGCTCCGACGGCTGCCAACAATGGAGGGCGCGGCTGATGCCCATGCCATTGAACCAGTTGCTGCCCCAAGCGCAGAGCGGTGTATTGATTCGCGAACTGACCCTGGATAGCCGTCAGGTGCGTCCGGGCGATTTGTTCCTGGCGGTGCCGGGCACTCGTCAGGATGGCCGCGTGCATATCGCTGACGCGATTTCCCGCGGCGCTGCCGCTGTTGCCTACGAGATCGACGGGTCCCTGCCGATGACCGCCGAAAGTGCCGAGCTGGTCGCCATCAAGGGGCTGGCAGGGCAACTGTCGGCGATTGCCGGGCGTTTCTACGGCGAGCCGAGCCGCGGCTTGCACATGGTTGGTATCACCGGTACCAACGGCAAGACCAGTGTCAGCCAGTTGCTGGCTCAGGCGCTGGATCTGCTCGGCGAGCCTTGCGGTATCGTCGGTACCCTGGGCAATGGTTTCTATGGTTCCCTGGCTCAAGGCCTGCATACCACGCCCGATCCCATCGGCGTGCAGGCGACCCTGGCTGGGCTGAAGAAGAATGGCGCGCGTGCGATCGCCATGGAAGTGTCGTCCCACGGCCTGCATCAGGGCCGCGTGGCCGCACTGGATTTCGACGTGGCGGTGTTCACCAACCTGTCGCGCGACCACCTCGACTATCACGGCTCCATGGAGGCCTATAAGGCTGCCAAGGCGGCCCTGTTCGCCTGGCCGAGCCTGCGCAGCCGGGTGATCAACCTGGACGACGCGGTGGGTCGCAAGCTGGCCGAGGAAGAGCGCGAGTCGCGGCTGATCGGTTACAGCCTGGAAAACGATAGCGCCTACCTGTTCTGCCGTGACATCCGCTTCGATGATCAAGGCGTGCGCGCCACGTTGGTCACGCCGCGCGGCGAAGACAGCCTGCGCAGCTCGCTGCTGGGGCGCTTCAACCTCAGCAACCTGCTCGCGGTAGTGGGCGCGCTGGTGGCCATGGATTACCCGCTCGACGAAATTCTCAAGGCCTTGCCGCGTTTGCAGGGCCCGGTCGGGCGCATGCAGCGTCTGGGTGGCCGGCAGGCACCGCTGGTGGTGGTCGATTACGCCCACACCCCGGATGCCCTGGAAAAAGTGCTCGGCGCTCTGCGCCCGCATGTTACGGGTCGCCTGCTGTGCCTGTTCGGTTGCGGTGGTGATCGTGATCGTGGCAAGCGTCCGTTGATGGCCGAAGTCGTCGAGCGCCTGGCCGATGCCACGCTGGTTACCGACGACAATCCACGTAGCGAGTCACCCGAGCAGATTTTCGAAGATATCCGCGGCGGTTTCCGTGCGGCGGATCAGGTGCGTTTCGTTCATGGCCGTGGCCGCGCGATCGCTCAACTGATCGGTGAAGCCGAGGTTGGCGACGTGGTGGTGCTGGCTGGCAAGGGCCACGAGGACTACCAGGAAATCGACGGCGTGCGCCAGCCGTTCTCCGATCTGCAGGAAGCCGCTCGCGCCTTGGCGGCATGGGAGGCGGCACATGCTTAAGGCACTGCGTTTGAGCGAAGTGGCCGGGCCGCTGAATGGCCGCCTGGTCGGTGAGGATCGTACCTTCGATGCCGTCAGTACCGATAGCCGCAGCATCACGCCCGGGCAACTGTTCATCGCCCTGAGCGGCCCACGCTTCGACGGTCATGACTATCTGGCCCAGGTCGCTGCCAAGGGTGCGGTGGCAGCACTGGTCGAGCGTGAAGTAGCGGATGCCGGCCTGCCGCAACTGGTGGTCGCCGATACGACGTTGGCCCTCGGGCAGTTGGCAGCACTGAATCGCCAGGCCTACGGTGGCCCTCTGGCGGCCGTTACCGGTTCCAGTGGCAAGACCACGGTCAAGGAAATGCTCGCCAGTATCTTGCGCGCCGCGTTCATGGAGCTCGGCGGTACCGTGCTGGCAACCCGCGGCAACCTTAATAACCAGCTCGGTGTGCCACTGACCCTGCTGGAGCTGGCGCCCGAGCACAAAGGCGCGGTGATCGAACTCGGTGCTTCGGGCATTGGTGAGATCGCTTACACGGTCGGCCTGACGCAGCCGCAGGTGGCGATCATCACCAACGCCGGCAACGCTCATGTGGGTGAGTTCGGCGGCCCTGAGAATATCGTGTTGGCCAAAGGCGAAATTCTCGAAGGGCTGAGCGAAAGCGGTGTTGCCGTGCTCAATCTCGATGATGTGGCCTTCGAACGCTGGGTCAAGCGTGCCGCTGGCCGACGGGTACTGAGTTTCGCCCTGCGTGATACGTCCGCTGATTTCCATGCCAACGAATTGAGCCGCGATCCGCGCGGTTGCCCGGCCTTCACCCTGTATTGCCACGAGGGTCAGGCCCGCGTGCAACTGAACCTGCTGGGTGAGCACAACGTCGCCAATGCCTTGGCCGCGGCCGCGGCCGCCCATGCCTTGTCGGTGCCGCTGGTGGCCATCAAGGAGGGCCTCGAGAGCCTGCTGCCGGTCAAGGGGCGTGCCGTTGCGCAACTGGCGCAGAACGGCGCACGGGTGATCGACGATACCTACAACGCCAACCCGGCTTCGATCTGCGCTGCCATCGACATTCTCGCCGGCTTCTCCGGTCGCAAGGTGCTGGTGTTGGGCGATATCGGTGAGCTGGGTGCGTGGTCGGAGCAGGGCCACCGCGAAGTCGGCGAGTACGCGCTCGGCAAGGCGGACGTTCTGTACGCGGTCGGGCCACAGATGAAACATGCCGTACAGGCTTTCGGTTCCGAAGGCCGGCACTTCGCCGACCAGGCTGCGCTGATCGATGCGGTACGCGCCGAGCCCGGCGACAGCACCATTCTAATTAAAGGTTCACGCAGCGCCACGATGGAAAACGTCGTCGCCGCGCTGTGTGGCAATAGTGGGGAGAGTCACTAAATGCTGCTGCTGCTGGCAGAGTATCTGCAACAGTTCCACAAGGGCTTCGCGGTCTTTCAGTACCTGACGCTGCGCGGGATTCTCGGCGTGCTGACGGCGCTGGCGCTGGCGCTGTTCCTCGGCCCCTGGATGATCCGTACTCTGCAGATTCGGCAGATCGGCCAGGCCGTGCGCAACGACGGCCCGCAGTCGCACCTGTCGAAAAAGGGCACGCCGACCATGGGCGGAGCGCTGATCCTCTCGGCGATCGCTGTCAGTACCCTGCTGTGGGCCGACCTGAGCAACCGCTACGTGTGGGTGGTGCTGATCGTCACCCTGCTGTTCGGCGCCATCGGCTGGGTCGACGATTACCGCAAGGTGATCGAAAAGAACTCGCGCGGTTTGCCGAGCCGCTGGAAATATTTCTGGCAGTCGGTGTTCGGCCTGGGCGCAGCGGCCTTCCTTTATATGACTGCGCAGACGCCGGTGGAAACCACCCTGATCGTGCCGTTGCTCAAGGATGTCAGCATCCCGTTGGGTATCGGCTTCGTGGTACTGACCTATTTCGTCATCGTCGGCTCCAGCAACGCGGTGAACCTGACCGATGGTCTCGACGGCCTGGCCATTCTGCCAACAGTGATGGTGGGCGGTGCCCTGGGCATCTTCTGCTACCTGTCGGGCAACGTGAATTTTTCCGAATACCTGCTGATTCCCTATGTCCCGGGCGCCGGTGAATTGATTGTGTTCTGCGGTGCGCTGATCGGTGCGGGCCTGGGCTTCCTGTGGTTCAACACCTATCCGGCTCAGGTCTTCATGGGTGATGTCGGCGCACTGGCACTGGGTGCTGCGCTGGGCACCATCGCGGTGATCGTGCGTCAGGAAATCGTGCTGTTCATCATGGGCGGCGTGTTCGTCATGGAAACCCTGTCGGTGATCATCCAGGTCGCCAGCTTCAAGCTGACCGGCAAGCGCGTGTTCCGCATGGCACCGATTCACCACCATTTCGAATTGAAGGGCTGGCCCGAACCACGGGTCATTGTTCGCTTCTGGATCATCACCGTGATTCTGGTGTTGATCGGTCTTGCCACCTTGAAACTGCGTTGAGGAACGAATGAGCCTGATCGCTTCCGACCAATTCCGCATCGTTGTCGGCCTCGGCAAGAGCGGCATGTCCCTGGTGCGCTACCTCGCGCGCCAGGGTGTGCGCTTTGCCGTGGTCGATACCCGTGCCAATCCGCCGGAGCTGAGCACCTTGCGTGAACAGTTCCCGCAGGTCGAAGTGCGTTGTGGCGAACTGGACGTGGAATTCCTCGGGCGGGCCAGCGAGCTGCTGATCAGCCCCGGCCTGGCCGTGGCGACCCCGGCGTTGCAGGAAGCAGCAAAACGTGGCGCCAAACTGTCCGGCGACATCGACCTGTTCGCCCGCGCAGCGAAGGCGCCGATCATCGCCATCACCGGTTCCAACGCCAAGAGCACAGTGACCACCCTGGTCGGCGAGATGGCCGCAGCGGCTGGTCGCAAGGTTGCCGTGGGCGGCAACCTCGGCACGCCGGCGCTGGATCTGCTCGCCGATGACGTCGAGCTGTACGTGATCGAACTGTCCAGCTTCCAGCTGGAAACCACCGAGCTGCTCAACGCTGAAGTGGCGACCTGCCTGAACGTCAGCGAAGACCATATGGATCGCTACGCCGACCTGCCGGCCTATCACTTGGCCAAGCATCGCGTATTCCGCGGCGCCCGCCAGGTAGTAGTGAACCGTGACGACCCGCTGTCGCGGCCGATGATCGCCGACCAGGTTCCATGCTGGAGCTTCGGCCTCGGTAAACCGGACTTCAAGCGTTTCGGCTTGCTCGAGGAAAACGGCGAGAAGTACCTGGCCTACCAGTTCGAGGTACTGCTGCCGGTGCGTGAGCTGAAAATCCGCGGCGCGCACAACCAGTCCAACGCGCTGGCGGCGCTGGCGCTCGGCCATGCCGTGGGCCTGCCGATGGCGGCCATGCTCGACACCCTCAAGGGCTTCACCGGTCTGCCGCACCGTTGCCAGTGGGTCGGCGAGCGCGCGGGCGTGAGCTACTACGACGACTCCAAAGCCACCAACGTGGGTGCAGCCCTGGCTGCCATCGAAGGTCTGGGCGATGACATCGCCGGCAAGCTGGTGCTGATCGCTGGCGGCGATGGCAAAGGCGCCGATTTCTCCAGCCTGCGCAAACCGGTGGCCGCCCATTGCCGCGCCGTGATTTTGCTTGGCCGTGATGCCGACAGGCTGACGGCAGTGCTGGAGGGCGCGGTCGAGATCGTTCGTGTCGACAGTCTGCAAGCCGCTGTCGAGCAGGCCGCGCGCATCGCTCAAGACGGTGACGCCGTGCTGTTGTCGCCGGCCTGCGCCAGCCTCGATATGTTCAAGAACTTCGAAGAACGCGGGCGCCTGTTCGCCCAGGCCGTGGAGGCGCTCGTCTGATGCTGTCCTTCCTGCGCCCGTATCCGTCTCCGTTGTTCAGCCGTCGTGGCCTGGACATGGATTTCCCCATGCTCGCCGGCTGCCTGGCGCTGCTCGGCCTCGGGCTGGTGATGATCTCCTCGGCATCCACCGAAGTGGCGGCGGTCAACACCGGCAGCCCGCTGTACTACATGATCCGCCACTTGGTGTATCTGGTGATCGGCCTGGGCGCCGCTGGCGTGGTGCTGATGATCCCGCTGGCCACCTGGCAGCGCCACAGCTGGTTGCTGCTGCTGGTCGCGATTGCGCTGCTGGTGATGGTGCTGGTACCGGGCATTGGCCGCGAAGTGAACGGCGCACGGCGCTGGATCGGTTTCGGCGCGTTCAACATTCAGCCCTCGGAGATCGCCAAGGTCTTCGTGGTGCTCTACCTCGCCGGCTATCTGGTGCGTCGCCAGGAAGAAGTGCGCGAGAGCTGGGCCGGCTTTTTCAAACCGTTCGTGGTGTTGTTGCCGATGGCCTTCCTGCTGCTGCTGGAGCCGGACTTCGGTGCCACGGTCGTGATGATGGGCGCGGCGATGGCCATGCTGTTCCTCGGCGGCGTCGGCCTGCTGCGCTTCGGCCTGATGGTGGCTCTGGCCGTGGGCGCGGTATTCGTGCTGGTGCAGACTCAGGAATACCGCCTGCAGCGCCTGATCACCTTCACCGATCCGTGGGCCGACCAGTATGGCTCCGGCTATCAGCTGACCCAGGCGCTGATCGCCTTCGGTCGCGGCGAGTGGCTGGGCGTGGGCCTGGGCAACAGTATCCAGAAGCAGTTCTACCTGCCGGAAGCGCATACCGACTTCGTATTCTCCGTGCTGGCCGAGGAGCTTGGTCTGGTCGGCGCGCTGCTGACCGTGGGGCTGTTCGTTTTCGTCAGCGTACGAGCCTTGTACATCGGCCTGTGGGCGGAGCGCGCCAAGCAGTTCTTCTCCGCTTATGTGGCCTTCGGTCTGGCGTTCCTGTGGATTGGTCAGTTCCTGATCAACATTGGTGTGAACATCGGCCTGTTGCCGACCAAAGGTCTGACCCTGCCATTCCTCAGCTACGGCGGCAGCTCCCTGGTGATCTGCTGCGTCAGCCTGGCACTGCTGCTGCGCATCGAGTGGGAGTCGCGCAATCAACTGGGTAGCGAAGACGTCGAGTTCGACGAGTCGGACTTCCCCGAGCCCGCTATCGGCAGGGAGGCGCATCATGGCCGGTAACGTGCTGATCATGGCGGGCGGCACCGGGGGGCATGTGTTCCCGGCCCTGGCCTGCGCGCGTGAATTCCAGGCCCGCGGCTACCGCGTGCACTGGCTGGGCACGCCGCGCGGTATCGAGAACGAGCTGGTGCCGGCTGCCGGCCTGCCGCTGCATCTGATCAACGTCAGTGGGTTGCGCGGCAAAGGCAAGCTGTCGCTGCTCAAGGCGCCGCTGCAACTGCTCAAGGCGCTGTTCCAGGCCCGCAAGGTGGTGCGTGAGCTGCAGCCGGTCTGTGTGCTCGGTATGGGTGGCTACGTGACCGGCCCGGGCGGCCTGGCTGCCCGCCTGGCTGGCGTGCCGCTGATCATTCATGAGCAGAATGCCGTGGCCGGTACCGCCAATCGCAGCCTGGTGGCATTCGCCAGCCGGGTCTGCGAGGCTTTCCCGGACACCTTCGCCGCGTCGGACAAGCGTCGTACCACCGGCAACCCGGTGCGCGAGGAACTGTTCCTGGAAACGCCCCGCGATTCCTTGACCGGTCGTCGCCCGCGTCTACTGATTCTGGGCGGCAGCCTGGGTGCCGAGCCGCTGAATAAACTGTTGCCCGAGGCGCTGGCGCAGGTATCTGCCGAACTGCGGCCGGAAGTCTTCCACCAGGCGGGCAAGCAACACGCCACGGTTACCGGCGAACGTTACACCGCTGCGGGCGTCGAAGCGCAAGTCGCGCCTTTTATCAGCGATATGGCCCGTGCCTATGCCTGGGCCGATCTGGTGGTCTGCCGCTCCGGCGCGCTGACCGTCAGCGAACTGGCTGCCGCCGGTCTGCCGGCTTTCCTGGTGCCGTTGCCCCACGCGATCGACGACCACCAGACGCGTAATGCCAGCTATCTCGCGAAGGACGGTGCTGCCGTTCTTCTGCCACAACGCTCCACTGACGCTGCCGATCTGGCAGCGCAGCTGACCGAGGTCTTGATGCACCCCGAACGACTCAAAGAAATGGCCAGCACGGCACGTCGCCTGGCCAAGCCCGATGCCACCCGTAGCGTTGTCGATGTTTGTCTGGAGGTGGCCCGTGGCTAAGTCTCCCGCAGCGGTCAAGGCAGAAGTGCGGCGCATGCGCCGTATCCGCCGTATTCATTTCGTCGGCATCGGCGGCGCCGGAATGTGCGGCATCGCTGAAGTGCTGCTCAACCTCGGTTACGAAGTTTCCGGTTCCGACCTGAAGACGTCGCCCGTCACCGAGCGTCTGGAAAACTTCGGTGCCCACATCTTCATCGGCCACCGTGCCGAGAACGCCGAAAACGCCGACGTGCTGGTGGTTTCCAGCGCCATCAATACCTCCAACCCGGAAGTTGCCACAGCGTTGGAGCGCCGTATTCCGGTGGTGCCGCGTGCCGAGATGCTCGCCGAGCTGATGCGCTACCGTCATGGCATCGCCGTGGCCGGTACCCATGGCAAGACCACCACCACCAGCCTGCTGGCGTCGGTGTTCGCCGCTGGTGGCCTGGATCCGACCTTCGTGATCGGCGGCCGCCTGAACGCTGCCGGCACCAATGCACAGCTCGGCACCAGCCGTTACCTGATCGCCGAGGCTGACGAGAGCGACGCCAGCTTCCTGCACCTGCAGCCCATGGTTTCGGTGGTCACCAACATCGACATGGATCACATGAGCACCTATGAGGGCGACTTCAACAAACTGAAGAAGACCTTCATCGAATTCCTCCACAACCTGCCGTTCTATGGCCTGGCAGTGGTGTGCGTGGATGATCCGGTGGTGCGCGAGATCCTCTCTCAGGTGGGTCGCCCGACGGTGACCTACGGGTTCAGCGAAGACGCCGACGTGCGTGCCATCAACGTTCGCCAGCAGGGCATGCAGACGTTCTTCACGGTTCTGCGCCCGGACTGCGAGCCCCTCGACGTGTCGGTGAACATGCCGGGCAACCACAACGTGCTCAACGCCCTGGCGACCATCTGCATCGCCACCGACGAAGGCATCAGCGACGAGGCCATCGTGCAGGGACTGTCGCAGTTCCAGGGCGTCGGTCGCCGCTTCCAGGTCTACGGCGAGCTGCCGGTCGAAGGTGGCGAAGTGATGCTGGTCGACGATTACGGCCACCACCCGCGTGAAGTCGCGGCAGTGATCAAGGCCGTGCGTGGCGGCTGGCCGGAGCGCCGTCTGGTGATGGTCTACCAGCCGCACCGCTTCAGCCGTACCCGTGACTTGTACGACGATTTCGTCCAGGTACTGGCCGATGCAAACGTGCTGCTGCTGATGGAGGTCTATCCGGCTGGCGAAGAGCCGATTCCCGGAGCCGACAGTCGTCAGCTGTGCCACAGCATCCGCCAGCGCGGTCAGCTGGATCCCATTTATGTCGAACGTGGTGCCGAACTGGCGCCGCTGATCAAGCCGCTGCTGCGTGCCGGCGACATCCTGCTTTGCCAGGGTGCCGGCGACATCGGCGGGGTTGCCCCACAACTGCTGCAAAGCCCGCTGTTCAGCGTGCAAGGTCAAGGGAAATGAGTGCCGAAACCCTGAAATCCAAACTGCCGGCCTCGGCGTTCGGCCGCGTCGCCGTGCTGTTCGGTGGCAAGAGTGCCGAGCGCGAGGTCTCGCTGAAATCCGGCAATGCCGTGCTGTCTGCACTGCAGAGCGCTGGCGTGGATGCCTTCGGCATCGATGTGGGTGATGATTTCCTCGAGCGCCTGCTCAGCGAGAAGATCGATCGTGCCTTCATCGTATTGCATGGTCGTGGTGGCGAAGACGGCAGCATGCAGGGCCTGCTCGAATGCGCCGGTGTTCCCTACACCGGTAGCGGCATTCTGGCCTCGGCCCTGGCCATGGACAAACTGCGCACCAAACAGGTGTGGCAGAGCCTGGGGCTGTCCACGCCGCGTCATGCCATGCTGGCCAGCGCCGACGACTGCCGTCGTGCCGCTGCCGAACTGGGCTTCCCGCTGATCGTCAAGCCGGCCCATGAAGGTTCCAGCATCGGCATGGCCAAGGTCGCCGATGTCGAGGCGCTGATCGCTGCCTGGCAGGATGCTGCCGTCTACGACAGCCAGGTACTGGTCGAACAGTGGATCCACGGCCCCGAGTTCACCATCGCCATGTTGCGCGGCGAAGTACTGCCGCCAATCGCTCTGGGCACGCCGCACAGTTTCTACGACTACGACGCCAAGTACCTGGCCGATGACACCCAGTACCGCATTCCCTGTGGCCTCGATGTCGACAAGGAAGCCGAACTCAAGGCGCTGACCGCCAAGGCCTGCGAGGCCGTGGGCACGCAGGGCTGGGCGCGTGCCGACGTGATGCAGGATGCCGAAGGGCGGTTCTGGCTGCTCGAAGTGAACACCGTGCCGGGCATGACCGATCACAGTCTGGTGCCGATGGCGGCGCAGGCCGCTGGCCTGGATTTCCAACAACTGGTGTTGGCGATTCTTGCCGATAGCGTCGAGGCCCGGGGGTAATCATGAGCACCGTCTTGCGTCATCAGCCAGGTTCAGCCCGCGCGCCCATGCGCAGCAAGGCTGTGCCCCGCGGCGCCAGCCGTCTGGTGGCGAAGGATCCTATAAGCCTGCGCTTGCCGCGGCCCAATTTCAGCCTGCTCAAGCGCATCACCTGGCCGGTTTTGTTGCTGGTGCTGGGTTTCGCTGCCTATGAGTTGTCGCTGCGCCTGCTGCCTTACGCGGATCGGCCGATTGCCAAGATCAGCGTCGAAGGCGACCTGAGCTACATCAGCCAGCAATCGGTGCAACGGCGCATTGAACCTTTCGTCAGTGCGAGCTTCTTCAGTGTCGACCTTGTGGGAATGCGCCACGAACTGGAGCGGATGCCCTGGATCGCCCATGCCGAAGTACGTCGTGTATGGCCGGATCAGGTGATGGTGCGTCTGGAGGAGCAGTTGCCGATCGCTCGCTGGGGTGACGAAGCGCTGCTCAACAACCAGGGCCAGGCATTCGCGCCGAAGGAGTTGGCGCACTACGAGAATCTGCCGCAGCTGTATGGGCCGAAGCGAGCGCAGCAGCAAGTGATGCAGCAGTACCAGGTGTTGAGCCAGATGCTGCGACCAATGGGATTCACCGTGGCACGCCTGGAGTTGCGTGAGCGCGGCAGCTGGTTCCTGTCCACCGGGCAGGGCATCGAAGTGCTGCTGGGACGCGACCATCTGGTGGAAAAAATACGTCGTTTCGGCGCCATCTACAGCAAGGCGCTGAAGGATCAGAAAGACAATATCGCGCGGATCGATCTGCGCTACGCCAATGGCCTTGCCGTTGCGTGGCACGAGCCGCCAGCGTCCGTAGCGGTCGAAACCGCTGCGGCGCAATGAATCAGGAGAGAAGGCAAGAGTCATGGCAAACGTGCAGAGCGGCAAGATGATCGTTGGTCTCGACATTGGCACCTCCAAGGTGGTGGCGCTGGTGGGCGAAGTGACCGCTGATGGTCAGCTGGAAATCGTCGGTATCGGTACCCATCCGTCGCGCGGCCTGAAGAAGGGCGTGGTGGTCAATATCGAGTCCACGGTGGCCTCGATCCAGCGTGCGGTCGAAGAGGCCCAACTGATGGCGGGTTGCCGTATCCACTCGGCGTTCGTCGGCGTGGCGGGCAATCACATCCGTAGCCTCAACAGCCACGGCATTGTCGCCATCCGCGACCGTGAGGTCAGCAGCGCCGACCTGGAGCGTGTGCTCGACGCCGCCCAGGCCGTGGCCATTCCGGCCGACCAGCGCGTGCTGCATACCTTGCCGCAGGATTACGTGATCGATAACCAGGAAGGTGTCCGTGAGCCCCTGGGCATGTCCGGCGTGCGCCTGGAAGCCAAGGTGCACGTGGTGACCTGTGCAGTGAACGCGGCGCAGAACATCGAGAAGTGCGTACGCCGCTGCGGTCTGGAAGTCGACGACATCATCCTCGAGCAGCTCGCTTCCGCGTATGCGGTGCTGACCGACGACGAGAAGGAACTGGGTGTGTGCCTGGTCGACATCGGTGGTGGCACCACCGACATCTGCATCTTTACCGAAGGTGCGATCCGCCACACCGCGGTGATCCCGATCGCCGGCGACCAGGTCACCAACGACATCGCCATGGCGTTGCGTACCCCGACCCAGTACGCCGAGGAGATCAAGATCCGTTACGCCTGCGCCCTGGCCAAGCTGGCTGGCGCTGGCGAAACCATCAAGGTACCGAGCGTGGGCGACCGTCCGCCGCGCGACCTGTCGCGCCAGTCCCTGGCCGAAGTGGTCGAGCCGCGTTACGACGAACTGTTCACCCTGATCCAGGCCGAGCTGCGTCGCAGCGGCTACGAAGACCTGATCCCGGCGGGCATCGTGCTCACCGGTGGCACGGCGAAGATGGAAGGCGCGATCGAACTGGCCGAAGAAATCTTCCATATGCCGGTGCGCCTCGGCGTGCCCCATAGCGTCAAGGGGCTCAGTGATGTGGTGCGCAATCCCATTTATTCGACGGGCGTTGGCCTGTTGATGTACGGGCTGCGCAAGCAGTCCGACGACATCCCGATGCCCGGAAACGGTGGCTACGGCGATGAAACGAAAACCCCGGTGCTGGAGCGGCTCAAACGCTGGATCCAGGGCAATTTCTAATGTTGGGCGGCGCGTGCACGGGCGTGTGCGGCGTCATCAGCAGTAGGCGTTAAAACTAGAAAGTACAGGAGAGATACCATGTTTGAACTCGTAGACAACCTTCCGCAAAGCGCGGTCATCAAGGTAATCGGTGTCGGTGGTGGTGGTGGCAACGCCGTCAATCACATGGCCAAGAGCAACATCGAAGGCGTCGAATTCATTTGCGCCAACACGGATGCCCAGGCACTCAAGAACATCGGTGCACGCACCGTGCTGCAACTCGGCACAGGTGTGACCAAGGGGCTGGGCGCTGGCGCCAACCCGGAAGTCGGCCGTCAGGCGGCTCTGGAAGATCGTGAGCGTATCGCCGAAGTGCTGCAGGGCTGCGACATGGTCTTCATCACCACGGGCATGGGTGGCGGTACCGGTACCGGTGCTGCGCCGGTGATCGCCGAAGTGGCCAAGGAAATGGGCATCCTGACCGTTGCGGTCGTGACCCGTCCGTTCCCGTTCGAGGGCCGCAAGCGCATGCAGATCGCCGATGAAGGCATCCGTGCGCTGCAGGAAAGCGTCGATTCGCTGATCACCATCCCCAACGAAAAACTGCTGACCATCCTCGGCAAAGACGCCAGCCTGCTGTCCGCCTTTTCCAAGGCAGATGACGTGCTGTCCGGCGCCGTACGTGGCATCTCCGACATCATCAAGCGTCCTGGCATGATCAACGTCGACTTCGCCGACGTGAAAACCGTGATGAGCGAAATGGGCATGGCAATGATGGGCACCGGCTGCGCCAGCGGTCCCAACCGTGCTCGCGAAGCCACCGAGGCGGCCATCCGCAATCCGTTGCTGGAAGACGTCAACCTGCAAGGCGCTCGCGGCATCCTGGTGAATATCACCGCAGGCCCTGATCTGTCCCTGGGTGAATACTCCGATGTGGGTAACATCATCGAACAGTTCGCTTCCGAGCACGCTACCGTCAAGGTGGGTACCGTCATCGATCCGGACATGCGCGACGAGCTGCACGTGACCGTTGTCGCTACCGGTCTGGGGGCGCGCATCGAGAAGCCGGTCAAGGTCGTCGACAACACCGTTCAGGTCGCTGCCGCTCAGCCCACCGCACCCGTAGCTGCCCCGGTTCGCAGCGAGCAGAACGTCAACTACAAGGATTACGAGCGCCCGACCGTACAGCGTCAGAGCCATGGTGGCGCAGCCACTGCGGCGAAGATGAATCCTCAGGATGACCTGGATTATCTGGACATTCCGGCGTTTCTGCGTCGTCAGGCAGATTGATGAAATCTATCAGGAGTATAAGGGCGATTGGTGTTCAGCAAAGGTTGGTTCTGCTATTATCGCCAGCCTTTGTTGAAAACAATTCGCACCTAGCGCTATAGCGGCCAGAGCAATGATCAGACAACGCACCCTGAAGAACATCATCCGCGCCACGGGTATCGGCCTGCACTCCGGGGAAAAGGTTTACCTGACCCTGAAGCCGGCTCCGGTGGATACCGGCATCGTGTTCCGTCGCACCGACCTCAACCCCGTAGTAGAGGTTGTCGGTTACGCCCTGAACGTCGGTGAAACCACCATGTCGACCACGTTGGTCAATGGTGATGTCAAGGTGGATACGGTAGAGCACCTGCTTTCGGCCATGGCCGGTCTGGGCATCGATAACGCCTATGTCGAGCTCTCTGCATGTGAAGTGCCGATCATGGATGGCAGTGCTGGACCCTTCGTTTTCCTGATTCAGTCGGCTGGTCTGCAAGAGCAGGACGCCCCCAAGAAGTTCATCCGCATCACCCGTGAAGTGACCGTGACGGACGGCGACAAGCGCGCCACCTTCGTCCCGTTCGAAGGCTTCAAGGTGAGCTTCGAGATCGACTTCGACCACCCGGTGTTTCACGACCGTACCAAGACCGCGAGTGTGGATTTCTCCAGCACTTCGTTCGTCAAGGAAGTCAGCCGTGCGCGCACCTTCGGCTTCATGCGCGACATCGAGTTCCTGCGTTCGCAGAACCTGGCACTTGGCGGCAGCGTGGACAACGCCATCGTGGTGGACGAATTCCGTGTACTCAACGAAGACGGCCTGCGTTACGAGGACGAATTCGTCAGGCACAAGATTCTCGATGCGATTGGTGACCTTTATCTGCTCGGCAACAGCCTGATCGGTGAATTCCGCGGCTACAAATCCGGCCACGGCCTGAACAATCGCCTGCTGCGCGCCTTGATCGCACAGCCGGACGCTTGGGAAGTGGTCACTTTCGAAGACGCCGATGCTGCACCGATTTCCTACATGCGCCCGGTTGCGGCGGTGTAAGACACTCTCCTTGCTTTATCTTCAAGGCCACCTCCGGGTGGCCTTTTTTTGTTGCCTGCCATCCCTGGCAGCAACCCTACGGGCCGTCGCGGAGCGACGTCAAAAATTGCTCCCGGCCATTTTTTGTGCCCGTGTTTTTGCTCACGCATGGGCGCTGCCGGGCAGCATTCAGCGCAGCCAAGAGGCACTGGAGCAGGAGGGTCGACGTTCTTCGTCTGCCACCGATTGGGCCGGTAACAGCTTGACCCGTTTTACGAATCGCTACGTCGGCGATGGCTGGCCAGGCGCTCCAGGGCCTCACGCAGGCGCGGATCGCTGACGCCATCAGCGGTTGCCTGAATGCTGTCTGCGGCGCTGTCGGAAAGTTCGAAAGGGCGACCGGGTTCACGCCTTTCGGTACTGGGAGGTTGCACCTTGAAGAGAATTTTCGTTAAGGTCGCGAACGTTTCGAGCGCTTGCAACTGCCTCTGCAGGCGTCGCTGTTGATAGCGCAACCGGGTGGCCCAGTGGCCGTCGGTGACGATTAGAAGTAGACAGCCTTCTCGCCAGGACGCCACGTGGCAATGTTCCCGTGCGGCTGGTTGCAGTTGGCTTTCCAGCAACTGCTGCAGGTGATCGATCCGCTGAGCCTGATTGAACAGGGCTTTCAGTGGCTTCGCCTCGCGCAGCAGTGCGGCGGGAGCCTTGGCCGGCAAAGGACGAAAACTCATGGCGGGAAGCCTGCGACTTTTGGAACCGTCATGTTAGCAGAACCTTGCTGACCACTTCTGGTTCCTCTTTTTTACATGGGGATGTCATGCACATCATTTTGCTCAGTCGACGCCACGGCGCCGCGCGCTCGCTCAGTCTCGATCTGCGTTGGCTGGTGCTTGCCCTGGCGCTGCTGATCGCTGTCGCAGTCGGCGGTGGCGCTGCGGTGGGCGCCTGGCTGGCACCGAATGCAGCGGGCATACCGGAAAGCATCGAGGTCACTCAGGCGCTGGATGCCCAGCGTGACGAAGTCGGCGCGGTACGTATCAATGCCCAGCGTCAGCTGGATGCCTTCGCTGCACACGTCGCCGAGTTGCAGGCTCGACTGACCCGGCTCGATGCATTGGGTGAGCGGCTTACCGAACTGGCGGAGCTGGATGCCAGTGAATTCGACTTCTCTCTAAGCGTCGGCCAGGGTGGTCCCGAAGAACTCCTCGGTGGCGCCGCCTATGCACCGCCGCCATTCATGAGCACGCTGGATGAGCTGGCGCTGCGCATGGACAGCCGAGAACAGCAGCTTGAAGTGCTGGAACAACTGCTGGCGGATCGTCGTATCGACGAGGCCGTGATGCTGTCCGGGCATCCGGTGTTGCAGGGTTATATATCTTCGCCGTTCGGCCGTCGTGTCGATCCGCTGACCGGTCGTATCAGCGTGCACAAGGGTGTGGATTTTGCCGCCAAGGGGGGCAGTGACGTGGTCGCTGTTGGCGCAGGCGTGGTGACTTTCGCCGGCCGCCGTAACGGTTATGGCAACACCGTGGAAATCAGTCACGCCGATGGTTATGTGACCTTGTACGCCCACAATCGCGACAACCGCGTGCAGGTCGGTGATCTGGTGCAACGTGGTCAGACCATCGCGACGGTGGGCAGCACCGGGCGTTCGACCGGCAATCATGTTCATTTCGAAGTCAGCCGTAATGGGCAACTGATCAATCCGCACAGTTACATTGCGCGAGTCAGCGACGGGGAATGAGCAGACCGTAGCGGTCGGCCTCATGCATCGACCAATGGCCCTGTGCCAATAACGCAGCTTTCCTCAAGTCCTTTTCCGGGTAGAATGCCCCTTTGCACGCAGCCATAAGGGCTGCATGGGCGCCTCACGGGGCCGCCCTCCATCCATAGCGTGGAAGATCCTGTCGATATGTTTGCGCCTTTGTTGAAAAAACTCTTTGGAAGCAAGAACGAGCGTGAGGTCAAGCGCCTGCTCAAGGCGGTTCAGACCGTCAATGCATTCGAGGAGCAGATGCTCGCGCTCTCCGATGAGCAACTGCGCGCCAAGACCGAAGAATTCAAGGCCCGCCTGGCCAAAGGCGAAACCCTGGATCAACTGTTGCCCGAGGCCTTCGCCGTCGCCCGCGAGGCCGGCAAACGCGTGATGGGCATGCGTCACTTCGACGTCCAGTTGATCGGTGGTATGGCCCTGCACGAAGGCAAGATCGCCGAGATGCGTACCGGTGAAGGTAAAACCCTGGTCGGTACTCTGGCCGTTTACCTCAACGCACTGGAAGGCAAAGGCGTGCACGTGGTCACGGTCAACGACTACCTGGCCCGCCGCGACGCCAACTGGATGCGTCCGCTGTATGAGTTCCTCGGCCTGTCGGTCGGTATCGTCACCCCGTTCATGCCGCCGGATGAAAAGCGTGCTGCCTATGCCGCCGACATCACCTACGGCACCAACAATGAATTCGGTTTCGACTACCTGCGCGACAACATGGCGTTCAGCGTGGAAGAGAAATTCCAGCGCGAGCTGAATTTCGCCGTGATCGACGAAGTCGATTCGATCCTCATCGACGAAGCTCGTACGCCGCTGATCATCTCCGGTCAGGCTGAAGACAGCTCCAAGATGTACATCGAAATCAACAAACTGATTCCTTGCCTCAAGCTGCACATCGAGGAAGAAGAAGGCGTGGTCACTCAACAGGGCCACTACAAGGTCGACGAGAAGAGCCGCCAGGTCGAACTCAACGAGGAAGGCCACCAGTACATCGAAGACATGCTGGCCCAGAACGGTCTGCTGGCCGAGGGCGAGAGCCTTTATTCGGCGCACAATCTGGGCTTGCTGACCCACGTGTACGCAGGCCTGCGCGCTCACACCCTGTTCCAGCGCAACGTCGAATATATCGTGCAGAACGGCCAGGTCATCCTGATCGACGAGCACACCGGTCGTACCATGCAGGGCCGTCGTTTGTCCGAAGGTCTGCATCAGGCCATCGAGGCGAAGGAAGGCGTGAATATCCAGGCCGAGAGCCAGACCCTGGCTTCGACCACCTTCCAGAACTACTTCCGCCTGTACAAGAAACTGTCCGGGATGACCGGTACCGCTGACACCGAAGCCTTCGAATTCCGCCAGATCTACAGTCTGGATGTGATGGTGATCCCGACCAACAAGCCGGTTTCCCGTAAGGACTTCAACGATCTGGTCTACCTGACCCAGGAAGAGAAGTACGCGGCGATCATCAACGACATCAAGGAGTGCCAGGCCCAGGGCCGGCCGATCCTGGTCGGCACCGCGACCATCGAAACGTCCGAGTACATGTCGCGGTTGCTGGAACAGGAAGGCATCGAGCACAAGGTGCTCAACGCCAAGTTCCACGAAAAGGAAGCCGAGATCATTGCCCAGGCCGGTCGCCCAGGCGCGCTGACCATCGCTACCAACATGGCCGGTCGTGGTACCGACATCCTGTTGGGCGGCAACTGGGAAGTGGAAGTCGCCGCGCTGGAGCTTTCCAGCCAGGAGCCGCCCACCGAGGAGCAGGTTGCGCAGATCAAGGCCGATTGGCAGAAACGCCACCAGCAGGTTCTGGAATCCGGCGGTCTGCACGTGATCGCGTCCGAGCGTCACGAGTCGCGCCGTATCGACAACCAGTTGCGTGGTCGTGCCGGTCGCCAGGGTGACGCCGGTTCCAGCCGCTTCTACCTGTCGCTGGAAGACAGCCTGATGCGTATCTTCGCCTCCGATCGGGTGAAGAACTTCATGAAGGCATTGGGCATGCAGCCCGGCGAGGCCATCGAGCACCGCATGGTGACCAACGCCATCGAGAAGGCGCAGCGCAAGGTCGAGGGCCGTAACTTCGACATGCGTAAGCAACTGCTCGAGTTCGACGACGTGGCCAACGAGCAGCGCAAGGTGATCTACCACATGCGCAACACCTTGCTGACCGCCGACAATGTTGGCGAGACCATCGAGGACTTTCGCAGGGAAGTGCTGGACAACACCATCAACGCGCACATGCCACCGCAGTCGCTGCCCGAGCAGTGGGACATCGCAGGTCTGGAAGAGGCGCTGTACGCGGGCTTCAACCTGCGTCTGCCGATCCAGCAGTGGCTCGACGAAGACGACAAACTGTACGAGGACACGCTGCGCGAGCGGATCCTCAAGGAGCTGGTCGAGGCTTACAACGAGAAGGAAACCCAGGCCAGCGCCGAGGCGCTGCGTACCTTCGAGAAGCAAATTCTGCTGCGTGTGCTCGACGACCTGTGGAAGGATCACCTGTCGACGATGGATCACCTGCGTCACGGTATCCACCTGCGTGGCTACGCCCAGAAGAACCCGAAGCAGGAATACAAGCGCGAGTCCTTCACCCTGTTCCAGGAATTGCTGGATTCGATCAAACGCGATGCCATCCGCGTGCTCTCGCACGTTCAGGTTCGCCGCGAAGATCCGGCCGAGGAAGAAGCCCGTCTGCGTCGCGATGCCGAAGCGTTGGCCCAGCGCATGCAGTTCCAGCATGCCGAAGTTTCTGCGCTCGAAGAGCCTGAAGCCGAAGCGCAGGATGGTGGCGATGTCGCCGTTGCCACTGCACCGGTGCGTGCCGAGCAGAAGATCGGTCGCAACGAGCTCTGCCCGTGCGGTTCCGGCAAGAAGTACAAGCATTGCCACGGTCAGGTCAACTGAGAACCTGCCCACGACTAGCTACGCGTCGGCCCTGCGGCGTTGAAAACAGGCTCGGACTGCTCATGTACAAAAGTACACTCCGCGTCCTCGCCTGTTTTCGCCTGGCATGGCTCTAGCTCGCAAGGTCGTGAACTGGTTCTGATCCTGAGCTGGCTGTAACGTCCAAACGCCGCGAAGGGTCTACCCCTTCGCGGCGTTTTCGCATCGAACACGCTGTGCAATTCCACCTAATTCGAGGAGCTTTCCCATGGCTGTTGGTCTTGGCCCGCTGTCTACCCTGCACCCGGTTCCAGGTTTCGAGCTGGGCATCGCCTCTGCCGGCATCAAGCGCCCGGGGCGCAAGGATGTGGTGGTGATGCGTTGTGCCGAAGGTAGCAGCGTGGCGGGCGTGTTCACCCTCAATGCGTTCTGCGCGGCGCCGGTGATTCTGGCCAAGAAGCGCGTGTCCGGCAGTGTGCGCTACCTGCTCACCAACACCGGCAACGCCAATGCCGGCACCGGTGAGCCGGGGTTGCAGAATGCCATTCGTACCTGCGCCAGTCTGGCCAGTCTGGCGGACGTGGATGAAAGCGAAGTGCTGCCGTTCTCCACGGGCGTGATCGGTGAGCCGCTGCCGGTGGAAAAGATCGAGGGCGCGCTGCAGGCGGCTCTGGACAACCTCTCCGTGAACAACTGGGCCGATGCCGCTACCGGCATCATGACCACCGATACCCTGCCCAAAGGCGCCAGCCGTCAGTTCAACCATGAAGGCGTGACGGTCACCGTGACCGGCATCAGCAAGGGTGCGGGCATGATCAAACCGAACATGGCTACCATGCTCGGCTATATCGCCACCGACGCCAAAGTCGCCCAGGGCGTGCTGCAGGATCTGCTGCGCGACGCGGCGAACAAGTCGTTCAACCGCATCACCATCGACGGCGACACCTCGACCAACGACTGCTGCATGCTGATCGCCACCGGTCAGGCGGCACTGCCGGAAATCACCCAGGCCAGCGGCGCGCTGTTCGCGGCGCTCAAACAGGCGGTGTTCGAGGTGTGCATGGACGTGGCCCAGGCCATCGTGCGTGACGGTGAAGGCGCGACCAAGTTCGTCACCGTGCAGGTCAATGGCGGGGCCACCCACCAGGAGTGCCTGGACGTCGGTTACGCAGTGGCTCACTCGCCATTGATCAAGACCGCACTGTTCGCTTCCGACCCCAACTGGGGGCGTATTCTCGCCGCCGTTGGCCGCGCCGGTGTGGCGCAGCTCGACGTCAGCAAGATCGACGTGTTCCTTGGCGACGTATGCATCGCCAGCAAGGGCTGCCGTGCTTCCAGCTACACCGAAGAGCAGGGCTCGGCGGTGATGGCCGAAGAGGAGATCACCATCCGCATCGAACTGGGCCGCGGCACCTGTAGCGAAACCATCTGGACCACCGATCTGTCTCACGAGTACGTGAGGATCAACGCCGAGTACCGCACCTGATCCAGAGCCCGTATTCCCCTCGTGCATGGCCCCATGAACGAGGGGAATTTGCTATCGGGCCGATCACGGCGGAAGCTGCGTGAGTATTCATGGCAGATGGAGAGCGCTCATGTCATTGGAACTGGTCATAGGCAACAAGAACTACTCGTCCTGGTCGCTGCGTGGCTGGCTGGCGATCGAACTCAGTGGCGCCGCTTATGTGGAAACCCTGGTACCGCTATATGCGGCCGATAGCCATGCCCGTCTGCTGAGCCAGTCGCCGACGGCCAAGGTGCCGGTGCTCAAGACCGACGCTGGGGTGATCTGGGATTCCCTGGCCATCGCCGAATACCTTGCCGAGCGTTTTCCCGAATCCGCCCTGTGGCCGCGCGACGTAGCGGCTCGTGCCATGGCACGCTCCGTCTGTGCGGAAATGCACAGCGGTTTTGGTGCGCTGCGCAGCCATATGCCGATGGACATGCAGCGTAATGCGCCGCTGGCCAGCATCGCTGACGACGTGCAGAGCGACATCCAGCGCATCGTTGCCTTGTGGGCAGATTGCCGTCAGCGTTTTGGCCAGAACGGGCCGTATCTGTTCGGCCAGGTCAGCATCGCCGATGCCTACTTCGCTCCGGTTGCCAGCCGGCTGCGCAGCTATGCCGTGCAATTGCCGGAAGACGCCGCGGCCTATGTGGACACCATTTTTCAGTGGCCGGCATTCCAGCGCTGGCTGCAGGCAGCCTTGAAGGAGTGAATGTGAAGCGCGTGCATGTAGCGGCAGCGGTGATTCGCGGTGATGATGGCCGCATCCTCATCGCCAAGCGTCCCGATGACAAGCATCAGGGCGGACTCTGGGAGTTCCCGGGTGGCAAGGTCGAGGAGGGCGAGGCCGTGCTGGCGGCTTTGTCCCGCGAGCTGGAAGAGGAATTGGGTATCCGCCCGGAAACCGCACGGCCGCTGATCCAGGTACGCCACGACTATGCCGACAAGCATGTGTTGCTCGACGTCTGGGAGGTCAGCCGTTTCAGTGGCGAGCCACACGGCGCCGAAGGCCAGCCGCTGGCCTGGGTGAGTGCGCGGCAACTGGGCGACTACGTGTTTCCGGCAGCCAACCGGCCGATCGTCGCAGCCGCGCGTTTGCCCGAGCACTACCTGATTACCCCGGACGGCCTGGACGGCCCCGAGCTGCTGGCTGGCATTCGTGCAGCCATCGGTCGTGGCGTGCGTTTGATCCAGTTGCGTGCGCCGGCGATGTTCGATGCCCAGTACCGGGATCTTGCCGTCGATATCCAGGGCCTGTGCGCCGGAAAGGCGCAATTGATGCTCAAGGGGCCGTTGGAGTGGTTGGGGGATTTTCCCGCTGCGGGTTGGCACCTGACGGCCGAACAATTGCGCAAATATGCCGCCAGGGGCCGCCCGCTAGCGGCAGACCGTTGGCTGGCGGCTTCCTGCCATAGCGCTGAAGAATTGCAGCTGGCAACGCAGATCGGTGCTGATTTCGTCACCCTGTCGCCACTGCAGGCGACCCAGAGCCACCCCGATGCGCAACCCTTGGGTTGGGAGCAGGCCGGCGAGCTTCTGCAGCGCTTCAACCAGCCCTGCTATCTGCTCGGTGGAGTCGGCCCGCAACACAGCGAGCAGGCCTGGCAGGCCGGCGCGCAGGGTGTAGCCGGGATTCGGGCTTTCTGGCCTGAGCGCTAGACGTTTCAGCACGACCGCGCCGCCGCTTGTACTGGACGGCGGCAGCACCTACCCTGCGTCGTCCCGTTTTCGCTAAGAGTTCTCCGGCCCATGGCCTCGGTTTTCAATGTCATCCTGCCGATTTTTGCGCTGATCCTCGCGGGCTTCGCCTGTCGACGGCTGGGTCTGCTTGGCTCCAGTGCGGCATCCGAAATAAACCGCATGGTGGTCTGGCTGTGTCTACCGGCGCTGCTGTTCGAGGCCATGGCGACAGTCGTCTGGGACGAGATCTGGCAACCAGGCTTCATCCTCGCGTACGGCATCGCCACCCTGGGGGTCTTTGCCGTGGTGCTGCTATGGCGTCTGCGCCGTACCGGTAGCCTGGCAGATGCCAGTGTGCAGGGGCTCAGTGCGTCCTACGCGAATACCGGTTACATGGGCATCCCGCTATGTCTGCTGGTGTTCGGCGAGGCCGGTATGGAGCCGGCGCTGATCGCGTGTCTGATCGTCATCTGCGTGCTGTTCGCCCTCTCGGTGGTGTGCATCGAGGTGGGCCTGCAGAATGAGAAGAGCGTCCTGCTGGCCGTGCGCAAGGTTTTCATCGCCCTGCTGAAGAACCCCATCGTCATGGCCCCGCTGCTCGGTGCATTGTGGGCCGCGACGGCGCAGCCGCTGCCAGAACCGTTGCATCAGTTTCTCAAGCTGCTCGCCGCCGCTACCGGCCCCTGTGCGTTGATCGCTCTGGGCCTGTTCCTGGCGCACAAGCATGACGGGCCGAAAGAGCGCGGTACCAGCCTGGTGCTGATCAAGCTGATCGCTCACCCGATGATCACCTGGGTGCTGGCCGTTTACGTTTTCCGCCTGCCGCCCTTATGGGCTCATGCCGCGCTGCTGCTCAGCGCGTTGCCGACCGGCACCGGGCCATTCATGCTCGCCGAGTTCTACCGTCGTGAGGGCTCTCAGGTGTCGAGCACCATCCTGTTGTCGACCTTGGGGTCGCTGGTGACGCTGTCGATCTGTCTGTACCTGATCGCGCCCTGAAACCGCGTCTGGAGCCCTCGCATGTCCGTATCCGATTACCCGCCAACCACCCTGCGCCCCAGCACCTTGCATCTGCCGGCAGGCCCGTGGACGACTGTGCTCGACTGCCTGTGCGCGCACTTCCCGGCGATTTCACGGGAAGTCTGGCTGGAGCGTGTGATGCGGGGGCGGGTGCTGGATGCGGATGGAGCGCCCATCGGTATCGATCACCCTTACCGGGTCGGCTTGCGTGTGCATTACTTTCGCGAGGTACCGGCCGAGCCGCAGATTCCTTTCGAAGAGACGATCCTGCACGTCGACGAGCACCTGCTGGTCGCCGACAAGCCGCACTTCCTGTCGGTGATACCGGCTGGCGCCTATGTCGAGCAGACCCTGCTGGCGCGACTGGTCAAGCGCACCGGCAATGCCGACCTGGTGCCGCTGCACCGTATCGATCGACACACTGCCGGGCTGGTGCTGTTCTCCACCAACCCGCAGAGCCGCGGTCGTTACCAGGCGCTGTTTCGTGAGCGAAACATCGACAAGCGTTACGAGGCGCTGGCAGCACCGTTGCCACACCTGCAGTTTCCGTTGCTGCGCGAGACCCGTTTCGAGGCGGGTGAGCCGTTCTTTCGCATGCGCGAAGCGCCGGGCCCGGCCAATACCCGGACGCGAATCGAGGTGATCGAGGTACGCGGTGATTGCTGGCTTTACGGTCTCGAACCGGTTACCGGCAAGAAGCACCAACTGCGGGTACACATGGCGGCGCTGGGGGCGCCGATCCTCAACGATCCCTTCTATCCCGAGGTGAGCAGCAACGAAGGCGATCCCGACGACTACAGCCGGCCGCTGAAGCTATTGGCCCGCGGCTTGTCGTTTGCCGATCCGTTGAGCGGCGAGCTTCGGCGTTTCGAGAGCGGCCTCAGGCTTTAGCGGCCGCCTGCCAGAGCACTTCGTCGATCCCCTGGCGCCTGGCGATCAGCCGCGCCGCCACGAACAGCAGATCGGACAATCGGTTGATATAGGCCAGCAGCTCGCCGCGCAGGGGCTCGATCGCATTGAGCTGCCCGCAACGCCGTTCGGCACCCCGTGCAGTACTGCGGCACAGGTGGGCCTGGGCGATCAGACGGGAGCCGCCGGGCAGGATGAAGTTCGTCAGCGGGCCGACTTCCTCGTTCCAGAGATCGATGGCCGCTTCCAGGCGCTCGATCTCGACTGCTTGCAGCGCCTGGTAGTCCGGCATCGCCAACTCGCCACCCAGGTCGAACAGACGGTGCTGACAGGGCGACAGCACATCGATCAGTTCGGCAAGCGCCGGACTGTGGCTCTGCTGCTCTATCAGCTCGGCCAGCAACAGGCCGAGCTGACTGTTCAGCGTGTCCACCTCACCTATGGCTTCGATGCGCGGGTGATCCTTGCCGACCCGGCGGCCGTCGGCCAGCCCGGTTTCACCGGTATCGCCGGTGCGTGTGTAGATTTTCGAGAGTCGATAACCCATAGGGTCTCCGTGGTTCAGCTACTGACACCGATGGGCAGGCGCAGGGTGAAGCAGGTGCCCTGGCCGGTGCGTGATTGCACTTCCATCTGTCCCTTGTGGTTGTTGGTGACAATGAAGTACGAGACGGAAAGGCCCAGGCCGGTGCCCTGACCGACTTCCTTGGTGGTGAAGAACGGCTCGAAGATGCGCTTGCGCACGGCCTCCGGGATGCCCACGCCGTTGTCTTCCACCTGGACTTCGGCCCATGGCGGTGCCAGGCGCGTACGCAGGATGATCTTGCCCGGGACGCTGTCGTCATCGCGCTGGTGAATGGCCTGGGCGGCGTTCTTCAGCAGGTTGAGCAGCACCTGTTCCAGCTCGTTGGCGATTCCGGGAATTGGCCCCAGTGCCGGGTTGAACTCGCGCTGAATCAGTAGGCTCTTGAAGTCGAAACTTTCGGTCAGGTCGAAGTCGTTGCTGGCGATCTCCACGGCCTGGTCGATCAACGCGGGCAACTGGCAGGGCGCCAGTTGGCGGTTGCTCAGACGGCTGAAACTGAGCATGTGGGTAACGATCTTGGAAGCACGGGTGCCGGCTTGCTGAATGCCGTCGAGCAGCATGGGGATTTCCCGTGCCGTCAGGTATTCGTCGATGGCAGGCAAACTGACGCCGGCCAGTTCGGCTTGCTCCTGGTTGCGCGGCAGCTCCGGTGACAGGCGTCGGCGGATGTTCTGCACGTTGTGCAGAATGGCGCCGAGGGGGTTGTTGATCTCGTGGGCCATGCCGGCAGCCAGGCCGCCCACGGAGAGCATCTTCTCCGACTGCACCATCACCTCTTCCAGGTTCAGGCGCTGGGTGATGTCGTCGATACGGATCACCACGCCGCGGCCAATGCTGCCGATCAGCGGATAGAAGGTCAGGGCATAGTGGTGTGGCTCGTCGTCGCGAATCCAGGTGACCCGTTCGATCTTCTCCACCCGGTGCTGCTCGGCCGTGCGCTTGAGTTTGGACAGGTAGGGTTTGAGCAGCGGAAAGGCGAGAAACACCGGCTGGTTAACCGCTTCGTCCAGGGAAGTGCCGGAGAGGGCGCTGGCTTCCTGGTTCCACTGCGCCACGTAGAGCTGCTCGTCAAGGGCGATCAGCGCCGAGGGCATGGAGTCGATGATGCTGTTGAGGTAGTTCTGGAAGCCGGTGAGCTTCTTCTCGATCTTGCTGCGCACCTGCACTTCGAGTTCCAGCTTGCGGTTCGACAGGCGGGTTTCCTCGGCCAGGCCCTGGGCCTGGTTGTAGGCTTCTTCGGAGTCGTCACGAGCCCGCTTGAGCTGTTGTTCGCGGGCTTCGATACGCGTCAGCATGGTATTGAAGGCCTCGGCCAGGCTGCCGATTTCATCCTGGTTGCCGCGCCGGGCGCGTAGCGAGTAGTTCTCTTCGCGGGTGACCTGACGGGTCAGTTCTTCCAGGCGCTTGATCGGGCTGGTAATCAGGCGACGGATCTGCCGCGCTACCAGCAGCCACAGCACCAGGCTGAAACCGAGGATCACCAGACTGGCGGTGACCGTGCCGGTGTAGAACGCGCCGGGTAGCTCACTGGAAGCGACCAGCAGCAGGTAGCCCGGCGGTGCGTCGACCTGTGGCAACTCGACCAGCTGATTGGCGCGAAATTCGCTGAGGCGCCAGTTCTCCAGGTCGTCCACCCGTGATGGCAACTGCAGCTTTTCGCCGCGCTGCAATTGCGCCAGGCTGTCGCCGTGGGCGTCGTAGATCACCGCCGCACGTAGCGGCGCATAACCATCCAGGCGTTTGAGCAGGTCGCCCGCGGCCTGGGGCGAGCTCAGGGCTTCGCGGCTCAGGGCCGGGCTGGCGATCAGTCGACTGAGGGTCTGCAAGGCCTGGGGCGCGACGCTTTCCTGGGAAATCCAGTAGGCCGCACTGATGAAGGTCAGGTTGGCCACCACCAGCACCGCTGCCAGCAGCACCAGCAGGGCGGCGAGCAGTTTACGGCCAACGGGGAGATTCTTCAGGCGATGGCGCAGGCGCATGGGGCTTTGTCGTGGTGGCAGGTGAGGGGGCAGGTTAGCGCGTGACTCAATGGCGCGGCAATCCGCGGGCGTCCAGGTGGGCGAGCAGGCGCTGCTGCACGGCCTCTAATTGCGGCAGTTGCAGCCCCGCTCGGGCGCCCGCCGCGCAGGCATAACCGAGCAGGTAACTGACCTCGGTGCGACGGCCCTGGGCGACATCCTGGTACATGGATGAGTAATTGGCGGCGGTGGCGTGGATCACCCGCCAGACATCGTCCTGGAGGTTTTCGGCCGCTGCGGCCTGGCCGCAGCCGCGTAACAGACTTGTCAGTTCCGCACACAGGCTGTCGACGTCTTCACGGTACGCCGCGAGCTCGCCGTTGCGGCAGCCGTGCAGTACGGTCAGCGGGTTGATCGCGCAGTTGAGTGCCAGTTTGCGCCACAGCCGCGCGAGGATATCCGGGCTCCAGGTATGAGGAATGTGGCTGTGTTGCAAATCGGCCAACCAGGCCGGCGGCGTGGCGTCCGCTGGATCGCCGATCCAGGTATGGCCCTGGCCGGCGAACACCACGTGCCAGTCATCGGTACGAAAGGCACCTTCGGTGCTGGAGGCGAACAGGCAGCGACGGCCTGGTAGCAGGTCGACCACCTCGTCCTGACTGCCCAGGCCGTTCTGCAGCAGGATCACGTCGGCGGCAGGGGCGAGGCGATGAGCGACGCGCTCGATCGCGCTCGCTGCGTCATAGGCTTTACACGCAAGGAGCAGACGCGGGATGGGTGTGTCGTCGTCGAGGCTGTGTGCAGGGAGCACGTAGCGGTTGGCTTGGCCCTGCTCGACCAGGGTCAGCGCGCCAGCCTGACGATAGGACGCCAGGCGTTTTTCATCGCGCAGGATCAGTTGTACCGGCACGCCAGCCCGGAACAGGCGCGCGGCCCACAGGCTGCCCAGGCTGCCTGCACCGAGCACGTGCCAGCTCATGTGGGGGGCAGGCGTACGGCGGTGACCCGGCCGCTGGAGTGGGCTTCGGGAAGCAGGCGGGTAGCGAGGTCGAGCAGCTGTTGCGGTTCCAGGGGCAGCGCCTTGGCGTCCATCCCGACCACCGCGATACCGGCCTTGAGGGAGATAAAGCCTTCGCTGGTCTTGAAGGCCTTGAGGTTGAGGCCTTCGTGCAGACGCTTGAAGCTGCTCGGTGAGCACTCGTGGAGATCTTCGAGCAGGGTGATCAGTGCGAAGTGACGGTCGTCCAGGCTCACCAGTACATCCAGCGGACGCACCAACTGCTGCAGGCGCCGGGCGACGCTGCGCAGCAGCTCGTTGTAGAACGCCGCACCATGACGGCTGCGCAATTCGTCGACGCCCTGCAGACCAATCAGCAGGTAACACAGCGCACCACCACGCGACTCCACCTGGCGCAGGCTGTCAGCGAGTTTCTGCTTGAGGTAACGGCTGTTGCCCAGACCGGTCAGCGGGTCGACCAGATTGCGCTCTTCCAGGCTGGTGATGTTCTGCACCAGCAGGGCGTTTTCCTGAAGCAGTCGCTGCAGGGTGTTGCACAGACGGTCGGCGGCGAACACCCGCGGCAGCAGTTGTTCGTTCATCGCCGATTTGCTGATGAAATCATCGACGCCGCGGTCGAAGGCTTCGTTCAGCACGTTTTCGCCTTCCTTGCCGGTGAGCAGGATGATGTAGGTGTAGTGCTCGGCCGATTCGTCGAGTTGACGCACTCGTCCGGTCAGCTCAAGACCGTCCATTTCCGGCATCAACCAGTCGGCCAGCAGCACGCTGGCGGGGCGTTGTTCGAGGTTGCTGATGGCTTCGGCTGCACTGCTGGCGAAGCGTATGTCTTGATAACCAGCCTGACTCAGCGCACGGCCGATCATGGCGCTGGAGAACTTGGCATCGTCCACCACCAGAATGCTGAGATGGGGGTTGGGCATGATGGTACTCGCTGGCAAGAAAACGGGTCGAGGGAGGGGAGTAACCAATACAACGCCGAACGGTCTGTATCAGAGCGGATATAATGATCGCGCCAATTTTATCGTCAAGCCATCCGCGCGGTTTCGGAGAACTTATTCACGATCTCGCGAACTGGCGCCCAGCTAGACGCAATTATCAGCCCGGATAACGGCTGTAAGGTTAGCGTCGAGCCTATGCGCAGTAGATCGAGAATGAGAGATCCATCAGGATCGCGCCTTTTATCAGGAGTAATTCCATGCCCTCGTTCGACGTGGTGTCGGAGCTGGATAAACACGAACTCACCAACGCCCTGGACAACGCGGCCAAGGAGCTGGAGCGGCGTTTCGATCTGCGCGGCAAATGCAGTTTCGAGGCCAAGGACAAGGCCGTCACGCTGACTGCCGAAGCCGATTTCATGCTTGAACAGATGCTCGATATCATTCGCTCCTGCCTGATCAAGCGCAAGATCGACAGTCAGTGCATGGAGACCAAGGATGCCTATGCATCCGGCAAGGTGGTCAAGCAGGAGGTCGAGTTTCGCGAAGGCATCGACAAGGAGCTGGCGAAGAAGATCGTTGCGCACATCAAGGACGCCAAGCTCAAGGTGCAAGCCGCCATTCAGGGTGAGCAGGTACGGGTCACCGGCAAGAAGCGTGACGACCTGCAGGAGTGCATCGCCTCCCTGCGCGGTAAGGATTTCGGGATGCCCCTGCAGTACAACAACTTCCGCGATTAAGAGCGTACACAGCTGTTGGCGCGTCGCTGATTATGGAACCCAGGCGCGGCAATGGCGTCGCACATTCTGTAACGCTCGTGCAAACGCCATGACAGATCATGGCGTTTTCGTTTCAATCCTTAGAAGGAGTGCCATATGGATATGAGCGTCGACCAGTTGGTCGTCATGTCGCAGGCCTGGATCCCGCTTTTGCTGCAGTACAGCGGCAAGCTGACCCTGGCTATCTTCACGTTGTTGATCGGCTGGTGGCTGATCAGCAAATTGACCAGCAAGATCAGCGCGCTGATGGATGGCCGCAAGGTCGACCGTGCCCTGAGCAGCTTTATCGGCAGCCTGGCGAGCATCGTGCTCAAGGTATTGCTGATCATCAGCGTGGCCTCGATGATCGGCGTGGAAACCACTTCCTTCATCGCCATGATCGGTGCGGCCGGCCTGGCCATCGGCCTGGCCCTGCAGGGTAGCCTGGCGAACTTCGCCGGTGGTGTGCTGATCATGCTGTTCCGCCCGTTCAAGGCCGGTGACTTCATCGAGGCCCAAGGCGTTTCCGGTTCGGTCGACTACATCCAGATCTTCCACACCGTGCTGCGCACTGGCGACAACAAGGTGGTGATCGTGCCCAACGGCACTCTGTCCAACGGCATCATCACCAACCACTCGCGGCACAATACCCGCCAGGTGCTGTACGACGTGAAGCTCGACTACGGCGCTGACCTGTCGAAGGCCCGTGAAGTGCTGCTGGAGTTGTCCAAGGATGCCCGCGTGCATCAGGATCCGGCACCGGTGGTGGTGGTTTCCAATCTGGGCGAGACATCGATCAACCTGTCGCTGCGCATGTGGACGTCGGCGGGCGATTACTGGCCGGTGATCTTCATGCTCAACGAAAGCGTGCGTGATCGGCTGCGTGCCGAAGGCGTCGAGCTGGCGCAGCCACCGCGGATGGTTCAGGTGGTGCAGCAGGGTAAGGCTGACTGACCGTAGCGGCCCTGCCAAAAATGAAAAAAGCCGACGACTGTCGGCTTTTTTCATGCGCCGGGGTCAGGCCTGGGCTTGTCCGGTTCGCTGCTCTGGGCCATCGGCTGGTCGCCCTGGCGATGCCACTGCACGGCGATCAGGATCAGGGTTGGTATGCCCATCAGCGCGGTGATCAGGAAGAAGTCGGCATAGCCGTACTTTTCCACCAGCACCCCGGAATAACCGCCGATCAGTCGCGGCAGCAGCAACATGATCGAGCTGAGCAGGGCGTACTGGGTGGCCGAGAACTTCAGGTTGGTGAGGCTCGACAGGTACGCGACAAAGGCCGCGGTGGCCATTCCGGAGCTGAAGTTGTCGGCGGAAATGGTGAAGATCAGCATCTGCAGATCCGCGCCCATGCCAGCCAGCATCAGGAACAGCAGGTTGGTCGCCGCCGCCGCTACACCGCCGATGAACAGGATCGGCATGATGCCGAAACGCACGATCAGCAGGCCGCCGGCACCGGCGCCGAGCAGAGTCATGATCAGCCCGAAGAGCTTGCTGACGCTGGCGATCTGATCCTTGGTGAAACCCTGGTCGATATAGAACACGTTGGCCATTACGCCCATGACCGTATCGGACATACGATAGGTGGCGATCAGCCCGAGCAGCAGCAAGGCTTGCCAGCGGTAGCGCAGGATGAAGTCGTTGACCGGTGTCAGCACCGGTGCCAGACCGCTACGGCCAAAGGAGGACAGGCACAGGCAGGTGAGGATGGTGTAGAGGAGGGCGCGCAGAAAGGCGCGATCTTCGAGCAGCAGATCCAGCAGGGTGGCTTCGCCGGTGACCAGGCTGGGGAAATCGGTGTTGTACAGCTGGGTGAACATGGCCGGTACCGATACCAGCAGCACGATCAGCACCAGCACCGAGGCGATCTGGTGGCTGAATCCGTACTTGGCGGCTGCCAGCTGGGTTTTCAGGGAGACGTCGGGCTCTTTCATCCACAGGCTGGTCAGCAGGCCGGGCAGCATCAGCAGGGCGAACAGCAAGTAGGTACCGGCCCAGGCGGCGTGCTGGTAGAGCAGGGTGGTGGAGCCAAGCCCCTCGGCGACATACAGCGCGCCCGCGGTGGCCAGCAGCGCGGCGACCCGGTAGCCGGCCATGTAGCTGGCTGCCAGGGCGGCCTGGCGGGTGTCGTCGACGATCTCCAGGCGGTAGGCATCGACGGCGATGTCCTGGGTTGCCGAGGCGAACGCCACCAGCACCGCAAGAGCGATCAGCCAGGTCAGGTGAGTATGGGGATCGCACAGCGCCATGCCGGCCAGACCGATGGCGATCAGTATCTGCGACAGCACCAGCCAGGAACGCCGCCTGCCGAGCTTGCCGAGCAGCGGCAGGCGCCATTGGTCGAGTAGTGGAGACCACACCCACTTGAAGGCATAGGCCAGGCCGATAAGGCTGGCAAAACCAATGGTTTCCCGCGCCACGCCGGCTTCACGCAGCCACACGGAAAGGGTGGAGAACACCAACATGTAAGGCAGGCCAGCGGCGAACCCGAGCAGCAGGAGAACCAGTGTCGAAGGACTGGAATAGGCGGCGATCGCGTCGCGCCAGCTTTTACGATGCATTGAACGGGTTCGGCCTGGAGGGAGGAAACATGAACAAATGGGCACTCTAGGGGCTAGGGTCGGGTCAGTGCAAGCCAGCTATGCCGTGGTCGCGCCGAAGTTTCAGGTCTCGTGCTCCAGGGGGCGCCAGCCATGACGTCGGATATCCACCCGGCCATTGTGGGATAGCACCCCTTCGACGCGCAATCGGGCGCGTTGTTCAACACCGCTTGGCGTATCGGCCCCCAGGCTCAAGCGGCCCCCAGCGGCGACCACTCGGTGCCAGGGCAGGGCGGTGCCATCAGGCAGTTGGCCGAGGGTGCGCCCTACCCAGCGTGCAGCGCGGCCGAGGCCTGCCATGCTGGCCAGTTCGCCGTAAGTGACGACCTTGCCGGCCGGCACCTGAGCGAGTACCAGGTACAAGGCATCACGCCGGGCCTGCTGGTCGGCATCGGCCAATGAGGCACTGTAAGCCGCTTGTCTTGTGGTCATGAGAGGCTCCTGACGGCATGAAAGGTCGGCTGGAGCGGTATTTTCGCCGGCCAACCCTGAACTCGCACGAATTCCGTCGGTCATTTCTTGCTCATATAACGGGTATGCGGATAATGCCCGATTTACCGCGAACCGGAGCAGTAGCATCCGCTTATGTTTACTCGAACCCTGTTGTGCCTGAGCCTCAGTGCTGCCGCGATGCCGCTGATGGCCGATACCGTCTGGATGAAGAACGGCGATCGACTGACCGGAACCATCAAGCTTCTCGACGGCGGCAAGCTGCTGTTGGAAACCGACTATGGCGGTTCCATCCCTCTGGACTGGAGCAAGATCGCGACCCTCGACAGTGAGCAGGAGTTGCTGGTCAAGGAAAACGACGTGACTGGCGAGCGTGCCAAATCCCTGCAGGCCTCTGAGGCCGGCAAGGTTACCCTGGCCAACGGCGATGCGCCGAAGACCGTGGAATTGGCGAGTATCAAGCAGATCATGAAGCCCAAGCCTTTCGTCGAAGACTTCCTGTGGAAGGGTAATGTCGACGTGGCCATGGACTACAAGCGCGCCGAGAACGACACCGATGACTACGACATCGATTTCAAGACCCAGGCGCGTCACGGCAAATGGCGTCACAACGCCACGGTGGATTACAACCGCGAGCTCAGGAACGATGTGGTCAGCACCGACAATTGGAGCACCGAGTACGCTCTCGACCGCTTCCTCGACGAACAGTGGTTCTGGCAGGGGCGCCTGGAGTACAAACGCGACAAGGTCGAGGATTTGTCCCGCCAGCGTACCGTCGGTACCGGTCCGGGTTACCAGTTCTGGGACAACGAGCTGGGTGCCTTCTCTGTGGCCGGCCTGTTCAACCGCTCCGACTATCAGTACGCCAATGGCGAGAAGGATAACTTCTACGCCATCAGTATGAGATGGGATTACAACCGTTACCTGGTCGGCAAGACGTTCGAGCTGTTCAGTACCGGTGAAGTGGGCAAGCCGTTGGCGGGCGCCGCGGACTACTCTTTGGATGCCGCAGTGGGCCTGCGTTACAAGGTCACCGACTGGGCCTCGTTGAACATGAAGGCCTCGAAGGATCAGGTCAGCGGTTCGGACGGCGACAAAGACGAAACCCGTTACACCGTCGGCTTCGGCGTGGGCTGGTAACATAGCCTGCGAGACGCTCTACGAAAAAGCCCCGCCTTTCTTAGAACCTGTTCACGATCTTTCGAGCAATGACAGCAAAAAGGCGGGAGCAGCCGATCGGTGACCCGCGTTGAACCATGGATCACGGCCTCGGCCCCGGATTACGCCTGCGGCTAATCCAGGCTACGTTCTACAGCCCGTAGGATGGGTGAAACCCATCAATTTCCGATGGGTTTCACCCATCCTACGGGCTTACGCCACATTGCCGCCGATCTATAGGGATACGGGTTCCTGTTTGCCAAGTGCACAAAGATCGTGAACAGGCTCTTATGGGCGATCAGGCGTTACAGGCGTACGCCGCCGTCGAGTTCGAGAATACGCCCGGTGAAGTAATCGTTCTCCAGCAGGTACGCCACCGAGTGGGCGATTTCCCGAGGTTTGCCCAGGCGCTTCAGTGGAATCACCGAGGTCATGCGTTCCAGGGCTTCGGGTTTCATGCTGGCGACCATGTCGGTTTCGATGAAGCCCGGTGCCACGCCGGCCACGCGGATGCCATAGCGGGCCAGTTCGCGGGCCCACACCACGGTGTCGGCTGCGACACCGGCCTTGGCGGCCGAGTAGTTGGCCTGGCCGATATTGCCAGCCCGTGAGACCGAGGAAATATTGATGATCGCACCTTCGTTCTGCAGCTCGATCATCTTCGCCGCCACTTCCCGGGTACACAGGAATACGCCGGTCAGGTTCACATCGATCACCGACTGCCACTGCGCCAGGCTCATCTTGCTCATTTCGCCATCCTTGACCTTGATGGTCAGGCCGTCGCGCAGAATACCGGCGTTGTTGACCAGGCCATTGATCGAGCCGAAGTCTTCGGCGATCTGGGCGATGGTCTGAGTCACCTGTTCCTCGCTGGCCACGTTGCACAGATAGGTGCGGGCCTGAACGCCCAGCGCCCGGCAGGCGGCAGCGGTTTCGTCGAGTTTTTCCTGATTGAGATCGACCAGTGCCAGGCGTACGCGTTTTTCCGCGAGGTATTCGGCCATGGCCCGTCCGAGCCCCTGGCCGCCGCCGGTGATGATGATGACCTTGTCTTCGAGTTGCATGCCAATCCCCTTCAATTGAGTCGAGCAGGATGCCGTCGCTAGCGATTATTCTAATCCGATGTTCGGCCCATCCATGCAGAGGAAGTCACCCCGTGAGCGAAAAAGCCAAGCGACAGGCCCGGGAGTTGTTGCTCAAGGAGTACCGCGCAGCGCTGTCCACCCACTCCAGGGCGATGCCCGGCTTTCCCTTCGGCTCGGTGGTGCCTTATTGCCTGGATGCCCAGGGCTGGCCGCTGATCCTGATCAGCCGCATCGCCCAGCACACGCGTAACCTCAAGGCGGATGGCAAGTGCTCGCTGCTGGTTGGTGAGCGCGGCGCCGAGGACGTGCAGGCGGTTGGCCGCCTGACTCTGCTGGCTGAGGCGAAGATGCTCACTGAAGCGTCTGAAATCGAAGCGGCCGCCGAGCGTTATTACCGTTACTTCCCCGAGTCGCACGGTTATCACAATGCCCACGACTTCGATTTCTGGCGCCTGGAGCCGGTGCGCTGGCGGTATATCGGTGGCTTCGGTGCGATTCACTGGCTCGATCAGGTGGCGCAGGGCAATACCTTCGCGGGTGACAGTGAGCGGCGTATGCTCGAACACATGAACAGCGACCACACCGACGCCATCGCGCACTATGTCGCGCTGTGCGGGTTGCCAGCCACGGAGCCGGCGCAGATGGTGGGCATCGACAGCGAAGGTTTTCACCTGCGTATCGGCCAAAGCCTGTATTGGCTGGCTTTTCCAATATCCTGTAACACTGCCGGGGAGGTGCGCGAAGCCTTGGTGCGCCTGGCACGGGCTGATGCCTGGCCGACCGGCGGTGAGGTTTCAGCTTGAATTAAGCGCAATACCCCATATTTCTCTCCTACTGGAAGTCGTTCTTCCGTCAAGGAAACCGTGATGCGCATTTTCATGTTGTTGTTCCTGCTGTTCCCGATCCTCGAGTTGGCTGTGCTGATCTCGGTGGGCAGCGCCATCGGTGTATTACCGACCATCGCGCTGGTGATCGCCACGTCGATCTTTGGTGGCCTGATGCTGCGTATTGCCGGTATCACCACCGCCTGGCGTGCCCGCGAAAGGCTGGCCCGTGGCGAAATGCCGGATCAGGAAGTGCTGCAAGGGCTGATGATGGCCGTAGGTGGCGGCCTGCTGCTGCTTCCGGGTTTCATCAGTGATGTTATCGGCGTGCTCTGCCTGCTTCCGTTTACCCGCCGCAGGTTGGTCGAGCGTGTGCGTCGCCGCGCTGCCGAGCAGGCGGCGCGCCAGCGTGCCTTCGCTGACGACCTGGCTGCCCGTAACGGCCAGCCAGGCTCTGGGTCGAGCCGGCCTAACGTGCTCGAGGGCGAGTACGAACGTCGCGACTGATAGCGTGCATCGGATACAAGCGAGCCCCGGTTCTGGCCACGCCAGACCGGGGCTCGGCGTTTTTGCGCAGGCGAACGGCAGGCACCATGGGGTAAAAAAATTCGCCTCGTGCCCTTGAATTGCTCTTGTTCGACCTTATGTAGCGGTCACCGCAAGGTTTTTCAGCGTATCTGCGCTGAAACATATTTCGGCGTTACGTGTAATGCGCAACGCCATGATCCTGCCGGTGAGAGCACCGGTTGAAGTCAACAACTATTGGGAGAGATCGACAATGAAGCTTCGTCCTTTGCATGACCGCGTCGTGATCCGTCGCAGCGAAGAAGAAACCAAAACCGCTGGCGGTATCGTGCTGCCGGGCTCGGCCGCTGAAAAGCCGAATCAGGGCGAAATCGTTGCTGTTGGCACTGGCCGCGTTCTGGATAGCGGTGAAGTCCGCGCGCTGGCCGTCAAGGTCGGTGACAAAGTGGTTTTCGGCCCTTACTCGGGCAGCAACACCGTCAAAGTCGACGGCGAAGACCTGCTGGTGATGAGCGAGAACGAAATCCTCGCTGTTGTCGAAGCCTGATTTCCCGCGAATCTCCGTTTAACCGTCAAGAATTGAGGATCAATTTCCATGGCTGCTAAAGAAGTTAAATTCGGCGACTCCGCCCGTAAGAAAATGCTCGCCGGTGTGAACGTCCTGGCTGATGCCGTTAAAGCGACCCTGGGCCCGAAAGGCCGCAACGTGGTGCTGGAAAAGAGCTTTGGCGCTCCGACCATCACCAAGGACGGCGTTTCCGTCGCCAAAGAAATCGAGCTGAAAGATCGCTTCGAGAACATGGGCGCACAACTGGTCAAGGACGTTGCGTCCAAGGCCAACGACGCTGCCGGTGACGGCACCACCACCGCTACCGTTCTGGCTCAGGCCATCGTCAACGAAGGCCTGAAAGCCGTCGCTGCCGGCATGAACCCGATGGATCTGAAGCGCGGCATCGACAAGGCCACCATCGCCATCGTCAAAGAGCTGAAAGAGCTGTCCAAGCCGTGCGCCGACACCAAGGCCATCGCTCAGGTCGGTACCATTTCCGCCAACTCCGACAACTCCATCGGCGACATCATTGCCGAAGCCATGGAAAAAGTCGGCAAAGAAGGCGTTATCACCGTTGAAGAAGGCTCGGGCCTGGAAAACGAACTGTCCGTCGTCGAAGGCATGCAGTTCGACCGTGGCTACCTGTCCCCGTACTTCATCAACAAGCCGGACACCATGGTTGCCGAGCTGGACAGCCCGCTGATCCTGCTGGTCGACAAGAAGATCTCCAACATCCGCGAAATGCTGCCGGTGCTGGAAGCTGTCGCCAAGGCCGGTCGTCCGCTGCTGATCGTGGCTGAAGACGTCGAAGGCGAAGCGCTGGCTACCCTGGTAGTCAACAACATGCGCGGTATCGTCAAGGTCGCTGCCGTCAAGGCACCGGGCTTCGGTGATCGTCGCAAGGCCATGCTGCAGGATATCGCCATCCTCACTGGCGGTACCGTCATCTCTGAAGAAGTCGGTCTGAGCCTGGAAAGCGCCACCCTGGAGCACCTGGGTCAAGCCAAGCGTGTTGTCCTGAACAAGGAAAACACCACCATCATCGACGGTGCTGGCCAGCAGGTCGACATCGAAGCCCGCGTTGCGCAGATCCGCAAGCAGGTCGAGGACACGTCTTCCGACTACGACAAAGAGAAGCTGCAAGAGCGTCTGGCCAAACTGGCTGGCGGTGTTGCCGTGATCAAGGTCGGTGCCGGTACCGAAGTCGAGATGAAAGAGAAGAAAGCCCGCGTTGAAGACGCCCTGCACGCTACCCGCGCAGCCGTCGAAGAAGGCGTGGTACCTGGCGGCGGTGTTGCCCTGGTACGTGCTCTGCAGGCTATCTCCGAGCTGAAAGGCGACAACGACGACCAGAACGTCGGTATCGCTCTGCTGCGCCGCGCTGTCGAAGCGCCGCTGCGTCAGATCGTGGCCAACGCTGGCGACGAGCCGAGCGTAGTGGTCGACAAGGTCAAGCAGGGTAGCGGCAACTACGGCTACAACGCTGCCACCGGTGTCTACGGCGACATGATCGAGATGGGTATCCTCGATCCGGCCAAGGTCACCCGTTCGGCACTGCAAGCTGCCACCTCCATCGCCAGCCTGATGATCACCACCGAAGCGATGATCGCCGAAGTGGCTGACGACAAGGCCGCTCCGGCCATGCCGGACATGGGCGGCATGGGTGGTATGGGCGGCATGATGTAAGCCACCCGGCACCTGCTCCAAAAAGGAACCCCGCGCTTGTCGCGGGGTTTTTTTATCTGTAGTTTCTGGCGACTGCCGTGGCGGTATACCGTTCGTCTTGAGAAAAGTTGCAACGGCTTATCGTGATCTAGTGTTAGCAGACGGCGTTTGCAGCGCCATCAAGAGATTGCAATCATGAGATTAGAAATAGCGCGAGGTTTGTTCCTCGTCGCGGCGCTCAGTGTATCGGTGGCAGCGGCTGCTTCCTGGTACGAGCCTGGCCATGGCGTGGTGAGCAGCCATGGGCGCAGCTATTGTGCCAACCCTGATCTCAAGCGCATCTCGGCTGCTCAGGCGCAGGCCAGTCAGAATCTACTCTGGTTGGTGTTGGGCCTGTCTCAGGGCATGCGACCGCAAGGTTGAAAGCGCCCACTCATACCCCGCTGACAAAACAGTGAATTTCTCCCCTGCTGGAAAACTCCGATACCCTGCGAGCTGACCCGAGCACATCGGCCAGACTTCAGGGAGACTCCGCATGTCCACACAGCAGCGCCTCGGCGAACGCTTCAGCCAGTTGCATCGGCAGGATGGCCTGCTGGTGCTGCCCAATCCCTGGGACGCCGGTTCGGCGAAGATGCTCGCCAATCTGGGTTTCCAGGCGCTGGCGACCACCAGCGCAGGGTTGGCGTTCTCCCTGGGCCGGCGTGATGCCGAGGGCGCGGTATCGCGTGATGAAGCGCTGGCCAATGCCCGTGACATCGTCGCCGCTACGGTTCTGCCGGTGGCCGCGGATCTGGAGAACGGCTACGGCGACAGCCCCGAGGAATGTGCTCAGACCTTGCGGCTGGCCGCAGCGGTCGGACTGGTCGGCGGCTCCATCGAGGATGCAACGGGTCGCATCGACGCGCCCATCTATGATTTCGAGTTGGCGGTGGAGCGCATCCGGGCATCGGTCGCCGCTGCGCGTAGCCTGGATTTCCCCTTCACCCTGACCGCGCGTGCAGAGAACTACCTGCACGGCCGCGCGGATCTGGACGACACCATCCGCCGTCTGGTGGCCTACGCCGAGGCCGGAGCCGATGTGCTCTATGCACCGGGCCTGACCCAGCGCGACGAGATTCATGCGGTGGTGCAGGCGGTGGCGCCACGACCGGTCAACGTGTTGGTCGGCTCACCAGGTCTGAGGCTGTCGCTGGACGAGTTGGCCGAGCTTGGCGTCAAACGCGTCAGCCTGGGCTCCAACCTGGCGCGGGTGGCCTATGGCGCCTTTCTGCAAGCCGCCACGGTGCTCGCCGATTCCGGTGACCTGCGCGGTGCGCAGGAGGCGCTGCCGTTCGATCGCATCAACGATCTGTTTCGCGGCTGAGCATGCGCCGTTTTCTGATCGCGCTGCTGTTGTTCGTCGTGGTGGGTGGCCCGCTGGCGTTGTACCGGCAGTGGATCTACGTACCGCCGCGCTGGAACCCCTGGGCGCCGCTGGATCTGCGCGATGTGCCCAACTGGCTGACGAGCTACAAGCTTGGCCGCCTGCAGAACGATCCAGCACTGTGCCGCAGGGTGCTGGACACCTCATCGCTGCGCTACGTGGCGCTGGCGGACAGCACGCCTTCGGCCGATTGCCCGCTGACCAACACGGTGCGGGTGCAGGGCAGCGATGTGCGCTTGAGCAGCAGCTTCATCGCCACCTGCCCGGTGGCAGTGGCATTCGCGCTGTTCGAGCACCATGGTCTGCAGCCGGTCGCACAGCAGCGCTTTGGGCAGCGTGTCACGCAGATCGATCATGTCGGCAGCTTCGCCTGTCGCAGCATTGCCGGCAGTCAGCGGCGCAGCCAGCACGCTTCGGCCAATGCCCTGGATATCGTCGGCTTTCGTCTGGCCGATGGCCGCCGTATCAGCGTGCTGCGCGACTGGCCGGGCAGCGACGAAAAATCACTGTTCCTGCGTCAGGTGCAGCAGGCGGCCTGTGACAGCTTCAACACCACGCTGGGGCCAGATTACAACGCGGCGCACCGCGATCATTTTCATCTGGATATGGGCATGTTCCGGATGTGTCGCTGACCGATCAACCTGCCAGGCGCTGTTGCAGCGTCAGGCGGCCGAGCAGCAGTTCCCAGGGATCCAGTGATTCCTCGAGCAGCTCGTCGGTCTTGCCGTGTTCGCTTTCGCCAGGCACTGCCAGCGATTGCGGTTGCAGCGCCAACTGATCGAGGGTGAGGGCGTTGTCGATATCGTTCACCGAACAGACGAACTGACGCTGCATCATCACGTCTTCCAGCGTGCGATTTTCCCGCCAGTGCGTCTCGTCCGCTGGCGCTGGCGACGTGAGCGGGTTGGTCGCCGGAGTCTCCATCGACAGCAGCACGCTGCGCAGAATCTGGTCATACAGCGCCGAGCTGGCGCTGGAGGACGTTCCGGTTTTTTGAGAGGCAACCTGGGAGTCACCAGGAATACGGGAGATGACGTTGAACATCGAACGGCTGGCTCTGGCAAACTATCGCATATACAGGGTATCGGCCGCATGAGGCCTGAGTTGAGCCCCAAGGGCACCGCTAAAAACTACCCGCGTTGTCATCACTGCGTTAAAAACAGGCTCAAATGCTCATTTACAGCCAGTAAACTCCGCATTTTCACCTGTTTTTGCCTTGTGCTGACTGCCTCGCCTACGTTTTTAGAGGTGCCCTCTACTGTTATCGATGGACGATCCGTAATGAGTGAAAAACAGCCCGCCGCGCGCATTCGCATGGAGGCCCTTGCGCCGCATCTGCATGAGGCCGCGCAACAGTGGGCACAGCGCCTTGGATTGCCAGTGGAAGGGGAGACCGAGTTCGCGCTGCAATTAGGCGAGGGCGGCCTGCAACTGGTCGAACTTGGCCCCCAGGCGCCAGGGCCGGTGCGGGTGGATTTCGTCGAGGGCGCGGTCGCTCATCGACGTCAGTTCGGTGGCGGCGCCGGGCAGATGATCGCCAAGGCCGTCGGCATTCAGCCAGGCATCCGGCCTCGCGTGCTGGATGCCACCGCGGGGCTGGGGCGCGACGCCTTCGTTCTGGCCAGCCTCGGCTGCACCATCAGCCTGATCGAACGCCAGCCGCTGATCGGCGCCTTGCTGGAGGATGGCCTGCAGCGCGCTGCCGCTGATGCCGAAGTAGCGGCCATCGTCGCCCGCATGCGCTTGCTGCAGGGCAATGCCATCTCGATCATGGCTGACTGGCAGGAGGAAGCCCCCCAGGTGGTCTACCTCGACCCGATGTTTCCCCATCGCGACAAGAGTGCGCTGGTGAAGAAGGAAATGCGCCTGTTCCGCCCCTTCGTGGGGGATGACCCTGACGCTCCCGCGTTGCTCGAGGCGGCCCTCGGACTGGCCAGCCACCGTGTGGTGGTCAAACGCCCACGCAAGGCACCGATCATCGAGGGTGCCAAGCCGGGCTATGCCCTGGAAGGTAAATCCAGCCGTTACGACATCTACCCGCTAAAGAAACTGACCCCGTGAGTGAACAGTGCAGGGGTTCATTTCGAGTAGATTGCGCGCAGTGGAGCTGCCTACCCAAGGCAGCTCCTATCGTCTCTCGATGGGCTCGCTGCGAACGACCATCCAGATCCCCACGCCAGACACGGCCGTACCAAGCGCCATCAGCCAGGACAGGGGTTCATCGAACATGGCCCAGGCCCACAACAGGGTCACTGCCGGGCTGAGATACAGTACGCTGGCGACTCGCGTTGGTGTGGAGCGCCGCAAACACACCCAGTAGAGCCCGTAACCGCCGAGTGTCGAAATGCCGGCTGTCCACAGCACGCTCATTGCAAACCCCGTCGAAGGTATCGGTTTCAGGCTGCTTTCCATGGCGGCGAGCAGAGCGAAGGCAATGCTGGAAACGCAACACTGCAGCCACAGGTTGGTAAGAAGATCCAGCGAAGTTGATGCGTTCGAGCGCTTCTGCCACAGCGTGGCAACGGCAAGCGACAGCATGCCGAGCACTGGCAAGCCGTAAGCCCAGAGCGGCGCGTTGCCCCAGGCCAGGGCGTCGGAGGTCACCAGTACCACGCCCGCCAAACCGATAGTCAAACCCGCCCAGGTACGCCAAGAGAGCCGTTGCCGGAAGGCCGCAGCCGCGAGCACGGCTACGCCGATCGGCAACAGGTCGGCCAGCAACGCTACAAGCCCTGCCGGAACGCCCATGGCAATGCCCTGAACGACGCCAGCGAGATATCCAGCCATCGCCAGAAAGCCGATGCCGGCGTTGTGCAACAGTGCAATTGGCGACGCCTGGCGCAACTGCCTGAATACGAATGGCAGCAGCACCAGAGTGACCAGTATGCAGCGCCAGAACACCACCAGCATGGCCGGCGCGTGATCGATCGAGAACCGTGCCCCCACGAATCCTGAGCTCCAGGCCAGCACCAATCCGGCTTCGAGAAGCAGCAGGGGAATGGTTCTGTGCCAGATACGCATCGAGTGTTGGCCGGGCATGACAGTCCAGGAGACGAAGGGTGTATGCGCAGGCTAAGGAATGCGGTTAGTCTAATAAATCAAAATTGATTGGATTAGTAATTCGGATTTTTTGAATCATGAGTGGTGTTCTCGATATCGAACTGGTGCGTACCTTTCACGCGGTGGCGCGCAGCGGCAAGTTCAAAACCGCCGCCGAGCAGCTTCACAAGAGCCCGGCGGCCATCAGCGTCCACATCCAGCGACTCGAAGCCGTCGCTGGAGGGCGTCTGCTGGATCGCGACAATCAGTCGGTGGGGCTCACGGCCCTGGGCAGACGATTGCTGACCTCGACAACCGATCTGCTTTCCACCCACGACCGAGTGCTCGCGGAGTTGCATGGCCCGCGCTTGGTCGGGCGCATCAAGCTGGGGATGCCTGATGAGTATGCAGCGCACGTCATCCGCGACATCCTCCCGGTTTTCGCGGCAGCCTGGCCCAACGTCGTGCTGGAAGTGAAAACGGCGCCAAGCCACTCACTGCGTGACTACGTACAGCGCGGCAAGCTACACGCCGCGCTGATGACCCAGCCCAAGGGGCAAGAGGGCGAGCAGGCGCACGTTCTCGTCACCACTACCCCGGTCTGGGTCGGTGCAGCGATAAGCCTGTTCGAGTGGAGTGATCCATTGCCACTTGCCGTCCATGCAGCGGATTGCCCTTACCGCAGTGCGATGCTGGAGTCGCTGAAGCAGAGTGGTCGCAAGTGGCGCGTCGTGCTCGACAGCCCCTCGAGTCAGGCCATCAAGGCCTGCGTGGAAGCAGGTCTCGCCATCACTCTGATAGACCGTGCGCGCGTCTCCGACAGCATGCGCATTCTCGACGGCTTGCCGCACGTACCCGAGCATGAGGTCGTGTTCCTGCGCTCATCGACAGCACAAACCAACGAGGCGATCGAGTTGCTCGCCCAGGCCATTCATCAACACTTTCGGCTGTGATGGGGTGAGTTGGCTGACATTGTCCAGCGCCTGGCCTCGAGAACCGGCTGCAATACCCATGAGTACGCCGATGAGCTTAGGACGGACTCGGGATCACAAAGCAGTCTTCTCAGGCCTCAATGGAGGTCGCGACGCTTAACGTCAATGGCAGCAGCATCCACCGAGCGCATGCTTACTGCATGACGTGCCCGCCCCGAATAGCGCAGCGGACGCCTCATCCACACCGGAGGCTACCCATGCTCACATGCCGAATCCGTGTCTTCCGTATCTTTGGTGCAGGTACGAAATAAATAAAACAGATACCCGGTTAAGGATTTCCCAGAGGCCGGATATGCTGCCAAGCGCTTACATTCGACCTCAACGCCGCTCGACGGCGAGGTGATTTCGATTGGTCGACGCCACTCGTGCGCGCTTTCGAAATGCTCACCATTACAAGAACAACTAGGTGAATGCGAATGCTCAAGCAATCTGTCGATGTGAAAGACTGGATCGATGGTCAACCGGTCTCAGCTTATCAGTGGCTTATCCTCTCCCTGTGTTTCCTGATCGTATTGTTCGATGGCTTCGATGTCGCCGTAATGGGCTTCATCGCGCCTTCGCTAATGCAGGAGTGGGGCCTGTCACGTACCGCTTTCGGCCCGGTGATGAGTGCCGGCATGGTTGGTCTGGCAATCGGCGCGCTGACTGCCGGCCCCTACGCCGACCGGATCGGGCGCAAGAAGGTGCTGCTCACTGCAGTGACGTCCTTCAGTGTACTGACCGTAGCATGTGCCTTCGCCGGCGGGCCTATCGAACTCGCCTTGCTTCGCCTGTTGGCGGGCATCGCCCTGGGCGCGGCGCTGCCAAACACCACGACGCTGCTGTCTGAATACCTGCCCGAGCGTAGCCGTTCGTTTCTAATCACCATCATGTTCACCGGCTTTAACCTTGGCTCCGGCCTGGGTGGCTTCGTGGCGGCGTGGCTGATTCCGAATTTCGGCTGGCACTCGGTACTGCTCGCAGGCGGGGTGCTGCCGTTGCTGCTGGTGCCGTTGCTCTGGCTGCTGTTGCCTGAGTCCGCACGCTTTCTCGCCGCTCGCAAGGCTCCGGCCGAGCAGATCGCCGCGGCGCTGGGCAAAATCGGCGGACGCTTCGCCGAAGGCACTCGCTTCACTGTCAGCGAGCCGGAGGTTCCAGGCAAGGCGCCCATTCGCATGTTGTTCTCTGAGCGTTATCGTATGGGAACCCTGGCACTGTGGACGACGTATTTCATGGGCCTGCTGGTGATCTATTTGACCATGGGGTGGATGCCGACCCTGTTGCGCGATGGTGGACTGTCCATCGAACGAGCGGCGTCCATCACCGGGCTGTTCCAGATCGGCGGTACCATTGGTGCCATTGTGGTCGGCTGGATCATGGACAAGCGCAACCCCAATTATGTCATCGCCACGGCTTACGCCATGGGCGGGTTGTGCATTCTCTCGCTGGGTACGATGAGCCTCGAATCCAGCCTGCTGGTAATTGGCGTGACTCTCGCGGGGTTCTGCATGAGTGGCGCGCAAACCGGCCTGAACGCTTTCGCGCCGGGCTATTACCCGACCGATTTCCGCGCTACCGGCGTTAGCTGGATGCTTGGTATCGGCCGTTTCGGAGCGATTTTCGGCTCCCTGATCGGTGGTGCAGTGCTCAGCCTCGGCTTAAGCCTGGCTACACTTTTCACCCTTCTCGGCCTACCGGCCTTCATCGCGGCGCTGGCGATCATTGCCAATGGCCGCGCCCGTCGCCGTGCGGCCGCCGCACTGGTGATCCCGTAATCTGCCCGGAGGCAAACCCGTATGGCACGCATCATTGGCGGCCTTGCCGTTTCACACACGCCCACCATCGGCTTCGCGGTCGACCATAACAAGCAGGAAGAAGCGGCCTGGGCACCTATTTTCAAGAGCTTCGAGCCGATGCAGGCCTGGCTCGAAGAACAGAAGCCGGACGTGCTGTTCTATATTTTCAACGATCATGTGACCTCGTTCTTCTTCGATCATTACAGCGCATTCACCCTGGGCGTCGACGATCGCTACGAGGTAGCCGACGAAGGTGGCGAACCACGTGCTCTGCCGCCGATCGGTGGCGATGCCGCGCTCTCTCGGCATATCGGCCAGAGCCTGATGGCGGATGAGTTCGACATGAGTTTCTTCCGTGATCGGCCGCTGGATCACGGATTCTTTTCGCCGATGTCGGCCTTGCTGCCCAGCAGCGATCGCTGGCCGGTGCAGATCGTGCCGCTACAGGTCGGCGTGCTGCAGTTTCCGATTCCCACGGCGCGCCGCTGCTACAAGTTGGGTCAGGCACTGCGTCGCGCCATCGAAAGCTATCCAGAAGACATCAAGGTAGCGATTGTCGCCACAGGTGGCGTTTCGCACCAGGTGCACGGCGAGCGCTGCGGCTTCAACAACCCTGAATGGGATGCGCAGTTTCTCGACCTGCTGGTCAACGACCCCGAGCGCCTGACTGAAATGACCCAGGCCGAGTACGCCACGCTCGGCGGCATGGAAGGTGCCGAAGTGATCACCTGGCTGATCATGCGCGGTGCCCTGTCCTCACGGGTCAACAAGCGGCATCAGGATTATTACCTGCCTTCGATGACCGGGATCGCCACGCTCCTGCTGGAAAACCTCGACCAGCCGCTTCCGGCGCCGGTGAACGAGCGCCACCGCGAGCACATGCGCCATCAACTGGCAGGCGTGGAAAAGCTCGAAGGAACCTATCCGTACACCCTGGAGCGCAGCGCCAAAGGCTATCGGCTGAATAAGTTTCTACACCGCATGATCGAGCCGCAATGGCGCCGGCGCTTTCTCGAAGAGCCCGAAACGCTCTTCGTCGAGGCCGAACTCAGCGACGAGGAGCGCGACCTGCTGCGGCGTCGCGACTGGCGCGGGATGATTCACTACGGCGTTATCTTCTTCGTGCTGGAGAAGCTTGGTGCCGTGCTAGGTGTTTCCAACCTCGATATCTATGCTGCCATGCGCGGCCAGAGCGTCGAGGATTTCATGAAGACGCGTAACCAGCAGGTGCGCTATTCGGTAGCAGCCAAGGCGGTGAGCTGAACGCGCAGTGCCTGATCGGCTAGAACGGCTGCGCCTGTTCCCGAACCACCTGACGAATAGTTTCCATCAGGGCCGCCGAAGCAGGCGAATGCAGGCAGCCGCTTCTGCAGGTCAGGCCGATCGGCCGAGTGGTTCGATTCAGCTGCAAGGTCAGGCCGCATAGTTCACCGGAGCGAATTTCATGCTCCAGTTGATGCATGGAGACCGCTGCAAGCATGTCGGAATTAAGCAGCAGGCCGCGGATGATCGCCAGATCGCCGCTCTCCACTACTGGCCAGGGGGCCGCCATGCCGGAGGCTTCGAAGCACGCGTCGAGAAGATGACGCGCTGGTGAGCCCGCACGCGGCAGTACCCAGCGCGCCTGCTGCAGGTCATCCAGGACGACCCTTCGTCCAAGCAAGGGATGGCCGCGGCGTGCCAGCAACATCATCTCCTCGGTGAGCAGCGCCTCGCCATCCAGATCACTGGCATAGTCAGTCGAACGCAGGGCGCCAAAGACGAAATCCACATCACCGGTACGCAGCTCGGTAGCCAGAAGGTCGAAGGGGCTCTCGTTGGTGATCACCCGCACGCCCGGATGCTCGGCGGTCAACCGCGCAATGGCCTCCGGCAGGATGCGTGCTCGCCCCAGCGGCAGGGCGCCAACATGAACGACGCCCCGCAGCGCACCCCGCATGGCGCTCAGGTCGGCACGGATATGGCGCAGTTCGTTTAGTGCCCGGCGGATCGGAAAGAGAATGTCGTGACTCGCCTGAGTCGGCTGCAGGCCTCGCGGCGTGCGCTCGAACAGCGAACACCCGCAGCCTCCTTCCAGCACCTTGAGCGCCGAGCTGACCGCCGGCTGGCTGAGACCGAAATGACTGGCCACGGTCTGCATGTGGCGGGCTTCGCAGAGCTTCACGAAAATCTCCAGCCGCCGCGCCTGGAACAGATACAGCGGTTCCACAGGTGTAGCGCCGAGCGAGCGCGGTACCTCGCCCAGCTCCACCAGTACGCGACGTGCCCGGGGCAGGACGCAACCGCCAAAGTCGGTCAGCCGCATACCGTTGACGTGGCGCTCGAACAGCGGCACCTGCAGCCAGGCCTCCAGTTCGGAAATCGCCCGGGTAACCACCGACTGCGCCCTGAACAGAGTCTCGGACGCGCGCGACACGCTGCCCAGATCGGCCACGCGGACGAAGGCACGCACTTGCATCAGGTTTGGAAGCTCGTCTCGATTCATCTGTACCTTCGGGCCGCGATCATGCTCAAAGGGGACTATGCACTTCGCCCCTGATCATCTCAATAAATAAAACGCATACCCAAAAAAACTGAACGCATTAGTCCGCCCCCGCCACGCGGTGACATTCTGGGTTCCTCACCCACAGGAGCCATTCACTATGCATGCACGACAAAAAACCGCCCTGGTGGTCAGTGCCCATTCCGCCGATTTCGTGTGGCGTGCAGGCGGCGCCATCGCCCTTCACGCTTCCCAGGGCTATGCCATGCACATCGTTTGCCTGTCATTCGGCGAGCGTGGGGAATCGGCCAAACTGTGGCGTAAGGGCGAAATGACCGAGGAAAAGGTCAAGGCCGCGCGTCGCGAGGAAGCTCAGAGCGCTGCCGAGATTCTGGGGGCCAGTGTCGAATTCTTCGATATCGGTGACTACCCGATGCGCGCCGACAAGGACACTCTGTTTCGCCTCGCCGATGTTTTTCGCCGCGTGCAGCCGGAGTTCGTAATCAGCCACTCGATGAAAGATCCCTACAACTACGATCATCCGTTAGCCATGAACTTGACCCAGGAAGCGCGCATCATTGCCCAGGCGGAAGGTTACAAACCGGGTGAAAAAATCGTCGGCGCCCCACCGGTGTACGCGTTTGAGCCACATCAGCCGGAGCAGTGCGAGTGGTGCCCAGATACCTTCCTCGACATCACCGAGGTGTGGAACAAGAAATACGCCGCCATTCAGTGCATGGCCGGTCAGGAACACCTATGGGAGTACTACACCCGCGTCGCTCTGCAGCGTGGCGTGCAGGCCAAGCGTAATGTCGGCATCACCAGTGCACGCAACATCATCTATGCCGAAGGGTTCCAGAGCGTATTCCCGCGGGTCACGGAGAACCTGGCATGAGTGCGCTGATAGGCAGAACCGGTATCGTCGTGCGCAATATCCCTCGCGCTCAGCCGGACGTCATTGACGCCTTGGGTCGCCTGGGCGTCGCCACAGTACACGAAGCGCAGGGGCGCAAGGGTTTGTTAAACACCAGCATTCGCCCCATTCAGCAAGGCGTGAGCGTGGCCGGTTCGGCGGTGACCGTGCTGGTGGCGCCCGGCGATAACTGGATGTTTCACGTTGCCGTTGAGCAATGTCGCGAGGGCGACATCCTGGTCGTAGCGCCCAGTTCGCCATGCTGCGATGGCTATTTTGGCGACCTGCTGGCTACCTCGCTGAAGGCCCGCGGCGTGCGCGCCTTGGTGATCGATGCGGGTATCCGCGACAGCCATACCCTGCGCGAAATGGGGTTCTGCGTATGGTCGAAGGCGGTCAATGCTCAAGGCACGGTCAAGGAAGTGCTCGGCTCTGTGAACCTGCCGCTGGTATGTGCCGGGCAGTTGGTAAACCCCGGCGATATCGTTATCGCTGATGATGACGGTGTGGCGGTGGTTCGGCTTGGCGAAGCCGAGCAAGTGCTTGAGGCCGCCAACAAGCGGGCCGATCTCGAAGAGCAGAAACGCCTGCGTCTGGCCGCCGGGGAGTTGGGGCTGGACATATACAACATGCGCCCACGCCTGGAAGAAAAAGGCCTGCGTTACGTGGATAGCCTCGACGAATTGGATGCCTGACATGAGCCAAACCCGCATTCCCTGTCTGATGATGCGCGGCGGTACTTCCAAGGGGGCCTATTTTCTGGCTGATGACCTTCCAGATGACCCCGCTCTCCGCGATCAGGTGCTGCTGGCGGCCATGGGCTCACCCGATAAACGTCAAATCGACGGCATTGGCGGTGCTGATTCTCTGACCAGCAAGGTGGCTATCGTCCGCAAGTCGCAACGCGAGGACGCCGACGTCGACTATCTCTTTGCCCAGGTGCAGGTGGACGAACCGCGGGTCGATTACGGACAGAACTGCGGCAACATTCTGGCTGGCGTTGGCCCGTTCGCCATCGAGCGAGGCTTGGTGCCCGCCGGCAAGCCGTACACATGGGTGCGGATCTTCATGCAGAACACCGGCCAGACCGCTGTCGCCCAAGTACCCACTCCGAATGGCGAAGTGGAGTATGCCGGCGACACCAGGATCGATGGTGTGCCGGGTTCTGCTGCCGCCATGGTGGTGGAGTTCGCCGATATTGCCGGCTCCACTTGCGGGGCCCTGCTGCCGACTGGCAACGCCCGCGATACCTACGACGGCATTGAGGTGACGTGTATAGACAACGGCATGCCGGTGATTCTCTTGCGTGCCGAGGATCTGGGCTGCAGCGGCTACGAAAGCAGAGAGGAACTGGACGCCAATCACGCCCTGAAAGTACGTCTGCAATCCATTCGTTTGCAAGCCGGGCCACACATGAATCTTGGGGATGTCAGCCAGCGCAATGTTCCAAAGATGTGCCTGGTCTCAGCGCCCCGTCACGGTGGAGCGCTCAATACCCGTTCGTTCATTCCTCATCGTTGCCACGCCGCCATTGGCGTGTTCGGAGCGGTGAGTGCAGCGGTGGCCTGCCTGGTCGAAGGCAGCATAGTCGAGGATCTGGCAAACAAGGGTACAGGCGATCTTCGTCGCTTGTCGGTGGAGCATCCAAGCGGGGAATTTAGCGTTGATGTTCGCCTGCGAGATGGCCGAATAACAGGTTGTGGGTTAGTTCGCACTACACGTCTTCTGTTTGCTGGAGATGTATGCGTACCTCGGAATCTATGATCCGGATCATGAGCCGCTTTTTTAAAGCTCGGGTGATCTCGGCACTCGGTTCGTTACCGACCTTCTCTGGCGTCTGGCGCGTGCGGCTCAATCCTCGGAGCGGCCTGTAGCGTCACGGTCGTGCCTGTAGTGCGTTTTGAAAGGGAAGGCCGGTAGCCAGGATTCGCGGCGGGTCGTCCAGCTTTCGTAGGTTGGTACCAATTGGTCTGGCGCATCGAGGGCACCCAGGTGCACTTCGATTTCGTCTGCGCTACGGGCGAAAACCGATGAGCCACAGCGGGGACAGAAAAAACGCCCGGCATAATCCTGTGTTTCGCCGCTGATGGTCACGGCATCCCGAGGGAATACGGCTGCAGCGTAGAAGAGGGCGCCATGGTGCTTGCGGCAATCGAGGCAATGGCAAAGACCGACCCGGTAGGGAGCCCCCGACGCCTCGATTCGAACGTTGCCACACAGGCAACCGCCGGTGAATCGATCCATCCTGCACCTCCTCTGAAATCAAGCCGTCGGCATGGCCGGTCGTTTAAAGGGGCGAACCGGTATCCGCTCGCAAATGCCGATTGTCGTGGTAAAGAAAGTAGCAGTTAAGCGACGACCAGGATGGCTTCTCAGCAGTTATGCGCCCTTGAGCGCATAAGCGTTCAAGGGCGATAGGCGCGCAGGAACATCTGCACCGCCGCCTGGGCGTGCTGCTCCTGTTCCGCTTCATTCTGAGGGGCGCCGCAGCCGATCAGCAGGCGGAAATTGGCGCAGCCTTTGAGCAGGGAAAAGAACTGATCCGCCGCCACCTTGGCCGACTCGATGCGCAACTGGCCATGCTGATCCGCCTTGTTCAGCAAACGCTCCATTTCCGCGAGCAGCCGCAACGGGCCGGCTTCGTAAAAGACTTTCGCGAGCAGCGGATCCTGAGTACCGAGGCTGGTCATCAGGCGATGCAGTTCGACGGATTCGGCGCTGTTGATCAGGCGACTGAAGCCGCTGGCGATGTTCAGCAGCACAGCCTCCACGGCGGCATTCTCGGGCAGCTCGAAGAACAGTTCGGGTAACTGCTCTTCGCACTTGGCCTTCACCGCTGCGCAGAACAGCGTCTCCTTGTCGGTGAAATGGCTATACACGGTCAGCTTGGATACACCGGCGTGGGCCGCAATGGCATCCATGCTGCTGCCGGCGTAGCCATAACGCAGGAACAGGCATTTGGCGGCTTCGAGGATGGCCTCGCGCTTGGCGGGATCTTTGGGGCGGCCGGGGCCGCTGGGGGGCAATGAAGTATTCGACATCGGGCTATCTTAATACTGGACTGGCGAGTACGCTATTTTTACTATACCGAGCAGTACAAGTATTAAAAGTTTCCTGAAAGGACATTCATCATGTTCCGCCATGCTCTGTCTCGCGTTGTGCCTGTCTGTCTTGTCCTGTCTCTGGTCGCCTGCAGCAATGCGGAGGCGCCACCGCCCGGCATTCGCCCCGCAATGGTGGCGCAGCCCCAATTGGCGGCGGAGTTGGTGGATACCTACCCTGGCGAGATAAGGGCGCGGCTGGAACCGGAACTGGCATTCCGCATTGGCGGCAAGGTGACCAAGCGCCTGGTAGAGGTGGGGCAGCGGGTCGAGAAGGACGCGCCGCTGGCCGAGCTGGATCCGCAGGATGTGCGCCTGCAGCTAGATGCGTCGCGCGCCCAGGCGTTGGCGGCCGAAGCCAATCTGCAGTTGGCGCGGGCCGAGCGTGAGCGCTACCGCATCTTGCAGCAGCGGCAGATGGTCAGTCAGTCGCAGTTCGATAATGCCGAAAACACTTTCCGCGCCGCCGAAGCGCGCCTGCGCCAGGTGCGTGCAGAACTCAACGTCGCCGATAATCAGGCAGGTTATGCCGTACTCAAGGCTCCGCAGAGTGGCGTGATCGTGCAGCGCAGCGCCGAGGTCGGGCAGGTGGTTTCGGCTGGCCAGACGGTGTTCGTGCTGGCGGCCGATGGCGAGCGCGAGGTGCTGATCGACCTGCCCGAACAGGTGATCAGAAGCCTGCGCATCGGCCAGGACGTAGCCGTGGAGCTGTGGTCGCAGCCGGGCGAGCGGCTGGCCGGTCGTATCCGTGAGCTGTCGCCCGCGGCCGATCCACGTTCGCGTACCTACGCCGCGCGCATCGCCCTGCAGCAGCGCGATGCGCAAGTGGAGCTTGGCCAGAGCGCGCGGGTGTTCATCGCTCACAACGGCGATGTGCCGCTGGCGGTGCCGCTGTCGGCACTGACGGCGGAAAAGGATCAGCCCTACGTCTGGGTGGTCGATCCGCAAACCTCGAAACTCAAGCGCACCGCGGTGCGGGTCGGCCCCTATGGCGAAAAGCTGGTGCCGGTGCTGGAGGGCCTGAAGGCCAGCGACTGGGTGGTGGTGGCCGGCGTACAGGTGCTGCTGGAAGGGCAGCAGATACGCCCGGTGGATCGGCAGAACCGCTCGGTAGACCTGGCGGCGAAGGAGTAGGCGTCCATGTCTTTCAATCTTTCCGCCTGGGCGCTGCATCATCGTCAGATCGTCCTGTACCTCATGTTGCTGCTGGGCATCGTCGGTGCGCTGTCCTATTCCAAACTCGGCCAGAGCGAGGATCCTCCCTTCACCTTCAAGGCCATGGTGGTGCAAACCAACTGGCCGGGCGCCACGGCCGAGCAGGTGGCACGGCAGGTCACCGAGCGCATCGAGAAGAAGCTGATGGAGACCGGCGAGTACGAGCGCATCGTGTCCTTCTCGCGGCCCGGTGAATCCCAGGTCACCTTCATGGCCCGGGACTCCATGCACTCCAACGAGATTCCCGAACTCTGGTACCAGTTGCGCAAGAAGATCGGCGACATTCGCCATACGCTGCCGAGTGGCATCCAGGGGCCGTTCTTCAACGACGAATTCGGCACCACCTTCGGCAACATCTACGCCCTGACGGGTAGCGGTTTCGACTACGCGGTGCTCAAGGATTATGCCGACCGCGTGCAGTTGCAGCTGCAGCGCGTCAAGGACGTCGGCAAGGTCGAGCTGGTCGGCCTGCAGGACGAGAAGATCTGGATCGAGCTGTCCAACACCAAGCTGGCCACTCTCGGGCTACCGCTCAGAACCGTGCAACAGGCCCTCGAACAACAGAACGCGATGGCCGTGGCGGGGTTCTTCGAAACCGCTTCCGACCGTGTGCAGCTGCGGGTCAGCGGCAGTTTCGAGACGGTCGAGCAGATTCGCGATTTTCCCATCCGTGTGGCTGACCGTACCTTCCGCATCGGCGACGTGGCCGATGTCAGCCGCGGCTTCAACGATCCCCCCGCGCCGCGCATGCGTTTCATGGGTGAAGATGCCATTGGCCTGGCGGTGTCGATGAAGCCGGGCGGCGACATTCTGGTGCTCGGCAAGGCGCTGGAGGGCGAATTCACCCGCTTGCAGAACAACCTGCCGGCGGGCATGCAGCTGCGCAAGGTCTCGGATCAACCGGCAGCGGTGAAGACCGGGGTCGGTGAGTTCGTCAAAGTGCTCACCGAGGCGCTGATCATCGTGCTGCTGGTGAGCTTCTTCTCCCTGGGCCTGCGCACCGGACTGGTGGTGGCGCTGTCGATTCCCCTGGTACTGGCGATGACCTTCGCCGCCATGTACTACCTGAACATCGGCCTGCACAAGATTTCCCTCGGTGCCCTGGTTCTGGCTCTGGGCCTGCTGGTGGACGACGCGATCATTGCCGTGGAGATCATGGCGATCAAGATGGAGCAGGGCTACGACCGTCTCAAGGCGGCGAGCTTCGCCTGGACGAGTACGGCGTTCCCGATGCTCACCGGCACGTTGATCACCGCAGCGGGCTTTCTGCCGATCGCCACGGCGCAGTCGGGCACCGGCGAATACACCCGCTCGATCTTCCAGGTGGTGACCATCGCCCTGCTGATGTCCTGGGTAGCGGCGGTGATGTTCGTGCCTTATCTCGGCGCTCGCTTCCTGCCGGATCTGGCCAAGCGTGCGGCGCAAAAACATGGCGGCAGCGATGCCGGGCATGATCCCTACAGCACGCCGTTCTACCAGCGTGTACGGCGTGTGGTGGACGGTTGCGTGCGGCGGCGCAAGACGGTGATCGTGCTGACCCTGGCACTGTTCGTCGGCTCGATTCTGCTGTTTCGCTTCGTGCCGCAGCAGTTTTTCCCGGCGTCGGGGCGGCTGGAACTGATGGTCGATTTCAAACTGGCCGAAGGCGCTTCGCTGGTCGCCACCGAGGCCGAAGTGCGGCGCCTGGAAGAGCGCCTGGCCGGGCATCCCGGTGTGGATAACTATGTAGCTTATGTCGGCACCGGCTCGCCGCGCTTCTATCTGCCGCTGGATCAGCAACTGCCTGCGACCAGCTTCGCGCAGATCGTGGTGCTGGCGAAAACCATCGAGGATCGTGAGGTGCTGCGCAGCTGGCTGATCGGCGTGCTGCACGATGAGTTCCCGAGCCTGCGTACGCGCATTTCTCGTCTGGAGAACGGGCCTCCAGTAGGCTATCCGGTGCAGTTCCGCGTTTCCGGCGAGCATATCGACGAGGTGCGCGGGCTGGCCCGCCAGGTCGCCGACAAGGTGCGTGACAATCCCCACGTGGTCAACGTGCACCTGGATTGGGAAGAACCGAGCAAGGTGGTGTACCTGAACATCGATCAGGATCGTGCGCGAGCCCTGGGCGTGAGTACCTCCGACGTGTCGAGTTTCCTGCGCAGCGCGCTGAATGGCTCATCGGTCAGTGACTACCGCGAGGACAACGAGCTGATCGAGATCCTCCTGCGTGGCACGCCGCTGGAGCGTCAGGCTCTGCAACTGCTGCCGAGTCTGGCGGTGCCGACCGAGAGCGGCAAGAGCGTGTCGCTGTCGCAGATCGCAACCCTCGAGTATGGCTTCGAGGAAGGTGTGATCTGGCACCGTAACCGCCTGCCGACGGTGACAGTGCGCGCCGATATCTACGGGCCGCAGCAGCCAGCGACCCTGACTCAGCAGATCCTGCCGACCCTGGCCGAGGTGCGCGATAACCTCCCGGATGGTTACCTGCTGGAAGTGGGTGGCACGGTGGAGGATTCCTCCAAGGGGCAGGCCTCGGTGAATGCCGGTGTGCCGCTGTTCATCGTGGTGGTGCTGACGCTGCTGATGCTGCAGCTGAAGAGTTTCTCGCGTTCGGCGATGGTGTTTCTCACCGCGCCGCTGGGGCTGATCGGCGTGACACTGTTCCTGCTGCTGTTCGGTCAGCCGTTCGGTTTCGTCGCCATGCTCGGCACCATCGCGCTGTCGGGGATGATCATGCGCAACTCGGTGATTCTGGTCGATCAGATCGAGCAGGACAGAGCGGCGGGGCTGGATGCCTGGAATGCCATCGTCGAGGCGACGGTTCGGCGCTTCCGGCCCATCGTGCTGACCGCCCTGGCCGCGGTGCTGGCGATGATTCCGCTGTCGCGCAGCGTATTCTTCGGGCCGATGGCAGTGGCGATCATGGGCGGGCTGGTGGTGGCCACTGCACTGACCCTGATGTTCCTGCCCGCACTGTATGCGGCGTGGTTCCGGGTGCAGAGAGACGACAAGCCAACGCACACTGCATAGTCGAGAACCCGTAGGGTGGAACACGCTTCACCGTTCAACCAACGTTCTTCGCGCGCTCGATCCACCCTACGGTTGAACCCTTCTTACAGCGCGCCGAAGACTTTCTTCGCCAGGCTGGTCGCGGCGGCTGCGGGGTTCTCGCGAATGCCGGCTTCCTGCTGGGCAATCATCTCGAACAGGCCGTCGAGCGCCTGCTCGGTCACGTAGTTTTCGATATTCGCGCTCTTGGCGTCGATCACGCCGAAGGTGGCTGCCTGGCTGGCGAAGCTGTTGTATTGCTTGGCCAGGCCGACCTGGTCGGTAGCCTGTTTGACGATGGGCAGGAACTTGGCGCGGATCTGCTCACGGCTGCTCTTGTTCAGGTATTGAGTTGCCGAGTCCTGGGGGCCGGAAAGGATGCTCTTGGCATCCTGCACGGTCATCTTCTTCACCGCGTCGACCAGTAGCGCCTGGGCTTGCGGCACGGCGGCTTCGGCGGCCTTGTTCATGCTGGTTTCCAACTGCTCGACCTGGGCACCCATGCCCATCATCTTCATGGTCTTGGCGGCCTTGCCGAGTGTACCCGGCAGCTCGATGCGCACGTCCGGATTGCCACTGAAGCCGCCAGGCTTGCCGAGTTGTTGCACGGCCACTTTGGCGCCCTGGGTGAGGGCATCCTTCAGGCCGCCGCTGGCGTCCTGTTGGCTGAGATCGGAAAGCGACAGGGCGAACACGTTGGCGGACAGCAGCAAGCCGGTGACGAGGGTGGAGATGCGGAGCATGGCGGTGACCTTCAGACGATGAGTTATGCAGCGAGCTTAGCAGGCGGCAGAGGTACTCGGCGAAGGTTGAAGAGCGGAGGAGGGGGCGAGGGGAGGCGGCACGCCCTCTGAGGGCGTGCCGGGTGCATCATCGTTCGATTTCGAGAACGGTCAGGCTTTCCAGGGTCAGGGCGCCGACGGCCAGGCCGTTGGCGGTCTGGAATTCGGTCAGTGCGTCAAGGGTACGCTTGCCTAGCAGGCCGTCGACGGTACCCGGGTTGAAACCGCGCTTGACCAGGCTCTGCTGCAGGCGGGTCACCAGGTTGTCGTCGATATCGTTGTCGCAGACGGTCTGGCGCGACACGATACGGGCGTTGCCCTCGAAGCGGGTGATCTGCAACTGGCGCTTCTCTTCCGGCACGATGATCTGGTTGGCTTCGACCGGCTTGACCAGCTCGGTGGAGGCGACCTTGGTGTATTCCGGATCTATGATCACTTCCACTGCCTGGACCGGCTTGTCGACGATCCAGCGGGTGACGCTCTTGTACTCGGCCGGATCGGTTTCGACCCGCACGGTTTCCGGCGACACCAGTTTCTTGATCTTGACCACTTCCTGCTTGGCCGGCACCTGGCGTGCGCAGAAAGACATGACGCCAGTACCGCTCGAGTAGCGGGTACCTGCTGCGCGGCACTGGTCGAGTACGGTCTTGGCTTCTTCGAGGGTGACGGTTTCCTGGGCATCCTCGTAGACCGCCGGCACTACCACGTAGCGCTTGACCTCAGGGCGGATCATCACCTGCTCGGATACCACGCGGTAGGTCGGCGGCTCGATGCGGTAGGTCTTGGTGCCTTCGCGGGTGACCACCTGCTTGAAGCCCTTGTCGAGCTCGGCAGGGGTGACGGTGATCTTGTTGACCGAATCCTTGACCACGATGTCCTGGGTGCTCTGCACCGGACGCGGCCTGACCTGGGCGTAGACCCAGCACTGGCCAGGCTGGATTTCGTATTCCTGGGGCTCCTGGGAACTCAGGGCGGCCACCGGCGCCTGAGCCTGCACGGGCTGGCCACTCGGCGCTGCGCGGGATACGCCCTGAGGCGCCGGCTGCGGTGTGGCTGGTGCGGTAGCGGCTTGCTGAGCGACTGGTGCCGGTTGTGCCGGTTTGTCTTCGTTATTGGTCGATGACGGCTGCATGGCGCAACCCGAAACCATGATCGCCAGTGATCCCAGAATGGTGTAATAACGCACGAAAATCCCTGCCCTGAATGGCCTCGACGACGCATAGTAGGGGCTGTCGCGGTAAAGCTCAATAACGGACGAATCCTAGGGTCTGTTGACATTTCATGCACGGCCGCGCCGGAACCCGTTTTGCCGCGAGGCAAGGCACGAGCCGCGAAGTTTAGCTGGCTAAATGAGCCGGCGAGAAACGCAGCATCGCGGCAAAACGGGCCCGGCCCTACGGGTTGCGCGGGAAATCTCGCCATGCGTCGTTGGAGGACTTGAAAAGGGAACGCCATTCCCTGCGTCCTCCGCCTCGCTTGGCGAGATTTCTCGCAGCAACGCGGCTCGCGTTGAAACGTCAACAGACCCTAGCGTCGTATCAGAACGACATTACGGCCCAGGAACCCAATCGGTCTACATCCCGTCCAGCAACTCCTCGCTACGATCCATCGTCACCTGGCGGATGGACAGGCGGATTTCCGCGGGTAGCACGCGCTTGGCGGCACCTTCGGCCAGTTCGGCGAATTCGGGGTGATGACTGAGTTTTCCGGCTTCGTCCTTGCGCAGCACGCCCTGGTCGAGCAGCGTCTGGATGAAGTGGCGGAACAGGCTCTTGTCGAAGAACTCCGGGGCATTCAAACCATGCAGGATCGACAGGCGCTGAGCCATGACCGTGCACAGGTCTTCCAGCTCTTCGGCGCTGATGCTGTTCTGCCCGGCGTTGAGCAACAGGGCGCTGGCCATGTAGAAACGCTGCAGGGTCTGGACGATGGCGCGTGATAGCAGGGTCAGCAGCACGAAGTGCCGCGAGCTGGGTGCCGGGCGCACGTAGAGGTCGTTCTCCACCTTGAGCAGGCCCTGTTCGACGAACGCCTCCAGCCACTGATCGACCACGCCTTCGAGTTCGTCCGCGGACCAGCGGATGTACAGCTCGGCCTGCAGATAGGGATACAGCGCATGAACGAAACGCAGGATCTGCTCGCGGCTCATTCGTCCGCTGTTCTGGAAGAAGCTCGCCAGCAGGCCGGGCAGGGCGAAGATGTGCAATACGTTGTTGCGGTAGTAGGTCATCAGGATGGCGTTCTGCTCATCCAGATAGAGAATGCGACCCAGGGCGTCCTTCTGCTCGGAGAGCAGTTGCATGCCGCGTACGTATTCAATCAGCGCCAGGCCATCGCCTTCCGGCAGGGTGGTGTGCGGTGAGTAGGGCACGCGGCGCAGCAGGCTCTGGTAAAGATCGAGGATGCGCGTCAGCGCACGTTCATCCAGGGCCAGCTTGCTGGTGGAGAGCAACGCCAGGGCCACCAGGTTGACCGGGTTGATCGCCGCCGCCTCGTTGAGGCGCTGAGCCACGCGTTCGCCAAGTCGATTGGTGGTTTCGTTGAGCCAGGTCGGGCGATAGTCCGGCCCCAGGTTCTGGTCGCGCCAGTCAGGCTGCTGCCCATCGAGAAAGCTATCGAGCTTGATCGGTTCGCCGAAGTTGACCCAGACATGGCCGAAACGCTGCTTGAGCGCGCCGATGACCTTGAATATATCGAAGATCGATTCCTTCTTCTTGCTCGCGCCGCGCAGCTCGCCCAGGTAGGTACGGCCCTCCAGCACGCGCTCGTAGCCGATGTACACCGGCACGAACACCACCGGCAGGCGATGGCTCTGCAGGTAGCTGCGCAGGGTGATGGCGAGCATGCCGGTCTTGGGCCGCAGCATGCGACCCGTGCGCGAACGGCCGCCCTCTACGAAGTATTCCACCGGATAGCCCTTGCTGATCAGGGTACGCAGGTACTCGTTGAACACCGCGGTGTAGAGCGGGTTGCCCTTGAAGGTACGGCGCATGAAGAAGGCGCCACCGCGACGTAGCAGGCCACCGATGATCGGCATGTTGAGGTTGATGCCGGCGGCGATGTGCGGTGGCGTCAGGCCGTTGCGAAACAGCAGGTAGGACAGCAGCAGGTAATCGATATGGCTGCGGTGGCAGGGTACGTAGATCACCTCGTGACCCTGGGCGATGTCCTGCACCCCTTCGATATGGTTGACCTTGATGCCGTCGTAGATCTTGTTCCAGAACCAGGACAGGATCAGCTCGAGAAAGCGAATCGCCGTGTAGGTGTAATCCGAGGCGATTTCGTTGCCGTAGCGAAGGGCCAGGGCCTCGGCCTTCTGCGCCGAGATGTTCTCGCGCTCGGCCTCTTCGGCGATGGCCTGGCGTACCTGCGGGCCATGCACCAGGCCTTTGACCAGGTTGCGTCGGTGCGACACGTCCGGGCCGATGACCGCGGCCTTCTGGTTGCGAAAGTGCACCCGCAGGATGCGGTGAACCATGCGCAGGGTGCGCTCCTGGCCCTTGTTCTGGGCGATCAGTTCGCGCAACTGGATAGGCGTGGAAAACTGCACACGGGTGGTGCGGCCCAGGATCAGAATGCTGACCAGACGGCGCAGGCGGCCGGTAACTGCCCAACTGTCGGCGAACAGCAGCTTCCAGGCGCTGGTTTCATGATCCGGCGATTGGCCCCAGAACACGCTGACCGGAATGATCTGAGCCTCTTCCGCGCTGTGCTCGCCGAGGGCGCTGACCACCCGTTGCAAGGTCGGCGAAATGCCGCGTTTGTCCTGCCGGCCGAGCCAGTCGGGCTCCGGGGTCAGGTAGAAGAACGCCGCCGGCTCCATCAGGTCGCCCACTGCCACCGGCAACACCGGCCGTGGCAAGCCGGCCTTGGTGCACTCGCGGTCGAGCACCGCCAGGTCGCTCACCGAAGGCTGCTGCAACACGTAGAACACCGGCTTGCTGCGGTCGAGCTTGAGGGTGAAGGCCGACTGGTTGATGGTTTCCGAGCGCACCCACAGGTACAGCAGGCGGCGCAGGGTACCGAATGCGAGACGGCGAAGCGGGGAGCGGGTCATACGGGATCTGGCTGTGGCGACGAGCCTGGGCTCTGGGGGCGTTAGTGTGCCGGATCACCGCCCTGTCGGCAAAATCTTGTAAAACTTGGCGTTTCGCCGCGAAAAGCACATCTGGTGACCGTCTGGTTAGCAGTGAGGCGCTAGAGCACCGCCTGCTGGCCTGTCAGTCACATGCGGCCGTTCGAAGCCCTCTTAGACGCTGTTCACGATCTGCTGCGTTCCGCCAGCAGACGTAACATGTTCGACTGCAAGAAGGCGAGAGCAGCCGGTCGTAGGATGAAAAGAGCGTCATCCACCCTACGGGGTGAGCGTCCGCTTACGCCTTGTAGCGTTCTCTTGATTTCGGCTCGCGAGATCGTGAACAGGTTCTTACACCCTCGAGCAGGCGTCGCACCACTTTCACCAGCCCCAGGTCGCCGATCTGATGGCCGATGAATAGCACGACGGTTTCCCAGGCGCCGGATCGGCTTCGGCGCTTCCAAGCCCGTCTAACCTTATGCGAAAAAGCTATTTAATTATTTTGTATTCCTTCAATTAGGGTATATCGATCCTGCGTCGTGGCCCCTCGTTTTGCCTGGCGCGATGTCCTGCAAATCGAGGTGTGTATGGTTCGTCCGACGGCTGCCGAGAACGCTGTGTCTGCGCTGCAAAATCCCCGAGAGGTCGAACCGGACGTGGCGCCGCGGCTGGCGCCAGCGCGCATCTTGCGCAGTGACGCAGAAGCCCTGCAGGCTGCCCACGAGCTTGCCGACGCGGCCAGGGCTCAAGCCATCGAACGTGATCGTGAGCGGCAATTGCCCTGGGCGCTGGTCGAGCAGTTCACTGCCAGCGGCCTGGGTAGCATCGCCGTGCCCCGTGAGTTCGGTGGCCCACAGTTATCCTTCGGCACTATTGCAGAGGTATTCCGCATCATCTCCGCGGTGGATCCCGCACTGGGACAGATTCCGCAGAACCAGTTCGGCATCCTCGCCCTGCTGCAGTTGCTGGCGGCCCCGGCCCAGCGCCAGCGCTTGTTCGCCAGCGTGTTGCAAGGCTGGCGCATCGGCAATGCCGGGCCCGAGCGCAGCAGCAAGCACACGCTGGATCTGCGCGCTCGTCTGCAGCGCGATGGTGAGCGGTATTTCATCAGTGGTGAGAAGTTCTATTCCACCGGCGCGATCTTCGCGCACTGGGTCGCCGCCAAGGCGCTGGATGACCAGGGGCGGCCGGTGCTGGCGCTGATCCAGCGCGGGCGCCAGGGGCTACGCATCGTCGATGACTGGTCCGGCTTCGGCCAGCGCACCACGGCCAGCGGCACGGTGCTGCTGGATCGGGTCGAGGTGGATGCCGACAACCTGATCCCGCTGTGGCCGTTCGGCGAGCAGCCCAGTATCCAGGGTGCCGTTTCGCAATTGATCCAGGCGGCCATCGATGCGGGCATCGCCGCTGGCGCGCTGGGCGACGCGATTGCCTTCATCCGCGAGAAGTCCCGCCCCTGGGTCGATGCCAATGTCGAACGGGCCAGCGACGATCCCTATGTGATCGCCGATATCGGCCGCCTGCAGGTCGACCTGCACGCTGCCGAGGCGCTGCTGCGCAAGGCCGCTCGGGTACTGGATGAGATCAATGTCGGGCCTATCGATGCCGAGGCGGCCGCGCGTGCCTCGATCGCCGTCGCCGAAGCCAAGGTGCTGACCACCGAAATCAGCCTGCTGGCCAGCGAAAAGCTGCTGGAACTTGCCGGCAGCCGCGCCACCCTGGCCGAGTTCGGCCTCGACCGGCACTGGCGCAACGCCCGCACCCACACCCTGCACGACCCGGTGCGCTGGAAGTACCACGCGGTCGGCGCCTACCACCTCAATGGGCGGCATCCCGCCCGTCACTCCTGGATCTGAGCCATGAACGCACCCTTGCATACCGCGCCGGCGCTGATCGGTAGCGATGCCGAAGCGCTGGAGATCGCCAACGCCCTGGCCGAGGTATTTCGTACCGGCGCCGCCCAGCGCGACCGCGAACGCCTGCTGCCGCATGCCGAACTGGAGCGATTCAGCCGTTCCGGCCTGTGGGCGATCAGTGTACCCAAGGCGTTTGGTGGCGCCGGCGTATCCAGCGTCACCCTCGCCAAGGTGATCGCGCGAATTGCCCAGGCCGACGGCTCGCTGGGGCAGATTCCCCAGAACCATTTCTATGCCCTGGAGGTGCTGCGCATCAACGGCACCGCCGAACAGCAGCGTCGCCTGTACGGCGAGGTGCTGCAGGGCGTGCGCTTCGGCAATGCCCTGGCTGAACTGGGCACTAAAACCTCGCAGGATCGCACCACGCGGCTGATCGCCGATGGCGAGAATTTCCGCATCGACGGGCGCAAGTTCTACGCCACGGGTGCCTTGTACGCCCAGCGCATCCCCACCCTGGCGGTGGATGAGCAGGGCGTCGGCCATCTGGCTTTCGTACCTCGTCATGCTCCGGGGCTGGAGATCATCGATGACTGGAGCGGCTTCGGTCAGCGCACCACGGGCAGCGGCTCGGTGCTGTTGCGACAGGTGCCGGTGGCCGCCGCGGACGTGGTGCCGTTCCAGGCTTCGTTCGAGCGACCGACCACGGTCGGGCCGTTCGCTCAGTTGCTGCATGCCGCCATCGATATCGGCATCGCCCGCGCTGCCTATGAAGACACCCTGACCTTCGTGCGCAACAGTTCGCGCCCCTGGATCGACTCTGGCGTAGACAAGGCCAGCGACGATCCGCTGACCCTCAAGGCTGTCGGCCGTCTGGCCATCCACCTGCACGCGGCCGAAGCGCTGCTAGAGCGCGCTGGTGAAATTCTCGACCTCGCTCAGGCGGCACCCGATGCGGCCAGCGTGGCGGCCGCCTCCATCGCCGTGGCCGAGGCGCGGGCGATAGGTACCGAAGCCTCGCTGGCGCTGTCCAGCAAGCTGCTCGAGCTGGCTGGCAGCCGCGCCACCCTGGCCGAGCACAATCTCGATCGCCACTGGCGCAACGCGCGAACCCACACCCTGCACGATCCGGTGCGCTGGAAATACCACGCGGTGGGCAACTACTACCTCAACGATGCACTACCGCCACGTCGGGGCACCATCTGATGGCCAGACAGATTCTGCTCAACGCCTTCAACATGAACAGCGTGGGGCATATCCATCACGGCTTGTGGACGCACCCGCGGGACAACGCCACGGCGTTCAACGAGCTGGAGTACTGGACGGATCTGGCCAGACTGCTCGAGCGCGGGCTGTTCGATGGTTTGTTCATCGCCGATATCCTCGGTGTCTACGACGTGTACGGGCAGGGCGTCGATCTGACGTTGCAGGAGGCCATCCAACTACCGGTCAACGATCCATTGCTGCTGGTCTCGGCCATGGCCGGGGTGACCCGACACCTGGGCTTCGGGGTGACTGCCAACCTGACCTACGAGCCGCCTTACCTGTTTGCCCGGCGCCTCTCCACCCTCGACCACCTGAGCGGCGGCCGGGTCGGCTGGAACATCGTCACCGGCTATCTGGACAGCGCCGCCAAGGCCATGGGCCTGCGCCAGCAGGTCGAGCACGATCGCCGCTATGACCAGGCCGACGAGTACCTGGAGGTGCTGTACAAACTGCTCGAGGGCAGTTGGCAGGACGATGCCGTGGTCGCCGACCGCGCCCGGCGTGTCTATGCGCAGCCGGGCAGGGTGCACAAGGTGGTGCACCAGGGCGAGTTCTATCAGGTCGAGGGCTACCACCTCAGCCAGCCGTCGCCACAGCGTACGCCGGTGCTGTTCCAGGCCGGTTCGTCGGCGCGCGGGCTGCGCTTCGCCGGTCAGCATGCCGAGTGCGTATTCATCGGCGGGCACAACAAGGCGGCGGTGCGCGAGCAGGTCGACAAGGTGCGCGCCAGTGCGTTGAGCGCCGGGCGTCCGGCCGACGCGATCAAGGTGTTCATGGGCATCAGCGTGATCGTCGCGCCGAGCGAGGCCGAGGCGCGCGACAAGCACGCCGAGTACCTGCGCTACGCCAGCCCGGAAGCGGGCCTGGCGCATTTCTCCAGCTCCACCGGCATCGACTTCGCCGAGTACGACCTGGACGAACCGATTCGCTACCAGAAGACCAACGCCATCGAGTCGGTGGTCAAAGCCTTCACCGCCCCGGACAGCGGCTGGACCAAGCGCCGCCTGCTGGAACAGCACGCCCTCGGTGGCCGTTACCCGGTAGTGATCGGCTCGCCGGCCCAGGTGGCCGATCAACTGCAGGCCTGGTTCGAGGAAACCGGCCTGGACGGTTTCAACCTGACGCGCATCGTCTCGCCGGAAAGCTACGCCGACTTCATCGAACTGGTGGTGCCCGAGCTGCAGAACCGCGGCCTGTACAAGACCGCCTACGCCGAAGGCAGCCTGCGCCACAAGCTGTTCGGTCAGGGGCCACGCCTGCCGGGCAACCACAGTGGCGCCGCCTGGCGACGGGCTGACGCTGCATCGCCGATTGCCAATGCTGCAAACAACGCTCACTGATCGACCAAGGATGAAAGCCATGTCTACGTTATTGAAAACCCTCGCTCTGGGAGCCCTGCTGAGCGTTTCCGGCTTGGCCGCGGCGGCGCAACCGCTCAAGCTGGGCACCACCGCTGCCTTCGCCCCTCCGTTGGAAGTGGCGGTCGCCGAAGCCAGGAAGCAGGGCCTGGAGGTGGAACTGATCGAATTCAGCGACTGGATCGCGCCCAACGTCAGCCTGGCCAACGGCGATATCGACGTGAACTACTTCCAGCACGTGCCGTTCCTCGAGAACGCCAACAAGGATGGCGGCTACGACCTGGTGCCCTACGCGCCGGGCGTGATCAACAACGTCGGCCTGTACTCGAAGAAATACACCGACATCGCCAGCCTGCCCGAAGGCGCCAAGGTGGCCATCGCCAATGACCCGATCAACGGCGGCCGTGGCCTGCAACTGCTGCAGAAGGCCGGGTTGATCTCCCTCAAGCCGGGCGTCGGCTACCGTGCCACCCTCGAAGACGTGACCAGCAATCCGAAGAACATCCGCATCATCGAGCTGGAAGCCGTGCAACTGGTTCGCGCCCTGGATGAGGTCGATCTGGCCCAGGGCTACCCGCACTACATCCGCCTGGCCGGCACCCACGATCCGGAGTCGGCACTGCTGTTCGATGGCGTGGACAACCCGGAGTACATCATCCAGTTCGTCATCCAGCCGGCGAGCAAGGACGATGAGCGCCTGCGCAAGTTCGTCGATATCTACCAGCATTCGCCGGCCGTGCGCGCCGCCCTCGACAAGGCCCACGGCAAGCTCTACCAGCCGGGCTGGGAAAGCTGAGCATGAGCGGTTTCGATCCCCATCTGCAGCAGGTCGCCCAGGCCCGCCAGGACAGCGCCGCGCAGCTGCGTTTCGTCGGCCTGAACAAGGTCTACGACAGCACCGAGGGCTCGGTGCAGGCGCTGCGCGATATCGATCTGGCGATCACCCGCGCCGAGGTGTTCGGCATCATCGGCCGCAGCGGCGCCGGCAAGTCTTCGCTGATCCGCACCATCAACCGCCTGGAAACGCCGAGCAGCGGTCAGGTGCTGATCGATGGCGAAGACATCGGCCTGCTCGACGAGGATCACCTGGTGCAGCTGCGCCGGCGCATCGGCATGATCTTCCAGCATTTCAACCTGATGTCGGCCAAGACCGTGTGGCAGAACGTCGAGCTGCCGCTGCGCGTTGCCGGCGTGCCGCGTGAACAGCGCCAGCGCAAGGTGCGCGAGCTGCTGGAACTGGTCGGCCTGCAGGACAAGCACGGCGTCTATCCGGCGCAACTGTCCGGCGGGCAGAAGCAGCGCGTGGGTATCGCCCGCGCCCTGGTGCACGATCCGCAGATCCTGCTGTGCGACGAGGCGACCTCGGCCCTCGACCCGGAGACCACCCAGGCGATCCTCGGCCTGTTGCGCGAGATCAACCGGCGCCTGGGCCTGACCATCGTGCTGATCACCCACGAGATGGCGGTGATCCGCGATATCTGCGATCGCGTGGTGGTGCTCGAACAGGGCGAAGTGGTCGAGCAGGGTGAGGTCTGGCGGGTGTTCGGCGCGCCCCGCCACGAAGTCACCCGCACGCTGCTGGCGCCCCTGCGCCACGGGCTGCCGGCGGACGTGCAGGCGCGGCTCAGCGAACACCAGCAGCAAGCGGAAGACGCGCTGGTGCTGCGCCTGCAGTTTTCCGGCAACAACCCCGAGCCGGATCTGACCGCGGTGGCCGGCGCACTCGGCGGTCGCCTGGCGCTGCTCGATGGCGGTATCGAACGCATCCAGGGGCATGCCCTGGGTTACCTGCTGCTGGCGGTGAGCGCTTCACCGCACAGCCGCGAAGCACTCTTGCACAACGCCCACCAGTTGGCGGATCACGTGGAGGTACTGGGTTATGTCGCTGCTGCTTGAGCGCCTCTGGCAGGCGTTTCTCGACACCCTGCTGATGGTCGGCGTGTCGTCGTTGCTGGCCCTGCTGGCGGGCATTCCGCTGGCGGTGTTCCTGGTCACCAGCAGCAAGGGCGGGATCTTCGAAGCGCCGCGGCTGAACCAGGTGCTGGGCAGCTTCGTCAATCTGTTCCGCTCTATCCCCTTCCTGATCCTGATGGTTGCGCTGATCCCCTTCACCCGCTGGATCGTCGGCACCAGCTATGGGGTATGGGCCGCGGTGGTGCCGCTGACCATCGCCGCCACGCCGTTCTTCGCCCGTATCGCCGAAGTCAGCCTGCGCGAGGTCGACCACGGCCTGATCGAAGCGGCCCAGGCCATGGGCTGCCGCCGCTGGCATATCGTCTGGCACGTGCTGTTGCCCGAGGCGTTGCCGGGCATCGTCGGCGGTTTCACCATCACCCTGGTGACCATGATCAACTCCTCGGCCATGGCCGGAGCTATCGGCGCCGGCGGCCTTGGCGACCTGGCCTACCGTTACGGTTATCAGCGCTTCGACAGCCAGGTGATGCTCACCGTGATCGTCGCCCTGGTGGTGCTGGTCAGCCTGATCCAGTTCGCTGGCGACCGCCTGGCCAGGGGGCTGAACAAGCGGGCGTAGGGGGCAGAAAGCTACAAGCTACAAGCGGGCGTAGGGTGGACAACGTTCTTTTTGTCCACCATTGCGATCGCAGAGCGGTGGACGGGTCGGGCCGCGCAGGTGAAGCGTCGTCCACCCTACGACTTCAAGCTTCAAGCGAAAGCATAGGTGTCACGCTTGAACCGCTTTTAACTTGAAGCTTGCCGCTTAAAGCTTGCAGCTTATGCAAGGTACATTGCATGCAAAGTCATGGGGCGTGACAATGGCGAACGACCATCATGTCGATACTCCTGAACAGGTGACGTAATAGAGGGGTATTCACAAACCATTCGCAGTGAAAACAACAAGATGAAAAAGCACCTTAATAATCAGTTGTACGAAGTCATCTCCTCGAGCATCAAAAAGGGTGCATTGCCAAAAGGTACCTTGCTGTTGGAAGGGCCTCTGGCAGAGCTGTTTGGTGTAAGCCGTTCCCCGGTACGCCAGGCACTCGTCAATCTGCATGAGAAAGGCCTGATCTGCACCTTCGACGGGCGCGGTTATCTGGTCGGGGCGGAGCCGGGTAAGGTGCTCAGGCGCAAGCTGGAAGCCAGCGATTTCAAACTGAGCGAAGGAAATACCCAGGCACCGCGCAAGACCGAGACCTGGAAGGCGGTCTACAACCAGATTGAGCGCGACTTGCTGCACCAGTCGTTGTTCGGCTCCTACCACATCAATGAACTGGAGCTGTCACGCCATTATTCGATCAGCCGCACAGTGTCGAGCCAGGTTCTGATCCACCTGTCGCTGATGGGGCTGGTGGAGCGCGACGAGCGCTCGCGCTGGCTGCTCGGGCAGTGGGACGAGGAACGCCTCGGCGAACTGTATGAGATGCGTCGGCACCTGGAGCCCTATGTGCTGGTGCGCGCTGCAGAGTTCTTGCGACCGGAACAGCTCAAGGGCTACATCGAGCGCTTGCACCAGGCCATGGCTATCTACCCGGACATGGATAGCCGGCAGTTCGATGACCTTGAAAGCGACCTGCATATCGAAACGTTGGGGCACTGCCCGAACCGACAGATGCTGCAGGTTTTGCGGCGCACTCACTCCCTGCTGCTGTCGGGCAAGCACATTCTGCTCGACAAGAGCTATTTCCCCGACGAAGAGCCTTTCTTCCGCGAGCACCTGGGTATTTTCGAGCATCTGCAGGCGGGGCGTGCTGATCTTGCGGCGCAGAGCATGGAAGAACACCTGGTAGTCGCCGAGCGTAAGGTCAGGCAGCGTTTGGCATACTTCAGGGAGCACAACCGTATTACGGCTGTGCCCTATCTGGAGCTGTTTTCCTGAGGAGAGGCGATCAGGTGACTGCACCTACCTGCCAGGGGACGAACTCGTTGTCGCCATAGTTGTACTGCTCGCTTTTCGACGGCGTGCCGGAGGCGATCTCGATGAGGATGTCGAAGATCTTCTGCCCGGCCTCGGCGATGCTCAGTTCGCCGTCGATGATACCGCCGCAATTGATGTCCATATCCTCTTCCAGACGCCGATACATGTCGGTGTTGGTGGCCAGCTTGACGCAGGGTGCCGGCTTGAAACCTGACACCGAACCGCGCCCGGTGGTGAAGCAGATCAGATTGGCACCGGAGGCCACCTGTCCAGTGACGGACACCGGGTCATAGCCGGGGCTGTCCATGAACACGAAGCCGTGCTCGGTGATCGGTTCACCCCACTCGTACACACCGTTGAGCGAGCTACTGCCGCCCTTGGCCGCAGCACCCAGGGATTTCTCGAGGATGGTGGTCAGCCCACCGGCCTTGTTGCCCGGTGACGGGTTGTTGTTCAGCTCGGCGCCGTTGATGCGGGTGTAGTTTTCCCACCAGGTCAGCCGGTCGAGCAGTTTCTGCGCCACCTCGTGGCTGGTGGCGCGGGCGATCAGCAGGTGCTCGGCCCCATAGATCTCCGGGGTTTCGCTGAGAATCGCGGTGCCGCCATTGTGCGCCAGCAGGTCGGCAGCATAGCCGAGTGCCGGGTTGGCGGTGATGCCCGAGTAGCCATCCGAACCGCCGCACTGCATGCCGACCATGATGTGCTCGACGCTTTCCGAGGTACGTTCCAGGCGACCGATGGCTTCCAGCATGCTGGTCACCTGCTCGATGGCGCGTTCGATGCTGGCACGGGTACCACCAACGTTCTGGATGTTGAAGACACGGAAGTTCGGCCCTTCGCTGAGGTTGTAGCGCTTCATCAGTGAAGAGATCTGGTTGGTCTCGCAACCCAGGCCGATGATCAGGGCGCCGGCGATATTGGGGTTGCTGGCATAGCCCCAGATGCTGCGTTCGAGAAACTTGAAGCCTTCCGATTCGGTGTTTATCGCGCAGCCGCTGCCGTGGGTCAGCGCTACCACGCCATCGATGTTGTAGCGCTTGAGCAGCTCCGAGCCGTTGAAGTGCGTGGCCACCGCACGCGACACCGTGGCCGAGCAGTTCACCGTAGAGAGGATACCGATGTAGTTGCGCGTGCCGACCCGGCCGTCCGGACGGCGATAGCCCATGAAGCGGCGGCGCTGCTCCGGTGGCAGCACCAGGGTGCGTTCGATGGCTGGCGGCAGTTCGTTGCTGGCGTGGCTCTGCGGCATCACCACGTTGTGGGTGTGCACATGGGTGCCGGCTGGAATGTCCTGACTGGCGATGCCGATGACCTGGCCGTACTTGAGCACGGGCTGGCCGGCGGCGATGGCGCGGTGAGCGATCTTGTGTCCGGCGGGGATGTCTTCAAGCACCTCAAGGTCGAGGCTTTCGACTCGGCTGCCGCCGGCCAGGGCGCGGCGTGCGACGGAGACCGAGTCCAGTTCGCTGAGGGTGACCACGGTCGGGGTATTGGTAATGAGCTGCATGACAGGGTCTCGTTGTTGTTGTGATTGAGGTGCCGCGATGGTCGCAAATATGTACATTGCATGCAATGTTTTTAAGTGCTAACGTGCCTCCCAGAAGGGTCGGTAATGCCCCCCTGATAAGAACAACATCAAGGTGTACTCATATGGTTAGTGCCATGGCTCTGCGTTCAACGTGCCCCCATCGTGAAATAGCCCCAATACTGGTCGGCCCCTCTTGCCTGGAGGTGGTTCATGGCTAGGTGGGTGGAGTGGTATTTCAACGGCCTCAAGGTGCTGGCCGTGTTCTTCCTGCTGGTGATGCTGGTACTGGTCTTTGGCAACGTCATATTGCGCTATGGCTTCAATACCGGGATCTCGGTTTCCGAGGAGCTGTCGCGCTGGGCCTTCGTCTGGCTGACGTTCATCGGGGCCATCATCGTGCTGCGCGAGCGGCAGCACATGCGCGTCGACACCGCATTGCGCAAGATGCCGGTGTTCGCCCAGCGAGCCTGTCTGTGGGTGGGGCAACTGCTGATGCTGATGTGCTCGATGCTGTTCTTCTGGGGCAGTTGGCAGCAGGTGGAAATCAATATTCATACCCCTTCACCCGCCACGGGTCTGTCCATGGGCCTGTTCTACGGTGCCGGTATGGTCTTCGGCCTGTGCGCCAGCCTGATCCATCTCTATGAGATGTACCGCCTGCTGCGCGGTGAAGGCTTACCCGAGCCGCCGAGTGACCCGAACATCGTGCCTCACTGATTACCGAGTCCGCGCTGCGCCAGCCCGGTGTAGTGCCTAGCGATTAGAAAAATAACAAGCGGAGTGATCTCATGATCATCATTGGTCTGTTCGTGCTGACCCTGATCGGCGCGATGGCTATCGGTGTGCCCATCGCCTATGCCCTGATTCTGTGTGGCGTCAGCATGATGTATTACCTGGATCTGTTCGATGCGCAAATCATTGCGCAGAACCTGATTCACGGTTCCGACAGCTTCCCCCTGATGGCGATTCCCTTCTTCATGCTGGCCGGCGAGTTGATGAACGCCGGCGGCCTGTCCAAACGCATCGTCAATATGGCCATTACCAGTGTGGGCCATATCAAGGGCGGTCTCGGCTACGTGGCGATTCTGGCTGGCGTGCTGCTGGCCAGCCTGTCCGGCTCCGCCGCCGCCGACGCGGCCGCCCTGGCCGCCTTGCTGGTGCCCATGATGGTTCGCGCCGGGCACAACAAGGCCACCTCGGTCGGTCTGATCGCCTCGGCCGGGGTCATCGCCCCGGTGCTGCCACCTTCCATCGGCCTGATCCTGTTCGGTGTGGCCGGCAATATCTCGATCACCAAGCTGTTTCTCGCGGGGATCATTCCCGGATTGATGATGGGCGTATCGCTCTGCGTGGCCTGGTACTTCATATCCCGCCGCGAGCAGGTGGAGATCAAGGCCAAGGCCACTCGCGCCGAACGCCTCAAAGCCTTCGGTGAAGGCGTCTGGGCGCTGATGCTGCCGGTGATCATTCTGGTGGGGCTCAAGTTCGGCATCTTTACCCCGACCGAAGCCGGCGTAGTGGCAGCGGTGTACGCCTTTCTGGTGTCGGTGCTGGTGTACCGCGAAATGAGCTTCGCCGACCTGGCCCGAGTGCTGCTGGCCTCGGTGCGCACCACCTCCATGGTGATGTTCCTGGTGGCAGCGGCCATGGTTGCCGCCTGGGTGATCACCGTGACCGACCTGCCCAGCGAAGTGATCAACCTGCTCGAGCCGCTGATGGACAGCCCGCGCCTGCTGATGGTGATCATGGTGCTGATCGTGCTCGCGGTAGGTACTGCCATGGACATGTCGCCGGTGATCCTGATCCTCGCGCCGGTGATGCTGCCGGTGGCCGTGGCCGCCGGTATCGACCCTATCTATTTCGGTGTGGTGTTCGTCGTCACCTGCGCCGTCAGCCTGATCACGCCACCGGTGGGCCTGGTGCTCAACGTGGTGTCCGGCGTGACCAAGCTGGATCTGCTCGATACCGTGCGCGGCTGCCTGCCGTTCCTGCTGGCCGAGCTGGTGGTGCTGGCGCTGATTACCCTGATCCCCGAGCTGATCACGGTGCCGATGCGCTGGATGTTCTGAACCGTCAGGTCGCCCGCCTGGCGGGCGACTCCCGTATGGGTCGTTGCACGGCCCGCTCAATGCTCTGCTAGAGCGCTTTTCGACAAGAGGTAGATCATGAAAACAATTCCAAAATTGATCGGTGCAGTGTTCTGTGCCAGCACTCTGCTCAGCGGTTTCGTGCAGGCCGAGGAAGAGATCAACAAGCGTACCTTCAAGGTGGCGTTCGTACAGGCCAAGGATCATCCCCATGGCCTGGGTGCGCAGAAGTTCGCCGAGCTGGTCAAGCAGAAAAGCGACGGCAAGATGAAGGTCATGGTGTTCGCCAGCGGCACTCTGGGCGGCGATGCCCAGGTGATCTCGTCGATTCAGGGCGGCACCGTCGACATGGCCATGGTCACACCCGGCCTGCTGACCGGTATCAACAAGGGCTTCGGCGTATTCGGCCTGCCCTTTACCTTCAACAACTTCGAAGAAGTCGACGCGGTACTCGACGGCCCGCTGGGCCAGGGTCTGCTGGATACCCTGCCCAACAATGGACTGATCGGCCTGGATTACTGGGATCATGGCTTTCGCCACGTGACCAACAGCAAACGCCCGATCACCAAGCTGGAAGACCTGGCCGGTCTCAAGCTGCGCATCATGCAGATTCCTTCGGCGGTGGAGAGCTTCAACCGTCTGGGCGCCAACGCGGTGCCGATGTCCTTCACTGAAATCTACACCGCGCTGGAAACCCACACGGTCGACGGTCAGGAGAACCCCCTGGCTTCGATCGAGGCGTCGAAGTTCTATGAAGTGCAGAAGTACCTGTCGCTGACTGGCCACTTCTATGATCCGTTGGCGGTGATCTTCAGCAAGAAGGTCTGGGATCGTCTCAACGAGCGTGAGCGCACCATCGTCTCCGAGGCCGCTCGCGAAGCCGGCATCTACGAGCGCCAGGTGTCCCGCGAGTCGAGCAGCAAGGCCCTGGCTTACCTGTCCACGCTGGACAACATGACGGTCAACGAATTGTCGCCTGCCGAGATCGAGCGCATGCGCGAACACCTCAAGCCGACTATCGAGAAGTACACCGAGGTGTTCGGCGCTGAGCTCGTGGCTGAGCTGAACAAGACTCTGGCCGACATCCGCAGCAAGAACTAAGAACCTGTCTACGATCTGCTGCGCGTCGGCTAAACGGCGTTGAAAATGACCTCGGAATGCTCATTTACCACTCGTAAACTCCGCTTCCTCGGCCATTTTCGCCACCGTTTATCTCTAGCTCGCGAGATCGTAAATAGGCTCTGAGGCACATACCGCAGCTTGCCCCGGTCTGGCCGGGGCATTTGGAACCCATGCTCATGACGCAAACTACCGTAGGTTTTATCGGCCTGGGCCTGATGGGCCAGGGCATGACCAGCAATCTGCTGAACAAGGGTTTTGCCCTCACTATCATGGCTCACCGCAACCGTGCGCCGCTTGAAGCCCTGGTCGCCCGGGGCGCGGTGGAGGTCGAGGACGCCAGCGCCATGGCCCGTTGCAGCGACCTGGTGCTGCTGTGCCTGCCCGGCAGCCGTGAGGTGCATGCCGTGTTGCAAGGCCCGCGCGGCCTGCTGGCCGGCCTGCAGCCTGGGCAACTGGTGGTCGATTGCAGCACCGGCGACCCGGCGCAAACCCCCGAGATCGCCGCCCTGGTGCGCGAGGCCGGTGGCCGTTACATGGACGCACCGGTCAATCGCACGCCCAAGGAGGCCGCCGAGGGCCGACTCAATGGCCTCGCCGGGGGCGCCGACGCCGATGTCGAGCAAGCCCGACCGGTTCTCCAGACATTCTGTGAAACCCTGCATCACCTCGGCGCGGTCGGCAGTGGTCACAAGGCCAAGGTGATTCACAACTTCATCGCCCAGGGCAACGCCGCGATTCTCGCCGAAGCCTTCTGCGCCGCGGCGAAGAACGGCCTGGAGTTGCGTGCCTTCGCCGATATCTGCCGGCTCAGCGGCGGCTACAGCCGCACCTTCGAGCGCATCATCCCCTTCGTCCTCGAGGGCGATGACAGCGGCCAGAAGTTCGCCCTGGCCAACTGCGAGAAGGACATGCGCTATTACACCGATCTGGCGCGTTCCACTCCCGCCACCGGGCCGGTGGCCGATGCGGTGTACCAGACCTTCATGCTGGCCAAGGCGCTCGGCCATGGCGACAAGTACGTACCGCACCTGTTCGACGTGCTGGGCGAGATCAACGGCGTACGCGTGCGTGCCCATGAGGAGAGCAAGGCATGAAGCTGTTGCGTTATGGCCAGCCCGGTCAGGAAAAACCGGCAGTCGTTGCCGCTGATGGCAGCTTGCGCGATCTGTCTGCGCATGTGCCGGACATCGGCCCGCGCACGCTCGACCCACAGGTGCTGGATGAGTTACGAGCTCTGGATCACGCCAGCCTGCCCCGGGTCGAGGACGGCGTGCGTATCGGTACGCCCATCGCCAATATCGGCAAGCTGGTCTGTGTCGGCCTGAACTACGCCGACCACGCCAGGGAGTCCAACCTGCCGGTGCCCGACGAGCCGGTGCTGTTCATGAAGGCCACCAGCGCCATCTGCGGGCCGAACGATACGGTGATCATCCCGCGCGGCGCACAGAAGACCGACTGGGAAGTGGAGCTGGGCATCGTCATCGGGCGCAGGGCGCAGTATGTCGAGCGCGAGCAGGCGCTGGATCACGTGGCCGGCTATTGCATCGTCAACGACGTCTCCGAACGGGCCTACCAGCATGAGCGTGGCGGCTCCTGGGACAAAGGCAAGGGCTGCGACACCTTCGCCCCGATCGGTCCGTGGCTGGTGACGGCTGACGAGATCGCCGACCTGCGCGACCTGGACATGCACCTGAGTGTGAACGGTGAAACTCGCCAGCAGGGCAACACCCGCACCATGATCTTCTCCATCGATGAGATCGTCAGCTACATCAGCCAGTTCATGACCCTCGATCCAGGCGACGTGATCTGCACCGGTACCCCGCCCGGCGTCGGCGCCGGGATGAAGCCGCCGCGGTTCCTCAAGGCCGGCGACCGCATGCGCCTGAGCATCAGCGGCCTCGGTGAGCAGTGTCAGGACGTGGTTGCCTGGCAGCGCTGATACTGCCGAGAGGGCATCCGAACAAGCGCGTCTCGAGGCGCGCTTTTGGCATTAGCCTGGAGCATTTATGAGACGTTTCTATACGGGCCGCGATTATCGACGCGCCCAAAGCATTGATGAACTGCGGGCGATGGCGCGTCGCCGGATGCCGAACTTTTCTTTCGAGTACGTTGAGGGCGGCGCCGACGATGAAGTGACGCTAAGGCGTAACCGCAGCGTGTTCGAGGGCATCACCCTGCAACCGCGCACGCTGATCGATGTCGGCCAGCGTGACCTGGGTTGCCATTTTTTCGAGCGCCCCTCGAGCATGCCCTTTCTGATCGGCCCGACCGGCTTCAATGGCCTGCTGACCGATCGTGGCGATTGGCACCTGGCCCAGGCGGCCGCCCGTGCCGGAATTCCCTTTGTGCTGAGTAATGCCTCGACCATCGCCATCGAAGAAATCGCTGCCATTGACGGGGCGCGCACCTGGATGCAGATCTACCTGTATCGCACCCGCCAGCATGTCGCCGATCTGGTGGCACGCTGCAAGGCTCTGGAACTGGAGGCCATAGTGGTCACCACCGACAGTGCGATTCTCGGTAATCGCGAGTGGGATCGGCGCAACTACCGCCGGCCGCTGAAGCTCGACCTGCGCAATGCGCTGGACGTCGCGGCCCATCCCGCCTGGATTTGGGATGTGCTGGTACCCCATGGCGTGCCGCGCTTCAAGAACCTGGGCAATCTGTTGAAGCCGGGGCAGGACTCGGTGAAAGGTGCGGCCAGTGCCATCGGCCAGGAACTGGACGCTACCCTGAGTTGGCAGGATATTGCCTGGTTGCGTGACCTGTGGCCCGGCAAACTCATCGTCAAGGGCCTGATGCATCCGGACGATGCGCCCCAGGCGATCAAGTACGGCGTCGATGGCGTGGTGCTGTCCAACCATGGCGGTCGCCAGCTCGACAGTGCGGTGTCGGCCATGGAGGTGCTGCCCGGTATCGTGCAGCAGCTCAAGGGGCGCGTCAGCGTGTTCCTCGATGGTGGTTTCCGCCGCGGCACGGACATTCTCAAGGCGCGTCTGTTAGGCGCCGATGGGGTGTTCCTCGGGCGGGCGGGCCTGTATGGCCTGGCCGCGGGCAAAGGCCCGGGGGCCAGCCACGCAATCGAGATCCTGCGCAGCGAGATGGATCGCTCCCTGGGCCTGCTGGGCTGCCGCGAGCTGGCGGATCTGACGCCGGAGCTGATCCACGATCCCGTCTGGCGCGGCCTGGCCGAAGCCAGCCGTCGCTAGTTTCCCACTGCCTCGCACCCACCCACGAATCTGCAGGTGCGAGGCAGTTTTTTCTTCCACCTTGTAGCCCACCTTTTCCAGGCAAGAAAAAGGGGCGGTCATGCCGCCCCTCGGGGGTTAGCCGTGCGTTTCAGAATGGATAGTCGTGCCCGGCCTCGCTGGCAGCTGTACGCAGCGCCGCCAGCACATCCTCCGGCAGCTCCAGCCCCTGTTCGAAGGCCTTCGTCCGCCGCGCGATGCCGGCATGGCCCGGCATGCGCACCGGGTTTTGCACCACGCGCGGGCGGCTGTCCAGGCAGGCGCCGACGAAGTGATCCATCTCCGCCTTGAGCTCGTCGACGCCACCGAAGAACGCCGGGTCGAAGGTCAGCACGGTCACCGCCGCGCCCCATTGCCTGACCCCGTCCTTGCGGCCGAAGCCGCCGAGGCCGGCGGTCAGCGCCTCGACCAGGGTGCCGAGGGCGAAGCCCTTGTGGCCGAACTCCAGGCTGCCCAGCGGCAGGATCGCCCCCGGCGGTGTGGCGAAGTAGGCAGCGGTGTCGCGGGTCTGCTGGCCGTCCTGGCCGATCAGCGCGGCATGTTCCAATTGGCCGTCGGCCTGGTGGGTTTTGTTGATCAGGCCGTTGGTGATGGTCGACATGCTGACGTCGATAAGGATTGGCTTGTCCCCGGTTGGAATGCCGATGCCCAGCGGGTTCGGCGTGTACACCGGATCGAGCCCGCCGTGGGGTGCCACCGAAGCCACGGCCGGGTCGGAGGTCAGCACCAGCGGAATCAGATCCTGCTCGGTGTAGCGCTGCAGGTAGGCGGCCAGGCAAGCGATATGGTGCGAGCGGCGAATGGTCGCGACGCCAATGCCGAAGGTGCGTGCGGCCCGGGCGGTGAAGTCCAGCGCCTGTTCGACGCAATACGGGCCGAGCAGGTAGTCGGCGTCGTAGAGCACCGCTGCCGGGGTCTGGCGGACGATCCTCAGGCTCTCGGCATTGCCCTTGGCCTGGCCGTTGCGCAGATCCTTGAGGTAGCCCTGGGCCAGTTTCACGCCATGGGTGTGGTGGCCGAGCAGATCACCTTCGACCAGTACTCGGCTGACCACCGTGGCTACGTCGGGGCTGACCTTGGCGTCGAGCAACAGTCGTTCGACGAAGCGCTCCAGCGCTTGGGGGGCGATACGGCTCATTCTATGACTTCCTTCGGCACCAGAGGGGCGTTGCCGCGCTTGCGCCAGAGCCTGGCCAGCAGCGGGAACAGGGCGATGAGCAGGACGAACAGGGCCAGGCAGGCGCTGATCGGCCGCTCGACGAAGGCCAGCAGGTTGCCGTCGGCCTTGATCATCGAGGTCATGAAGTTGGTTTCCAGGATGTTGCCCAGCACCAGGCCGAGGATGGCCGGAGCGAGGGGCACGTCGGCGGTGGCGATCAGGTAGGCGACGATGCCGCAGACCAGCATGATCCACACGTCGGTCAGGCTGTTGTTGATGGCGAAGGCGCCGACGATGCAGAAGCACAGGATGATCGGCATCAGCACGCGCAGCGGCGTCACGGCGAATACGTGGGCGCTGCGGATGGCCAGGTAGCCGATCGGCAGCAACACCAGGTTGGCGACGAAGAAGGCGGTGAACAGGCCGTAGGCCATGGCGCTGTTGTCCATGAAGATGGTCGGGCCGGGGTTCATGCCCTTCATGTACAGCACGCCGATGACGATGGCGGTGATCGAATCGCCGGGAATGCCGAACACCAGCGCCGGCACCCAGGAGCCGGCGACCGCCGAGTTGTTCGCCGAGCCGGCGTCGACCAGGCCTTCGATGTGGCCCGTGCCGAAGGCCTCCGGGGTCTTCGAGCGCTTCTTGCTGATGGCGTAGGCGATCCAGGCGGCGATATCGGCGCCGGCCCCCGGCAGGATGCCGATGAAACCGCCCACGCCGCTGCCGCGGATCACGCTCTTCCAGTAGCGCTTGAGGTGCATCGGCACCTTGCCGAAGACGTTGCCGTACTGCTTGGGGATGGTCTTTCCGGCGTCGTCCTTGTCGTGGTTGCTATAGAGCTTCATCACCTCGTACATGGCGAAGAAGCCGATCATCACCGGGATGAAGTTGATCCCGGCCATCAGATCCGGCACGTCGAAGGTGAAGCGTGGCGCGCCGGTGACCATGTCCAGGCCGATGGTGGACAGCAGCAGGCCGACCATCAGCGAGAGGAAGCCCTTGAGCGCCGAACCGGTGGAGATGAACACCGCGCTGCTCAGACCCAGCACCGCCAGCCAGAAGTATTCGAAGGAACTGAAGTTGAGGGCGAATTCGGCCAGCGACGGCGCCACCATGACCAGCACCGTGGTGCCGAACAGGCCGCCGATCACCGAGCAGGTGAGGTTGACGCCGAGGCACTCGCGGGCGCGTCCCTGGCGGCCGAGCGCGGCGCAGTCGCTGACGTAGGCGGCCGAGGCGGGCGTGCCGGGAATGTTCAGGTAGGCGCCGGGAATATCGCCGGCGAAGATCGCCATGGCCGAGGTGGTGATGATCGCGGCGATGGCCGCGGTCGGTTCCATGGCGAAGGTGACCGGTACCAGCAGGGCCACGGCCATGGTCGCGGAAAGGCCGGGAATGGCGCCGACGAAGACGCCGAAGATCGCTGCGGCGAGAATCACCAGCAGCGTCTGGAAATTGAACACCAGCAGGATGCCGTCGAGTAGTGCGTTCATGGGCAGTGCCTCAGAAGCCGAAGGGCCCGCTAGGAAGCGGAACCTTGAGCATGTGGCCGAAGGAGAGGCTGATCACCGCGGTGGACACGGCGCTGATCAGCAGCGATGGCAGCCAGCGCACGCCGCCCTGGAGCAGCAGTATCAGCATGATCAGCAGCATCGTCAGGGCCGCGCCGAACACCTCGCTGAGGTAGATGTAGGCCACCACCATCAGGCAGGGCACCAGCAGGCCGGGGTGGGGCAGGGCGAAGACCCCGCTGCCCAGGTTATCGCTCGAAGCCCGACGCATTTTGCGCAGGGTCGTGACGCTCAGCAGGGCGCCGCCGATCACCATGCCGGCGGCGATCAGGCTGGGGAACAGGTTGGCGCCGTACTGCATGCCGGGGACGGCGGGGAAATCCTGTGCCAGCACCCAGACGGTGATGCCCAGGGCGATGAAAACAAGACCGAAGGTTAGATCTTTCATGGGGAATTCTCTTAGAGCCTGTGCAAAGTCTGCTGCGCGTTGGCCCTGCTGCGTTGAAAACAGGCTCGGACTGCTCATTTACAACTCGTAAAGTCGAGCGCGACTCCGAGCGCTCCTCGCCTGTTTTTGCGGGGCCGCCATCGGTATTGCATGGCTCTAGCTCGCAAGACTTTGAACAGGCTCTTGCCGCAGAACGGAGACGAACGACGCCCCGCAGGGCATCGTTGTAAAGGAACGGCTTACTTCTTCATGCCGATCTTTTCGATGATGCCGCCCATGTAGGTATTGTTCTTTTCGAGGAAAGTGGAGAAGTCGGCGGCGTTGCGCCACTCGATGCCAAAGCCGAGCTTGTGCATGTAGTCCTGGTACAGCTCGGAGTTGTAGGCCTTCTCCAGGGCCGCTTCGAGCGTGGCGACGATCTCCGGCGGCAGGTTTTTCGGCCCGGCGATGCCGCGCCACTCGCCCAGCGAGTAGTCGCTGCCCAGGCTTTCCTTGAGGGTCGGGATGTCCGGGAAGGCCGGGTTGCGCTCCGGCGAGAGGATCGCCAGGCCCTTGGCCCTGCCGGCATCGATCATCGAGCGGGCTTCGGGCACCGAGGTCGGCACCAGCTGGATGCTGCCGGCGGCCAGTTCGACCATGGCCGGTGCCGCACCCTGGCTGGGAACGAAGGTGATCTTGTCCGGCTCGATGCCCTGCTCCAGCAACAGCCCGGCGAACGCCACGTGCCAGATGCCGCCCAGGCCGGTACCGGAGGCCTTGATGGTGCCTTTGGGCTGGGTGCGAATGGTTTCCAGCAGGTCGCTGACGCTGTCGTAGGGCGCGTTCGCCGCCACCTGCACGCCCGGATAGTCATAGTTGGTCATGGCGATCGGGGTGAAGTTCTCGTAGGTCAGCTTGGTCAACCCCTGCCAGTGCATCATGTTCAATTCGCCAGTGATGAAGCCCAGCGTATAGCCATCCGGCCTGGCGCTGGCCATCACGCTATGGCCGACCACCCCGTTGCCACCCGCACGGTTGACCACGTTGATGGTGACACCGAGCTCCTTCTCCAGCGCCGCGGCGATCCCGCGGGCGGCGGCATCGCTGCCGCCCCCGGCGGCCCAGGGCACGATCAACTGGATGGGCTTTTCCGGATAGGCCGCCATGGCCATGGGCGAGACGAGCAGCGTGGAGAGCAGGAGGGATTTGCAGGTATGCCGCGAAACGCGCGCAGCCAGGTAGGAAAGCATGCTGGTCACCTATTGAAATTATTGTCAGTGATCACGCCGATGCGCTGGGAGCCCGGTCGCGATAGCCCATGCCAGAGCGGTGGACATGGTTGGCACCCTATTGCCTGGCGAGCCGGGTTGTCTAATGAGGCTTGGTAATCACGCCATAACGAGAGGTTATTCCGGGGCCAGCACCTGGCGCAGTAGGTAGGGTGGGTTAGCGACGCCGGGCACGGATTGACAGGTACCGCTGTCGTGGTGCGTCGCGGATGGCCGCCCCGCGTAACCCACCAGGCGGTGGAAGGTGTTGCGCCCATGGTGGGTTACGCCGCCCCGGAAACCGCGAGTTGCCCGACATATGCAACAGGCGGCTAACCCACCCTACGAGAAACCGTTCGACCGCCAGTCGATCTATGGTGTGACAGCAGGATTGTCCAGCACCTGGCGCAGAGCCTCGCAGAACTGCGTTGCATTGGCTGACAGCGGCTCGTCCTTGCGCCGGATCAGGCCGTAGCCGAGCGACGGTGTCTGCAGCGGAGGTTGCAGCAGCACCAACTGTCCCAGGGCGACCTGCTGCAGGACGATGGCCTCGGGCAGCAGGGCCAGGGCCTGGCTATGGCGCAACAGGTGCAGGGTGGACTGTACGGATACCGTTTCCACCCGGTTACCGGGGAAGGGGATACCGGCATCGCCGAAGGCCTGTTCGATCATCCGCCGCAGCGGGGTGTTGGGTGGATAGACCACCCAGGGCCATTGCTCCAGGTTCCTGGCACTGGGGGCTGTCTGTCGGGCCAGCGGATGGGTGGGGTCGGCGCACAGCAGGAAGGGTTCGCTGGCGACCTCCTGGTAGCTGAAGTGCTCCTGCTGGCGAGGCTCGGTAAAGCGTCCGATGACCAGATCCAGCTGTTTGTGCAGGAGCATCTGCAGCAACTGGTCGCTGGTGTGCTCGAACAGTTCGATGGTCAACAGGGGACGTTGCTGTTTCAGGTGCAGCAGGGTGCTCGGCACCACCTGGGCGGTCGCGGCAACGATGGCGCCGATGCGCAGGTGGCCATAGCCGCCCTGGCGCAGGCTTTCCAGTTCCTGGGCGAAGTGCTGGCAGTCGTTCAGGGTTCGCCTGGCGTAGGCGATGACGATGAGGCCGAGTTCGGTCGCCACCAGTTCGCGGGGTTGGCGATCGAACAGGAGGAAGTCGAGCATCTGCTCGATCTCGCGCAACATCTTGCTCACGGCCGGCTGGCTGAGCCCCATCCGTTGCGCGGTGGCGTGCATGTTGGTGGTGTCGGCGAGGGTCTCGATCAGTTGCAGATGGCGTAGACGCAGCCAGTTATGCAGCGTGGGAAGCTTGCTCGGGTTCGCTGTCATGGGGTTACCAGGAGGTTCGTGGTGATAACCAGGGCGTATCGAGTGTTGACGATTCGTCATTGGTCACCGATGCAAATGCTTGGTTATGGTCGCACAGCATCAGTCTTGTCCTCCATTGACCCATGCGCCTACCCACATAATAAAAGAGCTCGTATATGGCCCGTCCTGTAATCCTGACCCCCGACAACACGCTGCCTGAAGATGGTCTGACCGGTACTCTGATCGGGCGGATCTGGCTCCCCGGTGCGATTGCGGGGCCTGTCCCCGTGCTGTTGCATGAGCATGGCGTTTTCGACCTCAGCGCACTGTCTCCTACACTCGCCGGACTGTGCGAGCGGGAGAATCTTCACGCGCATGTGCACGATAGCCGCATGCCGCGAGTCTGCAGTGTGGCCGAGTTGCTTGCCAATAGCGGCAGCGAGCGCGATGAGACACGCCCGAGCCTGTTGGCACCAGCCGACCTGCAGGTGATCAAGGCGGCAGGGGTGACCTTCGCGTCGAGCATGGTCGAGCGGGTGATCGAGGAGCGCGCCGGCGGCGATCCGCAGCGTGCCGAGGAAATCCGTGGCCAGGTGCGCGAAATGATTGGCGATAATCTGCGCAGCCTGGTTCCGGGTTCGGAGAATGCAGCACGCCTGAAGGTTCTGCTACAGGAGAAAGGGCTGTGGTCGCAGTACCTCGAGGTGGGTATCGGCCCGGATGCCGAGGTGTTTACCAAGGCCCCCGTACTGGCTGCCATGGGCAGCGGTATGGACATCGGTATTCACCCGAAGTCAGCCTGGAATAATCCGGAGCCGGAGGTGGTGCTGGTGGTCAATAGCCGGGGTCGAGTGATCGGTGCCACGCTGGGTAACGACGTCAACCTGCGCGATTTCGAAGGGCGCAGCGCGCTGTTGCTGAGCAAGGCCAAGGACAATAACGGTTCCTGCGCCATCGGGCCGTTCATTCGCCTGTTCGACGCCAGCTTTGGTATCGACGATGTACGCAACTGCGAGGTGGATCTGCGAGTCGAGGGCGAGGACGGTTTCGTGCTCAACGGCCGTAGCAGCATGAGTCAGATTAGCCGCGACCCGCTGGATCTGGTGGGCCAGACGTTGAACGCCAACCATCAGTACCCCGATGGATTCCTGCTTTATCTGGGGACACTGTTCGCACCCACTGAAGATCGCGACCAGCCGGGCAGCGGCTTTACCCATAAACTGGGCGATCATGTCAGCATCAGTTGCCGCCAGCTTGGCGGTTTGCATAACCGTGTGCAATACAGCGATCAACTGGCCGCCTGGCAGTTCGGCTTGTTGGCGCTTATCAGAAACTTGGCGGAGCGTCGGTTGCTTTGAGCTCGTCTGCGTACCGTCGGTTAGGCGTAGGCCGGATGCTGAGTCAGCGCCAATGGCGCTGATGAATCGCTCGTAAAATTCTTCTTCTAGTTCGTCCGGGGTCCTTTGCCTCTGCGTGACATCCTGCACAGGCCCAGAGCGACCAGCAGCAGAAACAGCGCCAAACCGGCAACGCCCGCGTACAGTCCCGTGGTGCTCAGCAGCGGTTTTTCCACCCGCTGGTAGGTGGGCTGTTTCAGGAGCAGATTCAACGCTGCGTCGAGCTGTGCGGTGTGGATCTGGCGCAGTTCCTTGGCCGGGTCGGCGAAACGGCCTTCTTCATAGTCGCTCAGCGAGTTCCAGTAGTAGTCGGCGAGAGCGCTGTTGCCCTGGGCTGTCCAGTTCTGGCGGGCGAGGGCGACGTTGCGCAGGCGCTCGACGGTTTCAGTGTCCAGGCCGTCACGCGCGAGCTTGTGCAGCAGGTCGTGCAAGCGCTGCACGGTTTCCTCGACATCGCTGCGTGCTACCTCGGCATTGATGCTGAAGAAGCTGCTGCCGGCGTAGGCACTACGTTCGACGCCTGGGCCATAGGCCAGGCCGTGCTCGAGACGCAGATCGCGATACACCGCCCATTGCAGGTAGTCGCGCAGCAACTGCCAGGTGGCGTGGTCGAGTACGCCGACCCAGGGTTCGGCAAAGATCAGATGTACCTTCGCCGTCTCACCGGCCAGGCCATTTCTCAGCGTACGTTCGGGGTCGGCGTTGCCGGTGCTTTCCGGCAGTTCGCGCAGTTCTGGCATGGGGCCGGGCGGCAGTTCGCCGAAGCGGCGTTCGAGGTAGGCGGGCAGGCGTCGATCCAGGTCGCCGACCATGATCAGGGTCATGTTGTTGGCGACGTACCATTCGCTGCGCAGGCGCTCCAGAGCGTCGGTATTCAGATGCTCGAGCGAGTCGGGTTCGGCACAGGCCAGGCCAAGTTCCACAGCCAGTTGCCCGGTGGCGTCATCAGCGCCGACAGAACTGTCGAGCAGCCGCTGCCAGGCTGCAGGATGTTCACCGTTTTCATGGCTGATCACGCGCTTGGCCGCCTCGATACGCGCTTCGCTCAGCTCGGTGTTGAACAGCGCGGCGAGCAGCAGGTCGAGGGCGGCGCGCTGATTGGCTGCCGGCACCTCGAGGACGAAGGTGGTGTCGCTGTCGCGGGTGTAGGCGTTCCAGTCACCGCCCAGTGCCTGCATGCGTTCTTCCAGCCCGGCTTCGCCGCTGCCGTCGATGCCGCTGAACAGCAGATGTTCGAGCAGGTGCGGCAGCTCCTTGTGGCGGCAGTCGAACTGATCGAAACCGACGCCGACCACCAGGCGAATGGATACATGGCCCCGTTCGCTGGTGGACTTGAGGATCAGCTGCATGCCGTTATCCAGCGGGTAGCCTTCCACCTTGAAGCGATCCGCCGCCAGCAGATGGCTGCACAGCAACAGGTTCAGAAGCAGCGTTAGCGTGCGGCCGGTCGAGAGCACTACTCGCCACCTTCTTCGGCGAGCAGGGCGCCGGTTTCACGGTTGCCGAGTACGGCGTAGGCGCTGGCGCAGAACAGAGAATTGAGGCGTTTCATGTCGTCGATCAGTTCCAGATGCAGAGAGCTGGTTTCCAGACTCTTGACCACCTGGTGGTGCAGACGTTCGACATGTGAGTGGGCCACCCGGCGCTCCTGGATACGGAAGCGCCGCTTCTCGCGCAGCAATTGGCGAGCAGCATCGGCGTCAGCGGAAAAGAACACCGACAGGCCCAGGCGCAGGTTGCCCAGCAGGCGCTCGTGCAGTTCGGTGAGCTCTTCCAGGCCGCTATCGGAGAACGCGTGGCGCTGGGAGGTTTTCTCGTCCTGAATCTTGCCGAGCATACGTTCGATGATGTCGCCGGCGCGCTCCAGGTTCGCCGAGAACTCGATGATTTCGGCCCAGCGCTGGCTGTCCTGTTCGCCCAACTCCTCTTGCTGTACCTGGGCCAGGTAGAGTTTCACAGCGGTGTAGAGCGCGTCGATATCGTCGTCGAGACGGCGCAGATCCTTGCCGAGAATCGGCTGGCTGCCACGCAAGGCGTCGAGCAGATGGCCGAGCATACTGTCGACCAGGTCGCCGATGCGCAGGGTTTCGCGAACCGCGTTGGACAGCGCCAGGCTTGGCGTGGACAGCGCCGTGGGGTCGAGGTGACGGGCCCTGGCGACGGCGTTCATGTCCGGGCGATCCGGCAGTAGCCAGTTGCAGAAGCGCGCCATGAGGCCGAGGGTCGGCAGCATCAGCAGGCAGCGCAGGGTGTTGTAGAGCAGGTGGAAGCCGATCACCAGTTCCGCCGGATGCCACTCGAGGCTGTCCAGCCAGTGCACCAGTGGATCGAGTACCGGAATCACCAGCAGCAGGCCGATCAGCTTGTACAGCAGGCTGCCCAGGGCCACGCGACGCCCGGCCTGACTCTGCATGCTGGCGTTGAGAAAGGCCAGCACGCCGCTGCCGATATTGGCGCCGATCACCAGGCCGATGGCCACCGGCAGGCCGATTACCCCGGAGCCGGTCAGCGTGGCAGTCAGCAACACGGCAGCCAGGCTGGAGTAGGAAATCAGTGCGAACAGCGCACCGACCACGGCGTCGAGCAGCAGGTCACCGGTGAGCGAGGCGAACAGCACGTGGATGCCCTTGGCCTCGGTGATCGGCGTGGCGGCGGCGACGATCAGTTGCAGGGCCAGGATCATCAGGCCCAGGCCGATGGCCACGCGGCCGAGCTGGCCGGCGCGGGTCTGCTTGCGCGAGAGGAAGAACACCACGCCGAGGAAGATCAGCAGCGGCGACAGCCAGCTGAGGTCGAAGGTCAGTACCCGCGCCATCAAGGCGGTGCCGACGTCGGCACCGAGCATGATCGCCAGCGCCGGGGTCAGCGCCATCAAACCCTGGCCGACGAAGGAAGTGACCAGCAGTGCCGTGGCGTTGCTGCTTTGCACCAGGGCGGTCACGGCGATACCGGCGACGAACGCCATGGGCCGTTTGCCGACGTTATGGCTGAGCATGCGACGCAGCTGCGAGCCATACACCCGCAGGATGCCGGTACGCACGATATGAGTGCCCCAGATCAGCAGGGCAATGGCGGAAAGCAGATTGAGCAGAGTCAACATCACGCATCTCCCTGATACGCAGGTTCGATCCCGTGACTTGGGATACTGCCGGTGACGGGCCGCTGCAGGCGCCAGTCACATACGGGCATACGGTTTGTCGAACAAGCCTTCAATTTGACTGTAGTTGCAGAGCGATGCAGCGCCTCGGCTGAGTCGAGCGCAGTTCAGTTGTCGGCAGCTGCTGACATCAGCCTCATGCAACGCGGTGATAGGCACTTGGAGGGACGACCGCCGACTAAGTTCGTAGAGGATTTCGAGCGGGCATGCGGCCTGCCGCCCGGTTCCTGCACAGGCAGGGCGCTGCGCGGCAAGCCGGAGGTCGGTGTGCGCCTTTTCTTGTCAGCCATGAAAAACGGAGCCAGTAGAGTGCGTGCGGAAATGTCACTGGCGGTGCAGGCATACAACCTCAAGCGAGCCATCAAGGTGCTGGGGGCGCGCCGGATGATCGAGATGCTCGCCTGAAAAGTCCGGTGGTGACCTTCTGAATCGCACAAAAGAAAACGCCCCGAACGATGTCAGGGCGTTTGCCGGGTGCCAATACCTACATCAGCGGGTTTTCACACGCTCTGAGTAGATTCCGTTTTTCATGTTGCATCAGCGTAAGCCGATTACTGGCCAGGAATGTCCTTGCGCAGTTTCACCGGCTCTACGTCGTCCAGTCCTTCCTTGCGGCGGCGGGCGGTACGCAGACGGATATTCAAGGCTTCCACGCCCAGCGAGAAGGCCATGGCGAAGTAGACGTAGCCCTTCGGCACGTGAACTTCGAAGCTTTCGGCGATCAGTACGGTACCGACCACGATGAGGAACGACAGAGCCAGCACCTTCAGGCTCGGGTGCTTCTCGATGAAGTCGCTGATGGCGCCAGCGCAGAGCATCATCACCAGTACGGCAACGACGATGGCGGCGACCATGACCGGCACATGGGAAACCATGCCGACCGCGGTGATCACCGAATCCAGCGAGAATACGATATCGATGATGGCGATCTGGATGATGGTACCGATGAAGTGCTTGGCCGCGCCCTTGGGCTGATCCATGCTTTCTTCTTCGCCTTCCAGGCTGTGATAGATCTCGCTGCTGCTCTTCCAGAGCAGGAACAGACCGCCGAAGAACAGGATCAGGTCACGGCCGGAGATGCCCTGACCGAAGACGTGGAACAGGTCGGCGGTCAGACGCATAATCCAGGTGATGGAGAGCAGCAGCAGGATACGCGTGACCATGGCCAGGGCCAGGCCGAAGAAGCGGGTGCGCGCCTGCAGGTGTGCCGGCATGCGACTGACCAGAATTGCGATCATGATGATGTTGTCGATGCCCAGAACGATTTCCAGAGCAGTCAGAGTCAAGAAAGCAACCCAGATTTCCGGGTTGGTCAGCCATTCCATTAGAGGTTCCTTGCAGGTGATTGAATGCCTGGCGCTAATGCGGCCAAGAGGCCGAATTCTAGCGCCAGTGGTGTGAAAATTTCGTCAAAATGTTCGCGCGTCAGCTACCAAATAGTGGAAATACACCCAGTACCAGTGCCGTGACCAGGATGGTCATGCACAGCAGTGCTGCCCACTTCAGGGTGAAACGTTGCAGGTCGCGAACTCGATCTTCGCCAGGCCGATCAGCAGATAGGCCGCAGGTACGGGCCGAAGGTATCAGGGATGACCGCCAGCAGGCTCTTGGACATTTATTGCCCACTAGGAAATCTATATCTGGTAGCCCGTAGGATGGGTCGGGCCGTGCAGGTGAAACCCATCAACTGCCGATGGGTTGTACCCATCCTACGACCTACTTGCGTACTCGTGAAGTTCGGGGTGAACGACATGCGTGGGCTGCTACAAGGCGTAAGCAGATGTAGGGTGGATGACGCTCTTTTCATCCACCAGCCCGTAGGATGGGTGAAACCCATCAATTTCCGATGGGTTTCACCCATCCTACGACCGTCCGCTTGCGCCACTTTGCTGCCTAAATACCAGAAACCTGCCTTGAAGATCATGAACAGATTCTAAAGCACGCGCTCCAGTAGATAGAGCATCCCTACCAGCGAAGCGGCGGCGAGCAGATGCTGCAGGGTGATGATGCCCGCCATCAGATTTCCATCGCCGCCCAACTGGCGAGTGAGCACGTAAGAGGTTGGCGCGGTAGGCAGGGCGAAGAACAGTACCAGCACGGTGCTCTCCATCGCAGGCAGTTGCAGTGCATAAGCGACAGCGAAGGCCAGCAGCGGCATCAGCAGCAGGCGCAGCAGGCTGTTCCAGGCCAGGGCTGGAACTTCGCCGCCCAGCTGTTCCGGTTTCAGCGCCGCGCCGACGCACAGCAAACCCAGTGGCAGGCTGGCGGCGGCGAGCAGGCTCAACAGGCGGTCGCTGCCGCCAGGCAGACCCAGGCCACTGATGTTGACCAGGGCGCCGGCCAGGCAGGCGAGGATCAGAGGGTTGCGGATGATCGGCAGCAACAGGCTGCGCACGCTGACGCCGCGCTCGGCGGTCAGCGACCAGACCGACAGCACGTTGACCGCTGGCACCATCAGCGCCAGCATCAGCGCGGCCAGGGTCAGGCCTGGCTGGCCGAACAGGCTGCCCACTGCAGCCAGGCCCAGGTAGGTGTTGAAACGCAGGATGCCCTGGCTGAACGCGCCGAAGCGCGCCGCCGGCCAGCCACGCAGACGGCGCACGATCAACAGTGCCAGCCAGGCGATACCCAGGCCGAGCAGCACGGCTAATGCCAGACGCGGCAGTTGCGGGTTGTCCAGTGGCGCGGTGGCCAGGCTGTTGAACAGCAGGGCAGGGAACAGAATGAAGTAGTTGAGACGCTCGGCGCCGGGCCAGAAGGCTTCGCTGGGGAAGCCGCGACGACGCAGTTCATAGCCGCTGACGATCAGCGCGAAGAGTGGCCAGAGGGCCAGAAGCAGGTCAGTCACGGGAGCCCCCGGTGGTGGTGGGCGCCTATCTTCGCCAGCGTTTGCCGATCATGCAAGCCGTCGGGGTGGTGGGGTAGACGCGTCGCAGCCAGGTGAGCGTCTTGGAGCGGATGTTGCCGATGACGCATACTTCGCTTCCCTTTCCTCTGCGGAGTACCCATGGACAAGCCCAAGAGCGGCACCCGGGTCGCCCAGGCCGATCGCAGCCGTGCGGCGATTCTCAAGGCCGCCGTCAGCCTGTTCAGCCGCCAGGGCTATGCCGGAGCCCGCACCGAGCAGATCGCCAGCCTGGCCAAGTGCAACGAGCGGATGATCTATTACTACTTCGGCAGCAAGGATCAGCTGTTCGTCTGCGTGCTGGAGTCCATCTACGAGCGTTTCAATCGCGCCGAGGCGCGTCAGCGCTTCGACCTGAGCCGACCCGAGGAGGCCGTGCGCCAGATGGTTACCTTCATCTGGGGCTATTACCTCAAGCACCCGGAGTTCATCACCATCCTGGGCACGGAAAATCTGCTCAAGGGCGTGCACGCGCGCAAGTCCGGCAACCTGCGCGCGCTGTCCGGCAAGGCCGTCGGCGTGCTGCAGCCGATCATCCGGGCAGGGCAGGAGCAGGGGCTGTTCCGTGAGGATATCGAGCTCAACCACGTCTACCTGATGATTGCCTCGCTGTGCTACTTCTACAACTCCAACCTGCACACCCTCAGTTGCTTTCTCGACGACGGCCTGGCCACTGCCGAACAGAAGCAGCGCTGGCTGGATTTCATCTGCGATCTGGTGCTGCGTGGCCTGCGCCGCGTGCACGGTTGACGGTGATCAGTGGCTGCCGGGGTTGGCGCGGACATGGGCAACTTTCTCGGTCAGGCCGTTCCAGGCCGGGCGTTCGCTGGCGAAGCGGTGGCGTAGATAAGCGACCAGCTCCGCCACCTGGCGATCACTGAAGCTGTCCTTGAAGGCCGGCATGTAGCCCAGCTCCGGGGTGGCTGGTTTGTCGATGCCATGCAGGATGACGTTCAGCAGGTTGTCCGGTATCGCGCTATGCACGTTGCTGTTGACTGCCATCGACGGGCTCACGCCGAACAGCTTGGGGCCGAGACCATCGCTGTGGCAGGCCTGGCAGGCACCTTCGAACGTGCGCTGGCCGCGGGCCAGCGCCAGGGCATCGGGTGCATTGGCGGTGCTTGCGGTCGTTGTCTGCGGTGCGGGCGCATCGAGCGATATCAGGTAGTTGGCGATGGCCTGCACATCGCTTTTGGGCAACGTCGCCAGTTCGCTGACCACTGGCCCCATGGGCCCTGCCGCCACGCCATGGCGCTCGGAAAAGCCGCTACTCAGGTAGTCGCTGAGCTCGGCCTCCGTCCAGGGTGTGGCGTTGCTGCGCAGGCCGCTGAGTGCCGGTGCTTCCCAACCATCGACCATGCCGCCGGCGAGAAACGACTGGCCGCTTTTTTCTGCCCCCAGCAGGTTGCGTGGCGAGTGACAGGCCGCGCAGTGGCCCAGGCCGTTGACCAGGTAGGCGCCACGATTCCATTGCTCGCTGCGCGTGGTGTCGGCCTGGTACTCGCCACGCCCGAGAAACAGCGCGTTCCAGCCGGCCATCAGTGGGCGGATGTTGAACGGGAAGCTCATCCGGTTGGCCTGGGCTGGCTGCTTCACCGGTGTTTGCGACATCAGGTAGGCGTATAGCGCCTGCATGTCGGTGTCGTTGATGTTGCGAAACGCCGTATAGGGAAAGGCCGGGTACAGGTGGCGGCCATCACGGCTGATGCCCTCGCGCATGGCACGTTCGAAGGCGCCGAAGGACCAGGAGCCGATACCCGTTTCACGATCCGGGGTGATGTTGGTGCTGTACAGCGTGCCGAAGGGCGTATCTATGGCCAGGCCGCCGGCGTTGGTGACGCCGTCCGGGGCGGTGTGGCAAACCGCGCAGTCGCCAGCGGCCGCCAGCAGGCGACCGCGCTCCAGGGTGGCGGCAGACCAGGTTGCCGATGCCGCTGGTGCCACTGGAGCGATTTCCGCACGCCAGGGCAGGGCGGTAGTCAGCAGCCCCAGCGTCGCGCCAAACACCCCGGCCAACCCGCCGAGCCACCATTTGCCATGCTTGCTGGCGGCGGGTGAAGCTGGCGTTGCGGCGCCGCCTGCTTCGCCACCATTGAGTGCGGCGCGAACCCGTTCGGCGGTGATCGGCAACTCGCGAAAGCGCAGGCCGGTGGCGTCATAGATGGCATTGGCGATGGCCGCCGCGCTCGGCACCGAAGCCGATTCGCCGCTGCCCATGGGCGGCTCCGTCTGCCTTGGCATCATCATCACATCGATGGCAGGCACTTCGGGAAAGGTCAGGATCGGGTAGGTGCCCCATTCGGTGCTGGCGACCCGGGATTCCTCGAACTGCACCTGCTCCTTGAGTACCCGGCTGGTGGACTGCACCACATTGCCGTGGATCTGATGACGCACACCCTCGGGGTTGATCATCATGCCGGCGTCGTGGCCGATCACCACGCGGGTAACCGCCACCTCGCCGGTGCGCTTGTCCACGGCCACATCGGCGACCCAGGCCGCCCAGGCGGCGCCGAAGCCGGGAAACTTGCTGTGGATATAGCGGGCATAGGCGAAGCCGCGACCGCGCAGCACGTCACCCTCGGCAGGCGTCTGCTGTGGCTGGGTTCTGGGTTGCCAGTCGGCGCGTTCGGCAGTGGCCTGAATCAGATCCTTGGCGCGAGGGTCGTCCAGGTGCTGCAGCCGGTATTGAACGGGATCTACCCCGGCGGCGAATGCCAGTTCGTCGATGTACGACTCGTGGGCGAAGCTGTTCGGCATGGCGGAAACGCCGCGCATCCAGGATGCACGCACCAGCGGCGCCATGTCGTTGATGGTGACGCGCATGTGCGCGTAGTCGTACGGCGGGATCGAGGTGCGGTCGCCCATCTCGAACATCATCGGCAGCGGTTCGACACGGCCGGTGAGCAGCAGCGCCAGGGTCGGCGCGCCGTTGGACGGATAGCTGGTCTGAAAGTCATAGGCGCTGATGCTGCCATCGGCGTTCAGGCCGCCGTCCACCTCCATCAACTGGGCCGTGCCCTTGGGCTCCCACAGGTGTTCCTGCTCGCGGGTCAGCTGCACCCGTACCGGTTTGCCCACCGCGCGTGACAGCAGCAGGGCGTCGGCGCAAACATCGTCGGCGCAGTTGCGTCCATAGCACCCCGCAGCTTCCATGCGGATCACTTCGATCTGATTTTCATCGCACTCCAGCAGCCAGGCCAGATCGGCGCGCAACAGATGAGGATTCTGGGTGCCGGACCAGACCCGCGAATGTTGTTCCTGATAATCGGCCAGGGCGCAGGATGGGCCGATCGAGGCGTGCAACTGATACGGCCACAGATAGCTGCGGGTCAGTCGCTGATCGGCACTGGCCAATGCCTGCTCGACGTCACCCTTGTCCAGCACGGTACGGGCGATGCGCGGGTTATCGCGGATCGCCTGGGCCACGTCGCGCATGTCGGGCAGCTTGTGTGTCCAGGGCTTCCAATCGATCTTCAACTGCTGCGCGGCGCGGATGGCCTGTTCCTCGCGCTCGGCGACCACGCCGACGAAGTCGCGAATCACCACCACGGCGACGATGCCGGGGATGTCGGCGATGGAGTTTTCGTCGACCGCCAGCAGGCTGTTGCCGACGAACTCGCCGCTATCGTAGCCGGCGTACGGTGGGCGCACCACTCGGCCATGCAGCATGCCGGGCAAGCGCATGTCGTGGACGTAGGTGAGTTCACCGGTAGCCTTGGCCGGGATATCCACACGCGCGGCGCCCTGGCCGACCAGGCGATACTCGTTCGCCGGTTTGAGGGGGGCGTCGCCGCTGATGTGCAGGCGGATGTGCTGGCCGGCGACCAGTTCGCCGAAGCTCAACTGGCGGCCGTCAGGGTGGCGGAAGTAGCCGCGTTCCAGGGTGAGCTGCTCGCTGTTCGTCTGCCAGCGCTCGCTGGCCAGTTGGTTCAGGTGCCGCCGTGCTTCGGCGGCGGCATTACGCAGCGGTACGGCGCTGATCTGGATGGTGGCGCTGGCGATGGTAGCGCCCTGGTTGGGTGCGCGTTCGGTGTCACCGAGCACCATCTCCACCTGCTCCAGATCCAGGTTCAGTTCCTCGGCGACGATCTGCGCCAACGAAGTGCGGATGCCGGTACCCAGGTCGACGTGGCCGTTGAAGGCATACACCTGGTCTTCGCCCGTGATGGCCAGGAACAAACCCAGTTCCCTGGGCTTGGCTTCGGCACTCTGGCCTTTGGGCATGGGCCCGGAGGGCGGCTGGATGGTATCGACCACCAACAGTACATCCTGGCGTTCGAGCCATTGGTCACGAGTCAGGCGCATGGGGTTTCTCCGTGCGGGGCGGCGGGGCGGCCAGCGGCGCGCAGGGCCGCGCGCATGATTTCGACATGGGTACCGCAGCGACACAGGTTCGCCGAGAGCTCGTTGCGCAGTTCTGCGTCGCTGGGATTGGGGTTGCGATCGAGCAGGGCCTTGAGGGTCATGATCATGCCGTTGAGGCAATAGCCGCACTGCGCTGCCTGCTCGGTGATGAAGGCCTGCTGCACCGGATGGGGACGCTCGCGGCAGCCCAGGCCTTCCAGGGTGGTCACCGAGCGGCCTGCGGCACCGGCCACGGGGAACACGCAGGAGCGAGTGGCGCGACCACCGACGATGACCGTGCAGGCGCCGCATTCACCAAGGCCACAGCCGTACTTGGGGCCATTGAGGGCAAGGTCGTTGCGCAGGATGTACAGCAGCGGAGTCTGGGGTTCGGCGCTCAGTTGCACCGTTTTCCCGTTCACCTGCAGGGTCAGGTTCTTTTCCATGGGATGCCTTGCTACGTCGTCGGCCCATGTCCCGTCGTTACCGTTGTACTCAGGGCAAGGGTTTTTTGTTCATTAAGTGCTTACTACATGAAACTCTGATCATGTAGGCAAGGAACGGGCCAGCGGCGAGGCGGCAGAGGGAGATAATGGCCGGTGGGCGTTTACTCGTGTACGTCCGCAAGAAGGCGATAGCAGCCCTTCGTAGGGTGGACGACGCTTCACCTACGCGGCCCGACCCGTCCACCGCTCTGCAATCGCAATGGTGGATGAAAAGAGCGTCATCCACCCTACGTCCGCTATCGACTTGTAGGTCGTAGGATGGGTGAAACCCATCGGAAATTGATGGGTTTCACCCATCCTACGGGCTACATGAAACCCTGATCATGTAGGTAAAGAACGGGCCAGCGGCATGACCTGGACGGACGAGCGGCAGAATGCGTGAAACCACGCCGCATGGCATGGCACTGATCGATGGGGTTGGCTGCTGATACCGCGCCGCGGATTGGTGCGGGGAGTCAGTCGCTGCTGTCGTTCATCTTGCGCAGCAGGTAGAGGATGGCGATACGTTCGCCCGGGTTGAGGCTGCCCATGGTCAGCTCGCTGATCTGCTGGGCACAGGGAATCATCTCGGTCAGCAGGGTCTGGCCGGTGTCGGTGAGTTCGACGATGACCTTGCGACGGTCGTCCGGGTCTGGCGACAGGGCGACCAGATCACGAGCCTTGAGGCGCTCGACGATGCCGCGGATGGTGGCCTGATCGACGGCGGTGGCCTTGATCAGTTCGGCCTGAGAGCTGGGGCCGTGATCACGCAAGGCGCACAGGGTAACGAACTGGATGGAGGTGAGCTGTGCGTCGCAGGCGTTCTGCTGGAAGATCGCTGTATGGCGCTGGTAGGCCTTGCGCAGCAGATGGCCGATCTGCTCGGTCACCTGATAGCTGTCTGCTGGGAAATCGTCGGTCGACATGAGAGGGGTTCGGTTCGAGGCGCAAGGTGCCGAGTATAACCGCGTAGCGTTGTTACCGGGGAGCGGCTCCCGCCGCCCCCGAAACGGATCAATGGGCTCTGGAGGCTTCGGGATACACCACGTCGCCGGCCAGCACCACGGCCCGGTCATCCAGGTAGATGTCGCAGTTGCGCAGCGGGATGTCCAGGTGGCACGGCGTCTTGCGGGTGCCGCCCACTTCGGTGTTCGGGCCGGTGGAGAACAGGAAGTTGCCGTAGAAGGCGCGAGCGTCCATGCACATGCCGTCGTTGCGATCATGCAGGCCCATGGCCGTCCACTGGGCGCGGGGCTGGAGGCCCCAGCCGATGTGGGAAATACCGTAGACCTCGGGATCCTTGAAGTACTTCAGGTAGTCGCGCAGGTACTCGGCTTCGAAACCGCCGTGGATGCCGGTGATGAAGCCCTTGTCGATTTCCAGGGTGATGCGCTCGCGGCAGTAGTTCTTGAACGGCAGGAGGATGTCGCCGACGTCGAGCACCAGGGTGCCCTGGGCGCTTTCCTCGTTCGGCCAACTGAACAGGAAACCGCTGGGCCAGTGATCCCAGCGCCCTGGTTCGTCGGCGAAGCCGTATTCGGTGACAGCCGGGTACTGTCCCAGATCGGCATGGAAGTCGCTGCCGGCAGCGGATTTCACATGCAGGCTGCGAGCCTGCTTGAGCAGGGTTTCGCTGGCCAATACGCGGCGCTTGTCCTCCTCACTGGGCAGCATGCGTGCCAGCACTTCGGGTGGCTCCACCGCCAGCAGGATGCGGGTGCCGGTCTTGAGTATCTGCTCCTGCTCCGGCGAGTGCAGAAGCATCATGGTATCGACGACCAGGTCGGCGGCCTCCAGGGCGCGCTGTGCGGCCAGATTGCCGGTCAGTGCGGTATCGCCGCAGTAGGCCGTCATGTCGTTGCCCATCGCTCGCGGATGGTTGAAGGACGGCAGTTCCACCGCATACACCTTGGCCTTCAGGCGCTGCGCGGCATCCATGGCGGCGCGCACGGTTCGCGGGTTCGAGTAATGGCTCTTGAGAATGGCGACGCTCTGGGTCGCGTCGACCCTGGACAGGGTCAGCACCTGTTCGAACATCTGGGTCAGTTCGCTATCGCTTACCGGCATGACATGCCTCCTGGTGGATGTGAATAGGTTGCACCGGGTTGGTGCCTTGCGCTGCTTTTCGGTGCGTATTTATAGAGCATGCACTCTATTTGTCTAGATCAAACACCAAGCTAAAGCAGTTGGCAAGGTTCTTGGTGTTGCGTTACCTATCTACACATTTACTGATCTGTGATGTTGTTTATCTATTTTTAGCATTCGAACAGCTGTTTTTAAAAAATCGCAAAAGGCCTCTTCACTTTTAAAAAAATATAGTGCATACACTGTAATTGTCTGGCGGGAACATCCCGCATGGTCGTACCCAAGAAGAGGAGACATGCCCATGGGGGCTCAGCAGAAAATTGCCATCGTCGGTGCCGGCCTGGGAGGCGCGGCTGCCGCCACCTTGTTGCAGCAGGCAGGGTTCGAGGTCACCGTCTACGAACAGTCACCGGAGTTCTCCCGGCTGGGGGCTGGCATTCACGTCGGGCCGAACGTGATGAAGATCTTCCGGCGCATGGGCCTGGAGAAACCGCTCGAGGAAATGGGTTCGCATCCTGATTTCTGGCACAGCCGCGATGGCGAGAGCGGTGACTACCTGTCGCGCATTCCGCTGGGCGAGTTCGCCCGTCGCGAGTACGGCGCGTCCTATATCACCGTTCATCGTGGCGACATGCATGTCTTGCAGATGGACAGCATCGCGCCGGGCTCGGTGCAGTTCGGCAAGAAGCTGGAGCGCATCGTCGATGAAGGCGATCAGGTGCGCCTGAGTTTTACCGATGGCACCGAAGCCACCGCCGATATCGTCATCGGTGCCGATGGCATCCACTCGAAAATTCGCGAGGAACTGCTGGGCGTCGAAGCGCCCATCTACAGTGGCTGGGTGGCGCACCGCGCGCTGATCCGCGGCGACAGCCTGGTGCGTCACGCCGATCTGTTCGAGCCCTGCGTGAAGTGGTGGACGGATGATCGCCACCTGATGGTCTACCACACCACCGGCAAGCGCGATGAGTACTACTTCGTCTCGGGAGTGCCACATGAGGCCTGGGATTTCCAGGGCAACTACGTCGACAGCAGCCAGGAGGAAATGCTGGCCGCGTTCGAGGGGTACCACCCCACGGTGCAGAAGCTGATCCGCTCCACCGAGGACATCACCAAGTGGCCGCTGCGCAACCGCAACCCGCTGCCGCTGTGGAGCCGTGGCCGCCTGGTGCTGCTCGGTGACGCCTGCCACCCGATGAAGCCGCACATGGCACAGGGCGCCGGCATGGCCATCGAGGATGCGGCGATGCTCACCCGCTGCCTGCAGGAAACCGGGCTGGCGGATTTCCGTACCGCCTTCGAACTTTATGAGGCCAACCGCAAGGAGCGGGCCTCGCGCGTGCAGGCCGTTTCCAATGCCAATACCTTTCTGCGTACCCAGGAAGATCCTGCCTGGGTCTATGGTTACGACCTCTATGCCCAGCCGCTGAAGAGTGGGGTAGCGGCATGAGCACCCTGATCGGCGGCGGCAACGTGCAGGCCAATGGCATTCGCCAGCACTACCTGCGTTACGGCGGTCAGGGCCCGGTGCTGCTGCTGGTGCCCGGCATCACCAGCCCGGCCATCACCTGGGGTTTCGTCGGCGAGGTGCTGGGGCACCAGTTCGATACCTATATCCTCGACGTGCGTGGTCGTGGCCTGTCGTCGAGTGGCCCGCAACTGGCCTATGACACCGACACCTGTGCCGCGGACATTCTCGCCTTCGCCGCGGCGCTGGGGTTTACGGGTTATAGCCTGCTCGGGCACTCGATGGGCGCGCGCTTCGCCGTTCGCGCCGCTGCACTCGGTGCTCCCGGGCTGGAGCGCCTGGTGTTGATCGACCCGCCGGTGTCCGGCCCCGGTCGGCGCGCCTACCCGAGCAAGTTGCCCTGGTACGTCGACTCGATCCGCCAGGCCGAGCAGGGCATGGATGCCGAGGCGATGAAGGCCTTCTGCCCGACCTGGAGCCAGGCACAACGGCAACTGCGCGCCGAGTGGCTGCACACCTGCTTCGAGCCGGCCATCGTGCAGGCTTTCGAAGAGTTCCACACGGTGGACATTCACCAGCATCTGCCGGCCGTGCGGCAGCCCACGCTGCTGATGGTCGCGGGGCGTGGCGGGGTCATCGAGCCGGCCGATGAAGCCGAGCTGCGCGAACTGAAAACCGACTTGCAGGTCGCTCGCGTAGCGGATGCAGGACACATGATCCCTTGGGACGATCTCGAGGGGTTCTTCGCTGCCTTCGGCGACTTTCTCGGTCAGCCGATTCGCCAGGGGATTCAGCCATGAACAGGCTCTACCGTATCGGCCAGATCGTGCCGAGCTCCAATACCACCATGGAAACCGAAATTCCGGCGATGCTGCTGGCGCGCCAGGCCATTCGCCCGGAACGCTTCACCTTTCACTCGGCGCGCATGCGCATGAAACAGGTGAAGAAGGAAGAGCTGGCGGCCATGGATGCCGAGTCGGATCGCTGCGCGCTGGAGCTGTCCGACGCCAGGGTCGATGTGCTGGGCTACGCCTGCCTGGTGGCGATCATGGCCATGGGGCTGGGCTATCACCGCCAGTCCGAGCGGCGTCTGCGCCAGGTAACGGCCGACAACGATGCCAACTCGCCGGTCGTCACCAGCGCCGGCGCCCTGGTCGAAGCGCTCAAAGTCATGCAGGCCAGGCGTATCGCCATCGTCGCGCCGTACATGAAGCCGCTCACTGAACTGGTGGTCGACTACATCCGCGAGGAAGGCTTCGAGGTGGTCGACTGGCGTGCCCTGGAAATCCCCGACAACCTCGATGTGGCCCGCCATGATCCGGCTAACCTGCCCGGTATCGTCGCCGGCATGAACCTGGAGGGGGTCGACGTGGTGGTGCTCTCCGCCTGTGTGCAGATGCCCTCGCTCGCGGCAGTCGCCAAGGTCGAGGCGCAAACCGGCAAGCCAGTGGTGACCGCGGCCATCGCCACCACCTACGCCCTGCTCAAGGCGCTGGATCTGGAGCCGGTGGTGCCGGGTGCTGGCGCGCTGTTGTCCGGCGCTTATTGAGGAGATGGCCATGCAGGAGCAAAGCCTGAGCGACAACTACCAGGGCGTATGGGGGCAGCGCATCGGTTTCGGCAGCCGTCCCGCCCTGCTGATGATCGACTTCATGCAGGCCTACACCACACCGGGCGCTCCTTTGTATGCGCCAGGCGTGGTCGAGGCGGTGGAGCGGGCCGACATGTTGTTGGCTCATGCACGGCGTGCCGGTATTGCATTGGTGCACAGCAATATCCGCTACCGAGCCGACGACTGCGCCGATGGCGGCATGTGGGTGCGCAAGGCGCCGGTGATGAAGGCCATGGTCGAGGGCAACCCGTTGGCCGAGTTCTGTCCGCAGGTGGCGCCGCAACCAGGCGAGCAGGTACTGACCAAGCAGTACGCCAGTGTGTTCTTCGGCACGAGTCTGGCTTCTCAGTTGCACGCGCAGGGTATCGACACCCTGCTGCTGGCAGGTTGTTCGACCAGCGGCTGCATCCGCGCCAGCGCGGTGGACGGCGTGCAGCATGGCTTTCGCACCATCGTCGTGCGCGAGTGCGTAGGCGATCGGCATCAGGCGCCGCATGAGGCCAACCTATTCGATATCGACAGCAAGTACGGCGATGTGGTCGGGCTGCAGGAGGCTCTTGCTTACCTCGATCAACTGTCTGCGTGAATACCCAATAAGGAATCTGCGGTACGCCGCTTTTTCCACTGGTCATCCGTGTGCAGGATGGCCGCCGCGCCCATGGTGTGGCACTGACGCTGCCTTGGAAGGTCATCAGTTGATGGCGCCTGGGTGCGTCTACGACTGCTGGCTTCAAAAACAATCACAAGTCACCGCCAGGAGACAACGCAATGTCCTACGTACCCACCACCAGCACGGCCCTGGGCAGTGCTACCGACAGCTCTCGCGAGCTGTACCGCAAAGTGACCTGGAGGCTGATCCCCTTCCTGTGTTTCTGCTATCTCGCTGCTTATCTGGATCGCATCAACGTCGGTTTCGCCAAGTTGCAGATGCTTGGAGATCTGCAGTTCAGCGAGGCCGCTTACGGGCTTGGTGCCGGTCTGTTCTTCGTCGGTTATATCCTCTTCGAGGTACCCAGCAACCTGATCCTGGAAAAGGTCGGTGCCAAGGTCTGGATCGCCCGGATCATGATCACCTGGGGCTTGCTGTCGGCCTGCACCATGTTCGTCACCACCACCACCCAGTTCTACATCATCCGCTTTCTGCTGGGGGCCGCGGAAGCCGGATTCCTGCCGGGGGTGCTGTACTACCTGACGACCTGGTACCCGACTTACCGGCGTGGCCGAATCATTGCGCTGTTCATGATCGGCCTGCCGCTTTCCAGCGTCATCGGCGGGCCGCTTTCCGGCTGGATCATGAACCACTTCGATCAGGTGCACGGTCTGCGCGGCTGGCAGTGGCTGTTCCTGCTGGAGGCCATTCCCAGCGTACTGTTGGGTATCCTGACCTTCTGGGCGTTGCCCAATCACTTCAATCAGGCCAAGTGGCTCAATGCCGATGAAAAAGCGCAGCTGGCCAGCGACCTGGCAGCCGACGATGCGGAAGGCAAGAGCAGCAAGCACAGCTTCCGTGACGGCTTCTTCAACCTCAAGGTGTGGATGCTCGGTGGCATCGACTTTTCCATCCTGCTCAGTGCGTACGCGATGGGCTTCTGGATGCCGACCTTCATCCGCAATACCGGTGTCATCGATACCTTCCATATCGGTTTGCTGACGGCGATACCAAGCCTTGCCGCACTGGCTGGCATGCTGTTGATAGGCGCCAGTTCCGATCGCCATCGCGAACGCCGCTGGCACATCATCGTGCCGTTCATCATCGGCGCCATCGCCATGGCCAGCAGCACCATTTTCAGTCACAACCTGGTGATGACGGTAACCCTGTTCGCCATTGCCTCGGCAGCGATCATCGGTGCTGTGCCGGTGTTCTTCAGCCTGCCGGCGACCTTTCTCAAGGGCACGGCGGCGGCCACCGGTTTCGCCCTGGCCTGCTCGCTGGCCAATATCGCCGGTCTGGTGAGCAACTCGCTGATGGGCCTGGTCACCGACCTGACCGGTACCAGCCACGCAGCACTGTGGTTCTTCGCCGGCTGCCTGCTGCTCAGCTGTTTCCTGGTGATTGCGCTGCCGGCCAGGCTGGTTAACCGCTAAGAGCTTGTTCACGATCTGCTGCGCGTCGGCCCTGCTGCGTTAAAAACAGGCTCGGAATGCTCATTTACAGCTCGTAAACTCCGCTTCCTCGCCTGTTTTTGCCTTGCATGGCTCTAGCTCGCGAGATCGTGAACAGGCTCTAAGCCCGCAGCACTCCTGGTTTACCGCAGCGCGTCGCGAGACGTGCTGCGGAATTTCCCCCCTTTTTTGCATTCACTCGCGCTGCCAAAGGCTGTGCGTGGTGACGTGCACGCTTTTTCTGGAGTCGATCATGAGTCGTCTGCATCGTGTTTTCGCCGGTTGTCTGGCCGGTGGCCTGAGTGTCGCCGTCCAGGCCGAAGAGGCCGGTTTCATCGAGGGTTCCCATGCCGATCTGCAACTGCGCAATTATTTCTTCAGTCGCGACTACTCCGGCATCGTTGGCAGCAATCCTCAGTCGAGAACCCAGGAATGGGCTCAGGGTTTCATCTTCGATTTTCGCTCGGGTTATACCCAGGGCCCGGTAGGTTTTGGCGTGGATGTGCTGGGCCTGTACGGCATCAAGCTCGACAGTGGTCGTGGCCATACCAGCAGCGGGTTGCTGCCGGTGCACGACGGTCGGGCTGCCGACGAGTACGGGCGCCTGGGGGCCGCGCTGAAGGCCAGGGTGTCGCGCACCGAGCTGAAGGTCGGTGAACTGCGCCCGCACCTGCCGGTGCTGTTTCACAGCGATCTGCGCTTGCTGCCGCCGACCTATCAGGGGGCGGCGCTGGTATCCAACGAGATTCAGGGGCTGATGCTGCAGGCCGGGCAAATGCGCTCCACCAGCCTGCGCGATTCCACCGATCGCCAGGCGATGTACGGGCTGATCAACGATCCGGTTAACCCGGCGCGCATCGCCCGCTTCACCAGCGACCGTTTCAATTACCTCGGCGCCGACTACGCCTTCAACGCCAACCGCACCAGTGTCGGCCTGTGGCAGGCGCAGTTGCAGGACATCTACCAGCAGCGCTTCTACAGCTTCAAGCATGCCGAGCCGATTGGCGACTGGACACTGGGGCTGAACGCCGGCTACTTCGACAGCCGCGACGAAGGGCGCAGCATCGCCGGCAAGTTGGACAACCAGGCCACCTTCGCCCTGTTCTCGGCCCGGCACGGCGGCCATACCTTCTACCTGGGGTACCAGCGCATCGACGGTGACGATGGCTTCATTCAGGTCGGAGCCAATACCAATCCCATGGGCAATACCTTGCCCACCTATGAGTTCGCCGCCCCTGGCGAACGTTCCTGGCAGGTGCGTCACGACTACGATTTTGCGGTACTCGGCATCCCTGGTTTGACCAGTACTCTGCGTTACGTCAGCGGCGATAACGTGCGTACCGGGCAGGGGTACGAAGGCAAGGACTGGGAGCGTGATCTGGATCTGGCCTACGTTGTGCAGAGTGGTCTGCTCAAAGGAGTCGGGCTGCGCTGGCGCAATGTCACGGCCCGTTCCAACTACCGAACCGACATCGACGAAAACCGCCTGATACTCAGCTATACGCTGAGTCTGTTCTAGTCGAGGCTCGCCCTGCCAGGCTATCGGCAGGGCGGGGGCACCAGGGGAAAGTACCCATGACGGATATACAGGCACTACTGGCAGCCTGCGCACAGGTCGAACAGGAGCAGGACGAGGCCGTACTGGCCACCGTGGTCAAGGTGCAAGGCTCGGCCTACCGACGGCCCGGCGCAAGGATGCTCATCTCCTCGCTGGGCACTACCGAAGGCACCATCAGTGGCGGCTGCCTGGAGTCGGCCGTGGCGAAAAAGGCCTGGTGGCTGACCGAGCGCGGGCAGCCGGTGCTGCAGCGTTACAGCAGCACCGCCGGCGAGGACGAGGACGACGGGCTGTTCGGTCTGGGCTGCAATGGCACCCTGTACCTGCTGCTGGAGCGGCACAGCCGTACCCTGCCGGCGCCCGCCATCGAGCTGTTACGCGAGGTCGTGGCCCAAGGCGAGCCCGGAGCCATGGCGCGAGTCATCGGCTGTCCCGCGAGGAGCGGCGTGCGGCTGGGGCAGTATCTGAGTTGCGCGCCTGGCCGGCATTGGCGCAGCGACTTGCCGGATGGCGTGGCCGCGCTGCTGCGCGCCGACCTGCAGCGCACTCTGGACGACCGCCGCAGCGCGTTGTGCCGCTATCCGCTGGCCGACGGGGAGCTCGAGGTGTTCTGCGAGTACCTGGCGCCGCCGCGCCGGCTGCTGGTGTTCGGCGGCGGCCACGATGCCCAGCCGTTGGTGGAGATGGCGCGGCTGATGGGCTGGCAGGTCACGCTGATCGACAGCCGGCGCCACTACGCTCGCCACGAGCGTTTTCCCGGGGCGCACGCGGTGCGCTGCATCGAACTCGACGAGCCGCTCGACTGGTCGGCCCTGGCCGACGGCGCGGCGGTGCTGATCATGAGCCACAGCTACCGCCAGGATCGCCACTGGCTGAAGGCGATGCTCGACTGTCGCCCCTTCTACCTCGGCCAGTTGGGCCCGCGCAGCCGAACCGAGCGGCTGCTGGCCGAGGTGTGCGACCAGGGGGCGCCGCAGCCCGGCCTGGCGGTGCTGCACTATCCCATGGGCCTGGACATCGGTGGCGACACGCCGCAGAACGTGGCCCTCGCCGTGTTGGCGGAAATCGCCGCAGTGGGCAACGGACGCCAGGGCGGCCTGCTCAGCGGGCGTAGCGGCAGCATTCATGAGCGGGAAGCCGAGCATGGCGCCTGTGCCGTCGCCATGCGCGCGCAGCGACGGGCCAGCCGTTGAGTGGCGTGGCCGCGTTGCTGCTGGTGGCCACGCTGGATCTGGCCGGCGAAGCGTTCGACGAACTCTGGGGGGTGCACGACGCCGACCTGCTCCGGGGATGACCGCGTGCATGAAGTGTTCGCAGGCATGGTGCTGCGTCGTATCCGGGTGCACTATCAGCGGATGGGGTCGGTACAGCGGAGGAGATGATGATGCTCGGTATCCACAGTGGCGGCTGCCAGTGCGGTGCACTGCGTTATCAGTTTCAGGCACCGCTGACCGATATCGCCCATTGCCACTGCTCGATCTGTCGGCGCAGCACCGGCGGCATTCTGGTGACCTGGATCACCGTCCCGCTGGCGCGCTTTGTCTGGCTAAAGGGCGAGCCCGCCCGCTACGCTTCATCGCCAAGCTGCACACGGTATTTCTGCCCGACGTGCGGCGCTCATCTGGCCCTGTTCACTGCGCTGAGCCCGCAGTCGCTGGATGTCACCATCGCGACGCTGGATCACCCTGAACAGGCGCCGGCGGATCGGCATATCTGGACGCAGAGCCGACTGCCCTGGCTGCAGGTGGACACTCACTTGCCGGAAGAAGACCAGGAGTGCATCGAGTGAGCGTGCCGCATGTAAAGGCGCCTCCTGATGTTCAGCGTGAAGCCCTGGAATCCACCGGCGACATGACGCCCAGGAGATGATCGACAACCTGTAGAAAGGCTCGGAGCTTGCCGCGTACCAGCCGACGCTGGCGAACCACTTCCGTCAATCGAAATGACGTGGATATTTATGAAATCTTGCCCTTGGCTGTCGGTCAGAGCCTGACTCCCACCGCTACTGCCCGGATCCAAGCGATGCCACTGATAGTCATAGCCGAAGACGAACGCTCCATCAGAGAGCTCCTCGTGGAGATCTTCGAAGAACAAGGTCATCAGGTGAAAGCCTTCCCCTGTGCCGACGACGCCTGGGAATTCCTCGCCAGCTGCGACGGTCAGGTGCAGATGGTGCTGACCGACTTCAGCATGCCTGGCGATATCGACGGTATTTTTCTCGCCCACCTGATCCGTGATCGCTTCCCGGATCTGCCGATCATCATCTCTTCCGGTTTTCTGGAAGAGACGAGCGATTTCGAGGGCTTGAACGTGGCGGTGATTCCCAAGCCGTGGACGGTTAGCCAGCTACTCGCCATATGCGCGGCGATGATCCCCGAAAAAACACCCCAGACCGACATTCGGCAGGCGTAAGCGATTCGAGCAGCGAGCTGCGATGTCCTGCGTACAAAAACTCCCATCATGTGACTGCGCAGAAACCTCGGTGGATATGTAAAATCCCCGCCCCGTTTTACTGCTGGAGATGTCACGTTGGCCATTCACTACTCGCCTTCCCAGAACACTGTCGCTTGTGGCCGCACCGGTTCGAGCCTCAGCGCTACCCAGGATCAGACGCAGGTTTCCTGCAAGCTTTGCCTGCGCTCGCTGGAGAAGGACGCTGCCCCTGCCGAGGCCGTCAATCGCACGCCAACCCTGGCCGAGCTGCGTGCAGCCGCTCGGGCGGCGAAAGCTGCGGCCAAGCAACCTGAGCCGAAAACTGCCCTGAGCGTACGGGCAGCATGGCGGCAGAAACTGGAGCAGATGCCAGGCCGCAACCGACTGCCACGCGGTGCGGCTCGTCAGGCGTACGTTTAATCGGTGCCGCTGTCAGGGCCGCGAGACGAATATGCTCCGGTCTTGGCAGCCTATCTCTTCAGTGGTTTTCAGTTGCCCGATCCAGCACTTGGTTCTGCCGGATAAATCCCGCCTTTATTGCCTGATTCAGTTACCGGCACCAAGTTGAGTAATCACCCCGGTGTTTGGCAAAAAACCTATATTCAACTCTTCATACAGGTAAGTTTGCCGACGAAATCGTTAGTCTTACCGGTAAAATAAGGCAGAGCTTACGTGTTTCTGAAGTAAGTCGATCATTGCCCAATACTGTCTCGATTACTGTTGGTCAAATTGACGATCAGGCATTTATGAGTCTCGCTCATCAGGCTTTGCAATATTTCCTACTAATCGCCTGTGGTCGCAGGTGTTAGCTTCAGCCGTTGTTCGCATACCGTCTTGGTCAAGCGAATAAGTTCGCATCCGTGAACACCAATGTTTGGCGAAATAGATCGACTGCAGCCGGCTATAGTCATGTGGCAACAGGAGCGATTAACAATTCGTAGCGCACAGAATAATCCTTGCCCTGAAAAACAGTGAACTGAAGCGAGAGCTGCAGCTACCAAGTTCAGTGCCTGGTGTAGTGACAATAAAACGAAATGAGTCGTGGCAGCCTGCGGTTTTCAGGGGCCTGCCAACATGAGCGACCTTGAGGTGACCGTGATGAAAGATCAGAAGACCTTGCAGAGCCCGGTGGTGGAAGTGGATCCGGTAGCGTTGGCGGCAACGCCGACGCGCCGCAGTTTTCTCAAGTTCGGTGCCTCGGGTATCGCCGCGGCAACGCTGTCCGGCTTGCTGCCCGACAGTGCCCTGGCGGCAGTCCGGGAAGCTGCCCCCGGCATCGAAGACAAATCGATTCCTGGAGTTGGCGAGCAGCGCATTCGCCTGACGGTGAATGGCCTGGTGCACGCGTTGAACGTGCCGGCCAATGCGATCCTGCTCGATGTGTTGCGCGATCGTCTGCAACTGACCGGTACGAAAAAGGGGTGTGATTACGGCCAGTGCGGTGCCTGCACCCTGTTGGTCAACGATGTGGCGATCAACGCCTGCCTGTCGCTCGCCGTGCAGCACGACGGCGACAGCATCACCACCATCGAAGGCCTCGCCCGGGGCGACACCCTGCACCCGGTACAGGAAGCCTTCTGGGAGCACGATGCTTACCAATGCGGTTACTGCACCTCCGGGCAGATCATGAGCGCCGTGGCGATTCTCAAGGATCCGAACATCCCCAGCGATGACGCCAGCGTCCGCGAAGCCATGAGCGGCAACATCTGTCGCTGCGGCGCGTACAAGAACATCCTCAGCGCGGTGCAGTCCGCGCGTTCGAAGATGGGAGGGGCGGTCTGATGCGCACTTTCAATTTCGTACGTGCCGAGTCGTCCGCACACGCCATCGGTTCGATGACCGGCGACCAGCCACAAGCCTACCTGGCGGGCGGTACCACGCTGCTCGATCTGGTCAAGCTGGACGTGATGAAGCCCGAGCAGATCGTCGACATCAATCACCTGCAGTTGAAGCAGGTCGAGCGCCTGGCCGATGGTCGGCTGCGTGTCGGCGCGCTGGTGAGCAACACCGATCTGGCCAATCACCCGCTGGTACGCGAGCACTATCCGGTGCTGTCACAGGCCATTCTGGCTGGCGCCTCCACGCAGCTGCGCAACAAGGCGACCACCGCCGGCAACCTCATGCAGCGCGTGCGCTGTAATTATTTTCGCGATGGTTCCTCGGCCTGCAACAAGCGCGAGCCGGGTTCGGGTTGCGCGGCCATTGGCGGGTTGAATCGCAGCGTGCATGCCGTGCTGGGTACCAGCGAACATTGCATCGCCACACACCCTTCGGACATGTGTGTGGCGATGGCCGCCATCGGCGCACGGGTCACGGTACGCGGCGCCACGGGCGAGCGGGAAATCCCGTTTGGCGACTTCCATCTGCTGCCCGGTGACACGCCATGGCGCGAACATGCGCTGGAGCGCGGTGAGCTCATCACCCATGTAACGCTGGACGCGCCGCTGGCCGGTAGCCGCGGCGCCTATCTCAAACTGCGCGACCGCGCCTCTTACCAGTTCGCCCTGGCCTCCAGCGCGATCATCCTGGTGCTCGACGGGCAGCGCATCGCCGATGCCCGCATCGCCCTGGGCGGTGTGGCCAGCAAGCCGTGGCGGGCCACAGAGGCCGAGCGGGCGCTGATCGGCCAACGGGCGACGGCGGAGACGTTCGCCCGTGTGGCCGAACTGGCGTTGAAAGGGGCGCGGGCATACGAGCACAACGCCTTCAAAATTCCACTGGGGCAGCAGGTGGTTGTGCGCAGCCTTCGCGACCTGACGGCGTAGACCCTGTTCACGATCTGCTGCGCGTCGGCCCTACTGCGTTAAAAACAAGCTCGGAATGCTCATTTACAGCTCGTAAACTCCGCTTCCTCGCTTGTTTTTGCCTTGTATGGCTCTAGCTCGCTAGATCGTGAAAAGATTCTTAGGAGCTTTTTTCATGAGCGAGAAAATCATTGGCGTCGCCCAGCGGCGCGTCGAAGGCCGGCAGAAGGTCAGCGGCGCGGCGTTATATACCGCAGATCATCATCTGGACGGTCAGCTGTATGCCTATGGCGTTTACAGCAGCATTTCCAGCGGGCAGATCGTGGCTATTCACGATGACGAGGCGCGGCGCATGCCCGGCGTCGTCGAGGTGCTGCACCACGGTAATTTCCCCCGCCTGCACCGCACCCCCAGCGGGGCTGTGAACCTGATCAAGAATATCCTCACTGCCAGCAAGGTGGACGAGCACCGTCTGCCCTTCGAGGATGATCGCGTCTACTACCCGGGACAGTTCGTTGCCCTGGTAGTGGCCGAAAGCTTCGAGCAGGCGAGGGCGGCCGCGTATCAGGTTCGCGTCGATTATCGGCAGGAAGAGTCGATCAACAGCCTGCAGGATGCGCTGCGCACCCGCGGTGCGCGTTCCGGTAATGGCGGCCATGAGCGTGGCGAGCCCGAGGCGGCGTATCAGCAGGCCGCGCACCGCATCGACGTGATCTACACCACGCCGGTGGAAACCCACAATCCCATGGAAATGCATGCCACCACCGCCCATTGGCGTGACGACCGTTTGTACGTCTACGAAAGCAGTCAGGGCGTGGTCAACCATCGTAACGTGCTGGCCAATGTCTTCGACCTGTCCGCGGATCAGGTCGAAGTGCTCGCGCCCTATATCGGCTCCGGTTTCGGCGCCAAACTCTGGCCCTGGCCGCACTCGATTGCCGCCTGTGCCGCTGCCAAGGTCACCAGGCGCCCGGTGCAACTGGTGGTACCAAGGGAGCAGATGTTCACCACCGTTGGCCATCGTCCGGAAACCCGCCAGCGTTTGCGCCTGGCCACCGATGGCGAGGGCAAGCTGCTGTCCATCCGCCACGAGTCCTACAACAGCACGTCGACCCTGGACAGCTACACCGAGAATTGCGGCGGGGTCACCAAGAGCCTGTATTCCTGCCCGAACGTGCTGGTCAGCAATTCGGTCAGCCCGCTCAATCGCGGTACGCCGACCTCCATGCGCGCGCCCGGGGCGGCACCGGGGTTGTTCGCCCTGGAGTCGGCAATCGACGAAATAGCCCTGGCCAGCGGGGTGGATCCTCTGGTGTTCCGGCAGATGAACCTCGCCACGAAAGACGAAAGCATGGATCTGCCGTGGTCCAGCAACCATTTGCCTGAAGCGATAGAAAAGGCCGCCGAGCGCTTCGGCTGGTATCGGCGCAACCCGGCCGTGGGTGCCATGCGTGACGGCGACGAACTGATCGGTTACGGCGTGGGTGCCTGCAACTGGGAGGCCTTCCAGGTGGCGACCGACGCCCGCGTGATTCTGCGTGCCGATGGTCGCGCGCTGGTGCAATGCGGCCTGCAGGATATCGGCACCGGCACCTATACCATCATCGCGCAGACGGTCAGCGAACTGACTGGCCTGCCCATGGAGCGCATCGAGGTGCAATTGGGCAACTCGTCGTTCCCGCCTGGCGCCTTGTCCGGCGGTTCCTGGGTGACCGCCAGCCTGATGCCCGCCGTCGCTGGGGCGACCCGGCAGGCGCTGGAGAAATTACGCGAGTATGCGGTGATGGATAACGGCCCATTCGCCGGCCAGGATCCGCGGAGCCTTGAACTGGGCGAAAGCGGACAACTGAGCAAAGACGGTGTGCGTGCCAGCTTCGCCGATGTGCTGACTCGTCAGCGCCTGTCGCGGGCCGAAGCGACCTACCACAGCGATGCATCGGGGAACGACAAGTACTCCTTCCGCTCGTTTGGCGTGCATTTTGTCGAGGTGCGCTGGGATCCGGGCATCTCCCGCCTGCGGGTTTCGCGGGTGGTCAGCGCCATCGACGTCGGCAAGGTGGTCAACCCGCTGGCGGCGCGCAATCAGGTCGAGGGCGCGATCGTCATGGGTATCGGCATGGCGCTGTTCGAGGCGGCCGAGTACGACCCGCGCAATGGCTTGCCGGCGAACAACAATTTCGCCGAGTACGTGGTGCCCGTTCACGGCGATCAGCCGGACATCGACGTGCTGCTGCTCGACTATCCCGACTACCAGCTCGGTGAGTTCGGCGCACGGGGCATTGGTGAGATCGGCGTGACAGGGCTGGCGGCCGCCGTCGCCAACGCCGTTTACCATGCCACGGGTCAGCGCGTGCGCAGTCTGCCCATCACCAAGGAAAAACTGATGGCCGTTCGGTAGTCTCCGTTGCCTGAGCTGATGTGACGAGGTGGTTTTGATGAAGCAACTTGACCTGCAGGTCGTTCAGCAGGCTCGTGCATGGCTGGAAGAGGGACGACCGGTCTGGTTGTGCACCGTGCTGTCGACATTCGGCTCGGCACCGCGGGCGCCTGGCGCGATGCTGGTGGCGCTGCCCACGGGGGCGTTCTGTGGGTCGCTGTCCGGCGGCTGCGTGGAGGAGGATTTTCTCGAGCGGGTGGCGACGGGGTCGTTTGCCGAGCGCAATCAGGTGGTGCGTTACGGCGAGGGCGGTTTGGCGCCTACCCGGGCGTTGCCCTGTGGCGGTGTACTGGATGTATTGATCGAATACATCCCGCCAGGCGATGGTGCCGAAGAGATGTTGCGCCAGGTCGAGCATGCCCTCGGCGGTGGCGAGCTGCTGATCCGTGACGTGCCGCTTGGCAATGGCGCCAGTGAGTGCCGCCCAGGCAGCATGAGCGACGCGAAGATACAGCGCGGCGACGAGCGTGTGTCTATCAGGGTTGGCGCCGTGCTGCGGGTGATTCTGGCGGGCTGGTCGCCTGTTGCCGAGTTCTGCGCCAGCTTCGCGACGTCGCTCGGTTACGAGGTGATTCTCTGCGATCCGCGCCCCGAGGTCATCGCCGAAGTGACGGTGCCAGGCGTACAGGTTCTCGAGTTGCTGCCGGCGCGTTTCATCGCCGAACAGGGCGCCCATCGCGCCACCGCGATTCTTGCCCTGACCCATGATCCGCGCATGGACGACCTGACGCTTATCGAGGCCGTGCGTACCGAGGCTTTCTACATCGGCGCAATGGGCTCGCAGCGCACCAGCGGAAAACGCCTGGAGCGGCTGGCGCGTTTAGGCGGCTTGAAGCCAGATGAGATGGCGCGGATTCATGCGCCGATCGGCTTGCAACTGGGCAGCAAGTCGCCGGCGGAGATCGCCCTGGCAACCATGGCCGATGTGCTGAGGGTCGCTAACGGCATCGAACGGGGTGAGGTGTAGCCATGGTACCGAACAGCCTTGTGAACAGCCTTGTGGTTATCGTGCTGGCCGCCGGGCGCGGCTCGCGTTTTCGCGCCTCGGGCGGCACCACGAGCAAGCTGCAGGCTGACCTGCACGGCAAGCCGATTCTCGAGCATGTGCTGGCGGCGGTCGAACGCTCCGGACTCGGCGTGCATGTGGTGCACAGTGCCCGCGGTGATGGCATGGCCGACTCGATTGCCGAAGGTGTGCGCGCAACGGCAAACGCTTCAGGCTGGCTGGTGCTGCCGGGCGATCTGCCGCTGGTGACAGCCCAGAGCATTCGCAGCGTGGCGGCGGCCTTGGTGGACAATCTGGTAGTGGTGCCGGTCTCGAGCGGTGAAAAAGGCCACCCGGTCGGGTTCGGGCGTGAATGCTTCGATGAGCTGGTCGCACTCAGCGGCGAGGCGGGGGCTGTGTCGATCGTGCGGCGGTACCGCGCCGAGGGTCGCGTTCTGCAACTCGAAGTCAATGATCCCGGCATCCTGACGGATATCGATACGCTCGAGGATCTGCAGCGGGTGCGCGGTCTGCTCGAAGCTTCCGTCCAGTTCAGGGGCTCTGGCGAGCAGGTGTGAGCTAGTGTAGCGTCACACATCAAATGTCGTATCCGAGCGATTGGGCTGAGTGGTCGCTCAAAGGCGGTAGCGGACGTAGGGTGGATGACGCTCTTTTCATCCACCATTGCGATCACAGAGCGGTGGACGGGTCGGGCCGCGTAGGTGAAGCGTCGTCCACCCTACGACAGGCCGCTTGCGCCACATGGCTGCCATCCCACATTACGATACCCCGTTCGCCGCCTCGGGCACATCGACCACCCTGGCCGACATATGACCGTTGTCGCGACACCAGGGTGATAAGCGCAAAAGAAGCGACGACCTGATGGTCGTCGCTTGCGCATTGTCCACGGCAATCCGTTCAGGCAATCGCCGTGGCCGCCTCGGCTCTCCTTACAGAATGCTGAGCGGGTATTCGACGAAGGCACGGATCTCGTTGAGATCGGGGCCTACCGCATTGCTGGAGCGGTAGATGGAGTTGCGAAGCCGCAGGGAAAGATCTTTGGCCGCACCGTTCTGCACGGTGTAGCTGACCTGATTGAACAGCTCGCGCTCCTTGCCTTCCTTGTCCGCACCCGTGTCGATGTTATCGCCGCGCACATAGGCGAACTTGTAGCGCAGGCCTGGTACCCCGTAGCCGGAGAAGTCCAGCTCGTAGCTGGCTTGCCAGGAGCGCTCATCCTTCAGGTTGAAGTCCGAGTAGTAGGAGTTGGCGAGGTAAACGCTGCTGCCGCCGTCGCCGTAGTCGTAGGCATAGCCGGCGTCGCCGGTATTGCGCTGGTGGGCGATGATGAAGGCGTGGTAGCCGACGCTGTATTTCGCCGCCAGGCTCCAGATGTTGTTGCGGTCATTGCGCCCGTCGCCGCCAAAATCCAGAGCGGCGACGGAGTTGTTGTCGTAGTCGGTTCGGTACAGGTTGAAGTCGAAGTTGAGTGCCTGGCTTTCACTCAGCGCCGCGGTGTAATTGAGGTTCGCATAGTACTTCTCGTAAACGTCTTCCACGTCCGAGTGATACAGCGCGGCGCTCAGGTTGTCGGTGAAGGCGTAGCTGCCGCCCACCACGTCGATTTTCTTCAGGCGGTTGGCGTCGCGTGCCGGATCGCCCATCGGGCTGTCCGCCGTGAAGCGGCCCACGTTCAACTCGAGGCCTTGCACTTCGTTACTGGTAACCAGGGTGCCGGTGAACGATTGCGGGAGCAGGCGGCTGTCGTCATGGGCGAGTACGGGCAGCGACGGGAACTGGTTGCCGTATTTGACCACGGTGTTGGAAAAACGAAGCTTGACCGCCGCGCCTGCCTGGGACAGATCGTCGACCGGATGGCCGTCACTGTCGGTATCGAAGAAGGCGCTGTAATTGCGGCCCTGACCGCTATCGAGCTTGACCCCCAGCAACCCGAAGGCATCGACACCCACGCCGACGGTGCCTTGCGTAAAGCCGGACTCGAAGGTAGTGATGAAGCCCTGGCCCCACACCTTGGCGTCGGCGGCGTTGTTCTTGAAGTCACGGTTGAAGTACGCATTGCGCAGCAGGAGTTTCAGGCTGCTGTCTGCAATGAATCCGTTGGACTCGGATTGCTCACTGGCATGTGCCAGTGGAATGCCTGCCGCTAAGCAGGCACAGGCGAGTGCGAGTTTCTTGTGCTTGAACATGGATGCTCCTAGTCAGTTGGCAGGTGTTGAATTGTTGATTCACCAGTTCCAGAACCTAATTATTATTTGCCTCGATATACCAAGACAGTGCGATAGTTATCATCGTGCCGGCGCACGGGCCAACCACAGGAGTCGATTATTACTATCGATGCAAATGATGCTTCGACGTGGCAGGTTATCTATACCATTCGGGGTGATGAACTCATGGTCATTGGCTTTCGAGAGAAGCCGGTGGTCTCTCCAGTTCATCATCCTTTGGTTTCCGCCTCTATATGAGGCGGTTTTTTTTGGCTGTAGAAAAGTTGATGAAGTTCAGGCGTGAATTTTGCTTCGTGCCGTTTTTAGCGGAATGAGCGATATATCCTGTGTGTATTCATGTTCGTGCGCGCTCTTTCAATTGTCGACGTTTTTATTGATGACTTCTGCTCATGGGTGTATGCGGAAGTTGAGTCTTTATTTAGGCGGTATTTATCTTTATAGATGGTCTGTTTACTTGGCGGCATGCGTAAGTGCTGTCGATTTTCCTGTCGCAAAGTCTTACAGGAAAAACGGCATCCTGTTGCGGTGCCGATGTCACATAAGGCCGCAGCCGATTCACCTCCTGAACAAGCGAGATAAACCGTGTTTCACCTGATCAGGAGGGTATGGATTCAGCGCTCGTAGCGCAGCGCGTCGATGACCACGCCGAGGGCGCGGGAGTATTGGCGACGGTTCGGGTAGTACAGGTGGTAGCCGGCAAACGGCTCGCACCAGTCTTCCAGCACGCGCACCAGGGTGCCGTCTGCCAACTGCTCCTGCACCATATCGTCGGGCAGGAAGGCCAGCCCGCAGCCGGCCAGCGCCGCACGCAGCACCGGGCCGCTGCTGTTGAACGTCCACTGGCCCTCTACTCGAGCCTTCATCTCCTGGCCGTCCTTCTCGAAATCCCATTGCAGCAAACCGCCGTAGGTCGGCAGGCGCAGGTTGATGCAGCAGTGCCGGGCCAGGTCGGCCGGAGTGATCGGCACTTCGTAGCGAGTGAAGTAATCCGGCGAAGCGACCACCGCCATACGCAGGGTCGGGCCGATCGGCACGGCGATCATGTCCTTGGCGACCTGATCGCCGAGGCGCACGCCAGCGTCGTAGCGCTGCGCCACGATATCGGTGAGGGCGTAGTCGACGGTGATCTCGACCTTGATATCGGGGTAATCGCGAAGAACCCTGTGCAGCTTGGGCCAGAGGATATTGTTGGCGGCATGCTCGGAGGTGGTAATGCGCAGTGTGCCAACCGGCTTGTCGCGAAACTCGCTGACGGCGCTCATCTCCGCCTCGATTTCCTCAAGGCGCGGCGCCACCGTGGCGTACAGTCGTTCCCCCGCTCCGGTCAGCAGCCAGGCTGCGTGTCGTACGGGTCAGCAGGCGCACGCCAAGGCGTGATTCCAGGCCACGGATGGAGTGGCTGAGGGCCGACTGCGAAACCCCGAGCTGCGCTGCGCCGCGGGTAAAACTGCCTTCCCGCGCAATGACGACGAAAGCCTGCAGGTCGTTGAAGTTTTCTCTGGGCATCTGCGATTCGGGCTCGGTAAGCGGGCATTGAGCGCAGCATCATAAGCACGCTGCGAGCGTCTCGTTTAACGGTAATTTTCTCTTTTGATTTCAGCCGCAGTATCAGGCAAGCAGCGCTGCTGGCACGGGCCTTCCAGGGCTGGCGAAGCGCCTATGAATGGGCTGCTGTGCTCGAGCGCACGACCAGTTCGAAAGGCAGGATCAGGTGATGCTCGGAAATGCTTTTGCCATCGAGCAGCGCCAGCAACATGGCGACCGCATGCTGCCCGAAGGCTTCGGCCGGTTGTGCGATGGTGGTCAGTGGTGGATCGCAAAAGGCAGCGAAGGAGATATCGTCGAAGCCGGCGACCGAAATGTCCTCGGGAACCCGCAGGCCGGCCTGGCGGATGCACTGGATGCTGCCCATGGCCATCTCGTCATTCTCGCAGAAGATCGCCGTCGGACGGGCTTCGTTGCACAGCAGGTGCGCCGCTGCGGCATGCCCGGACTGGCAGGTGTAATCGCCATCCTGCAGCAGTGCCGGGTCGAGTTCGAGACCCGCTGCGTCGAGGGCTTCCCGGTAACCGGCGAAACGCTCGCGGGTCAGCGGGCTGTCCGGTGGCCCCTGGATCAGCCCGATACGGCGGTGACCGAGTGCTAGCAGGTGCTCGGTCATGGTACGGGCGGCGCCGCGGTTGTCCAGGCTGACCGTGGGCCAGGGGGCGTTGTCGACGATCTCGCAGATGTTCACCAGCGGCGGATGATCCTCGCGTGCGAACGGGTCGAAGGCGCGCAGTTGAATGACCCCGTCGGCCTGCTTGGCATCCACCAGCTCGGCGAACTGCCGTTCGGTGTCCGGGTTGCCAAGGGTGTTGCACAGCAAGACCCGATAATCGAACGCGCTGGCCGCTTCCTGGATGCCGCGGATGACCTGAGCGAAGAAGGTATTGGCGATATCCGGTACCAGCACCACCAGATTGCGGGTGCGCTGGGAGCGAAACTGGATGGCCATCAGGTTGGGTTTGTAGCCAGCCTGCTCGACGGCCTCGAGCACCTTTTCACGGGTTTCCGGCGAGACCTGGGCGGGGCTTTTCAGGGTGCGGGAAACCGTGGCGACAGAGACGCCGGCCAGTGCGGCCACCTTGCGGATATTTGTCATGCAACCTCTGTTTTCTGGCCGTTGCTGGGCTCCGATTTGCCGCTAGGTTACCGCAACCCGACCGTCGTGGCGCGCTTGACCTGTGTAGCAGCCAGGTCTATATATCTTTCAATGTAACCGGTTACATTGAAGTAAAGTACCAATAAAAAGAGCGTAAAACGGAGTTGTTCAATGCCTGCTTCAAGCGTAAGGCTGGGAATGATCGGCGGCGGTTCTGGCGCGTTCATCGGCAAGGTGCACCGTCAGGCCGCTGCGTTGGCGGGTGGCATCGAACTGGTGGCCGGAGCCTTCAGCCGCGATCCGGCCAACAATGCCGAAACGGGTCGCGAGGCTGGTCTGCAAACGCAGCGTGTATATGCCAGTTGGCAGGCGCTGCTGGACGGCGAGGCCCGTCTCGATCCAGGCATGCGCATCAACCTGCTGGCGATCGTCACGCCCAATCATCTGCATGCCCCCATCGCCGCCGCCGCCATTCGCGCCGGTATTCATGTGTTCTGCGAAAAACCCGCCGCGCTGAGCAGCACCGAGACCCACGACCTGGCGCATCTTCTGGTGCAGAGCGATGTCCTGTATGGCCTGGCCCACACCTACCAGGGTTACCCGATGATCTGGCAGGCCCGGCATATGGTGCAGGCCGGCGAGATAGGCCGCGTGCGCAAGCTCTATGTCGAATATCCCCAGGGCTGGCTGAGCGATGATCTGGCCGGTCAGGGCAACAAGCAGGCGGCCTGGCGTGGCGATCCGCAATTGGCGGGACAGGGCGGCTGCATCGGCGATATCGGCACCCATGCCTTCAGCCTGGCCGAGTTCGTCAGTGGGCAGCGTATCGAGCGCATCTGCGCGCACCTCGGTACCCACGTACCTGGCCGCACGCTGGACGACGATTGCGCCATGCTGTTTCTGACCGAGCAGGGCGCCAGCGGTGTGCTGCTCGCCAGCCAGATCTGCGCTGGCGAAGAGAACGCCCTGAAGATTCGCATCTACGGCGACAAGGGCGGTCTGGAGTGGCGCCAGGAAGAGCCCAACAGCCTGATCCATCGCTCGCTCGATCAACCGATGCGCGTGCTGCGTGCCGGCGCCAACCACAGTTGGCTGTGCGCTGAAGCACTGCATCGAATTCGTCTGCCAGCGGGCCATCCGGAGGGGTATCTGGAGGCCATGGCCAATCTCTACAGCGATTTCGCCCGGGCGATTGGCGGTTCCAGCGTTGCCGCTGCCGCACTGCCCGGTATCGAGACCGGCAAACGTGGCATGGCCTTTATCGAGGCGGCGCTGGCTAGCCACGCTAGTGAGGCGAAATGGACGGCATTGTCACCGACTGAAGGAGCACGCTGATGACTTCCGTGACCCAGGGCATCCGCGGCCCAGGCATTTTTCTCGCGCAGTTCCTGTCCGCCGAGGCCCCGTTCGACAACCTGGCGAATCTCGCTCGCTGGGCGGCTTCGCTCGGATACAAGGGCATCCAGTTGCCGACCCTGGGGCCGCATTGCCTGGATCTGCAGCGCGCTGCCGAGAGCCAGACCTACTGCGACGAACTCAAGGGCATCTGCGCCGAGGCGGGCGTCGAGATCAGCGAACTGTCCACTCACCTGCAGGGCCAGTTGGTGGCCGTGCATCCGGCGTTCGACGATCTGTTCGATGACTTCGCCCCGGTGCAACTGAGGGGCCGCCCGCACGAGCGTACCGACTGGGCCGTCGCTCAATTGAAGCTGGCGGCTCAGGCCAGCCAGCGACTGGGTTTGTCAGCCCACGCGACTTTCTCCGGCGCGCTGCTGTGGCCATATCTCTACCCCTGGCCGCAGCGGCCGGCTGGATTGGTGGAAGAGGGGTTCGCTGAGCTCGCACGGCGCTGGCTGCCGATCCTGCAGGCCTTCGACAAGGCGGGTGTCGACCTCTGCTACGAGCTGCACCCCAGTGAGGATCTGCACGATGGCGCCACCTTCGAGCGCTTTCTGGCGGCCGTCGACAATCACCCGCGCGCGCACATCCTCTACGACCCCAGCCACATGCTGTTGCAGCAGATGGACTACCTGGGGTTCATCGACCGCTACCACGAGCGCATCCGCATGTTTCACGTCAAGGATGCGGAGTTCCGCCCCGATGCCCGCTCCGGTGTGTATGGCGGTTATCAGTCCTGGGTGGATCGTCCCGGTCGTTTCCGTTCGCTGGGCGATGGCCAGATCGACTTCAAGGCGATCTTCAGCAAGCTCACTCAATATGGCTATCAGGGTTGGGCAGTGCTGGAGTGGGAATGCTGCCTGAAGGACTCGGCCCAGGGCGCTGCCGAAGGCGCGGATTTCATCGAGCGCCACCTGATCACTCGCGCCGAACGCGCATTCGACGACTTCGCCGGGGTCGCGACCAGCGCCTCGCGCAACCGGAGGTTACTCGGCCTGGAGTAGCACCCTTAACGCTGTCTCGTGAACAACAAGAAGGATAAGAACATGAGCACTTTGAATGTCAGGTTGAGTTTCATGATGTTTCTCCAGTTCTTCATCTGGGGAGGCTGGTTCGTCACGCTGGGCACTTTCCTCGGACGAACCCTGGAGGCCAGCGGCGGGCAGATCGGCATGGCCTACGCGACCCAGTCCTGGGGAGCGATTCTGGCGCCCTTCGTGGTCGGTCTGATCGCCGATCGCTTCTTCAACGCCGAACGTCTTCTGGCGGTGTTGCACCTGGGCGGCGCCGTGCTGCTGTACCTGCTGTACCGGGCCGAAGATTTCGCCACCTTCTATCCGCTGGTGCTGTGCTACATGGTGGTGTACATGCCGACCCTGGGGCTTGTGAATGCGGTGGCGTTTCGGCAGTTGAGTGATCCGGTACAGCAGTTCTCCAAGGTGCGTGTGTGGGGCACCATCGGTTGGATCGTCGCGGGGCTGGTAATCAGTTTCGTATTCGCCTGGGACGCCCAGCAGGCCATCGCCGACGGCGCGCTGCGCAACACCTTCCTGCTCTGCGCCGGTGCCTCGCTGCTGCTCGGGCTTTACAGCTTCAGCCTGCCGGCCACGCCACCAGTGCCTGGCCAGCAGACCGGCATCAAGCGCCTGCTGGGTCTGGATGCCTTGCAGATGCTCAAGGATCGCGGCTTCGCCACCTTCTTTCTGGCATCGATCCTGATCTGCATTCCGCTGGCCTTCTACTACCAGAACGCCAACCTGTTTCTCACCGAAATCGGCGTTGCCAACCCGACCGGCATGATGACCCTCGGCCAGGTTTCCGAAGTGCTGTTCATGCTGTTGTTGCCGCTGTTCATCCAGCGCTTCGGGATCAAGGCGACGCTGCTGGTGGGCATGGCGGCATGGGCGCTGCGCTATGTGCTGTTCGCCTACGGCAACAGCGGCGAGCTGGTGGCATTCCTGGTCGCCGGTATCGTCCTGCATGGCGTGTGCTACGACTTCTTCTTCGTCTCCGGGCAGATCTACACCGACGGCAAGGCCGGCGAGAGCATCAAGAGTTCGGCCCAGGGCCTGATCACCCTGGCCACCTATGGTGTCGGCATGCTGATCGGTTTCTGGGTGGCCGGCATGGTGTCCGATCACTACTCCAGCCAGGGTGCCCACGACTGGCGCAGCATCTGGTTGTTCCCGGCGGTGTTCTCGGTTGCCGTACTGCTGGCGTTCCTGCTGACCTTCCGCGAGCGTGCCGCGATCAAGCCGGTTGACGCTTCACGGACTCGTTGACGGTAAGCGCCGCGGATGGTGCAAGCCATCTGCGGTGCGGATCATCCCTCGCAGCGGATCTCTGGCTGTTTGAGCAACATGCTCAGTTGCTGCGGGGGATGATGGATCAAGCCGTTTGGCGTTTCGCAGACGCGCTGGATGAAGTTGTCGGTGAACAGCAGTTTGCCGTGCACGAAATGCTCGTTGGGGCGCAGGTTGGGGTTGTCGATGCGCGTACCGAGACGCGCGGCCAGCCATTTTCCGGCCTCGTAGTGGCTGATCCAGCGCTTCGCTGACAGGCTTGCTAGGGTTTCCGGCTGCGCCTCGCGACCGATGACGATCACCGGTACGTCGCTGACTTCCGGCACCAGATCATTGTGTCCCCAATGGCCACCTTCTCCCAGACGCTGGCCGTGATCGCCAGTGATGATCAGGTAGCGCTCGCCTTCCAGGCGGTCGAAGTCGGCGATGACTTCGGCCAGTAGGCTGTCGAGGTAATGCACCGAATTGTCATAGGCATTGCTCTGACCGTTCGGGCCCTGATCCGTCCAAGGTGCTGGCTTCGCCTCGTGACGATAGTTCTGTGCATAGGGAAGGTGGGCGGTACGCAGGTTGAGCACCACGAAGTTGCGTTCACCCCATCGTTGCCCGTCGAGGACGTCCAACAGGGCACGATCCTGCTGTTTCAGGAAACGTACTGGATGGTCTTCACGGGTGATCGACACGTCCAGATAACGGCTACCCAGGTTGGCCAGCAGCTTGGATTCCTGGGACGAAATCCAGTGGGTGCGAAAGCCCGCCTGCTTGGCGAAGCGGAACAGGTTGATGTCGCCGGTGCGCAGCATCGAGTCCTGGCCCGGCTCACGAATCGGGTTGATCAGGTAAGGCAGGCTGACATCGGTAGCCACCCCCGCGGCGATGCCGGGGCGTACGAAGGCACTGGGGTGATCGCGCAGGTAGCTGGCCAGTTGCGGCGTGGTGTCGCGGCTGTAGCCGAACACGCCGAGGCGATCACTGCGCAGCGAATCGGCTACCACCAGCCAGACGTGTCGCGCTTCGCTGAGGCTGGGGCTGAGCCCGTATGGCGAGAAGGGAGCAAGTGGCAGTTCGACCTCCGGCTCGAAAGCCAGACGTACGGCCCAGGCGGAGAATACGTTGAGGTTGTTGTGCAGTGCGCTGCGGCTGGGGCTGGCGGCGAACGAGTCGAGATTGCGATAGGTGGCGCGATAGGGTTTCGAGAGCAGCACCATGGCGATCAACACCAGTGCCCAGCGACTCTCCGGCAGTTCGATCCTGCTCGGCAGGCGCAGGTGCAGGGCGAGCAGCAGGGCATAGGGAATAGCCACGCAGGGCAGAACCGGCCAATGCTGAGCGAGGCTGTGCGTCGCCGTTTCGCGAACCTCGCCAGGGTCGTTGAGCAGCGACTGGATATCGATGGCGGTCAGCGGCTCGCCGAAGAAGCTGATATTGGCCAGCTGTATCAGTTGCATCGCCGCGAACAGCCCCAGGATGCTCGCGCTGAGCCAGCGCAGGTTGCACAGCCACAGCCCCGCACTGAACAGCCAGAGCACGGCGACATAGCCGAATTCCGGTTCGGCGCGGTTGTTGGGGGTGAATAACTGCTGCAGGAAATCATCGGCGAGCAGCAACAGGCAACTGAGGGTGGCCAGGGCCACGAGCGACAACCAGGAGCGCAACGCCCCAGAGCGATGACGGGCACGAACGGGCAGCATGGGTTTTCCTGAGTATCAGCGGTCTTCGGAATGTGCGCGGCGCTTGCCGGTGATCATCGACAGCGGCAGGTTTTCGCGCAGGTGAACACTTTCGATGAGCGCGGCGGCTATATGGATGACCACCAGAGCAGCCAGGCCATCAGCAATCCAGCCATGCAGTGTGAGCGGCCAGTCGACGCCCCACAGTGCATCCACTTCCTGCATCAGGAAGCCGCTGATACCGAGCATGGCGATGGCCGCCATCATCAGCAGCATGACCAGGGCGCCCAGTGGCGAATGGCCGAGGCGGCGATAGGCACGGCCTTTCAGCACCTGGCTGAGATGCTTGGTCAGGCCCGCGCGAGTCGGCCAGAAATCCTGCCAGCGCGCGCTGCGCGTGCCGACGAACCCCCATACCAGCCTAACTGCCAGCCAGGCGCAGGCGTAGTAGCCGAGCCAGGTATGCCAGTCGTCACCTTCCTCGGTGAGGAAATAGTTGGCGACGAAGACCCCGGCTACCGACACATGGAACAGCCGGATCAGCGGATCCCAGAGTCGTATCGTCGCCGCGGGCATCAGTCTTCGATCTCGGTCTTGATGGCCTTGCCGGATACCGGGTCGTGGTAGATCTCGACCTTGCGCTTGTCCTTGTCGAAGCCGTAGATCTCGTAGCAGTTGCCTTTGGTGACCTTGAACTTGCTGATCTGGTAACCCTGCTCCTTCAACTGAGTCTGGAATTTCTCTGGATCCTGCCAGGTCGGGCGGTCGGCGGTGGTGCATTCGGTGCTGGCCAGGGCCAGCGGGCTGCCGAGCAGCAGCGCCAGAAGGACGAAATAACGCATGGTGGGACTCTCCTGTGAGGGGGAGACTCACCTTGCGACGCGAAGCTTAGGAAAGTCTTAATGGGCAAATCTCGGTAACATCTGTCCGTGCAAATCGGGCCGTAGGCGGCGCATCATGGCGGCCACCATTTCTGACGAGGTGCGTCGCGTGCGTGTCCTGCTGGTTGAAGATGATCGCGCCCTAGCGCGCGGAATTCGCGTCGCCATGCGCGGCGAAGGGTATACGCTGGACTGGCTGGAGGACGGTGTCGAAGCCGCCCATGCCTTGCGTAGCGAGCAGTTCGACCTGGTGCTGCTCGACCTCGGCCTGCCGCGCCTGGATGGCATGACGCTGCTGCGCCAGTTGCGCGCGCGCAGCGAGAATGCCGTACCGGTTCTGGTGCTCACCGCCCGCGATGCCATGGAGGATCGCATCCTCGGGCTGGATGCCGGCGCCGACGACTACCTGGTCAAGCCGTTCGATCCCGAGGAGTTGAAGGCACGCATCCGCGCCTTGCTGCGCCGCAGCCAGGGCCGGGCTCAGCCGGTGCTGGAGTTCGCTGGCGTGAGCCTCGACCCGGCCACCCAGGAAGTGCGCTACCAGGGCAGCAGCGTGCCGATGACGCCCATGGAATATCAGCTGTTGCATCAGTTGCTGATCCGCCCCGGTGTGGTGGTCACCCGCGAGCGGCTCGGCAATGCCCTCTATGGTTGGCAGGAAAGCGGGCCGGGCAACACCCTGGAAGTGCTGATTCACAACTTGCGCCGCAAATTGTCCAGCGACCTCATCCGCACGGTACGCGGGGTCGGTTACCTGGTGGAGCGAACGCCATGATTTCCATCCGCACGCGCATCCTCGCGCCGACCATCGCCCTGGTACTCGCCGGCAGCCTGGCGCTGGTTCTGCTCGCCCTGCGTGACAGTCATCGGCAGACCGAAGCGGTCTACGATGCGCAACTGGTACAGGCGGCTCGGCTGTTGCAGGGGCTGCTGCAGCAGCCGGATGGGCAGCAGATCGACTGGTCGTTCGTCAGGCAGGCACTGGACGGCGCTATGGATCGTTCCGCCGAGGGTATCTTCTCGCATCCCTACGAAATCAACCTGGCCTTTCAAGTGTGGGCCGAGGACGGCACTCTGCTGGTGCGTTCCGAAGAAGCCCCGCCGCTGGCGTCGCCGCCCGCGCCCGGCATTCATGAATTTTTTCTCGATGATCAGGAGTGGTGCGGCGTGCTGCTGGAAGACGCCGGTCAGGGCCTGCGTATCTGGGTCGGCGAGCGTGAAGATCTGCGCCAGGATCTGATTCAGCAGATTCTCCAGCACACCCTGATGCCGACCCTGGTCTGCCTGCCGCTACTGGCGGCATTCATCTGGCTGCTGCTGGGTTGGGGATTACGACCCCTGCAGCGCCTGGCCCAGCAACTGCGTGAACGCCCCGAACACAGCCTCGCCCCCCTGCCAGCCGGCCCTCTGCCGCCAGAGCTGGAGCCGATGCGCCTGGCTCTGGATGACGTATTGAGCCAGCTGCGCGCGCTGCTCGAACGTGAACGCCGCTTCATCGCCGATGCCGCCCATGAGCTGCGCACGCCGCTGGCAATCCTTGATATCCACGTGCGCAACGCGTTGCAGGCCGGCAGTGTGCAGGAACGTGACGAAGCCCTGTCATTCCTGCAGCAGGGCGTGCATCGCGCCACCCGCATCGCCAGCCAACTGCTGACCATGGCACGCTTGGAAACCCCCTCGCAAAGCCTGCAACCGCTCGATCTGACTACCGTGGTGCGCGAGGAGCTGGCGGATCTGGCGCCGCTGGCACTGAACCGTCGCATCGATCTGGCGCTGGAGGCCGACGAGGCTGTGGTGATTCAGGGTGACCGCGGTTTGATCGTCATCCTGTTGCAGAACCTGGTCAGCAACGCGCTGACCTTCTCGTCACCCGGCAGCGAGGTGAGCGTGCGCGTTTGCCGTGAAGACGAAGGTGTGCGTCTGCAGGTCGTCGATCAGGGGCCGGGTATCGAGGAAGCCCGGTTACCGCGCCTGGGCGAACGTTTCCACAGTGCGGGCAATCCTCAGGGGGCAGGATTGGGGCTGGCCATTGTCGGGATGATCGCCCGGCACCTGGGCGGCTCCATCGGCTTCAGTAACGCGAGTCCCAAGGGCTTCCGCGCCGTGGTCAGTTTTCCCTACTCGGCGCTTTGATCATGCCTCGTGTATCGGGGGTACCGATCATCGCACGGTACTTTGGCCAAAGGCCCCTGGCTGATGCATTAGACTGATCATGGGCGGTAACCTGGGTACCGACGCAGGGCGTGGGGCTGGTTCAGCGATACACGTGACCAATTCGATCGCTACAACTGCAGCCCGCCGCTGGCTTTGTGCAGTTTGCGCAGGTGCTCGCCGAGCAGCTTCAGGTTGGCCTCGTTGGCTTCCAGTTCGGCCAGGCGCTGAGGTTCCAGCAGGCGGCGCACTTCTTCGTCGAGGTCGGCACTGAGCAGGCTGAGTTGTTGCTGGCGGTTGCGGGTTTCGCTTTCCAGGCGCTGCCATTCGCCCTGTTGCGGCAGGCCGTATCCGCCTTCGAGCAGTTCGGCGGGGCGGCTGAGGAAGCCGGTGCCGGCGAGGATCTGTTCCAGCGCGTCACCGGCCTTGTCCAGGTTCGGATCCTTGGCGGCGCGGCCGGTCAGGTAACGCTGCTTGAGTTCGTCCTGTGACAGCAGCAACTGACGGCGCATCGCCGCCTGCTCGAGCAGCAGCATGGCGGCGCTGGCGCGCAGATCGGCCTGCTCGAACCATTGGCGGCGTTCACTGGACGGCTGCTCCAGCCAGTCTTCGACCTGTTGTTGGCGGATCGGCAGACGTTGCTGCAGCACCTTGAACATGGCCTGGTAGCGGTCACGGAAAGAATCGAACCGGTAGCCCAGGCGCAGCGCTTCACGGGAATCGTCGAGCACGCTGCTATCGGCCAGGCCGCGGGCCTCGAGCACTTCCAGCAGGCCGATGGGGGTGATGCTGTCGAGATCCTGCAGGCGCGCAAGGTCGGTGCCGCTGCGCAGCAGCTTGAGGGTTTCCACCGCACAGTTGTTGGAGACGAAGAAGTAGTCGCCGTCGTAACTCCAGTGCTGTTCCACGGCGCGGGCAACCAGTTGCTTGAGGCGTTCGCGGGGCAGCGTCAGCGGCACCGAGGCCAGGCTGCGCAGCTCGACCTTGGTGTATTCCTCGATCACCTGGGCCAGGGGTAGTACGAACAGGCGCGACGGGTAAGCACCGGTCAGGCCGTCCCAGCTCGACAGCTGGACGTCGCCGACGAAGGCCCGGTAGGACAGTACCAGATGCTGGTCGAGATCCAGCCGGCAATCCGGCCCCCGTGGACGGCCCGGTGCGCAGATCACCAGTCGCAGCATGCTGTGGCCCCAGCGGCTGGCCATGTTCTGGTTGGCTTCGGCGAGCAGGTAGTCGACCTCATAAACGCGCTCGGGATCGAGATTGGCCAGTGCCTGCTTGTCGAAATCGCGTCCCGCATTGAGGTAGGCGTAGCCTGTGCCGCAGGGCGCGCCATTCGCCGGCGACCAGCCGAAATGTTCGCTGAAGAAGCGCGCCAGGGAAGGACGGCGGCAGGCATATTCGGGATCGAGGAGAAAGTACTCCATATTCACCGCGACGAATTCGCGGGGGTTGCTCAGTTCATAGCTGTCCGGGCTGCGCGCCACCTGGCCGTTGTGCTGGTCGCGTTGGCCGCGGGTGCCGACGCGCTGTGGCCAACCGGCCAGATCGAGCAGGCGTGGATCGTCGCTGAGGGTGAAGCGGCGCTCGGTCTGGCCGCGGCATTCGGCAGGCAGGCCGACCGCGCCCAGGTTGCTGTTCTGGCGCTGGCAGCGGCGCAGCAGGAGGCGCTGTTCGCTGCCCCAGTAAGTGCCACGATCATAGAGGTGTGCCACTTCATGGAGCACGGTTGCCAGCAACTCGCGGCGCACGGTGCCATGGGGGCGCCCGTTGGCGGCATGCGCTGCGCTGCCGTCGGTAAGACCGGACAACAGGCCGGCATTGAGCTCGACACCGCTGAGGCGGCCAGCACGTCCATAGATCTGTTCGGGCAGTGGTACCCAACGCACGGTGACGGTTCGATCCAGCGCTTCACGCAACTGTGGAGGCATGGCCTCCAGGGCTTCGTCGAGCAGCGCCTGGCTGGCCTGGCGCTCGGCGCTGTTCAACAGGCTTTCATCCAGCGTCAGCTTGAGCTGGGCGTTACTGGTCGTGCTGACCAGCAAGGTCAGCAGCAGAAACCAGCCGCGGGGGGGCATCACAGAGCGAGAATGGCTTCGGCCAGCACCTGATCGGAGGCGTTCTGCGCTTCGGGAAGCTGGCTGCGCAGGGCGCCGAAGGCGGCTTCCAACTGGGCACCGCGGATATCGCCCTGGCTGGCGACGAAGCTGGCGGCGTCGTCACGGGCCTCGATCACCACTTTCATGTCGCGGATCGACGTGGTGGTGTCCGAGGTGAAGTTGATGGTGCGGTCGAGGGCGCGGACGATGATGTTGCTGGTGGCCACCAGGGTCTGGGCCTGAACGGCGCCGGCGAACAGGGCAAGGGATGCCACGGCGGCGAACAACGGACGCTTCATGAACGGTCTCCGAATGGGATTGGAATGGCTGGTTGGACGAGGAACACCCGCCGCAGTTCCGACAATGACAGGTGTTTAAAGCGCCAGGATGGCCTGTGCCAACTGTCCATCATCGGCTTGCAGCGTCGGCAGGCGGCCGCGGATGTGTTGCAGTGCGGCTTCCAGGTGCGCGCCACGCAGCGTGCCCTGGCTGGCGACGAAGCTGGCAGCGTCATCCTTGGCGGCCAGTACGACCTTGTTGTCGACTACCGAGGAAGTCGCATCGGATGTGCCTTCGATACTGGCTGCAAGCGCATTGACCAGGGTGTCTGTGGTCACCAGAAAGCTGCTGGCAGAGGCGCCAGCGGCCAGACTGAACAGGCTGAAGAACGCAAGGGTACGGGCGATTGGCATGGTCTGGACTCTACGGCTCTGAAAACCAGCATTCTAACCGCTCTGCGTGGGGCGGAAGAAAAAGACCTGCACAGTTTGTGTAAAGGTGTATGCGGCCTGCGAGTTGCTCAAATAATGGCAGGCCCAGAACGACAAAACCCCGCTGGCGCTGCATGCCGGCGGGGTTTTGCGGGAGAAGCTCAACGGTCGCGATTAGCGCCAGAACGGTTTGCTCAGTTCGGCGTAACGCTGGCTTTCGCTGATACCGGCATCTGCCAGCAGGCGAGTGTCGAGACGCGCCAACTGGCGGCGGCTGACGATGCGACGCTGCCACAGGAGCAGAGTAGCGAGAAGATTCAGTGGCAGGCTGGCTGCAGATTTGGACGAGTTGTCGGCAAGCAGATCGGAACTGAGGGTACGTTCCATGGTGTGCATCCTTCCGCTTTTGGCGGGGTTGGTAAGTTCTGGAGCCTATTTTCGTCCTCGCGTGGGATTAGCAGTAGTCACAGCTGAAGTAAATAAGCTGCATACTAGATAGGTTGCTTTGTAACTGTTTCGCTTATTTAGAATGTAACTGTACCGGTGTTTGTGGATTTGCCGTGACTTACGACGTTAGGCAGTGTTTTGACCTGTAAATCTGTTTATTTTAAGTGATTAGCAACAGGTACAGTTTCAATTGTGTGACTTCGTTGCTAAGCTCATTATTTTTATTTTTGCCGTGTCGAGCGGGGAATGTTCTGGGCTGTGCTTGTTGGCAGAGCCTGTGCAAGGAATTGCGGTTCGGCAGAAAAAAGAGGCGAGGGGTGCTCCCTCGCCTCTTTCTCGTCAACCGATCACTCGACGCTTATTCGACCGCCTTGAGCATCTCTTCGATGACCTTCTTGGCGTCACCGAACACCATCATGGTCTTGTCCAGATAGAACAGTTCGTTGTCCAGGCCGGCATAGCCGCTGGCCATCGAGCGCTTGTTGACGATGATGGTCTTGGCCTTAAAGGCTTCGAGAATCGGCATGCCGGCGATGGGTGATTTGGGGTCGTTCTTCGCCGCCGGGTTGACCACATCGTTGGCGCCGAGCACGAGTACCACGTCGGCCTGGCCGAATTCGGCGTTGATGTCTTCCATTTCGAACACCTGGTCGTACGGCACTTCGGCTTCGGCCAGCAATACGTTCATGTGCCCTGGCATGCGTCCAGCCACCGGGTGGATGGCATATTTGACTGTCACGCCCTTGTGCGCCAGCTTCTCGGTCAGTTCCTTCAACGCATGCTGCGCGCGCGCCACGGCCAGGCCGTAGCCGGGAACGATGATCACGCTGTCGGCATTGCCAAGCAGGAAGGCGGCATCGTCGGCCGAGCCGGACTTGACCGGCCGTTGTTCGCCGCCGCTCGCGGCAGGGCCGGCATCCGTGGCGCCGCCGAAGCCGCCGAGAATGACGTTGAAGAACGAGCGGTTCATCGCCTTGCACATGATGTAGGAGAGGATCGCGCCACTCGAACCGACCAGACTGCCTGCGATGATCAGCATCGAGTTGTTCAGCGAGAAGCCGATACCAGCCGCTGCCCAGCCCGAGTAGCTGTTGAGCATCGACACCACCACCGGCATGTCGGCCCCGCCAATGGGGATGATGATCAGCACACCGATGATGAAGGCCAGGGCCACCAGCGCGGCGAACGCGGTCAGGTTGCCGGTGAAGGTGAACATCAGGCCCAGGCCGACGATCGCCAGGCCGACCGCCAGGTTGATCAGGTGCTGGCCGGCGAACTGTACCGGCGCGCCTTGGAACAGGCGAAACTTCCGCCCAAATACGAGCCGGCCAGACAGTTTTCCGAAGGCGATCACCGAGCCGGAGAAGGTGATGGCGCCAATCGCCGCGCCGAGGAACAGTTCCAGGCGATTGCCGTGGGGGATCGGGTCGCTGATCGCCGCGACGATGCCCAGTGACTGCGGCTCGACCACGGCGGCGATGGCGATGAACACCGCGGCCAGGCCGATCATGCTGTGCATGAAGGCGACCAGTTCCGGCATCTTGGTCATCTCCACGCGCTTGGCCATGATCGAGCCAGCGGTACCGCCGACCAGCAGGCCGACGATCACGTAACCGATGCCCTGCACGGCCAGTTCGCTGCCGAGTTTGTAGATCAGACCGAGGGTGGTCAGTACGGCGATGCTCATGCCGATCATGCCGAAAGCATTGCCGCGCCGCGACGTGGTTGGGTGGGACAGGCCCTTGAGCGCCTGGATGAAGCACACCGAGGCCACGAGATAGAGGAGGGTGATCAGGTTCATGCTCATCTCAGTGGCTCTCTTCCTGGGTGACAGCCACCTGGGCTTTCGGGGCTTTTTTCTTGAACATTTCCAGCATGCGGCGGGTGACCAGGAAGCCACCGAAGACGTTGACCGCCGCCAGGGCCACGGCCAGGGTGCCCATGGTCTTGCCCAGCGGTGTGACGGTCAGCGCGGCGGCGAGCATGGCGCCGACGATGACGATGGCGGAAATCGCATTGGTCACCGCCATCAGTGGGGTGTGCAGAGCCGGGGTGACGTTCCACACCACGTGGTAGCCGACATAGATGGCCAGCACGAAGATGATCAGGTTGTAGATGCCGTCGGAAATCAGATCCATCGGGGTGATCCTTTTGGTAGTGATTGGCCCTCTCCATAAAGAGAGAGGGAGGCCATCATTTGTTGATGCGTTTGACCTCGCCGTCTTTGCACATCAGGCAGGCGGCGACGATGTCGTCTTCCAGATTGAGGTGGAAGGCGCCGTTCTCGTGGATCACCAGCTTGAGAAAATCGAGCAGGTTGCGCGCATACAGGGCCGAGGCATCGGCGGCTACCAGCGCCGGCAGATTGCCGTGGCCGACCAGGGTCACGCCGTGCTTGACCACGACCTTGTCCAGTTCGGTCAGCGGGCAGTTGCCGCCCTGGATCGCAGCCAGGTCGATGACTACGGAGCCAGGCTTCATCTCGGCGACGGTGGCCTCGTGCAGCAGCGTCGGTGCCTTGCGACCGGGAATCAGTGCGGTGGTGATGACGATGTCGGCCTGTTTGGCGCGCTCATGCACGGCTTTGGCCTGGCGCTCCATCCATGAAGCGGGCATGGGGCGCGCGTAACCACCGACGCCTTCCGCACATTCGCGTTCTTCATCGGTCTCGAACGGCACGTCGACGAACTTGGCGCCGAGGGACTCGATCTGCTCCTTCACTGCCGGGCGCACGTCGGACGCCTCGATCACCGCGCCCAGGCGCTTGGCCGTGGCGATGGCCTGCAGGCCGGCGACGCCGGCACCGAGGATCAGTACGCGGGCGGCTTTCACCGTGCCGGCAGCGGTCATCAGCATCGGCATGAAGCGCGGGTAATGGTTGGCTGCCAGCATCACCGCCTTGTAGCCGGCGATGTTGGCCTGGGACGACAGCACGTCCAGGCTCTGGGCGCGCGAGGTGCGCGGCGCGGCCTCCAGGGCGAAGGCGGTGATACCACGAGCGTTCATGCGCTCTATGGTTTCGACGCTGAATGGGTTGAGCATGCCAACCAGCACCGTGCCGGGCTGCATCAGTGCCAGCTCGGCGTCGTCTGGCGCCACCACCTTGAGCACCAGCGCGACGCCGAATGTGGCGCCGACATCGCCAATGGTGGCGCCCGCAGCTTCATAAGCGCTGTCCGGAATACTGGCGTCGATGCCGGCGCCGCTTTGAACGGTGACCTGATGGCCTTGGCCAATCAGCTTCTTGATGGTTTCCGGCGTCGCGGCAACCCGCGTCTCGCCTGCCTGGGTTTCGAGAGGAACACCAATGTGCACGCTTGCATCTCCTGCGATCGTTGCAGATTCACCCGAGGGTGGCGGAGGTACGTTATCGACTAAAGTCGATATCCCGGCATTCTGCAAAGGAAGCGGATCAGTAAGCAATATTCATGGAGCGTTTATTTCGCATGACTACAAGTTATTGGAGATATTGTTATTTTTCATGCGGGATTATCTAGATAAATAAGCGAATTTTGGCGATAAAATTCGATAAATTGTACCGATCATGAATAAATGTCTGTGAATATGATAGCTTGCTATCGAGAGGCCTGCGGCGCCTTGTCGCACTGTTCAATATCGTTTACAGGCCGTTGAACAGCTGTTTGGCAGGGTTTTTGATGTTTTTGTAGCGATATTTATTTATCGCTACAGATTGTTGGAGTGGGATTTTGTCGGCACTTTGGCGCTAAGGTAAGGATGGAGGCAGGTCGATAGCTGCTTATGAGGCGTGCAGCTGAATGGCACTCCTGCGTTTTGATCACTCGACCCGTACCCAGGTGAGCGAGAAAATACCGGGAGAAACCGCGTGGCCGCTCAGCCGGTGCGCCAGGTGATTTCCTGCACACCGTCGGCGCTGATGCGCAGCCACTGGTCGGCCTGCTCATCGCTTTCCTCTTCCTCCCAACTGCCAGGTGCACAGCGGACTTCCACGTTCAGTGCGGCATAGGCGGCCTTGGCGCAGGCCAGGTCGTCTTCCCAGGGCGTGGTATCGCTCTCCAGGTAAAGGCTGTGCCATTTGCCAACGGCCTTGGGCAGCCAGGTCACCGGGGTATCGCCGGCGCGGCACTGAAAGGTCTGGCCTTTCTGCTGCCAGCCGGAGCAGGGCCCCAGGGCCTGAGTCAGCCAGGCGGCGATGGCCTGGTGATCGGCATCCTTCAGGTAAATCTCGATATCCGGTTGGCGCATGTTCATCCTCATCTGGTCGGGGCGCTCAAGACGCATCACGCTCGATCCAATCGTAGCGGATGGCGACGGTCACTTCGAAGCTTTCGGCGATCACCGCAGCGCGGCGTTCGGCACTGGCGCGCCAGCCATGGGGCGTCATCGCCAGCAGGTCGGCGCGTGCTTGCGGTGTGTCGAGCAACAGCGGGAAACTCAGGGTTTCGCTGTGCGCCAGACGCATGCCTGGCGGGATCAGCTCAAGGTGTTTCTGGTCGTCGTAGTCGCGCACTTCGTCGTAGAGCTTCTGGCGCAGCTCCATCAGGTGGTCACGGGTCGGCCCCATGCGCAGCAGGCCGCCGCCGGGGGCAAGCAGGCGCCTGGCCTCCTGCCAGTCCAGCGGGCTGAACACGCTGGCCAGCAATTGACAGCTGGCGTCCGCCAGGGGCACACGGGCCATGCTGGCGATCAACCAGCTGAGTTGCGGGGCACGCTTGCAGGCGCGTTTCACCGCTTCGCGGGAAATATCCAGGGCGTAACCATCGGCATCCGGCAGCGCCTCGGCGATCTGTGCGGTGTAATAACCCTCGCCGCAACCGATATCTAGCCAGCGCTGCGGCCTGTAGCCAGCCGCCAGTTCCGCCAACCGGGCAGCCAGGGGCGCGTAGTGGCCGCCATCGAGAAAGCGCCGACGCGCCTCGACCATGGCGGCGTTGTCGCCAGGGTCACGGCTGTTCTTGTGCTGCACCGGCAGCAGGTTGAGGTAGCCCTGACGTGCGCGGTCGAAACGGTGGTTGGCCGGGCAGGCGACGCCATTGTCGACGGCCTGCAGCGGCGCCTGGCAGATCGGGCAACTGAGCATCAGGCGAGCAGCTTGACCAGGGTCTGGTAGTAGATCTCGGTGAGTACCTCGAGATCGCTGGCCAGCACACGTTCATTGACTTGGTGGATGGTCGCGTTGACCGGGCCGAGCTCGACCACCTGAGTACCGAGGGTGGCGATGAAGCGACCATCGGAGGTGCCGCCGCTGGTGCTTGGTGTGGTTTCGCGGCCGGTGACGGCACGGATGCTGGCGCTGACCGCATCGAGCAGGGCGCCCGGCTCGGTGAGGAACGGCAGACCCGACAGCGCCCACTCGATGTGATAGTCCAGGCCGTGCTTGTCGAAGATGGCGTTGACCCGCTGCTGCAGGCCTTCGACCGTCGATTCGGTGGAGAAGCGGAAGTTGAACACCGCTTTCAGCTCGCCAGGAATCACGTTGGTCGCACCGGTACCGGCGTTCAGGTTGGAGACCTGGAAGCTGGTCGGCGGGAAGAACGCATTGCCGTCGTCCCAGTGTTCGGCGGCCAGTTCGGCGAGGGCTGGGGCGGCCAGGTGAATCGGGTTCTTCGCCAGGTGCGGGTAGGCCACGTGGCCCTGAATGCCGCGCACGGTCAGGGTCGCGCCAAGCGAACCGCGGCGACCGTTCTTCACCACGTCGCCGACCAGCGACGTGCTCGACGGTTCGCCGACGATGCACCAGTCCAGTCGCTCGTTACGCGCGGCCAGGCGTTCGACCACGGCCTTGGTGCCGTGGTGGGCCGGGCCTTCTTCGTCGCTGGTGATCAGAAAGGTGATGCGTCCCTTGTGGTTCGGGTATTCGGCGACGAAACGCTCCACGGCGATGATCATCGACGCCAGGCTGCCTTTCATATCGGCGGCGCCGCGCCCGCAGAGCATGCCCTGTTCGTCGATCAAGGCTTCGAACGGGCCGTGCTGCCAGGCCTGCACCGGGCCGGTGGGCACCACGTCGGTATGACCGGCGAAGCACAGCACCGGGCCGTCCTGATCGCCATGGCTGGCCCAGAAGTTGTCCACGTCCTCGATACGCATCGCTTCGATGGCGAAACCCAGAGCCGCGAGCCGGCGCATCATCAGTTCCTGACAGCCTTCATCCAGTGGCGTGACGGATGGTCGGCGGATCAGGTCGCAGGCGAGCTCGAGGGTGGGGGACAGGGCCGTCATGGGAACTCCGGTAAAGCGTTTCGGGGCGGGAAAGGGCCGACATCTTAAAGCAAAACGGCGGCCAGTTGGCCGCCGTGGTTGCGCAGCAGGCGGGGATCAGGCGTTCTCCGTTTCGATCTGCACCACCGGAATTTCCAGCGGCTTGGGCTGCGACGACAGCAGCGCCATGATCAGCGAGGCGAGGTACGGCAGCGATTGCACCAGCAGCATGATCACCCAGAACTTCACGTCGTAGCTGGGCAGGCCCTGAACGATGCCGATACCCAGGGCACTGCCCCACAGCAGGAGCATGATGAAGACTTCTTCGCGGGCTTCGGCCAGAGCCACCATCAGGCCGTGGCTGGAACGCATCTTCGGGGTGCGGAAGAACGGGATGCTCTTGGTGAAGGCGCCGTACAGCACCGCCTTGGCGATGGTGTGCGACAACGCCAGCCCGGCGACCGCCGCGCAGAACGCATCCTTCAGGTTGACCCCCACCGCCCGTTGATACAGGAAGATGATCTTGCCGACCTTGAACAGGAACAGCGTCAGCGGCGGGATCGCGAAGATCAGCAGCGGCGGGTCGACCCGTTGCGGCACGATGATCATCGCCGCCGACCAGAGCAGGGCGCCTGCGGTGAAGAAGATATTCAGGCCATCGGCTACCCACGGCAGCCAACCGGCGATGAAGTGATAACGCTGGCCGCGCTTGAGTTCGCTGCCCTGGCCGGCAAGCAGCTCGCGAGTGTGGCCCTTCATGATCTGAATGGCGCCGTAGGCCCAGCGGAAGCGTTGTTTCTTGTAATCGATAAAGGTGTCCGGCATCAGCCCCTTACCGAAGCTGTCATGGGCGTAGGCGGCCGAATAGCCCTTCTCGAACACGCGCAGACCCAGCTCGGCGTCTTCGCAGATGGTCCAGTCGGCCCACTTCAGTTCGTCCATCACGGTACGGCGGATCATGGTCATGGTGCCGTGCTGGATGATCGCGTTGCGGTCATTGCGGGTCACCATGCCGATATGGAAGAAGCCCTTGTACTCGGCGTAGCAGAGCCTCTTGAAGGTGCTTTCCTCACCGTCGCGATAGTCCTGGGGCGATTGCACCACGGCGATCGACGGGTCGGCGAAGTGCGGCACCATGTGCTTGAGCCAGTTGCGGTCGACGCAGTAGTCGGAGTCGATTACTGCCACCACTTCGGCATCCGCTGCGGTATGCGGCAGGATGTAATTCAGCGCGCCACCCTTGAAACCATGCAGCGGTGCCACGTGGAAGAAACGGAAACGCGGGCCGAGTTCTTCGCAGTAGTCGCGCACCGGCTCCCACACCGCGGGATCCTTGGTGTTGTTGTCGATGATCAGGACTTCGAAGTCCGGATAGTCGAGATTGGCCAGGGCGTCCAGGGTCTGTTTGACCATCTCCGGCGGCTCGTTGTAGCACGGTACGTGTATCGACACCTTGGGCCGGTAGTCGCTATCGCCAATCACTGGGGTGAACGGGCGCCGCCGTTGCGTCCACACCGTTTCGGCCAGTTCATGGGCCTCGGTGAGCAGTACGATGAATACGCCGATGGCGCCAACGCCGAGCAATACGCCGACCAGCATGCTGAACCAGGTGCTGTACTGCTGGCTGTAGTCGTAGCCGATCCACACCAGGGCCGAGCCGCCCGCGAAGGCGACGAAGGTCAGGAAGGTGCGGCCGCGTTGGCGCAAGGCACTGCCGTCGATCAGCATCAGCGCCAGGGACAGCAGCGCCATGACCACCGAGGCGACCGCCAGCAAGCGCCATTGCGGGATGGCCACGACCGGGCCTTCGAAATTGAATTTCGCCTGGCGATCGAGGTCGTACACGCCCCAGTAGGCACCCACCGACCCTTCGTCACCTGATTTCCACGGCTGGTCGAAGGCTTCGATGACGAAGTAGTTGTACCCCTGGGCGTTCAGCGTGGTGACCAGCGTACGCAGGTAGATGGCCTGATCCGCCTGAGTCGCCTCGGCGCCACCGCGTACGCGGCCGTTGCTGGGCCAGCCGACTTCGGAGAGCAGCAGCGGTTTTTTCGGGAACAGCTTTTTCAGGTCGCGGGCACGATCCAGGGTGAATTGGGTGGAATCCTTCATCGGAATGAATTCCCAGTACGGCAGTACGTGAGCCGCGATCAGATCCGCATGATCGGCCAGCTCCGGGTATTCCTGCCAGATGTGCCATTGTTCGGACGTGGTGACCGGCACCTTGACCGCCGAGCGCACCCGATCCATGTAGCCGATCAACTGCTTGGTGGTGACCTCGCGGCGGAACAGCGCCTCGTTACCGACCACCACGCGCACCACGCTGCGCGAATCGTTGGCTAGCTGGATGGCCTTGGCGACTTCGCGCTCGTTGCGCTCCTCGTCGGTGCCGATCCACACACCGAGGGTCACGCGCAGGCCGAACTCTTCGGCGAGCAGCGGAATCTTGTCCAGGGCGCCGTCTACCGAATAGGTGCGGATGCTGTCGGTCTGCTGCGACAGTAACTCGAGATCCTCGCGCATTTCCTCGTCACTGGGATAGACGCCCGTTTGCGGGCTCTGCCCCTGACGGAACGGCGAGAAGGAATAGCCGGAGACCTGCTCGGGCCAGTCCGGGGCCGTGACCGGACGGTTGTAAAGCGCCCAGATGCCGGTGAACAAGGCGGCGATAGCCAGGAAAACAATCAGATTGAGGCCGAACTTGCGCGAAAGCATGCTGTGTCAGGTTCCGGGAGTTGGAACGGGGAGAGGGCCGGCGAACGCCGGTTGGCGCGCATGCTACTCCGTCGTTGAAGGACTGTATAGCACGGCTCGGAACGTCTGTTTGAGCATGCACAGCGTCGTTTTTACGCGCGCTGAACGCTTGTACGGAGAGCCGGCCCGATGGTGCTTGGGATGATCGACCAGGCTTCCTATAATGTGCGCCCACCAAGAGGAGCCCGCATGTCGTTCGATGAGCAACGTTTCGCCGGAATCGCCCGGTTGTATGGCCGTGAAGGCGCGCAGCGGCTGGCGGCTGCCCACGTGGCAGTGGTCGGTATCGGCGGTGTCGGCTCCTGGGTGGCCGAGGCGCTGGCGCGCTCCGGGGTGGGCGAGATTTCCCTGTTCGATCTGGACGATGTCTGTGTCAGCAACACCAACCGCCAGGCCCATGCCCTGCAAGGCCAGGTCGGTCGCGCCAAGGTCGAAGTAATGGGCGAACGGCTGCGGGCGATCAACCCGGCCTGCGTGGTGCATGAGGTGGCTGACTTCGTGACCCGCGATACCATGGCCGACTACATCACCGTCGAGCTCGACGCGGTGGTCGACTGCATCGATAGCGTGGCGGCCAAGACGGCGCTGATCTCCTGGTGCAAGCGGCGCAAGATCGCCATCATCACCACTGGCGGTGCGGGTGGGCAGATCGATCCGAGTCAGGTGCAGGTGGGGGATCTGAACAAGACCTTCAACGACCCGCTGGCTGCCAAGGTGCGCTCCACACTGCGCCGCGATTACGGGTTCTCCCGTACACCGGGGCGCAACTACAGCGTGCCCTGCGTGTTCTCCACCGAGCAGCTGCGTTACCCGACGCCCGATGGCAGCGTGTGCCAGAGCAAGGCTTTTGTGGGCGAAGGGGTGAAACTCGATTGTGCCGGTGGCTTCGGCGCGGTGATGATGGTCACCGCGACCTTCGGCATGGTCGCCGCCGCGCGTATCGTCGACAAGCTGGTGGCGGGTGCGCGGCGACCGGCAGAGCGCGAGCCAGGGTAATGTGGGTGCCGCACGCTCGTTGCTGACGTTCGTATCAGGTGCGCCGCACCCTGTTTCGTCGCCACCATAACCCTATGCCGGTAATGCCCAGAAGCGTGAGTGCCAGCCCACCAGCGGCCATGACAGCCTCCAGCCATGTGCCTCCCAGCGCACCCGTGTGAAGCGGATAGATCACCGCGACGGCCCGTGCGCCGGGGTCGAGTTCGTTCCAGCGATGGATGGCAAGTACCTCTCCAGACCATGGGTGCAGCCAGACTGATGTCAGCCCGTTGGGCGCAGTGACCTGCCCAGCCCGGTAATCTGGTATTCCACACGCGGCGGTACCTCGGCATATATCGTGCGTTGAACGAGCTTGCGGCGTTCGAACAGGCGCAGTGGCCGGGTCAGTTCTTGTTGCGTGAGGTCAGGTCTGTTCGGTCAGCCGACGCATCTGCTGCACGACGGCATTGAGACCATTGCTGCGTGACGGCGAAAGCTGGCGCGACAGGCCCAACTGCTCAAACCAGCCGGCGACATCCACGCTTGTCAGTGTCTGTGCATCCAGGCCATCAATGCGTACCAGCAGCAGAGCGAGCAGGCCGCGTAGCAGGCGTGCATCGCTGGATGCACGAAATACCCAGCGCCCGCCCAGTTGTTCGCCGACCAGCCAGACCTGGCTTTCGCAGCCGTTCACGCGATTCGCTTCGCTGCGCTCGGCTTCGTCGAGAGGCTCCAGGCGCTCGCCCCACTGCATCAGCAGTCGCGCTCGCTGTTCCCAGCCGGAGCAGGCAGCGAACGCATCGAGTGCTTCGCGGGCGCCGTCGGGGAGGTTCATCGCAGCAGCTCCAGGGCGTTGTCCAGTGCAGCGAAGAAACGCTGCAGGTCGCTTTCGTCGTTGTAGAGCCCCAGCGACACGCGAATGGCGCCGTTCACGCCCAGCCGTTGCAGCAATGGCATCGCGCAATGATGGCCGACCCGCACGGCGATGCCTTGCTCGGTGAGCAGGTGGGCGAGGTCGCCGCTGTGTATGCCGTCGATGGTAAAGCAGGCCAGTGCTGTTTGCGGCTCGCCGAGCAGGCGCACATCCTCGTAGCGTTGCAGGCCGGCCAGCAACATCTGGTGCAACGCGGCTTCGTGGGCGCTGACGGCATCGGCGTCGAGACTGTCGAGATAATCCAGGGTCGCGCCAAGGGCGATCACACCGGACACCGGTGGCGTGCCAGCCTCCAGACCAAGGGGGGCATGGCGGAAAGTGGCGGCGTGATAATTCGCCTGTTGCACCATTTCCCCACCGAACTGCCAGTGTTGCAGGCACTGCAGCGCACTACGCCGACCGTAGAGCAGGCCAACGCCATCCGGGCCATACAGCTTGTGGCTGGAGCAGGCGTAGAAGTCGCAGCCCAGTGCCTGCATGTCCTGGCGACCATGCACGATGGCCTGGGCGCCATCCACGACCGTCAGTGCGCCCTGGTCGCGCGCCAGTTGTATCAGCGACTCCAGTGGCTGCCAGCGTCCCAATACATTGGACAGTTGGCTGACCGCGAGCAGCCGGGTTCTTGCGCCAATAAGCGTGGTGGCCTGTGGCAGGTCGATATCGCCGGCAGTCGTCAGCGGCAGTACCACCAGCCTGAGGGCCTTGCGCGCGGCCAGTTGCTGCCAGGGCAGCAGATTGGCGTGGTGTTCGGCGGCGCTGATGACGATTTCGTCGCCCGCGCTGAACAGGTGCTCCAGCCCATAGGCGAGCAGGTTCAGGGATTCGGTGGCGCCACGGGTGAAGACGATTTCTTCGGCGCTGGCGGCGTTCAGCCAGCGAGCCGCCTTGTCGCGGGTGTCTTCGAAGGCACGGGTGGCGCGTTCGCCGGGCAGATGCTGGGCACGGTGCACATTGGCTGCGCCGCCCGCGTAGTAGGCCAGCAGGGCATCCAGTACCGCTTGCGGTTTTTGCGCCGTGGCGGCGCTGTCGAGGTAGGTCTGGCTTTCGCTATCGAGAGCCAGCATGCCGGGAAAGTCGGCGCGCCAAGGGGAAGTGAGAGCCATGAGCTTCAAGCTGCAAGCTGCAAGTCAGGGCTGCGGCTTGCAGCTTGTGGCTTGCAGCTTGGCGCTGCCTCTTAGTTATGAGCGTGCAGGGCTTCGTTCAGCTCGATCGCCGACTTGTTGGTCTTGCACTCTACCGCGCCGCTCTGCGAGTTGCGACGGAACAGCAGGTCGGCCTGACCCGCCAGGTCACGACCCTTGACCACCTTGACCAGGTTGTTCTGGTCATCGAGCAGGGCGATCTTGGTGCCAGCGGTCACGTACAGACCGGCTTCGACGATGTTGCGGTCGCCCAGCGGGATGCCGATACCGGCGTTGGCGCCGATCAGGCAGCCTTCGCCCACGGAGATGACGATGTTGCCACCACCGGACAGGGTGCCCATGGTCGAACAGCCGCCGCCCAGATCCGAACCCTTGCCAACGAATACGCCCGCCGAGACGCGGCCTTCGATCATGCCCGGGCCAGCGGTGCCGGCGTTGAAGTTGACGAAACCTTCATGCATCACGGTGGTGCCTTCACCGATGTAGGCGCCCAGGCGGATACGTGCGCTGTCAGCGATACGTACGCCGGTCGGTACCACGTAGTCGGTCATTTTCGGGAACTTGTCCACCGAGAAGACTTCCAGCAGGTCGCCTTTCAGGCGTGCTTCCAGCTGGCGTTCGGTCAGTTCGGCCAAATCGACAGCGCCCTGGCTGGTCCAGGCGACGTTGGGCAGCAGCGGGAAGATGCCGGTCAGGTTCAGGCCGTGGGGCTTGACCAGACGATGCGACAGCAGGTGCAGCTTGAGGTAGGCCTCTGGGGTGCTGGTCAGGGTGGCGTCTTCGGCCAGCAGGGTGACGACCAGTGGCTTGGCGCTTTCCGCCAGACGGGTGAGCAGGGCGCTTTGAACGGCATCGATACCTTTCAGAGCACTGGCCAGCTCACCCGCTTGCTGGTTGGTGATTGCAATGGCCTGATTGCCGCCGCTGTAGCCGAGCTTCTCGGCGACCTTGGCTACCAGTTCGGCGTTCGGGTTGAGCAGGGGCTGTGCGTAGAACACTTCCAGCCAGGTGCTTTGACGATTTTGAGTGCCGACCCCGAAGGCCAGGCTGAACAGCGTATTGGACATGGATTTTTCCTTGCAGCGAATTCGATTGAGGTGACGGTATCAGGCCAGTTCGGCGGCATAGCGCTCGGGTTTGAAGCCGACCAGCGTACGTGCGCCCAGATCCAGTACGGGGCGCTTGATCATCGACGGTTGGGCCAGCATCAGTTCGATGGCTTTGGCCTGGTCGAGATCGCTTTTCCGGGCGTCGTCGAGCTTGCGGAATGTGGTGCCGGCACGATTGAGGATGGTTTCCCAGCCGTGCTCGTCACACCATTTCTGCAGGTTGCCGCGGTCGATACCGTCGGTCTTGTAATCGTGAAAGCGGTAAGCGATACCCTGCTCTTCGAGCCAGGTACGGGCCTTCTTCATGGTGTCGCAGGCCTTGATCCCATAAAGGACATTACTCATTGATTTTCCTCGGAAGGATTCCACTCGTCGAATCCTCCTCAATACCTTGTTAATACCGAGCGGTGGATTATGCCACGTCGACTCGGCTTGCGGCGCTGCTGTTGGGGGCGATCAAGTGATCGCGCCATGCAGGTGCAGAGTTGCATGCACTGTTTCGCAAGCAGGCTACGGGCTCCGCATGACATGCTCATATCACCGGTTCGTCACATTAGCGGATTCCTACAATGACAAGCAGCCGTTGAGGCGCAGAGATGTCTTGCCGGGCTGCATATAGGGTGGCAGCTTGTACTCGGTCGCTTCTGCGGCAAGGCTTACGCCCTATTTACTGGGAGTGACAGATGAAAGGATTCTCCGGCCTGAGCGATCAAGCTCGCAGGTTGTGGGCAAAAAGTGGTGAGGGCTTCGGTCATGGTGTGCTGGCTCACCTTCTGGATGTCGCGGCGGTTGCCGGGCGCATGCTGGCCCATGAGCCAGTCAGTAGCCTCGCTCGATTGGGCAGCGCAGGCGCTGGGCGTTGAGCGAATGCATGTGGCGCGCTGGGTGGCCTGCCTGGTTGGTTTGCATGATTTTGGCAAAGCTATTCCCGGCTTTCAGGACAAGTGGTTCGAAGGGTGACAGGCTGAGGCGCTGGGCTTGCCGTTCCCGCCGCGCTCGCTGAGTGTCGCCGATCATGCCTGCGCCAGTGCAGCGCTGCTGTGGGAGCATCTGCCGCATCAGGACATTAGTCATCTGTTGTGGATACGGCACGCTTTGCAGGCCATCAGTGCTCATCATGGTTACAACTTCAACCAGACAACCAGACAGAGTTCAATCGCGCCAAACCGTCGTTCGAGCCGCCAGCCTGGAGCGAGGCGCGTAAGGAAATCTTTGCCGCCTACTGGGCGGTGCCCGCGCCGTCAGGCACTCCGCAGCTCGAAGCCCTGTCGCAACCGGCGGTGCAGTGGCTGGCCGGGGAGCGGTGTGAGTCGCTGACCGAACATTATGCCGATGCGGGTGCGCGCCGACCGAGGGTCGCAAGCAATTGGCTGGAGGCCGCCGGGTAGAGGCAATCGCGTTCCGCCGTGTACCCGCTCAAGTTCTCGGAGGTGCTGCCGACGCTCTGGGTAGGGGTACACTGTCGTGAGAGGAGGGAAGTGCGATGGAGAACGCTGGAATGTCCACCACGCTGTTGGCGTGGCAAGCCAAGGTCGCGTCCGCAGGGCAGGCGGCACAGCAGGGGCAATCGCCTCTGGTTCGTCACGACGCGCCGGCACCCGAGCCCTCGGTGATCTACCATCCAAGCTCGGAAGACCCTGACGATCGCGGCGATTTCGACGTGTATCAGAAGACGGGACGTCCCGCGTCCAACTACGCGACCCGCGCCGAACCGGTCGTATTGGCTGAACTCGGAGCCGTTCAAACTTCCTTGGCATCAGCCTACACGGACTTTCAGAAGGCACTGGCTGCGACTGATCCTGACCTTGCCGAGAAGAGCTTTGGTTTCAGTGTCGGTCAGGATGGTCGTCTGGTTGCCGTCAATGCAGGTTCATTGAGTCAAGATCAGATCCAGCGCCTCGAAACGGCGATGAATACTTCTTCTACGCTGGTGAATGCCGCCAATAGCTTTGCAAGGCTGAGCATGGAATTCGTGGCTGCCAGCGCGGTATATGAGTACGGCAAATTCCATCTGGATCTGGACAACTACGCCAGTACGATCGACCTTGGACGGGCACTTGGCGTTGGCGCTCAGTCCGGACAGGATCGTTTCAACGGTCAGTGGGACATCCAGTTGTGGCGCAACGGTGAGAAGCGCTACGACGGTTGGGAAAAGCTCGTGGATGGGCAGTGGGTCGATGCACCCGAGTATCAGCCCCAGTCCGTCGTTGCTTACAGATGAAGGCAGTGCCGGCTTGATGCCGGCACGGCGTGTGTCCTGAGGCTCAGGAGGGGGGGCTGATCAGCGTTGGCTGCATAGGTGGCCGAACGTGACGTAGTGTTCCCCGCGCCAGCGGGGACGAATCGATAGTAAGTCTCCAGATAGTGCGACCCTGGCTCGTCAGCCATATCTCTCTATGCTTGGTGCGTTAGAATGCATCGCTACCTACAAGTCATGCGGTCATGTTCGTAAAGGATTCCTTCCGTCATGCAGCTTCTCTACACCATTCTGATCATGTTGCTGGTGGTCAGTGGCACCCGTATCAGCGCCCAGTTCATTCCCTTGCCGCTACCGATCCTGCAGATTCTGATCGGTGCGCTCTTGGCGATTCCGGTACTGGGGCTGCATGTGCGGCTCGATCCCGAACTGTTCCTCCTGTTGTTCATCCCGCCACTGCTGTTCGTCGATGGCTGGCGCATGCCCAAGGGGCAGTTTCGCAAGCTGCGTACGCCGATCCTGTTTCTCGCTTTCGCCCTGGTGTTCTTCACCATTCTCGGTGCTGGTTATTTCATTCATTGGTTGCTGCCCCAGGTGCCGTTGGCAGCCTGCTTCGCGCTGGCGGCGGTGCTGTCGCCGACCGATGCGGTGGCGGTTTCGGCCATCGCCCATGGGCGCCTGCCCAGCACGCTGAACAATCTGCTGCAGGGCGAGGCACTGATGAACGATGCCTCGGGCCTGGTGGCCTTCAAGTTCGCCGTGGCGGCGACGCTGACGGGTGTGTTTTCCCTCGGCGATGCCAGTGTGCAGTTCGTCCTGGTGGCCATCGGCGGGCTGCTGATCGGCATGGCACTGAGTTATCTGTTGGGCCACTTGCGGGCCTGGATGATCGCCCGTGGCTGGGAAGAACCGGCGCCCCATGTGCTGCTGATGCTGTTGCTGCCTTTCGCTGCTTACGTGGCGGCCGAACACCTGGGGCTGTCGGGCATTCTCTCGGCGGTGGCGGCGGGGATGATGCAGAGCCGCCTCGACCTGCTGCCGCGGCAGACCACTACGCGACTGCTCAACCGCGGCGTGTGGGCCATGCTGGAGTTCACCTTCAATGGCCTGATATTTCTGCTGCTGGGCCTGCAGCTACCGGATATCCTCAAGGCCGCCGTCGGCGATCACGCCGATTCCTGGCAATTCCTGCTGCCGGCGCTGGGTTATGTGCTGGCGGTGTACGCCGTGTTGATGACGCTGCGTTTCGTGTGGGTCTACAGCTACTGGCGAACGTCCGGAATGTTGCGCCGCTGGCGGGGTAAGCCGACGCGTTTCGCCGGGCAATCCCGTCTTGCTCTGACTGCGGTGCTGACGCTCGGTGGCGTGCGCGGCGCAGTGACCCTCGCCGGTGTAATGTCGCTGCCGCTGCTGCTCAACAATGGTCAGGATTTTCCCGAGCGCGATCTGCTGATCCTTATCGCCGCCGGAGTGATTCTGCTATCGCTGCTGATTGCCAGTGTCGCCTTGCCGAGGATTCTGCCGCTGTTGCCTCAGGACAACGTGGCGCGTCAGGAAAGCGAACTCAATCGTCACCGCGCGCAGGTGCTGCAGGCCGCCATTCTCAGCCTGGAAGCCGACGACGAAAAGGCGGCGAATGCCGAAGGCGCGATCGCCATTGCCGAGATCAGGGCCAAGCTGATGAGCGAATACCGCGACCTGCTCGAACGCACCCGCACGCGCGGTGCGGAAGAGTCGCGCGAGTATCAGCGCCAGGCCGACCAGCTGGAATACCGCATGCGACTCCAGGCGCTGCGCACTCAGCGCCTGGAGCTGTACCGGATGCGCAAGGAGAACCAGTTGGACGATGACATGCTGGCGGAAATCCTCCGCGACCTGGACAACGCCGAGGCGCGCCTGCTCAAGGGCTGATCGCTCGTTTCCTGCTAGAGCGCGTAGTGCTTCAGCTCACGGGCGATCACCAGGCGCTGGATCTCGCTGCTACCTTCATAGATCTGGGTAATGCGTGCATCCCGGTAATAGCGCTGCACTGGGAAGTCCTCAAGATAACCGTAACCGCCGTGAACCTGCAGTGCCTTGGAACAAACACGCTCGGCCATTTCCGAGGCGAACAGTTTGGCCTGGGAGGCTTCCGACAGGCACGGCTGGCCAGCACTGCGCAGGCGTGCGGCGTGCAGGGTCAGCAGGCGTGCGGCGTTGATCTGGGTGTGCATGTCGGCGAGCAGATTGGCGATGCTCTGATGCTCGCCGATGGGCTTGTCGAACTGCACCCGCTCGCGGGAGTAGAGCAGGGCCGCTTCGAAGGCGGCGCGGGCGATGCCGACGGCCTGGGCGGCAATGCCGATGCGTCCGCCTTCGAGGTTGGAGAGGGCTATGCCCAGGCCTTTGCCGCGCTCGCCGAGCAGGTTCTGCGCAGGGATGCTGCAGTCTTCCAGGGTGATGGCACAGGTATCCGAAGCGCGAATACCCATCTTGTGTTCGCTGCGTTCGATGCGGAAACCGGGTGTATTGGTCGGTACCAGAAAGGCGGAGATGCCCTGTTTTCCAAACGCGGCATCGGTGACGGCGAAGACGATGGCCAGGCCGGCGCGTCGGCCATTGCTGACGAACTGCTTGGCGCCATTGAGTACCCAGCGGTCATCGCGCAGCTCGGCGCGGGTGCGCAGGTTATGGGCTTCGGAACCGGCCTGCGGCTCGGTCAGGCAGAAACAGCCGATCACTTCACCGCTGGCCAGGCGCGGCAGCCAATCGTTCTTCTGCGCATCGCTGCCATAGTTGAGCAGGGGGCCACAGCCCACCGAGTTGTGCACGCTCATCAGGGTGCCGGTGGCGGCATCGGCGGCGGAGACTTCCTCCACGGCCAGGGCATAGGCCACATAGTCGAGGTAACTGCCGCCCCAGGTGTCCGGTACTATCATCCCCAGCAGGCCCATGTCGCCCATCTGGGCGACTACCGCATCATCGATCCAGCAGGCCTTTTCCCATTCCTGAGCGTGCGGAGCGATGGCACGCCGGGCGAACTGCCGGGTGCAGTCGCGGATCATGCGTTGTTCTTCGTCTAGTTCGATGTCGTGCATAGCGACCTCTCTGTTGTCATTGGCCCGAGCCGGATCACGGCAGGTGGGCAGGTGCGGCTACCACGGATCGCGTGGCAGGCTGACTACAGAGTCGCCCAGGAACGGGCTAATCGCAAACGCAAGAACGCGCGCGGTGACGGTCGTCACCGCGCTGGAGGGGATCAGTTCTGCTGGCGCAACTGCTCGAGCAGGTTGCTGTCCGGATACCCATCGGCCGGCCAGCCCAGGTGCAGCTGGAAGGCGCGAATCGCCTTGCGCGTGTTGGCGCCGATGATGCCATCCGCGTGGCCGGAGTCGAAGCCTCGGGCGCTCAAGCGCTCCTGCAGTTCGACGCGTTCGCTGCGGCCCAACTGCCGATCACCTTCCGGCCAGGTGCCTTGAATGCCATTGCCACCACGCAGGCTGTCGGACAGCAGGCCTATCGCCAGCGCATAGGACGTGGAGTTGTTGTAGCGCAGGATGCTGCGGAAGTTGCCGAGCAGCAGGAAGGCCGGCCCGCGATGCCCGGCGGGCAGCAGCAGGGTAGCGCTGGCATCGTCACGCGGGGTTCTCAGCGGCTGGCCTACGGGGTGAATGCCAAGGGCGCGCCATTCGCTCAGGCTACGGCGCACCTCCGGGTCGGCCAGGGCGTAATCGAAGCCTTGCGGCAGCTGCACTTCGAAACCCCAGGGCTGGCGTAGTTGCCAGTTGGAGCCTTGTAGGTAGTGGGCCGCCGAGGCCAGCGCGTCGGCAGAGGATGTCCACACGTCGCGCTTGCCATCGCCGTCGAAGTCCACGGCGTGTTCGTTATAGGTGGTGGGCATGAACTGGGTCTGGCCCATGGCGCCGGCCCAGGAGCCGACCAGGCTTTCCGGAGCGATATCACCGTGCTGGAGAATCTGCAGGACGGCCAGCAACTGACTGCGCCAGAAAGCCTGGCGACGACCTTCGTAGGCCAGGGTCGCCAGGGAGCGCACCACGTTGTGGCTGCCGATGTTGCTGCCGAAGTTGCTTTCCAGGCCCCAGATGGCGACCAGCGTTTCCGCGTCGACGCCATAGCGCTGTTCGATCTGGTTGAGCATGGCGCGGTTCTGCGTCAGCAGGATGCGGCCACGGGCGACGCGGCTGGGGGAAACGGCCCCTTTCAGGTATTCCCATACCGGACGGCTGAACTCTGGCTGGCTGCTGTCGGCCTTGACCACATCGGGGTTCGGGACGACGCCCGCGAAAGCGCGGTCGAACAGGGTCGGGCTGATACCGGCGGCCATCGCGTCGCTGCGCAGCAGGTCACGCCATTGTTCGAAGCTCAGTTGCTCCTGAACGGGTTGGGTGAACGCGGTATTGATCGAGGTATTGCTCTGCGGGGTGCTCGGGGCCGCCAGGGGCTGGGCAGGGGCATCGGCACAGGCCGTGAGCAGGAGCAGGAAGCTGGCCGCAGCTGTGGCTGGCAGGCCGCGAATGAACAGGTTGGGCATGGTCATCTCAACACGTTTTGCAGGCGAACACCTTAGCACGGATGAGCAGGAATGCGGGCTGGGCGAGGTTTTCAAGCCACCATAAATGAAGAAGCCTCCCAGTTTTGCTGGGAGGCTTGGCGACGGTAGCTGCCTTTTCCTTTGCCGGGGCGTTCCTGGCGTGAGCGGAACAGTGGCTGGGCGACGATGGATTTGGCCTTGTTCGGGCGTGCTTTCTTGCTCATGGCATGTCCTCGATCAGTGCTCGTGCCGGTGCGAGCGGTAGAAATCATGCGCCGCTCGGGTGGCGATGTCCACACTTGATGCAGGCTTAGGAACCGAGCTTCAGGCGCTGGCCGGCCATCATCAACACCAGGCGCGACAGGCTGGCCCAGGGATCGCCGGCCGCCTGGCCTTTGACCTGGGCATCGATCTGCTGGGCATCCATCAACAACGCATTCCAGCGTGCCGACGAGTGGCGCTGCAGGGCTTTGCTGACCAGCGGACGGCGCTTGTCCCAGACTGGTGGGCGCGCCGAGGCGAAGGCCTTGTCCAGCGGTACGCCCTGGCTGAACTGGTAGGAAAGATTGGCCAGTTGACGCAGCTCGCGAGCCAGCATAACCACGATGAACAGCGACTCCTGACCCTCGCCGCGCAAACCATCGAGCATGCGCAGGGCATGGGCGGCTTCGCCGTTGAGGATGGCGTCGATCAGACCGAAAACGTCATAACGGGCGCTGTCGGCAACCGCCGCCTGCACCGTGCCGGCATCGATCTGTTGGCCGTTGGCGAGCAGCTTGAGTTTCTCGATCTCCTGGGCGGCAGCCAGCAGGTTGCCTTCTACCCGGGCGGCGATCAGATCCACCGCGTCGGCGGTGGCGTTCATGCCGCCCTGTGCCAGGCGCTGGCGAATCCACTGCGGCAGCTGATTGGCGTCCACCGGCCAGATTTGCACGAACTGGCAATGCGGGCCGTCGATCAGCGCCTTGGCCCACTTGGTTTTCTGCGCGCTGCCGTCGAGTTTGGGCAGGCTGATCAGTAACAAGGTGTCTTCCGGCGGCCGGCCGAGGTATTCGATGATCGCTGCAGCACCCTTGTCGCCGGGCTTGCCGTTTGGAATACGCAGCTCGATGACACGTTTCTCGGCGAACAGCGACATGCTGGCGCCGGCTTCATAAAGCATGCCCCAGTCGAAGTTGGCTTCGGCGTGAAACACCTCGCGCTCGCTGAAGCCTTGGGTGCGGCTGGCGTTGCGAATGGCGTCGGCGGCTTCCTGGCACAGCAACGCTTCGTCGCCGCAGACCACGTAGACGGGAGCCAGGGAACCCTGAAGATGTTTGCCGAGTTGGGCGGGGGCGAGTTTCATGAGTTTCTAACCTGAGGGCCGAAGGAGCGACCCCATCCGTCTTAGAGCCTGTTCACGATTTTTCGACGAGCCTTCACGTGCAGTGGCAGCAAAAAGGCGCAAGCGGACGGTCGTAGGATGGGTGAAACCCATCGGAAATTGATGGGTTTCACCCATCCTACGGGCTGGTGGATGAAAAGAGCGTCATCCACCCTACGTCCGCTTCCGCCTTATTGCCGTCGATCCATAGGGATACGGGTTCTCTTTGCCAAGTACACCAAGATCGTGAACCGGTTCTTATTGAACCGGCAGTTCGATGGGTGACTGCTGCGGCTGGGCGGCTTCGCGCTGACGTGCTGCCTCCAGGGCGTCTGCTTCTGCCTTGGCCTTGGCTTCGGCGGTTTGTTGCAGGGCGTCGAGTTGATCCGGGGTGATCTGCTGCAGGCGCTGGGCCAGTTGCTGCACCAGGTCGCGGCGCATTTCCGTACGCAACTGAGCCGACTCCTGATCATTGCTGATCAGGTTGTTGGAGTCCTGCACGTAGTAGCTCTGCACTTCCAGTTGATTGCTCATCAGCAGCAGATCCTTGGCGCCGCGGATTTCGTAATCCAGTGTCAGGGTACGCTCGTATTCAACGCTGCGAGCAGAGCTGGTGTAGCTGGCGGAGCGCTGTTTTTCCTGCTCGTTGGCCAGGTACAGCTTGTAGGCGGCGCCCGGGAAGACGCGCACGCCGTTGTTTTCCAGTACTTCACGAACGTCACGTACGGTTTCGCCGTAGCTGTCGCGGGCGCTGACCTCGAGTTCGTCGAGGGCGAACTGCACGTCACCGGTGCCGCGCAGCTGGAAGCCACATGCGCCGAGCAGGCCTGCCAGGCCGATTACCAACAGATTGCGCTTGATCATCTCGTTATCCCCTTGTCCTGCCGGCTCCGCTGGCCGGCATGGGCAGGCACGGGTGCCTGCGTTGCCGATACGTTGACCCGGTGTCGGCAGCACGCCGACACCTCACTTGCCGCCTCAGTTGGCGACGATGTTGACCAGCTTGCCAGGCACCACGATGACCTTGCGGATCGTCAGCCCTTCGGTGAAGCGTTGTACGTTTTCGTTGCTGCGGGCAGCCGCTTCGACCGCTTCGCGGCTGGCGTCGGCCGGCACGTCGATCTGACCGCGCAGCTTGCCGTTGACCTGAATCACCAGTTGCAGGCTGTCCTGCACCAGGGCAGCTTCGTCCACGACGGGCCAGGCGGCGTCGATGATCGCTTCCTCGTGACCCAGTTCCTGCCACAGCTCATGGCTGATATGCGGGGTGATCGGGGCGAGCAGCAGGGCGACGGTTTCCAGGCCTTCCTGGAGCAGGGCGCGCTGTTGATCGTTGTCCTGAGGGGCTTTTTCCAACACGTTCATCAGGGTCATCACCTGGGCGATGGCGGTGTTGAACTTGTGGTGCTGGCCGACATCCTGAGTGGCCTGCTTGATCGCCAGGTGGATGGCGCGGCGAACACCCTTGCCGGCGTCGTCCAGTTTGGCGATATCCAGCACCCCCGGCAGGCCCTGGCTGACGTGGCCGTGGGCCAGACGCCAGACGCGGCGCAGGAAGCGGCTGGCGCCTTCGACACCGGAGTCCGACCACTCCAGGCTCATGTCAGGCGGCGAAGCGAACATCATGAACAGGCGGCAGGTGTCAGCGCCGTACTGATCGATCATGGTCTGCGGGTCGATGCCGTTTTTCTTCGACTTCGACATCTTCTCGGTACCGCCGATTTCGACTGGCAGGCCGTCGCTGGTCAGCGTGGCGGCGATGACCTTGGCCTTGGCGTCGCGCTCCAGGGTTACGTCGGCAGGGTTGATCCAGGTCTTCTTGCCGTTGGCTTCCATGCGGAAGTAGGTCTCGGCGTTGACCATGCCCTGGGTCAGCAGATTCTTGAACGGCTCGTTGGAGGTCACCAGACCTTCGTCGCGCATCAGCTTGTGGAAGAAGCGCGCGTAGAGCAGGTGCAGAATCGCGTGTTCGATACCACCGATATATTGATCCACCGGCAGCCAGTGGTTGGCCGCGTTTGGCTCGACAAGGCCGCCCTCGTAATGCGGGGAGGCGTAGCGGGCGTAATACCAGGACGATTCGACGAACGTATCCATGGTGTCGGTTTCACGTTTGGCTGGCGCGCCACACTTCGGACAACTGCACGCGTAGAACTCCGGCATGCGTGCCAGGGGCGAGCCGGCACCATCGGGCACCACGTCTTCGGGCAGCACCACCGGCAGTTGATCTTCCGGCACCGGCACGTCGCCGCAGCTATCGCAGTGGATGATCGGGATCGGGCAGCCCCAGTAGCGCTGGCGGCTGATGCCCCAGTCGCGCAGGCGGAACTGGGTGCGCGAGGCGCCGAGTTTCTTCTTCAGCAGAGCGACTTCGATGGCGTCGAACGCGCCGGCGAAATCCAGGCCGTCGAATTCGCCGGAGTTGATCAGTTGGCCATGTTCGTTGTATGCGGCCTGCCAGGGTGCAGGCGTTTCGTCGCCGGCACTGGTGCGAACCACGGCCTTGATCGGCAACCCGTACTTGGTGGCGAACTCGAAGTCACGCTCGTCGTGGGCGGGTACGGCCATGACCGCGCCATCGCCGTAGTGCATCAGCACGTAGTTGGCGACCCACACCGGCAGCTTCTCTCCGGTCAGCGGGTGCTCGACGAACAGCGGCGTTGGCATGCCGTGTTTTTCCTGGGTGGCAACGTCGGCCTCGGCCACGCTGCCGCTCTTGCATTCATCGATGAAGGCTTGCAACTCGGCATTGCCCTGCGCTGCGAGGGTAGCCAGAGGATGCTCGGCGGCCACCGCGACATAGGTCGCGCCCATCAGGGTGTCGGGGCGGGTGGTGAACACTTTCAGAGTGCCGGCTTCGCCGATCGATGCCTGATCGTAGGGGAACTGCACTTCCATGCCGCGGGATTTGCCGATCCAGTTGCGCTGCATGGTCTTGACCTGTTCCGGCCAGCCATCCAGTTCATCCAGGCTACTCAAGAGCTCATCCGCGTAGGCGGTGATCTTGAAGTAGTACATGGGGATTTCGCGCTTCTCGATCAGCGCGCCCGAGCGCCAGCCGCGACCGTCGATGACCTGCTCGTTGGCCAGTACGGTCTGGTCGACCGGATCCCAGTTCACGGTGCCGTTCTTGCGGTAGATCACGCCTTTTTCGAACAGGCGGGTGAACAGCCACTGTTCCCAGCGGTAGTAGTCCGGCTTGCAGGTGGTGATTTCACGCGACCAGTCGATGGCCAGGCCCAGGCTCTTGAGCTGGGTCTTCATGTAGTCGATGTTTTCGTACGTCCACTTGGCCGGTGCGACGTTGTTGTCGATGGCAGCGTTTTCCGCCGGCATGCCGAAGGCGTCCCAGCCCAACGGCTGCAGCACGTTCTTGCCCAGCATGCGCTGGTAACGGGAAATCACGTCACCGATGGTGTAGTTGCGCACGTGCCCCATGTGTAGCTTGCCGCTCGGGTAGGGGAACATTGACAGGCAATAGAACGTGTCCTTGCCGGGCTGTTCGCTGACTACAAAGGAGTTCTGCGAATCCCAATGGGATTGCGCGGCGGCTTCGATTTCGCGTGGCTGATACTGTTCGTGCATGGCTACTTGCGCTAGGGAAAGGGGCTTTCGGGAAACGCCGTAGCATACATGACCCCCCTTGACGGAGGGAAACGCTGATTGCTCTGCCGGGCGTGTGCGTCGCCGTTTGTCGCGGTACCCGGCTCGTCCCGGGCTGAGCGCTAAGCTCATTTGTAGGGCGTCCTGCCCGGAGGTGTGCGATGGAGCATTTAGCAAGTATCGATGATGAGACGGATCCCTACGGGCGTTTATTGCGACGGCTGACTTGTGCCCTTGATGAGGCCAGCAGCCTTGCGCGTCTGTCCGACGAGCCTCCCGGTGAAATGGAGGTGCGCGGTTTGTCCGCTGCCGAGCTGGCATTGATCGCGGCCTATCTGGCCAACGATCACGATTGGCTGAAGGGCTGGCATGCCACGGCTGCGCAGCAGTATTGGTCAGGTGTGGTGCCTTCGGAGCCTGTGCAGCCACCGTTCGAACGCCATTCGATCCTCTCTGCTGGGCAGTGGTGGCACTCATCTGCTTCGGTTCTTCCCGAAATATGACGTGCGGGGCAGCGCGGAGAGATGGCGAGCAGGTTTGGTCTTCTAACTCAAAAGCGGCTCGGCTTGTGCTGCAGCCGCAACAGAC
>NZ_QJUI01000040.1 GCF_004327285.1 Phytopseudomonas daroniae
CTGGATGCGCTGCTGGCGATTTCGTCGTACGCTTTTGCATGGCCTTGCCCTCGCTGCCGTTGGTCATCATTAGAATGCCACCGTGGCGCATCGACGCCTCGGCGGGGGCGAGTCCATCTAATTACGAATTCAACTGGTGTGGGTGCTCTTGTAGCGTGGGTCACGCTTCATCGACCCACGCTGGAGCCTGGGAGCTATCGGCGACGGCCCCGGGTATCGCTGCGCTCGACCCGGGCTACCCACGAACCACCAATACGGAAACGATCACCATGGCTGCCGACAAAGAAGAGCTGGAGCGCGAGAGCGACTACCGTGTACCGGCGCTGCAGCGCGGCCTGAGCATCGTGCAGATGTTCAGTGCCGGCGAGCGCAGCCTGAGCAGCAATGTCATCGCCGAGCGCCTCGGCGTCAGCGTCTCGGCCATCTACCGCATCCTGGTGACCCTCACCGACATGGGTTACCTGAACAAGCTCGGCACCAACAGTTACGAGCTTGGCCCCCAGGTGCTCTGCGATGGTTTCGCCTACCTGGCCAGCCGCGACCTGGTGGACATCGCCATGCCCCACCTCAACGCCCTGCGCGACCGCACCTCGATGTCCTGCCACCTGGGCATCCGCGAGCACACCGAAGTGGTCTATCTGTATCGCGCCTTCGCCGCCCAACGGCTGTCGGTCAATGTGCCGATCGGCACCCGCCTGCCTTGCCACGTCACCGCTCTGGGCCGCGTGCTGCTCAGCGAGCTGGATGAAAACGCCCTGGCCGGTCTCTACGGACATGTACGCCTGGATGGCTACCCGGCCCCTGCACCGAAGACGCTTCCGGAGCTGCTGCGCATGAGCGACGAAGACCGCGCCCGAGGTTTCGTCCTGCATCGCTCGGACTACTCCACCGCCATCGCCGCGCCTGTTCGCGACCACAGCGGACGTATCGTCGCCGCCATCAACCTGTCCGGCCCGGATGCGGTGATGGATGATGAAACCAATCGCCAGGCCCTGCGTGAAACCCTGCTCACCAGCGCCACCCAGATATCCCGAAGCGCGGGCTACCGCACAGGCTGACTCACTTCGTGTCACATGCAATGCTGCTATCTATCGGTGACGTCCAGCCAACAGCGTGGTCTATGCTGGCACAGCAGCCATTAAGCGAACGGTAATGGAATTCGGCATACAGCATTTCTTCGGCTATCTGATCGCGGCGATTCACGGCCTTGGGGCGATCGCTGCCGTGCACGCGATCCTGACCGTACGCACTGCCCAGGGCGCGATTGCCTGGGCGCTGTCGCTGTTCTTCATGCCCTATCTGACGCTGCTTCCCTATGTGGTTTTCGGACGCAGCCGTTTTTACGCCTACATCGAAGCGCGTCGCCAGGTGGACAAGCAGATGCACAAGGCCATGGCCACCCTCGACTGGCGGCCGTGGGTCGAGGAAGCCATCGCCGCCGGTGAATCGGAAGCCTACGGCCAACTACGCGCCCTACCGCGCTTGGGTCGCATGCCCTGCCTGGCGAACAATCAGGTGAGCCTGCTGATCGATGGCCAGGCGACCTTCGAGGCGATTTTCCAGGCCCTGGCCAAGGCACGTCAGGTGATCCTCATCCAGTTCTTCATCGTCCACGACGACAAACTCGGCCGCCGCCTGCAGGAGATCCTGCTCGAACGTGCAGCCGCTGGGGTGCAAGTACACTTTCTGTTCGACGCGGTCGGCAGCCACGCCCTGCCGCGTCGCTACATCAAACGGCTGCGCGACGGCGGCGTACACATGTACGCCTTTCCCACTGGCGGCAGTCTGTTCAATCGCTTCCAGCTGAATTTTCGCAACCATCGCAAAATCGTGGTGGTGGATGGCGAGCTGGGATTTCTCGGCGGGCACAACGTCGGCGACGAGTACCTGGGCGAGAATCCGCGGCTATCGCCGTGGCGCGACACCCATGTGGAAGTACACGGCCCGGCCGTGGCCTGCCTGCAGGAATCCTTCGCCGAGGACTGGTTCTGGGCCACCCGCAAGCTGCCACCACTGCTACTGCCGGAGCGCTATCCGGACGAAGGTATGCTCTGCCAGGTGATCACCAGTGGCCCGGCGGATGCCCAGGAAACCTGTTCGCTGCTGTTCGTGGAAATGCTCAACGCGGCCCGTGAACGCATCTGGCTGACCAGCCCTTACTTCATCCCCGACGAAGCCCTGTTCTCAGCCCTGCGCCTGGCGGTACTGCGCGGCGTGGACGTGCGCATCCTGCTGCCGTCGCGACCGGATCACCGCATCGTCTACGCCGCGTCCAACCTGTTCGCACTGGAAGCGCTGCGCGCCGGGGTGCGGATCTTCCGCTACCTGCCGGGCTTTCTGCACCAGAAGGTCGCGCTGATCGATCAGGATATCGGCGTGGTAGGCAGCGCCAACCTGGACAACCGTTCCTTCCGTCTCAACTTCGAGATCACTCTGGTGACGGTCGACACGGAGTTCGCCCGCCAGGTCGAAGCCATGCTCGAAACCGATTTCAGCCAGTCCCGCGAACTGGTCGGCGCCGACCGCCGCGAAGTCCACCGCCTACAGCAGCTGGGCATGCGCGTGGCGCGGCTGATCTCGCCGATACTGTAGCGCTACGGTTGCCTCAGCGCTGGCTCGGTTTCAGGCCACCGCAATCGGCTGACACCCAGCGGGCGTCGGACTCCATGCTGCCCTGCTGGCGGCCGACGCCGCTGTCGAATTCGCCGCTGACCTGAGTAGTGAAGGACTTGTCGTCGAGAAAACGCGCCTCGCCCTGCCCCTGACCCTGCGGGCAAGTGAAGTTGAACACCCAGCGATCATCGCTGCGTGAGGTGATCTGCTGGCGGCAGTTGGGATCCTGCAGAGGGATGTTCTGGGCATCGATCTGCGCCTGGCTGATGCAGTACTGCACGCCTTTGTCGCCCAACTGGATACCCTGCTGGGCCATCGCCCTTTCCATCATCTCGCGCTGTTCGCGCGGCAGATTCTTGAACTGCTGCAGCATCACGTCGCTGCTTGGCAGCGCCTTGCCGCCCAGTTGCATGTTCTTCGAGGTGATTTCCCAGAGGCCAGGCTGAATCTGCTGCTGGGCCGTAGCCATGAACGGCAGCACCAGCAGGCAGAGTGGCAGGAACTTCAAACTAGGCATCGGCATGTAAGACTCCGTTCAGTGACCGCGACTTGGCTCGCCCAGTCTTCGACAGCAGGGCGGCCGGGATGTCACCGCAGAATGCCGCCTCAGCCTTCGAGTTCCTGACGATACAGCTGCAGCCCACGCGCCTGATAGTTGGCCAGGGCGCTGGGGTGATCGAGGCTGCAGGTGTGCACCCAGACCCGCCGGGTACCCGGCCAGGCCCAGGCGGATTGCAGCGCATGGCTCAGCAGCGGGCCGCCGAAACCTTGACCGAAGAACGCCTCGGCCAGGCCGAAATAGAGGATTTCCACCGAGCCCTCGGCGTCACGCTGCAGCTCGTAGTAACCAGCGATGGCGCCCTGGTGGTAGGCAATCCAGGTGCGGTGTTCGTCGCTCTCGATCAGCTCGCGCCACTGCGCATCCGACCAGGACAATTTGTCCGTCCAGCCCCAGGGCCCACCCACCAGTTGGTAGAGAAAACGGTTGAGCGGGAACTGCTTGATCCGGCATTCGACGATCTGCAGGTCGTCCGGCAACGCCTTGCCACGTACCTGCTCGGGGCTGTGCATTTCCAGGTAGTAGGTGATATTGCTGCCTTGCTCGCTCATGCCGTCATCCGTCGCTCTGTTAAGGCCATCCGGCCCATGGCAAAGGGCGCAGGCTAATGATCCGCGTCGGGTTCGGCAATCCCGACAGGAACCCGCCGACACATTGAGCCGACTCGATATCAGCCCGTCGCGCATCAAGCGCGAACAGCTCTGTAGGCTATTTATCGGAGAAATCGGCTACTCCGACGCTCCAGTTGCGCACAGACCCGAGATGGCGTGAAGGTTGCAAGAATCGCGCGTCGAGGTGCACGAACCACTGGCCGATGGCCGTAAAGTGGCCACTTCAGCGACTCGACGCCGATATGATCGAAAAGGAAGAAATCGTCCATGGCTCAGCAGACTCAACACTACCCTCGCGACCTGCGCGGATACGCCGGCAACCCGCCTAACCCGAAGTGGCCGGGCAACGCGCGCATCGCTGTCCAGTTCGTGCTCAACATCGAGGAAGGCAGCGAGAACTGCGTGTTGCATGGTGATCGCCAGAGCGAGACATTCCTCTCCGAAATCGTCGGCGCCCAGAGCTTTCCCGATCGCCACATGAGCATGGAGTCGATGTACGAATACGGATCCCGCGCAGGTGTGTGGCGCATCCTCGATGAGTTCCAGCGCCGCGACCTGCCGCTCACCGCCTTCGCCGTCGCCATGGCCCTGGAACGCTGCCCGGAGATCACCCAGGCGCTGGTCGCACGCAACCACGAGATCGCCAGCCACGGCTGGCGCTGGCTGCACTACCAGGATGCATCCGCCGACCTCGAACGGGAACATCTGCAGCGCGCAATCGAAGTGATCACCCGGCTCACCGGGGCGCCACCACTCGGCTGGTACACCGGCAGGGACAGCCCCAACACTCGGCGCCTGGTGGTCGAGCATGGCGGCTTCCTCTACGACAGCGATTACTACGGCGACGACCTGCCGTTATGGAGCAATGTGCAGATCAGCGACGGTACCCGCCAGCCGCACCTGATCGTGCCCTATACCCTCGACGCCAATGACATGCGCTTCTCGAGCCCTGGCGGATTCAATAGTGGTGATCAGTTCTTCGCCTACCTGCGAGACACCTTCGACGTACTCTATGCCGAGGGCGAAACCGCGCCGAAAATGATGTCGGTCGGCCTGCACGCCAGGCTGGTCGGTCGCCCTGGACGCTTCCGAGCACTGCAACGCTTTCTCGATCATATCGAGGCTCATGATCGCGTCTGGGTGGCGCGCCGAGTCGATATTGCCCGTCACTGGATCGAACACCATCCTTACCGGCCTTAGTGCAGCAAAAACTCGGCGAGACAGTCAGCGAACGACAGGAACAAGCGAGAAGGCGGAGTTTACCGCTGTAAATGGGCGGTTTGATGGGGGCGCCTAGCCTGGACTCGCATCCGAGGCTGTTTTCAATGCGGCGATGACAACGCACGACTGCATGGATGCAGGAGGTAGAGCGACGCAGGAAGCCAAAGCCGAGGTAGTTTTAGGAGCCGGCATCATCGCCAGGGCCGCTGGCTCTCAGGACGAACAGTGTGAGTCAGTAGCGCACGCCTGCTAAACAGCCTTACTGCGCGGCCAGGCATAGCTCAGGCTCTTGCTGCTGCCCAGCCCCAGCTGCACCAGCGACTCCACCCATTTCAGCGCCACCTGCACCCCATCGACCACCGGCACGCCGAGATCCTCCTGCAGGCGCTGCGCCCACTGGCTCATGCCAGCGCAGCCCATCACCAGGCATTCGCTGCGGTCATCGCGCAGGATCTGCTGACCCAGGGCGCGCAGGCGCAGGTAATGGGCGGGGTCGCGCTCCAACTCCAGCACCGGAATATCCGCCGCATGGATATTGGCGCAGCGCCGCTGCAGGCCATAGCTGTGCATGTTGCGCTCGATGATATGGATCGAGCGCGGCAGGCTGGTAAGGATCGAGTAGCGCACGCTCAGCATGCTCGCCGCGTGCATGGCCGCTTCGCCAATGCCCAGCACCGGGCCACTGGCCAACTCGCGGGCGGCATCCAGGCCGGTGTCGTCGAAACAGGCGATCACGACGCCTTGCACGCCCTCTTCCTGGCCTTGGCGCATCGCTCCCAGCAGGTGATAAGCCGCGCACACGCCATCGGCAGCGCCCTCGATACTCGCCACCGAGCCGGGCAGATGGATCACACTCAACTGCGTATCCGCGGCCTTGATACCCTGGCAGGTTGCCTCCAGCAACTGGGCCATGCCCGCCGAGCCATTGGGGTTGATCACGCGAATCTTCATGCTGGCTTTCTCATGCGCTGGCTCAGGCTCATCAACAGCAGCACCAGACCAATCAGCGCCAGGGAAAACAGCGTGGTCAGTGTGCCCAGCGCATAGAGCACCGGTGTGGTGACGTTGGTGGTCATGCCGAAAATTTCCAGGGGCAGGCTATTGAAGCTGCCGGAGACCATCAGGGTGCGGGCGAACTCGTCGTAGGACAGGGTGAAGCCGAACAGCGCCACGCCGAACAGGCTCGGTGCAATCAGCGGCAGAACGATCAGGCGTACCGTTTGCCAGGAGCTCGCGCCGAGGTCGCGCGCAGCCATTTCGTAGGCGCGGTTGAAGCGGTTGAACACGGCGAACATGATCAGCAGGCCGAACGGCAAGGTCCATGTCAGGTGCGCGCCAAAGGCCGAGCTGTACCAGATCGGCTCCCAGCCGAGGCGATCGAACATCAGGCCAATGCCCAGACTGACCAGAATCGACGGAATGATCAGGCTCGCCAACGTCAGGTAGAACAGTGCCTGACTGCCAGCGAATGGGCGTCGGTAAGCGAACCCGGCGAGCACCGAAAACACCAGGGTGCAGGCCATCACCGCGATGCCCAAGAGAATCGAACGGCTGAAGGCGCCGGCGAAATCGCCCACCTGCTGGGCCTGGAACAGGTTGTGAAACCAGTGCAGGGACATGCCGTTCATGGGAAAGGTCAGTCCGCCGCCCGGCCCCTGGAACGAGAGAATGCCGATGGTCAGCGTCGGCCCGTAGAGAAACAGCACGAACAGGGCGAAGAACAGGCTCAGGCAATAAAAGCTCAACGGCCGTGCCTTGGATTTCATGGTCATAGCTCCTTACGGATATCCACCAGGCGGAACATCACCACCAGCATCAGCAACACCGTGGCCAGCAGCACCACGGCACTGGCCGCAGCCGCCGGGTATTGCAGCAAACTGATCTCGTTGTGGATCAGCACGCCGACCGAAGCATGCAGGCCGCCGCCCATGATGCGCACGGTAACGAAGTCGCCCATCACCAGGGTCAGTACGAAAATGCTGCCGATGAGGATGCCCGACTTGCACAGCGGCACGATAACCAGCAGGAGGATCTGCCAGGTCTGCGCCCCGGCGTCCCGCGCAGCCTCGATCAGGCGGCGGTCGATGCGCATCATGGTGTTGAAGATCGGCACCACCATGAACAGGGTGTACAGGTGCACATAGGCCAGAACGATGGAGAAATCGCTGTACAGCAGAAACTCCAGCGGCTGGTCGATCAGCCCGGCGCCGATCAGGCTGCTGTTGACCAGACCATTGCGCCCCAACAGCGGTATCCAGGAAATCATGCGGATGATGTTGGAGGTGAAGAACGGGATGGTGCACAGCAGAAACAGCAAGGTTTGCACCTTGTTGCTGCGAATGTGGAAGGCCAGGTAGTAGGCCACGGTAAAGCCCAGCGTCAGGGTGATCAGCCAGGTCAGCAGGGCGTACTTGAAGGTATTCAGGTACGCCTGCAAGGTCGTCGGCGAGGACAGCAGGTACTGGTAGTTGCCGAAGATGAAGTCCGGGATCAACTGGTAGGAGTCGTAGTCCCAGAAGCTCACCACCACGATCACCATGATGGGGAAGACCAGGAACAGCAACAGGGTCAGCGCCAGCGGCATGGCTTGCAGGTGGCTGATGTTGGCGAGTCCGGTGCGCATATCGAATCCAGTACGCGGAAAAGTGGGGTGTCGCAGGCATAGCGGTGGATGAAACAGCGTCATCCACCGCTATGGCCGGGTCAGGAAACGATGAACTCGTTCCACTTGCGAACCATGTGGCGGTTCTCGTCCATCACCGAGTTCCAGCAGGCCACGCTGCCCATGCGCTGCTCATAGGAGCCGCCATCACGCACCGCGCCGGCCTTTTCCATGACCTTGCCGTCCGGGCTGAGAATGTCGCTCTGGGCGACCTTGCCCTCCATCCAGAAGCCCCACTCATCGGCACTCATGTACTGCTTGGAGGTCTCTGGTGCGGCACTGTAGTAGCCCTGGCGGTTGAGGTAGGCACCGACCCAGCCCGATAGGTACCAGTCGATGTACTCATAGGCTGCATCCAGCTCCAGACCGCTGAGGTGCTTGGCCAGGCCAATACCGCCGCCCCAGGCGCGATAGCCCTCTTCCAGCGGCTGGTAGGTGCAGGCCACACCGCGGCTGCGCACGGCGGCCACGGCCGGCGACCACATGGACTGGATCACCACCTCACCGGAGGCCATCAGGTTCACCGACTCATCGAAGCTCTTCCAGAAGGCGCGGAACTGGCCGTCTTTCTTCGCCTGCATGAGGATGGCGATGGTCTTGTCGATCTCGGCCTGGGTCATGTTGCCCTTGTCGCCGTAGGTGATCTCACCCATGGATTCACAGATCATCGCCGCGTCCATGATGCCGATGGACGGGATATTGAGGATCGAGGTCTTGCCCTTGAAAGCCGGATCCATGATGTCGCGCCAGTTCTTGATCGGGCGCCCGACCAGATCCGGGCGAATGCCCAGGGTGTCGGCGTTGTAGATGGTCGGCACCAGGGTCATCCAGCGGGTCGGCTCACTGGCGAACTTCAGCGAATCGGCGCTTTCGACGAAGCCAACGGTGTGCGGCGCCGTGCCTTGGGCGATCACCGAATCGGCATTCAGTTTGCCGTTGATGAACAGCGGCGAGATCTTGTCGAAATTCTTCAGGCGCTGGGTGTCCATGGCCTGCATGGTGCCGGACGGAAACACCTTCTTGCCGATCCAGTACTCGATGTCGGCAATGTCGAAGGAACGTGGCTGAGTCACCGCCCGCTGCGCCACCGCATCGGAGTCCAGCGCGGTGAGTTGCAGAGTGATGCCCAGATCTTCCTTGGCCTTCATGGCGATGTCGTTGAGGTTGGACACCCCGGTGCCGAACTGACGCAAGGTGATGTTCTTGATGTTCTGCGCCCAGATCATCGGAAAACCGGTGATCGCGCCGGAACCCACGGCCACCGCCGAGGCCACCCCCAGGCCCTTGATCAGGCTGCGCCTGGACAGTCCCTTGGCGGATTCCACCTGCGGGGTTTCGGCGGGGAGTTGCGGGGTGCTGTCGTCGTGCTCGCTCATCAGTGAACCTCCTTGGTCGGGTTGGCGTGTTGCGGGGAGAACAGGTTGAGGTGCGCGGCGTCCCAGGCCAGGGTGACCTCGGCGCCCACCTCGGGTACCTGGCACTGGCGGTCGGCCAGGTAAACCATCAGCGGTGTAGCGCTGGCGGTCTGGCATTCGACATAGATGAAGGCGCCCTGGAACTCGACATCGCAGACCCGCGCAGGCAAGCCAAACTGCCCGGCTGGCGGAACGCTGCCAGGCGGCAGGATGTCCAGGTGATCGCAGCGCACCGAGAACGCCAGCGGCGTGCCCACGACGGCCTCGGCATAGTCGTCGCCCAGTTGCGCCGGACTCAGGCTGCCCTGCCCTGCACCTTCGACGCTGAGTACCACGCGATCCGCCTCGCGCTTAGTCAGCTCGCCGCGCATCAGGCTGTGGCCGCCGATGAATTGCGCGACAAAAGGAGTGGCCGGCCGCTCGAACAATTCCCGGGGCGGCGCGACCTGCTGGATCTTGCCACCGTCCATCACCACCGCCAGATCGGCCAGGGCAAACGCTTCTTCCTGGGAGTGGGTGACGTGAATGAAGGTCAGCCCCAATTGCTTCTGGATCGCCTTGAGCTCCTTGCGCATGCGAATCCGCAAGAATGGGTCGAGGGCGGACAGCGGCTCGTCGAGCAGCACCACATCCGGCTGGGTAATCAGTGCTCGGGCCAGTGCCACGCGCTGCTGCTGGCCACCGGAAAGCTGCTCGGGGTAACTCTCGGCGTAGTCCTGCATGTTCACCAGCGTCAGCAGCTCGCGGGCCTTGGCGTGGCGCTCGGCCTTGGCCATGCCGGCGATGCGCAGGCCGAAGGCGACGTTGTCCAGGCAACTCATGTGCGGGAACAGCGCGTAGTTCTGAAACATCATCGCCGTGCCGCGCTGGGTCGGCGAAAATTCGGTGACGTTGCGGTCATCCATGAGGATGTCGCCCTCGCTCACCTCTTCGTGCCCGGCCAGCATGCGCAAGGTGGTGCTCTTGCCGCAGCCGCTGGGGCCGAGCAGGCAGCAATAGCTGCCACTGGGAATCTTCAGGTGGATATCAGTGACCGCCACCCGCGCACCGTAGGCCTTGTGTACCGCCACCAGCTCGACCTGACCTTTCCCAGACATGCTTGCCGCCTAAATTGCTAACAATTATAAAATAAGTGTTAGCAACCGTTGTGCCAGGCATTCACTTCGGTACATATAAAGCGTGCTGGAATTTTGCCGCCCCGGCGTATCTGGCTGAAAACCAGATAGTTTTTCTGTCACCCTGAATACGACTATGCACACCTGACTTGCCAGGTGAAACCCTGAAAAGTCGCGCTTTAATGCACAACAATAGGGCAATGCGACAAAGGTGTGCACCGACCCGCGTAGCTCTCCCCCTTTGCCACTTCATTGTTAACAATTACACTGTAACCAAGCTTCAGCCGCCCTGGCTTCCCCGCAAACGAGCATCGCCCATGGCCAGTCACGTCATTCGTGAAGTGCAACGCATCTATAACGCGATCTACGATGCCATCGTCGAGCAGCGTCTACCGCCCGGTACACGCCTGACCGAACTCAACCTGGTAGAGGTATTCCAGGCCAACCGTAACCACATCCGCAGTGCCCTGCGCGACCTGGCTCACCTCAAGCTGGTGCGCCTGGAGATGAACCGTGGCGCCTTTGTCGAAGAACCCACGCCGCAACAGGCCCGCGAAGTGTTCGCCGCCCGCCGGGTGATCGAAAAGGCACTGATCGAGGAAGCCTGCAAGCGCATGCAAGCGCTCGACCGCCGCGCCATCGAAGCACACCTGAAGTCCGAGTTGGCACTTGGGCACGAGCCGGCCAAACCCGAATTCATCCGCCTGTCAGGCGATTTCCATCGCCTGCTGGCCCGTATCGCCGGCAACAGCACCCTGGGCGAGATGCTCGAAGGCCTGATCGCCCGTAGCTCGCTGATCATCGCCCTTTATGAGAACCACAGCGGCATCCAGTGCTCGCACAACGAGCACGAGGCTCTGGCTACGGCCCTGCTCGACGGCAATGTTCAACAGGCGACGCGGTGCATGGAGGAACACCTGCTGAATATCGAACAGCGTTTGCGCCTGGCTCCCCCGGAAAGCGAAGAGGTTGATCTGTTCAAGGTGTTTGCCCGACCGTCATCCGGGTAAATCGGCTAGCAGTCGGAAGGGAATTGTCTGCGCGGTAGGGCTGCAACGGCACACGCTATAACTACCGAGAAAGCTAGGCCTGTGGCAAATAGCGCAGGCCAATGATCCGCAATCCGTCCGGCAGTATTGTTCAAGCTATCTCATTAATGAAAATGAATAGAGCAACCTGAGTCCTCGAAGAATCCACACATGGACGAACTAATTCATTCTTACACATGGACGAAAGTATATTTACACATAGCCGAAGCTAAACTTTCATTCGTACGAGCGCTAGGCTAGGCTTCGCGCACTTGTTTCGCCGGTTAACCCCATGCACTACGACAGATACTCCGAAAGCTCGCTACGCGAAGCGTTGCAGGACACACCGGTCGTTCTGATCCATGGCTCGCGCCAATGCGGCAAAACCACCCTGGCTCAAGCGATTGGCAAAGACGAAGGTCATCACTACATCAGCTTCGACGATGACAACCAGTTGCAGGCAGCCAAAGCCGACCCCGTTGGATTCATCAAGAGTCTTCCCGAGAAAGTCATTCTCGACGAAATTCAGCGCACTCCTGAGCTCTTCACCAGCATCAAGGCCAGTGTCGACCAGAACAGAAAGCCGGGGCGCTTCATCCTGACCGGATCAGCCAACGTGTTGCTGCTTCCCAAACTGGCCGACTCGCTGGCTGGGCGTATGGAAATCATCCATCTGCGGCCATTGGCCCAGTGCGAAATCGCAGGGCAAAAACCCTCCTTTTTCGAAGAGCTATTCCGAGCAGATTTCGGCTCAAGCGCGCAAACTCGTCGCTTTGCCAGCCTGCGGGAATCCTTGGCAGACACCATCAGCCTAGGCGGTTACCCCTCCGCCATCGCACGCAGCAACGAAAGGCGCCGTAGGGCTTGGTATCAGGACTACATCACTACACTGATTCAGCGCGATGTCCGGGACATCGCCAATATCCACAACCTGGATATCCTGCCTCGGCTCCTGAGTCTCTCGGCTAGCCAGACAGCCCGGCTGTTCAACGCAGCAGACCTGGCTTCTCCCTTCGCCGTCAGCCGGCCGACCATCACGAACTATTTGGCATTGCTCGAACAGATATTCCTGATCGAGCAATTGCAACCCTGGCATAGCAACCGCCTCAGTCGCTTGATCAAAACACCGAAGATGCACCTGACCGATACCGGGCTGGCGTGTGCCTTGCTCGGCGTCACCAGCAAAAGCCTGTGGCAAGACAAGGCGCTGCTGGGTCAACTGCTGGAAACCTTCATCTATCAGGAATTGCGCAAACAAGCGGACTGGCACGACAGCGACCTGGTCTTCTACCATTTCCGCAATAAGGATCAGGTGGAGGTGGACATCATCATCGAACAGGGCCAGCAACTGGCCGGCATCGAGATCAAGGCAGCCGCCACCGTCACCGCCTCCGACTTCAAGGCGCTGCACAAATTGAAGGTCGCCTGTGCAGAACGCTTCGCTGCGGGCGTGGTTTTCTACGATGGTGACAGCATCCTGCCGTTCGGCGAGCGACTGTTTGCCCTACCGATCAGTCTCCTGATACCCCAGGCGCTCAATACCAACGCGCCGCACGACTTTCACGACAAGGCTTGAGCGCTATGACCGCACTATTGCAACTACTCGACCACTATCGCGGAGCCGCCCTGACCGAACGTGAAAAGGGCACCTACTTCGAACAGCTGGTCAAAGCCTATCTCCTGAACGAGCCGTCCTATATCGACTTGTTCAATGGCCAAGTCTTCCTCTGGGAGGAATGGCGCAAGTACTGGATGCAGCATGGCCATCTGGATCCTGGCACAGATGCCGGCATCGACCTGGTTGCCATCGAAGCCGTTGCGCAAAATCCACGTATTTTTGCCATTCAGGCCAAGTTCTACGAGGCAGGTGCCACCCTCCGCAAAGGCGACGGCATCGACTCCTTCCTGAGTGCCATGGGCAAGTCTCCCTACACCGATGGCCTGCTGGTTCTGACTACCAGCCAAGCTTCGGAACATGTCACTGCACTGGTTCAAGGTCGTGACAAGCCTGTCATTACAGTGCTGCTTTCCGACTTGGAAAGCAGCCAGATCGACTGGACGCAGTATCAGCCAAAACAAGCCGTTGCCCTCAAGCCGAAAAAGAAGCTGCGCGAGCATCAGCAAACCGCCTTGAACGCAGTTGTAGCGGGCTTGCAGACAGCGGATCGCGGCAAATTGATCATGGCATGCGGCACAGGCAAAACCTTCACCAGTCTGAAGATTGCCGAAAAGCTGGCAGGCCGTGGCAAACGAGTACTGTTCCTGGTGCCCAGCCTGTCACTGCTGTCGCAAACCCTGACGGAATGGACACAGGAAAGTCATACACCGCTGCACAGTTTTGCCGTGTGCTCCGACAGCGACGTTGGCAAGAAACGCAAAGCTGACGATGACAGCATGCAGGTCTTCACCCACGAGCTGCGCTACCCCGCCACGACCAAGGATCACCGCCTCGCAGCGGAAATGCTCAAGCGCCACGATGACCAACACATGAGCGTGGTGTTTTCCACTTACCACTCCATCGACGTCATCAGCCGCGCCCAGCACGACCATGGCCTGACCCAGTTCGACCTGGTCATCTGCGACGAGGCCCATCGCACCACCGGCGCGACCTTTGGCAACGATGACGAAAGCAACTTCGTACGCATTCACGATGCCCGCGACATTCTCGCTACCAAGCGTCTGTACATGACGGCCACACCGCGCATCTATGGTGACAACGCCAAGATCAAGGCGGAGTCCGACGACGTAACCCTCTGCTCAATGGACGATCCTGCGCTTTACGGCAAAGAGCTGTTCGTCATCAACTTCTCCGAAGCAGTCAAACGTGGGCTGCTGGTTGATTACAAGGTGCTGGTTCTGGCGGTAGAGGAAAACGCCATCAACCGTCGCCTCCAGGAGTTGCTCAAAGACGGGAACAACCAACTCAAGGTCGATGACGCAGCCAAAATCGTCGGTTGCTGGAAAGCGCTCGCCAAACAGGGGCTGACGGAACAGTTGGAAGGCGACGGGCAACCGATGCAACGCGCCGTCGCGTTTTGCCAGGTCATCTCGCCCAACTACAAAGGCAGCAAGCACAAAGTCAGCTCGACCAATATCGCTGACATGTTCGAGAAGGTCGTGAATGCCTATCAGGCCTCTGAAAAGATCGATCCAGCATCTCGACTGATCTGCGAGGCGGAGCATGTGGACGGCGGCATGAATGCCGGCCAGAAAGAAGCCAAGCTGACCTGGCTGAAAGAGCAACCCCCTACCAACACCTGCCGTATCCTCAGCAACGTACGCTGCCTGTCCGAAGGGGTGGATGTACCGGCGCTGGATGCCGTGCTGTTTCTAACCCCGCGTAACTCACAGGTGGATGTCGTGCAGTCCGTGGGCCGTGTGATGCGTACCGCCCCTGGCAAGAAACGCGGATACGTTGTGCTGCCCGTGGTGATTCCCTCTGGCATGACGCCTCACGAAGCCCTGAACGACAATCAGGTCTACAAGGTGGTGTGGCAGGTGCTGCAAGCACTGCGCTCTCACGACGACAGCTTCGACGCCACCATCAACAAGCTCGACCTCAACGGCCCTGACCCACGCAAGATGGAAGTCATCGCCATCACCGACAAAGTCGAGAAAAAACCCAAGCGCGGCAGCAGCTCTTTCGGCGCAGGTAAAGGCCAGTACGGCATCGGTGAAAGCCGCAGCCGTTACGACGCCGAAGGGCAGATGACCCAGCAGAACGAGATGGCCTACGAAGTAGGCGAGATCGAACGGGCCATCTACGCCAAAATCGTCGACAAGGTTGGTAACCGTCAGCATTGGGAAGACTGGGCCGGCGACATCGCCAAGATCGCCAACACCCATATCGGCCGTATTCGCGCCATTCTCGACACACCAGGCAATACCGAGGAAATCGCCGCTTTCGAGCGCTTCGCCGAAGAACTGCGCGATGACCTCAACGACAGCATCAGCGATGGCGAGATCGTCGAGATGCTGGCTCAGCACCTGATTACCAAACCGGTGTTCGATGCCCTGTTCGAGCAATACAGCTTCACCCGTAACAATCCCATGTCCAGAGCCATGCAGACCGTGCTCGACGCCCTGCAGCAACACCATCTGGGCAAGGAAGCCGATACCCTGCAGAGCTTCTACGACAGCGTGAAACTGCGTGCCGCTGGTATCGACAACGCAGCGGGCAAGCAAAAGATTGTGGTCGAGCTATACGACAAATTCTTCCGCAACGCCTTCCCGAAAATGACCGACCGTCTCGGCATCGTCTATACGCCGGTGGAGGTCGTGGACTTCATTATCCACAGCGTCAATGACCTGTTAAAAAGCGAGTTTGGGGTCTCTCTGGGCAACAAAGGTGTGCACATCCTCGACCCGTTCACAGGCACCGGCACCTTTATCACTCGCCTGATGCAAAGCGGCCTGATCAGCCCCGAGCAGCTCAGGGACAAATACCGCAACGAGATCCACGCCAACGAACTTGTACTGTTGGCGTACTACATCGCAGCCATCAATATCGAGACCACCTACCACGACATAGTCGGCGGTGATTACGTGCCCTTCGAGGGTATCTGCCTGACCGACACCTTCCAGATGTACGAGAAGGACGACCTGGTCAATAACGTGCTGGTGGACAACAGCACCCGGCGCAAGCGGCAGAAGGATCTGGATATTCGGGTGATCATCGGTAACCCGCCGTATTCGGTTGGCCAGGGCGATGCCAACGCCAATAACCAAAATATCGCCTACCCGCATCTGGATCGGCGCATACGCGATACCTACGCCGCGATGTCGACAGCGACCAACAAGAATGCGCTTTACGACAGTTACATTCGCGCCATTCGCTGGGCCAGCGACCGCCTGCAAAACAGCGGCATCATCGGCTTCGTGACCAATGCCGGCTTCCTCGAAGCCAACACCGCTGCTGGCCTACGCCGCTGCCTGGCCGACGAGTTCTCCAGCCTTCATGTTTTCCATCTGCGCGGCAACCAGCGCACCTCAGGTGAACTCTCGCGCAAAGAGGGCGGCAAGATCTTTGGTAGCGGTAGCCGCGCGCCGATTGCGATTTCATTGTTGGTCAAAAATCCTGATGCCAAAGAGCACGGCCGGATTTTCTTTCACGATATCGGTGACTACCTCAGTCGTGAGGAGAAGCTGGAAAAGATCAATGCGTACCGCAGTGTTGCAGGTGTTGAGAGCTCCACCTGGCAGGCTATCACGCCAAATGAGCATGGGGATTGGTTAAAGCAGCGGAATAGCAGCTTCAAAGAATTGATCACTTTAGGCGATAAGAAAGGTAATGAAACTACAATATTTGGAAACTATTCTTCGGGTGTAAAAACTCAAAGAGATGCTTGGGCTTATAATTCTTCAAAATCATCTTTAGTTCTCAATATGAGCAGGATGATTAACTTCTACAATTCTGAAGTTTTACGTTACCTAGGAGCACACAAGAGCCACGACAAAAAAGAACTGGAATCCGAATTAGATAGATTCATCGACTCAGACCCAACTAAAATCAGTTGGACTCGTGCTTTAAAAAACGACCTATCTAAAGGGCGGAACTACCCCTTTAAGCAAGATAGTTTGACGCCAAGCTTGTATAGACCCTTCACAAAGCAATGGCTTTACTATGATCGTAGATTTAATGAAATGATTTATCAGATGCCTCGTATATTTCCGAATGCAGTGTCTGAAAACCGAATTATTTCCATAAAGCAGCGAAATAATAATGACAGTCAATTCGCCCTGATGACCGACCACATTATGGAGTTACAGAGCGACGGCGGCACTCAATGCTTCCCGATGTACCTATTCGAGCCAGCGAGCCAGCGAGCCAGCGAGCCAGCGAGCCAGCGAGCCAGCGAGCCAGCGAGCCAGCGAGCCAGCGAGCCAGCGAGCCAGCGAGCCAGCGAGCCAGCGAGCCAGCGAGCCAGCGAGCCAGGATTGTGCAGCGTCAGTCCTTCCGCGCAAGACCGTTCGTCCGAAAAATCTCACGATCTGCATCACTCAAATGGGCGGCCGCAGCGGCTTCTCGGTACTGATGACCGATACCCTACCGAACCTGCACGTGTTGGATACGGTTCAATGCTTCCCGATGTTTCTCTACGAAGAGGAGGAAGCGAAATGAGAGAGCCGACCACGGGTGATCTGTTCGATACTTCCCCCGCTGAACAGCCGCAAGATAAGCCTCGTCAACTGACCCGCCGCGACGGGATTACCGATGAAGGGCTGGCACACTTCCAATCTGCCTATCCCAATGAGTCGCTGAGTAAAGAAGACCTATTCTATTACATCTACGGGCTTCTCCATTCACCCGATTACCGTGAACGCTACGCGGACAACCTCAACAAGGAACTGCCACGTATTCCTCGGGTAAAAACCGCCAGAGACTTCTGGGCATTTAGCCAGGCTGGTCGTGAATTGGGAGAGCTGCACGTTAACTACGAAGACGTGCCGATGTACCCAGGGGCAAAAATCGACACTGGCAACAACTCGCTAACCGATGCGGATTACCGTGTCGAAAAGATGAAGTATGGCAAGAACAAGGATCTGACCACCCTGCACTACAACAACAAGATCACCGTTACGGGTATTCCTCTTGAAGCCTACGACTATGTCGTCAACGGCAAGCCCGCGCTGGACTGGGTGGTAGAGCGGCAAAGTGTCCGTGTCGACAAGGCCAGCGGCATCGTCAGCGACGCCAACGACTGGGCAACCGAAACAATGGGTAACCCTAAATACCCCTTGGAACTGTTCTTGCGCGTAATCACCGTCAGCCTGGAAACCCTTAGAATCGTCCGCTCCCTACCCAAGTTGGATATCGACTGACGTTTCGCATGAATAGCTCCTTATCAACATCGACCACCCCATGGCGCCCGAAACTGGCCGAGGTGATGGACGGCCCCCTGGTGCAACGCCTGATCACCACGCTGATCCTGATCAACGCTGCCATCCTCGGCATGCTTACCTCGGCGGAGATCGTCAGCGAGTGGGGCTGGCTGCTGTTGCCTGTGGATATGTTCATTCTCGCGGTGTTCGTGATCGAACTGGCGCTACGCTTCATCGCCCGTGGCATCGGCCTGCTGCGTGACCCGTGGGCGGTGTTCGACTGCCTGGTGGTGGGCATCGCCCTGGTGCCGGCCAGCGGGCCGTTCAGCGTGCTGCGGGCGTTGCGCGTATTACGGGTGCTGCGCCTGGTGTCGATCAACCCGAGCATGCGCAAGGTGGTGCAGGCGCTGCTCGCTTCGCTACCGGGCATGGGCAGCATCATCATGCTGATGGGGCTGATCTTCTACGTCTCGGCGGTAATGGCCACGCAGCTGTTCGGCGAGCGCTTTCCCGAGTGGTTCGGCACGCTGACCGCCAGCCTGTATTCGCTGTTCCAGATGATGACCCTGGACAGCTGGTCGAGCGGCACGGTGCGGCCGATCATGGAGGTCTACCCACTGGCATGGCTGTTCTTCATCCCTTACGTGCTGATCGCCACCTTCATGATGCTCAACCTGTTCATCGCGGTGATCGTCAACGCCATGCAGGACGCCCAGGATCCGGATCCCGAAGAAGAGGCACGAGTGCAGCGCGAGCAGATGATTCTCGAAGAGCTCAGGGCCTTAAGGGCAGAATTGGCAGAGATGCGCTGCAGGTCTTGACCACGTTAATGCTGGGTAAGCGATAGCTTCAGGCGTAAGCAGACGTAGGGTGGATGACGCTCTTTTCATCCACCATTGCGATCGCAAGGTTGGTGGACGGATCGGGCCGCGCAGGTGAAGCGTCGTCCACCCTTGTATCTCGACTACAGCCTTTCAGTGAGGTTATGGTTCCCGACTGATC
>NZ_QJUI01000041.1 GCF_004327285.1 Phytopseudomonas daroniae
GGGTGGGGGTGTCTCGCTGGCGCAGGCGACGAGCAAGGCGGCGAGGCTGAACAGGGCAAACGGACGCAATGACATGGGGCGATCCTCGGGACAATGTCTGGATTTTCCCCATAGCCACCGGTGAATGCAAAGGAAAGCGGTGCCGCCCCTGTGCGCTTGGCACCGGGCCGGGTGGATGCGCTACCATGCGGGCTTTCTCGCCTGGCTTTTCCGACCATGCACTGCCCCTTCTGCTCCGCCAACGACACCAAAGTCATCGATTCGCGTCTGGTCGCCGAGGGCGAGCAGGTGCGTCGCCGCCGTGAATGCCTGGCCTGTGGCGAGCGCTTCACCACCTTCGAGACTGCCGAACTGGTGATGCCACGTCTGATCAAGCAGGACGGCAGCCGTCAGCCCTTCGATGAAGAGAAACTGCGGGCCGGCATGCAGCGCGCCCTGGAAAAGCGTCCGGTGAGCATCGAGCGGCTGGAGGCGGCCATCGCCCATATCAAGCACCGCTTGCGTGCCACCGGTGAGCGCGAGATCAAGTCGCTGGTGCTCGGCGAGCTGGTGATGACCGAGCTGCAGAAACTCGACGAAGTGGCCTATATCCGCTTCGCTTCGGTGTACCGGCGCTTCCAGGATCTCAACGAATTCCGCGAGGAAATAGACCGTCTTTCCCGCGAGCCCAATCAGGACTGAGATGAGCACCAGCGATCAGGCATTCATGGCTCGCGCCCTCGAGCTGGCGCGCAAAGGGCTGTATTCCACCCACCCCAATCCCCGTGTCGGTTGTGTGATCGTGCGCGACGGCAAGATCGTCGGCGAAGGCTGGCACGCCAAGGCTGGCGAGCCCCATGCCGAGGTCTATGCGCTACGCCAGGCTGGCGACAAGGCGCGCGGTGCCACGGCCTACGTCACTCTCGAACCCTGCAGTCACCACGGGCGCACGCCGCCCTGTGCCGATGCTCTGGTTGACGCGGGTGTCACCCGAGTGGTCGCGGCCATGCAGGATCCCAATCCTCAGGTGGCCGGCAGGGGCCTGCTGAGGCTGATGAACGCCGGAGTCTCGGTACAAGGCAGCGTGCTGGAGAGCGAGGCGCGGGCGCTGAACGCCGGCTTCGTCAAACGCATGGAAAAGGGCCTGCCGCTGGTGCGGGTCAAACTGGCCATGAGCCTGGACGGACGCACTGCGATGGCCAGCGGTGAGAGCCAGTGGATCACCGGGTCGGCGGCGCGCGCTGCCGTGCAGCGTCTGCGGGCGCGTTCCAGCGTGGTGCTGAGCGGCGCCGATACGCTGCTGGCCGACTCGGCCCGTTTGACGGTACGCCCCGACGAACTGGGCCTCGGCGCCGAACTTACGGCGCTGGCTCAGGCGCGTCCGCCGTTGCGGGTGCTGGTCGACGGGCGTTTGCGCGTGCCGCTGAGCGCGCCGTTCTTCCAGGCTGGCCCGGCGCTGGTAGCGACCTGTGCGGCGGCGTCATCGCGGGATCGCTACCTCGATGATGGTCACGAGCTGCTGGCGATGCCCGGCAGCAACGGGCATGTCGATCTGCGCAAACTGCTGCTGGAGCTGGCTGAGCGAGGCGCCAATGAGGTGCTGGTCGAGGCGGGCCCCAAGCTGGCTGGCGCTTTCGCCCGGCTGGGGCTGGTCGATGAGTACCAATTGTTCGTCGCGCCGAAGTTTCTCGGTTCCAGCGCCAGGCCACTGCTCGATCTGCCTCTGGCGCGGATGGCCGAGGCCCAGCCGTTGAAGATCATCGACATGCGTGCCGTTGGCGACGATTGGCGAATCATCGCCGTGCCTGACTCCGCCAATTGAGGAGGCCGCTGGTGCACGCCCTCCGTGCACCGCCGTGGCAACTGTGGTAAAACGCCTGTCGGCCGCACCGCGCGGCCACAACGTTCTCAGGGCGGGGTGCGATTCCCCACCGGCGGTAATGGCGCGCAATGCACCTAGCCCGCGAGCGCCCGGTACGGCACCAGCCGCCCGGGGTCCAGCAGATCCGGTGTGATTCCGGAGCCGACGGTATAGTCCGGATGAAGAGAGAGCGGGATTGCCCGACAAGGCAGCCTTTTCGGCCGCCGCATGTCCGTACTGTCCCTATCGATCCAAGCTGCCCTGTTTTAACCATAAACAGGAGTTGAACATGTCCATTGCTTCTCAAGTGCGCCGGGTTGCCTTCGTGCAAGCCTGCTGGCACCGCGAAATCGTCGATCAGTCCCGCAATGCCTTCCTCGAAGAAATGCAGCGCCAGGGCTATGCCGCGAGCGAGATCGACTGCTTCGAAGTCGGCGGCGCCTTCGAAATTCCCCTGCATGCCAAACGGCTGGCCAAGAGCGGTCGCTACGCCGGCATCGTCGCTGCCGGGCTGGTGGTCGATGGAGGTATCTACCGCCACGAGTTCGTCGCCCAGGCGGTGATCGAGGGCCTGATGCAGGTGCAACTGGAAACCGACGTTCCGGTGTTCTCGGCGGTACTCACGCCCCATCATTTCCATGCCGGTGAAGAGCACCAGACCTTCTTCCGCGAGCACTTCCTGGTCAAGGGCGCCGAAGCCGCGCGCACTTGTGCCGATACGCTGCGCAAGCTCAAAGAACTGCCGGTCTGACGAGGAGCACTTATGTTCACCGGAATCATCGCATCCATCGGCAGCATCGCCGCGATCACCCCCAAGGGCGGTGACGTGCGCGTCTACGTCAAGACCGCCAAGCTCGACCTGGGTGATGTGGCCCTGGGTGACAGCATCGCGGTCAACGGCGTGTGCCTGACCGCGGTCGAGTTGCCGGGCGACGGCTTCTGGGCCGACGTCAGCCGCGAAACCCTGGCTCGCACCGCCTTCATCGATCTCAAGAGCGGCAGCCGGGTCAACCTGGAAAAGGCGCTGACGCCGACCACTCGTCTTGGCGGCCACCTGGTCAGCGGCCATGTCGATGGCGTCGGCGAAATCGTCTCCCGTGAGGAGAACGCCCGCGCCATACAGTTCAAGGTGCGCGCCCCGCGCGAACTGGCCAAGTACATCGCCCACAAGGGCTCGATCACCGTCGACGGCACCAGCCTCACGGTGAATGCCGTGGATGGTGCCGAGTTCGAGCTGACCATCGTGCCGCATACCCTGGCCGAAACCATCATGGCCGACTACCGCCCCGGGCGTCGGGTCAATCTCGAGGTCGACCTGCTGGCCCGTTACCTGGAGCGCCTGCTGCTCGGTGACAAGGCCGCCGAGCCCAGTGGCTCCGGGCTCACCGAAGGATTTCTCGCCGAACACGGCTACCTGAAGAATTAAGGACACCGCCACCATGGCACTCAACAGTATCGAAGAGTTGGTCGAGGACATTCGCGCCGGCAAGATGGTCATCCTCATGGATGACGAAGACCGCGAGAACGAAGGCGACCTGATCGTCGCCTCGGAATGCGTGACCGCCGAGCACATCAATTTCATGGCTCGCTTCGCCCGCGGCCTGATTTGCATGCCGATGACCCGCGAGCGTTGCGAGACGCTCAAGCTGCCGCTGATGGCGCCGCGTAACGGCTCCGGTTTCGGCACCAAGTTCACCGTTTCCATCGAGGCTGCAGAAGGGGTCACTACCGGCATCTCCGCCGCCGACCGCGCCCGTACCGTACAGGCTGCCGCCGCCAAGCATGCGGTTGCTGAAGATATCGTCAGCCCCGGCCACATCTTCCCGCTGATGGCTCAGCCCGGCGGCGTGCTGGCTCGCGCCGGTCACACCGAAGCAGCGTGCGACCTGGCGCGTATGGGCGGTTTTGAAGCGAGCGGCGTGATCTGCGAGATCATGAACGACGACGGCACCATGGCTCGTCGCCCGGAGCTGGAAGTATTCGCCGAGCAGCATGGCATCAAGATCGGCACCATCGCCGACCTGATCCACTATCGGCTGATTCACGAGCGCACGGTTACGCGTATTGCCGAGCAGCCGCTGGACAGCGAAGTCGGCCAGTTCAATCTGGTGACCTTTCGCGATTCGGTGGAAGGCGACGTGCACATGGCTCTGACCCTGGGCACCATCTGCCCGGAAGAGCCGACCCTGGTGCGCGTGCACAACATGGATCCGATGCGCGACCTGCTGATGGTGCGCCAGCCTGGCCGCTGGAGCCTGCGCGCGGCGATGACCGAAGTCGCCAATGCCGGTAGCGGCGTGGTGCTGCTGCTCGGCCACTCGCTGGACGGCGACGAAGTGCTGGCGCATATCCGCGAGGCGGACGGTGCAGCCAGCAAGGCGCCAAGCACCTACAGCACGGTCGGCGCCGGTTCGCAGATACTGCGTGACCTCGGCGTGCGCAAGATGCGCCTGATGAGCGCGCCGATGAAGTTCAACGCGATATCCGGTTTCGATCTGGAAGTTGTAGAATACCTGCCCCCGAAATAAGGGGCAGCCGCTGCCAGGCCGAATAGGCTGGCGCATGGCAACGATTGCGATGAGCCCGAGCGGCCATCGTCTATATTTTCAGGGCCTGCCACGGCGCGCCCTGGCTCTTTAAAAGACATGTGAGAACTCGCTATGACAGTGAAGACCATCGAAGGTAATTTCATCGCCGCCAAGGGTCGCTACGCCCTGGTGGTCGGCCGCTTCAACAGCTTCGTGGTCGAGAGCCTGGTCAGCGGCGCCATCGATGCGCTGGTTCGCCACGGCGTCAGCGAAAGCGACATCACCATCATCCGTGCGCCCGGTGCGTTCGAAATTCCCCTGGTAGCGCAGAAGGTCGCCCAGCGTAGCGAGTACGATGCGATCATCGCCCTTGGCGCGGTGATTCGTGGCGGTACCCCTCACTTCGAATACGTGGCGGGCGAGTGCACCAAGGGCCTGTCCCAGGTGTCCATGGAGTTCGGCGTACCGGTCGCTTTCGGTGTGCTGACCGTCGATTCCATCGAGCAGGCCATCGAGCGTTCCGGTACCAAGGCCGGCAACAAGGGTGCCGAAGCTGCCCTGTCCGCTCTGGAAATGGTCAGCCTGCTGGCGCAGTTGGAGGCCAAGTGAGCCAGAACGACAACAAGCCAGTCAAAAAGGGCCCGAGCGCCAAGGTACTGGCTCGCCGTCAGGCGCGCACGCTGGCCATGCAGGCGCTGTACTCCTGGCATATCGCCGGTCAGGCGATCAATGAGATCGAAGCCCAGTTCCGCGTCGACAACGACTTCAGTGCGGTCGATGGCGCTTACTTCCACGAGATCCTGCACGGTGTGCCGCGTCAGAAGAGCGAGATCGACAGCGCGTTCGAGCCGTTGCTCGATCGCCCGCTGGACGAGATCGACCCGGTCGAGCTGTCTATCCTGCGTCTGTCCACCTACGAGCTGCGTAACCGCATCGACGTGCCTTACCGCGTGGTGATCAACGAAGGTATCGAGCTGGCCAAGGTGTTCGGCGCTACCGACGGGCACAAGTTCGTCAACGGCGTGCTGGACAAGCTGGCGCCGAAACTGCGTGCCGACGAAGTCCGCGACTTCAACAAGCGCTGAGTGCCTTGGGCGAGTTCGAGCTGATCCGCCATTACTTCTCTGCCGCCGCCTGTGCGCAGGCGGCCGATGGTGTGGCGCTGGGGATTGGCGACGACTGCGCCCTGCTGGAAGTGCCCGCCGGTGAACAACTGGCGGTGTCCACCGACACCCTGGTCGCTGGCGTGCACTTTCCCGCGGAGGCTGCTGGCCGATTACTCGGCCAGCGCGCGCTGGCCGTCTCGGTCAGTGACCTGGCCGCCATGGGCGCGACACCTCTGGCCTTCACCCTGGCGCTGACCCTCCCCGAGGTTTCCCCTGACTGGCTGGCCGATCTCACGGCCGGGCTGGAAAGCATGGCGCGCCAGTGCGGGGTGCGTCTGGTCGGTGGCGATACCACCCGCGGGCCATTGAGCCTGACCCTGACCGTGTTCGGCCGTGTGCCCAAAGGCCTGGCGCTGACCCGGGCCGGGGCGCGTGTCGGCGACCTGCTGTGTGTCGGCGGTTCGCTTGGCGATGCGGCGGGTGCCTTGCCCTTCGTGTTGGGCGAGCGGGAAGGGCAGGAGGGTGCCGACCAGTTGCTGGCGCACTACTGGTCACCACCACCGCAACTGGCGCTCGGCCAGGCCTTGCGTGGGCTGGCCACGGCGGCGCTGGATGTCTCCGACGGCCTGCTCGCCGACTGCGGGCATATCGCCAGGGCGTCCGGCGTGGCGCTGGTCGTCGAGCGAGAGCGTGTGCCCGTGTCCGCGGCCTTGCACGCCTGCGCTGGCGACGAAACGGCACGCCAGCTGGCGCTTGGTGGTGGCGATGATTACGTGCTTGCCTTTACCCTGCCTGCCGAGAAGCTGGACGCGCTGCGCGCCATGGGGCAGCCTGTGCACGTGATCGGTCGGGTCGAGGCCGGACAGGGCGTCCACCTGCAGGACGCCGAGGGCCGGGCCATCAAGCCGCTGTACGCTGGCTACCAACATTTCGGATCGCAACGTGACTGATCATTCCAAGCAAGTCCCCGCCGAGTTCGTGCCACCCTCCGTGTGGCGCAATCCCTGGCATTTCCTGGCCTTTGGTTTCGGTTCCGGAACCCTGCCGAAAGCGCCAGGTACCTGGGGATCGATGGTCGCGGTGCCGTTCATTCCGCTGTGGCAGATGTTGCCGGACTGGGGCTACTGGCTGATGCTGGGCGTCACCATGCTGTTTGGCGTCTGGCTGTGCGGCAAGGTGGCGGAGGATCTGCGCGTACACGACCACGAAGGTATCGTCTGGGACGAAATGGTCGGCATGTGGATCACCCTGTGGCTGGTGCCGGAAGGGTGGGGTTGGGTGCTGGTGGGCTTCCTGATGTTCCGCTTTTTCGACATCCTCAAGCCATGGCCGATTCGCTGGATCGACCGGCACGTGCACGGCGGTTTCGGCATCATGCTCGACGATGTGCTGGCCGGGGTGTTCGCCTGGCTGGGCATGCAGGTGCTGGTGTGGGGCTGGAGCAACGGCCTGGCGGCCAACCTGGGCTTCGCCTAATCCTGGAGGTGCGATGATTCGCGGTTTCTGGCTGGCCCTACTGTTGTCGTTCACCGCCTGCGCCCAGGCGAGCAACGACCTGCCCGCGAATATCCGCATGGCCAGCGATGTCTGGGTCGATCGCATCAATGCCGACGGAACGGGGCTGTCCTGGGATGTGCTGCGCCTGGTATTCGAGCCCGCCGGTGTCAAGTTGGACATGCAGATCGTGCCCTACACCCGATCCGTCGGGCTGGTGAAGCGCGGCGAGGCGGATGCCTGGGTGGCCTCCTACCAGGATGAAGTCAGCGGCGGTGTGGTGTATCCGACCTGGCACTACGACTCGGATCTGATCAGCGCTCTGAGCCTGGCCTCCAAACCCCAGCCGGATCAGCAGGCGCTCGCCAGCTCCCGCCTGGTATGGATGCGCGGTTACGAGTACCAGCGCTACATCCCTGGCCTCACCCACTACAACGAATTACTGCGCCGTGGCGGCATCCTGCCGATGCTCGACTACGACCATGCCGACTATTACATCGATGCCCAGCCGGAGGTGCAGGAAGTGCTCGCGGGTGCTTCCGACACGTCGAAATACCGGGTCACCGATCTGATCCGTCTGCCGTTGTACATTGGCTTCGCCGACACTTCGCGCGGCCGGGCTCTGGCGAAACTCTACGACCAACGTATGGCCGAACTCGTTGAACAGGACGCCCTGCGCCCGGTCTTCGAGCGCTGGGGCCAGCACTACCCCTTCGATTAGGCGAGAGAGGCAGGGATGCATCGATTGATCTGTGGCATGGCCGGCCTGTTGGCGGCGCAACTCACCCTGGCCGCGCCTCAAGTGCAGGTCGTCGGTTTGTTTCCAGGCGCTGCGGTGCTTTCCGTCGATGGCCAGCGCAAGTTGGTGCGCGTTGGCCAGAGCGGGCCAGGTGGCGTGCAGGTGGTGAGTGCCGACAGCCGCAGCGCCGTGCTGCGAGTCGACGGCGTGGAGCGCAGCTACAGCCTCAGCCGTGAATACAACGCCAGCGGTTTCGTCGAACCGCAGAAGCAGACCCTGAGCATCGCCCGCAGCAACGGTGGCCATTACTGGGCCGAGGGCTCGATCAATGGCCGGTCGCAGCAGTTTCTGGTGGATACCGGTGCTACCTCGGTCGCTCTCAACGAAAACCAGGCCCGCCGCCTTGGCATCGACTACCGCACCAGCGGCCAGCCAATCCAGGTCAGTACCGCCAGCGGCACCGCCCGTGGCTGGCGCGTTACCCTGGACAAGGTCAGCGTCGGCGCGCTGCAGGTACTCGGTGTCGAGGCGGTGGTGCTGGAGGGCGCGTCACCGAGCGAGGCGCTGCTCGGCATGAGCTTTCTCAATCGGGTCGGCTGGCGGGTGGAGAACAACCTGCTGGTGTTGGAGTCCCACCTCTAGGGTGCTGGCGACACGCATGACGCAAGCACCCGCATGGCGCTCAGTGGTGATCGTCGGCAGCAACTCGTGGCACGTCGCGGTATAACCGGCGAACCAGTGGCCCGATGGACAATCCCTGCAGCAGGATCGACGTGAGCACGACGATGTAGGTCAGACTCAGTAGCAGATCACGCTCCTCGCCCAGCGGTAGCGACAGCGCCAGGGCCACCGACACGCCACCGCGCAAGCCGCCCCAGGTGAGGATGCGGATCGCCCCGTGGGACACCTGCTGGCGCCCGCCAGCGCTGCGGCGCATGATCAGAATGGCCGGTGCCACCGTCAGCAGGCGCGCCACCAGTACCGCGCCGCCGAGCACGAAGGCGGCGATGATGTGCAGCCAGGAAAACGGCAGGAGCAGCAGTTCCAGGCCGATCAGGGCGAACAGCAGGGCATTGAGGATTTCGTCGATCAATTCCCAGAAACCGTCCACGTAGCGGCGCGATTCGTCCGACATCGCGTGCTTGCGCCCCAGGTTGCCGATGATCAGGCCGGCCACCACCATGGCGATCGGCCCGGAGACGTGCAGCCGCGAAGCCAGTGCCGCGCCGCCGAACACCAGCGCCAGGGTGAGCATCACTTCGACCTGGTACTGGTCGATGCTGCGCAACATCAGCAGCACCCCGTAGCCCAGCGCAGCGCCGAACAGCAGCCCGCCGACGGCCTCGTGGATGAACAACCAACTCACTGCGCCCAGCGTCGGCGTGCTGCCCAGTTGCAGGATACCGAGCAGGATGGTGAACACCACGACCGCAGTGCCGTCATTGAACAGCGATTCGCCAACGATGGTGGTAGCCAGCGGCTTCGGTGCGCCCGACGATTTGAGGATGCCCATCACCGCGATCGGGTCGGTCGGCGAGATCAGGGCGCCGAACAGCAGGCAATAGATGAAGTCCACGTGCCAGCCGAACAGGGCAAAGATGGTGTAGGCCAGGGCGCCGATCACGCTGGTGGCGATCAGTACGCCGACGGTCGCCAGCAGGCCGATGGGCCATTTGTAGCTGCGCAGGTCGCTCAAATCCACGTGCAGGGCACCGGCGAACAGCAGCGCTGGCAGGAACCAGGTCATGAGGATGTCGGAGAAATCGATGCGGCGGATGATTTCCTGCGCCTCGAGCTCGATCAGCGGGTAGCCGAGCTGACTCAGTCCCTGGACGATCAGGGAAAACACCAGAGCAGTGGCCATGACACCGATGGTTGGAGGCAGGCGGATGAAGCGGTAGTTGACGTAGGTGAGCAAGGTCGTGAGAACGATAAAGGCGGCGACTAGATCGAGCACAAGGTCTCCTTTGAAAACTGGGCTTCGCCATCCCGGCGAGCACCACGGAGCCCTGATGATACCGGGCTTGTAACAACATGTGTGGAATTGGAGCGCATTCGACACATGGCACAAGGATGGCAAAAGGATTGAACCAGGCGCTGCCCTGCATGGTCGAGTAGCCATGGGCCGGAAGGCTGCGAGTCTCTGCCACAGGGCATTTGGGCAATCTGCGGTATTTTCCACTTCCGGCATTCGATGGCCTGGCGCACAGCGCGATTGGCCAGTTCGGCGAGCATGAGGTTCGTCGTCGGTTGGAGTCGAAACATGCTGAAAACCCTTGGCAAGGTGCTACTGGGCGCTGTGGCGCTGGCGGCGGTAGCGGCCTTGCTGATCCACTGGATCGGTTCCGAGGTGCTCGAACAGCATCGCGAAGATCTGTTTTTCTACCTGCAAGCGCACCTGTATCTGGTGTTCATGTCGATGTTCGCGGCACTGGCGGTTGGTATTCCGGCCGGCATCCTGCTCAGCCGGCCGGGCCGTGAACGCAGCGCCGAGCGATTCATGCAGGTATTCAACGTCGGCAATACCGTGCCGCCCCTGGCGGTTCTGGCCATTGCCCTGTCCATCGTCGGTATCGGCAATGGCCCGGCGATCCTGGCGCTGTTTCTCGCCTCGCTGTTGCCCATCGTGCGCAATACCTATGAGGGCCTGCGCAACGTACCCGGCTCGTTGACAGAGGCTGCCACCGGCATCGGCATGACGCCGCGCCAGGTGCTCTGGCAAGTGGAGTTACCCAATGCGGTGCCGATCATCATCGGCGGCGTGCGCGTCGCCCTGGCACTGAACGTCGGCACCGCACCCCTGGCCTTTCTGATCGGCGCCAACAGCCTGGGCAGCCTGATCTTCCCTGCCATCGCCTTGGAGAATCAGCCGCTGCTGATCCTCGGTGCCGCCGCCACGGCGTTGCTGGCGCTGGTACTCGATGGCCTGGTGGCACTGGTCAGTCGCTTCTGGTTCGAGCGAGGCCTGGCCCGCTAATGGAGACCTTGATGAAGTCATTTGTTCTCGGCCTCGGCTTGTTGCTGGCCGCCACCGGCCAGGCGGCGGACATTCGTATCGGCGCCAAGGTGTTCACCGAGCAGGCCATCCTCTCCGAGATGACCGCCCAATACCTGCGTGTTCACGGTTATCAGCCGCGTATCGTCGGCAACCTGGGCAGCACCATCGCCTGGAATGGCATGAAGAGCGGCCAGCTGGATCTGACCTGGGAATACACCGGCACCTCGCTGGTGGCCTACAACAAGATCACCGAACGCCTCGACAAGGAAGCCGCCTATGAGCGCGTCAAGGAGCTGGATGCCAGGAGCGGTGCCATGTGGCTGGCCCCCACCCGGTTCAACAACACCTACGCCCTGGCGCTGCCGGAAAACGTCGCCGAGGAGTACCCGGACATCAAGAGCATCAGCGATCTGGCCGAAGCGCTGAAGTCGCCTGGCAAGGGCAATCGCCTGCTGGCGCTGGATATCGAGTTCGCCAACCGTTCGGACGGTCTGGCGGGGCTGGTCAAGGAATACGGTCTGAAGTTTTCCCGCAACGAGATCCGCCAGATGGATCCCGGCCTGGTTTACACCGCCCTGAGCAATGGCCAGGTATTCGTCGGCCTGGTGTACACCACCGATGGTCGCCTGGAGTCCTTCGGCCTGCGCCTGCTGGACGATGACAGGGGCTACTTTCCTGACTACACCGCCGCGCCGGTGGTCAATGCCGATTACCTGAAGGCGCATCCCGATTTGCCCGAACTGCTCAAGCCCCTGGCCGAGCGCCTCGACGATGCCACCATGCGCCGCCTCAATGCCCGTGTGGATGTCGACCGCGAGACGCCCGCTGCGGTGGCTGCCGATTTCCTTCGCGAACAGAAACTGATCGAGGGGGATCGCTGAGATGGATTTCATGACCGCTTTCCAACACATCGATTGGGCGCAAGTCGTCGGCCTGACCCTTGAGCACATCGCCCTGGTCGGCATCGCCGTGGGCCTGGCCATCGTCATCGGCGTGCCACTGGGCATTCTGATGACGCGCTTCCCCTGGCTCGCCGGGCCATTGCAGGGCGCCGCCACCGTGGTGCTGACGCTGCCGGCCATCGCCCTGTTTGGCCTGTTGCTGCCGTTCTATTCGCAGTTCGGCCAGGGCCTCGGGCCGCTGCCGGCCGTCACCGCCGTGTTCCTCTATTCGCTGCTGCCGATCCTGCGCAATACCTACCTGGCCTTGAACAGCGTCGAACCCGGCATCCGCGAGGCGGGCACCGGCATCGGCATGAGTTTCTGGCAGCGCTTGCGCATGGTCGATCTGCCCATTGCCGTGCCGGTGATCCTGGCCGGTGTGCGCACCGCCGTGGTGATGAACATCGGCGTGATGACCATCGCCGCCACCATCGGTGCCGGCGGCCTCGGCGTGCTGATTCTCACGGCCATCAGTCGCAGCGACATGGCCACCCTGTTCGTCGGCGCGGTGCTGGTCAGCCTGCTCGCCATCGTCGCCGACCTGTTTTTGCAGTGGCTGCAGAAAACGCTCACTCCCCGTGGCCTGAAAGCACTGAGGACTTGAACATGATTGAACTCGACAAGCTCACCAAGAAATTCCAGCAGAAGGGCAAGGATGTCGTAGCCGTCAGCGAGGTCAGCCTGACCGTCGACGAAGGACAGATATGCGTGTTCCTCGGCCCCTCTGGTTGCGGCAAGAGCACCACGCTGAAAATGATCAACCGCTTGATCGAACCGACCTCCGGGCGTGTACTGATCAACGGCGAAGACACCACCGGCATCGACGAAGTGACCCTGCGTCGCAACATTGGTTACGTGATCCAGCAGATCGGCCTGTTCCCCAATATGACCATCGAGGAAAACATCACCGTGGTGCCCAAGCTGCTCGGCTGGGACAAGAAACGTTGCCACGAGCGCGCCCTGGAACTGATGAGCATGGTGCAGCTCGAGCCCAAGCAATACCTGGCGCGCTATCCGCGTGAGCTCTCCGGTGGGCAGCAGCAGCGCATCGGCGTTATCCGCGCCCTGGCTGCCGACGCGCCGGTACTGTTGATGGACGAGCCGTTCGGCGCGGTCGACCCGGTGAACCGCGATGCCATCCAGAACGAGTTCTTCCAGATGCAGCGGGCGCTGAACAAGACCGTGATCATGGTCAGCCACGACATCGACGAAGCCATCAAGCTGGGCGACAAGATCGCCATCTTCAAGGACGGCAAACTGCTGCAGTATGACCACCCCGATACCCTGCTGGCGCACCCGGCAGACGATTTCGTCAGCGGTTTCGTCGGCCAGGACAGTACCCTCAAGCGCCTGCTGCTGATTCGCGCCGAAGATGCCGCCGACGATGCGCCCTCGGTGCTGCAGGACACCCAGGTGGCCGACGCCGTGGAATTGATGGAAGAACATGACCGTCGTCATCTGGTGGTGACCGACGTCAACAAGAAGGGCCTCGGTTATATCCGTCGTCGCGATCTGCGCGGGCAGGCCGGCTCGGTACAGCCGTTCCTGCGCGCGTTCACCGCGACCGCGGCCTATGACGAGCACCTGCGCATCCTGCTGTCGCGTATGTACGAGTTCAACAGTTCCTGGTTGCCGGTGCTCAGCGCCGACAACGACTTCCTCGGCGAGGTCACCCAGGAATCCATCGCCGACTACCTCAGCTCCGGTCGCTCACGTGGCAAGAGCAGCATCGTCTCGCCAGCGGAGCAGGTGGCGGTTTGAGGTATGCAGGCAGAGGGGATGAGTGAATCCTCATCCCGTCTTTCGCGGCGGGCTCAGAACTTGGCCGTCAAGCCGAGGCGCAGGCCGTTGTCGGTGAAGTCCTCGCCGAAACGGCCGCTATAGCTCAGATCCACGGCGATATTCCGATTCAACTGCGTCTGAATACCGAGCTGGGCGACGGCGCTGTCGCGTTCCAGGGGCGTTCCCCGAATGCTGAATGCATCACCCGTCGTGAAGGCCAGGTGGCTGTCTGGCGTGTCGTTGCCGAATGCATGTTGCCAGCCCAGGCTGCCTTGCAGGCTGACAGGACTGCCGGCGAACTGACCGACGGGTAGCGCCGCATGAGCGCCCAGTGTCGAGTAGGTGATATCGCGTTTCTCGTTGCCTGCGCTGAGCGCACTATCGCCACCGCGCTCGCTGAACCCGTCACTTTTGACCTTGGCATGGGCGAGGCCGATGAACGGTTCCACCTGGAAGTCTGCGGCCGCAAGGCGATAGCCCAGCTCGGCGAATGCCTGGGTGGTGGTGGCGTCATAGCTGGCCTTGTTGCGCTCGCTGAAGGAACCGAAGTGCACATTGCGACGAGTATCGACGTCATGCCAGGAGTGACTGGCCCCGACGCGTAGTTTGACGGCATCCCACTGACCGCTGGCATACAGGGCAAGGGAGCGGGTGTCGACATCTGCCGAGCTGTCGCGGCCATCCTTGAGGTCACTGCTGCCAAGGCCGATGGCCGCGCCAATTCGCCAGGCATCGTCCAGCGCGATATCACCACCGAACAGGGTGCCACGGCTGTCATGATCGAGGGTGCTGGCGTTGCCGTCACCCTCGTTTTGGGCCCAGCCACCGTAGCCTTGTAGCCAGAATGTCACGCCATCGCCCTGGTTGAGTTGCCCGCTGCCCGGCAGCAGATGCTGGGCAGCCAGCAGTCGGGCATTGACGCCTTCACGCAGGTAGCGGCTGTCGTCGAGCAGGGCGCTCTGCAGGCTGGCGTGCAGTTCGCCGGAGAGGCTGTCGTAAGCGTCGCGGGCACCTTCCTCGCTGAGCGCGGTGATAGCTGTCGCCAGGCCCGAGGTCGGATCCAGGCTGCTCAAGGCACTGGCGGTAGCGGTCTGGTTGAAGGTGCGCGCGACACTGGCAAAGGCGGTGTCGTTGCGCAGCAGGGTGAGTTCCACCGTGTTGAGCGCGTAGTCGTAGGCGAGATCCGCATTCAGGAAGGCCAGGTTGCTGTTGACCGTGCCGAAGGTGCCGACGAGATTGCCCGCCTCGACGAGGTCGTAGCGGGTGCTGGCCGACCAGTCGCCGGCGCCGGCCAGGACGTTCAGGGTCGAGTCGCCGAGGGTCACGGTACCGGTGGCGACCAGCTTGTCGGCCGTGCCGTCGGGGTTGGCCTCGACTTCGAAGACGGCGGAGGGGGCGAAGCTGACATCGCCGTCCACCGTCAGGGTGCCGATGGAGTTGCCCGGGGCCAGGGTGGCGCCATCCGCGAGGTTGACGTTGCCGACGATGCTGCCATGGCCACCCAGTCGGGCCCCGTCCCAGACGTTGACATCGCTCGTCAGGCTGGCGCCACTGCCGGCGCTGCCGCCGATGGTCAGGCCGCCGGCCTGGACGCTGGTGTCGCCGGTATAGGTGTTGTTGCCGTCGAGGATCAGCGTGCCGGCTTCTGTCTTGACGATGCCGCCGTTGCCGACGATCCCCACGGCGATCTCCGCGCTGTCGGCCAGCACGCGGATCTCGCTGCTGCCGTCGGTGCGCAGCAGGCCGTCCAGACCCGGCGCGGAAACCAGGCTGTAGCCCTCGTTGACGAACTGCAGACCGGCGAAGGCCTGGGTGCCTTCGAGGGTAATGGTGCCGCCCTCGAAGCCGTTCGCATCCTTGAACACCGCATGATTGCCGGCCCAGGCGACGGGCAGTTGGCCGTCCTGGTTCAACCATTGTGCGCTGGCGCCGTTCCAGGTGCCGTCGCCGCCCTGCCAGTGCTGCAGCGTGGCGTCGCCGCTGGCGGCGACGAACAGGTCGACGTTGCCGTTGCCGGCCTGGATGGTGTAGAGCGCCGGCTCGGCCAGGTTGGTGCCGGGCGTGAGTCCGTTGTCGTCCAGCGCGCCGCCGTAGGTCATCAGCCGGTAGTAGCCGAGCCCGGCACCGCCAGCGTCGGAGAGATTCAGGGTACCATCGAGGCTCAAATCGCCACTCACGGCGACGCGGTCGCTGCTGCCGGGGAGCGTGGCGGTTCCGGGCACGCCCAATTGGTAGGCGAGGGTCGAGCCGGAGGCCAGGGTCAGGTCGCCGCCGATGCTTAGCGTGCCGACGCCAGCGGCTCCAGAGCCGGTACCTGGAGAGAGGGTGGCGCCGGAGGCGATCGTCACGTCGCCGCCGATCAGGCCATGGCCGCCGAGCAGGGCGCCGCCTTCGACCGTCACGTCGCCGCCCAGGCTGGCGGCGCTGCCGGCGCTGGCGCCGACGATCAGGCTGCCGGCCTGGACGCGGGTGCCGCTGGTAAAGGCGTTGCCGGCCGTCAGCAGGGTGAGGGTGCCGTCGCCCTGCTTGAACAACTGGCTGCCCGAGAGGGATCCGGCGGTCTGCTGGATAGCGGCGTCGCTGTCCAGGGTCAGCGCGCCGCTGGTGGTCACGCCCCCACCCAGGGTGATGCCGGCATCCGCGCTCACCGACAGGCTGGACAGCGCCGTGGTGCCACCGACCACACCATCGAACGTCGTCGTGCCGGCGGTTTGCACCATCAGCGCGTGGGCGCCGTCCACACTTGCGCCGAATGCGATGTCGCCACTGGCCGTGCTGGCCAGCGTCACGTCGCCGCCCAGCGTCACCGCATCGGTGTACGCCTGCGCGCCGCTGGTGGTCACGTCCGCCGCCAGCCCGATCTGGCTGGCGGCCACCGTCAGGCTGATCGCATTGACCGTGCCCAGGCTCAAGGTGTTGGCGTCGGCCAGCCTCACCGCGCCGCCAGCATCCACAGCCACAGTGCCGACGAAATCGTTGCTCGCGTTGACCAGAAGGATGTCGCCGGTGGTCGCCAATGCTGTGGCACCACCCACGTACCATGCCGCCGACTGGCTGATTCCGCCCGATGTCGTCGTGATCGACAGATCCCCATCCACCATCAGGGTCGAAGCGGCGCTGAAATTCTCCGCAGTCACCGCCAGGCTTGCCGCCTGCACCGTGCCCGCCAGTATGACATTACCGCCAGCGTCCAAGGCCAGGCTGCCGGTGCCGGCGATGGCGCCGGACAGGCTGAAGTCGGCGTCGGCGTTGAGCGTGCCGCCGGCCTCGCCGAGGGTCAGGTTGCGCGCCGAGGTGAAATCGGAGGTGGTTCGCAAGGTGCCGCCATCCAGGGTCAGGCCGCCGGAAGCGTTGCCCAGCGCCGCGTCGCTGGAAATGCTCAGGGTGCCGCCAGCGATGCTGGTGCCGCCGCTGTAGGTGTTGTTGCCGTCGAGGATCAGCGTGCCGTCGCCGCGCTTGTTCAGCACGCCGCTGCCACTGATGTCGCCAGCATAGGTGCCAGCCTGCGCCTGGTCGAATACCAGTATGGCGTCATTGACGATATCGCCGCTGCCGAAGCTGGCGGCGCTGCCGACCAGGGTGCCGGCGGCGATGGTGGTGCCGCCCGTGTAGGTGTTGGTGCCGGTCAGGGTCAGGCTGCCGCTGCCGACCTTGGTCAGGCTGCCGCCGGTGCCCAGGTCGAGGTCTTCCGGATAGAGATCCTGGATGGTTCCACTGATGATGTCGTCGTTGTCCAGCGCGCCGACGCTCAGGTTGGCAGCGCCGAGCACGATGGTGCCGCCGCCGCTCAGCGAGCCGAGTGCGATGCCGGTGCTGGCACTGCCGGCCAGGTTGAGCACGCCGGTTGCGTCGTTGATCACCGATGCGTTCGCGCCCTGGACGGCGATGTTGGTAAAACCGGTGACGGGGTCGCTGATGCGCCGGGCGCTCAAGGCCAGGCTTCCCGCGTTGTGCAAGGTGGCGCCGGCCAGATCGCTGCCGCTTGCGCTGAGGCCGCCGCCGGACTCGATGCTTATCGCCTGTTCATCCAGCGTAACGGTGGGCTCCAGCGTCACGTTGCCGCCATTCCCGATGATCAGGTCGTTGGAGAAAGTGCCGCCGCTGGGTGGGGACAGATCCAGCTGGCCCTTGTCGGCGACCGTCACCGTACCGGTGCCGAAGGCGTTGGAATTCGTTGCGAGGACATAAGTGAGCACGTCGCCACCGCCGATGCGGGTATCGCCGGTATAGATGTTGTCACCGCTGATCGAAAGTGTGCCGAAACCGTAGCCGCTGGGGTCGACACTGCTGGCCAGGGTCAGGTCGCCGCTGCCGGTCAGTGGCCCGTCGAGCCGCAGCGAGCCGCTATCGACGACGTCGATGCTCAGCCCCCCGCTGGTTATGCCCAGCGCGCCGCTCAGGATCCAGTTGCTGCCGGCGCTGGCTTGCAGCGTCGAGAAACCGGAGAAGCCGCTGTCCTCGGAACCGTTGCCGTCGAGGAGCAGGGCATTGCCGCTGCCGCTGGCGACGACATCGCCATCAAGGGTGGAACCGCTGCGCAGCTCCAGGATGTTGTCGTTGCCGTTTATCTCGATGGCGTTGGCGCGGGTGCTGCCGTCGCCGGAGAGGCCGCCGGCGATGCTGCCGGCGTTGACCAGGGTGGTGCCGCTGCTCTCGACCAGTACGCCGACGCCGCCCGCTGCGTGCGTCCCGCCACCCAGGCCGCTAACGCCGCCGCCGTTACCGCCGCTGATGCTGCCGGCGTTCTCCAGGCTGCCGCCATCGTTGATGAAGGTGATGCCGGTGCCGCCATTGCCGGCAGATTGATTGGACCTGATGGAATTACCGCCTCGTCCGCCGGCGATGACCCCGGTGAGCGCATTGACGACCGCCGTGCCGTTGACGCGCAGGCCGCTGCCGCCCAGGCCGCCATTGCGAGCATCGCCGGCGCCGCCCGTGATGGTGCCGGCATTGTCAACGGCGCCGCGGTTGGCCAGCACGCCGGCGGCCCCATTGCTGTAGCCAATACCGCCGCTGACGCCACCGCCGCCACTGACGGTACCCCCGACCTGGTTGTCGAGGATACCGCCGTTTACCAGAAAGACGCCCGCGCCACCATCTCCGGTATAAGCAGTGCTAGAACCGGGCTGGCCACCGGCGATGGCACCATTGTTATTGTTGTGGAGCACCCCACCCTCGACCAGCACCACGCCGACGCCACCACCACCACTACCACCGGTGGGGCTACTCCCGCCCGTGCCCCCGGTGATGCTGAACCCATGGGTAGAAAGAGTGGCGTCGGAGCTCGTCAGTACCAGACCGCCGCCACCGCCACTATTACCACTGCTGCTACCACCACCATTCCCCTCGATATCGCCGTTAAGGGACACTGTAGTGTCGTCACGGACATTACCGGAGGCGCCCGAACCACCCAC
>NZ_QJUI01000042.1 GCF_004327285.1 Phytopseudomonas daroniae
TGAAAAGTCCGGTGGTGACCTTCTGAATCGCACAAAAGAAAACGCCCCGAACGATGTCAGGGCGTTTGCCGGGTGCCAATACCTACATCAGCGGGTTTTCACACGCTCTGTTCTGGCGCCGTTTTTCATTGCCCGCATTTCTTATTGAAGAACCGAGCACCAGGATACCGCACTGGCTCAACGCACCTCGAAGCGCTGCTCAGCCAGCTTGCGGTCGCCCTGAAAAAGCAGGAAATGCCACTCGCCCGGCACCACTTCATAGTTCTCGGAGAACTCGAACGCCATGACATCCTGTGGCGCATCGGGCACCAGCTTCTGCGTCACCACGAACTTGTCGCGGCGCTGACCATCGCTGCCGGTCACGCCCGGTGTGAGGTACAGCAGGGTCAGCGGCTCGGCATCGGCGGTCTTGCCCGTCAGGGTATAGCGCATGCCGAACTTGGTACCCAGCCTGGCAGGCACCACGGTGGTTTGCTCGATCTCTTGGTTGGATCGGGTCAGCACCCGCTCACCAGGCTGGAAATCCTTGTGCTGACTGACGAAAACGCCATATTCGACCGGCCCCTGCACGTGCACTTCAGCCTGAGCCAGACCTGCTGCCAGCAGCAGCGCCGTCATCGTTGCGAATCGGATGTGTTGCATCTCACGCTCCTTCTTTGGAATGGCGCGAGGCTATGACGCAGCGATGACAACCTGATGACAATCGACGCCATCAGCGCGGCGCCGGCAACTCCGCCTGCACGCTCCGCGGCAAGATGGAGAGGAAGTTGTCCCTGGCCACTTTGTGGGCGACGTCTTCGGGCAACTCATCGAGGAAGCGATCGAAACCCTGCATGTACTCGCCCATGCTGTCGAAGCGCCCTACTACGTCGGAGCCGATCATGAAACGCTCCGAGTAGCGGCGAACCAATCCCACCCATTGAGGATCAGGCTTGCCGTTCTCGTCGGTGAGATAGGGCCTGAGCATCGTCCAGGATAGATCGACGTACAGATTGGGATAGCTTTCCAACATGCGTTCGAGGGTATCGAAGAGAAAATCCAGCTTCTCCTGATGGCGGTGGATCTCCATACTCGTACCGGCATGAGCCCAGATGAAGCGCACATGCGGATGATTGCGCAGCGGCTCTTCGATTTCCTGCAGATAGAGGGGATTGCGCTCCCGCTTGGAGGTGATGTTGGAGTGCACCATCACCGGCAGATCGTATTCGGCAGCCAGGTGATAGACCCGCGTCATGGCCTCGTTGTTGGCCCGTGGGGTACTGCCCTCGATCAGCGAAGTAAGATCATCGTGGCGCGTGAAGACCTCGCCAATGCCCTGCCAAAGTCCTGGATCGAGCTCGAGCATGCGGCGGATGTGAGCATCCGAATTCTTGTCGTTGGGGTTGAAGCCGGACAGGAATGGGTGAAAACGATGACGCTGCGCCTCCGGCACCTGCTTGTAGGCATGGGCGATCAATGCGTCGGTGGCGCTGTACCAGTAGGCCGCTGCATCGTCACCCGCATAGTAGCGCGGGCGCTTGGGCTCATTTTCGTGCCATTTCTTGGCGACCGGAATGCCCGAGAACATCACATGATCGACTCCCGCCTCATCCATGCGCTGCAGCAGCGTATCCATGCCGGCGCTTTCCTGGAAGAAGTCGACGTAATGTAGATGGGCATCGCTGTAGCGATACTCGCGCGCTTCCACGAGACCAGCCAGCAGCCCAGCGGACAATAAAAAAACCAGACGAATCAGATGCATGCAGGCGTCCTTCTGACGATGACCAGCATAGACTGCGGCCGCTTCGGGCAAGTTCAGCCAATATCGCGGATCTGCCAAGGCATCGCGAGACTATTTGTTTCATTGCCGACGCATCCGTAACGGCCCGTCTCGGGTATAACCCTTGGCACATTCAGGACGCAGCCCATGACAGGACGACGGCATGTCTGACCCGATGTTCGATTACGAAAGCATCCTGGAAGCCTGCGCCCGCAGTGACGAGCGCGCCTTCCAGGCACTGTACCGTCAGGAAGCCTCGCAGATGCTCGGGTTGGCGATCAGCTTGCTGGGCCAACGCGACCCTGCCGAGGATTGCCTGCACGATGCCTTCGTGCAGATCTGGCGCAACGCCGGGCGCTTCCAGCGCTCGCTGGGCAGCGGCCGAGCGTGGATCTACAGCATCCTGCGCTACCGCGCCTTGAACCAGCTGCGCCAGCGCGGTCGCACCGTGGCATTGGGAGACGACATCGCCGATCACCTGATCGACGACAGCCCTTCGGCCGCTCAACAACATGAACAACAGTCGGACAAACGACATCTGCGCGCCTGCCTGCAGAAGCTCGAGCGCCCACGGCGTCATCCGATTCTACTGGCGTTCTATCGCGGCCTGACCCATGAGCAGATCGCGACACGCCTGACCACCCCGCTGGGCACCATCAAAGGGCGCATTCGTAGCGGTCTGCGCGCACTGCAGGAGTGTTTGCAACGATGATAAGCACCGACCCCGCAGAACGCCGTGCGCTCATCGGCGAGTATGTTCTCGGCCTGCTCGAGCAGGATCAGGCCCGTGAAATCGCCGACTTGATAGAGCGCGACCCCCAGGCCGCCGCCATGGCCCTGGAATGGGAGCAACATTTTCTCGAGCTCAGTGACAGGCTCGATCCCAGTACGCCCTCGCCCGGCCTCTGGCCGCGCCTGCAGCAGACGCTGAACCTGGGGCAACGGGCCAGCAGTTGGCAGGCCTGGTGGTCGAACCTGACCGCCTGGCGCCTGACCAGCGCGGCCCTGGCGATGGCACTGATCATCGCCTTGCTGCCGATGCCGTGGCGCGACGATGCGCCGCCTGCCGCCTATACCGCCGTGCTGCAACCACCAGGCGAAGCGGCAGCGCCGGGCTGGGTGGTACATATCGATGCCAACGGCACCTTGCTGCTGGAGCCACTGCGCCAGGATCAGGTCGCAGCGGATCGCTCCGTGCAGTTCTGGACGCTCGTCGATCCGAAAGATGGCCCACGCTCACTCGGCCTGGTCGAGCCGGGCGAGCGGCTGACCCTGTCCGCCGAGCAGATCGGCGCCGTACGTGCCGGCCAGCTGTTCGAGTTGACCCTGGAGCCGTCCGGCGGCTCGCCACTGAACAGGCCAACGGGTGAAGTGCTGTATATCGGTCGCGCCGTCGTGGCCACGCTCAACTGATCGGATGGAAGCCGGGATTCGGCAGGTGTAAACAGATATGTCTGCCGACATCTGCCACGTCATCTCGTGGGTATCGATAACAGGTGCTTCATCACGGCGCCTGGATGCGAGCGCGAAGAGACCTTCGCGCCTTACCCATAGAGAGGACGCTCATGAACATTTCCAAGAAAATGCTCGGTATCGCCATCACCACCGCTGCCCTGGGTTGTGCCACCGCCAACGCCGACGATCTGCTGGCTCTGAGTGCGAACGGCAAGCTGCTGCACATCGACACCAAAAGCCTTACGGTCGCTTCCGACGTGCAACTCAGCGGCGTATCCAGCCTGCGCGGCATCGATGTACGCCCGGCCAGCGGCGCACTCTATGGCCTGGACGACGATGGTCAGCTGTACACCCTCGACGCCAAGAGCGGCGCAGCCAGCAAGGTCGCCAAACTGAGCCAGGCGCTGCCGGGCAAAGGCCAGGCGGTGGTCGACTTCAATCCGGTCGCCGATCGTCTGCGCCTGCTGGCTGCCGACGGCACCAGCCTGCGGGTCAATGTCGACAGCGGTGAAGTCGTGGTAGACGGCAAGGTCGCCTACGCCAAAGACGGCCCGTATGCAGGCAAGACAGCCAAGGTCGTAGCTGGCGCTTACACCAATGCCTACGCTGGTACCGAGAAAACCGCGCTGTACACGGTGGATCTGGCCAGCGGCAACCTGATGTTGCAGAACCCGCCAAATGACGGCATCCAGCAGGTAGTCGGCAAGATCGCCGACGGCCTGAAAACCGCGGCTCTGGATATCAAGAGCGACGGCAAGGGCGCTAATACGGCTTACCTGCTGACCGGCACCACCCTGCACCAGGTCAACCTGGAAACGGGCAAGGCCAGCGCACTGGGTGAGATCAAGGATCTGCCTGGCGACATCATCGACATCGCCGTCCTGCCGGCCAGATAAGCTTTCACAGGGGAAGGCCGCCCGGCCTTCCCCTGCCTCGGCTCACGTTACTCGAACACCTCATCGAGCAGATTGTTCATTGCCTTGAAGGCCCGCGCCGCGACCAGAGGATGGTACTGGTTGCTGCCCGGCGCATCGGCCAGCGGGTTGGTGAACGAATGCACCGCACCACCGTAGCTGACCAGTTGCCAGTCGGCCTTGGTTGCCTTCATCTCCGCGACAAAACCATCGACCTGCGCCTGCGGTACTGCCGGATCATCCGCGCCGTGCAGCACCAGCACCGGCGCCTTGATGTTATTGGCGTCAGCCGGGTTGGGTGTATCCAGGTTGCCGTGGAAGGACACGAAGGCCTTCAGCGGCGCGCCCGAACGGGCCAGCTCCAGAACGGTTCCGCCGCCGAAGCAGAAACCGATCGCGCCTAGCCTGGAAGTATCCAGGGCGACCTGAGTGGTTTGCGCCTTGAGCACCTCGACGGCCGCCTGAGCGCGCTTGCGCATCAGTGCGCGGTCACCACGCACGGCGATGGCGGCTTCCTTGGCTTCGTCCGCATTGCTGGGGCGAATGTTCTTGCCGTACATATCGGCCATGAACACCACGTATTTATCCCCGGCCGCACGGGCAGCTTTCTGAGCGGACGCATCGTTGACGCCCATCCAGTTGGGCACCATCAGCAAGCCGGGACGCGGGTCGGTAACGGCATCGTCATAGATCAGCAGGCCTTCGAACGGCTCACCATCGATTTCGTAGGGAACGTTCTTGACCACCACCCCCGCTTCGGCCAGCCCCGCCAGTCCCAGCAACGCTACCGACAACAGTGATTTCTTCATTGTTTGACTCCCATCGTGCATGTGCCCATTCGATACAGCCGAAGCTGCGCCAGAGCCACAAGGAAGCACATTTGCGGCGCCAGGGAAACCCATGGCACCGCTGCCGGGAGTCGAATCAGGCGGCGGCGAACAGAACGTCGATCTGTTCCTGGGCACCGCGCAGCGCATTGGCTTTCGGCTCTTCACCATAAGCCAGGCCTTCGGCACGCACCACCTGGATATCGGTGATACCGAGAAAGCGCAGCACGAAGATCAGGTAATCCTCGTGGGCCTGGCCGCTGGCTTGCCCGGCATGCAGACCACCAGCGGTCGACGCGATGATCACCTTCTTGCCACCGGCCAGGCCCTTGGGGCCGTTTTCATCGTAGGCGAAAGTCTTACCGGCAACCGAGATACGGTCGATCCAGGCCTTGAGCTGGCTCGGGATGGAAAAGTTGTACATCGGCGCGCCAATCACGATTGCGTCAGCGGCGAGAAACTCATCCAGTGTGGCTTCGGCCAGCGCCACTTCATGAGCCTGGGCGGCATCACGCAGCTCGGCGGGCGTACCACCGGCAACCAGGCTGGCAGCCGAAAAGTGGCTCAGGGCATCGCTGGCCAGGTCGCGGTAAGTGACCTGGATATCGGCTTGCCCGCTCTTCCAGGCATCGACCACTGCAGCGCTGAGCTGACGGGAAGCGGAAGCATTGCCGAGAATGCTGGAATCGAGATGCAGAAGTTTCATGATGGCTCCTTGAGCAATTAGGCTCGTCAGTAGGTATTCGATGGATTAATCCTACAGGTGTAACCAATCCCTGATTAGTCGGCAAAAATGCGATGATGCGTTCTACTGATGGAACAAACGAACTTTCTCGGCTGACCAGGAGCCTGTGATGCAGGATCTCAACGACCTGATGTACTTCGCCAAAGTAGTCGAGCACGGCGGGTTCAGCGCTGCCGGCCAGCAACTGGGCATTCCCAAATCGCGCCTGTCGCGGCGAGTGGCCGAGCTCGAGGCACGGCTTGGTGTGCGCTTGTTGCAACGCACCACGCGCAAGCTGGCGCTGACCGAAACGGGGGAGCGCTTTCTGCGTCACTGCCAGGCGATGCTGCTCGAAGCCGAACAGGCACAGGAAGCGGTGGCCTCGCTCAGCAGCGAACCGCGCGGAAGGATTCGTGTGTCTTGCCCTATCGAGCTGGCGCGCGCCGGCCTGCATCAGGTAGTCAGTACCTTTTTGTTGAAGTACCCCCTGGTTCAACTGGACGTGGTGCTGACCAATCGCCGCGTGGATCTGCTCCAGGAAGGCATAGACGTCGCCCTGCGGGTACGCGACCAGGGCGATGAGGATCCTTCGTTGATCGCCCGCCAACTGGCACCAGCAACCGCCTACCTGGTGGCCTCGCCCGCCTTGCTGCAAGGGTTGGACATCACCACTCCGGAAGACCTGCAACAACTGCCAGCGCTTGGCGCCGCGGGCAGCGACCGGCGCATTCACCATCTGATAAAGAATGTGGCCGGCGTTCGTCGAGAGGTGACTTTCGAAGCGCGTCTGAGCATCGAAGATTTCGACATACGCCGAGAGGCGGCACTGCAAGGGCTAGGCTTCACCATGCTGCCGCATACCAAATGCCTGGCCGACCTGCAGACCGGCCGCCTGGTTCGCCTGCTGCCGGACTGGGAACTGCCAGGCGGCCACCTGCAGGCCGTCTATCCTCATCGTCGCGGCATGTTGCCGGCCGTGAGGGCCTGGCTCGACCACATGATTCAAGCCAACGCCAATGGATGGCTGATGCCTGGATCGGACGCAGGCCTTCCCTCGTCCGATCCGCCTGGCAACGATCAACAACCCTTCTCTATCAAACAGGATGCCCGATGACCGCTAGCAAGCCCCCTATTCCCGGCCAGACCGCCCGAATTCTTGCAGTGGTTTTCTTCACCTTCATCGGCTTCCTGTGTGTTGGTCTGCCTCTTGCGGTACTGCCTGGCTTCGTGCTCAACGACCTGGGCTACGGCTCGGTGATGGCTGGCCTGGTGATCAGCCTGCAGTACCTTGTCACGCTGGTTTCGCGGCCCATCACCGGCGTGCTGATCGATCGCATCGGGCCCAAGCGCGCGGTGGTTTACGGCTTGGCCGGTGCCGTGGGCAGCGGCGTACTGACCCTCGCGGCGACCAGCCTGCATGACCTGTCCAGCGAGGTTGGCCTGAGCCTGCTGCTGGTCGGACGGGTAGCACTGGGCATTTCCCAAGCGCTGATCGGTACGGGCTCGATCACCTGGGGCATCGGCCGGGTCGGGGCAGAGAATACCGCCCGGGTGATTTCCTGGAACGGCATCGCGTCCTATGGCGCCATCGCCATCGGTGCACCGCTCGGTGTGCTGATGGCTTCCTCCCTCGGCCTCTGGAGCATCGGCTGCGCGATCACCCTGCTCAGCCTCGGTGCCCTTTGGGTAGCACGCGACAAACCCGCCATTCCGATCATCCAGGGCAAGCGCCTGCCGTTTCACAACGTATTCCTGGCCATTGCCCCCAATGGGGTGGCGCTCGCTCTGGGCTCCATCGGTTTCGGTACCCTGGCGACCTTCGTCACCCTGTATTACGCCAGCCTCGGCTGGGAGCACGCGGCTTACTGCCTGAGCGCCTTTGGCGTGGCATTCATCGCCGCGCGCCTGCTGTTCGCCGGTGCCATCGAACGGCGTGGCGGCTACCGGGTCGCCACCATCTGCCTGGCAATCGAGAGCCTCGGGCTGCTATTGCTCTGGCTCGCCCCCATTCCCGCGCTGGCACTTTGTGGCGCAGCGCTGACTGGTTTCGGCCTGTCGCTGGTTTACCCGGCGCTGGGCGTTGAGGCCATCGGCAACATCCCCGCCGCCAGCCGCAGCTCGGCGCTGGGCGCCTACGCGCTGTTCTTCGATCTGGCGCTCGGCATCGCCGGGCCGCTGATGGGCCTGATCGCCAGTGCCTATGACTACGGTGCAGTGTTCCTCGCCTCCGGCCTGCTGTCGCTGCTCGGCCTTGGCCTGAGCCTCCTGCTGCTACGCCGTGCCGAACGGCCGAAAGAGGTACAGCCATGACTCGGGAAGAGCTCGTTGCCTTCTGCCTGCAACTGCCGGGGACTCGCGTCGATTACAAGTGGGGTAGCAACCAGGTGTTTTCCGTGGCGCACAACAAGATGTTCGCCATCGTCGACTTTCTCGGTGACAACCTGGCCTTCAAGGTGGATGACGCGTTGTTTCTCGGCTACACGGATCGCCCGGGCATCCGCCCAGCGCCTTACCTGGCCCGCGCCCACTGGATCAGCATGAATGGCAGCCAGCCGCCCATGAGCGATGAAGAGCTGCGCGATCTGCTGACCCGCTCGCACCAACTGGTGGTGCGGCGATTGTCCAAGAAGCAGCAGGTTGGCCTGCTGCTCGATCTATAGCAGAGCCATGCCCAGGCCACGCAGCCAGCCGCCGGTGTAAACCCCGCTCAGCAGCAGTTGATCAACCCAGAACAGCTGGTGCGACGCGACGATGATCCAGAACAGCAGTTGATAGGAGACCTTGCGCGTCTTGTGGCGAAACGCTTGCTGCGCCAACAAGGCACCGGGCCAGCCGCCTGCCAGTTCGAACAGGTGCAAGGTGTTTTCCGAAATACGCTGGCGGTTCTGCTGGGCACTGCTCTTGTCGCTCCAGTAGAGAATGAAGCACAGGACGCTGGCCAGCGGGTAAAGCAGCAACGGCCAGATGTTCTGCCCCTCTGCCAGCCAGCGCAGGGCGCCGAACACCGGCAGGCTGCACAGGGCAGCGAAAACCATCAGCTTGGCGGCTGGATTGCGCAACCCACCTGATGCCTGGCGGGCATTACGGGCACGCGACCTGGCTGCCGGCTGAGTTTTACCGATAGACGCCGCAGCTCGCGGTTTAACGCGAACCTGCGGCTGGTCGATGACCAGTTCACCCGCCAGCCGCAGGTGCTCGGCGCGCAAGCGCCCGCGCTCGTCGCGCCCAGCAACGAACAACACCTGATCACCGCTGCTGGGCCGGCGATCACCACGCATCGCCGAGATATGAGCGAACACCTCGGTTCCCCCTGCGGCAGGCTGAATGAAACCGAAGCCCTTGTCGTCGTTCCAGCTCTTTATCCGGCCGGCCTGTTCCTTCGTCTGCATACTCTTCCCTGCCTGGCGAGGCGATCAGCCTTCTGCCGTACTCCAGTCGATCAAGCCGAATTGCCAGGTCACCAGGATCACCAGACCAAAGGCGATCCGATACCAGGCGAATACCGCGTAGCTGTGGTTGGCGATGAATACCAGCAGCGCGCGTACCGTCAACATGGCGACGATAAAGGTGGTGACGAAACCGATGGCAAACAATGGCAGATCGCTCCACTGCAAGATTTCGCGGTACTTATAGAGCGAGTAGACCGTGGCCGCGATCATCGTCGGCATCGCCAGAAAGAACGAGAATTCGGTGGCTGCCTTGCGCGACAGACCGAACAGCAGACCACCGATGATGGTCGAGCCGGAACGCGAGGTACCCGGGATCAGCGCCAGGCATTGGGCGAAGCCGACCTTGAGGGCCAGCTTCCAGTCCATGTCATCGACCGACTCGGCCACGATGCGGTGCTGGCGTTTCTCGGCCCAGATCATCACCATGCCACCGACGATCAACGCCGCACTGACCGTGATCGGGTTGAACAGCCAGTGCTCGATGATATCCGCGAACAGCAGCCCGAGAATCACCGCTGGAATGAAGGCGACCAGCACGTTGACCGTGAAGCGCCGCGCCATTGGGTCACTGCCGAGGCCGGTCACGACCGAAGTGATGCGCTGACGGAACTCCCACATCACCGCGAGAATGGCGCCCAACTGGATGATGATCTTGAATGCCGTGGCGCGCTCGCCGTTGAATGACAACAGATCGCCGACCACGATCAGGTGACCGGTGCTGGAAATGGGCAGAAATTCGGTGAGGCCTTCAACGATACCCAGGATCAGCGCCTGAAACGCGAGCCAACTGTCCATCAGAACTCCTACGGATACGCCAGACAGGCTGGCTGGAAAGGGGATGATTCTCGGACTGAAGCGGCTGGTGGAGGTTCCAGCATGGCCGAAAAAAGCGGCAGTTATAAAGCAGTTGTTTTCAATTTCAAACCGCTATCAATGCAATCCTGAGAATTGCCGCCGCAACGTGCCTCCCTGCGGCGAGACGACCGTAATAACAAGGGATAGAATGCGCCTCCCAATACAACCACTCACCCAGGGGTTCCATGTCACCGCTCGAAGCCTGCGCCTCGCTGCTCGGCCTGATCGCCGTCTGGCTGACCGTGCGCCAGAACCCCTGGTGCTGGCCCATTGGCCTGGTTATGGTGGTGCTCTACGCCTGGGTGTTTTTTCAGGCCAAGCTGTATTCCAACATGCTGCTGCAGTTCGTCTATGCCGCTCTGCAGCTTTACGGTTGGTGGCACTGGACGCGAGGCGATCGGCCCGATGAACGACTCCATGTATCGCGCCTGAACACTCGCCAGACCGGCTTTGGCCTGGCCCTGGGTCTGCTGGGTTCCATCGTACTGGGTATGTTGATGGTGGTTTACACCGACGCCAGCGCACCCTGGCAGGATGCAACGCTCTGTGCCTTCAGCCTGGTGGCGCAGTTGTGGATGGCCAAGAAGCGCCTGCAGTGCTGGGCACTGTGGATCGTCCTCGATCTGCTGTTCGTTGCACTGTTCATCGATCAGGCGCTATACCTCACCGCTGCCCTGTACGGTCTCTTCACCCTGCTGGCCTGCCACGGCTGGCTGACCTGGCGGCGTGAACTAGTTGCGCGCCCGTCATGAAAGTACTGGTACTGACGGGCCCGGAGTCCAGTGGCAAAAGCTGGCTGGCCAATGAGCTGCAGCAGCGTTTCGGTGGTATCGTGGTTGGTGAATACGTCCGCCATTTCATCGACAGCCAGCAACGCGATACCTGTTATGCCGATATATCCACTATCGCCAGGGGCCAGCTCGCCTGGGAAGACGCTGCGAGAGAGACGCGACCTCACCTGCTGATCCTCGATACTCATCTGCTGAGCAATATTCTCTGGAGCCGCGAGCTGTTTGGCGACTGCCCGGACTGGATGGAGCCGGCACTGCTCGAGCGTGAATATCACCTGCACCTGTTGCTCGACCCGCGCGGCGTCGAATGGGTCAGCGATGGTCAACGTTGCCAGCCGGATCTCGCACAGCGACTGGCCTTTCACCACGCCTGCGCTAAATGGCTCGACGAGCATGAACGGCCCGTTGTGGAAATTGCCGGTACCTGGAGCGAGCGCCAGGCCGAGGCAATAAAGCGGATCGAAGCCTGGTTGTCCGCTGCCGAATAAAAAATTTCCGGGAGAAATTTTTAACGTCGCTTGCGACGGCCCGCAGGGTGGCCGCCAGGGATGGCAGTCCATAAAAATCCATACAAAATGCACGTCATGCAGGCCTGGCACCTTGCCATTAGGCGACGGCATGGGCATAAAGGTGCACGACTAGAAGAACGCAGCAAGGACGTAACCGATGCGCCTGATTCGCCGTACCGTGCAGATCATTCTTCTGCTATTGCTCTGCGCACTGCTGATTGCCGTTTACTTCATCGCCAACCCCAACCTTCCCGACTACAAACCGGCCGAAAAGCTGCATTACCTCGGGCAGTGGAGCGATCAGGAACGTCAGTTCTATTACTACACACCTCAGGGTACGCGGGTAAAAGGCCTGCAGTACGCATGGTTCTCGGCCCTGGAGCTGCCGTTCGGCAAAGCCAAGTTCGCCGATCCCGACTACCTGGCGCGCTTCGGTTTTCTTACCGAACCCGGCCAAAAAGCCACAGCGCTCAATCCTGGTAATTTGCCGGTCGGGTTCGCGCGGCACGAAGACGATGAAAGCGGCGTCCAGTATCTGGACATCACCTGCTCCGCTTGCCACACCGGCGAACTGCGCTACAAAGGTCAGGCCGTGCGTATCGATGGTGGCGCGGCACTGCATTCACTGGCCTCGACAGTACCGACGGTGAAGGGTGGCAGCTTCGGCCAGTCGCTCGGCATGAGTATGGCGTTTACCTACTACAACCCGCTGAAATTCCGTCGCTTCGCCCGAGAAGTATTGGGTGAGCGCTATGATCGCGATTACGACAACCTGCGGCTGGAATTCAAGACTGTGCTCGATCAATTGCTGAGCACGGCTTACAACGACTGGCACCGTGGTCTTTATCCGACCGAAGAAGGTTTCGGCCGAACCGATGCCTTTGGCCGCATTGCCAATTCCGTATTTGGCGACAATATCGATGCCGCCAATTACCGAATTGCCGATGCGCCGGTCAGCTATCCACATCTCTGGGACATCTGGAAGTTCGACTGGGTGCAGTGGAACGGATCGGCCATGCAACCGATGGCGCGCAATGTTGGTGAGGCCCTCGGCGTCGGCGCTACACTGCATCTGTTTGACGACAACGGACAGGCCGTCGCCGAGAACCAGCGATATGCCTCCAGCGTCAGAATCGCCGATCTCTATGCCCTGGAAGAAACGCTCAAGCGCCTGCAGCCTCCAGCGTGGCCAGAAAAGATCTTCGGCAAGGTGGACATCGCCCTCGCCAGCCAGGGACGTGCCCTGTTCAAGGAAAACTGCGCCCATTGTCACGCACCACAAGTAACGCCAGCGGACAAGCGCATGGCCCCAGATCGTGACCCCGAATGGAACATGCGGGTCATCCCTACTTCGCTCGTCGGTACCGACTCCAGTACCGCCGACAATATCGCCGACCATCGTTTCGACATCAGCAAGCTGGGCTGGAAGAAGGCCGACCTGGCAAATCTGGACGTACGGTTGTTCAGCGCGAGCCTCGATAACGTCGATTTACGCGCCATCTCCAGCGCCGAAGCACTGGCCTACATCACCGCCTATGTCGAAGAGCGGGCGTACCGCGACAATGGCGTTTCGCCAGAGCAACGTAAACGCATGGACGGCTACGGGCTGCCCATCGGCGTGCAGGAGCTCCGCGGCTACAAGCCTCGACCACTGGACAGTATCTGGGCGACGCCGCCGTTCCTGCACAACGGCTCGGTACCCACGCTCTTTCATCTGCTGTCACCGGTCTCGGAGCGCCCAGGCAGCTTCTGGGTCGGCAACTTCGAATTCGACCCCAAACACGTTGGCTTCGTCAGCGACAAATTCCCCGGTGGGTTCCTTCTCGATACAAGCATCAAAGGCAACGGCAATCGCGGCCATGAATTTCGCGATGGCTGCCGCAACAACGGCGTCATCGGGCGGGCCTTGCAACCGGAGGAGCGCTGGGCGTTGGTCGAGTACCTGAAAGTACTGGGCAATCCTCGGCTGGAAAGCCAATTGAGCGAAGTGCAGAGCAAACCCTGGAGTCCCGGGCAGTTCTGCCAGGGCAGCGTGACGGTAAACAACAAGGAGTCCAACGATGCTTAAACGATTCTGGCTCTGGCTTGGCCGGCTTTTCGCCAAAGTACTCGTCGTACTGCTGATCGTCGGCCTTGGTGGTTGGGGCATAGGCACTGCTTACTACAGCTGGAAGTTTTCCGGCCCGGTTTCCAGTGAAGAACAGATTCCTGCCAACGAAGCGGCCTACACCGAGGGCATCATCGAAGATGCAATCCGCGTAGTCGAACAGCATCGTGACAATACCCGCGTATTGCGCGACGCCCACGCCAAGGCTCACGGTTGCGTGAAAGCCGAAGTAACAGTGAGAACGGAGCTCGACGAAACGCTACGCCATGGCGTGCTCAGCGAGCCAGGCAAAACCTGGCAGGCCTGGATGCGCCTGTCCAACGGAAACGCCTACCCACAGTTCGATCGCGCTCGCGACGCCAGGGGTATGGCGATCAAACTTCTCGACGTTCCAGGCAACAAGCTGCTGGTCAATCCGCGCCACACCGATGAGCAGGATTTCGTGATGTTCAACCATCCGGCATTCTTCGTACGCGACGTCGCCGAATACCAAAGCAACTTCGCCGCCCAGGCGGATGGCAAGAAAGCACTGGCCTTCTTCCCCAGCTGGGATCCCCGCACCTGGGAGATCCGCCACCTCATCATCGCCTTGAAAACGCTTTCGCCAGCGCCCAGCAGTCCGGTCGAAACGACCTATAACTCGATCGCGCCTTTCAAGCTGGGGCCACACAACATCAAGTACCGGGTCATCCCCACGCCCGGCAGCTGTCCTGCCTACGCAATCCCCAAACCCAATACCGACTTGCCAAACTTCCTGCGTAGCGCGCTTTACCAGCAATTGTCGCTGGATCGGATGCCGGCATGCTTCGCATTGCAGGTACAACGGCAGAACCCGAGTTATTACATGCCCATAGAAGATCCCAGCGTGGAATGGGACGAGCGGATTTCACCCTTCGAAACCGTGGCTGACATCCGCCTACCCGCCCAGGACTTCGATAGCTCGGAGCAGAATCTGTTTTGCGACAACCTGTCATTCAATCCCTGGCATGCATTACCGGAGCACCGCCCCATCGGCGGAATCAATCGACTGCGCAAGGCGGTGTACGAAGCCGTGAGCGTCTATCGTCATGACCGCAACGCTGCCCTGGCTCAGTGAAAGTCCTATAGCGCGCTGCAGGCTGCTAGAATCGCGGCCTGTTCGCTATGTAGACAAAGAGACTGGCCTTGGAACTGTTCAAAGAATTCATATTCGAAGCGGCGCACCACCTGCCACACGTCCCCGAGGGTCACAAGTGCGGGCGTCTGCACGGGCACTCGTTTCGTATCGCGGTCTATATCGAAGGTGAGGTCGATCCGCACACCGGATGGATCCGAGATTTCGCTGAGCTCAAAGCGATCTTCAAGCCGATCTACGAACAGCTCGACCATAACTATCTGAATGACATTCCTGGCCTGGAAAACCCGACCAGCGAAGTGATCGCCAAGTGGGTTTGGCAACAGCTCAAACCACTACTACCGGAATTGTCGCGCATCCGTATTCACGAGACCTGCAGCAGCGGCTGTGAATATCGCGGCGACTGAGCTTAAGAACACTCAGTACCACCATCCTTCAGCCCGCCTTGTGCGGGCTTTTCATTGCCTGCGCAAAGGCATCCGTAGGGTGGAAGACGCTTCATCCTTCCACCAAAAGCTCACCACCACGACCTGACCTGTTCAGAGCCTCCGTAGCCTGAAACACCGGGCTACGTTTGTTGCGTGTCAGGTCGGACGGGCCTTTGTAGGAGCTGCGGGGGCGCCTAGCCTTGCCGGCGATGCTCTTGAACCACTGCTCGTCGGCAAGGCCCAGGCGCTCCCCTGAACTGCGGCCTTTTTCCCGCGCCATAAAGACGAAACCCCAGACCTCTGTCGAGATCTGGGGTTTCTAGTAGAAGCTTGACGATGACCTACTCTCACATGGGGAGACCCCACACTACCATCGGCGATGCA
>NZ_QJUI01000043.1 GCF_004327285.1 Phytopseudomonas daroniae
CGAGTGGTATAGGACCCAGTGTCTGGGGGGGGGGGTAGCGTGTTTAGGTGCACCACATCAGCCATGTAGCCAGGGCTGAAGTGGGCGTATTTCTGGGTCATGGCCAGGGTGGCGTGGCGGAGTAGCTCTTACTGTACTTCTGCTCTGCAGGCAGCCCCATCAGTGCTGCCATATCCTCGAAGCCAATGGGGTTGAGCTGCTCATCCCGGTCGAAGCTGCGCATGACGAACAGCTTGGCATTGTCGGACAGGTAGAACTCCGGTACCGGAATCCCAGCTTCCTTGGCTACGGACATGCAGAGGTATTCGTTGATCGCCAGCCCGGGGAACTCATTCCGGCCGCTTTTGATGATCAGCTCAGAAGTCTTCGAGGTGAAGGGCTGCGGCGCGGAATCCTGCTGCTCAGGTACCAGTACCTTGGGCTGCACGCCCGAGATACCGGCGCGCAGAATGTAGCAATCCACCAAGCCGGCAAAGATGTCCTCGGCGCCATCCCAGGCTAGGATTTCGTCCAGCCTTTCTCCCGGGAACTGCTGCCGCTTCAATAGCGCATCGACCTCTGGCGAGCTGACCGCTACTTGCCCGATAGGCGAACTGCTGCCGGACAGTGCCAGGAACAGCATTGGATCGACGTTTGCGACCTTGGCCAGGCGATTGCGTAACTGCTCCAGAACGTAGCCTTCCGGCAGGTTCATCTGGAAGATCGGGTGCAGTCCACGATAGCGGTATTCATCCAGACGCATGGGCATAAGCAAGCTGATCGCAGCCTGCGCCTTTGCGTCGTCGTGATAGCGGAAAAGGTAATCACCTCCGCTATGGAGGATCTTCCCACTATGGCCCTCTGGCGTTGCAACCTTCAGGGTGGCTGTCATCAGTCGAACACTTCCTGAATTTCATCCAGTGTGGGCATGGCAGCGGGTACGACCGCGAATTCACAGTCCAGCGCTCCCAGCACTCGTGCGTAGGCCGTCATCCCTACTGAAAGATCACCCTTTTCAATTGCGATGATCTTTTGCCGGGTGACAGCAGCCAATGCTGCAAGCCTGGCTTGCGTCAGCCCACGGTTGAGGCGGCGCTGCCGAATCTGCTCGCCAAGGCGGGTCGTGATAAGGGAATAGTCCATGTTCTGTATACGTAACAAATTAGAGTGAATGTAACGTATACCTAACTCCTGAGAAAATCAAAGCAGATGCGGCAGCCGAGCATCAGAGACGGATTAGTGGATTCGCTAGCTTTTATCTGGTGCGAAGTGAGGCTTGACTGCTTGGAGGTACCAAAAACGGTACGCTGGCAGTACAGTACCCAGCTTCTGACGTTTCCGCTAAATGACGCTTAAAACCAGTAACCACGATACTTTCAGCTCACGGTACTGTGCCCCTAAGCGGGCTCGAGAAGCGGGGCGTGTTTGCCCAGGAAACCCCATAGCGCAGTAGCAACAGGGCCGTGAGGCTGGTCGCGGCGGCGGGCGACAACCAGTTCCTCGACTACACCGGGGAGGTGTCGCCCTGCGATGGAAAGCAAACGGCCGTCATGCAATTCAGCATCGATCAGGAAGGGAGGGAGGTGGCCCCACGCCATGCCGTGCAGGATGAGCTCTTTCTTCATCAGCATGTCGGGCACCGAACACTTCAGTGAGCCGTTCACCAGAAAGTGCCCACCTTCGAGAGGCTGATGGGCCGAGTCGCGGATAACGCATTGCGTCAGCCCCTGCAACTGTTCTGGCGTGATGGAGGTGCTGACAGGGAACGGCAGGAAACCAGGCGCTACCACCGGCACCATCGTCACACACCCCAGATCGAGCCACTCCAAACGCACGTCGCTTTTTTTGATGCGATGCACGATAAGGTCAGCCTCGTCGTTGAACAGGCGTTGCCATGGGCCCGTCACTGTCTCGAACTGCAGATGTAGTTGAGTGTGAGGGCGATTGCCAAAGAACTGGCTAAGCAGACCCAGCAATGGCGTCAGTGGGCAGAGATCCCCCAGTACGATCCGAAGTTCCGGTTCCTGGCCCATCGCAAGTTGTTCGGCGTATACCTTCAGATCCTGGGCGTCTCGCAGCAGGAACTCTGCTCGCCTATAGAACGCCATTCCATGATCTGTCGGGCGAACGCGATATCCGGATCGATCCAGTAGCTCGATGCCCAACTGCCCTTCAAGTTTGTCGATGGCGGCGAATACGGAGGGATGAGAGCGGTGTAAATGCTTGGCGGCAGCCTGGAAACCGCCATGCTTCACGACAGCTTCAAAACACTGCAGGTCATGGAGCGTGAAGGGGGTCGACATTGTATGGATGGCCTACAGAGATGTTAGGTAATTTGTAATATAAGCAGATCAAGACCTTTCCTACGATGAGTACTCACAAACGACGCGTAGGAACCTTCATGCACACTCAGCGCTCTTCCTTCATCAGTGGCGACGGCGTTCGCATCGTTTACCAGTTCGACGGCGAAGTTGGGCTGCCCACCCTGCTGCTGTCGAACTCCATCGGTACCGACCTGCACATGTGGGACGAACAGATTCCATGGTTGGCGGAGCACTTCCAGGTACTGCGCTACGACGCTCGGGGCCATGGCGCTTCCGATGCACCGGCAGGGCCTTACTCGCTGGATCGTCTTGGACGTGATGCAGTGGAGCTGCTGGACGCGCTTCAACTGCAGCGCGCGCATGTTCTCGGTCTGTCCTTGGGCGGCTATGTCGGGCAATGGCTCGGCATCCATGCCCCGGCTCGGGTCGACCGCCTCGTATTGTCCAACACGGCCGCCTACCTGGGCCCAGCAGCCACCTGGGATACCGCTATCGAGCAACTGCTCCAGGCGCTGGACATGGTCGATACAGCCGATACGTTCATGCGCAACTGGTTCCCCCAGGCACTATTGGTAAGTGGCAACTCGGTGGTTGAAAGATTTCGTACGACGCTGCTGTCGGCACGCCGAGAAGGCATTGCCGGGAGTTGGGCTGCTGTACGCGATGCCGACCTTCGTCGAACTGTGCGATTGATCGAGAGTCCGACCCTCGTGATCGCCGGCGAGTACGACACCGTCACCTCGGTTCATCATGGCAGAGAAATCGCTGCCGCCGTTCCTGGGGCTAGGTTTGAGGTGTTTCCGACAGTCCATCTGTCCAACGTCGAACGTCCGTCCGAGTTCGTCGAGCTGGTGAAGGGCTTTTTACTGACGCCTTAGACAAGTTTTGGCTATGGTGCTTGGCAGGCGTTCGGGCCGAACAGTGAACCGCCCCCATCCGTGTCAGACTGAGAACCAGATCCTGGCGCCACCATGGATATGACCTTAGTCTGAGCCCATGATGAAAATGCCCTTATGATCGAACAACCTCAGCAAGACCGCATCATCGTGGCCGATGATCATCCGGTTTTTCGAGAAGGCCTGAGCCGCATCGCGCAGCGCGTCTTTCCCCATGCCTGCATTTTCGAGGCGGGTGATATGGACGAGGTGCTCGACTTGGCTCATGCCGGTGTGGCGCCCAGCCTGTTCATGCTCGATCTGTTGTTTCCGGGGCAATCACCGCAAGTCATTGGCGCGTTGCGCCAGAGCTTTCAGCGCAGCTCGATCGTGATCGTGTCGATGGTCGACAATCGCGAGCTGATCGACGAGGTGATGGCGGCTGGTGCAGATGGCTTCATCGGCAAGGCGACTCCTCCCGATGAAATTGCCGATGCGTTGCTGGCGGTGCGTGCGGGCGATTTCGTCCTCAGCATGGGCCCGGCTGGCGTGCCGGCCTTTACCGAGGGCAGGCATCTTCTGGAGCAACTGACACCGCGCCAGCAGGACGTAATGCGGCTTCTGGTGCGCGGCCTGTCGAACAAGGAAATCGCCCGTCAGCTGGACATCTCCCCCTTTACCGTACGCATCCATGTCTCTTCGTTGCTGCGCACACTGGACGTCAGCACCCGCGCCGCCGCAGCCGCCAAGGCGGCCAAGGCCGGGCTGCGCTGAAACGTCAACAGGCCCTAGACAGCCCGTGATTTGAGTTTGAGCGCCACAAGCAGCGAGCGCAGTTCGGCGGGTTGCACGGGCTTGGGCAATACCGGAATGTTCTCGTCGCCCACCTGCTCCTGCACACGGCGCACGTCGTGTCCGGTCATGATGATGGCGGGCACGTTTCGGCCACTGAGTGCGCGCACATGGTTGATGCAGTCAGCCCCGGACGCTTCGCGGCCGAGGTCGAAGTCGGTGACCAGCAGATCGAAGTCAGGCGATACGTCGGGCAGCGAAGTGAAGGTGGCGACTTCGCAGCCCCACTTTTTCAGCAGGGTAGCGGTGGCCAGCAGTACGTTCTGGTCATCCTCGATCAGACACACCCGCAGGCCATCCAGCATGCGCGGTGATTGGCTGCTGCCCCGTACCGGGGTGGCGTTCTCGGCCGGTGCCGCTGCCCGTTGCAGGCCGTCGATTGCGGCGAGGGTGCCTTGGCCCTCCACGGAGCGAATCCGAATGCGCATGTCCATCAACGTGGCCAGCCGCCTGACGATGGTCAGCCCCAGGCCCATGCCATCGACATCACTGTCGCGCGCCTGACGCACGCGGTAGAACTCTTCGAAGATGTTGTCGAGATGCCCTTCTGCGATACCGCGGCCTTTGTCGTACAGCTCGATGGACAGGCCCGTGCCTTTGCGCCGGCAGCCGATCAGCAGCGGCTGCCCGGGTGCGTACTTCAAGGCGTTGGATAGCAGGTTCTGCAGCATGGTGGTCAGCAGTCCATGATCGGCGCGCACGTACACCGGCGGGCAGTGCAGGCGAATATCGACCCCGGCCCAGCGAGCCGCTTCGGCATTCTGCTGGATCAGGTGTTGCAGCAGTTTGTGCAGTGGCAGGGTCTCCATCTGCGGAACCACCTTGCCGCTGTCCAGCGAGTACATATCGAGAATCGAGCGGAACAGGCGGGCGACGCTATGCAGCGATTTGTCGATGTTTTCCACCAGGCGCCGCTGCTCGCCGCCCAGGCTGCTGTCGCGCAGGCAGGCGGTGAACAGGCTGATGGAGTGAATAGGTTGGCGCAGATCGTGGCTGGCCTGGGCCAGGAACTGTGACTTGGCCAGATTGGCTGCCTGCTCGGCCTCGGTGGCCAGGCGCGAGCGCTTGAGCAGGGCGTGCATGTAGGCCGGCACCATCAGGGTGGTGAGCAGCAGGGTGATGATCAGATAAGGCTGCGACTGCCAGTAGGCCGAGGTGCTGGCGATCAGCACCAGCGAGATCGTCGCCAGAAGGGTCGCCAGCAGCAGGTAACCCGACCCGTAACGCAAGCCATAGCCGACGGTGACCCAGACCAGGATCGCGTAGACCGGCAGCATGGCCGCGCCACCCGCGGCGATGGTCAGCGTGATGCAGATATAGTCGCCGAGCATGGTGAGCACGCGCCGCGCCGGCCGGTTGCCGGGGCGGCGCATGATGTCGACCCATAGCGCCAGGGCGGCGGCAAAGAACAGCGACCCCAGCGATAGGATCTGCCAGGCCAGTTCTGTGGCGATAATGGATTGCTGGTAGAGCAGCAGCATGTAGCACATCGCGATTGGCGCGATGATCAGGCGCACGACCGCCTGAGCACGCTCGACATCGTACGTGGGGGAGGCGGTCGCGAACATAGAAATTCCCTGCCGATGCATCTGATCCTGGCCCACCATAGGCCGCAGCCACTCGAAGGTGCAAGACGCTATCGGCGGTGCAAAGTGCCTTTAGCACACCCGTACTATTCCGCCGTAAATATACCCTTCCTAGAATCTTGAGCATCGCTTCGGCAACGGGTCGGAGCTCAGTGATCACGGAAAATGTCACATGAGCATCAAAGGAACGATTGGAACTCTACTCATTGCACCGATGCTGGCCACGCTCGCAGGGTGCCTGCCGCAGAACACGCAAACCCAGGGGCTGCAAAATACCCAACTGTCGAACGCCAACGCGCCCTGCACGCCGACTACCACCGATAACCTGATTTCCACTGGCCGCAGCCTGCTGAGCATCGCGAACTCCGTGCTGGAAACTCAGCAAAGCTTCAATGGCAGCTCCACCAACTACAGCCAGCGCATGCAGGCTGCGGAGAAGGCCCAGAAGGTCAACCAGGGCAACGATGTACTGGACAATGTCGAGAGCATGACGGCTGGCCTCGGCGCCAGCGCTCCTTGCACTGCCGCCGCAACACCGGCTGCTGCGGCGCGTTGATCATGATTGGGGGGGATCTGTTCGATCATCCTTCACTTATTGGCTGTGAACCGGCAGGCTGTAGGATGGGTGGAAACCCATCACTATCGTTTCGATGGGTTGTCACCTGCGCGGCCCGACCCATCCTACGGTCTGTGATTTTTCACAGGCATGAAAAAGCCCGGCATCAGCCTAATGCCGATCAGATAAGGTTTTGTATGGAGCCGGGAGGGCACCTACAGATGAGCGGCAAACCGCCGCCCGTGTAGGAGCGTCGTCCTCGGCGCGATGCGATGGTGGCCATCCTGCAAAATCCGCGGCGTGCTCACTATTCGCCGCGGGGGCGCGGCTCCTACAGGGCCAGGACAAACCGCCGTTTTGCGGGCCAAACGCTTAACTGACTGGCATTAGGCATCAGCCGGGCTTTTCGTTTGCAGCGCTAGCGCTTATTTACCGTAAACCGGCAGTTTGGCGCAGATGGCTTTGACCTTTTCACGGACGGCGTCGATCACCGCTTCGTTGTTCAGGTCGGCCAGGATGTCGCAGATCCAGCCAGCCAGTTCCTTGCACTCGGCTTCCTTGAAGCCACGAGTGGTGACGGCCGGAGTGCCGAAGCGCAGGCCGGAAGTCACGAACGGGGAGCGTGGGTCGTTTGGCACCGAGTTCTTGTTGACGGTGATGAAGGCTTTGCCCAGTGCGGCGTCGGCGTCCTTACCGGAGATTTCCTGCTTGATCAGCGAGAGCAGGAACAGGTGGTTTTCGGTACCGCCGGAGACGACGTCGAAACCACGCTCGATGAATACGCCGGCCATGGCCTGGGCGTTCTTCACGACCTGCTGCTGATAGGTCTTGAACTCAGGCTGCAGCGCTTCCTTGAAGCAGATCGCCTTGGCGGCGATGACGTGCTCCAGCGGGCCACCCTGGGCGCCCGGGAATACTGCGGAGTTGAGCTTCTTCTCGATGTCGGCGTTGGCCTTGGCGAGGATCAGGCCGCCGCGTGGGCCGCGCAGGGTCTTGTGGGTGGTGGTGGTCACCACGTCGGCGAACGGTACCGGGTTCGGGTACACGCCAGCGGCGACCAGGCCGGCTACGTGGGCCATGTCGACGAACAGGTAGGCACCTACCTTGTCGGCGATGGCGCGGAAGCGCGGGAAGTCGAGAATCTGCGAGTAGGCGGAGAAACCGGCGACGATCATCTTCGGCTTGTGCTCGACAGCCAGACGCTCGACCTCGTCGTAGTCGATCAGGCCGTTGCCGTCGATGCCGTACTGCACGGCGTTGTACAGCTTGCCGGACGAGGACACGCTGGCGCCGTGGGTCAGGTGACCGCCATGGGCCAGGCTCATGCCGAGGATGGTGTCACCGGCGCTCAGCAGGGCCAGGTAGACGGCAGCGTTGGCCTGGGAACCGGCGTGCGGCTGGACGTTGGCGTAATCGGCGCCGAACAGCTCCTTGGCGCGGTCGATGGCCAGCTGCTCGACCACGTCGACGTACTCGCAGCCGCCGTAGTAGCGCTTGCCCGGGTAGCCTTCGGCGTACTTGTTGGTCAGCACCGAGCCCTGGGCTTCCATGACCGCCGGGCTGGTGTAGTTTTCCGAGGCGATCAGCTCGATGTGCTCTTCCTGGCGCAGAGCTTCTTGCTGCATGGCTTCGAAGAGCTCGGCGTCGTACTTGGCAATGGTCAAATCACGGCTGAACATGGCAATCCCCTGAGAGTCAGCTGGGCGGATGAAATAGGGGGCGGATTCTAACGCATCCGAGCTGGCGAGGCATATGAAGCGTGATCATGGGCAGGATAAGCGGCGCTCACGCTCTGCCCGCGCGACGATTTTTGCGGCGCTACTCGAGTATGAACAGGCTGCGGCCGCAGAATTTCGCCTCGAACTGGTGGGTAGGCATCGGTCGGCCGAGCAGATAGCCCTGCACCTCGTCGCACTCGTGGTTGCGCAGGAAATCGAGCTGCTCCTGGGTTTCCACGCCCTCGGCGATCACCGTCATGTTCAGGCTGTGGGCCATGGCGATGATGGCGCGGGCGATCTGCCCGTCCTGCTCGCCCTGGGGCAGGCCATCGACGAAGCTGCGGTCGATTTTCAGCACATCGATGGGGAACTGCTTGAGGTAGTTGAGCGACGAGTAGCCGGTGCCGAAGTCGTCGATGGCGATGCACAGACCCAGGTTCTTCAGGTCGTTGAGGGTCTGCATGGCGGCGGCCACGTCCTGCATGAGGATGCTTTCGGTCAGCTCCAGCTCCAGACAGGCAGCGGGAATGCGGCTATGGCCGAGGATGCGTTCGATGCGCTGGTGCAGGTCGCCGTCGCTGAACTGACGGGCCGACAGGTTCACCGAGACCTTCGGCACGCGGATCTTGTGGTGGTGCCAGATGCTCAACTGGCGGCAGGCTTCGGAGAGTACCCAGTCGCCGACTTCGACCACCAGCCCGAGTTCTTCGAGCACCGGGATGAACGCTTCCGGGGCGACCAGGCCGCGCTTGGGATGCTGCCAGCGCAGCAGTGCCTCGACGCCGGTGAGGCGTTTGCCGTTGCCGGAGAACTGCGGCTGGTAGTGGAGCAGGAACTCGCCCTGTTCCAGCGCGTGGCGCAGGTCGCCTTCCAGCTCCAGGCGCTCCAGGGCGCTGGCGTTCATGTCCGCCTGGTAGAACTGGAAGTTGTTCTTGCCGCGTTCCTTGGCGTGGTACATCGCGGTGTCGGCGTTCTTCATCAACTGACTCAGCTCGTTGCCGTCCTGGGGGCTGAGGGCGATGCCGATACTGGCGGTGACGAAGAATTCGCGGCCTTCCAGCACGAAGGCGCGGGCCAGGCTGGCGAGAATCTGTTCGGCGACGTGGATGGCCCGATGCAGGGCGACGTCGCGGCTGCCGTTGGATTGCAGCAGCAGGGTGAATTCGTCGCCGCCCATGCGTGCCACGGTGTCGTCTTCGCCGACACAGGCGGCCAGGCGAATCGCCACGTCCTTGAGCATGCGGTCGCCGGCGGCGTGGCCCAGGGAGTCGTTGATCGGCTTGAAGCGGTCAAGGTCGAGGAACATCAGCACCACCCACTCGCGATGCCGCTCGGCATGCTGCAGGGCGGTATGCAGGCGATCCTGGAACAGGGTGCGGTTGGGCAGTTGGGTCAGGGCATCGTAGTAGGCCAGGCGGTGGATGCGCTGTTCGCTGGCCTTGCGTTCGCTGATGTCGCTGAAGAAGCACACGTAGCTGACCAGGTCGCCTTCTTCGTCGTGTACCGCAGTGATGCCGACCCAGGCCGGGAAATGCTCGCCGTTGAGCCGCCTCAGCCAGATCTCGCCCTCCCAGGTACCGCGCTGGTGAAGCTGGGACAGTACGTAGTTCAGGTGATTGTTTTTCTGGCTGTCGGCGGTGAGCATGCCCGGCAACTGGTCGAGCACCTGCTCGGAGCTGTAGCCACTGACCCGACTGAAGGCATTGTTGACCTGAACGATGTAGCCCGCCGGATCGGTGACCAGAATCGCCGCCGTGGAATGCTCGAACACCGTGGCCGCCATGCGCAGATCCTTCTCGGCGCGGCGCTGCTGGGCAATATCGCGGCCGACACCGAGCAGGCCCTCGAAGCGTCCGTTGTCGTCCCACATCGGCACCAGGCGCAGCTCCACCGGGATCTTGCGACCATCGGCGCGCAGGCAGTCGAAGACGAACAGTTGCGGCGTCAGCTTCTGTCGCAGTTCATGCATTTGCTGGGGGATGCCGAGGGCAGAGCGAATACGTTCGAGCAGGGCGTAGATGCCGCCCAGTTGCCGCGGGTTGGTGGCCAGGCCTCCGAAACCGTGCTTCTGCACCCACTGCGGGGAATAACCGAGCACCGTCTGTACCGATGGGCTGATGTAGTTGAGGTTCAACTGGCTGTCGGTGGAGCAGATCACGTCGCTGATGCTCTCGGCCAGCATGCGATAGCGCTGTTCGTTGTCACGTAGCGATTCGTTGCGGGCGATCTGCTCGGTGATGTCCTTGGCCACGCCGATCAGGCGGCTGACCCAGCCGTTGCTGTCTCGCGAGAGCGCCTGCTCGGTGATGCTGAACCAGCGCCAGGAGCCATCCTGGTGGCGCGCGCGGAACTGCGATTCGAGCAGCACGCCGTTGCTCAGCACGGTTTGCAGGTTGCGCACGCGCCCGTACAAGTCGCTGTCGTCGGGGTGGATGATGCGTTTCCAGAAACCGTCGCCCTGGGCTTTCACGAAGGCGGGGTCGTAACCCAGCTTGGGGCCGATGTCATGATTGCTGAACAGCAGGGTGCGCGACGGGATGTCGTTGATGTAGAGGGTATCCGGTACCGCTCGCACCACTTCCGACCAGAAGCGCTCACGCTCGACCAGAGACAGCTCCATGCGCTTGCGGCTGGTGATGTCGCTGATGCTCAGGGCTACGGCGTGCAGATCCTGTGAGCTTTCCGGCAGCCGCATCACCAGCCACAGATGGCGGACGATGCCATTGGCACCCTCGATATGGCTTTCCAGCTCCAGGTGGCCACCGCCGTCGAGCAGGGCGGCGCCGAGCTGGGCGCGGAAGCCGTTCGGGTTCACGGCGCCACGGTTGATCAGCTGTTCCCAGGCCTGTTCGGGCGTGCTGACGCCGAGCAGGCGCAGAGCGATCTGATTGGTTTCGGTAACGCGTATGTGCCGGAGCAATTCGCCATGGCGCTGCGGGTTGTACTGCAGCCAGGGCTGCAACTGGGCGCCACTGTTCAGCCCTTCTTCACGAAGAAAGTGGTAGAGCCCGGCAAGGTCGAGCACGCAGAGGGCGGTGCCGGTACCGTCGAAGATGTCCTGATAACGTCGTCGGGTTTCCTGCAGCACGCGGGTGGCCTGCTGCTCTTCGGTGACGTCACGCAGTACCCAGACGAAGCCCAGGTGGCGATTTTCGTCGCCCAGGTCGCTGCGGGTGATGGTGAACAGGCGTATGTCACCGTTCTGGCGGATCTCCACCAGATCCGGGCCGAGGTCGCTGTGGAATGCCGTGGCGTGCAGCAGCAACGGGTCGAGGCGCGGCAGCAGCTCCAGCAGGTGCCATTCACGGGCGTGCCGGTTGGTCAGGCCGAACAGCGTTTCGGCCTGCGGGTTCAGGTAAGTCAGGCGACCACTGCTGTCGGTCACCAGTACCCGCTCCTCGATAACGCTCAAGGCACTGGCGGCTTGATGCAGCGAGCGTCGCGACGCCGCATTGAGGGCGTGCAGGTGGCTTTGTTCACGCACCAGGCGATAGAGGGCGAACAGGGCGAGCAGGGTGCAAAGGGTGAACAGCAGGAACTTGCCGGCCATTTCCGGCAGCGCCTGAGCCTGTACCTTGCGCTCGTCGAGCATGGCGCGCAGTTGCCAGTCGGAGCCGGGCAGGCCTTGCAGGAAAAGGGTCTGCGCCTGGTTGGCCGCTGTGACCATCGGGTAGCTGCGCTCCTGGGGGCTTATGCCACGCGAGTCGGCGATCATCCGTTCGCTGATGGTGTCTTCCAGCAACCAGGGGAAATCGCTTTGGCGGCTATTCAGCAGCCAGCTCTTCAGGGCATTGGCGTTCAGGCGCAGCGCCCAGTAGCCATCATCCGTGGGGGTGTGCAGTAGCAGGTAGATGCGGCCATCGTCCTGCGGGGCGAATGCGTAGTGATAGGTCTGGTTGGCGCTGCGCCCGGCCAGTTCGGCAAGCAATTGATGGTCGGTGCTGTGTGGCGCGCTGTCATGCAGCGGGCGACCGATGGCATCCAGGTGGGCGATGCTCTGCAGGGAGGGGAAGACTGCGCGCAGATTATCCAGGTAGCGGTCATGCGGCGCGCTGGCGGGTTCTTCAGGGTTGCGCGTGGCATTGAGCACAGCGCGCCCGGCGTTGGCCATGGAGCTCATGCCCAGATCCAGTTGATTGGCCAACTGCTCGCTCACGGCAAGGTTGAGCTCGCGCTGGTTATCCTTCAATTGGCGGAATTCGAGCTGCAACTGCCACAGCAGCAACACCAGAAGCCCCAGCACCAGTATCACCAGAGCGCCTTTGAATGAACGGCGCATGGGCACAATCAGTGGATCGCGGTGGGGGCGCGTGATCTTGGGCGCTGACACGTGATGAAGTCCTGCAACGGCGGGGGTAAAGAAGGCAGGTGATGCTGTTGAAAAGGTTAAAACAGGGGGCGTCTGCTTCTCAGGGCGGCTAGCATGCCACACTTATGGCCAAGTGCCATCCCTGGTGGTGCGTGTCCTGCGTTTGTCGGCTCTTTCTAGTCGCCGCAAGATCACCGAAAATGTATTTCCGTCGGCTGCTGCAGCTCTCCGAGGTTGTCTCTTTATATGTGCTGCAGTACTCGCTGGCTTCTGCCTCGGGATTGAACCGCTGTCGAGCGCATAGGTTAGGGTCTGCTGACATTTCAGCACGACCGCGCCGGAGCCCGTTTTGCCGCGAGGCAAGGCGCGAGCCGCGAAGTTTGGCGGGCCAAATGAGCCGGCGAGAAACGCAGCATCGCGGCAAAACGGGCCCGGCCCTGCGGGTTGCGCGGGAAATCTCGCCATGCGTCGTTGGAGGACTTGAAAAGGGAATGCCATTCCCTGCGTCCTCCGCCTAGCCTGGCGAGATTTCTCGCGGCAACGCGGCTTGTGCTGAAACGTCAGCAGACCCTAGTCTTGCCGTTCAGCGTGCGAGCTGCAGGATCGTTCGCCCGGCGCGGCATTTCTCCGTTTGCGTGACGCATCGTCTTCGCATAGGGTGCGCGCCATCGTTGCCATTTATTAGTGAGGTCTGAATTTTGGCTCAATACGTCTACACCATGCATCGGCTGAGCAAGGTCGTGCCGCCGAAGCGCGAGATCCTCAAGAACATCTCCCTGTCGTTCTTCCCGGGTGCCAAGATCGGCGTGCTCGGCCTGAACGGCGCGGGTAAGTCGACCCTGCTGCGCATCATGGCCGGGGTAGACACCGAGTTCGACGGCGAAGCCCGTCCGATGCCGGATATCAATGTCGGCTACCTGCCGCAGGAGCCGCAGCTCGACCCGAACAAGACCGTGCGTGAAGTGGTCGAGGAAGCCGTGAGTGGCATCAAGGACGCCCAGGCGCGTCTGGATGAGGTATACGCTGCCTACGCCGAGCCGGATGCCGACTTCGACAAGCTGGCCGCCGAGCAGGCCAAGCTGGAAGCCATCCTGCAGGCCAGCGACGGTCATAACCTGGAGCGCCAGCTGGAAGTCGCCGCCGACGCCCTGCGTCTGCCGGCCTGGGATGCCAAGGTCGAGCACCTGTCCGGTGGCGAGAAGCGCCGTGTGGCCCTGTGCCGCCTGCTGCTGTCGGCCCCGGACATGCTGCTGCTGGACGAACCGACCAACCACTTGGACGCCGACTCGGTGGCCTGGCTGGAGCGTTTCCTCCACGATTTCCCCGGCACCGTGGTAGCCATTACCCACGACCGTTACTTCCTCGACAACGTCGCTGGCTGGATTCTCGAACTCGACCGCGGCGCGGGCATCCCGTACGAAGGCAACTATTCCGGCTGGCTGGAGGCGAAATCGTCCCGCCTGGCTCAGGAATCCAAGCAGCAGTCGGCCCATGAAAAGGCCATGAAGGAAGAGCTGGAGTGGGTGCGCAAAGGTGCCAAGGCCCGCCAGTCCAAGTCCAAGGCTCGTCTGCAGCGCTTCGAGGAAATGCAGTCCCAGGAATTCCAGAAACGCGCCGAGACCAACGAGATCTACATCCCGGCCGGCCCGCGTCTGGGTGACAAGGTCATCGAATTCAAGAACGTCACCAAGGGCTACGGCGACCGCGTACTGGTCGAAGACCTGTCGTTCAGCGTGCCCAAAGGCGCCATCGTCGGCGTGATCGGCGGTAACGGTGCCGGTAAGTCGACTCTGTTCCGCATGCTGATGGGCAAGGAAACCCCGGACTCCGGCAGCATCGAGATCGGCGACACCGTGCAACTGGCCTGTGTGGATCAGAGCCGTGACGACCTGGACGGCAGCAAGACCGTGTGGGAAGCCGTTTCCGATGGTCTGGATCAGATCAAGATCGGCAACTACGAAGTGCAGTCGCGTGGCTACGTTGGCCGCTTCAACTTCAAGGGCGCCGACCAGCAGAAGTTCGTCAAGGATCTCTCCGGTGGTGAGCGTGGCCGTCTGCACCTGGCGCTGACCCTGAAGGAGGGCGCCAACGTCCTGCTGCTCGACGAGCCGTCCAACGACCTCGACGTGGAAACCCTGCGCTCGCTGGAAGACGCGCTGCTGGACTTCCCTGGCGCCGCCATCGTGATCTCTCACGATCGCTGGTTCCTGGATCGCGTGGCGACCCACATCCTCTCCTACGAGGACGACGGCGTGCTGTTCTTCGAAGGCAACTACACCGAGTACGAAGCCGACCGCAAGAAACGCCTCGGCGACGCCGCCGCCCAGCCGCATCGGGTACGGCACAAGAAACTGGCGCAGTAAGCGCTGCAAAAAAAACGGAGCCACTCAGAGCGTGTGAAAACCCGCTGATGTAGGTATTGGCACCCGGCAAACGCCCTGACATCGTTCGGGGCGTTTTCTTTTGTGCGATTCAGAAGGTCACCACCGGACTTTTCAGGCGAGCAGCTCGATCA
>NZ_QJUI01000044.1 GCF_004327285.1 Phytopseudomonas daroniae
TGAAACCCATCGGAAATTGATGGGTTTCACCCATCCTACGGGCTGTAGAACGTAGCCTGGATTAGCCGCAGGCGTAATCCGGGGCCGAAGGCCGTGATCCATGGTTCAACGCGGGTCACCGACCGGCCGCTATCGCTTTAAAGCACCCCACGTGGCTCGCGAACAGCGCCTTAGAACGTCACGCCGGCGATCAGCGCAATGTTGCTGTAAGGCCGGCATTCGCCGGTACGAATCTGCACCCGGGCCCTGGCACAGGCAGCCTTGAGTTCGTCATGGCTGACCAGCTGCCGCTCTCCCAACTCGCCAGCGGTGTGCAGCGCCTCTATCGCCTCGAACGCCAGTGGGGCCACCTCCAGTGTTTCCCGGGCCAGCAGATGGCCCTGCACCTGCATCTCGCTCAGCACCACCCGCAGGGTGGTGACGAAGTCCGGCACGCCGGCAGTCAGGGCCAGGTCGATGCACGGCGTACCCGGCGGCACCGGCATGCCGGCATCGCCGATGACGATGATGTCGCCATGCCCGAGCCGGGCGATGGCGGCGGAAAGCGCAGCGTTGAGCAAGGGCGTCTTCTTCATGCGGGCAACTCGTGGCGATAAGGAATTGAAGGCTGTGCGCCGGGCCGGGTAACGGCCAGTGCAGCAGCTTGCTGGCCCAGGTCGATGGCTGATTCCAGCGTCTGCCCGGCAGCCAGCGCGGCGGCGAAACCGCCGACGAAGGTATCGCCAGCGGCGGTGCTGTCCACCGCCACTACCGGGGCCACGGCGAAATGCGCGTGACGCTCGGCATCGGCGTAGAGCACGCCCTGAGAACCCAGGGTGATCAGCACACGGCGAGCGCCGACCTGCAGCAACCGTTGCGCAGCGTGCAGGGCCGACTCGGGTGAGTCCACCGGCAAGCCGGTGAGCGCCGCGGCCTCGCTTTCATTGGGGATCAGATAATCGGCCAGCCCATACCAGTGCGCCGGCAGTGGCCCACTGGCGGGCGCCGGGTTGAGGATAACCGTGCAGCCGGCCTCGCGGCCACGGATCATGGCCGCCTCGACGGTGGCTTGCGGCACCTCCAATTGCACCACCAGTACCTGGGCGGCAGCCAGCAGCGCCGCCTGCGCATCGAGGTGAGCGGGCATCAGGGCGCCATTGCCACCGGCGACGATGACAATCGCGTTCTGTCCGGCGTCATCCACCAGAATCGAGGCGATTCCCGTCGGCACGCCCTCGATCTCGCTGACCGCCGTGCAATCGATACCTTCCACGAGCAGCGCGGTACGCAAGCGTGCGCCGTAGGCATCGGCACCGACGCAGCCGATCATCGCCACCTGCGCGCCGAGGCGTGCCGCAGCGACCGCCTGATTGGCGCCCTTGCCGCCCGCAGCCGTGGCGAAGTCATGCCCGGCCAGGGTTTCGCCGCCTCGGGGCAGGCGCGGCGCACGCAAAATCAAATCCATGTTCAAGCTACCCACTACCACCAGATTGCCTTGCATCTGTTCCTGCTCCTCAGGACGCTGATGCGCCCACTGGGTAATTTCAGCCGCCCGCAACGGCGGTGGACTCGCGCACCATCAGGGTCGGTTCGAGCAGCCATTGTTCGGGTTCGAGTTCCGGCGTGCGCACCCGCTGCAGCAAGCGCTCGGCAGCGCGCTCGCCAAGCTGGCCGATGTGCTGGCCAACGGTGGTCAGAGCCGGGTGCAGATAGCGGCTCACTTCGATGTCGTCGAAACCCACCAGTGACAGCTCCTGGGGCACCCGCACACCACGCTCCGCAGCAGCGCGTAGCACGCCGAGGGCAATCATGTCGTTACCGGCGAAAATCGCCGTCGGCCGCGCCTCACCGCTCAGCAGGCCAAGCGCAGCGGCGTGCCCCGCCGGGCTGGTGAAGGCGCAGTGGGTCGGCTCGCCAGCTGGCAAGCCTGACTCGGCCAGAGCCCGTTGATAACCCGCCACCCGCAACTGCGCCACCTGGGTATCCACAGGCCCGGCGATGCAGGCGATGCGCCGATGGCCGAGCTCGAGCAGATGCCGGGTCGCCAGGTAACCGCCCTTCTCATGGTCGATCTGCAGGCGATCCGCACTGACCCCGTCGAGGGACCGGTCGACCAGCATCAGCGGCAGCCGTACCGCTGCCAGGGCCTGGGCGAAGGCGGCATCGCGGGTCACGGTGGCGACGATCAGGCCATCGATACGGCGCTCCAGCAGCACCCGCAGGTAGCGCAACTGCTTGGCACCGTCGTCGTCGGAATTGCACAGGATCACGCTATAGCCGTTGCGCTCGGCGTGATCCTCGATGCCCCGTGCCAATTCGGCGAAATAAGGGTTGCTGGCGTTCGGTACCAGCAGCCCGAGGGTGCCGGTGGCACGAGCTCTCAGCGACCGCGCCACCCCACTGGGCACATAGCCCAGTTCGGCGATGGCCGCCTCGACCTTGCTGCGCACCGTGTCGCTAACCGGGCGCGTGCCATTCACCACGTGGGAAACCGTGGTGTAGGAAATACCGGCGCGTGCGGCGACGTCCTTGATGGTGGCCATGAACGATCAGGCCCTACGCTTGGCGCGATAGCTGCGGTAGGTGTCGAGGATCACCGCGACCACGATCACCGCACCGGTGATGATCCGTTTGGTTGGCTCGCTGGCGCCGATCTGCGCCAGACCAGCGGCCAGCACGGAAATGATCAGCACACCAAAAAAGGTGCTGATCACCGAACCACGGCCGCCCATCAGGCTGGTGCCACCGATCACCACGGCGGCGATCACCTGCAGCTCCAGGCCGGAACCGGCATTCGGGTCGGCCGCCTCCAGGCGCGAAATCTGGAACAGTGCCGCCAGCCCGGCGAGCAGGCCCATCAGCGCGAACACCGAGACCTTGTAGGGTTTCGGGTTGATGCCGGCCAGGCGCACCGCCTCTTCGTTGGTGCCGATGGCCACCAGATAGCGGCCGAACACGCTGCGCGTCAGCAGCAGGTGCGCCGCGAGGATCACCAGCAGCGCGATGACGAACGACGGCGAGATACCTGCAGCGAACGGCGTCGACAGCCAGGCGTAGGCGTCGCCGATATAAGCGGTGCGCGAGTCGGTGAGCTGGTAGGCCAGGCCGCGGGCCATCTCCAGCACGCCGAGAGAGACGATGAACGACGGAATGCCCCAGGCCACGGTGATGAGCCCGGTCACGCTGCCCGCCAACGCCGCGCAGGCCATGCCCAGCAGCGCGGCGGGCACGATGCCCCAGCCGAAGCCAAGCGTCGCCACGCTGACCACGGCCGCCGCCAGCGCCAGCACCGAACCCACCGACAGGTCGATGCCGCCGATGATCAGGATCAGCGTCATGCCCACCGCCAATACCATCAGATCAGGGATCTGGTTGGCCAGTGTGGTGAAGGTGGCATAGGAAAGAAAATGGCTGCTCAACGAAGAAAACAGCACGATCATCGCCAGCAGCGCGCCGGCCAGACCCAGGTAGGTGCCCAGGCCCTGATGGGTACCACTGCGCTTGGCAGGCGTGGCGGATGGGGTGGTCATTGGCAAAGCTCCTGTAACGGGGGGGCGACCTCGCCGAGCATGGCTTCGCGGCTGCGGTAGCCGGCGAACGCGGCAGCCAGCAGGCGATCCTGACTCCAGTCATCGCGGTCGAATGTTTCGATGAGGCGGCCGGCAGACAGCACGCCGATACGGTCGCAGATCAGCATCAGCTCGCGCAGGTCGCTGGACACCACCACGAGCGCCTTGCCCTGCCGCGCCAGTTCGCCGAGCAGGCCGTATATCTCGAACTTGGCACCGACATCGATGCCACGGGTCGGCTCGTCGAACAGCAGCACGCGACAGTCGCGTTCCAGCCAGCGGCCGATGACCACCTTCTGCTGGTTGCCACCGGACAGCTCGACCACCGCCTGATGGGGCCCATTGCAACGAATGCGCATGGCATCGATCTGCCGCTGCGCCAGCGCCTGCTCGGCAGCCGGGCGCATCACACCATGCCTGGAAACGGCCGGCATGTTGCCCAGTGCCAGGTTGGCGGCGATCGGCTGACCAAGCAGCAGGCCTTCGCTCTTGCGGTCTTCGGTGATCAGCGCGATACCGTGCCCCACCGCTTCGGCAGGCGAGCGCACACGCACCGGAACCGGCGGATTGCCGATTGCCACCTGGCCGCTGTCGGCGCGGTCGGCGCCATAGATGAGCCGCAGCAACTCGGTGCGGCCGGCGCCGATCAAGCCGGAAATACCATAGATCTCCCCTGCCCGCACGCTGAAGGAAACGTCGTCGACCTTGCCGCGGCGGCTGAGATTGGCCACCTGCAACAGCGGCGCGCCGATGTTTCGCTCACCCAGGTCGATGGCTTCGCCGACCTCGCGGCCGACCATCAGGGTGACCAGTTCATCGCTGCTGTAACGGTCGATGGGTTCCACCGCCACCAACTGACCGTCGCGCAGCACGGCGACGCGCTGCGCCACCTTCGCCAATTCTTCGAGGCGGTGGGAGATGTACACGATGGCCACGCCCGCGTCGCGCAGCCGCTGGATCTGCTCGAACAGCAGATCCACTTCGCGGGCGGTGAGCATCGCCGTGGGCTCATCGAGAATCAGCACTCGGCAATCGCCGATCAGGTTGCGGGCGATTTCGACCATCTGCTGATGGCCGACGCCCAGAGCGGCTACCGGAGTATCCGGGTCTACCGCTTCCAGGCCGACCTGGGCCATGGCCTGGCGCGCCATCTCGCGCAGGCGACCACGGGAAATCCAACCGCCACGGCTAGGCAGGTTGTCGAGAAACAGGTTCTCGGCAACGGTCAGGGTCGGCAGCAGATTGAGCTCCTGCAACACCATGCGCACGCCGAGGCGCTCGGCCTCGCGGCGACTGGCTGGTGCGTATGGCTGGCCAAGGAAAGTCAGCGAGCCGGTAGTCGGCTGCTCCAACCCACAGAAAATCTTCGACAGGGTGCTCTTGCCGGCGCCGTTCTCGCCGGTCAGCGCCAGCACTTCACCGGCGCGCAGTTCCAGCTCGACCCCGCCCAGCACGGGCTGGACGTAAGTCTTGCCGATATTGCTGGCGGCGAGAACGGTCTCGCCGGCCACTACCGCAGCGGTCACGGTTTGGTCACGAGTTCGACCGGGGTTTCGATTACACCGTCTTTGGCATCGGTGGCTTCGCCCTTGACCAGCTTGAGTGCCGCCTCGATACCGAATACCGCCTGGCGAGCGGCGAACTGGTCGGCAGTGGCGAGCACGCGACCATCCTTGAGCATCGGCTTGATAGCGTTGATGTTGTCGTAACCGACCACCTGCACCTGATCTTTCTTGCCAGCAGCGCGCACGGCGGATACCGCGCCGAGCGCCATGCTGTCATTGCCGGCCAGCAGCGCTTTCAGATCCGGGTATTCGTTGAGCATGGCGGAGGCCACGGCGTTACCACGGTCGATCTCCCAATTGCCCGACTGCACGCCGACGATCTTCATGCCGGCTGCTTCCATCGCATCCTTGAAGCCCGCAGTACGTTGCTGAGCATTGGTGGTGGTGGAAACGCCTTCGATGATGCCGACTTCATCACCCGCCTTGAGTTTGTTCTGAGCCAGGTACTCACCGACCAGGCGCGCGCCCTTGCGGTTGTCCGGACCCACGAACGGCACGTCCAGGCCCTTGCTCTTCACCACTTCGGGGTCGAGGCGGTTGTCGATGTTGACGATCTTGATGCCGGCATCGCTGGCCTTCTTGATCACCGGCACCAGCGCCTTGGAGTCGGCCGGCGCGATCACCAGCGCATCGACCTTGGCAACGATCATCTGCTCGACGATACGAATCTGCGCGGAGGTGTCGGTCTCGTCCTTGATGCCGTTGGCGATCAATTCGAACTGATTCGGATGTTCTTTCTGGTAGTCCTTGGCGCCGTCTTCCATGGTGCGGAAGAACTCGTTGGCGAGGGACTTCATGACCAATGCGACGCGAGGCGTTTCACCTTCGGCGGCATGGGCATTGGAGAGGCTGACGAGAGCGGCGGCACCGAGAGCGATGGCAGCGCAGAGACGGGCAGGACGGAAACCGGACATGGGCGAACTCCGTGATTATTGTCATTTTTATGGGTACGCAAACGTTTGCGTAATGGCAAAGCTATGAAAATGACTAGCTTTTGTCAAACCTATCGACTGTACCGCCCGTCAGGACGTGAGCATGTGCCAGGGATGTGGATTTTCTCTCAACACGTCTCGAAGTTTTTTTCTAATATGGCGCACATTCAGAGCCGCGGTAGCGGGATGAACGGGTTCGCGCAAAATACGCAGCCCAACTCCTCTCTCGAACAAGGAACGTCATCATGTTGAAAAAACTGATTGCCAGCTCTGCCCTTCTTGCCTCGCTGGTACTGACTGGCTGCTCATCCGTGCCCATGGCTCCCGCCGAGCAGGACAGCGCCATGAAGCAATTCACCGCCCCCACTGCGGATAAAGCAGGCCTGTATATCTACCGCAACAGCTTTGCCGGCAAGGCGCTGAAGAAAAGCGTTTCGCTGGACGGCCAGATGCTCGGCGAAACCGCCAACAAGGTGTACTTCTACAAGGAAATCGCCCCCGGCAAACACGTCATTTCCACCGAGTCGGAGTTCAGCGACAACGCCCTCACCTTCCAGGCTGATGGCGGCAAGAACTACTTCGTTCGGCAGTACATCAAGATGGGTGTGTTTGTAGGCGGTGCTGGTGTCGAGATGGTCGATGATGCAATCGGCATGAAAGGCGTCCGTGACTCGAAACTGGCGATCTCCCAGTAAGCCACACGCCCCGGGAGCTACTGGCCAAACCAGTAGCTCCCAGCACCTCAAGGATCTCGAGAACGGCGCAGAGCTGAAAAGCGAAAGCCCCTACAAGTGCTGATGCGCCTGCCGCGAGCGGTCATTCGATGCTGATGCGATACTCGACAGCTCGTCGCTCCTGCTGATTGGGGAACGACGAGAACCTCACCGAATCCTCACCCGCCTTGTCGCCCGCCACATAGACGAAGCGATCCACTTTCGCCACATCACCCTCGACCTGGTACTCGCGCTTGAAGCGTCCCAGTTTCGGCGTACTGCTGCCCAGTTTTTCTACCGGCATCCAGACTTCATTGCGCGTCTTGCGCCCGTCCTCGGTGAGGTGGTCGAGGATCACGCAGCGCTCGCCCGTCTTGACCCGCACAGGAATCACGTAGTTGCCATGGGTTTCATCGCGAACGGCTGCTGCCGTGTCGACCTCGCAGGCAGAGGCCAGGCCACTCGCCAGCAACAGCCCGACCATGCAAAGGGAACGCCCGATCATTTGACCACCACTTCAGTCGCCTCGTAACGCTGCTGCGGTTCGACGATCTGCTCCTGGGCAACCACAAGAGGCAGATCACGGGATCCCTCGGCAGTCTTCTGCACCAGGGCGTACAGCGTAGCGGTGGCCAGTTCCAGCGCCTGGGGCAGCGCATGCCCGGACAACAGACGGGCCAGCAGCGTCGCCGAGAACACATCGCCCATGCCGTTGGGCAGCGGATGCAGCGCCAGGCGCGGGGTGCTCACCAGCCAGGCGCCTTCGCCGTTGACCGCCAGGGTGCCGAGCTGGTCGGCGGAGATATCCGGGGTCGCCAGGCTGGTGATGACCACCACGTCCGGCCCACGACCACGCAACTGACGCGCCGTGCGCACGGCCTCGTCGACGCTGTCGAGCTTGCTGCCGGTCAGCAGTTCGAACTCGAACTGGTTGGGGGTGATGATGTTGGCGCAGGGGATCGCCAGGTTACGCAGGAAATCCGGGATCGCCGCGTTGACGAATACCCCACGCCCCACATCGCCCATCACCGGATCGCAGAGGTAGCGCACGCCCGGATTGTCACGGCGGATCTCGTCCACCGCTTCGAGGATCACCGCACCAATCGCCGCATCGCCCAGGTAGCCGGAGAGCACCGCCGATACCCGCGACAGCACGCCACGATCGCGCAGGCCGGCGAGCACTTCGCGGATGTGCTCGGCATCGAACACCTGGCCGCGAAACTGGCCATAGCCGGTATGGTTGGAGAACTGCACCGTGTGCACCGGCAGCACCTCGAAACCCAGGCGCTGCAGCGGGAACACGGCGGCGTCGTTGCCGACATGGCCAAGAGCGACGTGAGACTGGATGGAGAGAACGAGGGGCACAATGGAGGCGCTCATGGGGACGATGGATTCCTGTCGTGGGCGGCGCGAAGCCAGTGACGGCATTATTCGCCAATTCTCACCATCTCGCACACACACGACCGATCGATCCTCGAGCGCAGCCTCCTGTACAAGCTGCTTCGCAGGATCGAGAAAGCCAGGTCTCCGCGGTGACCGAAGGTCGAGCATAAGCATCTGCCCAACACGCCTTGCAAGGGTCAGCAGCCCCCTGTTGGCGGTGATAGGAATAGGCAATGCTCGAAGACGAACCGGCATGGGTACCCGGGTTTTCGATAGATACCATGGCTACTCATATCCACTTACCTGAGGGCCACCATGAACAGCAGAAAAACCCTATTCATCACGGGGGCGAGCAGCGGCTTCGGCAATGCCCTGGCGCAGGAAGCGCTCGCTGCGGGCCATCGCGTCATAGGTACCGTGCGTAACGAAGCGGCCTTGCAGGCCTTTCAGGCACTCTCGGTGGAGCATGCCCATGGGGTGATCCTGGATGTCACTGACTTCGCCCGTATCGACGGTGCGGTTGCTACCATCGAGGCAACCCACGGCCCCGTCGATGTGCTGGTCAACAACGCCGGCTATGGCCATGAGGGTATCCTCGAGGAGTCGCCACTGGAGGATATGCGTCGCCAGTTCGACGTCAATGTGTTCGGCGCGGTGGCGGTGATCAAGGCTTTTCTGCCTTATTTCCGCAAGCGTCGTGCCGGGCACATCCTCAATATCACCTCCATGGGCGGCACCATCACGATGCCGGGTATCGCCTACTACTGTGGCAGCAAGTTTGCTCTCGAAGGTATCTCCGATACGCTGAGCAAAGAGCTGCAGCCTTTCAACATCTTCGTGACGGCAGTGGCGCCCGGTTCGTTTCGCACCGACTGGGCCGGCCGTTCGATGCAGCGCACGCCACGCAGTATTGCCGACTATGACGCCAGCTTCGATCCGGTGCGCAAGGCGCGTGAAGAAAAGAGCGGCAAACAGCTCGGCAACCCGCAAAAGGCAGCGCAAGCGATGTTGCAGGTCATTGCCAGCCCTACGCCGCCTGCACACTTGCTCCTGGGCAGCGATGCACTGAGCCTGGTGCGTGACAAACTGAGTCGTGCAGCCAGTGAGATCGATCAATGGGAAGCACTGAGCCGTTCGACCGATGGTTGAGCGGCAAGCAGGGGACGTCAATGACTCAGGCCGCTTCACACACCTCGCGCATGGTGCGCTTGATGGAAAAGCTCGCGCCAGCCGAGGGCTACAATCTCAGCGCCCTGGAGGACATCCGTTTTTTGCGTTCGAACCGGCCACTGACCCGCACTCCGGTTTTGTATGACCCCGGTATCGTGATCCTGTGCCAGGGGCGCAAGCGCGGCTATCTCGGGGATGACGTCTACGTTTATGACGCCCAGCACTACCTGGTGGTGTCCGTCCCCGTTCCTTTCACCATGGAGACCGATGCCAGCGAGGCTGAGCCCATGCTGGCGGTCTACATGCGCCTGGACTTGCAGCTGGCCAGCGAGTTGATGCTGCAAGTGGATGAAGCTTTCGGGCCAAGTGACGCTCGGCCCAAGGGCATGTATGCCTCGCCAATGGACGATTTGCTGAGTGCCTCGACGCTGCGTTTTCTTGAGGCGATGAGCAATCCGGTCGACGCGCACATACTCGGGCCGTCGCTGGTTCGGGAAATCTACTACCGCATCCTGACCGGCGAACAGGGTGGCTCGATGCGCGTCGCGCTCGCTCACCAGGGTCACTTCGGCAAGATCACCCGCGCGATCCGCAAGATCCACGGTTGCTACCAGGAGCGCCTGGACGTCGAGTCCCTGGCACAGGAAGCCAGCATGAGCGTGCCCAACTTTCACCTGCACTTTCGCAGCGTGACGAACTCCTCACCGATGCAATACCTGAAGTCGACGCGCTTGCATCAGGCGCGATTACTGATGCTGCGCAATGCCATGAGCGCTTCGACGGCGGCGTTCAATGTAGGCTACGAAAGCGCCTCGCAATTCAGCCGCGAGTTCAAACGCTTATTTGGCCGAACGCCCCATGCGGAGATCGAATGGATGAAGGCGACGTACGCATTGCCTGCGCCGTCCACGCCATCGATGTACGTCTCCTCGCATTAGCGAGAAGACGCCACCCAGGCCAGGCAAACCTTTGCACCCGCTCAAGTCGACCGTCCCTGGGTAGCCGCTCAGGCACAGCTTCAAGGGCGGCGATCATGCTCCTCGCACGTATCCTTCCACGTCGTACCGGCAATCGTGTGCGGCGTCCCTCTTCTCAGGCCTTGGCGATGTCCGGACTCAGCAGCCACTCGGCACTGTCGTTCCAGACATCCATGCGGGTGATCTTGCCGTTGCGCACTTCGAAACGATCCAGATAGCGGTTCCCGGAAAAACTGCGGCCATCCGGCCACTCGCCATACAGCGTGCCGTTGGAGTAGACGACGGTATGCTCGTCGTGCTCGGTCCAGTCGAACTGGCCGAGGGCTTTTTTCACCCAGGCGTAGCGCGCGCCATTGAAGGCGGTGATGTCCTGGGGCGTGGGCATGTGTCGCCCACCGGTGAAGGTGATGCGCACGTCATCGCTCATATAGGTGGCGGCCTTGACCGGATCCGGGGCCATGGATGCAGCTAGAAAATCGCTAACAATCTGTACCGCCTCATTCATAGTACTCATGTCCTGCTCTCCCAATTCATGGATCTTGTCCAGGCACGTTCCGTGCCTGCATGTGGTGCGGCATGCACGCTATTCGTGCACGTTCGACGCGGATAATCCGGGAAAACCGCGGAATAGTCAGTTTGCGCGTTATGGCACCAGGCTTGCTAGCAAATTATATACGAATGCTAGCAATCAGGAGAAAGCTCATGCGCAAACTGTTATCCCCACTCCGCCGCCTGTTGCCATGCGCAGCGGCTGTTGCCAGCCTCGGCATGGCGCTGAGCGCTCCGGCGCATGCAGAGGAGCCGATCAAGGTCGGCCTGGTTGCCGCCCTGTCCGGGCAGTCGGCGAAATCCGGCGAGGCCCTGACACGCGGGCTCACCGTGGCCATCGAAGAGATCAATGCCAACGGCGGCATCCTCGGTCGCCCGGTGCAACTGATTCGCCGCGACGACGAAAGCAACCCGGCCAAAGGCATGCTGGCCGCCCGCGAACTGGCGCAGCGGGAAAAAGTCACCGTGCTCTTCGGCGGCCTCGATACGCCGGTATCCCTGGCCATCGTGCCGTTGGCCAATCAATTGAAAGTGCCGTTCATGGGTGTCTGGGCTGCCGGCACCAAGATCACCGAGAACGGTGCCAAGGATAATTACGTATTCCGCGTGTCGGCGGTGGATGAGCTGGTCGACGAGGCCCTGGTCGAGTACGGCACCAGGCAAGGCATGCAGAAGCCGGGGATGATCCTGATCAACAACCCCTGGGGCGAGTCCAACGAAATCGGCTTCAAGCATGCCCTGGAAAAACGCGGCATGACCTACGCCGGCATCGAGCGTATCGAGGACAGCGACCTCGACGTGGTGCCGCAGCTCACTCGCCTGAAAAACGCCGGCACCGATACCCTGCTGATGGTGGGCAACGTCGGCCCATCGGCGCAGGTGGTCAAGTCCCTCGACCGTATGGGCTGGGACGTGCCGGTGGCTTGCTCTTATACAC
>NZ_QJUI01000045.1 GCF_004327285.1 Phytopseudomonas daroniae
AGCAAGGGTCAGGCCGGCTAGCACGAGCTGCTCAGAAAAACTGCCTGTCTTCATATATAATGGAAGCCGAACGCGGATCGTTGAAGGGAATAATAATTTGATTCCAGATGTGTATAAGAGACAGCCGCCAGCCTGACCCAGTTGATCGACGATACCCGCCCCGATGCGGTGATCAATCTCGCCTATTACTTCGACTGGTTCCAGGCCGAGCAGGTCAGCGAAGAGCGCTTTGCTGCCCAGGAGCGCGCAGTGGAGCGCCTGGCCGAGCTTTGCCAGCATCACGATATTCGTCTACTGCAGCCGTCCAGCTATCGCGTATTCGATGGCGCGCGTGCCACCGCCTACAACGAAAAGGATGAGTTGCAGCCGCTCGGCTTGCGTGGGCAGGTGCTTGTGCGCATGGAGCAGAGCGTTCGCGCCTTGTGTCCTCGGCATGTGTTGCTGCGTTTTGGCTGGTTGCTGGATGACAGCCCGGATGGCTTGCTGGCACGCTTTCTGGTGCGAGCGGAGCGCGAAGAGGCACTGTTTCTGGCCGATGACCGGCGTGGCAATCCGACGCCGATCGACGATGCCGCCCGCGTCATCCTGGCCGTGCTCAAGCAGCTCGACTGCGCCGCGCCACTGTGGGGCACCTACCACTATGGCGGGCATGAGGCGACCACCGCACTGGCGCTTGGCCAGGCGATCCTGAGCGAAGCACGGCACATGCGTCAGAACCTGCTCGAGGATATTTCCGGCCAGGCCCACGCCGTACGGGCAGATGCTGCCGACGAGCCGCAGCACGCCGTGTTGTCGTGCAAGAAAATCCTTCATACCTTCGGCGTCAAGCCGCGTGCCTGGCGTGCCGGTCTGCCGAGCTTGCTGGAGCAGTACTATCGCCATGTCTGATCAAACCATTCTCGTTACTGGCGGTGCCGGTTTTATCGGTTCCAATCTGGTCGATGCCCTGCTGGCTCGCGGCCACCGCGTGCGCGTGCTGGACAACCTGTCCATGGGCAAACTCGCCAATCTGCCAGTGGATAACCCGCGGCTGACCTTCATCGAGGGCGATGTGGCTGACACTCAGCTTGTCAGCCGTGCAGTCGCTGGATGTGGTGCGGTCGTGCATCTGGCCGCCGTGGCGTCGGTGCAGGCGTCGGTAGACGATCCGGTCAGCACGCACCAGAGCAATTTCATCGGCACCCTGAACATCTGCGAGGCTATGCGCGAACACGGCGTGCGCCGCGTGCTATTCGCCTCCAGTGCTGCGGTATATGGTAACAATGGTGAAGGCCAGGCGATCGACGAAAATACGCCCAAGGTACCGCTGACACCCTACGCGGCGGACAAACTGGCCAGCGAGCATTACCTGGAGTTCTACGGCCGCCAGCATGGGCTGGAGCCGGCGATCTTTCGTTTCTTCAACGTCTTCGGCCCGCGTCAGGATCCGTCCTCGCCATATTCCGGGGTGATCAGCATCTTCACCCAGCGCGCCCAGCAGGGCCTGCCGATCAGCGTGTTCGGCGATGGCGAGCAGACCCGCGATTTCTTCTACATCGCCGATCTGCTCGAATTGTTGTTGCAGGCGCTGGATGCCGAGCAAGTAACGCAGGGCGCAGTGAATGTCGGCTGGAACGAGGCGGTGAGCCTCAAACAACTGCTGGCGCAGATCGGCGAGTTGCTTGGTGGTTTGCCGACCGTCACCCATCTCGATCCACGTCCGGGTGATATCCGCCACTCTCGTGCAGACAATGGCCGTCTGGCCGCACAGTACCAGTTGCCGACGCAGACCACGTTGCGCGATGGGCTGGCCGCGTTGCTGAATAGCTGAGTCGTCAGACTCCAGAAAGCAAAAAACCGGCATTACCGGCTTTTTGCGTTTTAGGGGGGCTTGGAAACTGCGCGTGGTCTCGTCCTGGGCAAATGGACGCTACAAGGCGGAAGCGGCCGTTCGAAATTTGTATCGGATATGCCGGCCAAATGTCGGATTACGCTTCGCTAATCCAACCTACGAGGCCATGGCACGAATGTAGCCTGGATTAGCCGCAGGCGTAATCCGGGGCCGAAGGCCTGATCCTTCGTTCAACGCGGATCATCGAACGGCCGCTATCGCCTTATTGCGGGCTTGATCAGGTTCTTAGAACTTGTAGCCCAGGCCAACCATATACACGAACGGATCGACGTCGACGTCTACCTTGGCGCGCACGCCGAGCCCTGGATGGTCGACATAGGCGGTGGTGTCGATGTCGATGTAGCGCGCCTGGGCGTTGATCAGGAGGTTGTCGGTGAGCATGTAGTCGGCGCCGATCTGCCAGGCCAGACCCCAGGAGTTCTTCGCCCGGAAGTTGTCGAAACCAGCCGTGCTGGCGCGGCTACCCACATGTTCGTCATAGATCCAAGTGTAGTTGATGCCGGCCCCGACATAGGGCTGGAACACCGATTTCGAATCGAGCGGGTAGTAGACCACGCTCAGGGTCGGCGGCAGGTGTTTCAAGGTGCCGAGTTTGCCGTTGGCGGCATCCAGTGTGGTGCCCTTGATCTTCACGTCATGCTCGAACGGCGTGGCGGCGAGCAGCTCGATGCCGATATTGTCGGTGAGCATGTAAGCGAAGTTGAGACCCAGCTGGGTGTCGCTGCTCATGGTCGCCTTGCCGCCCAGGTCGGTACCGGCAAGGCCGCCGCGATCGACCTTGACCGTGGAGCTGTCGGCCTTCGGGTTGACCGTGATGGCGCCGGCGCGAACGAGGACATCTCCGGCCTGGTGCGCCTGCGCCATGGGGGCAGCCAGTGCCAGGGCGATCAGAGAGGCAGAGAACAGCGACTTGTACATGGTGAGCTCCTAACGGGTCATTCGAGTAATCTCGGATGGCGTCAGGTTAGGGCGCCTGGCGATGCGTCCCTTGACTCAGCTCAATGCTCGCTGACTGCGAGGTGCGACTTTTTGCCACGATGTCAGTTGGCCGGCAACTCGTAGGGATAGATCTTGTCCGCAGCCATCTGGTAACCGACCTCGGCCAGTTCGCTGCTGCTGTGCTCGACTTTCATCGGCCCCTCGATCCAGAACGGCTGATACAGCGCGTCGAGCAGCACGCCCAACTCAGCGGTGACATGGACGATCTGGTTGGATGGCGGTGGCGGCACGTGGATGCAGGCGCCGAAGTAGGGAACCAGCAGAAATTCGGTGACACGGCCTTCTTCGGTCACGTCCAGCGGTACGATATAGCCCGGAATCTTGACCTGCTGACCGTCCATTTCCTTGACCACCGGCGCAGACGGAAATTGCTGCAGAGAGACGGCTCCCCCTTCGGAAAGCGCATCGCCCAACTGCGACATGTCATGCATCGGCGTCATCTGACTGACCTGGGGCGGTGCGTCCTCGGGAATCAGTTCCTGCCAGTGCAGCGTGCGCAGTTCGGCGGCCCACAGCGGCGTAGCCAGGGCCAGGAAAAAGGCGATGAGCAAAGCGCGGAACATGACACTACCTCTTGATTGAAAACGGAGCCGCCGCCGGCTCCGAATATTCAGAGGCGGATAGACAGGCCATCGGCCAGCGACTGCCGATAGGCACGCCAGGCCGGCACGCAGCCCATCAGCAGGGCGGCCGCCAGAATAGCGCCGAGCAGCGTCCACTCATAGGGTGTCGGCGCACTCAATGGCAGATACAGACCGTAGTTGGCCTGCACATAGCCCTGAGCGCTGGCGATGCCGGCGTACAGTAGCGCCACACCGGCGGCGACGCCGGCCACGGCCAGGGAAAACGCTTCGAGGATCAGCAGGCTGGCAACATGCCAGGGCCGTGCGCCCACCGAACGGAGGATGGCCATTTCTCGTCGCCGCTCGTTGAGGCTGGTGAGGATGGCCGTGAGCATGCCGATCAACCCCGTCAGCACCACGAACAGCGATACCACGAACAGCGCCTTTTCCGCGGTGCCCATCAGGCTCCACAGCTCCTGCAGGGCGACGCCGGGAAGGATCGCCAGCAGTGGTTCGCCGCGGTACTCGTTGACCTCGCGCTGCACGGAGAAGGTGGCGATCTTGCTTTTCAGACCGAGCATCGCCGCGGTGATGGCCTTGGGCTGAAGATTCATCTCACGAGCCTGCTCGGCGCTGATCTTGCCGGCGCCGCGGGCGGGTACGCCGTTCTGCCAGTCGACGTGCAGCGCTTCCATGCCCTCCAGGGAAATGTGCAGAGTGCGATCCACCGGCGTGCCGGTGCGGGCGAGGATGCCGCTGACCACGAACGGCTTGTCGTCGTGCTGCTGCAGGCTGATGGCCGCGACTCCATGGGACAGCACCAGCTTGTCGCCGAGCTTGTAGTTCAGGGCCTGGGCCACTTCGGCGCCGAGCACTACGTCGAACAGGTCATGGAAGCGTTCGCCCTGGGCCAGCTGCAATGATTGCCCGCGGCCATAGTGGTAGTGGTCGAAGTAGCCTGCGTCGGTGCCCATCACCCGGTAGCCGCGGTGCGAGTCGCCGAGGGAGATCGGGATGGCCCAGTCGACCTGGCGGTGTGAGGCGAGCTTCTCGAAGCTGTCCCAGCGGATGTTGTTGGTGGCGTTGCCGATGCGGAACACTGAGTACAGCAGCAGGTTCACGCTGCCGGAGCGAGCGCCGACGATCAGGTCGGTACCGCTGATGGTATTGGCGAAGCTGGCGCGTGCTTCGGTGCGCACCCGCTCCACCGCGAGCAGCAGACAAACCGACAGAGCGATGGCGAAGACCGTGAGCAGGGCGGTGAAGCGGCGGTTGGCCAGGCTGGCCAGAGCGAGTCGTAACAGGAACACCTCAGACCTCCTGGGGTTTGCTGGCGCGGTTGAGTTCGGCCAGTGACAGGCTGCGGTCGAACAGCGTGGCCAGGCTCTGGTCGTGGCTGACGAACAGCAGGCTGGCACCGACATCACGGCATTCGCCGAACAGCAGCTCGAGGAACGCCTGGCGTGCATCGGCGTCCAGCGCCGAGGTCGGTTCGTCGGCGATCACCAGTTCCGGCTGGCCGATCAGCGCGCGGGCGGCGGCGACGCGTTGCTGCTGGCCGATGGACAGCGAGTCGGCGCGCCGTTCGAGCAGCTCCGGGTGCAGGCCCAGGTGTTCCAGCAGGCGGCTGGCGGCCTGATCCACGCTGCCGTAGCGCTGTGCTGCGCGTTGTGCGCGGAGGCTGGAGAAACGGCAGGGCAGTTCGACGTTGGCACGCACGCTGAGAAAGGGCAGCAGGTTGAATTGCTGGAAGATGTAGCCGGTGTGATCGACGCGGAAGCGATCCCGACGCGCGGCCGAGAGGGCCGCGAGATCTTCGCCGAGCAGACGAATGTTGCCTCGGCCGGGCTTCTGCACGCCGCCGAGCAGGCCGAGCAGGGTGGTCTTGCCGCTGCCGCTGGGGCCCTTGAGAAACAGGGTTTCGCCGCGCTGCAGATGAAAATGCGGGATATCCAGAAGCTCGTCCTGGCCGGGCCAGGCGAAGCCGAGGTCGGTAAGTTCGATCAGTGCTGAGGTCATGGGGACTGCTGGCAGTGAAGGTGAAAGGGCAAGTGTGCCAGTCATGGGCGCGAAATGCTGACTCAGGGGATATTGCAGAACATGTGGGAATACGGATGCCCCTTGTTGGGGCATCCGTCATCGCATCAGAACGTCAGGCGCGCATTGGCTGGCGTCGACTCGACGCCCTGCTGGCCGCTTGGGCCGATCAGTTGCACGTTGATCTTCTGGGTCGCCGGGAACTGCTTGTAGAAGGCAGACAGGTCGAGTGTCTTGAGGGCATCCGGCTGTTTGCAGGTGAAGCTGTAATCGGCATCGATATCGCTGTGCTCGTGGTCATGGCCTTTGGCATGCTCGTCATGGTCATGGTCATGGTCATGGTCATGGTCATGCTTTTCATGAGCGTCACCGAAGAGGGGGCTTTTCAGCTCCTGCTCGTCCAGGCTGCAGCCCGCGGCGGCCGGCAGGCTGAACAGGCTCAGGGGCTTTTCCAGCTGGGCACGAGCGGCGGCGACGGTTTTCTTGTCGGCTTCGCTGGTGGCGGCATGTTCGAAGCCGACGATATTCATCGCCGGGCTCTGCAGTTCGATTTCCAGCGTGTTGCCTTCTAGGGCCACGTTCAGGGTGGCGACGCCATGCTCATGCTTGCCGAGGCTGCCGTGTTCATGGTCGTGATCGTGGTCATGGGTTTGCGCGTGTGCGGCGGCCAGGGGAAGCAGGGCGAAGGGCAGGGCGAACAGTAGGCGGCGCATGAAGGGCTCCAGTATAGGCGGGATTTGTTGATACGTTATAACAAATTTATGGCCTGTGATAGTGGGTGCTTGGTTTGCCTGCGCCCGCGTGGGAGCATGGTGCATCGAGATGAAGGAGAGCGTGATGGTGCGTATTCGTGGGCGGATCGGCGATTGGCCAGTGGATCTGACGGTGGAGCTGGATCCCCAGGATTGGGCGCAACTGGCGGCCGCCGTTCCGCTAACGCCGCAAAGCCCGGCCGCGGTGGCATCCGTGGCGGTTCAGCCGGATCAGGATGGGCAATGGCAAACGGTGCTCGAATTGTTGCGTCGGGCAGGGCGTATCGAGGGGCCGCAGTTGCTGGCGCAACTGGCCGCTCTGGCTGGTGGCGAGCTGGCAGGCAAGCGTTTGCTGGTGCGCCTGCGTCATTGCGAGCAGGTGCGTATGGAAACCGGCCCGGATGCACCGGTGTATTGCTGGGTAGAGCAGCCGTAGCCGGCAGGTATCTGTAGGAGCCGGCTTGCCGGCGATAGCTATGTCGAAATCATCATCGCGATCAACATTACATCGCTCGCAAGCGGGCTCCTACGGGACAGGTTCACGGAGTTAATAGAGCGCCTGATACACCCGGCGACGGTAGGTGGTCACCAGCGGATGCTCGTTGCCGAGCAGGTCGAACACCTGTAGCAGGGTCTTGTGCGGCAGGCCGTCGGCGTAGTTGCGGTTACGCACGAAGAGTTTGAGCAGGGCATCCAGAGCCGGCTCGTACTGCTGACGGGCGAGCTGCTGGATGGCCAGTTGGTGGGCGGCTTCGCCGTCATCTGCGTTCTGTGCCAGGCGGCTCTTCAGCGTGGCGACATCCGGCAGGTCAGCGGCTTCGCGCAGGAAGGTCAGTTGCGCGCGGGCACCTGCCAGAGCCTGCTTGTGTTCGTCGCCCTTGACCGCATCGAGCACCAGTTGCGCCTCACCCAGTTCGCCACGCTCCGCCAGGCAACGGGCGTAGAGAATCAGCGCTGCGCTGTTTTCGTTGTCCTCGCCGAGCAGTTGCTTGAGCAGGGCTTCGGCCTCAGCGATGCGGCCATCGGCGAACGCTTCCTGAGCGACTTCCAGCAGATCGGCCTCAGGCGCCGCTGGCTCGGTGACATGGGGCTGCAACAGGGTGCGGATAGCCGACTCGGGTTGCGCGCCCTGGAATCCGTCGACAGGCTGACCATCCTTGAACAGCACCACGGTCGGCAGGCTGCGGATGCCGAAGCGTGCGACGATTTCCTGCTCGATATCGCAGTTGACCTTGGCCAGCAGCAGCTCGCCCTGATAGCCCTCGGTGATCTGCTCCAGCAGCGGCATCAGCGCTTTGCAGGGCGCGCACCATTCGGCCCAGAAGTCCACGAGTACCGGCTTGGTGAAGGAGTTCTCGATCACCAGTTGTTCAAACTGGATGGCGCCATTGATATCGAAGATGTACGGGGTGTCGCTCATGGTCGGTCTCTGTCCGGGCGAAAGTGGGTACGACTATAAATGCGGGCGCTGTTGTGCGGCTACAAGGGGCGACGATCCGCGTGATAGAGGCTGACGTGCCGGAAGGTTTCCGGCTCGGCCAGATCCGGCCAGGTACAGCCCTGCAGGCTGGCGATGCGGCGGTAGGCCGGGTGGCTGAAATCCCGCACTCTGGAGTCGGCCACCAGCACCTGGCGGGCATGTTCGAGGACGCGGTCGAGCAGGGGCAGGTTGGCGCGGTCGTAGAGCACGTCGGCGACGATCGCCAGGTCGTAGTCGCGGCGCTCGGCGAACAGATCGCTCGAGTATTCCAGTTGCACCCCGTTGAGTTCGGCGTTGGCACGGCAGGCGGCCAGGGCCTGCGGATCCAGATCGCAGGCCACCACCTGCGCCGCGCCAGCACGCGCGGCGGCGATGGCCACGACGCCCGAGCCGCTGCCGACATCCAATACTCGCTTGCCGCGCACCCACTCCGGGTTCCGGGCCAACCAGTCAACCAGCACCAGGCCGCTGGCCCAGCAGAAGCACCAGTAAGGTGGCTCCTCGAGAATGCGTCGGGTTTCCTCGGGATTGAAACAGCGATCCATGTTCGTCGGATCGATCAGCCATAGACGCAGGTCGGTACCCGGCAAGGTGGTCGCGGTCAGGCGGGCGTCGCCGAGCAATTCGCTCAGGGCCGTTTGCAGGTGCTGCGGTGGCGTCACAGCGCAGGCGTCACGCGTATTTCGCCGAGCGCCTGGCTCTGCGGCTCGCGGATAAACTGGCTGGGCATGTGCAGCACCAGCTTGCCGGACTGATGCACGCGGCCACGCAGCTCCACGCGGATGCCCTGGTCGAAGTTCTCGGGGTTGAATTGCAGACGGAATGGCAGCGGGGCGCCCGTTCCACGCAACTGGATATTGCCCAGCAGCTTGTGAGGCAGGCCGCGTTCGTTGATGGTCAACAGGGCCAGCTCGACATCGGCACCTGCGGGCACGTCGAGTAACGTGCCGGTGAGGTCGCGCAGGTGTGCCGGCGTCGCGGCAGGCTCCTGCTTCGGCACCGGTTCTGCGG
>NZ_QJUI01000046.1 GCF_004327285.1 Phytopseudomonas daroniae
CTGGATGCGCTGCTGGCGATTTCGTCGTACGCTTTTGCATGGCCTTGCCCTCGCTGCCGTTGGTCATCATTAGAATGCCACCGTGGCGCATCGACGCCTCGGCGGGGGCGAGTCCATCTAATTACGAGGTTGAGCAGATATGAAAACGCCGCTCGGGTCGAGCGGCGTTTTCATTACAGCTGTGGCATCAAGCGGAAAGCTCGACCAACAGCTTGTTCAGGCGCTGCACGTAGGCCGCCGGATCTTTCAGGCTGTCGCCCGCAGCCAGCGCGGCCTGGTCGAAGAGAATGTGCGACAGGTCGCCAAAACGATCTTCGTCCGGTTCGGCATCCAGTTTCTCGATCAGCGGGTGGTTCGGGTTGAATTCGAAGATCGGCTTCGAATCCGGCACCTTCTGGCCGCTGGCCTCGAGAATCTGGCGCATCTGCAGGCCCAGATCCTGTTCGCCGATGGCCAGGATGGCTGGCGAATCGGTCAGGCGATGGGAGACGCGCACTTCCGCCACATGCTCGCCCAGCGCCGACTTCAAGCGTTCGACCAGCCCTTCCTTGCTCTTGGCGACCTCTTCCTGGGCCTTCTTGTCCTCTTCCGAGTCCAGCGAACCCAGATCCAGGTCACCACGGGCGACATCGACGAACGACTTGCCATCGAACTCGGTGAGGTAGCTCATCAGCCACTCGTCGATACGGTCGGTGAGCAGCAGCACTTCGATGCCTTTCTTGCGGAAGACTTCCAGGTGCGGGCTGTTCTTGACCTGCGCGTAGGACTCGCCGGTGAGGAAGTAGATCTTGTCCTGGCCGTCCTTGAGGCGACCGATGTAATCGCCCAGGGAAACGCTCTGCTCGCCCTCGCCGTCCTGAGTGGAAGCGAAGCGCAGCAGGCCGGCGATCTTCTCCTTGTTGGCGAAGTCTTCCGCCGGGCCTTCCTTGAGAACCTGGCCGAAGTTCTTCCAGAACGCCTTGTACTGCTCGGGCTCGTTCTTCGCCAGTTTTTCCAGCATGTCCAGCACGCGCTTGGTCAGTGCCGACTTCATCGAATCGATCACCGGATCCTTCTGCAGGATCTCGCGGGAGACGTTCAGCGACAGGTCGTTGGAGTCGACCACACCCTTGATGAAGCGCAGGTACAGCGGCAGGAACTCGTCCGCCTGATCCATGATGAACACGCGCTGCACATAGAGTTTCAGGCCGCGCGGCGCTTCGCGCTGGTACAGGTCGAACGGTGCACGGCCTGGCACGTACAGCAGCGAGGTGTACTCCAGCTTGCCTTCGACCTTGTTGTGGCTCCAGCTCAGCGGGTTGTCGAAGTCATGGGAAACGTGCTTGTAGAATTCCTGGTACTGCTCGTCGGTGACCTCGGTGCGCGGGCGCGTCCACAGTGCACTGGCGCGGTTGACCACTTCCCACTCGGATTCGGCTGGCTTGTCCTTCTCCTCGCCGTGGAACTCCTTCGGCAACTCGATCGGCAGGCCGATGTGGTCGGAGTATTTCTTGATGATGTTGCGCAGGCGCCAGCCGTCAGCGAACTCCTCTTCACCGCTCTTGAGGTGCAGAACGATGCGGGTACCGCGCTCGGCTTTCTCGACGTTGGCGATCTCGAAATCGCCCTCGCCCTTGGAGGCCCAGTGCACGCCTTCGCCAGCCGACAGCCCGGCACGACGGGTGAACACTTCGACCTTGTCGGCAACGATGAACGCGGAGTAGAAGCCCACGCCGAACTGACCGATCAGGCTCGAATCCTTCTTCTGGTCACCGGAGAGGTTCTTCAGGAAGTCGGCGGTACCGGACTTGGCGATGGTACCCAGGTGCGCGATGGCTTCTTCGCGGCTCATGCCGATGCCATTGTCGTCCAGGGTGACGGTCTTGGCGTCCTTGTCGAAGGTCACGCGGATCTTCAGCTCGGCTCCGCCTTCGAGCAGCTCGGGTTTGGCCAGCGCCTCGAAACGCAGCTTGTCGACGGCGTCGGAGGCGTTGGAGATCAACTCGCGCAGGAAGATTTCCTTGTTGGAATACAGCGAGTGGATCATGAGGTGCAGCAGTTGCTTCACCTCTGTCTGGAAGCCCAGGGTTTCTTTTTGAGTTTCCACACTCATGGTCATCTAACTCCACATTGATGGCTAAGCCGCAGTACGGCGGATGACCTATCAGGTGGGGGCGGTGTGGGAAAACTTCAAGTCATCTTCACGTCACTCATCAAGCAGCTCGACATGAACGACATCCGTCGGCGACAGCGCAAAGCGCGCTTCGCCCGAACCGTTCAGGCGCTGCCGCAGGATGATCTGCCCCTGTTCATCGAGCCCGGCGAACTGCCCCTGAGCCGAGTTGCCCTTTTCGCTGAACACCCGCATCGGCTGATTGACGTAGCGTTGCGGCTCGCTGAGCAGGCGCACAAGGGTGAAGTCCTGGCGTGGATCCTGCTGGGGGGCTGGCTGGCTTGGCGCGGCGGGCTGAGCAGGTGCAGCAACAGGCATCTGCTTGCTCGCTGCCGATAATTCGGCGAAGCGGTCATCATCCACTCGCCAGCCCAGTTGTGGATGCTTGCTCAGGCTCACCGACAAACGCTGCTCGCGTCCGTCAACGCGAGCCTGCACTTCGAGCATCAGGTTGCTACCCGCCACGGCAGAGGCAGGCAGTGGCTCAAGTTGCACATCGCGAGTAGCAAAGCGACGTTGCAGGTAGTCGGTGAGGATATGCGCCAGGGTGTCACGAGAGTCGACGGTGCGATCCACCTTGCCCTCGTTATAACGCAGGCCATTGCGAAACACTTCGACCTTGCCACTCAAGGTGGTCTCGAATTGCGGCGGCAGCACCAGGTGGAAATCCCCCACCAGCCGATTCGGTTCTTCGGGACGGAGATCCAGGTGCAATGTGTAGCCACCTTTCAGTTGGCGCGCTTCGGGCAAGTCCTGATCGGGCAACAACCAGCTGAACTCGATCTCCGGCAACTGACCCTGATCATCCGGCAGCACATCCAGACGCAGTCCATCCGCGGCGAGCGGCAAGCCACGAATGATCAGCTCACGACGGGCAAAGAAATCCTGACCTTCACGCAGACTGAGCACGCTGTCGGTCAATTCGCCTTCCTTGGGAGCGAAAGGTTCGCCATTGAGTTGGCCATTGAGCTGGATATGCAACTCACCTGGAGCCTGCTTCTCAGGCTGCAACCACTGCAGGCCGATGATGGCCTCCAGACGTTGTGGATCCTGGCCCGCCATTACAGCCAGACCGACGACCAGCGGGATCATGCCCAACGCGCAGCAGGCCAGTGCATGTTTGGCCCGGCGCCAATGAGCCACGATGAACAGCAGCGTCAGAGGCGGCAACAGGCAAGCCCAGCCCCATAGCAGGCTGGTGGCGAAACCACGCATCACCAGCAACACCAGGCCGACGAGAATCAGCAGCAGGCCGCCCAGGATCAACAACGCGTCCATTCAGTTTCCTTAAGTTCAGTAGCCAGGATCGGCGTCGGATGCGCCCACTTTGCCAGCGCGCACCGAGGGAACGAGCGTCACGATAATCATCGATGCGTGCTCAATCCACCGAGAAGTCGAGAAATTTTCCGATTTTGTGACAAGCCCTGAATTGGTGCTTCTACGGGTGCACCCAGCGCATAAACGGGCATTGAGTGGAAAGGGAATGAACTTATACCCACTTTGATGCCTCGAAAAACCGTAATGGTATTTACCCAAAGGAGATGCACCACCATGCAAAAATCAGTCGCTTACGCCTTTATGCTGGCTGCCACGCTTGGCCTTGCGGCCTGTGACAAGCCGTCCGAAAACAAAGCCGAAGACGCTCAAGAAGCTCGCACCGAAGCCCAGGAGTCGATGAACGACGCCGCTGAGCAGAGCAATGAAGCTGCTCAAAAAGAAGCCGAGGCCGCTCAGGAGCGTGCCAACGAGCAGCAGGAAGAGCTGCAAACTCCACCAGCCGAACCGGCAGCCCCTGCGGATCCAGCCGCACCCGCTGATCCGGCAGCCCCGACTCAGCAACAGCAGTAAGCTGACATTTTCACGTTACCCGCAGCCCACCGCGGGTAACGCCCTTCTCCCTCCGCTTTACCGCAACGCTGGCGTGAGCATCAACAGCAGCGTGCAACCCATTCCAATCATCCACACCAAGCTACGTTGCCAGTGCAGATCTGCCCAATAGAAGAGCAGATACAGCACCCGTGCGACCACGAAAGTCACCGCCAACAAGTCCACCAGCCACCCGCTGCTCTGGGTGACATGAGCCATCAGTACCCCTACTGCAAACAGCGGAAATGCCTCGAAACTGTTCTGATGAGCAGCCAGCGCGCGTGCGCCGAATCCGCTGAGGCGCGCCTGTTGTGCGCGTGGATGATGGTTGTCGTAACGCCCGCCCTCCTCCTTCATCGCCTTGGCCAGCGGCACCTTCGCCACGAAGATCAGCACGGCGCTGATGAATATGCACCAGAACGGAATACTCATTCGGCTCTCTCCTTGGTGGGCTCGAACGTCGGCGTTTGTGTGTACACCATCACTTCCAGCACATCGGAATGGAATTCGCGTCGATACAGCACCACCACGACACCTGCGGAAACCAACATGAAGAACCAGGGGTTGATGAACCAGGCCAGAGTCGCCATACCGAAATAGTAGGCACGCAGGCCGTAGTTGAACTGGTTGGCCGCCATCGAGATCACCCGCGCGGTTCGCTCGCCAAATGCCTTGCGCTCCTGCTCGGTGACATGCCGCTCACCGATCATCGGCGCTGAGCCCACCAATACGGCAGCGAAGTTGTATTGGCGCATGCACCAGCTGAAGGTGAAAAAGGCGTAGACGAACACCACGCCCAGGCACAGCAGCTTGGCCTCCGACATGCCGCGGCTGGCGAGCTGCACGAACGGCAGGTCGGCCAATAGCGATACCGCGCGATCCGAAGCGCCGAGCACGGTGAGGATGCCGGCGAGGATGATCAGCGTGCTGGAGGCGAAGAACGAGGCGTTACGCTCGAGGTTGCCGATCACGTTGGCATCGGCGATGCGGTTGTCGCGCAGCAGCATTCGCCGCATCCAGTCCTCGCGGTAGAGATGCAGGACGCTGGCCAGGCAAGGAGTGGTGCGGCCTTTCACTTGGGCATAGCGGGTGTAGCCCCCCCAGCAGATGACGAACCAGAGAACGGCCAGTAGATGAGGCAGATATTCTTCGCTGATGGGCATGCAGGCTCCTTGTAGTGCTGGAGCGATTATAGCCACGGAAGACAAGAAAAAGCCGCTCACGGGAGCGGCTCCAGGGCATCGACAGGTTGATCAGGCCGTTGCCGGACGCCTCATCCCCAATACCCGGTCAACCAGGCAGGCGACCATTAATGTCACCAATACGGGCACCAGCCAGCCCAGACTCTGAGCAGCCAGTGGCAGTCTGCCAAAGACGGCGGGCACGTGATCCCCCCAACCAGCAGCGCCCATGCCGTCGACGATACCAAACACCAGGGTAACCGCCATAACCGGTACGAAAACCCGGCTCTGTGACAGCCATAGGTGGTTCGCCAGGCTCAACGCCACCAACACGATCGCCAGCGGATAGAGCCCGACCAACACGGGAATGGAAACGCTGATTAGCTGAGTCAGCCCCTGGTTGGAAACCGCCAGGCTGAACAGGGCCAGGACGATAACTACGGCGCGGTAAGGGATCTTGACCAGATCACTGAAGAACTCACCGCACGCTGTCAGCAACCCAACGCCAGTGGTCAGGCAGGCCAGGATGATGACGACCGCCAACAGCAGCGAGCCCGATGTTCCAAACGTCTGGTTCACGTAGGCGGTGAGGATTTGCCCGCCGTTCTCGGCACCCTCAGCCAACTCATGGCTGGTAGCACCAAGATAAAACAGCGACAGATAGACCAACGAAAGCGCCACCGCAGCGATGATGCCGGCAATCACACAGTAGCGGGTGATCAATCCGTCGTCGCTGATGCCACGCGCGCGCACGGCGTTGGCAATCACAATACCGAATACCAGGGCGCCCAGGGCATCCATGGTCAGGTAGCCCTGCAGGAAACCCTGCACCAACGGTTCACTGCGGTAGGCACCGGATGCCTCACCCACCTCCCCCGCTGGGGCAAATACGGCCGCTCCACCCAACACGATCAGCGCAACGATCAGCACCGGCGTAATGTACTTGCCGACCCGATCGACCAGGCGACCTGGGTTGAGGGACAAGAACAGTACGGCCGCGAAATACACCAGGGTATATACGAATAGCGCTGTGGCGCTGTTGCCGACAAAGGGCTGCATGCCGATCTCGAACGACGCGACGGCCGTGCGCGGGGTGGCAAACAGCGGGCCGATCGCCAGGTACACGGCCACTGCCAGTGCTATACCGGCCCAACGGCCCAACGGTGTGGTCAACGTTGGCAGGCCACCGCCCACACGGGCCAACGCCACGACCGTGAGCAATGGCAAACCGACACCGGTCAGCAGAAAGCCGATTGCCGCTGCGGCGATATTTTCGCCAGCTGACAGGCCGGCGCTAGGCGGGAAGATGATGTTGCCCGCACCCAGAAAAAGCGCGAACGTCATGAAACCGAGAGCCAGGATATCCAGGCTTTTCAAGCGAGTCATAGAGGGAAATACCACAGGCAGAAAATCAAAATGTTCCGGAGGTTTCCATCAGGGTCAGGGGAAACGTTGCCCGGGCTCGTGGGCCGGGCCAATGCAGGCATGCTCGTCTGCTTGTGGCAGTTGGCAATGCAGGGGGCGGCATGTTAGCGAAAATCAGCCGAGAACTCGAAGCTGGCGGACAGACTGTCGAAAGCCTGTAAGTTCGCGTCGCCTCAATGAAAAAAGGCCACCCGAACAGAGCGTGTGAAAACCCGCTGATGTAGGTATTGGCACCCGGCAAACGCCCTGACATCGTTCGGGGCGTTTTCTTTTGTGCGATTCAGAAGGTCACCACCGGACTTTTCAGGCGAGCAGCTC
>NZ_QJUI01000047.1 GCF_004327285.1 Phytopseudomonas daroniae
CCGGAAACAGGCTGCTTTGCTCGCGACCTTCGCCCTGGATATAGCCCATAAACGACAATGCCCCTATCAACCGATAGAGGCATTGTCTTCAACTCGCCTTCAGACTGCTAGGTTTTCACACAGTCTGTTTAAGGGCCTTCTTTATTTGCATCTGTCGGCCTGTTCAGTGGCTGCTGGTGTTCAGGCTGCTCATACGGGCAGTTTCGTACTCGGCTTTGTCCATCGACTTGGCGCCCGGTTTGCCCAGGTCGGCCATCGGTACCCGATAGGTTTCCGGAGCGATAAAGGCCGCGATGGCGCACAGGCAGGTGATGCCGAATGCCAGGCCGCCGATCAGCAGCGGAACGTTATCCGAGCCGGGCGGTGCGAGCAGGGCGAACACCGCTGGCAGCATGGCCGTCAGCATGGTGCCGATGTTCTGGGCGATGGCCATGGCCGAAACACGGTAGCGGGTCTGGAACAGCTCCGGGTAGAAGCTTGGGAACACCGCGTTATAGCCCTGGTACACCACGCCCCACATCAGCAGCGACATGATGAATGCCAGTGGCACGTTGCTGATGCTGATGGCGTACAGGTAACCGAAGGCCAGCAAGCCTGAGCCCAGTGCACCGGTGATCATGGTCGGGCGCCGGCCGATCTTGTCGGAGAGGTTACCGACGAAGGGGATCACCAGCACGGCGACGATGTTGCCCACCACCGGAATCCACAGGTACACGCTCTTGTCGAAGCCGATGCCGTACGCGGGTTGTACCGCATAAGCCGCACCGAAGATGGTCGCCACCACCGGGATGACGTTCATCAGCGCCATCACCATGACCAGAACCATGTTTCTCCAGCTATTGGTGAACGCTTCGGCGATCGGCGACTTGGCGATCTTCTGTTTGTTCTCTTCGTTGACGAAGGCCGGAGTCTCATGAACTTCACGGCGGATGATGAAACCCGCCAGCAACACGAAGGCGCTGAGCAGGAACGGGATACGCCAGCCCCACTCGTTGAACGCTTCGCTCGGCATGAAGTAAGCCAGCGGCAGGAACACGGCCGCGGCGAGCACCTGGCCAGCCTGCACACCCTGCAGGGTGAAGCTGGCGTAGAAGCCTCGTCGACCGAATGGCGCATGTTCGAGAATCATCGAACTGGCACCGGAAATTTCACCGGCTACGGCAAAGCCCTGTACCAGACGCAGCACTACCAGTAAGACCGGAGCCAGGAAGCCGATGTCGTGGTAGGTAGGCAGCAGGCCGACGGCCATGGTGGAGATGCCCATCAGGAACATGCACAGCAGCAGCACATTCTTGCGGCCACGGGTGTCACCCCAATGGCCAAGGACGACAGCACCGATAGGGCGGGCCAGGTAACCCACGCCGTAGGTGGCCAGAGAGGCGACGATGGCCATCTTCGGATCGCTGCTGGGGAAGAAAATCTGCGGGAAAATCAGCGCCGCTGCCTGGGCGTAGATGAAGAAGTCGTAGTACTCCAGAGCGGAGCCGACCCAGCCACTGGCTGTAGCTTTCTTGGCTTGTGAACTCGAGGGCTTAGCCATCATTGTCTCCGTTGTTATTAGAGCGCTGAGCGAACCGGCAGGTGAGTGCGGGTCGAGCATCGGCTTTAGGCGACCGGCCTTGGATCGGCACAGTCAGCCCGCTGTCAGGATTATCGAGTGGAGCGTCGCGAGTCAGGGGAAGACGTACGGGAGCGCCGCTGGCTGAGTGCGGGTCAAAAAGCGGGCGAATGGTATGTGGGGGCGCAGGGAGTGGGAAGTGAGCATGGTAGTACTCTTATTGAAATTGTTATGAATGAGGCAAGGCCGCTTGGGTGGTCTGCGCCAGGATGTGATAGCGCAGCGGTTAGAAATATGTTGTTGCAAATGGCGAAACGCAGTCAATTCGATAAACGGCCTTGTGTTCGATAAACGCACGGAATACTAACTGGTTCGTACACTTTGAATTGCCGCTTCCCGCGCGCGCGCGAATAATCGCTGCAGCCCCCGAAGAATCGGGCTGCCGGCTGATTGAAGAACCTGTCTGGTAAGGTACGAAAGCCTTGTCGACTACGCTTGCTGGAGCCTGGCCGAGGCCATCACGCGATCCGCAGAGATCGCTATCTACAAGGAGCTGAAGTATGCATCGCTCGATTGCCACCGTATCCCTGAGCGGAACCCTGCCGGAAAAACTCGAGGCCGTTGCGGCTGCGGGCTTCGATGGTGTGGAGATTTTCGAGAACGACCTGCTGTACTACGCGGGTAGCCCGCGCGACATTCGCAAGATGTGCGCCGACCTGGGCATCGCCATCACGCTATTCCAGCCATTTCGTGATTTCGAAGGCTGCCGTCGTGATCGTCTGCAGCGCAACCTCGACCGTGCCGAACGCAAGTTCGATCTGATGCAGGAGCTGGGAACCGACCTGGTACTGGTGTGCAGCAACGTGGCGGCCGACTCCCTGGGCGACGAGGACATTCTGGTCGATGACCTGCGCCTTCTGGGCGAGCGTGCTGGCGCGCGCGGCCTGCGCATCGGCTATGAAGCATTGGCCTGGGGTCGCCACGTCAACACCTACCAGCAAGTGTGGAACCTGGTTCGCCAGGCTGACCATTGTGCCGTCGGCGTTATCCTCGACAGCTTTCATACCTTGTCGCTGAAAGGCGATCCGGCCGCGATTGCCGATATTCCGGGCGACAAGATCTTCTTCGTGCAGATGGCTGACGCACCGATCCTGGCGATGGACGTGCTGGAGTGGAGTCGCCATTTCCGTTGCTTCCCCGGTCAGGGCGAATTCGATCTGCCTGGCTTCCTCGCGCCGATCATCCGCACGGGCTATACCGGCCCGCTGTCCCTGGAAATCTTCAATGACGGTTTCCGCGCCGCGCCGCCCCGTGCCAATGCAGTGGACGGGCTGCGCTCGCTGCTCTATCTCGAGGAGAAAACCCGTCAGTTGCTGGCCGCAGACGAGCAGGCTCCGAATCTCGATATGCTTTTCTCCACGCCGCCAGCCAGTCGCTATCACGGCGTCGAGTTTCTCGAGTTCGCGGTTGATGAGTCGGCCGGCGCCAAACTGTCGGGCTGGCTCGAACGACTGGGTTTTGCCAAGGCTGGGCAGCATCGCTCCAAGGACGTCAGCCTGCTGCGTCAGGGCGATATCAATATCGTCCTCAATGCCGAGCCTTACTCCTTTGCCCATGGCTTCTTCGAGGCCCATGGGCCGTCTCTGTGTGCCACCGCATTGAAGGTCAAGGACGGCGCTTCGGCGCTGCAGCGCGCTCGCGATTATCGCGGCCATCCTTATCGTGGCCTGGTCGGGCCGAACGAGCGGGAAATTCCGGCGATGCGTGCCCCCGATGGCAGCCTGATCTACCTGGTCGATCAAGCCGAAGCCGGGCAGACCATCTACGACACCGACTTCAAGCTCGATCCGAACGTGGCGCAGACCGGCAGCCTGCAGCGCATCGATCACATGGCGCTGGCACTGCCGGCCGATAGCCTGGACAGTTGGGTACTGTTCTACAAAAGCCTGCTGGACTTCGAGGCGGATGACGAAGTGGTCTTGCCTGACCCTTACGGTCTGGTGAAGAGCCGCGCGCTGCGCAGCCGTTGCAGCTCGGTGCGCCTGCCGCTGAACATTTCCGAGAACCGCAACACCGCTATCGCCCACGCGCTTTCCAGCTACCGCGGTTCGGGCGTGCATCACATCGCGTTTTCCTGCGAGGATATCTTCAAGGAAGTCGCGCGGGCCAAAGAGGCGGGCGTTCCCCTGCTGGACATTCCCCTCAACTACTACGACGATCTGGCCGCACGCTTCGACTTCGACGATGAGTTCCTCAGCGAGCTGGCTTACTACAACGTGCTCTATGACCGTGATGCACAGGGCGGGGAGCTGTTCCACGTATACACCGAGGCGTTCGAAGAGCGTTTTTTCTTTGAAATCATTCAGCGCAAGAATGGCTATGTCGGCTATGGTGCCGCCAACGTCGCCGTCCGCCTTGCGGCGATGGCCAAGTCGCGCAGTGGTAGCGTGCGTCAGGCGAAGCTCTAACCTGTGTGTCCTGGCGGGTGTCGGCTTGCAGCCCTCCACCCGCGTCAGGTTGCAGGATGAACAATAAGAAAGGCCACGATGAGTACTTCTATGACCGTTACCTTTGAGCCTGCGGCCGCAGAACTGGCCGCAGCGCCCCGAAAGCCGCGCAAGAACAACCCGGAAAAGACCCGGGAGAACATTCTGCAGGCCGCTATTACCGAGTTCGTGCAGCAAGGGCTATCGGGGGCGCGCGTCGATGCCATCGCCGAGCGCACGGCGACATCCAAACGCATGATCTATTACTACTTCGGCAGCAAGGAGCAGCTCTATGTCGAAGTGCTCTCCAAGCTGTATGGCGATATCCGCAGCACCGAGCGGCGTTTGCATCTCGATGAACTGCCACCGCCGGACGCCATTCGCCGCCTGGTCGAGTTCACCTTCGACCACCATGACCGCAACTCGGATTTCGTGCGCATCGTCAGTATCGAGAACATCCACTACGGCGAGTACGTCAAGCAGTCGCCGGAAATCCGCCGGATGAGCAATGTGGTGCTGTTGACGCTGGGCGAAACGCTCAAGCGTGGCGAGAAAGAAGGGCTGTTCCGCGAAGGGCTGGACACCCTGGATGTGCACATGCTGATCAGCTCGTTCTGCTTCTATCGCGTCTCCAACCGGCATACGTTCGGCGAGATCTTCCAGATCGATCTGCCGGATGAGCAGGTCAAGCAGCGTCACAAGAACATGATCTGCGAAGCGGTATTGCGCTATATCACCTGCTGAAGCCAAGCCGGCCACTATTCATGGCCGGCTTGGAACCATCAACCGTTCATGCTGTGGAAGTGATCGAGCATACGCTGCGCATCAGCTTCCGCACCGCTGAACAGTTCGAATGCTTTCACCGCCTGGAACACCGCCATGTTGCCGCCGTCCAGTGTTCTGCAGCCGATGGCTCTGGCCTCACGAAGCAGTTCTGTCTCCAGCGGGAAGTAAACGATCTCAGCGACCCAAAGTGCCGGGCGCAGCAGCGCTTTCGGTACTGGCATGCCCGGAAGCTTGGCCATGCCCATGGGGGTGGTGTTGACCAAACCGTCGGCGCTTGCCACGGCAGATGCCAGGTCACTACCTGCTTGAGCACGCGATGAGCCGAAGTGCTCGTTGAGATTGGCTGCCAGGGCCTGGGCGCGTTCAAGCTCGACATCGAAAATGCTCAATTGCTCAACGCCTTCGCTCAACAGTGCATGAGCCACCGCGGCACCTGCACCGCCAGCGCCCATCTGCACGACTTGCCTGCGCTTTACACCGTCGAGGCCGCGGCGGAAGCCTTCCGAGAATCCCAGGCAATCGGTGTTGTGGCCGATGCGCTTGCCATCTTTGAACACCACGGTATTCACCGCGCCAATCCCTCTGGCTTCGTCGGACAGTTCATCGAGCAGGGGGATGATTGCCTGCTTACAGGGGAAGGTGATGTTCAGTCCGGTGAAGCTCATACGCTCGGCAGCGCTCAACAGGTCGGGGAGGGCGCTGCTGTCGAGCTGCAACTGATCCAGGTCGATCAGCCTATATAAGTAGCGAATCCCTTGAGCGTCGCCTTCATGCTCGTGCATGGCTGGTGTGCGGGAGGCCTGGATACCTGCACCGATGAGGCCGGCGAGGATGCTCGGTGTTTTGGTCGTCATGGGTGCATCATCCTTTAACGAGTTGGCTGAAGTGTTGTAGTGCTGCGCGATAGCCTCCGCTGCCCAGGCCGCAGATCACGCCGAGTGCGATCGAGGAGACGAAGGAATGGTGTCGGAAGGCTTCACGTTTGTGCACATTGGATAGATGCACCTCTATTACCGGCAGCTCGCTGGCGACCAGCGCATCGCGAATGGCCACCGAGGTATGTGTCCAGGCAGCAGGGTTGATCACGATGCCTGCGCAGCGGCCACGGGATTTGTGAATCCAGTCGATGAGCTCGGCTTCGTGGTTGGTCTGGCGAAACTCGGTAGCCAGGCCGAGTGTCTCGGCGGTATCGGCGCAAAGGCGGGATATATCGGCCAGGGTTTCATAGCCGTAGGTTGCCGGCTCGCGGGTGCCCAGCAGGTTCAGGTTCGGGCCATTGAGAATCAGGATGATGGGAGCCATGGTGCTTCCTGTTGTTATTGTGGGGTTGCTTATAGAGCTCAGCTAAAAATGTACTAACCGGTTAATTAGGTCAATCGACTCCAGGAAATGGCTGGGACAAAGCGTTCGATTATCGAGCTTTGGCTCATTACGCGGAAAAGCGTAAATAACCGTTGACCTGAGAATCAGGTTGCCTATAATGCGCACCACTTCCGGCGCGGCCTGATCTGAAAACTCCTTGATAATCAGGTAGTTAGACGAAAATAAAGGTTGCACGGACGGCGAATTCGAGTAGAATGCGCCTGCATCGACAGGGTGGTTTGAGTGGCACTGTTGATGGCTCGATCAGGTTGGATCGAAAGCGGTTGAAGAGGTGGTTGACAGCGGTTTGTAACGCTGTAGAATGCGC
>NZ_QJUI01000048.1 GCF_004327285.1 Phytopseudomonas daroniae
GGTTGGATCGAAAGCGGTTGAAGAGGTGGTTGACAGCGGTTTGTAACGCTGTAGAATGCGCCTCCCGCTGGAGAGAAGATGGTCTGGTGGGGTGCTGCAAGGTGTTGAGAAGAAAGAAAAAGTTCTTCAAAAACAGCTTGACAGGAAATGAGGCTGCTGTAAGATGCGCGCCTCGGTTGAGACGAAAGACTTAACCAAACGTTCTTTAACAACTGAATCAAGCAATTCGTGTGGGTGCTTGTGGGTTAAGACTGAGTGATCGCAAGATTATCAGCATCACAAGTAAACACTCGTGAATTCGAGAGTTTCCCTTCTTTGGAAGGGTTTGCGATTGCTGAGCCAAGTTTAGGGTTTTCTCAAAACCCAAGCAGTATTGAACTGAAGAGTTTGATCATGGCTCAGATTGAACGCTGGCGGCAGGCCTAACACATGCAAGTCGAGCGGTTGAGGGGAGCTTGCTTCCTGATTCAGCGGCGGACGGGTGAGTAATGCCTAGGAATCTGCCTATTAGTGGGGGACAACGTTTCGAAAGGGACGCTAATACCGCATACGTCCTACGGGAGAAAGCAGGGGACCTTCGGGCCTTGCGCTAATAGATGAGCCTAGGTCGGATTAGCTAGTTGGTGAGGTAATGGCTCACCAAGGCGACGATCCGTAACTGGTCTGAGAGGATGATCAGTCACACTGGAACTGAGACACGGTCCAGACTCCTACGGGAGGCAGCAGTGGGGAATATTGGACAATGGGCGAAAGCCTGATCCAGCCATGCCGCGTGTGTGAAGAAGGTCTTCGGATTGTAAAGCACTTTAAGTTGGGAGGAAGGGCAGTAAGCGAATACCTTGCTGTTTTGACGTTACCGACAGAATAAGCACCGGCTAACTCTGTGCCAGCAGCCGCGGTAATACAGAGGGTGCAAGCGTTAATCGGAATTACTGGGCGTAAAGCGCGCGTAGGTGGTTTGTTAAGTTGGATGTGAAAGCCCCGGGCTCAACCTGGGAACTGCATCCAAAACTGGCAAGCTAGAGTACGGTAGAGGGTGGTGGAATTTCCTGTGTAGCGGTGAAATGCGTAGATATAGGAAGGAACACCAGTGGCGAAGGCGACCACCTGGACTGATACTGACACTGAGGTGCGAAAGCGTGGGGAGCAAACAGGATTAGATACCCTGGTAGTCCACGCCGTAAACGATGTCAACTAGCCGTTGGGTTCCTTGAGAACTTAGTGGCGCAGCTAACGCATTAAGTTGACCGCCTGGGGAGTACGGCCGCAAGGTTAAAACTCAAATGAATTGACGGGGGCCCGCACAAGCGGTGGAGCATGTGGTTTAATTCGAAGCAACGCGAAGAACCTTACCTGGCCTTGACATGCTGAGAACTTTCCAGAGATGGATTGGTGCCTTCGGGAACTCAGACACAGGTGCTGCATGGCTGTCGTCAGCTCGTGTCGTGAGATGTTGGGTTAAGTCCCGTAACGAGCGCAACCCTTGTCCTTAGTTACCAGCACGTCGTGGTGGGGACTCTAAGGAGACTGCCGGTGACAAACCGGAGGAAGGTGGGGATGACGTCAAGTCATCATGGCCCTTACGGCCAGGGCTACACACGTGCTACAATGGTCGGTACAAAGGGTTGCCAAGCCGCGAGGTGGAGCTAATCCCATAAAACCGATCGTAGTCCGGATCGCAGTCTGCAACTCGACTGCGTGAAGTCGGAATCGCTAGTAATCGTGAATCAGAATGTCACGGTGAATACGTTCCCGGGCCTTGTACACACCGCCCGTCACACCATGGGAGTGGGTTGCACCAGAAGTAGCTAGTCTAACCTTCGGGAGGACGGTTACCACGGTGTGATTCATGACTGGGGTGAAGTCGTAACAAGGTAGCCGTAGGGGAACCTGCGGCTGGATCACCTCCTTAATCGAAGATCCCAGCTTATTCATAAGCACCCACACGAATTGCTTGATTCATTGCGAAAGACGATTGGGTCTGTAGCTCAGTTGGTTAGAGCGCACCCCTGATAAGGGTGAGGTCGGCAGTTCGAATCTGCCCAGACCCACCAATTGTTGAGGGTGCAGGCCTTGAGAGTATTTGGGGCCATAGCTCAGCTGGGAGAGCGCCTGCCTTGCACGCAGGAGGTCAGCGGTTCGATCCCGCTTGGCTCCACCACTTACGGCCTCGAGATTGTTGAGTATTAGAGTTCAGAAATGAGCATTCCTGCTGTTGGCAGATGAGTGTTGATTTCTGGTCTTTGACCAGTAGGAAAATCGTTCTTTAAAAATTTGGGTATGTGATAGAAGTGACTGATTGGCTGCTTTCACTGGCAGTTGATCTGGTCAAGGTAAAATTTGCGTTGTTCTCAAGTGCAAATTTTCGGCGAATGTCGTCTTCACGTTATAGACAGTAACCAGATTGCTTGGGGTTATATGGTCAAGTGAAGAAGCGCATACGGTGGATGCCTTGGCAGTCAGAGGCGATGAAAGACGTTGTAGCCTGCGATAAGCTCTGGGGAGTCGGCAAACAGACTGTGATCCAGAGATTTCTGAATGGGGGAACCCACCCAGCATAAGCTGGGTATCCTGCACTGAATACATAGGTGCATGAGGCGAACCAGGGGAACTGAAACATCTAAGTACCCTGAGGAAAAGAAATCAACCGAGATTCCCTTAGTAGTGGCGAGCGAACGGGGACTAGCCCTTAAGTTGATTAGAGAATAGTGGAAGGCTCTGGAAAGTGCCGCCGTAGTGGGTGATAGCCCCGTACACGAAATTCTCTTTTCAATGAAATCGAGTAGGACGGAGCACGAGAAACTTTGTCTGAATATGGGGGGACCATCCTCCAAGGCTAAATACTACTGACTGACCGATAGTGAACTAGTACCGTGAGGGAAAGGCGAAAAGAACCCCGGAGAGGGGAGTGAAATAGATCCTGAAACCGTATGCGTACAAGCAGTGGGAGCAGACTTGTTCTGTGACTGCGTACCTTTTGTATAATGGGTCAGCGACTTATATTCAGTGGCGAGCTTAACCGAATAGGGGAGGCGTAGCGAAAGCGAGTCTTAATAGGGCGTTTAGTCGCTGGGTATAGACCCGAAACCGGGCGATCTATCCATGGGCAGGTTGAAGGTTGGGTAACACTAACTGGAGGACCGAACCGACTACCGTTGAAAAGTTAGCGGATGACCTGTGGATCGGAGTGAAAGGCTAATCAAGCTCGGAGATAGCTGGTTCTCCTCGAAAGCTATTTAGGTAGCGCCTCGTGTATCACTGCTGGGGGTAGAGCACTGTTTCGGCTAGGGGGTCATCCCGACTTACCAAACCGATGCAAACTCCGAATACCAGCAAGTGTCAGCACGGGAGACACACGGCGGGTGCTAACGTCCGTCGTGAAAAGGGAAACAACCCAGACCGTCAGCTAAGGTCCCAAAGTTATGGTTAAGTGGGAAACGATGTGGGAAGGCTTAGACAGCTAGGAGGTTGGCTTAGAAGCAGCCACCCTTTAAAGAAAGCGTAATAGCTCACTAGTCGAGTCGGCCTGCGCGGAAGATGTAACGGGGCTCAAACCATACACCGAAGCTACGGGTTCATCTTAGGATGAGCGGTAGAGGAGCGTTCTGTAAGCCTGTGAAGGTGAGTTGAGAAGCTTGCTGGAGGTATCAGAAGTGCGAATGCTGACATGAGTAACGACAATGCGAGTGAAAAACTCGCACGCCGAAAGACCAAGGTTTCCTGCGCAACGTTAATCGACGCAGGGTGAGTCGGCCCCTAAGGCGAGGCAGAAATGCGTAGTCGATGGGAAACGGGTTAATATTCCCGTACTTCTAATTACTGCGATGGAGGGACGGAGAAGGCTAGGCCAGCACGGCGTTGGTTGTCCGTGTTTAAGGTGGTAGGCTGGTTTCTTAGGTAAATCCGGGAGATCAAGGCCGAGAACTGATGACGAGTTGTCCTTTAGGACGATGAAGTGGTTGATGCCATGCTTCCAGGAAAAGCTTCTAAGCTTCAGGTAATTAGGAACCGTACCCCAAACCGACACAGGTGGTTAGGTAGAGAATACCAAGGCGCTTGAGAGAACTCGGGTGAAGGAACTAGGCAAAATGGCACCGTAACTTCGGGAGAAGGTGCGCCGGTGAGTGTGAAGGGTTTACCCCGTAAGCACATGCCGGTCGAAGATACCAGGCCGCTGCGACTGTTTATTAAAAACACAGCACTCTGCAAACACGAAAGTGGACGTATAGGGTGTGACGCCTGCCCGGTGCCGGAAGGTTAATTGATGGGGTTAGCTAACGCGAAGCTCTTGATCGAAGCCCCGGTAAACGGCGGCCGTAACTATAACGGTCCTAAGGTAGCGAAATTCCTTGTCGGGTAAGTTCCGACCTGCACGAATGGCGTAACGATGGCGGCGCTGTCTCCACCCGAGACTCAGTGAAATTGAAATCGCTGTGAAGATGCAGTGTATCCGCGGCTAGACGGAAAGACCCCGTGAACCTTTACTATAGCTTTGCACTGGACTTTGAGCTTGCTTGTGTAGGATAGGTGGGAGGCTTTGAAGTGGGGACGCCAGTTCTCATGGAGCCAACCTTGAAATACCACCCTGGCAACCTTGAGGTTCTAACTCTGGTCCGTTATCCGGATCGAGGACAGTGTATGGTGGGTAGTTTGACTGGGGCGGTCTCCTCCTAAAGAGTAACGGAGGAGTACGAAGGTGCGCTCAGACCGGTCGGAAATCGGTCGTAGAGTATAAAGGCAAAAGCGCGCTTGACTGCGAGACAGACACGTCGAGCAGGTACGAAAGTAGGTCTTAGTGATCCGGTGGTTCTGTATGGAAGGGCCATCGCTCAACGGATAAAAGGTACTCCGGGGATAACAGGCTGATACCGCCCAAGAGTTCATATCGACGGCGGTGTTTGGCACCTCGATGTCGGCTCATCACATCCTGGGGCTGAAGCCGGTCCCAAGGGTATGGCTGTTCGCCATTTAAAGTGGTACGCGAGCTGGGTTTAGAACGTCGTGAGACAGTTCGGTCCCTATCTGCCGTGGACGTTTGAGATTTGAGAGGGGCTGCTCCTAGTACGAGAGGACCGGAGTGGACGAACCTCTGGTGTTCCGGTTGTCACGCCAGTGGCATTGCCGGGTAGCTATGTTCGGGAAAGATAACCGCTGAAAGCATCTAAGCGGGAAACTTGCCTCAAGATGAGATCTCACTGGAACCTTGAGTTCCCTAAAGGGCCGTCGAAGACTACGACGTTGATAGGCTGGGTGTGTAAGCGTTGTGAGGCGTTGAGCTAACCAGTACTAATTGCCCGTGAGGCTTGACCATATAACACCCAAACAATTTGGCTGTTAGACGGTAGAAGTCGACAACACACCGAAAATTTGTGAAAGAACACGCAACACCAACTGATATCACATACCCAATTCGCTGCCGCGGCTAAACCCCGAGGCAGCAACCGGATTGCTTGACGACCATAGAGCGTTGGAACCACCTGATCCCATCCCGAACTCAGTAGTGAAACAATGCATCGCCGATGGTAGTGTGGGGTCTCCCCATGTGAGAGTAGGTCATCGTCAAGCTTCTACTAGAAACCCCAGATCTCGACAGAGGTCTGGGGTTTCGTCTTT
>NZ_QJUI01000049.1 GCF_004327285.1 Phytopseudomonas daroniae
CGGCAGGCCTGCCCAGCATCGCCATGCGCGCCGACGCCATGGAAAAGGCTGCCCTTGCCGCCCACCAGGCCGGCGACCTGGCCAAAGCCAACGAACTGGCCAGCCAGGCAAGCCAGATGATGGCCTCCGGCTACGCTGACGACCTGTTCGAACTGACCAGCGATGCACAGACCGGCGGCTCTGTACTGTCGATGTTCATACCCGGCAGCGTGGTGGTGAAGGGGGCGAGTAGAGCGGGCAAAGCGGTGCGTGGGGCACATGCGCTGGATTCAGCGGTCGATGCGGGAGCCGCAGGAACAAAAGCCCAACAAGGTGTGCATATTGCATCTCGAAGCACAGCCTGGACGGAGCTTGCGAAAAAAATCAGAGCCTACATCAAGGATGTCGAAGCTCGCACCGGTCGGAATATCCCTGAAAACCAAAGAAAATTGCTTGAGCAAGAGCTACGAGCCAATAAGTATCAGCGCTTAGATGTGGAGGCCGCAGCGGCGCACCGGACTGACTTCAATCGAGTGAAAAACGATTTGATTTCAGAGTGGGAAAAAAATACAAATCAGAAATGGCCAAGGTATAGCGAGGATGTACTCTCGAAAAACGGCTCAGTTATTCGACGTGTTGGACAACCCTACGATGCACATCACTTGATTGAATCCAGCTACGGCGGACCCAATAAATGGTGGAATATGCATCCAGCCAGATTCCCAGATCAACATCAGGGCGGAATACATAGGTCGGGAAGCCCGGCCCGAGACTTATTCGAAAAGTGAGAGCAAATCATGAGCATGTACCTGGATTATCAAAATGCGAAGGGCAAAGGTTCCTTAATCGACAGGATGATTCCAATTTCGCCAAATGATGAGGCCGCTATCCGTGCCCTTTACCCAGCCATTCCCGCTGACTACATTGACTTCCTGTTGACTGTTGGAGCAGGAGAGATTGGTGATGCCGCATTCGAGCTCTACAGCGGACCAGTTGAACCTGAAGAAATCTATGGGGATAGCGATGGCGTCGAAAACGTTCTGCTCATAGGAGATGACCTTCAGGGCTACAACGTGGGTTACGACATAGATACATGGAATGTGGTCGAGATCGACCCGACGAATCGCAGAACTCGGAAAGTGGCATCAAATTTTGAGAGTTTCATACGAGCACTTGTCACTACTTACTCTTGATCGCGACAATTTGGATCGAGAAAAAGCAATAGATATAAAGTCTGCTTAGCCTAGAAACGGGTAGTGTCATCTTGGTTAAGTAGCCCGGTGATTACCACTGGTGAATAGGTTGCTTTCGTTACAAGAAATTCCTCGACGGTTGGTACAAAGGCAACAAGAACCTTGCAGCGTGGTACGACAACCATAAGGGCGAAGACACCGGCTACGTTGGTTATTGGTGCTTTGAGGCCGCATTGGTAGTGAAGCTATTTGGAATAGACGACTCGTCTTTCAGAACGCATGCGCACTATCCGGCTGAATTAGTTCACAACACCTGATTTATATAGCATCGCTTCACCCGCAATCGCCTGCACCGATATGGAATGTGAATCAGTGATTCGTATCGGTCAGGCTGCTAATCAGGCACAGGTCGCAACTTCGCCACCATAGGCAATCAGACCTAGTCTTCGCCCGACGTCAAAGCCCAGGATGTGCGTCGGCGACCTGCACAAGGGCGTGCAGGGCGACGCTGGTTCCCACGTGGTGGCCGGCACCTCCCTGGGCGGTGGCTACGTCAGGTTCCTCAGCGGCCAGAACGACGTCAAGGTCAATGGCATTCCCCTGGTACGCCAGGACAGTACCTGCCTGGTCAACTGCAACGGCTCCGGCATCGGTGGCGCACTCGGCAAGGTTGTCACCACCCAGCGCAGCGCCGACACCCGAGCCGAAAAACCGGCCCAGGAAGCCAACCCGGAGCTACAGGCACTGCTCGACGCCGAAGCCGACGAACGCTCGCTGTGGCAAAAGACCAAGGACTTCGGCTCCGGCGCCTGGAGCAGCGCCCAGCGCATCGCCGGGGCGAGCGCCGACGATCCGCTGGATACCGGCATCGGCGTCCTCAAGGGCATCGGCAACCTGCCTACGGATCTGTGGAACCTCGGCGTACTGGCCAGCAAGTACAGCTCGGCGGCAGGCCTGCCCAGCATCGCCATGCGCGCCGACGCCATGGAAAAGGCTGCCCTTGCCGCCCATCAGGCCGGCGACCTGGCCAAAGCCAACGAACTGGCCAGCCAGGCAAGCCAGATGATGAACGCGGGCTACGCCGGGGATTTGTTCGAGCTGACCAGCGATGCACAGATCGGCGGCTCGGTGCTGTCGATGTTCATACCCGGCAGCGTGGTAGTGAAGGGTGCGAGTAGAGCGGGCAAGGCGGCCCGCGTAATGGATACTGCAGCGGATACGGCACGGGGGGCTGACGTAGCAGCGGATGCGGGTGGTTTGGGGCGGCGCCTGCCGGAGGCCACCAAGGAAGCAGAAAAAGCCGCGGATGCAGCCGGGACCGGTGTGCATATAGCTAAATTGTCAAACGCTCAGCAATACGCGAGGCTAGTGAACTCAAACAAACGCTGGTCATGGGAAAAAGATTTCCCTGGCGGGGAGAACCTCACCCGTGGGCAAAAAGAGGCGATAAAGCGGCAAGCAATAGCAGAGGGCCTGATACCAGATGTGCCTTTCAAACCTGGCACCAAGTTCCCAGATTTCGAGAAAGCTGGATTGGTCAGCCGGGTCGAACACCTCCCTGAACATTTGTGGAAATCGGGAGACAAAGCGCAGTTCAAATGGTTGGACAGTCAAATACCCGGAGGTCGCCCGAGCGGGTTCACATGGCACCACTCAGAGCTGCCGGGTAGAATGGAACTCGTGCCGTTTGGGCCGCATAACATCATTACTCACTCTGGCGGTCGATCTACAGGCATGTGGGCGGCAGGCAAGAGATGAACTAGGAGTTTGTTATGGAATTAAAAACAGTAGGGCAGATTTCAGCGCCCCCCATTGAAGCGATCAATTCACTGGAGCGTTACTGCAGAGTAAAACTGCCTCTGGACTTTATTGAATTCCTTCAACACGGCAATGGTGGAATTCCCGAAAAAAATCTATTTATCCATGACGGTATGGACAGACTGATTGAACGCTTTCTACCAGTTATGCTCGATCCTAATTCAGATGACATAGGTGAGTACGACATATCAGTAGTAATGACAGAGCTGGATGCCCGACTCGGCGATGATCCTGACGAGATCGGCTGCAAGATCATTCCTTTCGCAGCGCTTTTTGCTGGTGACTTTCTCTGCCTGGATTTTCGGAAAAACTCTGAATGCCCCGAGGTGGTACTTTGGGATCACAACCAATCCGATGATTTCGCTCCGCACACGGAGTCAGTGGCACCCTCCTTCGCTGACTTCAAGACCCAGCTATTCACTTGAAAACCGAAAAATACTCGGCCATATACAGCTACTATCAGCAGATCAAAGGCAGCGGTTTTGCAATCGACAAGATGACGCCATATCGGCAGATGATGAAAGGAATATTCGTACCCATTATCCAAGCATCCCTGGCGAATATTACGGAGTTTCTAAAGGTTATCGGGGCAGGTGAGGTTGGGCACTGGAAGGTGTATGCGAGCTGCCGGCCCCGCAGATCGAAGACCCCCAGGCGCCGATCACCAGCCCCCATGACGATCTGCCGGCACAAGGCTTCGCGCCCCTGGCGCGCTGGAGTCAGCCACGCCTCCAGCATGCCGGCACCTACGACGAACACTGGCAGAGCGAGCGCTATCCGTTGCTGCC
>NZ_QJUI01000004.1 GCF_004327285.1 Phytopseudomonas daroniae
GAAAACTTCTTTTGCAAACTCAAGGAGTTCAAGCGTATTGCAATGCGCTGTGACAAGACCGATGCAAGCTTTTGCGCCATGGTCAATCTTGCCGCTGCCATTATCAATTCACGATGAATCTCAACAGACCCTAGTGTGGCGTCACACATCAAATGTCGTATCCGAGCGATTGGGCTGAGTGGTCGCTCAAAGGGGCGAAAGCAGCCGTAGGATGGGTGAAACCCATCATTGGCCGATGGGTTACACCCATCCTAAGACCTAAACAGCAGCGGTAAGCTGCAAGCCATAAGCCTCAAGTAAAAGCGCAAGAGCTGACACTTGACCTCAGCGATGAGGCTAGTGTCTCGTCATGCATCAAATGTCGTATACGAGCGAACGGACTGAGTGGTTGCTCAGAGGCGCAAGCGGCCGATTGTCGGCAATTGTGGGAGCGCGCCATGCGCGCGAAATCGCGGGCAAGGCCCGCTCCCACATGGATAGTCGAACGGCCGCTATCGCCTTTTTGGCTGCCGTACCCCACCACGATTACCCGTTCGCCGTCTCGGCCATATCTGCCACCCTGACCGACACATGAATGTTATCGCGACACTAGGCGCCCCGCAGCCCCTACAGGTGAGGATCTGCGAACGCCAGCCTCACCCTCGACGGGAAAGACGAGGCCAATAGCAACTTGCGATAATTTACAAGCCCCGCTAACATCTGTATCGCAGATTGCTATACGGGTAGGCTATGCACGTCATCACCCAGAAACGGATTTGGGAAGCGAAGAACAAATGGCCTAATACCGCCAACGCGCTCGATGCCTGGTACCGGCTGATCAGTAAAGTAGAGCTCAAGGATTTCGCCGAGCTGAAACAACTCTTCCCCAGCGTAGGCAAAGTGGCCAACAAGCATGTGTTCGATATTGGCGGCAACAAGCTACGGCTGATCGCTGTAGTGGATTACCCATTCAAGAAAGTCTTCATTCGCGATGTGCTCGACCATAAAGAGTACGACCGCAACCAATGGAAGTGAGGTGCCCCGTGAGTGCGCTCCTGAAACAAGCCGCCGAGCACTGGTGCTACGTAGCGCCCTTGCTTACTCCTCCGCAGTCCGAAGCCGACTACGACACCCTGGTCGAGGAACTGGGCGCGCTGCTCGATGAAATAGCTGGTGCCGAGCATCACCCGCTCGCCAGCCTCGCCTCACAGATGGGCGATTTGATCGCCAGCTACGACGCCAAGCATTACGCGACCCCAGAGGCTCCAGCTCACGAGGTACTGCGCTACCTGATGCAAGAGCACGGCCTCAACCAAAGCGACCTACCTGAAATCGGCGCGCAATCCGTGGTATCCGAAATCCTGAACGGCAAGCGCCAACTCAACGTGCGCCACATCCGAGCCCTGGCCGCACGCTTCAACGTACCCGCAGACGTTTTCCTCTAGGTATCGCATCACGGATCAAATGTCGTACCCGAGCGAACGGGCCAAGCAAGCGTAGGGTGGATGACGCTCTTTTCATCCACCATTGTGATCGCAAAACGGTGGATGGGTCGGGGTCGCGTAGGTGAAGCGTCAGCTACGCGCCCCGATCCAGCCTACCAGTGGCCACATCACCTTATGGCTGCCATCGCCCATCACGCGTGTTCCGTTCACCGCCTCAGCACATCGAACACCTAGGGCCGATGCCCCTAGTCACGCTCCCGTAGGTAGCGGCCATACCGCAGATCTGACTGTATCCCCTGCAGCGGGGCTCTTCGACTGTGGCCTGCCACGCTCATGTGGGCGCCTGGCACGCAGCCCATGCAATCTGCTGACACGGGTTGGCTGCGACCGACTGCATACGACGTTTACCCTATGGCCAGATGACACTACAATCGCGGCAGGCATCTGATCAGGACGCTCACTTCACTCACCTGAAACCGCAGTGGTCATTCGATGCCAGCGCAAGGTTCTCTCCGCGTCGCCTCCCGCCTGGATCGCTGGATAAACGTGGTGTTGATCGGCATCAGCCTGGGCATTTCCCTCAGCTTCCTGCTGATCGTCACCGATGCCTACCAGACTTATCGGGCGCATTCGCAAACTCGCGACCAGTTGGCCGTGCTGCGCAGCGGCCTTAGCGCCATGGAGGCGGTAAGCATCGAGCGCGGCCCTACCAATGGCATGCTCGGAGGGCTGGATGGCAGCCTGCAGAAGCTCGAACAGAGCCGTTTGCTCAGCGACCAGAGACTTGACGAGTTCGCCGCCGCCCTTGCCACCTGCCTACCCTGCGAGGCAATGCCCCGTGACATCGACGAGGTCAGGCGCTCGCTCATCGTCGCAAGGGAGCGCGTAGACAGCGTGCTTGGCCAACCCCTGGACGAACGCACGTCGCAATCACGATCCGAGGCGCTATTGGCCATGATCGACGTGGCCACGCGGATACTGCCGCTGATCGACTGGCTGTCCCGCGACATGCTGCGACGCACCCCGCAAGCCGGCGCTCCGCTCTACAATGCCTACTGGGCAGCACAACTACGCGAGTCCGCGGGGCTGCTCGGCTCGTATCTCACCGTCGCGCTCGCAGAACAGCGGCCCATCGACTCAATCGAGACCGAGCGTTTGCAAATCGTGCACGGTCGCATCGACCAATTGCAGATGCAACTGAGTCTAGGCGTAGACCACCTGCCGAAGCAGTTCGAGGGCGAGAACCAGCGTGACATGCAAGTTGCCTACGCCCGCATGCAACATGACTATTTCCAACAAGGCATGGACTACCAGCGCGCCGTAGTGAGCGCCCTGAATACCGATACCGCACCAAGTCCGGCGACTTTCGCGGAACGTTACGTGCCAACCATGGCCAGCATCCTGATATTACGCGACACCGCGCTACGGCTCACTGAAATAGAACTGCAGCGCGCCACCCAAACAGCACTGATCCGCCTGTCGCTCGTCGCCGGAACGGCCCTGGCCGTACTCCTGCTGCTGGGCGCCGGGCTGCTGTGGTTGAAACGGCAGGTGCTTGCCCCCCTGCTGCTCGGAACGCGCAGGATGATGGCGCTGGTGCATCCGGATACCATGACTTATGCAACCAGCCAGAGCGATCGCTACAGCATCTCCGACACTCTGCTCGAGCTCGAACAGCAACTGCGCCAGGCCCAGGCGGTGCGCCTTGAACGAGATGCCCTGATCACCGAACTCAAAGCTCACGCAGAGACCGATCACCTCACCGGGCTGGCCAACCGACGCGCCTTCGACCGGCTGTTCAAGAAGCCCCCTCCGGATCGGGCCGACGCCGGTTTGCTCACCGTGATCATATTCGACGTGGATCACTTCAAACAGGTAAACGACAGCTACGGCCATCTCGTCGGCGATAGGCTGCTGCAGGCCCTGGCTGAACGTTGCCAGGCCCAAATGCGAGGCAGCGAGCACATCGCCCGCATCGGCGGCGAAGAATTCGCCATTCACCTCTGGCTCAATAGCGCACACACCGCGCTGCAGTTCGCCGAACGGTTGCGCAGGTCGATTCACGAGACACCGTTCGAGCTAGGCCTGGAACAGCCCCTGCAGATCACTGCCAGCTTCGGCATCGCCCAAGCCCCGGCGACACAGGCAGCCAACGCCGATGCACTGATAGCGCGCGCCGACGAAGCGCTCTACCGCGCCAAGCACAATGGGCGAAATCGTTGCGAGCTGGCGCAGGACTGAAGCGGGACTTCGCACCGTGGAAGCGCCGCCCCGGCGCGCGCGGACGTTCGTAGATACCGTCTTGCCCGTTTTACCTCGCAAGCGCCCATTCGGCATCAAAAGGCATTCCCGATTTCATTGAGGGTGGAGGACGCTTGCCTACGCGGCCCGATCCGTATACCGATCCGTAACCGGGGTGGTGGATGAAAACAGCGTCATCCACCCTACATGAATGCCTACCAAAGATGGCCATCCGAACTCGAACTGGTTATGGGCAGTAACCCGTAGGGCGTATTAGCCGAAGGCGTAATCCGCCGCAAGAAAACGGCATCACCGCCCCCGCTCCCCCCAAACAGCAGAACGCCCCGCATGAGGCGAGGCATTCTGACATATCAGCGGATGCAGCCGGTTCGCGGTAAACGACGGATTACGCTTCGCTAGACTGCGCGCCCCGATCCATCTGCGATTCGGATGGCCTACGCCGATGGCTTCTTCGCCGCACGTCGCAAGTGCATCCAGTCGACGATCTCACCCTCAGGCGCGTAACCGCTCACGGTGTCACGCAACAACTGACGCACACGGTCGTAATCGTCCTGCTCCACAGCCTTGATCAGATCCGCCATGACCACCTTGAAGGCTTCCCACGGCAGGTGCTCTTCGTTGGCGCGCATGATCATCGGGTGATCGGTGGGGCTGACGTTATCGCCGATCAACAACTCCTCATACAGCTTCTCGCCGGGACGTAGCCCCGTGAACTCGATGGCGATATCGCCACCGGGATTCTCGTCCGATGCCACACTGAGGCCGGTGAGGTGAATCATCTTTTCGGCCAGCTCAGCGATCTTCACCGGCTGCCCCATATCCAGCACGAACACGTCGCCGCCCTGCCCCATGGAGCCTGCCTGGATGACCAGCTGCGCGGCCTCAGGAATGGTCATGAAATAGCGGGTGATGTTCGGATGGGTAACCGTTACCGGGCCACCCTTGCGGATCTGCTGATAGAAACGCGGAATGACCGAGCCGGATGAGCCCAGCACGTTACCGAAGCGCACCATGGTGAAGCGGGTCTTGTTGACCTGGTGAAGCCCCTCTTTGTCACCGAACAACACCGGAGCGGTTTCCTGGCTCAACGCCTGCATCAGCATTTCGGCCAAGCGCTTGGTACTGCCCATCACATTGGTCGGGCGTACAGCCTTGTCAGTGGAAATCAGCACGAAGTGCTCGACGCCAGCCCGCAACGCCGCCTGGGCGGTGCACAACGAACCCAGCACATTGTTCAGCACGCCCTCGGCAATGTTGTGCTCGACCATCGGCACGTGCTTATAGGCTGCAGCGTGGTAAACGGTATTTACATCCCAGGCACGCATCAGCTCCACCTGGCGATCCTGATTACGCACCGAGCCGAGAATAGGCACCAGCCGCACCGCCAGCGAATCGCGACGAATACGCTGTTCCAGCTCGCTGTGAATTTCGTAGAGATTGAATTCGCTGTGCTCGAACAGCAATAAGACCTTCGGGCCTGTAGCGATGATCTGCCGGCACAGCTCAGAACCGATCGAGCCACCAGCGCCGGTGACCATTACCACCTGCCCACGAATGCAACGCTCGAACAAATCCTTCTGCGGCGGCACCGCATCACGGCCCAGCAGGTCGGCGATCTCGACCTCCTGCACGTCTTCAACCTTCACGCGGCCGCTGGCCAGATCCATGAACCCAGGCACCGTACGTACGTGCAGAGCGTATTGCTGCAAGTTCTCCAACACCTCACGCCGACGGGTGCGGGATGCCGAAGGCATCGCCATGAGGATCTCCACCACCCCGGTTTCATCGATCATCTGCTGGATATGCTTGGCCGAATACACCCGCAAGCCGGCGATGACACGGTTGGCAATATTGGGATCGTCATCGATGAATGCCACTGGGCGCATCACTCGCCCCATGCGCAGCGCCGCTGCCAACTGGTTACCAGACGCCCCCGCGCCATAGATGGCTACCTTGGGCAGTCCCGCATCACGGTTGGTCAGCTTGAAGGGCCGATCCGAAGAGAACCAATCACCCATGAAATACTGGCGCATCAACAGGCGCAGCCCGCCAATCAGCATGATGCTCAGCCACCAGTAGTTGAAAACCATGGAACGGGGAATAATCGCTGGCGCCTCCCTGTGCCAATACACCGCCAGAGCCAACAACAACGCGGACAGGGAAACGGCCTTGACAATGGCGATCAGCGCATCGTTACCGAAATAACGCATGACGGCCCGGTACATGCCAAGACGTACGAAGAGAGGGATAGAAATGATCGGAGCCAGAGCGAACAGCCACAAATGACCATTAAGCGGATCAACTCGATCGAAATCTCCTAAGCGCACCACAAAAGCCAGCCACAGGGCGATCCATATCAGCACTACATCCACCGCCACCTGCAGCAACCGCTTGTACCTACGTGGCATGGCAACCAGACGCGAGCGCATATTCTCAGCAACCCTTAACACAGCAACACCTCACATCCCTTGAGCGGCCGAAGCCAACCCCTAGTTGGGCTCTAGCCAGAAACTTTCCAAGAAAAATGATTTGCGGCTGAAGCTCATCGTCAATGGACACAACCTTCAAATCGCCAACCCCGCCATCAGTGCCCCAAAAACCTTGCTTACGCCATCTGCGGTGACTTGAAGCGAGCGCTCTGGCATCGTCGACCTGCCACACAGCCTTTCGCAAAATCAGCGCAACAGCTTTCTAGCGTAGGTCTTCCTTTCCCTCAGCCTGCAACCTTCCAGGTAAATATAGCTCGTGACTTGACCGTCGCCCCTGCAGTCTTGATCGCGTGATCGGTGTAAGTGGCAATGATCGTCACGCTGCCCGGCTTCAAATAGTTAACGACAAAGCGCCCCGGTTCTTCAGATCGAACCCGGCGTGTGTAACCCGTCCTCGCCAGTTGCGTAAAAACAGCCCCCTCCATCGCCATCAAGCTATCGCTGGAATGGATGGTGTAGCGGTCAAATTCACCACGGTCGTTCTGCAGCAACTGATATTGGAATATACGCCCATTGAAGGAGACTTCATTGCCTTCGGGCAACCTGACCCGATCCATCGCCAAGCTCACGCCCGTGGGCGAATCCTGGGCATTTGGGGGGGGCGAAACCTCAGCAGGCTCACAGCCAAGCAGTAGCAAAATGGCTGCAGCGAAAACAGGCAAAAATCCCTTCATATTCGATCTTCCACCGTCATAAAAACACCGAGGGAACCGCTATCAGCCGAGCTGATAACCTCGGACTCAGCAAGTAGCCTGGCGCATAACATCTGCCAGCACCTGACAGGTTTTTTCGAGCGCCTGCTCGGTCAAGGTAGGATGAACAAGGAACATCAGGCTTGTTTCGCCCAGCGCCCTAGCAACCGCTAGCGGCTCGGCAGGCCTCCAGCCAGTATTGTCGAATGCCTTTTCCAGATAGACCTCTGAACAAGAACCCGAGAAACACGGAACCCCCTGTGCAGCTATCTCGTTGAGAATACGGTCGCGAGTCCAGCCTGCTTTCAATTGGCTTGGCTCTATAAAGACATAGCACTTATAGGCCGCATGAGTGACGCTCGCAGGTACCTGCGGCACACGCAATCCCGGCAGGTTCCGAGCGACAGACCAAATTTTCTCGGCATTCGCCTGACGAGCAGCCTGCCAAGCCGTCATGCGATACAACTGGATACGCCCAATCACGCCCTGGACTTCCATCATGCGCCAATTGGTACCGAAGCTTTCATGCAGCCAACGAAACCCAGGAGCATGCTGCCGCTCGTAAACCGCTTCCCAGCTCTTGCCGTGATCCTTGAAAGACCACATCTTGCTCCAGAGCGCACGATCATTGGTAGTAACCATGCCCCCCTCTCCACCTGTGGTCATGATCTTGTCCTGGCAGAACGACCAGGCACCGATATGACCAATGGAACCAACAGCCCGCCCTTTATAGCGAGCACCATGCGCCTGGGCACAATCCTCGATTACCATCAGACCGTGCTCGGCGGCCAACGCCATGATCGGATCCATATCACAAGGCCAGCCCGCCAAGTGCACGCAAATCAGCGCACGGGTACGAGGCGTCAGCACAGCCCGAATGCTCTCAGCCGTTATATTCTGCGAGTCGGCATCGACGTCAGCGAAAACCGGCTTCGCACCGGCTGTCACGATAGAAGAAGCAGAAGCCAGGAAGGTTCTCGAGGTGACCACCACCTCGTCTCCCGAACCGATACCTAGCGCCTCCAACGCCAAATCCAGCGCGACGGTACCGTTGCTGAGGGCGATGGCATATTCGCTCTCGGCCCATTGCGCAAATTCCTTCTCGAACTCGCGGCACTCTTGGCCAGTCCAGTAATTAACCCGATTGGAGAGTATGACATCGCGAACCGCGTCAGCCTCCTCTACGGTAAAGCTTGGCCAAGGGGAAAAAGAAGTACCTAACATAAGCCTCGTGCTTACCTCATCCTAATTGCGGGCACGCCAGCGACCGTGGCGTTATCCTCGACATCCTTAACTACAACAGCGCCGGCAGCGACCATGGCTGAGACACCGATACGCACTTGCTGTCGCACCGAAGCGCCTATTCCCACCCAGCTACGCTTGCCAACAAACACTTCGCCCGCCAAGCGAGCGCCTGGAGAAATATGCACGCCGTCCTCCAGCACGCAATCGTGATCGACGCTAGCAGACGTATTCACGATACAGGCAAAACCGACACAAGCCCCTGCATTGACCACAGCACCAGGCATGATAACAGAAGCGTCTGCGACCCGGGCATGGCGGCTGACAATCGCTGAAGGATGTATCAGGGATGGCACAGCCATCCCTTCCGCCAGAAGGGTCTGATATTTATCGAGGCGTATACGATTATTTCCAATGGCGACGAAAGCGCCGTCGAAGTCTGTCTTGCAGCGCAACAGATCGTTGAACGTCCCGGCATAAGGTAGCCCCAGGGTAGACCCCTGCCCAGGCGTAGCATCGTCAAAAAAGACCACCTGCCAACCACAACACTCTGCAACGTCAGCCACGACCCTGCCGTGGCCGCTCGCGCCGAAAACCGCAAGTTTTTTCACTCGTCATTACCCTCGAAACGTACAGAGGTGACATGTTCTTGCGAAGAAATTCCCTCGCGCTTGAATACTTTGCTTACTGTCAGGCACAAAATCTTCAAATCCAGCCAAAAGGAATGATTCTCGACATACCAGATATCCAACTCGAATTTTTCCTGCCAGCTCAGATTATTCCGTCCATTGACCTGAGCCCATCCAGTAATGCCCGGCTTGACATCATGCCGACGCATTTGCCGCTCATTGTAAAGCGGCAGATAGTCCATCAACAGAGGGCGAGGCCCGACCAGGCTCATATCGCCCTTGAGTACATTCCATAATTGGGGAAGCTCATCGAGACTGGTACTACGCAAAAAGCGCCCGACGCGGGTCATACGCTCAGCATCACCGACACCAAGCAAGCCATCAGCCCCCAACTCATGCATGGTTCTGAACTTGTAAACAGTAATCGGCTGCCCTTGGTAGCCAGGGCGCCGCTGACAGAAAAAAACCGGACGCCCCAAGTCCAAAAAAACCAAGCCAGCTAAAACAATGTAAAGTGGAAAGAAAACTGCCAATAACAGCATCGCAAAGCAAGAATCAAAAATTCTTTTCATAAGTAACGCCCACAAGCGCTCGCATAAACTAAAAATCATCCCTGTTAATTTTACTTAAAATAAAATCACATATCCGCTCAACGGAGCGACCATCTTTGAGCCTCAACAGACCCTCAGAAATCCCCCCTGGACGCTCTGAATCAAGTAGAGCGCTCTCCAATTCAGAACAGTTTGAAAATGGCTTCGCAACTCCTAACTCGCAGAGATCAAATGGAACGGAAGGATAGCCATAAGCTTTATATGCAAAAACTGGTTTGTCTAGGCAAAACGCTTCAAGACCTGCCGTACTAAAATAAGTAACAACCGCATCAGATGCATTAAGATTATGATATATATTACCCCGAGAAATTAAAGCCCGCCCCAATTTGCTCGACTCGCGCAGCACAGCGCCATAAGAATTTGCAAATGCATCATTCTCGTTAGGATGCATGCTAACCAACAAGAACCAATCATGATTCTCATTTATAAATTTGCACGCCTCACTCACCATAGATGTCATTAATTTTATATCATATGGCTGAGTAGCCAGACACAATATTTTATGGCCTTCACCGCAAACAGAGATCAAATCTCGACTCTGTTTCTTAGTATAACTTCTAATATCAGCCAGCCGAGCATCAATTCTAGGCGCACCAACAACCTCAACATGGGATTTATCGACACCCAGATAATCCACATAAACAGACTTCGAGAAATCATCCACAGCCAAAACGTATGAAGACCCAGGTTTTTTATATCGACTTGAGCGAGAAAACGTTCCACTTTGTATATCAAAAGATGGAACATCCGATAAATAACCAACAATAAACTGAGACGGCCACAACCGTCCAGGATTCGAAATGAGCGCAGAAATTCTTGCTTTAGAGGAAACTTCATTCACCTCTCGCATCAAGCCATGACAATCCCTTAAAACTCTATGAACGGACTTTCTCGCATTAAGAGCAACGTACAACGCAAGAAGTCCACGCTCAGGATCACGCGAAAACTCAGAAAACAAAAACTCATTTAATCCATGATCAAAGCATTCATTAAAGACTTCAACTCCAGGAAGGTCATCCCTTTGAACGGAAGGGAGAACATATTTAAAAGCACCCACAGCAGAGCCAGCCTCGTTTTCCATATCATCCGCATAAGGGAGCAAAACGAATATCTTCTTGTGTACTCTCATGGAGAAGCACTCCAATACCGGCTGGAGTGTTCCTCGATACATTGGGTCTCTCAAATTTCCAAAAAAAAGCAATATATCATCACCCGCGACACAGTCACGTGCAATGTGGTACCTAGTTCCTGTAAGTCTATCAGAAGGAACCCAATCCCTACTTATAGAACTCGCTATTTTTATTTTCGAAATAGCTTTGAAAGCCTTAGCATTCCAAAAGCGCACTACAGCACAAGGTATATTCTTCAACTCACGAACGGCAAAAGCGATCAAATTATTATCAACAAGCCGGCTTCCAAAAACATAGAACCCATGAATTTCATGCTCACCAATAAACTTTAGAACAAAGGCGTAGCTTCTTGCCCACCCCACAAATCGATCAGACACACCTACCTGCATTGACCGCAGATAACGGGAATAATCGGTATACAACGCCGCCTCCTCAAAAGCGCTCTCCATACACTCAATGAAACTACTCGAAAATTCATCAGACTGGAGATATACCGACTCGTCGAGTTCCGGATCAATCGTAGGAATATAAAGCACACGGCCAAAAAAAGCCTCAACCTCAACCCCCAAAGCAGCTAAAGACTCAAGAAAATCTAAATAATCCTTCTTCGCCCTGAAGACGATAAAATAACGGCACTCCACAGCCAAAGTAACTAAAAAAGCATAGTCTAATTTTGCCGCTGCACTCTCCACAAAAAGCAAAAGGTTATGTTCATTCGAATGAGGCAATGAGTGCAAATCAACCACCTCAACCTCTAATTGACGAGACTGTAATAGTCCCTCAAGAGATAAAAGCTGCTCATCAGTATCAACAGCACTTGAGAGCCCCTCACCAACTTCGACAACTTCCTCAGGGAGAGCCGAAAACAACTCACGTTGACGCGGTATAGAAAGGAAAAGTCTAGATCGTATGCCCAACGATTTACGCCAAGAAAGAACCAGAAATCGCTTAACAAACATGGGCATAGTCTTCTTGCCCAAAAAATAAATAAAGCCGCCCATTGCTATATCATCCTGACAATTTATTTATATGAAGACTTCGACACACCGCATCAAAATCATTTCTATCTTTTTTGAGAGTCCATTCCTCTTGACGGGAACCTCTGCAACTCGCACACATAACTCTTCAACTCGTCCAGATTTTTTGCGTAGAAAACCAGCCCGCACGCTATAAAGTCAGAAAAATAGTCAAGCCCCATATCAGACAAAACAACCGAACGAACACCTTCAAAGTATGCATCAACAACTGCACCTGACCACTCAGTGATATGCACATCGACATACTCCATAATCAACTGTATCGGCATACAAGAAGGCTGATCAAAGAAAACATTCGGACAGTCTCTTACTAATTCTAAATACACCTCATCCTTTTCTAAAGGGAAGCCAGGATGCACCCTTATCAAAAAGCAATAACTCGAATCACATTGCCTCACGAGATCAGCAAACAAAGGAGCTAGATTGCTTGACTGCATGGTGATTAAAATTTTCTTTTCATACACATCTATCTGCGTAAAAAAACCATTCCACTGCTTTTTCGCTTCATCCAAAAGAAATTGATCTATAATGTAGTCATGCCATAAACTTCCGATTACAACAGCACTATGACGAACTGTATGCTGAGCCCATTGAGTTATAGCCCCAGCATCAAATGGAGTCCAGCAGAAGAAAGCATCTGGCAAGGTCGTATAGCCTTGTATTGGCACATTACACCAACCAGCATAGGCCCTCATGTTAGAACCCGCAACACCATGTTGAATATCCGTTATCGGAATACCCAATTTGCGGCAGGCAGCACAAAGTGCCATTCCTAAGGCGGAATAATAACAAATCACATAGGCTCTTTCTGGTTTGATACGTCGCAAGATGATAGAAAAGATTTTGCTTGCAGCTAAACAGAACAGAATATTTTTATAAATCTGTTTTTTTAAAGCTTTACGACTAACAGAGCTATCAATAAGCATTGGCGCGAAGGCAAGTTCATTTAATAAAGGCTCGATATAACGTGAAAACTTTGGAAAGAGCTTTAATAGAAATGAAAATTTTGCCACACCGGCTGCCACCAACAAAACAGCAAATACAGATCGGCAGCTTTCATTACCAACAATAGCCTTATCAACAGACAAATTCTGCAGCGCAATAACTGAAGTCTCTCCTTTGAGCCTTGCTGTTTCGCTGACCACATGTGAGTCTTTTAAGTACAGCGCCCCAGATATTCTTTCCGAGAACTTAGTGTCAGAAAGAATAAATACATCAGCCTTCCTAAATAAAAACAACCCCCAAAATGACCGCACCAAATCTAATGCTGAGGTTCTAGAAATATTATGTACCACCCCTGCCCTCTGGCTGGACTTAGGTAGAACCATAGACAATAATGTATTCCTAACAACTGGCCAACAATCGACTCCTGATACATTATAATTTAAATAATTATATCTGAACTCAAAGCTCTTAATCCATTCAAGCGACTGCTTTGGTTTCACTACAGGCCACCATTTTTCTATAAATCAACTCTGATGGCAATTCAGCTTTCATTGCCGCGCGCAAGATAATTTGTCTGGCAAGCTGAGCATGCTGAGTTTTTAAGCGTCCGATTATTTGCTGCACGCTATCAATATCATCCGTCACGTACCCACCTTGATTAATAACCCAGTCATGCTTGGCCTGATCCAAAATGGATTCACTGCCCACATAAAAAGTAGTTCGTCCATTTAGGAGGGCAAGGTCGCACAGATTAGAGAAAAAACCAATGACCACGTGCGACCTAGAGAGGCAAGCACTCCAATCATCGACAACGGAAAAATTACTTAATTGAACAGGGCTAAATGCAGAGCCACGCGGATGCAGCTTTACTTTAAGATTTATATCCGACCCACTATTCAATGCGCCCAGCATACTGTAGCAAGCTTGCAAATACTCTTTAGTATACTCGCCACGCTGTTGAACAGGCTGATCTACAAAAAGAACGTTCAGCCTCTCCTCTTCAAGCAACCTCTCGTTGCATAGCAAGCCAGTGTGATACTCGAACTCTGGCGAGCCGGTAACCACCATATTACCCACCTGCATATTTAGTTCTTGGTATATCCGCTTGCTGAAGTCATCGTAGACGAAAAAATTATCTACGCTATAGCCGGAAAAATGCTGCTGCTCCAGGGATGCCTGACCAAATTGCAAAGCGTTGATACAAGACTCTGTAGCAGAGAGGTCGCGCCTCAACCTAAAAGTGGGGAGCTCCACACCGCCGGTAAGCCCGAACCAATGGCCACAAGGCAATACATCATAGATGTCTTGAAATACCTTAATTCGTACTCTGCTAAGCGCGGATAGACACGCAAAATTTAATCGCTGCGCCAATCCACCCTGCAACTTAAGAAAGTAACCAACAGCATAGAAAGCCATCCAAAATCTATTGAAACTCCAAATACTGGGTCTAATTATTACTAAATCAAAATATTCACTTCCCCGATATTTATCTAGATAACCAGAGTAAATATGGTGCGTGTTTTCTCCGGTTTTCCCCCCGACAACTACAACTAGATTTACTCGTCGACGGTCTTTTAAACAGCGATCTATCAAACCGTAAAAACTCATTAATTTTTGCTGTACGCTTGCCGGTCTAAGATCTGTCATCAACACATTCAAAAACACAGGTGCTATGGAGACTTCCTTGTTAGCCTGAACAGAAACACGTCTAAAAATCCGATGTTTGATACTCACCTTATCGGGCTCCTAGCCGGCCACGCCTGCGGAGGGTGGCCAGTTGAAAAACCAATCGATTCAAACCAGGAATCAGCCCTAAAAAACGAGTGTGAGGTATGTGAACCCACTCAATACACAAACCTGATGAAAAAGGAGAAATGTCTGCCGCTACAAGATAATGCGAAACAATAGTCAAAGACTCAATAGATTCCACATTGGACTTGAATTGCCTCTGAATAAAATCAATTACATTGAGATAACACCGGGCCTCCACTCTCAACTCTGACAGACGCAGAGCACGACGCATAAGAGTGGCGTCACAATTTGAGTCACCTATACACTCGATATTACGATCAATACAGCGTTCAACAATAGTAGATTCTTGTAGAGCATTGAGTTGGGGGTTATCCAAACGCGAACAAGGTATGGGCAGTTCGGGCAGCAACGACTCATGGGCAGAGAAATGATAAATACAGTCAACGTCCATGACGGCCAACTGCCAGGCGCTCATAGCATTTAGCGAACCAAGCACAATAGCCCCTCTCATACCGCATCCGTCTTAGAAACTAAGACACCATGAACAGCAGCCAGACTCTTATTGTAGGCACCCGCCCTCAATATAATGCTTGCAAATGACTTTATTTGCAGAAAGGCAACCCCGGTCAAAATAGCCATATAGCCAACGTGACTACCGTGCGAGGAAAAATAAAGCTTGGTAGCAATAAGACTGAGTACTATGGAGACAGATATTATTGAAATAATTACCAACGCTATATAATTAGGCAACAATAGTACCTTATAAAAACCCAAATGTTCCTCACTCCCCACATAACTATCCAATTTGTTTCGTGTCGAAACCGGCTTATAGCGCTTTGCAGAAAAAATGACGCCTTTCCTAAGAAGCCATATCCCAGAGCACGCAATGAACACAAAAATCATCAATGAATAAGGTGTAATGAATGCCCACAATATGGAAACCGCAATAATCAACCCCAGCGGTACGACAACATCGAGAACCGATATCATTAATTTGACGATATTTTTCAGATCCCCCTTTGTCATAGGGCTCTTATCAGCAATACTCTTCTCAACGACTACGCCCTCGAACTTAAATGTTGCTTTCAGCGCACACATTTTTGAAAACAATGAGAAGACTGTAGAGCAAATAAAACCTATCGCGCCAATACATGGATAGATATAGGACTCCACCGACACCCCAACAAAACTTACAATGTAAGAATTAACATGGCCGCCTACCCAGCCAAAAATGAACCAGATGGAAGCGACCTGCATTGCAATAAACAAAAAACGAAACCCCATACTTGCAGTCACGAGTATGGGGGCCGCTTTCACAAAGTTCACCAGCACAGGTGCCAGTTTACTTTTGTAGAAGTTAAGCATGCGCTGGGTAACCCGCTATTTCGCAAAACCAAGGGAATATCTCTTGGAGTTCATCAAGCGAACATAAATGACCTGTATCTACCGAAAGAAAACGCTCGGTCTGACGATATAGCCCGGGTTTGAATGCTTTTTCAATCTCGTCATCAAGCGGGATTTCCTGCTCTGTCACCGTACCTTTGCGGGTTTCCAGCAGCTTTTCCACCGGACACAAACGCAGCTTGCGCAATGGCGTGAATAGCTCAAGCCACCAGCGACCTGCTGACCCCCAGTCTGAGCCGTAGGAAAAGAGTATGTCACGCTTGCTGATGCCCGCACCGGCGAAGACCTTGGCACTCGGGTGCCAGTCCAACGCACCAGTGCGATAAGCCGTGAGCGCTTTGGGTGCTCCCGCAAAATGAAAGGCCAGATCGATCACGTGGGTGGAGTTGGCCAATAGCCAGCGAGCCTTCTCGTGCGCATCTTTTTCCAGCCCTTCGATCACGTGAGCCCACTCGGTAAAGTCGAACTTCACCATCTCGAGACCACCATCCGCCTCAATGATTTCGTGCGCTTTGATAATCGAGCTGAAGAAGCGACGATTATAAGCGATGAAAACCTCGGCAGCCTTTTCCTTGGCTAGCTGGCTGGCATTCTCCAATTGCTGACGCTCGAGCACAAAAGGTTTTTCGACCAGTATTCTTTTGGCTCCCGCGTGCAACAAGCTGCATACGTTATCGTACAGTTGAGTCACATTGGTGGTAACGATGCAATGACTGAAAAGGGTAAGATCGAGAGTAGCGAGATTGGCATCCAAGCCACCAGCCAGCGCAACCACGCCTGTGTCGCGCTCGAACGCTTGCACACCGCTTGCACTGCGCCCGACAACCGTTACGGAGGTATCCAAGGCCCGCAGAACCTTGATGTATTCCTTGGCCATTGCTCCGCTGCCGACGATCAGAACATTGTTTGTCATGTGATGGGCACCATTCTCATAAGGTTTTCTTCATGCTTCGCTGCGTACAACTCGTAGGCGGCATCGATAAAAGGTCGATGCAAGGCCATCGATTCGGAAAATACAGTTAGCCCACACTGCTGATCCTGGATGATTGCATCGACTAGCGGGCCTGTCAGCTCGCTCTGGTAAGGTTGGCGGAAATCCACGACTCGGGCACTACCGTCGCGACTCGTTACCTGCGCACGACCTGCAACTTCATCAATCAAATACTCTTCGATAGGCGTAACGATCCTGATCTTGAAGTTGACGCCAGCGGCGGACTCATTACAGACAATCTTGAATTCTGGACCAGATGCAAAGTTGCCGCTAGCAACCCCGAAGAACTCGATATAGTTGCTGCGTTTGCTCGGTACTATTTGCTGCACGCCTCCCAGGTTTATGTCATAGACATGTCGCCCGGCCAGGAAGCTGAACAGGTCAATAAAGTGGATGGCGTTACAGGCCATACCAAAATTTTCACCGACAACCTCGATGCTGCTAATGGGCGTATTCGCCAGTAACGAGCGCAACTGGATATAAAACGGATTGAGGCGACGTGGGCAGTTTACCCAGGCACGCGCCGCATACTGATCGATCAATGCCCTGGCTTGGTCAATATCGGATACCGAATTGAATGCCACTTTCTCCAGCACCAAATCTTTAGCCCCCAGAGCCAATACCCGCTTGAGGACATCCAGACGCCCAGTCGCAGGCGTGGCATCGATGACGATATCGATCCCCGAAGGAACATCATCAAGAGAGCGATGAAAGCTGATGGCTTTTTCCGGGAGATCAGTAGTCACTTGTTGAAAAGCTGTTTCGGCCAGTGCTCGCGCCTCGTCAAATGGCTCCACTACAAAAATACGAGTGGCACCTCGACTGTTCTTCAAGCTTTGCAAATGGCGGCGCCCAAGGTTGCCTGCCCCAACCAATAAAATGTTTTTCATTTTAATGCCTAGATAAAGAGTGCCAAAAGGTGGCGAGCATATAGTCGTGATGGGTATCCACATCGGTCGATGACGGAATATCCATTTCATAGGCGTAGGTTTTTTCGTTATAGAAAAAACCCGTGGCCATGCTGAGGGCCTTTATATCGTATATATATATGGCTCCATTCAAGCGATAGCGTTGAGCAAGATCCTGGGAGCGTTTTTGCGTGTTAAGGGTCTCGCCAAATTTTTCCATACTGCCCTGCGGGCCGAGCTCGGCACACCACTCGACTGGATGTTCAAGTTGGCAGACGGACACTACCGCTTCTGCCTCACGCGCCTCGAAGAGTGCGACCGCTTCCCTCAGGTGCTTTTCCGTACGCAATGGCGAGGTTGGCTGCAGGACGATAACGGCATCATAAAAGTGATCGCGCTCTGCAAACCACTGAATGGCATGCAGGATGACGTCAACGGTTTTGGCACTATCGGTCGCCAGAGACTCGGGACGCATGAAGTGTATATAGGGCCCGTAATTGACCACTTCATCTGCAATCGCCTGGTCGTCGGTAGTGATGCAGATATCACCGCTGAGCCCTGCATGCTTGGCACAGAGAATCGCTCGACCAATAAGTGAGTGCTCTGCAATTTTCATCAGGTTCTTACCTGGCAAGCGCTTACTGCCACCACGTGCCGGAATGACCACAAGGTAGCGCTTGTCTGTAACGGAGCTCAAATACTCTCTCCCGATGAATAAGCTTTCGATGCGGGCTTGCCAAGCAAGTCCCAGTACTGGTTTGGTAGCAAACCCGTAGCTGACCGCTTGATTTCGATATTGTTCCGGGTCAAAGGTTCACCGGCAGCGATATCCTGTGCAGCAACAATGTACTTGCGAGCCACTTCCAGATTTGCCAGTTCGCGCTGCGTTGGCGCCTTGACTTTAGGCTTGAGGGCCTGCTCCAGATTACGTATTGCCTGGACAAAAGCCTTGAATTCTTCAGGTGAAGCAGAAGCTGCGTGATCCGGCCCAGCCATTCCCTTATCCAGGGTGATATGTTTTTCAAGGCAGCGGGCCCCCAGGGCAACGGCGGCACAACAGGCCTCGATACCTAGCGAATGGTCTGAATAGCCTACCGAGAACTTGTAGGCGTCACGCAACTGCCGGATGGCATCGAGGTTCAGATCGCCCGGGCGCGCCGGATAATCGGTGACGCAGTGCAAGATGGTGACCTTGCTTTTGATCTGCTCCATCGCTTCAGCCGTGAAGTAATGGTGCTTCAACCAGCGGTAGCTGCTGGGCTCCGCATCCGTGGCCTCCAAGTAGCCATATGCCAGGGCGGCAAGAGCGTCTTCGACCTCGGACAACGTGGCCATCCCCGTGGAAATGATGACATCGATTCCAGTTCGGGCGTGCTCGATCAATAGAGGCAGATTGGTAAGATCCCCGGAGCCGATTTTGAGAGACTTAGGAGCGGTATCCCGCACGATGACCTCAAGTGACTCGCTGTCGAAGCAAGTCGTCATGAAATCTATCTCGCATTTTTTGCATTCTTCGCTCAATTCAAGAAAGTCTGCATAGCTCAGCTCAAGCCTCTTGAGCATTTCTGCTTGCGTACCACTACTTGCATCATTCTCGTTTTGATACTCGGCCTTTCGTGCCGTACCAGTTACCAGTTTTTCGGTGACGAATGTCTGGAATTTTACAGCATCCGCGCCACACTCGCTGGCCGCACGCACCAATTCCTTGGCCAAGGCCAGCGAACCATTATGGTTCACACCAGCCTCCGCAATTATATAAACGCTCATAATTTAAATTCCAGATCGAAGAACTGTTTACCCAGATTACCAGATATGCCGTGCTTGCGGAACTCGGTAATAATTGTACGAGATGGAGAACTGCCCTGGTATGGGTTTTCCGCTGCAGACAGTTGTGCAGCATAAGCATCCGACAAAGCCGTGTGTATCGCATTCGCAATGCCTTGGTAGTCCAGCGGCACATCAAGTGTGGCAGGAGAGCGGATACGGCCTTTCTGTCGATCGCCAATATTGATGATCGGTCGTTTGAAGCTGGGCATTTCGATAATTCCGGAGGAAGAATTACCTATATACAGCTCACAATATTTCATCAGCGAAAGATAAATATCCCGGTGCAATGACTTGATCAATATGACTTGCTCTGGACATGCGGCAGAAAACTCTTTTATAGCGCTGATGATTTCCCTGCTCATGGCATCCGAGTTAGGGTATATGATGACTTTGACGATATCGGGGTAGTCTTGCAAGGCTCGCAGTAGGCCTTCGATATTCTCGGAGTCCTTGTTAGTTTCTGGGTGATATACGACCAGCATGTATTTTTGACCATGGGGCAGGCCGATAGTCGTTTCCAGAGTTTCCCGGGGAAGAATGGGTTGTCTATTCATCGACTCCAACCCCAGTGCGCCACACCTGATTACGTTATCAGGATGCTCACCCATCTGAATCACACGGCGCCGATACTCCTCGGTCGAGGTGAAATGCAAGCTGGCAAGCTTGGTGATGGCATGCCTGACCTTATCATCCACCGCCCCTTCCGTTACCTCCCCGCCGTGCAGATGCACTATTGGTATTTTTGCAATCATAGCGGCTTCACAGGCAGCCAGCAGCTCGACCCGGTCACCGAGCACGACGAAATAATCTGGTTTTTCACGAGCGAAGTAATCAGCAAGCGACATTGCCAATAATGCAGAAGATCGCGTAATCGCCTGAGGCGAATCATCTGCAATCAAATTAGCGAAACACTCTGTCGGCTTGAAGCCATCTTTTATAATATCGGCGACGGTATATCCATACTCATGCGAAAGATGAGTACCACTGACAATGAGCTGCAGATCAAAGTCCTCACTCTCATCCAGCTCTTTAACAAGCCAATAAAGAAGACCATATTCTGCACGCGTGCTAGTGAACACAGCTATTTTTTGCATACTTCTCCCTGGACAGCCCTAGCTGACGCTCCTTCAAATAAGTGACCTCTACAGTGAAGCCGACTTGATAATGGCTTCATTATAAAACCGTTCAAATAACACATCGCGCGAATAGTGATTCATCGCGTACTCATGTATCAGCTTAGAACTAATGCGCTCGTTTGCAAGATAACACCTGAGTCGCTCCGCACTGGCGCGCACATCTTGAGTCAGGACTAACCCCAGCTTATTATCTTCAATGACCTTCGCCTGCCACCCCAAATGATTGATAATGATTGGCTTGCCGGCAGCAAGTGCATCGAAGAATTTATTTGCTGAATTATTATATAAGGCGGGAATGTTCTTTACTGTAGAAAAACAAGCATCGGCATGTTGTATGTATGCAATAACCTGTTTCTTGCTCATACTATCCAGTATGAAGACCCGATCTTCGAGGTGTTCCTCCTTGATGCGACGCTGCAAATGACCTTTTTCTGCACCCTCGCCAATAAGTAAAAATTTTATTCTAGCACCCGCCTCCAGTGCAGCAGCGATATCTAGAATATACCCCAAGCCATTGACATACCCGAATGTACCGGCATACACACACACCTTGGTGCCATTTTCAGTTTTTAACCTAGTTATAATGCCTGGCTGCTCATATTTACAAGCAAACGCTGCCATATCACATGCGTTTGGCACGACAACGACTTTTTCGGGAGCAACGCCTTTCGTAATGATGCCTTCGGCAATGCCGGAAGAAAGCGCGATGACCTTTGTTGAGTACGCATAGACTTTCGCTTCAAAAAGAAATAAAAGCCTGATGATATATTTATTCCTTATAATGTTCATCGCCACCGGCACATCCGGCCAGAGATCCCTGACCTCGAAAACCAGAGGAACTCTTTTAAAAAAACAGTACACCAGCGCGGGTACTGCAATCGTAAGTGGCGTGCTGGACGCGAGCAACACATCGCGCTTCTTTATAGCCAGAACATAAAACGAAGCAATCAAAATAAACAGAAGAAAAGACAAGGCCCTGCGCAGAAAGGACATTTCATTGCTGTAACTTACATGGATAATGTGAAGACGCACCCCGTCTATTTCTTCTTTGCTGAGAAGGTGCCACCACGCCTTCTTTTCTACTGGATAGAATGCAGTCGATGTCACAAGATCGACTGCATTGCCTTTTTGCACCAGCCGCTTAGCAAACTCATAAGACCGAACACCACCATAATAGGAGGGCGTCGTAAAGTACTGATGCAAATATAATATCTTCACTCAATAGACTCTTTTCAACAAGAACTCTGCACGGCGATTCCAGCTGAACGCCTCGACAGGGTTACCGGCATCCTGGAACGTCAAACCGTTTGGAAAAGCAGCTAATGCTCTTGATATTGCATCGGCAATGCTGCGCTCACAACGCGACTCGCAACTGAAGCCAACGTACCCTTCAGGGTAAAGCCCATCTATGCCCTGCCCCTTGCTGTAGACGATAGGGACACATTGGCTAATCGCCTCCATGTAGACCAATCCGAACGTTTCAAAATGCGATGGCATAACTAGCACTGCCGCGTCTGCAAGGTACCTGCAGATCGTAGCGTGCTCCGTGACTCTAGGAAAAAAAAACACTCTTTCCCTTATATGACCGGGGAGTTCACCATAAACGGCCTTGTAGTCCACATAGTCACCACCAACGACAGTAAACGTAGCCTTCTCGCCTAACGCCAATGAAAAGAACCCTTTGATTGCGCTTTTTATATTCTTGTTTAGGTTGATATCGCCCACATAAATAGCATTGAACCTTCCCTGCCCGCAAACTGGCCGTTGCTGCTTCAAGTGTTCAATCCAGTAATCATCTACGGCACTTCCAAAGAATAGCGATTTCGACTTGCACAGCTGATACTTTTTCTCAATAACTTCTTTGTGTGCAGGCGAAATAAAGAGCACATATTTCGCTTCGGCCAACACTTTCCGAACAGCCCATCGCCAGTGCGGCAACGCCCGCTCAAACACGTTTACGTCCGTAGACCTAACACTCAATACATATGGCACCGAGTATCGTTTAGATAAGAAATAAGCAAGAAAACCGTCGCTGTACAACGTGTGCGCATGAACGACATCGACGCCCTCGAGCCCTTTTCCTTTTGACAAATAGCTGAATGCCCCAAATAAAGAAATCAATTTCCAGGAAAAGAATAAACGCGTAAAAATGCCTAAGCATTTTGTGTAGTATACATTGACGCCAGGACTGGAAATATTGTTCACTCCGCGGTGCTCTGCCTTGCGAATCGGCACCCATACATGCTGGTCGCCCCCACCAGAGGCAGCCACGGCCTCGATTAGACGCCGATGAACCTTAGAGCCAATATAATAAGAGCACAAATGTAGAGTTTTCATTTCCCAACTCGCTGCAGGTGTGCCTACTTGACCGCCATATGAAAACAACCCAGTCCGAACCAGGAAAGCGTCTTCAAAGCCGCAAATCCGCTTCACTCGCGTCCAGGACGTATTTCAAGTCGTAGATGACTCTATTCTTTTTCGCAAAACTGCGGATAGAGGGTGCCCCTAATGCCTTGAACTCGTCATGCGCCACAGCTATCAAAATGGCGTCATAAGCGCCTGTTTCTGGATGCGACAATAGTGTTATGGCGTGCTGAGCCTTTGCTTCATGGGGACAGGCGACAGGATCATATATATCCACCTTGACGTTATAGTCCAACAACTCCCTGACTATATCCAGTATTCTGGAGTTACGCAGATCAGGACAGTTCTCCTTGAACGTCACACCCATTATTAAAACCCTGCTGGATGGCACATCCATTTGGTGCTTCAGCATTGTTTTAATCAACTGGCTTACAACATAAGTTCCCATTCCATCATTGAGCCTTCGACCAGCAAGAATTACTTCAGGGTCGTATCCCATCAGGCATGACTTGTAGGTAAGATAATAAGGATCAACCCCTATGCAGTGCCCTCCGACAAGCCCCGGACGAAACGGTAGAAAATTCCATTTAGTCCCGGCCGCATTCAACACTGCCTGCGTGTCGATCCCTAGCATATTACATATGATCGCCAATTCATTGACCAAGGCGATATTGAGATCCCTCTGCGTGTTTTCTATTACCTTTGCCGCTTCTGCCACCTTTATACTTTCTGCCAGATGCGTCCCCGCCAGAACGACTTGACCATATAATTCATCGACGAACTTTGCCGCTTCTTTAGTTGACCCTGAAGTAACCTTTACAATATTACTTATCCGGTGTTTTTTATCACCGGGATTGATACGCTCAGGACTATATCCCACGTAGAAGTCGTCATTAAACTTCAAACCAGAGATTCTCTCCAGCTCAGGAACACACTCCCCCTCAGTCACCCCTGGGTATACGGTGGATTCATAAATCACGTAGTCGCCAACGTTCAACACCGAGGCGACCATTCTGGTGGCGTCCATCAGTAGATGCAGATCCGGCCTTTTATACTTATCTATGGGGGTTGGCACCGTTACGATGTACACGTTGCAGCGCGCAATATCATTCAACTCATCAGTAAACGTGAGCCCCTGGGCTCTCGACAGAGCCAGCTCGTCAGCGGATATTTCCCCCGTTCTCTCAACACCGATGGACAGCTGACCTATACGCTCGGAATCTATATCGAACCCTACAACCTTATATTTTTTAGAAAACTCAACAGCTAAAGGAAGACCAACATAGCCAAGCCCCAATACTGCAATTTCAATATCACCTGTCATTGCTGCTTTCCTATACTGCTAATCTACTAATCGCCAATAATTCATTTAGTGTCGCACCTGATCAACTTCGCCAAGAAACGGTTAGAAAAACCTTTCTTTTTAATCCATCCCGGACAGCTTGACGATATCTCATTGCGACTAGGACTTTATTTTGGCTTATATAAACGACACTCAAGCTACTCCTTGTCGATGATCGCAAAACCTTTTCGCTGCCCATCTGGATCATAACTGATGTAATACGCTTCTCTATATCACTTAGCGAGCCAGAAAACTCATAAATATACTTATTGTCGCACCCATACTGATTTCTTTCCTTTTTTATTGATAATGGCCTGGATCCAAAATCCACGCCTATCTTTTCTTTAAAATAAATAGAGGTCTCAGTATTTCGCGTAGCCTTTGTTATATTATCTCCATCACCCTGATCACAGCCAGAAACCACCAAAGCACATAATAAAAATAAAAGCTTCATCCTTAACATAACAACATTCGCTTCATGCATAAATCCTTAAGCAGCCAGGGTATACCTAGTAAAAACCCCAGTGATGAATTTTACCGGTGATTGCCAAATAAGCGAACCTTAAGTGGAAAACCGGTACCCTCACCTGCTCTCAGGCTTCTACCATCCGCTCATGAGCAGCTCTACCCGGATTCTTCCAACCGTTAATGAGTTCGATTACAAGCTCCTTGAGCTTATCCAGCATCCGTGTTGAGACCATTTTGAGCACTCGTTCGAACCTTGTAGGCTTCGGCCTGGTTTGCCCTTCGTGCCAAGCCACCACTGACGTGAAACACGGGTTCACACATCTGGACACGGCCCGTGAGACGCTCGCGCGTAGACGTATATGACTTTCAGATTGAGGAGGAAGTTCGCGGCATTAAAATTGTCATGGCATTGCCTTTCACGCTCATATTGCATCGCAGGCAAAGCGCACAAATCAGCTTCTGGTAAGCCGTCACGCAGGATGGCAGCCGCTAGGTTCTGTACGAAAAGTCGGTGCGGGTAGAATTGCCGCCATGATTGGCTGGAGGCCCGCATGGCAAAGCGCTACGAACTCCCCGATGCAGCATGGGAGTTGATCAAGGATCTGGTTTCCCCGGAACAGAAGATGGGCCGGCCGCGCAGTGATGATCGGCTGTTGCTCAACGGCATCTTCTGGATCCTCTGCTCCGGGGCCGCCTGGCGCGACCTGCCCGAACGCTTCGGCCCGTGGTCAACGGTGTATCAACGGTTCCGTGATTGGCGAGACGATGGCACGTTTGACCGAGTACTTGAGCGGTTGCACGTTCGGTTGAATCAGGAAGGCCTGATCGATCTGGACACCTGGATGATCGACTCCACTGCGGTACGTGCAACCCGAGCCTCTTCAGGAGCCGGGAAAAAGGGGGGCCAGAAGAACCGGTAGACCATGCGTTGGGACGTAGCCGAGGCGGCCTGACCACCAAGACTCACCTGATCTGCGATGCCAATGGGATACCTCTTCGCTTCGTGCTGTCGCCAGGACAGGCCAGCGACATTGCACATGCTCAGCCGCTCTTGGATCAGGTGCGTATCCCCGGAAAGTCGGGACGGCCTCGTAAGCGCTGCCGTTGGTTACTGGCAGGCAAAGGTTACGATGCCGAGCATCTGCGCCAGTACTGCGACCGTTACCGCATGCAGCCGGTGATTCCGCAGCGCACCATGAAACGCAAAGCCAAGCCAGGACTACCCCGGCTGTTTGATCGTCCGAAATACCGGCAACGGAACATCATCGAGCGGATGTTTGGCTGGCTGAAAGAGAGCCGGAGGATCGGCACCCGCTACGACAAGCTCGCCAGAAGTTTTGGCGCGATGGTCACGCTGGCTTGCGCGCTGCGATGCCTACGGCAGTACTTTTCGTACAGAACCTAGACGCGATATCGCCATCGGCTTGAGTCACCACAGGATTTTAAACAGGCCAAACAGATCAACGATCGCGGCTAGATGGAGACACCTTTGCTCGTGCGCTGGTAGGTACATTGCCTCCCCATTTCTGCTTTGAACCGAGACTGTGAAGCCTCACCTGAGCAGCTTCTCAGTCAACTCTAGCGAATGCAGGGAGCTAGTCGTAGCCTAGAATGTCCTGCAGCTCTGGCGCGTAATCGGCGAGAGCATTCGGTGTCACGCAATGTTGGCTGTGCACGCCGCGAATCTTACTTCTGGCAGACTCTGTCTACGAACGCCTTGCATCAATAATGAGGGGCAACCCCTTTTGCGCGTATTGCGTCAGTAACGCTTGTTGCAAGGCGGCTTTTGCCCCGGCCTCACCATGTACCAAACGAATTTCACTCGGCCACTCCTCCATCTCGGTCACGAAACTGACCAACCCCGCCTGATCGGCATGGGCCGAATATCCACCGATGCTGGCCACACCTGCGCGAATGTCATAGCGTTGGCCATCGAACTCCACATACCCATTCCCAGGCCCAAAGCGCTGAATCGCATGGCCCGGCGTACCTCTGGCCTGATAGCCGACGAACAACACGTCGTGCCGGGGGTCGCCCAGCATGGCCTTGAGGTAGTTGACGATTCGGCCACTGGAGCACATGCCGTTGCCTGCGATGACGATGGCTGGCCGGGCGCTGCTCACCAAGCGGTTGAGGATCTTCTGATGTTCGGCGTGGCTGTCGACGGTAATCAGTTGATCGAACGCCAGCGGCCTTCTGCCGGATTGCACTCGGGCTTGGGCTTCGTCGTTCCAGAAGTCTTTCAGCTCGCGGTAGGCCTGGGTGAAGCGGCTGGCCAGCGGTGAGTCGAGAATGATGGGGAGCTGAGGCCAGTTGGTTTCCGGGGCGACTGCCTGAGGGTTCTCTGGATCACAGCCCTCTCCCCTAGTCCCTCTCCCGGAGGGCGAGGTGGACTGGTCGGTGGTGGCTTCGGTATTGGCGTATCCAGGAAGTGCGGCGGTGCCTGAAGTTCGGGCATCGAGCTTCTTGCTGTGGATGATGTCTTCCAGCTCGTAGAGCAGCTCTTGCGTGCGGCCGACACTGAACGCGGGAATCAGCACGGTGCCATTGTTGGCCAAGGCATGCTCGATGACCTGCTCCAGGCGCTGGCGGCGGGTGCTGCGGTCTTCGTGCAGGCGGTCGCCGTAGGTGCTTTCCAGCACCAGGATGTCGGCTCGGCGTGGCGGTATACAGGGTTTGAGGATGGGTGCATTGGGCGCACCGAGGTCACCGGAGAAGACGATGCGCTTGCTGGCCTCACCGGGGTGGTACTGCAGATCCACCTCGACATAGGCGGAGCCGAGCATATGGGCGGCGCGCTGCAGACGTACCTTGCTGACCAGGCCGTCGCTGTCGTGCAGGGTGAACCAGTGGTTGTATGGCAGCGCGATGATTCGCTGCTGCACTTCCTTTATATAGCGCTCGACCTGTTTCTGGTCTCGGCTGAAGGTCAGCTTGAAGGCGTCTTCGAGCACAATGGGCAGCAGCTTGGCGGAGGGCTCGCTGCACAGGATCGGGCCCTTGAAGCCGGCGGCGAACAGGTAAGGAATGCGGCCCACGTGATCGATATGCACGTGGGTGACGATCAGTGCGCGGATACCATCCAGAGGAAAATCGATGACCTGGTGGTTGGCTCGAGCACCATGGCTGGATGCGTCGGCGCCCTGGAAAAGGCCACAGTCAATGAGAACGCTGCTGTTCGCCGCGATATCCAGTTGGTGGCAGGAACCGGTTACGCCGTCCTGGGCACCATGGTGGGTGATGTGCGGATAGTCCATCAGTTAATCCTTTAACTGGTGATGAAGCGGTAAAGTCGAGATCGTTCCCCGGATTACGCCTTTGGCTTGTCCAGGCTGCGGTCTGACTAGTTATTCCTGGGTGAAAAGTGGCTATAACGTGCTGCCTCAAACGAAAGCCAGCTTACCTATCGCCTGCAAATTCACACGCTGTCGAGCGTTCCAGAGATCGTAAGCATCCTGCATAGCCAGCCAACTCTCAGGCGAACGGCCAAGTGCTACCGACAGGCGTAGAGCCATTTCTGGAGTAACCCGGCTGCTGCCCTTCAAGACACGGCTTAGAGTCGAAGGGGCTACACCTAGTTTTTCTGCCAACTCGCGACCGCTGAAGCCGTTCGGCTCCAGATAGACATCGGTGATGAACTCACCAGGATGGGGAGGGTTATGCATGCCCATTAGTGGCAATCCTCATAGTCTAGAACATAAGCATTTCCGTCTCGAAACTCGAAGGTCAGGCGCCAGCCAGTTGCCGTTCACCATGATCGACCAGCGCCCACGCATTTCCCCCTTGAGCGGGTGCAGCCGAAAGCCGGGAATATCCATGTCGTCAATCGTCATGGCCGTATCCAGAGCTGCAAGCTGCATCCGTAGACGCTTGGCATGGGCTGGCTGTACGCCTACCGTGCTGCCCGTTTCGAAAAGTCTGCGCAACCCTTTGTGCTGGAAAGACTTGATCATTGCGAGATCCTAGCATGTTGCGCAACACGCAACAATTATAGGATTCTCCTGCGCTTCGCTACCAATGCAACCGCTAATCAATGTGAGGCTTGCTGAAAAGCCCAAGCTCAGGAGCTTAGATAGTAGGTAGCTCTTCGTCTTCATTCACCCGGTCGCGTAGTTCCTTGCCGGGCTTGAAGTGCGGGACGAACTTGCCATCCAGGCGCACGGACTGGCCGGTCTTGGGGTTGCGACCAACGCGAGGCGCGCGGTAGTGAAGGGAAAAACTACCGAAACCACGGATCTCGATGCGATCGCCAGTCGCCAGCGCCTGGGACATCTGTTCCAGCATGGTCTTGATGGCCAGCTCGACATCTTTGTTTGAAAGCTGTCCTTGGTGGGTGACGATTCTTTCGATCAACTCCGACTTGGTCATACTTTTCCCTTCGTTTTCAAGCGGCTATGTCACTCGATGGAATGGTTGTAGCACGCTGATCAGCTTTTGAACAGCCTAAAAAACCACCAACCCGGAAAATGTGGTTCGGTTCCTGAAACGGCCATGGTGGATTCCAACGGATGAACGTAAGTCGTTGTATGGGCAGGCATGTTGCTTTCTCGGGTGGTTTGCGCGGGTTATACGCGCCCTGCCCGACTTACTGATGTGCGAAAGAGGTGATCAAAACCGCACAAGCGCCGTCCAACAGGACTAACGCATTTGATGGTCAGAGGCTGCGAGCGCCTCAGGCCAAATGTCGGATTACGCTTCGCTAGGCTACGCGCCCCGATCCAGCCTACGGAGCCATGGCACGAAGTAGCCTGGATTAGCCGCAGGCGTAATCCGGGGCCGAAGGCCGTGATCCATGATTCAACGCGGGTCACCGACCGTCCGCTCCCGCTTTTCTGCTGTCATTGCTCGAGAGATCGTGAACAGGTTCTAAGGAGAAAACCGTGCTGATTCCCGCCCACCTGCTTGAAGCAGAGACCCTTACCCGCCTGATCGAGGATTTCGTCACCCGTGACGGCACCGACAATGGCGACGAAACACCGCTGGAAACTCGGGTCATCCGCGTGCGCCGTGCGCTGGATAAGGGCGAAGCGGTGATCGTGTTCGACCCGGAGAGCCAGCAATGCCAGTTGGCGCTCAAGCGCGATGTGCCGAAAGAGTGGCTGGTGGAGGATGAATAACTGCTGCGTCCGCTATGTGTAAGCCGCGCCCCGCGGCGAATAGCGCGAACGTCGCCGATATTGCGGTCAGGCTGCAATCGCTTCGCGCTGGGGCCGCGCTCCTCGGGTGGCTAACCGCGCAGACCGCCTTCTCTTTCCCAGGCACAACGCACGCGCAAGGTGCCGTCATGGGGGCTGTGCAGGCCGTTGTCCGATTCCCAGCGGAAGGTATGGGTGCCGTTCAATTCAGTCTCCAGGTGCACCACGGCACTGGCCCAGTAAAGGCGTTTGAGCAGGCCTTCGAACTCGGCGACCCAGAGCTTCCATTCGTATTCGATGGTCTGGTAACTCGCGCCGAAGTGGATGACCTGGGTCTGGTACAAGCCACCGCCCGGCCGCTGGCAGCAGGAAAACATCTCGCGCCCGAGGAACGGCCAGGCATCGCCAGCAGGCAAGGCTTCGAGCACCTGCTGGTTGAGCAGGCGCCGCAAGCGGCTCTCCGATGGGCTGTCCGATGGCCAGTCACGAATGCTGCCATAGACGATGGATTCCGATTCCACGGGGTCACTCCGCAAAAAACTGGCTGCCTTCTATCATACCGGGTGATTCAGGGGAACTCTGAGGCCCCGTGAGCTGGCTGTGATGGGTGTCGTCGCTTCGCTCCTCAACCTACGCGACCCGCTCCATCCTACTGAGCCGGAGTGTTACGCAGGATGCGATTGAACAAAGCGATACCCATCAAATTTTCGAGATACTTGCGATGGAATAGTCGCTGCGCTCCTGCCCCCATCCTAGGTGTTGGGGCGGCGTGGGCCTTTGCGCATCGACCAGGCCAGCAGCACCATTACCGCCGCCATGCTGGTCAGCACCATGAATGGCACCTGGTAGGTGCCAGCCACGTCCCGGGCCAGGCCGCTGAGCACTGGCGTCAGGCAAGCCACGCTGTAACCAGTGCCCAGCATCATCGCCGTCCAGCGGCTTACGGCCATGGGCGAGCCCGCTTCGTAGATCGGCAGCAGCAGCGACAGGGCGAATGAGCCACTCATGCCGAACCCCAATGTCAGCGCCCAGAGCTCGGGCACGAAGGTGGGCAGGAAGGTGATCATGCTCAGGCTGATGAGCGTCATGGAGCCGCAGGCGACCATCAGCAGGTAATGATTGCTGACGCGCTGTACCAGCCACGGCAACAGGAAAGAACTCGGCAGGCCCATCAACATCGCCAGGCTGAATAGCGTGTTGCTGTGGATGGCCGACAGGCCGGCTTCCTGGTAGCGCGCCACTGTCCAGGTCGCAATCGCGTAGAACAAACCGGCCTGCAGGGCGAAGTAGATGCTGATCAACCAGGCCCGCGGTTCGCGCCAGGGCAAGCCGGCGGAGGCATCTTCGCTGCTCAGCGGCTCGACCCGCTGCTTGGGCAGGTAACACCAGATCGCCACCGCCAGCGCAGCAGGCAACGCCCAGATGGCCAAGCCGTAGCTCCAGTCACCAGCGAACAACTGCGCAACCGGCATGGTCAGCACAACCCCAACCGCTCCGCCTATGGCCATGCTCAGCGAATACCAGGCGAGCACCTGCCCCATGCGCCCAATGAAATGGCGCTTGATGAACCCCGACAGCAGCGGCCCGGCGATAGCAATCGCGGCGCCCAGCAGCACAGCGCTGCCAACCAGTATCACGCTGGAGTGGCCGATCAGGCGCAATGCCAGCGCCAGGGTAATGGTGCCCAGGCACAGGGTAATGGTGCGTTCCAGCCCGAACTTGACCGCCAGACGTGGGGCCAGCGGCGCCAGCAAGCCCATGCACAGCACCGGCAGCGCGGTGGTGAGGCTGATAAAGCCGCGGCTCAGGGACAGCTCCTGAGCGATACGCTCGATAAGGGGCGCCAGCGAGGTAATGCCAGGGCGCAGATTCACCGCTGCAGCCACTAGAGCCAACAGCAACAAAGCGCGAGAGACGGGTTTCACGAGAGATCCTGATCAGGTGGCCAGGTTAGCCAAGGAGGCAACCCTACCGGCAGACCTTGCTCAGAGCAAGCCTGGTAGGTGGGCTTCGGGGCGTTCCTACGAGGTGGCTGGTGCTTAGAACCTGTTCACGATCTTTGTGCACTTGGCAAACAGGAAACCGTACCCCTATAGGTCGGCAACAATGTGGCGGAAGCGGACGGTCGTAGGATGGGTGAAACCCATCGGAAATTGATGGGTTTCACCCATCCTACGGGCTGTAGAACGTAGCCTGGATTAGCCGCAGGCGTAATCCGGGGCCGAAGGCCGTGATCCATGGTTCAACGCGGGTCACCGAACGGCTGCTTCCGCCTTTCTGCTGTCATTGCTCGAAAGATCGTGAACAGGTTCTTACGTGTGGGAGCCGCGCCCTCGCGGCGAATGGGGTGAACGACACCGGTATCGCGGCGAGACGGCAATCTATTCACGCCGGGGCGACGCTCCTACGCGGTGCGTGGTGCCTTCACGGCTCGCGGTGAGTGGCTGCCTTGGCGCGCATCTTCTCGCACATGACCGTCATTTCGTCATAGAGCAGCTGTGGGTTCTTCTGCTTGAGCGCCCAGGCCTGCCGGCCCTGCTCGTGGGGCAGAATCATGAATTGCCCTTCGGCCACCGCCTGGAAGATGTAGTCGGCGATGAATTCGGCACTGATAGGTGAACTCTCCAGTAACTTGCCGACCTGGGCCTTCATCGCTGGCGTGGGGCCGCGGAAGGAATCGAGCAGATTGGTCTGGAAGAACGACGGGCAAACCACGTGCACACCGACCTGCAGCGGCTTGAGCTCGACCAGCAGGCTCTCCGACAGCGCCACCACACCCGCCTTGGCGACGTTGTAGTTGCTCATGCCTGGCCCCTGCATCAACGCCGCCATCGAAGCGATGTTGACGATGCGCCCCTGGCTGCGCTCGAGCAGCGGCAGAAAAGCCTTGCAGCCCTTGACCACGCCCATGAGATTGATTGCCAGTTGCCAGTCCCAATCCTCCAGCGACAACTCCGAGAAAAAACCACCAGAGGCAACGCCAGCGTTATTGACGATAACGTCGATGCCGCCCAGCTTCTCTTCGCAGGCCTGCGCGAAAGCCGTCAGCTGGCTGTAATCGCGCACGTCGCAGCGCAGAGTGAACCCTTCCCCACCCGCTTCGCGCACCAGGCGCAGGGTTTCGGCAAGCCCCGCATCGTTGACGTCCGACAGCGCCAGGTGCCAGCCCTCACGTGCCCAGCGCAGCGCGATCTCACGCCCCAAGCCGGATCCGGCACCGGTGATCATCATGCGATTGTGCATACGCAACCCGCCCTGCTGGCCAATGAAAGACAGGCCGAGTGTAGCGAAGCAGCGGGCCTGGCCCAGCCATCATCAGCTTGTTGAATGGGTAAACCGCGGGCTGGGTATGGCGGAGCAATGGCTGGTTCAGCGGTTATCTATCGGGTATCGCTTCGCTCCACCCAGGCTACGGCCTGTCAGCCATGGGTTGGGGGGGTTGGGGAGCCAATGCCACAGAACCTGGGTGAGTGTCAGCCCCTGATGGGTATCGTCGCTGTGCTCCTCGACCCATCCTACGGATGAGGATCAAAAGCCTACTGGAACAACCGCGTGCTCAATTCATGGCTGGCTTCCAGCAGGATCGGCAGGAAGCGATTTTCCAGTTCCTGTCGTGAGACGCGCCCCACGTGGGTGCCGACGTTGAGCGCCGCCAGCACCTGGCCGGCGGAATCCTTGAGCGGTACCGCGATGGAACGCAGGCTGACTTCCAGCTCCTGATCGATGATGACCCAGCCCTGACGGCGAATCTCCTCGATGTTGGCGCGCAAGTCTTCAGGCGTATGCAACGTGCGGCTGGTCTTTACCTGCAGATCGGCGTGGCTCAGGTAGTCATCGAGCGCCGCATCGTCCAACGCCGCGAGAAGGATGCGGCCCATGGAGGTGCAGTAGGCCGGCAAACGGCTACCCACGCTCAGGTCAACGGAGATCAGCCGCTGCGGCGTAGCTGAACGGGCGATATAGAGAATCTCATCACCCTCCAGCGTGGCCATGGAACAGGCCTCGTGCAGTTGCTCGCTGAGGCGATCGAGGATCGGTTGGGCCGTGACCGCCATGGGTGTCGAGGACAGGTACGCATGGCCCAGCGTCAGCACCTTGGGTAGCAATGAATAGACGCGCCCGTCGGTGGTCACGTAGCCCAGCTTCATCAGCGTGTGCAGACAACGCCGCACAGCGGCGCGGGGAATCTCGGTGCGGTGGCTGATCTGCGCGATGGTCAGGTGGCGCTTGCGCTCCTGGAAGGCATGGATGACCGCCAGCCCGCGCGCCAGGGATGTCATGAAGTTCGGGTCACCGGTAAAGGCTTCAATGCGCTTCGCCGGCGAAGCGATGATCGGCGGTGCCATTGGGCTTGGCAGAGAACGGGATTCGGTCATGGGGCTATCAACTCGTCCAGGCAATGTGAGCGATTATCGAACCACAGTTCGATAATCGCAAGATAGTATGCGGCGATCTCCGATAGGGTCTTGCATTTGCGAATAAAAGATATATCTTACGATCTATTCTTAAAAACCTACTTACGGTGCTTATGAAAAATACAGATCCCCTCCGAGACACCCGTCACCCGTCAGCCGATCTTGATGGCCATCGTCACCGCGGCCGTGAACGCGGCCCGCGCATCTTCGCCCCAGGCGACCTGAAGCTCCTGCTGCTGGCCTTGATCGCCGAAACACCGAGCCATGGTTACGACCTGATTCGCCGCATCGAAGCGCTATTCGACGGCAGTTATAGCCCGAGCCCAGGCGTGATTTACCCCACCCTCACCTTTCTTGAAGAAAGCGAGCTGATCTCCAGCAGCCCTGACGGTGGCAAGAAGTCCTATTGCATCAGCGCCGCAGGCACACAGTGGCTGCAAGATCAGCAGGTGGCGCTCGATGGCGTGAAAACCCGCATCGAGCTGAGCAAACACGCCTTGCGCGGGCACGAAAGGCCGCCGGCTGTGCACGAGGCCGTGGCCAACCTGCGCCACGCCTTGAAGATGCATCACGGACGCTGGAGCGACAGCGAGATCGCCCGCGTGTGCGCCGTGCTCAATGCAGCCGCTACGGCCATCAGTACCGGTCACGAACAGGAGTAACCCCATGAGTTCAACGCCCAAAACCACCGTGGAACGCATCATGCACCGCATCGTCCGGCGCTGCCTGACGGTCGCTCGGGTGGCTGACATCACGCCGCGCATGCGCCGGGTGACCTTTACCGGCGAGGCGCTACAGGGCTTTGTTTCCGCGGCCGCCGATGACCATATCAAGCTGCTGTTCGCCCGCAACGAAGAAGAACAACGCCGTCTCGACGACTTCCTGGCGGGCCGCGAAGGCGAACGCCCGGTGATGCGCGACTACACCCCACGCCGCCATGACGCGCAGAGCGGTGAACTGGACGTGGACTTCGTACTGCATGGCGACGGCCCGGCGGCGACCTGGGCGAGCCAGGCGCAACAGGGTCAGCAGTTGTACATCGCTGGCCCACGCAGCTCCCTGGTGGTGCCGGACATTTTCGATGCCTACCTGCTGATCGGCGACGAAACCGCCCTGCCCGCCATCGGTCGCTGGCTGGAAGAGCTGGCACCGGGGCGCAAGGCGACGGTACTGGTAGAGATCGAGAATGAGGCCGAGAAGCAGCAGCTGTCGAGCGCGGCCAGTATCGATCTGCACTGGCTGATTCGCGGTGAGCGCAGCCTGGTCGATGCCACGAGCGCGCTGGCGAAGCCGGAAGGTGAGCTGTATGCCTGGGTCGCCTGCGAAGCCAACCAGTCCCGCAAGGTACGCCGCGTGCTGATCGAACGGCACGGTATCGATGAGGAGCGTATCAAGGCAGCGGGCTACTGGCGGCGAGATGATGACTGATACGAACCGTGGACAACACGAAGCTTGTCCACCTTTCCATTCAGCAATCAGCCCGGACAACCACCGCGCCCATGGTGGATGAAAAAGGCGTCGGCTACGCGCTACGTGAGACGGAAACCCTGGATGTAGGGTGGGTCACGCTTCACCGACCCACCAAGCCATTCAACGCCGATGCTAGCTGAGTGTTCAAAGTTCGTAGGGCGTAGCCGAAGGCGTAATCCGCCGCAAGAAAGCGGCATCATTGCGCGCCCAAACGCAAAACGCCCGCACGAGGCGAGGCGAGGCGAGGCGTTCAGGCATCTCAGCGGATACAGCAGATTCGCGGTAAACGACGGATTACGCTCCGCTAATCCATCCTACATATCTGATACGAACAGTGGGCAACGCGAAGCTTGTCAGCCCGGACGGCCACCACGCCCAGGATGGATGAAAAAGGCGTCAGCTACGCGCTCCGATCCCCCTACGTGAGGCGGAAATCCTGGATGTAGGGTGGGTCACGCTTCACCGACCCACCAAGCCATTCAACGCCAATGGTAGCTGGATGTTCAAAGTTCGTAGGGCGTAGCCGAAGGCGTAATCCGCCGCAAGAAAGCGGCATCATTGCGCGCCCAAACGCAAAACGCCCGCACGAGGCGAGGCGAGGCGTTCAGGCATCTCAGCGGATACAGCAGATTCGCGGTAAACGACGGATTACGCTCCGCTAATCCATCCTACCTATCTGATACGAACAGTGGGCAACGCGAAGCTTGTCAGCCCGGACAACCACCACGCCCAGGATGGATGAAAAAGGCGTCAGCTACGCGCCCGATCCCCCTACGTGAGACGGAAACCCTGGATGTAGGGTGGGTCACGCTTCACCGACCCACCAAGCCATTCAACGCCGATGGTAGCTGGATGTTCAAAGTTCGTAGGGCGTATTAGCCGAAGGCGTAATCCGCCGAATGCTCCCATCGAACATGCGTGGTGTGCCCAGTATCAGGTATGTCTGCGAGGCGTCGTATTACGCTTCGCCAGGCTACGCGCCCCGATCCAACCCGACACTCACTGCGCGTGATGGCGATACAGCGCTGGCGGTACGCCGCTGCTGTCCACGGGTTGCCATGGGCCTTGCAGGGTTCCCGCCCAGCGCCAACCGTCGCTCCAGCGGTAGAAGGTGCGTTCGCGGTAATAGGTATCCTGCTCGGCATCGACGACATAGACCCCCAGGCCGCCATCCCAGTGGCTGGAAACGCCCGGTGGCGGCGCGAAGCGCGGGTGGGATTTGCTCACCGGCGGCGAGCCGGGGGGTGCCGCGGGGCCATCGGTGCCTGGCGCGGGGCTGTGCAAGGTACAGCCGGCGAGGCTCAACAGGGTAGCTGTCAGGGCAGCCGACATCAGTCTATTCATGGTTGTTTGCCGTCAGCGCTATCGATGATCAGGCGTTGCACGGTTTGGGTGGTATTGGCCAACGGTTGCCCCTGGCCGATCCACTCGCCGCTTTTCGCATCGCCGGCACGCGAAATGCGCGCCACCAGTTGAACCTGCTCGAACGCGGAAAGTTTCAGTTCCGGCATCATCGCGTCGCTGTCCGACAGGCTGACCTGTGCAGGCAGGTCAGCCACAGTGAGGCGCTTGACCGCCAGCGGCATGGGCGGCCCGGACGCGGCGCGGGCGAAGACGAACACGGTGTCGCCCGGCTGCACCTTGTCACGCAGCGCATCCGCCAACTCGACACGCACCTGCAGGCTGCCGATTTCCGGCGTCTGCGCAGCGGCAGCGCCACCGGCTTGCGGGTCGATTTCCTGACGGGCCCGGGCGATGCCACCAGCGATTGCCTGGCGGGAGGGATCACCCTCGGGTAACACGGCGACGAGGCGTTCCCAGTAGCCGATGGCATCCTGAAAACGCTGTTCCTCATAGGCGGCGATACCCAGCAGGCCAAGGCTGGTGACTTCTTCCGGGTCGGCCTGCAGGGCTTCGCCCGTCAGGGTATCCAGTTGCGCCGTCCACTGTTTGTCACCGGCAAAGTACAGGGCCTGGGCCCACTGCCCGAGTAGCTCTGGCTCGTGACCAGCTACTTTCACCGCCTGCTCGAAGGCTCGCGCTGCATCCGCAGGGCGCTCCTGCACCATATAGCTGCGGCCCAGGAAATACCACCCTTCGGGTGATTCCGGGTTGCCTTGCACGGCCTGCTCCAGGCGCGCGGTCATTTCCTCGATGCTGCGCGGCTCGCCCGTGAAGGTGCGGGCGCGCTGAACGTCCTCAATAGCGCCCCATTGCGAATAAAGCAGCACGCTGACCAGCGGAATCGATAACACCACGATCAGTGGCACCGTGCGCCCCAACCGGCGGCCAGCTTTCGCCTCGCCGCTACCTTCGGTATCGGCGAGCAACTCCCGCGCGGCTTCGTCACGCGCCGCCTGCAGCTGGGCGCCGTCCAGCGTGCCGGCCTGATGCTGGTGTTCCAGCTCATGCAGGCGTTCCTGGTAAAGGGTGACGTTCAGGGCGGTGCGATCCTCTTCGGCCTGAACCTTGCGCCCGCGTAGCAGCGGAATCAGCAGAAAACTCACGGCGACCAGACACAGCAGGCCGGCGGACAACCAGAATTCGATCATGGGTCTTTCTTATCCAGAGGCGCCTGCTTCAGCAGTTGCGCCAGACGTTGCTGTTCATCGCTCGACAATCCCGTGGAGACCTCCACGCCAGCCTTGCGGCGACGCAGGACGATCACTCCGAGCAGCACGAAACCGCCGACCAGAAGGGCCGCCGGGCCATACCAGAGCAACAGGGTGCGGCGTGTGACTGGCGGTTTGTAGAGCACGAAATCGCCATAACGGGCGACCAGGTAGTCGATGATCCGCGCATTGCTGTCGCCCGCCTCGAGCATGCGGTAGATCTCGGCGCGCAGATCCATGGCAATCGGCGCATCGGAGTCGGCGATGTTCTGGTTCTGGCATTTCGGGCAGCGCAGTTCTTCGGTGAGCTGGCGGTAGCGAGCACGCTCGGCCTCGCTGGCGAATTCGTAGGTGTCGATGGCCGCCTGGGCCACACCGCCCAGGGCCAGCAGAAAAATCAACCCCGTAATCAGACGATTCATTGCCCCGCCTCGTCGACCATTTGCTGGTACAGCGGGGCGAGCTTCTCACGCCAGATTGCCTCGTCGATCACCCCAACGAACTTGTGGCGGATGATGCCCTTGGCATCGACGAAGAATGTCTCCGGCGCGCCGTACACGCCCAGATCCAGCCCCAGCGTGCCGCGTGGGTCGCTGATGTTCAGCTGATAGGGATCGTGGAAATCGCTCAGCCATTTCTGCGCGGCAGCGTTGTCGTCCTTGTAGTTGACGCCATGGATGGTCACGCCTATCGACGCCAGCTTGTTCAACACCGGATGCTCGACACGACAGGCGACGCACCAGGTGGCCCAGACGTTGACCAGTGAGGGCTTGCCCAGCAGGTTTTCCTGGGTGATCAATTGGTCGCCCTCCACTGCCGGCAACGAGAACGCCGGGAAGGGTTTGTCGATCAGCGCCGACGGCAGTTCGGCGGGGTCGAGAAACAGACCGCGGTAGAGGAATACCGCCACACCCAGAAAGATCAACAGCGGTAACAGCAGGATCAGCCGTCTCATGCGCGTGCCTCCTGCAGGCCCAGCGCGTCACGCACGCGGGTCTTGACCTTCATCCGATAGCGCTTGTCGGCAGCGGCGAGAAAGCCGCCGAAGCCCATCATCAGTGCGCCCAGCCAGATCCAGCGGACGAAGGGCTTGATATGCACACGCACGGCCCAGGCGCCCTGCTCCAGCGGCTCGCCGAGGGCGACGAACAGGTCGCGGGTCAGCCCGGCGTCGATGCCCGCTTCGGTCATCACCGATTGTTGCACGGTGTACAGGCGTTTTTCCGGGTGCAGCACGGCAATCTGCCGCTCCCCTTCGAAGATGCGCACCGTACCGCGGTCGGAAATGAAGTTCGGCCCTTCATGATGCGCCGCGCCTTCGAACACGAATCGGTAGCCGCCCAGCTCCACGGCATCGCCCGGTGCCATGCGCATGTCGCGCTCGAAGCTGCCGAGGCTGGTCAGGATCACCCCCAGCGCACAGACCGCCAGGCCCAGGTGAGCCAGCTGCATGCCCCAGTAACTGCGGCCGAGGCTGGCCATTCCTTTGAACAAGCCCTTGTGACGGGTCTTGTCCTGGATGTCGCGCAGCCCGGCCAGGGTCACCCATGCGGCCAACAGGCAAACGCCCAGTACCGCCCAGTGGAAATCGCCCCACAACCAACTGGCCAGCAACGCCAGTACCACACTGGCGACCAGCACCGGTGCGAGCATGCCGAGCAGCCAGCGCAGCGGTGTGTCCTTCCAGCGCACTAGCACGCCAACGGCGAGCACCGCCATCAACAAGCCCATCAGCGGGACGAACAACGCATTGAAATAAGGCGGGCCGACCGACAGTTTGGCGCCGCTCAAGGCATCCAGCACCAGCGGATAGAGGGTGCCGAGCAGAATCATCGAGGCCGCCACCACCAGGATCAGGTTATTGGTCAGCAGCAGGGTTTCCCGCGACCACAAGCCGAAACCGACCTGGCTGCGCACCACCGGCGCACGCAGAGCGAACAGGGTCAGCGAGCCGCCGACCACCAGCAGCAGGAAGGCCAGGATGAACACCCCGCGCTCCGGGTCGCTGGCGAACGCGTGCACCGAGGTCAGCACCCCGGAACGAACCAGGAAGGTACCCAGCAGGCTCAGGGAGAACGCGGCGATGGCGAGCAATACCGTCCAGCTCTTGAATACCCCACGCTTCTCGGTCACGGCGAGGGAATGGATCAGCGCCGTGCCGACCAGCCAGGGCATGAACGAGGCGTTTTCCACTGGATCCCAGAACCACCAGCCTCCCCAGCCCAGTTCGTAGTAGGCCCACCAGGAGCCCAGGGCGATACCGATGCCGAGAAACGCCCAGGCGATGATGGTCCAGGGCCGTGACCAGCGTGCCCAGGCAGCGTCCAGCTTGCCGCCGAGCAGTGCGGCAATGGCGAAAGCGAAGGCCACGGAGAAACCCACATACCCCATGTACAGCATCGGCGGATGGATGATCAGGCCGAAATCCTGCAGCAACGGGTTGAGGTCGCGCCCGTCGGCCGGCACGTTCGGCAGCAGGCGGGCGAATGGGTTGGAGGTGATGATCAGGAACAGCAGAAAACCGACGCTGATGATGCCCATCACGCCCAACACCCGGGCAAGCATCTCTTCGGGCAACTGCCGGGAGAAGATCGCCACGGCGAACGTCCAGCCGCCCAGAATCAGCGCCCAGAGCAGCAGCGAGCCTTCATGGGCGCCCCATACGGCGCTGAACTTGTAATACCAGGGCAGCGCCGTGTTGGAGTTCTGCGCCACATAGGCCACGGAAAAATCGTCGGTCATAAAGGCATAGGTGAGGCAAGCGAAAGCGAACGACAGAAAAGCGAACTGCCCCCACGCCGCGGGTTGTGCCAGGCTCATCCACTGCCGGTCGCCGCGCCAGGCGCCGATCAATGGCAGGGTCGCCTGCACCAGGGCCAGGCACAGGGCCAGGATCATCGCCAGATGGCCGAGTTCGGGAATCATTGCGCGGCCTCCCCGGCCTTCTCGTAGTGCTTGTTCATGCCACTCTGTTCCAGGGCCTGCTTGACCTCTGGCGGCATGTAGTTTTCATCGTGCTTGGCCAGAACTTCGTCGGCGAGCAGGATGCCGCTGCCCTCGACCTTGCCCATGGCGACGATGCCCTGCCCCTCGCGAAACAGATCCGGCAGGATGCCGTGAAAGCGGATGGTCACCCGCGCCACGCCGTCGGTGACCACGAAGTCGGTCTGCAGGGAATCGCTGGAGCGTTTCACCGAGCCCTTCTCCACCAGGCCGCCGGCGCGAATACGGGTATCCACCGGCGCTTCGCCATTGGCGATCTGGGTTGGGGTATAGAACAGATTGATGTTCTGCTGCAGTGCACTCAAGGCCAGTGCCACAGCGATACCGACCCCGACAACAATCGCCAGAACGATGAACAGGCGCTTCTTGCGAACAGCGTTCAACGTGATTCCTCCCGGCGCATACGACGCGCCTCATCCTGCAGATGGCGGCGCCGTGCACGCAGCGGCAACACCACGTTCAGCACCAGTACAGCCAGGCAAATGCCATAGGCCGACCAGACATAGGGGCCGTGGGTGCCCATGGCGAGAAAGTCGGCGAATGACGCGAAACTCATCGTTTGCTCTCCACCTGAGCGCGAATCTCGGCCTTCACCCAGCTACTGCGCGCTTCCCGGCGCAGCACTTCGAGGCGCATGCGCATCAGCAGCACGGCGGCGAAGAAGCAGTAGAAGCCCAGCACCATGATCAGCAGCGGCAGCCACATCTGCATGGGCATCGCCGGTTTGTCGATGACGCTGAAGGTGGCGGGCTGGTGCAGGGTGTTCCACCACTCCACCGAATATTTGATGATCGGGATATTGATCACCCCGACTACCGCCAGCACCGCGCAGGCCTTGGCGGCGCTGTCGCGATTGCTGATCGCCTGGCCGAGGGCGATCACACCGAAATACAGGAACAGCAGAATCAGCATCGAAGTCAGACGCGCATCCCAGATCCAGTAAGTACCCCAGGTCGGCTTACCCCATATCGCTCCGCTGATCAGTGCGATGGCGGTCATCCAGGCGCCGACGGGCGCGGCCTGTTGCAGGGCGACATCGGCCAGTTTCATCTTCCACACCAGGCCGACCACACCGGCCACGGCGAGCATCACGTAGATCGACTGAGCCAGGAAGGCGGCCGGCACGTGGATGTAGATGATCCGGAAACTGTTACCCTGCTGGTAGTCCGGCGGCGCGAACGCCAGTCCCCAGAGCGTGCCAACGACCAGCAACACGACGGCGGCGATCGCCAGCCCGGGCAGCCAGCGACCACTGATTTCATAGAACCATTTGGGCGAGCCCAACTTGTGAAACCATGTCCAATTCATCAGGTCACTCATCATTCTTCGAGGCAAGGGCCAGAGCCGGAATCGGCGGCCGTCCTCGGGAGCACGGTTGAATCATTCGCCGACACTGATGGTCAGGCCGGCGGCAATGGCGAATGGCGTCAGGGTTACCGCCAGTGCGGTGAGACTGGCCAGCCACAGCAGATGGCCAACCACCGGCAGCCCTTGCAGACTCGCCTGCAAGGCCCCGCTACCCAGAATCAGCACCGGGATATACAACGGCAAAATAAGCAGTGCCAGCAACAGCCCGCCGCGCTTGAGCCCCACGGTAAGGGCGGCGCCGACAGCGCCAAGCAGGCTGAGGATGGGCGTACCGAGCAGCAAGGACGCGAGCAGCACCGGCAAGCAGCGCCCCGGTAGCCCGAGCATCAATGCCAGCAAAGGCGACAGCAGCACCAGGGCCAGGCCGGAAAACAGCCAGTGTGCCGACACCTTGGCCAATACCAGAAGTGGCAAAGGGTGCGAGGAAAGCACCCACTGTTCGAGAGAGCCATCTTCGAAGTCGCTGCGAAACAGCCCGTCGAGGGACAGCAGCACCGCCAGCAAGGCCGCTACCCACACCAGGCCAGGCGAGAGGCTTTGCAGCAATTGCGTTTGCGGCCCGACGGCCAGCGGAAACAGGGCGATGACGATAGCGAAAAACACCAGTGGGTTGGCCAGTTCTGCAGGGCGCCGACACAACAGGCGCGCCTCGCGCACGACCAGCAGCATAAATACGCTATTCATCCGGCATGCTGTCCCAGATCAAGATCGCGGTAACCATCCGGCAGGCGGCTCAACGTATGGTGCGTGGTCAGGATCACCAGGCCACCCTGGCTGCAGTGCGTGGCCAGGTGGTCTTCCAGTTGGCTGACGGCATGCTTGTCCAGGGCGGTGAAAGGCTCGTCGAGAATCCACAAGGGCGGGCTGTCCAGGTAGAGCCGAGCCAGTGCCACGCGACGTTGCTGGCCGGCCGAGAGGGTGTGACAGGGTACATCCTCGAAACCGCGCAGCCCCACAGCCTCCAGGGCTTGCCAGATTTGCTCGCGGCTCGCCGGCCGATGCAGGGCGCACAACCAGGCGAGATTTTCCTCGGCACTCAGCAAACTCTTGATGCCAGCGGCATGGCCGATCCACAGCAGATCACTGGCCAGATCGCCGCTGCGGCTGGCCAGCGGCTGGCCCTTGAGGCGAATTTGCCCGGAAGTGGGTTGTCTCAATCCGGCGAGCACGCGCAGCAGGCTGGTCTTGCCGCTGCCGTTGGGGCCGGATACCTGCAGCATCTGCCCCACGTCCAGGTGGATATCGAGGTTCTCGAACAGCAGACGCCAATCCCGTTCGCAGGAGAGAGCCATGGCTTCGAGAAAAGGACTGCTCACAGCGCGGACACCTGGTTCAAGTCGAGACGATTGTGGCCGCTATAATGATGCGGACGTTGGAGAGCACCTTTGGAAACGACCTGCCTGGAGGTGCCCAAGTGGCCGGAATTATACATGCCCAATAAGCCCACCCGCAGTGTGCTTATGGCTACAGAGTATGTGACTTAATGACCGAGATCAGTGGTTCGCGTCCTATTGCCGCACCGCCCCCCACCAGCAGGCCACAAGCCAATGCCGCCGATCTGGCGGTGAAGCTTCTGCAGCCCCTCGATGGCCTGATGGCCAGCGGCGAGAGTGCCAAGGCAGAAGTGCTGGCTCTCAAGGAAGTCGCGCAGAACTTTCAGTTGCTGCTGCGCGTGACCCTGGAAAACGGTCGCCAGGCTACGCTCCAGGCCAGCAGCCCGCAAGCCATCGCCCAGGGCACGGCGCTGGCGGTCACGGCGCTGTCGGAATCGCGCCTCTCCCTGGCGGTTCTGGCTGGCGGCAACAAACCGCTGACCAGTATCGACCTCGAACAATTACCCGTCGGCACCCTGCTGCAGGGCAAGGTCATCTCCCGCGAAGCGTTACCCGCTCAGGCGTCGCAGACCGTCTACAAGGTTCTGGTGAACCTGCTCAACACCTCTCTGGCCGGCAGCAAGCTGAGCCTGGAAACCAACCTCGACCTGCCTCTCGGCAGCCTGCTCAGCGCGCGCGTACAGGGCGATCAATCGCTCGCCTTCCTGCCGCTCAGCGGGCGGCTCGATCAGTTGGCGCTGCTCCAGCAACTTGGCACACAGCAGAGCCGCCAGGGCTCATTGGAAGGTTTGCTGTCGGCGCTACAGGGAATGGGCAATCTGCCCGACGGCCTGCGCGGCAGCATCGACAAACTGCTCGGCGGCCTGCCTAGCGGCGAGCAGATGAGTAACGGCAAAGGGCTGATGCAAGCACTGGAAAACAGCGGCCTGTTTCTCGAGAGCAAATTGCTGGGTGGCCAAACCGGCGCACTGAGTACCGACATGAAGGCCAACCTGCTGCGCCTGGTCAGCCAACTGCTGCCGTTGCTGCCCGGCGCCGCGCCCCTGGCCGCCGCGACTGCCAGCGCAATGACTCAGGCGTTACCCGCCTTCGCCCGCAACATTCTCGGCAATATCGGCCAGAGCAGCGGTCGCCAACAGGCCATGAGCTTTCCCCTGCCCAGCCGCCTGCTGCAAGCCATGGATGGGGAGGCCGATCTGGAAACGCTGCTCAAGCTCGCCGCCGCCGCCATCTCTCGCTTGCAGACCCATCAGCTGTCCAGCCTGGCTCAGAGCCAGACCGGGCCGGACGGTGCCCTGCTGACGACCTGGCAGATGGAAGTGCCCATGCGCAATCAACATGAGCTGGTGCCTCTGCAGGTGAAAATCCAGCACGAAGAACCCGCACCGTCCGCCAAGCAGGACAGCAAGGAAGCGCTCTGGCGTATCGACCTGGCTTTCGATCTGGATCCCCTGGGGCCGCTGCAGGTGCAGGCACAACTGGCGCAGGGCACCCTGTCCAGCCAACTCTGGGCCGAACGTGCCAGCACCGCAGGGCTGATCGACCGGGAGCTGGGCAACCTGCGTGAACGCCTGGTGGCGGCGGGTCTTACCGTCGGCGATCTGGCCTGTAGCCAGGGCATCCCGCCACAAGGGCCGAAAACTTCACTGGAACAGCGCTGGGTCGACGAAACCGCATGAGCCATAAAACCCCACGCCAGGCCATTGCCCTCACCTACGATGGCCAGAACGCCCCCAACCTCAGCGCCAAGGGCGACGACGAGCTGGCCGAGACGATACTCGCCATTGCCCGCGCCCACGATGTGCCGATCTACGAGAACGCCGAGCTGGTGCGTTTGCTGGCGCGCCTGGAACTGGGCGAAGCGATTCCCGAGCAACTGTATCGCTGCATCGCTGAAATCATCGCCTTCGCCTGGTACCTCAAGGGCAAATACCCGCCAGGGTTCGATCCACGCGGCAAGCCGAAGGACGGGCCGCTGCTGCTCGGCGGGCCGGATGGCAAGGGCAGCAGACCCTAGTGCCACATCACAGATCAAATGTCGTATCCGAGCGAACGGGCTGAGTGGTTGCTCAAAGGAGCGGAAGCGGGCGCTCGCTATGTGGGTGGATCGGGGCGCGTAGCTGACGCTCTTTTCATCCACCATTGCGATTGCAACCCGTAGGGTGGGTTAGCGACGCCGGACGCTAATTGATAGGCACCGTTATCGTGGAGCGTCGCGGATGGCCGCCCCGCGTAACCCACCAGACGATAGACCGTGTTGCGCTGATGGTGGGTTACGCCGCAACAAGAGATGGTAAAACCGTCAGTCAATGTAACAGGCGGCTAACCCACCCTACGAGAAACCGTTCGACCGACAGCCCTATTCGCGGCGCGACTGGTGCAGCTTGGCGACCAGTTCTGCCTCGGCCTTGCTCAGGCCACAGGAATGGGTCAGATCCTCGGCGCTGGCGCCCATGCCCACCAGCCGAGCGGCCTGGGTGAAGGACAGGCTGGAGGGGTCACGCTGCTCGATCTGCATCACTTTATCCGGCAGTGGCGCAACGGTGTGGCGTAGCTCGTGGAGCTCCTCGCCCATGCGGATACTGCCGGTCAGGTAGGTATCCAGGCGCTTGCCCAGTTCCCGAATGCGCTGGTCACGTTGAGCATCGCGCTCGGCCTGCAGCTGACTGGCCAGGCGCAAGCGCCCTGCGAGCCAGACGCAGGTGGTCACCAGCCCGACGCAGACCAGGGCAAGAACGATGAGTGCGGCTTCAAGCACCTCAGATGCTCTCCAGCTCCGACCATTCTTCTTCGGTCATCATCTTGTCCAGCTCGACCAGGATCAGCAGCTCGCCATTCTTGTTGCACACGCCCTGGATGAACTTGGCCGATTCGTCGTTACCGACATTCGGCGCGGTTTCCACTTCGGACTGCCGCAGATAAACCACTTCGGCAACGCTGTCGACCAGAATGCCCACCACCTGCTTGTCCGCCTCGATGATGACGATGCGGGTGTTGTCGGTCACGTCAGCATAATCCAGGCCGAAACGCTGGCGCGTATCGATCACGGTGACCACGTTCCCGCGCAGGTTGATGATACCCAGCACATAGCTCGGCGCACCCGGTACCGGGGCGATTTCCGTGTAGCGCAGGACTTCCTGCACCTGCATCACGTTGATGCCGTAGGTTTCGTTGTCGAGACGGAACGTGACCCACTGCAGGATCGGATCTTCAGCGCCTTGTGCAGAGCTTTTCTTCATGGCCTAGCCTCGTCATTGACCGCGCGTGGCGGTGTGCGGGAGTCCCGCTATTCAATTGGGCGCACGTGCGACCGTGCGCCCAGTAATCAGTGTACCTGTCCGTTACCCATGCGCCTGGTCGCGCCGCTGGCGATCAACTCCGCCAGTGCGGCGACATCCAGCAGCGCGCACATGTGCTCGATCACCGTACCCGCCAGCCAAGGCCGCTGAGCACGCTGGCTGCGCCACTTGATCTCGTCCGGATGCAGCCGAATCGAGCGACTGACCTGGTGAACGGCCAGCCCCCATTCGTAGCCCTGAACGGAAATCACGTACTGCAGCCCCTGGCGGAAATCGTCCCGGTAACGATCCGGCATGACCCAGCGCGCGGTGTCGAGCACCTTCAGGTTGCCGGATTGTGATGGCAGTATGCCGAGAAACCAATCCGGCTGGCCAAACAAAGGGGTCAGTTCCTGCCCGGCCAGCGGATAGATCGAGCCCAGGCACACCAGCGGCACGGCCAGCGTCAGACCGGCGACATCGAACAGCAGGCACTCGAAAGGCTCCTGCGCCCACTCGGGGCGACCGTCGGCCAGTACGGAGGCGATCTGTGGCGCCGGACGATGCACCTCGGCCACAGATTCGACTACCGGCGGCATGGCAATCGGCTCGACGATCAGCGCAGACAAGACCTCCACGACCGGCTCGATGACCACCTCAGTCACGGGCTGCACCAACGTCAGCGGCGCGGGCTCGGCACGCGGCGCCAACTGGGCATCACGGATCTGCTCCTCGAGCACGGCAGACTCGAACTCATCGAGGCTGCTCTCGGCCAGCTCCTGTTCGAGCTCGACCGCGGCGTCCTGCAGCAACCCGTCAAGGTAGGACTGCAGCGCCAGTTGGGGCCGTGTGGCAGTGCCGATGGAACGACTCATGAATGCAACCCGAAATGGAGACCTGTATGAGCTATCGGCCGCAGTGGCGGCAGACTTGAGCGAGTTTGCGCAGAATAACCAGCCATTACCGATCAGGCCACCTGAGAGGCAGGGTGCTGCGCCAGCAAATGCTTGAGCAACGCGCGATAGGCGATGGTGCCGCGGCTATTGCCATCGAACCGCGAAGGCGTCAGCCCTGCCCGGCTGGCATCACGCAGGCGGGTGTCGATCGGAATGTAGGCTTGCCAGAGGTTCTCGGGATAGCTGCTCTTGAGCAGCCGCAACGTGGACATCGACGCCTGGGTACGGCGGTCGAACAGGGTCGGCACGATGGTGTAAGGCAAGGCCTGCTTGCGCGAACGGTTGATCATCGCCAAGGTGCTGACCATGCGCTCCAGGCCTTTCACGGCGAGAAACTCGGTCTGCACCGGGATCACCAACTGCTGGCTGGCGGCCAGGGCGTTGACCATCAGCACACCGAGCAGCGGTGGGCTGTCGATCACCGCATGGTCGAAGTCCTGCCACAGCTGCGCCAGGCTCTTGGCGACCACCAGGCCGAGGCCATTCTGCCCCGGAGACTGGCGCTCCAGCGTGGCCAGGGCAGTGCTCGACGGCAGCAGGGAAATACGTTCGTGGCTGGTCGGCAGCAACAACTGCTGTGGCAGGCCCTGAGGCACGCCGCCCTGATGCAGGAACAGATCGAAGACGCTGTGCTCGAGGCTATCGGGATCGTGACCGAAATAGCTGGTCATCGATCCGTGCGGGTCGAGATCGACCACCACCACACGTTTGCCGGCATCGGCCAGCAGACCTGCAAGGGCGATGGACGAGGTGGTCTTACCCACACCGCCTTTCTGATTGGCTACAGCCCAAACTCTCATACTCTTCATCCTCCCGGAGCAGGCTGCGCCTGGCCGAGACTGAGTGCCCGCTTCATGGGGCAGGCGACGGGGAATTGACGGCACCATTGGCTGGAGCCTGTGCTGCAGGCGCTGAAGCAGGTTGCGTGCCAGCACGTTGCATCACCGCATCGGGCTGGGCATTGGCACTACCCACGCCACTCACACTACGCCGCACATCGAGATTGCGCGAGACCACCAGCACTACGCGGCGGTTATGCGCCCTGCCCTCTGCCGTAGCGTTGTCGGCCACCGGCTGAAATTCGCCATACCCCACGGCTGCCATCCGCGACGGGTCGACGCCATCCATGGCCAGCATCCGCACGATGCTGGCAGCACGTGCTGTCGACAGCTCCCAGTTGGTCGGGAACTGCGCGGTATTGATCGGCTGATTATCGGTAAAGCCTTCCACATGCACGGGGTTATCGTAAGGAGCCAGAATCTTGGCAATTTTCTCGATGATCTCGAAGGCCGCATCATTCGGCAGTGCATCGCCACTGGGGAACAGCAGGCCGGAGCTCAGTTCGATCTCGATCCACAGCTCGTTGCCACGCACCTTGAGCTGATCGCTCTGCAGCAGGCCGCCGAAGGCATCACGCACGTTGTCGGCGATACTCTGCAAGGTCGAGGCGGTGATCTGCTGCGCAGATTCCTCGTCCACCATCGAACGATCCGGTTTGGTGGTACGCGGTCGCTCATCCCCCACGGGAATGGGTTTGATGGCGCGATCCGGCTGGTTGAACACGCCGGTCAGGGTTTCCGAGAGGATCTTGTATTTGCCTTCGTTGATCGACGAAATCGAATACATCACCACGAAGAAGGCGAACAGCAGCGTGATGAAGTCCGCGTAGGACACCAGCCAGCGTTCGTGATTCTCATGCTCTTCGTGGCGACGTCGGCGAGCCATGGTCAGTTCATGAAGCCTTGCAGCTTCAACTCGATGGAGCGCGGATTTTCACCCTCGCCGATGGACAGGATGCCTTCGAGGAGCATTTCCCGGTAAGCCGACTGACGCATGGCCACGGATTTGAGCTTGGCGCCAACGGGCAGCAGCAGCAGGTTGGCGAGCGCTACACCATAGATGGTGGCGACGAATGCAACAGCGATCCCACCACCGAGCAGACTTGGATCAGCCAGATTGCCCATCACGTGGATCAGCCCCATCACCGCCCCGATGATGCCGATGGTCGGCGCATAGCCGCCCATGCACTCGAAGAACTTGGCTGCCTGTATATCGCGGCTTTCCTGGGTGTAGAGATCGACTTCGAGAATACTGCGAATGGCTTCCGGCTCTGCGCCGTCGACCAACAGCTGCAACCCCTTGCGCGCATAGGGGTCGGCTTCGCCATCGGCTACGGCCTCAAGGCCGAGCAAGCCTTCCTTGCGTGCGGTCATGCTCCAGTTCACCACCCGGTCAATGCCGCCGGGCAGGTCGATCTGCGGTGGAAAGAAAATCCAGCGCAGGATGTTCATGGCGCGCTTGAACACCGTGACCGGCGTTTGCAGGAACGCAGCACCGAGGGTGCCGCCGAACACGATCAGCGCCGCCGGGCCGTTAAGCAGTGCCGAGACATGCCCCCCCTCCAGGTAATTGCCACCAAGAATGGCGACGAATGCCAGTATGACGCCGATCAGGCTCAGCACATCCATCAGAGGCAGGCCTCGACCAGATGGCGACCGATATCTTCCAGCGGATAGACAGCATCGGCCAGGTTGGCCTTCACGATCGCCATGGGCATGCCGTAGATCACACAACTGGCCTCGTCCTGCGCCCATACCTGGCTGCCGCCCTGTTTGAGCAGACGCGCACCCTCACGGCCGTCAGCACCCATGCCGGTAAGCACCACGGCCAGTACCTTGTCGTGGTAGGACTTGGATGCCGAGCCGAAGGTGATATCCACGCAAGGCTTGTAATTCAGGCGCTCGTCGCCGGGCAGGATGCGGATGGTGCCGCGCCCGTCGATCATCATCTGCTTGCCACCTGGCGCCAGAATGGCCAGCCCGGGGCGCAGGATGTCGCCGTCTTCAGCTTCCTTGACGTTGATCTTGCAGAGCTTGTCCAGACGCTCGGCAAAGGCCTTGGTGAAGGCCGCCGGCATGTGTTGAATCAGCACGATGGGCGTCGGGAAATTCGCCGGCAACTGGGTCAAGACCCGCTGCAAGGCAACCGGGCCACCGGTCGAGGTACCGATCGCCACCAGCTTGTAGGCTTTGCGCTTGGGTGCGGCGCTGCCGGTCGATGGCTGACGCTCGGCCGGCGGATGGCCGACACTCGGCTGTGGCCGCGCAGGTACAGAAGTGCTGGCAGGTCGGCTCAGGCTACCGCCGGCAGGCGGCGTCAGGGACGCCGCGCCGATCCCCCGGCGGTTGCTGCGCGAAATGCTGTGCACCTTCTCGCACAGCAGTTGCTTGACCTTTTCCGGGTTGCGCGAGATGTCCTCGAAATTCTTCGGCAGGAAATCCACCGCACCGGCATCCAGCGCGTCCAGGGTGACCCGGGCGCCTTCGTGGGTGAGCGAAGAGAACATCAATACCGGTGTAGGGCAGCGCTGCATGATGCTACGCACAGCGGTGATACCGTCCATCAACGGCATCTCGTAATCCATGGTGATCACGTCCGGCTTGAGTGCCAGCGCCTGATCGATGGCCTCACGTCCGTTGGTGGCGGTGCCGACCACGGTGATGTTGGGATCGGACGAGAGAATCTCCGAGACTCTGCGCCGAAAAAAGCCGGAGTCGTCGACCACCAGTACCTTGACAACCATAAACACTCCTAAGCGGCGCAGCAGAGGCCGCGCCGCGGACGATCAGATACGCCGTGCGTAGCGCTTGAGCATGCTCGGGACGTCGAGAATCAGGGCGATCCGCCCGTCGCCGGTGATGGTCGCACCGGAGATGCCAGGCGTGCCTTGCAGCATTTTGCCCAGCGGCTTGATCACCACCTCTTCCTGGCCGACCAGCTGATCGACGACGAAGCCGATCCGCTGATTGCCGATGCTGAGAATCACCACATGGCCTTCGACCTGCTCTTCGTGGGCAGCTTTACTCACCAGCCAGCGCTTGAGATAGAACAGCGGCAGCGCCTTGTCGCGGACGATCACCACTTCCTGCCCGTCGACCACGTTGGTGCGCGACAGATCGAGGTGGAAGATCTCGTTGACGTTGACCAGCGGGAAAGCGAATGCCTGATTGCCGAGCATCACCATCAGCGTCGGCATGATCGCCAGGGTCAGCGGTACCTTGATGACGATCTTCGAGCCCTGGCCCTTCTGCGAGAACACGTTGACCGTGCCGTTGAGCTGGGAAATCTTGGTCTTCACCACGTCCATGCCGACGCCGCGGCCGGACACGTCGGAAATCTCGGTCTTGGTCGAGAAACCGGGGGCGAAGATCAGGTTGTAGCATTCCAGATCGGTCAGGCGGTCGGCCGCATCCTTGTCCAGCAGGCCTTTTTCCACGGCCTTGCTGCGCAACACGTCGGCGTCCATCCCCTTACCGTCATCGGTAATCATCAGCAGGATGTGGTCGCCTTCCTGCTCGGCAGACAACACCACTCGCCCGGTGCGCGACTTACCGGTGGCTTCGCGCTCTTCCGGGCTTTCCACGCCATGGTCGACGGCGTTGCGCACCAAGTGCACCAGGGGATCGGCCAGCGCTTCGACCAGGTTCTTGTCCAGATCGGTCTCTTCGCCAACCAGCTCCAGGTTGATTTCCTTCTTCAGCTGACGAGCCAGGTCGCGAACCAGCCGCGGGAAGCGCCCGAAGACCTTCTTGATCGGCTGCATGCGGGTCTTCATGACTGCCGTCTGCAGATCGGCGGTGACCACGTCGAGGTTGGAGACGGCCTTGGACATGGTCTCGTCGCCGCTGTTGAGCCCCAGGCGCACCAGGCGGTTACGCACCAGCACCAGTTCGCCGACCATGTTCATGATCTCGTCCAGGCGTGCGGTGTCGACCCGTACCGTGGTTTCCGCCTCACTCGCTGGCGCAGCGGCGGCGGCCGGTGCGGCTGCTGTTTTTGCCTTGGCTGGCTCGACCTTGGCCGCCGGCGCAGGAGCTGCCTTGCTGGCGGCAGGCGCAACGGGCTTGGCTTCGGGCTTCGGAGCAGGTGCAATGGGCGCAATGGCGGTCGGCTCGACGAACTTGCCTTTGCCGTGCAGCTGATCGAGCAGTGCCTCGAACTCGTCGTCGGTGATTTCATCGCCCTGCGCCGCAGAACTGGCGGGTGCGGCAGGAGAAGCCGATACAGGCGCCTCAGCCGGCGTGCTGGCGAATTGTCCTTTACCGTGCAACTGATCGAGCAAGGCTTCGAATTCGTCGTCGGTTATATCGTCGCCGTTACCACCGCTCGCGGCACTGACCGGCGCAGGCACCTCGACAGCGGGCGTTGCGGAGGTCGCGAACTGTCCCTTGCCATGCAGTTGGTCAAGCAGCGATTCGAATTCATCATCGCTGATTTCGTCGTCCGAGCCGCTCGCCTGCGGTTGTGGCTCATCGCCCAGGGCATCGAGCAATTGTTCGAATTCGCTGTCCGTAATGTCCGTCGATGCCTCTGCGGCCGGCTCGACTGGTGCAACGACCGTGACCGGGGCAGACGCTGCGGCAGGAGCGGGTTCGGCCAGGCGCGCCAGAGCTGCCAGCAGCTCGGGAGAGGCCGGTGTCGGCTTGGTGCGCTCGCGCACTTCGGTGAACATGCCATTGACGGCATCCAGTGCTTCGAGCACCACGTCCATCAATTCCGAGTCGACACGACGCGCACCCTTGCGCAGGATGTCGAACACGTTCTCGGCGATATGGCAGCACTCCACCAGCTCATTGAGCTGCAAGAAACCGGCCCCGCCTTTTACCGTGTGAAATCCCCGAAAAATCGCATTGAGCAGGTTCATATCGTCCGGGCGGCTTTCCAGCTCCACCAATTGCTCGGACAACTGCTCGAGAATCTCGCCGGCCTCTACCAGGAAATCCTGGAGGATTTCTTCATCGGCGCCGAAGCTCATATGACGTGCTCCTAAAATCCCAGGCTGGACAGCAAATCGTCGACGTCGTCCTGGGAGGATGCGACATCATCACGCTTATCGGCATGAATCTGCGGACCTTCACCGTGGGACGCATCTTTTTGTTTGTTCTGCTCGACACGCAACTCGTCGTGATTGTGTTCGATACCGGCGAAGCGATCGACCTGGCTGGCCATCAACATGAGCTTCAGCAGGTTGCTCTCTACCTCGGTCACCAGCTGCGTGACACGCTTGATCACTTGCCCGGTCAGATCCTGATAGTCCTGCGCCAGTAAAATGTCGTTGAGATGCCCGGACAGCTTGCTGCTGTCGCGTTGGCTGCGCGCAAGAAACAGCTCGATGCGCTTGGCCAGCTCACGGAAAGCCTCAGCCCCCATTTCACGGCGCATGAAACGCCCCCAATCCTCGCTCAGGGCATCGGCTTCGCTGCTCAGGTCATTGACCAGTGGCGCGCTCTGCTCGACCAGATCCATGGTGCGATTGGCTGCGCGCTCGGTCATGGTCACGACGTAATTGAGCCGCTCGGTGGCGTCGGATATCTGCGAGACTTCCTGGGCGTGAGGCACCCGGGGATCGAGCTGAAAATTGACGATGGCGTTATGCAGCTCACGCGTGAGCTTGCCGACTTCGTGGTAAAGACCCCGGTCGCGCGCCTTGTTCAGTTCATTGATCAGCTGTATCGCTTCACCAAAGTTGCCTTGTTCAAGGCTGTTTACCAGTTGGCGGGCATTGCTTTTCAGGGTCGACTCGAGGCCGGCCTCTTGAGAATCATCGTGTTCCATAACAACCTCGCGGCAGACATCAGCCGTTGACCCGCTCGAATATTTTCTCAATCTTTTCTTTGAGCACCTGAGCGGTGAATGGCTTGACCACATAGCCGTTCACACCGGCTTGGGCGGCCTCGATGATCTGATCGCGCTTGGCCTCTGCCGTAACCATCAGCACCGGCATCTGCTTCAAGCGCTCATCCGCACGCACTGCACGCAGCAAGTCGATACCGCTCATGCCCGGCATGTTCCAGTCGGTCACCAGAAAGTCGAAGCTACCGCTTTGCAGCATCGGCAATGCGGTGGTGCCGTCGTCAGCTTCCGCCGTGTTGGTGAACCCCAGATCACGCAAGAGGTTCTTGATGATCCGTCGCATCGTCGAGAAATCATCGACGATGAGGATTTTCATGTTCTTGTCCAAGTCGACCTCCGTACAGTCCTAAAACGCGTTCAGCATTCCGAAGCGCTTATAAATCGTGAAACCGGCCTGGCGGAACGCCACAAAACCATTGCGCCCTGCTTTGCTGCGTTCACTGTGTTTTTCAGCGCCCTGCCAATTCTCAAAAATATGCGCAAGGCCTGCTGCGTGTCGGCCCTGCTGCGTTGAAAACACCCTGGGTTGCCAGCCCAGTCGACAAGCCGCTTGCGGCTAACGCACGTCAGTGCGGGCCAGAAGCGAGTAGTGCTCATTTTTACCAACAGTAAGTCGCCCGCGACTCCGACCGCTTCCCCACCTGCTTTCGCGGGGGCGCCTAACCCTTGCTGAGCTCTACCCTTGAAAAAACTCTTATGCGCGCCAATCCACTAACCGCGCGCGTAAACGCGCGGCACACTGACTGTGCAATTGGCTGACTCGCGACTCACTAACCCCCAGTACCTCGCCGATTTCCTTGAGGTTCAATTCCTCATCGTAATACAGCGACAACACCAACCGTTCACGCTCAGGCAGATTGCTGATGGCATCGACCAGAGCCGCCTGGAAACGATCATCTTCCAGTTCATGCGAAGGCCCGTGGTGCAGGGAACTCGTGTCTTCCTGCAGCCCACCACTCTCGCCTTCCTGCAACAGGTCGTCGAAACTGAATAAGCGGCTGCCCAAAGTGTCGCCAAGAATGCCGTAGTAATCCCCGAGACTCAATTGGAGTTCGGCAGCAACCTCCTGATCTTTAGCGTCTCTTCCGGTTCTCGCTTCGATTTTTCGAATTGCGTCGCTGACCATCCGGCTGTTGCGGTGTACCGAACGTGGTGCCCAATCGCCCTTGCGCACCTCATCGAGCATGGAGCCACGAATGCGAATCCCGGCAAAGGTCTCGAAACTGGCGCCCTTGCCAGCGTCATAGTTGCGGGATGCCTCGAGCAGGCCAATCATTCCGGCCTGGATCAGGTCATCCACCTGCACGTTGGCGGGCAGACGCGCCAGCAGGTGATAGGCAATGCGCTTGACCAACGGCGCGTAACGCTCAATCAATTGATGCTGTGAATCCCGTGCCTGTGTCTTGCTATACATGCGGAGTCCAGAGGCTGTCGTCATACAGCCGTGTCTGCAGTCGGTTGTTGCACCAAGCGCTCGACGAAGAACTCCAGATGGCCTCGCGGATTGGCCGGCAACGGCCATGCGTCAACCTTCTGGGCAATCGCCTTGAACGCCAGCGCGCACTTCGAACGAGGGAACGCCTCATACACCGCACGCTGTTTCTGTACGGCTTTGCGTACCGACTCGTCGTAAGGCACCGCCCCCACATACTGCAGCGCGACATCCAGGAAACGGTCGGTGACCTTGGTCAGCTTAGCAAACAGATTGCGGCCCTCCTGCGGGCTGTGCGCCATATTGGCGAGCACCCGGAAACGATTCATGCCGTGGTCACGATTGAGCAGCTTGATCAGCGCGTAGGCATCGGTGATCGAGGTCGGCTCGTCGCACACCACCACCAGTACTTCCTGGGCGGCGCGCACGAAGCTCACCACCGAGTCGCCGATACCGGCGGCGGTGTCCACGATCAGTACGTCGAGGTTGTCGCTGATATCGCTGAATGCCTGGATGAGGCCAGCGTGCTGCATGGGCGTGAGCTGCACCATGCTCTGGGTGCCGGAGGCCGCAGGCACGATACGAATGCCGCCAGGCCCCTGCAGGATGACATCGCGCAGCTCGCACTCACCCTCGATCACGTCAGCCAGGGTGCGCTTGGCCGTCAGACCGAGCAGCACGTCGACGTTGGCCAGCCCCAGATCGGCATCCATGAGCATGACGCGCCGACCGAGATCCGCCAGCGCCAACGACAAATTCACCGACACATTGGTCTTGCCAACGCCGCCTTTGCCGCCGGTCACCGCGATCACCTGTACGGGATGCATACCCATGTTATCTACACACCTTATCTATCTTCGCTTTAAGCCATAGGGCCATTGTGCGCTGCCGGGACGACCGCAACCAGCGCTTCGCCACACAGCATGATCATCCCGCGCGTCGTGCCGGATCCTGATACAAGCCTGCAAACATATCGGCCATCGTATCCTCACTGGGCTCATCCGGAGCCTGCAGACCGACGGCACGGCTGACCAGTTGATGACTACGCGGCACCTGTACATCGTCCGGAATCCGCGGGCCATCTGCCAGATAGGCTACTGGTAGACGGTGGCTAATAGCCAGACCCAATACCTCACCCATGCTGGTCGCTTCGTCCAGTTTACTCAGAATGCAGCCGGCCAGCCCACAGCGCTTGTAGCTGTGATAGGCGGCCTTCAGCACTTGCGCCTGGCTGGTAGCAGCCAGCACAAGGTAATTTCGGGCGTTGACGCCGCGGCTTGCCAGGGTTTCCAGTTGCATACGCAGCGCCGGGTCGCTGGCCGGCAGACCGGCTGTATCGATAAGCACCACACGCTTGCGCGCCAACGGCGCCAGCGCCTGAGTCAAAGACTGACCGGGATCGACGTGGGTCACGGATACGCCAAGAATACGGCCCAGGGTCTTTAGCTGTTCCTGGGCACCGATGCGGTAGCTGTCCATGCTCACCAGGGCGATATTCGCGGCGCCGTACTTGAGTACGTAGCGTGCTGCGAGCTTGGCCAGCGTGGTGGTCTTGCCCATGCCCGCCGGGCCGACCAGAGCGATCACGCCGCCCTCTTCCATCGGCTCCTGCTTGGGCGTCTGAATCGAGTGTGCCAGATGCGCCAGCACCATACGCCAGGCCTGACGCTGGTCACCGAGCGAGGCCACACGTTCGAGCAGCGTACGGGCCAGTTCGGCGGGCAGCCCCATGCGCTGCAAACGACGCCACAGGGTGGCCTGTTGCGGGCGACGGCTCTGCATCTGCCCCCAGGCGATGGAACCCAGTTGCATTTCGATCAGTTCACGCAGGCCGTGCAGTTCGGAACGCATCGAATCCAGCGCGGCCTGATCGACCGAAGCCGAGGCCGGCTTCTTCTGCTGACGCTCGAGCACGGCGTCCAGGCTGTCGGCAGGCGACGCACCTGGCGCATCGGCGAACAGCTGACGATCCTTGCCGGCATCCAGCTGCGCACGGGTAGTCAGTTCGGCCTGGGCGGAGGCGATGCGCGACTGAGTCTTGCGCAGTTCGGCCTCCAGGGCCGGGTTCGGTTGCCGCGCCGGTGCGGGCGCAACCTGATAATCGAGCGCGGCCGTCAATTCCACGCCACCCGCCACACGGCGGTTACCGATGATGGTCGCATCAGCGCCCAGCTCATCGCGAACCAGCTTCATGGCTTGGCGCATATCGGCGGCAAAAAAGCGTTTGACCTGCATGGCCCGTACCCTCGATTAATTCTGCCCCACCGTCGCAACGATGGTGACCTGCTTGTTGTCCGGAATTTCCTGGTACGCCAGAACATGCATGCTCGGGACGGCCAACCGGGCGAAACGCGAGAGCATTCCCCGAACCGGCCCGGCCGCCAGCAGAATCACCGGCTTGCCAAGCATCTCCTGACGCTGCGCTGCTTCCACCAGGGAACGTTGCAGCTTCTCGGCCATGCCAGGTTCCAGGAGGATGCCATCCTCGGAGCCTTGACCGGCCTTCTGAAGACTATTTAGCAATATCTGTTCCAACCTTGGCTCAAGGGTGATCACAGGCAGCTCCGGCTCTAGTCCCACGATGTTTTGCACGATTGCACGAGCCAACGCGACGCGTACCGCAGCAACCATCGCGGCGGGATCTTGACTCCGCGGTGCGACGTTGGCGATGGCTTCGGCAATGGTACGGATGTCACGTACCGGCACCTGTTCCTGCAACAGCGCTTGCAGCACCTTGAGCAGGGTCGACAGCGAGATAAGGCCAGGAACCAGCTCTTCCGCCAGCTTTGGCGAGCTTTTTGCCAACAATTGCATCAGTTGCTGGACTTCTTCGTGGCCCAGCAGCTCATGGGCATGCTTGTGCAGGATCTGATTGAGGTGGGTAGCGACCACGGTACTGGCGTCCACCACGGTGTAACCGAGGGACTGCGCCTGGTCGCGCTGACCGGGGTCGATCCACACGGCATCGAGACCGAACGCCGGATCTTTGGCGGCCACGCCGTTGAGGGTGCCGAATACCTGACCCGGGTTGATCGCCAGTTCGCGATCCGGGTACACCTCGGCCTCGGCGACGCTGACGCCCATCAGAGTCAGTCGATAAGCATTGGGTTGCAGATCCAGGTTGTCGCGGATATGCACGGATGGCATCAGGAAGCCCATCTCCTGCGACAGCTTCTTGCGTACGCCCTTGATCCGCGCCAGCAGTTGCCCGCCCTGGTTGCGATCGACCAGCGGAATCAACCGATAGCCGACTTCCAGACCGACCATGTCCACCGGCATCACGTCGTCCCAGCCAAGCTCCTTGATCTCCTGAGCGCGCTGCGCCGGGAGCAGTTCCTGCTGGCGCTGAACCTCCTGAATCTCGACTTCCTTGACCTTGCGCTGCTTGTTGGCGATCCAGTACGCCGCGCCCGCGGCGATCAGGCCCAGGCCAACGAAAGGCATATGCGGCATGCCAGGCACCAGACCCATGGCGATCATGATCGCCGCCGCAACGGCCAGCGCGCGCGGCGAAGCGAACATCTGCCGGTTGACCTGAGCGCCCATGTCTTCGGAGCTGGAAACCCGGGTGACCATGATCGCCGCGGCCGTGGACAGCAGCAGCGACGGGATCTGTGCCACCAGACCGTCACCGATGGTCAGCAACGAGTAGATACGCCCCGCCTCGCTGAACGGCAGGCCGTGCTGCAGCATGCCGATGCCGATGCCGCCGAGCAGGGTGACGAACATGATCAGCAGACCGGCGATGGCATCGCCGCGCACGAACTTGCTGGCACCATCCATCGAACCGTAGAAATCCGCTTCCTGGGCTACCTCGACACGGCGCTTCTTGGCTTCCACCTGGTCGATCAGGCCGGAATTGAGATCGGCATCGATGGCCATCTGCTTGCCGGGCATGGCATCCAGAGTGAAACGCGCACTGACCTCGGAAATCCGTCCGGCGCCCTTGGTCACCACCACGAAGTTGATGATGATGAGGATGGCGAACACCACGATACCAACGACGTAGTTACCGCCGACCACCACCTCGCCGAACGCCTTGATCACTTGCCCGGCCGCTCCCGCGCCGTCCTGCCCGTGCAGCAGCACCACCCGCGTGGAGGCCACGTTCAGCGCCAGACGCAGCAAGGTAGCCGCCAGCAGGATGGTAGGGAAGACGGCGAAATCCAGCGGCCGCAGCGCATAGATCGCCACCAGCAGGACGACGATGGACAAGGCGATATTGAAGGTGAACAGCACGTCGAGCAGGAACGGCGGAACCGGCAGCATGACCATGCCGAGCATGACCAGCAGCAACAGCGGGATACCGAGATTGCCGTCGCGCAACCCGGACAGGTTGCTGCGAACGTTGCCAATCATTTGTGCGCGATCTACTGCCACGTGGTTACCCCGGCTGATTCAATCTTTTGACGCCTAAGCGCCTTCGCTGCCGGTGTTTGCAAGAACCTTTCCAACTCTGCAAAAAACCTGAAATCACTGGACGGCTGATCGGGCCGGCGACAGCTGACACGAAAGCGAGACGAAAACACGAACCCCGCCAGGAAACTCAAGTCCACAACCTGTGAGCGATGGTTTTGCCCACGGATTTTCCATCTACGAGGAGTCACGTATGAAACGCTGGATGATGGCCGCATTGGCCAGTTGCTGTGCCGCTAGCCTGCAGGCCGCCGACCTGGCGGTCGAACTCAATGCCGTGGACGCTAAAGGCGTCGGCACCTCGGTTGGCAAGGTGGTGATCAGCCAGAGCCCTTACGGCGTGGTTTTCACCCCTGAACTGCATGACCTGGAGCCAGGCGTACACGGCTTCCACGTGCACGGCAAACCCAGTTGCGATCCCGCACCGAAGGATGGCCAGCCTTCAGCAGCCGAGTCCGCGGGTGGTCACTGGGATCCGCAGAACACCGGCAAACACGGCCTGCCCTGGGGCGATGGCCATCTGGGTGACCTCCCCGCCCTGCTGGTCACGGCGGACGGCAAAGCCAATCAGCCCGTACTGGCGCCGCGCATCAAAAGCGTGGATGAGCTGAAGAACCTGGCGCTGATGGTTCATGCCGGCGGCGATAACCATGCCGACCATCCCGAACCGCTGGGTGGCGGTGGTGCCCGCGTGGCCTGCGGCGTAATCGAGTAACGCCACGGCGCGTTAGCCTGCCAATACGCTTGCCACGCCACAGCCAGTGACAAGCCTCTGACGTACGAGCCCAGCGCTGGCATCACGATGCTGCGCTGGGCTCGTACGCCATCGAAGCGGGTCACTGCAGCGATGAAATCACGTCTATCCTGATTCCCCAGCGCAAGGGCGAACCACTCATCCTCACCAGCGATGAACCATCCCGCCTCGGCTGAACACTGGACGAACTCGTCCCGCTCGAGACCAACGCAGCTTTCACTGCGCAATCCCTGGCGGTCGCCCAGGCACTGCGCCGGGATACCGGCAAAGTCAATGGTGCTTCCATTGCCCTGGGTCATCCCATCGCCCCGCGCCGTCATGCACACTGGCAATGCCGAGTATCCGCTTGTGGCACCCGCGCCTGGCCGCTACGTGAAGCAGTGAATGTCTGACCTTGGGAAATCGATCGATGAAGCAGCAGCACAGGAAGAACCTCACCCGTGTGGTGGTCGTGGCCGCCCTGGTCGCCGTTGTCGCCCTGGTATGGATGAAGTTGCGCCCAAGCGGACTGGGTGAGGGTTTCGCCAGCGCCAACGGCCGTATCGAAGCCACCGAAGTGGACGTGGCCAGCAAGCTGGCCGGCCGGCTCCTGGAAATCGAGGTCGAGGAAGGCGACTTCGTCCAGGCCGGGCAGATCCTGGCGCGCATGGATACCCAGGTGCTCGTGGCGCAGTTGAACCAGGCCCAGGCCCAGGTACGCCAGGCGCAGAACGCCACCCGTACGGCCCATTCCCAGGTCTCCCTGCGGCAAAGCGAGAAGGTCACCGCCGAAGCCGTGGTGCGCCAGCGCCGCGCCGAACTCAGCGCCACGCAGAAACGCCATGAGCGTACCGCGATCCTGGTCAAGCGCAATGCCCTGCCACGCCAGCAACTCGATGACGACCTGGCCGCCCTGCAGAGCGGCCAGGCCGCCCTCGCCGCCGCGCAGTCCCAGGTGGTCTCGGCCCAGGCCGGCATCGAGGCCGCGCAATCCCAGGTGATCGAGGCCGAATCGGCGGTGCAGGCCGCCCAGGCCAGCGTCGAGCGGCTGCAGGCCGATATCGAGGACAGCCAGCTCAAGGCACCGCGCAGCGGCCGCGTGCAGTACCGTATCAGCCAGCCCGGCGAAGTGCTGGCCGCGGGCGGCAAGGTGCTCAACCTGGTCGACCTCAACGATGTCTACATGAACATCTTCCTGCCTTCGCAGCAGGCCGGCCGGGTCGCCCTCGGTTCCGATGTGCACCTGGTGCTGGATGCGGCGCCGCAGTATGTGATCCCGGCCAAGGTGACCTTCGTGGCCAGCGTCGCGCAGTTCACGCCGAAGACCGTGGAAACCGCCAGCGAACGCGAGAAGCTGATGTTCCGGATCAAGGCGCGGATCGACCCCGACTTGCTCAAGGCGCATCTGGAGCAGGTCAAGACCGGCATCCCCGGCATGGCCTACCTGAAACTCGACGCTGCCGCCGAATGGCCGCAAGACCTGCAGATCCGGATTCCCCAATGACGCAGAGCCCCTCCGTCGTGGCGCAACTGCTCGACGTCAGCCTGCGCTACGGCAAGACCTGCGCGGTGGATCACGTCAGCCTGGAGATTCCCGCCAGGCGCATGATCGGCCTGATCGGCCCGGACGGGGTCGGCAAGTCCAGCCTGCTGGCGCTGATCGCCGGGGCGCGCAAGCTGCAGGACGGCACGGTGCGGGTGCTCGATGGCGACATGGCCGACGCCGGCCACCGCCGCGCCATCTGCCCGCGCATCGCCTACATGCCCCAGGGCCTGGGCAAGAACCTCTACCCGACCCTGACCGTGTTCGAGAACCTCGACTTCTTCGGCCGGCTGTTCGGCCAGGACGCAGCGGAACGCAAGGCGCGCATCGCCGACCTGGTGCAGAGCACCGGCCTCGCGCCCTTCACCGAGCGCCCGGCGGGCAAGCTGTCCGGCGGCATGAAGCAGAAGCTCGGGCTGTGCTGCGCGCTGATCCACGACCCGGACCTGCTGATCCTCGACGAACCCACCACCGGCGTCGACCCGCTGGCGCGCAACCAGTTCTGGGAGCTGATCGAGCGCATCCGCACGCGCCGTCCCGGCATGAGCGTGCTGGTCGCCACCGCCTACATGGACGAAGCCCAGCGTTTCGACTGGCTGGTGGCCATGGACGACGGCAAGGTGCTGGATACCGGCACTCCCGGCGAACTGCTCGAACGCACCGCCACCGACAACCTGGAAGAAGCCTTCATCGCCCTGTTGCCCGAAGCCAAGCGCAGCGGCCACCATGCCCTGGTGATTCCACCGCGCCCGGCGGCCAGCGGCAACGACGCGGTGGCCATCGAGGCCCATGGCCTGACCTGTCGCTTCGGCGATTTCGTCGCCGTCGACCACGTGGATTTCCGCATCGAACGCGGGGAGATCTTCGGCTTCCTCGGCTCCAATGGCTGCGGCAAGTCGACCACCATGAAGATGCTCACCGGCCTGCAGCCGGCCAGCGAAGGCGAAGCCTTCCTGTTCGGCCAGCCGGTCGACCCCAGGGACATCGAAACCCGCCGGCGGGTCGGCTACATGTCCCAGGCCTTTTCCCTGTACAGCGAGCTGAGCGTGCTGCAGAACCTCGACCTGCACGCCCGGCTGTTCCACATTCCCGTGGCACAGCGCCCTGGCCGTATCCAGGAAATGCTCGACAGGTTCAACCTCCAGGGCGTTGCCGAGCAATTGCCGGCCGACCTGCCCCTGGGCGTGCGCCAACGCCTGTCGCTGGCGGTGGCGGTGATCCACAAGCCGGAGATCCTGATCCTCGACGAGCCCACCTCGGGGGTCGACCCGATCGCCCGGGACGGCTTCTGGGAACTGCTGATCGACCTGTCGCGCAACGATGGCGTGACCATCTTCATTTCCACCCACTTCATGAACGAGGCGCTGCGCTGCGACCGCATGTCGATGATGCACGCCGGCCGGGTGCTGGACAGCGACACGCCGCAGGCGCTGATGGACAAGCGCGGCCTGGCCACCCTGGAAGAGACCTTCATCGCCTACCTGCGCGATGCCGCCGGCAGCGACGAGAGCGCCCCGGAGGCCACGCCGGGCGTAGCGCCAGAGACGTCGAACGGCACCGCCGGCGCGTCGACGTCACGCTTCAGCCTGCGTCGCCTGTACAGCTATACCCAGCGCGAATCCATGGAACTGCGCCGCGACCCGATCCGCGCCACCCTGGCCCTGCTCGGTACGGTGCTGCTGATGTTCATCATGGGCTACGGCATCAGCCTGGACGTGGAGGACCTGAACTACGCGGTGCTCGACCGCGACCAGACCACCACCAGCGCCGCCTACGCCCTGAACATCGCCGGCTCGCGCTACTTCGTCGAGCAAGCACCGTTGCGTGACTATGCCGATCTCGACCAGCGCATGCGCAAGGGCGAGATCAGCCTGGCGCTGGAGATTCCGCCCGGCTTCGGCCGCGACCTCAAGCGCGGCGAGGTGCCGCAGGTGGGCTTCTGGGTGGATGGCGCCATGCCGACCCGCGCCGACACCATCAAGGGCTACGTGCAAGGCATCCACCAGAGCTACCTGGAGGAACTCGCCCGTGGCTCGACCCAGGGGGTGGCGGCCAGTCCGTTCGACATCACCCTGCGCTACCGCTACAACCCCGACGTACAGAGCCTGCCGGCCATGGTGCCGGCGGTGATCCCGATCCTGCTGATGCTGATCCCGGCCATGCTCACCGCCCTCGGCGTGGTGCGCGAGAAGGAACTGGGCTCGATCACCAATTTCTATGTCACCCCGGTGACCCGCCTGGAATTCCTGCTCGGCAAGCAGTTGCCCTACATCGGCCTGGGCATGATCAACTTCTTCATGCTGGTGGCCCTGTCGGTGCTGGTGTTCGACGTCCAGGTCAAGGGCAGCATGCTGACCCTGACCATCGGCGCCCTGCTCTACGTGATCTGCGCCACCGGACTCGGCCTGCTGATGTCGTCGATCCTCAACAGCCAGATCGCCGCCATCTTCGGCACCGCCATCGCCACCCTGCTGCCGGCGACGCAGTTTTCCGGCCTGATCCACCCGGTATCGGCCATGGAAGGCGCCGGCGCCTTCATCGGCAATATCTACCCGACCAGCCACTTCCTGACCATCAGCCGTGGCGTGTTCTCCAAGGCCCTGGGTTTGCACGACCTGTACCTCTATTTCTTTCCCCTGCTATTGACCATTCCCGTGCTGACCCTGCTCAGCGTCGCCGGCCTGAAGAAGCAGGAGCATTGAGATGCGCAAACTGAGCAATATCCTGCAGTTGGGGATCAAGGAACTGCGCAGCCTGTATCGCGATCCGGCGTTGCTGCTGCTGATCGTCTACGCCTTCACCCTCGGCATCTACTCCAGCGCCACCGGGGTGCCGGAAGCCCCGCACCGCGCCACCATCGGGGTGATCGACGAAGACCAGTCGCAGCTGTCCCAGCGCATCATCGCGGCCTTCCAGATGCCCTACTTCCTCGCCCCGAAGCCGATCACCCTGGAGGAAATGGACAGCGGCATGGATGCGGGCCTCTACACCTTCACCCTGAACATCCCGCCGAACTTCCAGCAGGATCTGCTCGCCGGGCGCCAGCCGAGCATCCAGCTCAACGTCGACGCCACCCAGGTCAGCCAGGCCTTCACCGGCGCCGGGCACATCCAGCAGATCATCAGCGCCGAAGCCGGCGAATTCCTCCAGCGCACGCGCGGCGCGGCGACCCAGTCGGTCGAGGCGGTGGTGCACATGAACTACAACCCCAACCTGGTACGCGCCTGGTTCGGCTCGGTGAACGAGGTGATCAACCAGATCACCATGCTGTCGATCATCCTCACCGGCGCCGCGCTGATCCGCGAACGCGAGCACGGCACCATCGAGCATCTGCTGGTGATGCCGGTCACGCCGTTCGAGATCATGTGCGCCAAGGTCTGGTCGATGGGGCTGGTGGTACTGACGGCTTCGGCCATCGCCCTGACCCTGGTGGTCGAGGGCTGGCTGGAGGTGCCCATACCGGGCTCCATCGCGCTGTTCCTGTGCGGTGCGGCCCTGCACCTGTTCGCCACTACCTCGATGGGCATCTTCTTCGGCACCCTGGCCCGTTCGATGCCGCAACTGGGCCTGCTGATCATCCTCGTGCTGATGCCGCTGCAGATCCTCTCGGGCGGCATGACGCCCCGGGAAAGCATGCCGGAGGCGGTGCAACACATCATGCTGCTGGCCCCCACCACGCACTTCGTCGAACTGGCCCAGGCCATCCTCTTCCGTGGCGCGGGAAGCACCATCGTCTGGCCACAGCTGGTGGCGCTGGCCATCATCGGCAGCCTGTTCTTCGTCGGCGCCTTGTCGCGGCTGCGCAAGTCATTGCATTGAGGATCGATCGATGCCGAAGCGCCACGCACAGCCGACACCCCACCTGAGCCATACCGGAGTCTCACCATGAAACAATTCGCCATCATCCTCTCTGCCGTTGCCCTCGCCGCCCTGTTGAGCGGCTGCTCCACGCCTTCGCTGATCATTCTCAACGACGGCCAGGAACTGCAGACGCTGGACAAGCCCAAGTTCGATAAAAAGACCGGCTTCTACGAATTCCGGCAACTGGACGGCAAGTCGAACCGCATCAACAAGGATCAGGTGCAAAGCATCAAGCAACTGTAACGTCCGTGCGCTACTGATGCGGCTCCAGCGGCGCGCCCGTCATGGCGGGTGCGTTGGTGCCCGAGCCGTCCAGGCGAGCCCATGCGCTCCGCTCGCCGTGCGGCGGTCGATCGAAACGGATGCCGCGTTCGTGCCTACACTGGTGACACACCATCCTCGCCGGATCCAGTCGTACCGGTGCGCCGCCAGGCGATGGCGGACAGGTCGTGACCGCGGACGCCGGGCACGACCTGGCGCCCAACGCCTCGAACGAACCACCACAGCCCGACAGGAGTTGCCCGTGTTCCATTTCAATCCCGACCTTTCCAGTGCCGATACCACGCCCTCCCCCGTACCGCCTGCCGCCGACAAGCCGGCGCTCGACGATCGGCAACTGGCGGTCATCCAGCGCTACTGGCAGGCGGCCAATTACCTCTGCGTGGGGCAGATCTACCTGCAGGACAACGCGCTGTTGCAGGAGCCGCTGAAGGCCGAGCACATCAAGCCACGCCTGCTCGGCCACTGGGGCACCTCGGCCGGACAGAACTTCATCTATGCCCACCTCAACCACCTGATCGGCCGCGAAAACGTGGAGATGCTGTTCCTCTCCGGCCCCGGCCACGGCGGCCCGACCCTCAACGCCTGCGCCTGGCTGGAGGGCACCTACAGCGAAGTCCACCCGCAGATCAGCCGTGACGCCGACGGCATGCGCCGCTTCTTCCGCTCGTTCTCGACCCCCGGCGGCATACCCAGCCACTGTGGGCCGCACACACCGAACTCGCTGCACGAAGGGGGCGAACTGGGCTACTCGCTGATGCATGCCTTCGGCACCGTGTTCGACAACCCCGAGCTGGTGGCGGTCTGCGTGATCGGCGACGGCGAAGCGGAAACCTGCCCGCTGGAAGGCAGCTGGAAAAGCATTCGCTTCCTCGATCCGCGCAAGGACGGCGCGGTGCTGCCGATCCTGCACCTCAACGGCTACAAGATCTCCGGCCCGACCGTCGAGGCGCGTACCGATGACGCCGACCTGATCCAGCTCTACCAGGGCCGCGGCTACGAGCCGATCATCGTCGCCGGCGACGACCTGCCCGGCATGCACCAGCGCTTCGCCGCCGCCCTGTCCGACAGCTACCAGCGGATTCGCCAGTTGCAGGCCCAGGCCCGCGACCAGGACCTGCCGCGGGTCGGCCGCTGGCCGATGATCATCCTGCGCTCCCCCAAAGGCTGGACCGGGCCGATCGAAGTCGACGGCCTGCCGGTGTCCGGCACCTTCCGCGCCCATCAGGTGCCCCTGGCGGGGGTGCGGGAAGACCCGCAGCACCTGGCCTTGCTGGAGGCCTGGCTGCGCAGCTACGAACCCCACAGCCTGTTCGACGACAACGGCGTGCCGGCGGCCGATCTCGACGGGCTCAACCCGCCCGCCCACCTGCGCCTCGGCGCGGTGCCCCACGCCAACGGCGGGCGGCTACTGACCGCCCTGGATCTGCCCGCCTTCGGCGAATACTCGCTGGAAGTACCAGCCCCCGGCCAGGTGATCGCCGAGGCGCCGCGCAAGCTGGGCGAGTTCCTGCGCGACGTGATCCGCCGCAACCCGCGCAACTTCCGGATGTTCAGTCCCGACGAAACCAATTCCAACCGCCTCAACGCGGTGTTCGAAGCCTCTTCCCGCACCGCCTCCGGCCCGCTGCTGGAACTGGACGATCAACTGGCGATGGACGGCCGGGTCATGGAAGTGCTCAGCGAACACCTGTGCGAAGGCTGGCTGGAAGGCTATCTGCTCACCGGGCGGCATGGCATGTGGTCGACCTACGAGGCCTTCGCCCAGGTCGTCGATTCGATGGTCACCCAGCATGCCAAATGGCTGCAGCAATGCCGCGAATTTGCCTGGCGCAAGCCGCTGGCGTCGCTGAACATCCTGATCACCAGCCACGCCTGGCGCAATGACCACAATGGCTTCAGCCATCAATCCACCGGCTTCGTCGACAACGTCCTGCAACGCCGCTCGGAGGTGGTGCGCATCTACTACCCGCCGGACTCCAACTGCCTGGTCAACGTGTTCGACCACTGCCTGCGCAGTCGCAACTACATCAACGTGGTGACCTGCGGCAAACAGCCGGACTTCCAGTGGCTGGACTTCGAAGCGGCCCTGGAACACTGCTCGCGCGGCGCGTCGATCTGGAGCTTCGCCAGCAGCGACGGCGGCGGCGAGCCGGACATCGTGCTGGCCTGCGCCGGCGACGTGCCCACCACGGAAGCGGTGGCCGCCTCATGGCTGCTGCAGAAGCATGTGCCGGGGATCAAGGTGCGCCTGGTCAACGTGGTCGACCTGGGCATCCTCGCCTCGCCGCGGGATCGCCCCCACGGCCTCGACGACGCCAGCTTCGAAGCCCTGTTCACCCGGGATGTGCCGGTGATCTTCGCCTTCCATGGCTCGACCTGGGTCATCCACTCCATGGTGCATGGCCGGGCCAACGAGGCCCGCTTCCATGTCCGCGGTTTCTCCGATCAAGGCACCACCACCACCCCGTTCGACATGGTGGTGCTGAACGACCTCAGCCGCTACCAGCTGGCCAGCGAAGCGCTCAAGTACGTGCCCCGCCTGCGCGCCCAGGCCAGCCAGGCGGTCGATCTGTTCCAGCGCAAACTGCGCGAGCACCACAGCTATATCCGCGAGCACTTCGAGGACTTGCCGGAAATCCGCAACTGGCACTGGACGGATGATTTCGAGCAACCGACCGCCCCGCCGCCACTGGCCAAGGGACATGCCCGGGGCCAGACCTTCACCGACGCGTGAGGCGCGCGCAAGGCTGATGCAGCACGCCAGTCGGCGCTAATGGTCATGACCGCTGGCCGCTCCGAATTACGTTGCCTCACGCCAAACCGCGTCGCGGCCGCCAATCGCCGCGAGGGCGCGGCGCCTACGGGATCGCGGCAAGCTACCGACCCTGTAGGAGCGTCGCCCCCGGCGCGATGCGATCGTGGCCACCCCGCAGAGTCCGTGGCATGGTGCTATTCGTCGCGACGCAGATCCGGCGGAATGGGCAGATCCTTCAACGGTGTTGGCCGCTTGCCCTTGCCAGCCTGGTACTGACGAATCTGATAGACGTACGCCAATACCTGGGCCACCGCCAGATAAAGACCGGCCGGGATCTCCTGATCCAGTTCGGTGGTGTGATAGATCGAGCGAGCCAGGGCTGGCGACTCCAGCAGCATCACGTTGTGCTCCTGAGCGATCTCGCGGATCTTCAGCGCCGTGAAATCCCCCCCTTTGGCCAGTAGTACCGGTGCCTGGCCCTTTGCCGGGTCGTATTTCAGTGCCACCGCAAAGTGGGTCGGGTTGGTGATTACCACATCGGCCTGAGGTACCGCCTGCATCATGCGCCGCTCGGCCATTTCGCGCTGCAACTGGCGAATCCGCTGTTTGACCTCGGGCTTGCCCTCGCTGTCCTTGTACTCGTCCCTGACCTCCTGCTTGGTCATCTTCAGCTTCTTCTTGTTGTCCCAGAGCTGGAACGGCACATCCACGGCGGCGATCAGGATCAGCCCGAGGGACATCCACAACGCACTCCAGCCGACCACTTGAGCGGCATGCATGATCGCCGATTCGATCGGTTCGTTGGCGATCGCCATCAGATCGTCACGATCCATCGACAGCACCACCAGTGCCACCACGAGGATCAGGATGAACTTGGCCAGCGCCTTGAGCAGCTCGACCAGTGCCTTCACCGAGAACATGCGCTTGAGCCCGGCCAGCGGGTTCATGCGGCTGAACTTGGGGGCCATGGCCTTGGCCGAGAACAACCAGCCACCCAGGGCGATGGGGCCGACGATGGAGGCGATCAGCAGGGTCACGAACAGTGGAACCAACGCCTCCATCGCCACCTGACCGGAGGCGGCCAGCAACAGGCCCATGTTGCGCTCATCGAACAGATCCTCGCGTGACAACACGAAATTGCCGCGCATGACGTCCAGCAGCGCGATGCCCAGACCGCCCCCTGTGGCCAGCAGGCCGCCGGTGCCAGCGAGCATGATGGCGAAGGTGTTCAGCTCGCGCGAACGCGCGATCTGCCCTTTCTCGCGGGATTCACGGAGACGCTTCTCCGTGGGTTCCTCGCTTTTTTCGGCACCACTTTCGGATTCGGCCACTCAGCTCGCCCTCACCAATTCACGCAGCATCGTCAGGGCTTCGGCGGCCATTATCTGGTAATGCGCGAGGATATCGGCCAGGGAAATCCACACGATCACCATCCCCAGCACCAGGGTCAGCGGGAAGCCGATGGAAAAGATGTTCAGCTGCGGTGCAGCACGGGTCATCACGCCAAAGGCGATATTGACCACCAGCAACGCGGTAACCGCCGGCAACACCAGAATAAGCGCCGCCCCCATCACCCAGCCGAGCTTGGTCGCCACTTCCCAGTAGTGCTCAACCTGCAGCCCGGAGCCAGGCGGCAGCGTCACGAAACTCTCGGCCAGCACCTCGAACACCACCAGATGGCCGTTCATGGCCAGAAACAGCAAGGTCACCAGCATGGTGAAATACTGGCCGATCACCGGCACCGAAATACCGTTGGCAGGGTCGACCATGGATGCGAAACCCAGGCCCATCTGCATCGCCAGGATCTGCCCGGCGACCACGAAGACATGGAAGAACAGCTGCAACACGAAGCCGAGCATGACGCCGATGAGAATTTCCTGAGCGATGAGCACGAAGGCTTGCAGGCTGATGGCATCGACCTGCGGCATAGGCGGCAACGTCGGTACCAGCACCACACTGATGGCCAGCGCCAGATACAGGCGCACCCGGGTCGGCACCAGCTGCGTACCGATGATCGGCATCACCATCAGCAAGGCCGCGATGCGGAACAGCGGCAGCAAAAAACTGCTGACCCAGCCGCCGATCTGCGCATCGCTCAGTTCGAACATCGCACTCAGCCGATCAGCTGCGGGATGTTCATGATCAGATTCTGCGTGTATTCCATCAGCTCACGCACCATCCAGGGCCCGGCAACGATCAGGGTCAGCAGCATCACCAGCAAACGCGGCAGAAAGCTCAGGGTCTGTTCGTTGATCTGCGTGGCGGCCTGGAACATCGCCACCATCAGGCCCACCAACAGGCTGGGCGTGACCAGCAAACCGACCATGAGGCAGATCAGCCAGAGCCCTTCACGGAACAGGTCGACGGCGACTTCAGGGGTCATGTGAACCTCGCTATAAGGTGCCGAAACTACTGGCCAGGGTGCCCATGATCAGGGCCCAGCCATCGACCAGCACGAACAGCATGATCTTGAACGGCAGCGAAATGATCAGCGGCGACAACATCATCATACCCATGGCCATGAGGATGCTCGCCACCACCATGTCGATGATCAGGAACGGGATGAAGATCATGAAACCGATCTGGAAGGCGGTCTTCAGTTCCGACGTGACGAAGGCCGGCACCAGAATGGTCAGCGGCGCCTCATCCGGGCTGGCAATGTCGGTGCGCTTGGACAGGCGTACGAACAGCTCCAGATCGCTCTCACGGGTCTGCGCCAGCATGAAGTTCTTGATCGGCCCTTCCGCCCGCTCGATCGCCTGCTGCGCCGGCAACTGCTCGTTCAGGTAGGGCTGCAGCGCCTCGCGGTTTATCTGGTCGAACACCGGCGCCATGATGAACATCGTCAGGAATAACGCCAGGCCGACGAGAATCTGGTTGGACGGCGTTTGCTGCAAGCCCAGGGCCTGACGCAGGATGGAAAACACGATGATGATGCGCGTGAAGCTGGTCATCAGCATGACAAACGCCGGGATGAAGCTCAGCGCGGTCATGATCAGCAGGATCTGCAGGCTGACCGAATATTCCTGCTGGCCGTCGGCGTCGGTGCTCAGGGTGATAGCCGGAATCGACAGCGGATTGCTGCCCTGCTGGATCAGCGAACTGCCTGCAGGCGGCTCCTGGGCAAAGGTCAGCGAGGCGCCCAGTGTGAACACCAATACAAGCAGAAGGCGCAGCATCAGGACTTGTCCTTCTGATCCTTGCCCAACAGCTCCATCAGGCGCTGGGCGAACTCCGTGGAGGCTGGCTCGGCATCAGGCAGATGAACCGGCTCGCCCATCACGTGCAGCGGATTGATCCGCCCCGGGGTCAGCCCCAGCAGTATCTGCTCGTTCCCCACCTGCACCAGCACCAGCCGATCACGCGGGCTCAAGGCCTGGGTGGCGACGATCTTGATCACCTTGCCGCCACTCGGCCCCATGCGCTGTACACGACGCATCATCCAGGCGAGCAGGAAAATCAGGCCGATGACCAGCAACAGGCCAATGACCAGTTGCACCAGCTGGCCACCAATACCGCTACCGGCCGCAGGCGCCTGAGCCGCGGGCTCGGCAGCCAGCACAGAGAGCGGCAGCGCCAGTAAAGCGAGCAGAATTCTGTTCATCGTCTTCAGCGCAGCTTCTTGATGCGTTCGCTAGGGCTGATCACGTCGGTCAGGCGAATGCCGAACTTCTCGTTGACCACCACCACTTCGCCATGGGCGATCAGGGTACCGTTGACCAGCACGTCGAGTGGCTCGCCGGCAAGGCGGTCGAGTTCGATCACCGAGCCCTGGTTGAGCTGCAGCAGGTTGCGGATGGTGATGTCGGCATTACCCACCTCCATGGAGATGGAGACGGGAATGTCGAGGATCACGTCGAGATTCGGGCCGTCCAGGCTGACCGGATTGTTGGCCTTGGGCATGCTGCCGAATTCTTCCATCGGTACCCGCGGTGCGGCCGGCTGGCTTGGCGCACTGGCGGCCAGCATGGCATCGATGTCGTCCTGCCCGGCGGCGTCGCCGGATTCGGACAGGGCTGCTGCCCACTCATCGGCCAGTGCCTGCTCCTCAGGCGTGGTGTTTTCGTTCTCGTCTGCCATCGTTCAACCTCGGCTGGCGTTTATCGGTTGGGCCACACGCTCGGGCGCACGGCGAAATGGGTAAGGCTTCACGGGCCACATGGCAGTGCCTAACGGTGACGCTCGATCGGGTCGAGCACCTGAAGCGACAGGTTGCCCTTGTGCGAGCCTAGCTTGACCTTGAAGGACGGTACGCCATTGGCACGCAGGATCATGTGTTCCGGCAGCTCCACGGGAATTACGTCGCCCGGCTGCATGTGCAGGATGTCGCGTACCTTCAGTTGACGACGCGCCACCGTGGCACTGAGCGGCACGCTGACTTCGAGGATGTCCTCGCGCAGAGCCTTGACCCAGCGTTCGTCCTGGTCGTCGACATCGGACTGAAAACCGGCATCGAGCATCTCGCGGATCGGCTCGACCATGGCGTAGGGCATGGTGATGTGCAGGTCGCCACCACCGCCATCGAGTTCGATGTGAAAGGTCGACACCACGATGACTTCGCTTGGGCTGACGATGTTGGCCAGCGCCGGGTTGACCTCCGAGCCGACGTACTCGAAGTTGATATCCATTACCGCGGCCCAGGCTTCACGCAGGTCGACGAACGCCTGATCCAGCACCATACGCACCACGCGCAACTCGGTAGGCGTGAACTCACGACCCTCGATCTTGGCGTGGCGGCCATCGCCACCAAAGAAATTGTCGACCAACTTGAACACCAGCTTGGCATCGAGAATGAACAGGCCGGTGCCACGCAGCGGCTTCATCTTCACCAGGTTGAGGCTGGTCGGTACGTACAGCGAGTGAACGTACTCGCCGAACTTCATCACCTGCACACCACCTACGGCCACATCGGCGGAGCGTCGCAGCAGATTGAACATGCTGATGCGGGTGTAGCGCGCAAAGCGCTCGTTGATCATTTCCAGGGTCGGCATGCGACCGCGCACGATCCGATCCTGACTGGTCAGGTCGTATTGCTTGACGCTGCCCGGCTCGACGAATTCCTCGGTTTCCACCAAGCCGTCGTCGACACCGTGCAACAGCGCGTCGATCTCGTCCTGGGACAGCAGGTCTTGCACAGCCATTATCGGACTCCCGCCCTATTGCAACACAAGGTTGGTGAACAGCACCTGCTCGACGGTCACTTTACCCGTCTCCTTCTCAGCCAGTTGCTGCACGCTGGCCGTGGCCTGCTGGCGCAGCATCTCTTTGCCCACGGGAGTGACCAGCGTGGCGAAATCCTGGCTGGAGAACAGCATCACCAGGTTGTTGCGCAGTACCGGCATATGCACCTTCAGTGCATCGAGCCCGGCCTGGTCACGGGTCATCAGGGCAACGCTGACCTGCATGTATCGGGCCCGGCCGTTCTGGGTGAAATTGACCACGAACGCCGGCGCCAATTCTTCGTAAATGGCCGGTTTCTTGACCGGAGCGGCGTTCTGGGCCGACTCATGGGCCGTATCTTCCTTGGCCGCACCCTTGCTGAGAAAGAACCAGGTGCCACCAATCGACAGCCCCACGGCGAGCAGCAGCGCCAGGACGATCACGATGATGAGCTTCAGCTTACCGGCCGGCTTGCTTCCAGCCTCGGTAGCAACAGCGAGTGGGGCGTTCTTCTTAGCCATGCCAAAAATCCGTCACGGAGTGGAGATCCTTCCGCTTTCAAAGGGTTAAGAGCAAGTGTTATGCCAGCTCATAAGCTTGGGTGCAATTGCTGCGCGCGCCATGTTACGCGAAAGCCGAGCATCGGCTCATAAATGAAATAACCCTGCCCCAGTGATTCGGGGCAGGGTTAAGTCTAGAACAGAGTCTGGCGATCGGGCTGAGCGGCGGCCCGGCAGTTCAGCCGCATCGCCGACAAACGACGTCAGGCGTAGTAGTCGACCATACCGCGGCCAGCTCCCTGGCCAGGATCACGCAGTTCGACACTGCCGATCACCCGCTCTTCTTCGCCGGTACCGGCAGTGCCATCATCCGCGGGCCGATCGCCGCGGCCGCGACCATCGTTCTCCTGGCCCTGCCATGCACGCCCCTGGGATTGGTCGGAAACGTTCACGTCAGCGAGGTTCATGCCTTGCTGGGTGAACATCTCACGCAGGCGGTGCATCTGGCTTTCCAGCGCTTCGCGCACACCTGGATGGGCGCTGGCGAAGCTGATCTGGGTCTGATCCTGGTTCAGGCTGATGCGCACGTCCAGGCGACCAAGCTCAGCGGGGTCGAGCTGAATTTCGGCGGACTTGAGGTTCTGGCTGGACATCCACATCACCTTGTCCACCACACCCTCGCCCCAGCCGGTCTGCTGCATGGCTACCGGCTGCCCGGGCACCACGGGTACCCGCGCGGCTTGCGAGGTCTGCTGACCAATCACCTGGCTCAGCGCACTGAGCTTACTGACGAACTGCTCGGGGGCTGTGTCCGCCGAACTTTCCTTGAGCGCCTCCAGAGCTTCGGTGCTGAGCTCGAACAGCGGCAGCTCGGCGGATTCGCCCTCTACATCGACAGCCGTAGATTTCATACCCATCGCCGCCATGGCGCTGGCAAATACCTGGGCGCTCGTCGCGCCCTGCTCTGCCACCTTTTCCTGCGCGCCGATATCAAGCGCCAAGCGCACCGCGGGTAATTGATTGAGCGCATCGATCTCGGGATCGAAACTGGCTTCGGTCATGCTGGCAGGCGCGGAACCGATCAGGCTGGTCGACACGGCGGCAGCCTGCGCTTGCAGCTCAGGATCGACCTCCACCACTACCGGTTGCGGCTCGAAAAGGCCGAGCATCAGCAGTGGATCGACAGCGCCGTCCTCGCTTGCCGGATCGGCAGGCAAATCCTTGCCGCTTTCGGCAACGGCTGGCGCCTGATCCGACGTCGGCGTCGAACTACTGACGTTTCGCTGCGGATCGGCTTTGCTGTCGCGTGCGTTTCTGGCGGCGTTGTCCTGGCGTTCAACGGCCTTGGCCTGGCGCTCTTTGGCATACACCTGCGAGAAGCTGGAAGCCTCTTGCTTGCGCGGTTCGGCCGTACTCTGCGCATTGTTCGCCGCAGGGGCCTTGGGCTTGGCCACGGTGGTAGGCGTCAGCAGCAGATCGGGGGCAACGGGCATGAATGCTCTCCGCTTGAATGATGTAGTGAGCACAGAGCAAGCAAGGGCCGGGCCAACATGTCAGACAAGAGGATTACTCAGTAGAAAAACGCTGGTGTTCGGATTTGAGCAGGATACGGACGATGGCGAATTCACGCTCGATGCGCCCGATCAGCTCAGCCGAATCAGTCAGATCGCCACGACGCGCCAGCTCTTCAAGCTCGCGGCAGGACTCAGCCAGCACCTTGGCCCCCATGTTGCTGCAGCTACCCTTGAAGCTGTGCGCGGCGCGGCGCATGGCTTGAGCGTCTTGCGCCCGCTCGGCCCCTTGCAAGAGGCGCAGGCGTTCTTCGGAGTCAGCGACGAAGGTATCCAACAGCACGGGATACTCGTCTTCCATGATGTCCTGCAAGGCAATCAGTACGGCGCGGTCTAGATGATTGTCGGACATCCTTTACTCCAGGCCCGCCTTGAGCGGCAGTTCGCCATTGCTGATAACACGCCTCGCGCCGAGCGGCCGAGGAAAGCACCGAATCGATGGATTATGCCTCTGCAGGCCAGGAAAACTCTACACTGACCCGACGGCCGTCGGACGACCAGTTGCAGCGCTCGCTAAGATCGCGAACCAAGCTCATGCCACGCCCACTGAGGCCTCCAGCAGGGCACTGGCGCGTCAATACCGTCTGGGGATCGAAGCCGGCGCCGCTGTCTTCCACCGTCAGCGTCAAACGACCGCCGCCTTCTTCGCGGCAAACGTCGAAGGCGATGCTGACGCAGCCATCACGCAAGGCATCCAAACGTTCGGCACGCTGCCGGTAATACTCGGAGAACCCGGCAGCATCACGCTTGAGGGCTGAATCCAGGCCCAATACCCCGTGCTCCAGAGCGTTGGTATACAGCTCGCACAGCACGCTGTAGAGGCTGCCGCCGTGCCCACGCAAGCCAGGCACTTCGAGCAGCAACTGCAACAGATAGGGCAAGGGATAGAAGTCACGCAACGTGGAACTTTGAAAATCAAAGCGCGCCGACCACTGTTCAGGCCCTCTACGCCATTCCCCGTCCGGCAGCGGAGGTCGACTCACGGCGCCCTCCTCGACCATGGTCACCTCGACCAGGCTGACATCGTCACGTGCTTCGCCGTTGAAGCGCTGCAACGCCTGCTGAATGTCGTCGAACAGCGCTAACGGTGGATGGCCGTTGTCGAGCACGTCGAGCAGACGCTGCTCGCCAAACAGCTCTTCATGCTCGTCACGCGCCTCGAGCACTCCATCGGAAAGCAGGAAAACCCGATCCCCCGGTGCTAGCGGATACGCCTCGTAATCGTCGCGAAAGCTGTCTGGATCCAGCACCCCAAGCGGCAGGTGCCGCGATACCAGCGGTACCCGCGCTCCACCGTCCTTGCGCAGCACGTAGCCATCCGGCAGACCGCCGCCCCAGAATTCGACCATCTGCCGCCGGAAGCTGACATTCAGCAGCGTCGCACAGCAGAACACGCCGCGAGGCAGAATACGCCGCAGCTTGGCATTGCTCTCATGGAGAATCTCGGCCAGTGAATGGCCTCTGCCCGTCATGCGGTAGAAGACATCGGCCAGCGGCATCGCGCCGATCGCCGCAGGCAGACCATGACCGGTGAAATCACCGAGCAGCACATGCATGTCACCGCTGGGGTGAAACGCGGCCAGCAGCAGATCGCCATTGAACAGCGCATACGGCGATTGCAGGTAGCGAATATTGCCGGCGCTCAGGCAACCGGAGTGCGCCACCTTGTCGAATACCGCCTTGGCCACCAGCTGTTCATTGAGCAGGTGCTCGTTATGCCGGGCAATCTGGTCGCGTTGTCGCAGCACCTCCTGGTGCAGGCGTCGCAACCGATCCATGGCATTTATCTTGGCTTCGAGGATTACCCGACTGTAGGGCTTGGCGAGAAAATCGTCGCCACCCGCTTCCAGGCAGCGAACCAGCGCCTCGTCTTCGCTCAGGGAGGTCAGAAAGATGATCGGCACCATGGCATCGCCAGCCATGGCCTTGATCCGCCGCGCAGCCTCGAAACCATCCATCACCGGCATCAGCGCGTCCATCAACACCAGTTGCGGGCGCTGCGACTCGAACAGCGCAACCGCCTCCAGACCATCGCTGGCGGCCAGCACCCGATGCCCCTGGCGACCGACGATGGTCGACAGCAGCATGCGGTCAGTGGCGCTGTCCTCGGCGATCAGGATGGTAAGGCGCGAGGCGTTCATCGCGCCTCAGACGATCTGGAAAAGCTGTTCGAAATTGGAAATGGACAGAATCTTGCGCACATCGGCATTGCAGTTGAGCAGACGAATCTGCGCACGGTCGCCACCGGCATGATCGCGCAGCAGCAACAACATGCCGAGCGCCGAGCTATCGAGATAGGTCGTCCCCTTGAGGTCTACCGAATAGCGTTCAGGACGGATATCGACGCGCTCGTAAGCACGACGAAATTCCTGATGGGCGCCAAAATCGAAGCGCCCCTGAATCGTGATGGTCAGCTCTTGCCCGTCTTCCGAAGGCAGTGAGGTGATGGGCATGAAGCACTCCTTGAGATCCGGGAAATCCGCCAGACCGCCGTATGCGGAACAACTGGCCGAGCCTGTCCTGAGAAGCAGGCGACATCTTGTTGACCAGAGCCGTGGCGCGGTGTCTCACCTGTTTTTCCTGACCCTGCCCAGGTCTCCCTACAGCGACCTGAATGCCGGCATATGAAGATTTAGCATTAGCCTGCGTCAGCGGCAACCATCATTCATTCCTGGGAATCGCGTCGAGGCATACGCTGAGAAAGCTCGTCGAGCAGTTTCTGCTCGCGTTTGTCCTCGGCCAGACGCGCTTCGTCCAGGTAGCGCTGCACCAGTTTTCGCAGCCCCTCGAGGCGTGCGTAGCGCTGTTGCCAGACTTCGCGCATCTTGTCCAGATTGCTGCGGTGCCAGGTCACGGCCTGCTGCTGTTGAGCGATCGCCACATCGAGCTGGGAAAGAAAGCGCTGATAGTTCATCAGCCACTGACCGGACACGCCCCGCTGCCCCTCGCTGATCCACTGCTGCTGATAGCCCTGCAGGTAATTTTCGAGATCAGCCAATTTGCCTTGAGCCTGCCCCAGCATGCCTTGAGCACGACCCAGTTGCAGAGCCGCCTCACGCTCGGCCTTTTCGGCCATTTCGACGACGGGCGCCAACCGCGCGGCGCGACTCGTTGCCACCGGTTAGGACGCCGCAGTGGGGTTCAGAACGGCGGCCAGCAGGTCACGACTGTTTTCCAGGCTTTCGCTTTCTCCCAGACTCTGGCGCAGGTAGCGCACCATCGCCGGCTGGCGGGCGATGGCCAGATCGGTATCGGCATCGCCACCCGGCACATAGGCGCCAACGCTGATCAAATCGCGGCTCTGTTGGTAGCGCGACCACAGCTGCTTGAAACGCTGGGCGTTACGCATGTGCTCGGGGCTGACCACCTGGGGCATGACCCGGCTGATGGACGCTTCGATGTCGATTGCCGGGTAATGCCCCTCTTCGGCCAGACGCCGGGACAGCACGAAGTGGCCGTCGAGCACCCCGCGGGCGGCATCAGCGATGGGATCCTGCTGGTCATCGCCTTCCGACAGCACGGTATAGAACGCAGTGATCGAACCACCGCCCTCCTCGGCATTACCGGCTCGTTCGACCAGGCGCGGCAGTTTGGCAAATACCGACGGCGGATAGCCCTTGGTCGCCGGCGGTTCGCCGATGGCCAGCGCGATTTCCCGTTGCGCCTGGGCGAAACGGGTCAGGGAATCCATCAGCAGCAGGACATTCTTGCCCTTGTCGCGAAAGTACTCGGCGATACGTGTGCAATACATGGCGGCGCGCAGGCGCATCAGTGGCGCATCATCGGCAGGCGATGCGACGACCACCGAGCGTTTGATACCTTCTTCACCAAGAATCTCGTCGATGAATTCCTTGACCTCGCGGCCCCGCTCGCCGATCAGGCCGACCACGATGATTTCGGCCTCGGTGAAACGGGTCATCATGCCCAGCAACACCGACTTACCGACACCGGTGCCGGCAAACAGCCCGAGGCGCTGGCCGCGGCCAACGGTGAGCAGGCCATTGATGCTGCGGATACCGACATCCAGAGGTTCGCTGATTGGGTGGCGCTTGAGCGGGTTGATGGTCGGGCCGTCCATCGGCACCCAATCTTCGGCTTTCATCCCGCCCTTGCCATCCAGGGCACGGCCGGCGCCATCGAGCACGCGGCCAAGCATGGATCTGCCCATGGGCAGGCGTCCGGTATCCGGCAGCGGCACCACGCGCGCACCGGGCGCAATACCAGCCAGGCTGCCGACCGGCATCAGATAGATCTTGCCGGCGGAAAAGCCCATGACCTCGGCTTCCACCTGTACCGGATGATAACTGTCGTCGTTGATGACCAGGCAGCGGCTGCCCAGGGCGGCTCGCAGGCCTTCGGCTTCGAGGGTCAAGCCGACCATGCGCAGCAGGCGGCCTTCGACTACGGGCTGGGACGGCAGCTTCACCGCGTCGCCATAACCCTCCATGCGGCGAGCGAAGCTGATGCGCTCAAGGCGCATTGGCGTCATCCAGGTCGATGTGCATATCGGCGGAACGGGGCGTGGTCGCATGCTCGCGCTGCTGTTCGAACAGTTGCTTGAGCGCTTGGCTGAGGCGGGTTTCGACACTGGCGTCGATGCGGCTGTGCTCGGTCTCTACCCGGCAGCCCCCGGGCAGCAGGGAATCGTCCTCGAGAATCCGCCAGCTTTCTTCATGGCGATCACGCAGCGACTTGACCAGCTCGAAGTCCTGCGGATTGAGGTGGATACGGATATTTTCCGCGCCCATGGGCAGCAGCTTGAGCACTTCGCGCAGCACCTGGCGGATCTGGCTGGAGTCGCGGCTCAATTCACGCTGAATGACCTCGCGGGTGATCTGCCCGACCAGGGTCACCAGTGCCACTTCGAGTTGCTGATCCTGCTCGGCGATAGGTTCGAACAAATGGCTCATGACCTGTTCGAGCCCATCGACCTTGCTAGCCAGCGCGGCGTCGGCTTCCTGCTTGGCCTTGAGCTGACCAGCGCGAAAACCGTCCTTTTCACCGGTGGCGAAGCCTTCGTTGTAGGCGTCCTGGCGAATGGCCTCGAGCTCGTCGAGCGTCAAGGGTTTGACATCTTCCAGCGCGACTTCTTCGCTTTCCTGGGGCGGCGGGGCCTCGGCCGCCTGTTCGATCTCAGGCTGGGCGTCTTCCGGCACCTCCACATGCTCGTCGAAACTTGGCAGCGACCAGCGATCGACGCTGCCCAGATCCTTGGCGCGAATCAGTTCGCTGACGGGTTCCTTGCCGGCCATCAGGGTCTGTTCCCGCTTCGACACGAGCCGCGTTGCTGCGCCAAATGGCGCCAGGCAAGGCGCGGAACGCAGGGAATGGTTACCCCCTTGCCAAGTTCCGCAACGCCGCCTGGCGCCATTTGCCGCGCAACCCGGAGGGCCGGGCCAGTTTTTGCGCGCTGCTGCGTTACTCGTCGTTCATTTGGAATAACCAAACTTCTCTCCTCATGCCTTGCCCCGCGCAAAAACTGGCTCCGGCGCGGCCGTGGCGAAACGGGAATAGACCCTATTTAAACCATCTCCTCGCCGCCCTTGCCACCCAATACGATTTCGCCGGCTTCGGCCATGCGCCGGGCGATGGTGAGGATTTCCTTCTGAGCGGTCTCGACGTCGCTGACACGCACCGGCCCTTTCGCTTCGAGGTCATCACGCAACAATTCGGCGGCGCGCTTGGACATGTTCTTGAACACCTTCTCCTTGATCGCCTCGTCCGCGCCCTTGAGCGCCAGCACCAGCACATCGGAAGACACCTCGCGCAGCAGCGCCTGGATACCGCGATCATCGACATCGGCCAGGTTGTCGAAGACGAACATCAGGTCTTCGATCTGCGACGACAGGTCTTCGTCGATCTCGCGGATCGAGTCCATCAGCTGTCCTTCGACCGAACTGTCGAGGTAGTTCATGATGTCCGCGGCGCGCTTCACGCCACCCATGGTAGCGCGGGTGGTGTTGGAACTGCCGGAGAACTGCTTCTCGAGAATCAGGTTGAGCTCCTTGAGCGCCGCCGGCTGCACGGTGTTCAACGACGACACGCGCAGCACGATGTCCAGGCGAACCTTGTGGTCGAAATGCGAAAGCACTTCACCCGCCTGGTCGGGATCCAGATAGGCAACGACAATCGCCTGGATCTGCGGGTGTTCGTAGCGGATCACGTCGGCCACGGCGCGTGGCTCCATCCATTTCAGGCTGTCCAGACCACTGGTACTGCCGCCGAGCAGGATGCGGTCGATCAGGTTACCGGCCTTGTCCTCGCCCAGTGCCTGGGTGAGCATCTTGCGGATATAGCCGTCGGCACCCACGCCCAGGCTGGTCTGGTCGCCGACGGTTTCGACGAACTCGCCCATCACCTGCTCGACCTGCTCACGATGAATGTTGCGCATGCCGGCCATGGCCACACCCACGCGCTGCACCTCCTTGGGCCCCAGATGACGAAGCACCTGGGCCGCATCGGTTTCACCGAGCGACAGAAGCAGGATGGCGGCCTTCTCGACCTTGCTCATCTTGGCAGCGATACGGTTCTCATTCATCGGCATTGATCCAATCTTTGACTACCTGGGCGACACGGCCCGGATCTTCGGCGACCAAACTCTTGATCGCATTCAGTTGCGCATCATACCCCTCGCTCGGACTCGGAAGGAGAATGCTTTGCGGGCCGCTCAGGCTCACTCGGTCGGACGCCAACTGGCCATCCAGGCCACCCATTTCGCCCAGATCCACGTCGCCATCGCGGCCACCGCCAACCATGGCCAGCTCTTTGCCTTTACCGCCACCGGTAATGTTGTTCAATACCGGGCGCAGCACGAACCACACCAACAGGAAGATCAACAGTGCCGGGAACAACGACTTGAGGCCGCCCATGGCCATCAGGAACAGCTCGCTCTGGTACCACGGCACCTCGATCACTTCGGTGATTTCACTGCTGAAGGCGGTGTTGATCACACTGACGCTGTCGCCACGGCTGGCATCGAAGCCTACCGAGTCCTGCACCAGGCGGGTGAAGCGCGCCAGGTCATCACTGCTCCACGGCACACGGGTGGCTTCCCCGGTAGCCGGGTCGACACGCATCTGGTCATCCACCACCACGGCGACGGAAAGCCGACGCAGGCGACCCTGTTGCTGCCTGGTATAGCTGACAGAGCGATCGAGCTCGAAGTTGCGCGTCGACTGATCCCGCTTGTCGGCCGGGTATGGCGCCAGCATGGGCTGGCCGGTAGCCGGATCCATGATCTGCTGGCCATTGGCGTCGACCAGCGGCTGACCCGGTGCGACCGGGCCGCCAGGGGCGGCTGCACCACCGGTCTGCTGCGGTGCGTCAGCCGGGCCAGGCGGCTGGTTGCTGAGGGCTCCGGGTACGCCTTGCGGGCCACTGCTACTGCTACGTTGTTCGTTGACCTGCTGCTCGCTGCGCAGCGCCGGCTGATCCGGATTGAAGGTTTCCGAGGTCGACTCGACGGCACTGAAATCCACGTCGGCCGAGACTTCAGCCTTGTAGCGGCCCATGCCGAGCACCGGCTGCAGGATGTTGTGCACGCGCTGGGTGAACAGGCTTTCCATGCGGCGGCTGTAGTCGAACTGCTTGCCAGCCATGCTCAGCTCGGACATTTCCTGCTGGTCGGACAGCAGGTTGCCCTTCTGATCGACCACGGTGACCTGCCCCTTGTCCATTTCCGGCACGCTGCTGGCGACCAAATTGACGATGGCCATCACCTGGCTTGGCTCCAGGTTACGCCCCGCATACAGCTCGACCAGCACCGAAGCGCTGGGCTTGCGCTCATCACGCACGAACACCGAGCTCTTCGGGATCGCCAGGTGCACGCGCGCGGCCTTGACGTTGTTCAGGCTGGAGACGGTGCGCGCCAACTCGCCTTCCAGTCCGCGACGATAGCGGGTCGCTTCCATGAACTGGCTGGTACCGAGGCCCTGCTCCTTGTCGAGAATCTCGAAACCGATGCTGGTGTCGGTCGGCGCTACGCCGGCAGAAGCCAGGCGAATGCGTGCACGCGCCAGGTCTTCGGATTTGACCAACAGCGCGCCGGAATTCGGCTCGATGGTGTAATTGATGTCCGCGCTCGCCAGGGTTTCCATCACCTGGCTCGCGTCCATGCCGTTGAGGCTGCCGTACAGCGGCTTGTAATCCGGTTGTTGCGACCACAGCACCACGGCGAAACCGATCGCCACACTGGCGGCCAGGCCGACCAGCAGACCGGCCTGACGCAATACCGGCATGTCGGAAAGATTCTCCAGGAACGTCAGCCCGAACAGCGGCTTTTTCGGCTCGCTGCCAGCGGTGGTGGCGGGTACGTTTGCGGCAAGTGCTTCGGCCATGATCGGAATCTACCTCTTAAACCGGCATTTGCATGATGTCTTGATAAGCCTGAACCAGCTTGTTGCGTACCTGGGTCATGGCCTGGAAGGAAACGCTGGCCTTCTGCGAGGCGATCATCACGTCGGTCAGGTCAACGCCGCTCTGGCCCATCTCGAAGGCTGTGGCCAGCTGGTTAGAAGCCTGCTGGGTTTCGCTGACCTTGTTCACCGCCTGCCCGAGCATGTCCGAGAAACTCGGCGCGCCGACTTCCTGGGCTTCGGAGACTGCCGGCTTGCGTGCCATGGCCTCGGCCTGCATGGAGCGCATTTCCAGCATTAGACGATTGAACGCGACACCCTGACTCATAACCCTTCCTCAACTGAGCGCGGTTTTTTGACGCCGCGTGTGCTTTGCAGGGGTATTTGCAACAAGGGTGCCAACTGTACGCTCTCTCCCGAGAGCACCGATTTATCGGCGCGGTAAGGTGTCACAGATCGGCAGGAGCATGAAACGCGCCAACGCTTGGAGAGGCAGGCAGAGCGGGGTCAGACAGGATGAACCGCCAGCGCGACGTCAGAAAACCGCCCGTACGAAGGATTACCGCCATCCATGAAAAAGCCGCTCGACCCTGAGGGGTCGAGCGGCCCGGGTGTATTGCAATAAGCGTTATTGGCCGATGGTCAACTTGCCACGATTGCGTTCAAGCAGGGCCTCGCCGATTCCCTTGACCTCGAGCAACTCGTCGACCGAGGCGAATTCGCCATGGGTCTCCCGATAGCTGACGATGGCCTGCGCCTTGACCGAGCCGACACCACTGAGCTCACGCTGCAGGGTTTCGGCATCGGCACTATTGAGGTTGACCGGGTTGAGCTCGGCCAGTTGCTGGGCGACGGGCTCGGTGGCGGGCGCGTTAGTACTTTCGTTGGCGCTGACCAGTAGCGAGGCACTGGCCAGGGCAGCGAACAGCAGGGCTTGCAGCATAGATTTTTGCATGGTTCAACATCCTTTTAGAGTTCACTCCAGTTGAGCGACGCGGGTTTTCCTAACGCCGCACATTCAAAATTAGTCAGCATGCAACACTTGTCAAATCGCCGCTTTGTCAGCGTACTTTCCGCCGCTATCTAAAGCCCCTGCTCGCCGCTAAGATGCGCGTCTCCCTTACCCCCGTGTCCGATCATGCCCGCCACCGCCCGCTTTCCTTTGCTCCCCTATGCCTGCGCCTGCGTCATCGCTTTCCTCGCGCTTGGCAGCCTGTGGCAGACCATCGGAAAACCGATCGTTCTGGCCGATGCGGCGACGCCCACTCACAAGCTGCAGTGTGCGTCTTACACACCATTCGACAAGGATCAGTCCCCCTTCGATCTACCGCTGCAAATCCGCCCCGAGCGCATGGATGCCGACCTGGCGCTGCTTGCGGAGCGCTTCCAGTGCATCCGCACCTATTCGGTCACCGGCCTCGAGTCGCTGCCGGATCTGGCGCGCAAACATGGCCTGAAGCTGATCGCCGGCGCCTGGGTTAGCCGCAACCCGCATGACACGGCCATCGAAATCCAGGGCCTGGTCAAGCTGGCCAAGGAAAATCCGGATGTAGTCGAGGCCGTGATCGTCGGCAACGAAGCGCTGCTGCGCAAGGAAGTCACGGGCGAGCAACTGGTCGAGCTGATCAATCAGGTCAAGGCAGAAATCACCCAGCCAGTGACTTATGCCGATGTCTGGGAATTCTGGCTCAAGCATCCGGAAGTCGCTCCGGCAGTGGATTTCATCACCATTCACCTGCTGCCTTACTGGGAAGATGACCCGGCAGGTATCGACGCGGCGTTGCATGAAGTCACCGAGTTGCGCGAGCTGTTCGGCAAGAAATTCGCGCCCAAGGACATCATGATCGGCGAAACCGGCTGGCCCAGCGAAGGCCGCCAGCGTGAAACCGCGTTGCCCAGCCGCGTCAACCAGGCCACCTTCATTCGCGGTTTCGTGGCGCTGGCCGAGCAGCACGGCTGGCGCTACAACCTGATCGAAGCCTTCGACCAACCGTGGAAACGCACCAGCGAAGGCGCTGTGGGCGGCTTCTGGGGCCTGTACGACGCCGACCGCCAGGACAAGTCGATCCTCGCCGGCCCGGTTTCCAACCTTCCGTATTGGCCGCTTTGGCTAACAATCAGCACTGGTATCCTGGCGCTTGGCCTGCTGGTCGGCGGTCGACCAAGTTCGCCCCGCAACGCCGTGCTGCTGCCGCTCGTGGCAGCGCTGGGTGCCGCCTGCATCGGGCTATGGGTGGAGTTGTCGTGGGTGACCAGCCGCTACATCGGCGAATGGCTGTGGGCCAGTGCCCTGCTCGCCCTCAACATGCTGGTTCTGGCTCATGCAACGCTGGCACTGTCGACGGCTAATGGTTGGCGTGCCCGGGCGTTCTCCTGGCTGGAGCGACGTGCAGGCTGGTGGTTGGCGGCGGCAGGCTTCGCCGGTGCAGTGATGATGCTGGCCATGGTGACCGACGCACGCTACCGCAGCTTCCCCAGTGCAGCGCTATTGCTCCCGTCCCTGGTCTACCTGCTGCGCCCGGTTGCCGCGCCACGCCGGGAAATCGCCCTGCTGGCACTGCTGATCGCCGCAGGCGTGGTGCCGCAACTGTATGAAGAGACGCTGGATAACCTGCAAGCCGTCGGCTGGGCCATCACCAGCGCATTGCTGGCGACTGCACTCTGGCGCAGCCTGAAACGCTCGAAGGGGCGCGAAGAACCTGCTCACGATCTTTCGACGAAACTCCACGTGCAATGACAGCAAAGTGGCGGTAGTGGCCTGTCGATGATTCGCGTTAAACGAAGGATCAGGCCTTCGGCCCCGGATTACGCCTGCGGCTAATCCAGGCTACGTTCGTGCCATGGTTCCCTGTAGGTTGGATCGGGGCGCGCAGCCTAGCCCGTAGGATGGGTGAAACCCATCAATTGCCGATGGGTTGCACCCATCCTACGACCCTGGGCCATCACCAGCACGTTGCTGGCGACTGCGCTCTGGCGCAGCTTGAAACGCTCGAAGGGGCGGTAAGCATTTTTCTCGGCGCTGCGCTCAATACACACCACCAGGCTGAATCAGCCAGCTGCCGGAGTAGGCGCACGTACCAGGCGCAGCAGAGCCAGCACCACGGCAAACACCGCCAGACTGGCGGTGTAGAGCGCGAGAGCCGGTAAACCGAGCAGCAGTCCTGGCACCGCCAGGCGCCAACCCCAGACACCGGGCAGCACGAATGCCAGCATGGCGCAGCCAAGTGCGATCCAGGCGATGATTCGCAGATGAATCATCCACCCCAGGGTGGCGCGAACCTGGCAGGCCAAATTCTCCGGATCCTCGACACAACGGCCTACCCACTGATCGCCCTCCATAAGCAGGTAACGCAAGCCATAACTGGCGATCACGCACAGAACGGCGGCGATCACCAGCACAACGACAGATAAACGACGGGGCATCCGGCCACTCCAGAGGGCTTGGAAACGGCGCTCAGCATAAGCTCCCGCCAGGCGGATGCAAGTTACAAATAGTGGCAAGCCTGGGAGCTCTGAAACCGCGCCAGCTCGACCTTTCGTGGTAAATCCGGTATCTACTGCATTAAGTTGCAGCGCAACGATAATTTCCCATGGCACTTTGACACACCGGCAGTTGTCTTAGGGATCGCGGCTGATGCCGAAAAGCACGGGCTGCCCCGCCCACCTCTGAAAAGAACGTTCTCTTGCAAAGGGATCTTGTATGTCTTTCATTCCCCGCCTTACTGCCCTGCTTAGCGGCCTGCTACTCAGTGCCCCACTCTGGGCAGCCGATATCGACGCGCAGACTTACGGTTATCCGCTCACCAATCCGTTCGAAGCGACCATCGCCACCACGCCGCCAGAACTGCGACCGGAGCTGCCAGACGACGCCGATATCAATCAGAAGGACTATCAGATTCGCCTGCGCCCGGAACGCGAATTCCAGCTGCCGGACAACTTCTGGGCCGTGACCAAGATGCGCTACCGGCTGGCCGAGCAGAAAGGCCCGGCGCCGCTGATCTTCATCATCGCTGGCACTGGCGCGCACTATTCGAGCAGCACCCCCGAATACCTGAAGAAACTGTTCTATGGCGCGGGCTATCACGTCGTGCAGCTGTCTTCGCCGACCAGCTACGACTTCATGACCTCCGCCTCGCGCTTCGCCACGCCGGGCATCAGCCGTGACGATGCCGAAGACCTGTATCGCGCCATGCAGGCCGTGCGCGCCCAGCATCCACGACTGCAGGTCACCGACTTCTACCTGACCGGTTACAGCCTCGGCGCCCTGCACGCTGCGTTCGTCAGCCAACTGGACGAAACCCGTCGCAGCTTCAACTTCAAGCGCGTGCTGATGCTCAACCCGCCGGTCAACCTGTACACCTCGATCACCAACCTCGATAGCCTGGTGCAAACTCAGGTCAAGGGCATCGACAGCCGCACCACCTTCTACGAATTGGTACTGGGCAAGCTGACCCGTTACTTCCAGGAGAAGGGTTATATCGATATCAACGATGCGCTGCTGTATGACTTCCAGCAGTCCAGGGAACATCTGTCCGACGAACAGATGGCCATGCTGATCGGCACCTCGTTCCGCTTCTCGGCTGCCGATATCGCGTTCACCTCGGATCTGATCAACCGTCGTGGCCTGATCACGCCGGTGGAATACCCGATTGGCGAGGGCACCAGCCTGACGCCTTTCTTCCGTCGAGCGCTGCAGTGCGATTTCGACTGCTACATGGCCGAACAGTTGATTCCCATGTGGCGGGCGCGCTATGACGGCGGCAGCATGGCCCAGCTGATCAACCAGGTCAGCCTGTACGGCATCGAGGATTACCTGAAGAACAGCCCGAAGATCGCGGTGATGCATAACGCCGACGACGTGATCCTCGGCCCAGGCGACCTTGGTTTCCTGCGCCGCACGATGGGCGACCGCCTGACCGTATACCCACTCGGCGGCCACTGCGGCAACCTCAATTACCGCGTCAACAGCAACGACATGTTGGAGTTCTTCCGTGGCTAAGACCTTTCCTGCCTTCGCGCTGTTCGCTGCCTTGCTGAGCTGCGGTGCCGCCACAGCCCAGACCACCATCGAAGACGACGGATTCAAGCAACCGCTGAGCAAGCTCAAGTTCAACCCGGGCCTGGATCAGCGTGAATTCGAACGCTCGACCCTGTCCGCGCTGGAAGTTTTCGATCCACTGGAGTCGTGGAACCGCCGCGTCTACCACTTCAACTATCGCTTCGACGAATGGGTATTCCTGCCCGTGGTCGACGGTTACCGCACTATCACGCCGAGCCTGGTGCAACAGGGCGTGAGCAACTTCTTCGGCAATCTCGGCGATGTGTCCAACCTGGTCAACAGCGTGCTTCAGCTCAAGGGCCAGCGGGCGTTGAACACCACGGCGCGCCTGCTGTTCAACACCACGCTCGGGGTCGCCGGGCTGTGGGATCCGGCAACCCACATGGGCCTGCCCAAGCAGCGTGAAGATTTCGGCCAGACCCTGGGCTTCTATGGAACCCCTGCCGGCCCCTACCTGATGCTGCCGATCCTTGGCCCGTCGAACCTGCGTGATACCGGTGGCCTGGTGGCGGACTTCGTCGCCGAACAACAGATCAACTACCTCAACGTGGCCGAGGTCAGCAACAGTCACCCGGAAGTCACCCTACTCAGGGTGGTCGATCAACGATCGACCACCAGCTTCCGCTATGGCCAGATCAACTCACCGTTCGAATACGAGAAACTGCGTTTCTTCTACACTGAATCTCGCAAGCTGCAGATCGCCGAGTGACGCGGATGGCGGCATCCGTGTACTGCGGATCGCCGGCAAACCGCTGAACGAACCCATCGAGCAGTACGGACTTCCGTGACGGTACGTTCGCCTGACTCAGGCAGCAGCATGATTCCCACATCGCTATTGGTGGGCTGCCATCCAACGCCCCGCTCAACGCTGATGGTTGCGCCTGAACGTCTCCTCCCCCATGGCCGCGATCTGCCCTTCGATCAAGGCATCGAAGGGTTTGAGCAGGGTCTGATAATCAGCGGGCGCCTCCAGCACGTTCAGCGCCGCGACTATCGCCTCGAGGGTCGATAACGATCCCTCCATCGGCGCCTTGCGCAGGCGATAGCGCGAGGGTGGTACGTCCGTCAGGGTCACCCGCGGTAACGCTGCCAACGCAGAATTGAGGTGCAGCAACTTGCGCGCCTTGCGCCAGGTACCGTCCGGTACCACCAGCCGTACCGGCCGTTCGTCGTGCTCGTCGACAACGCAGGCCAGTGGCTGCGCATCGTTCCCCGGAAACAGCAAATGCGTCCGGTAACCCGGTTGCGCCAGCCACAGCGGCAGATCCTCGAACACCTCGCCCACCCACAGTGTTGCATTGCGCAAGCCGAGCACGGCCAGGTTCGCCGTATTCAGAGCGTGGTCGACTTCATCAGGGTGCTGCAGCACCAGAATCTCGGTACGGCTGGGCAGATCGGGAATCAGAGCGCAGAGGCAATGGCTTGCGGGGCGTTTGCAGCGGGAACAGCGGGGGCGTGGCATTAGATGGCTCTCCTCGGCCGCGCAGTTTGCCATAGCACGAATGCGCAGCCGAGGAAGCGGTTTAGCGGTTGAAGCGTTCGGCCAAGCTGTGCAGGTAGTCGGCCATGGTTTCCAGCTCCTCGCCGATGGCGACGCCCTGGTGAGCCTGCTCGGCGCCCTGTTCGGAAAGCTGGGCGATCCGGGTGATCTGCCGGCTGATGTCATCGGCCACCTGCCCCTGCTCTTCGGAGGCGGCTGCAATCTGCTGACTCATGCCGGTGATGCGGCTGACCGACTCGCTGATGCCGTCCAGCGCGATACGTACCGCCTCCACGCTCTGTACGCTCTCCCGGGAAATTTCCTCGCCACGTTCGGCCGTGACGACAGCGCGCTCGGCACCGGCACGCAGCGAAGCGATGATCTGGTGAATCTGCTGGGTCGACTCCCGAGTGCGCGAAGCCAGCGAACGCACCTCATCGGCAACCACGGCGAACCCACGCCCCTGCTCGCCCGCCCGCGCCGCCTCGATCGCCGCATTGAGCGCCAGCAGGTTGGTCTGCTCGGCAATCGAGGTGATCACATCGGCGACGCTGCCGATCGACTGGGTGGAATTGGCCAGATCGCTCACTGCCTGGCCGATATCCGAGACGGCCTTGGCCATGTGCTGCATGGATTCCAGGCTGCCACCGGCCAGTTGCCGACCCTCTTTGGCCAGGCGATCCGCCTCTTCGGCGGCATGGCTGGTGCTCTGCACGTTTTGCGTGACCTCCTGGATGGTCGCGGCCATCTGATTGATCGCCGTGGCCGACTGATCGGTCTCGCTGCGCTGCTGGTCGAGCATCTCGGCGCCCGCTCGGGAAAAGCCGGCAGACTGGGCAGCCTGCCTCTTGACGTTGACACCGGCATCTTCGAGGCGCGTCAGCGCCGTCTGCAGTCGCGCCTCTTCGCTGATCATGGCCATGTCGAGCAACGCCTGAGCGCCGCGACTCTCACTGTAGGTCAGTGCCACCAGGCTGCTGGTGAATGCCTTCGGGTGGTCAGCAAGGGTTCGACGGATCAGCGCACGCTTGCTGTGCAACTGATAGGAACCCAGGGCGAACATCACCGCCACGATGAACAGCGCCAGCCACAGTCCGGTGAGTACCGAGTGGGCAGCGAGGATCACCAGCGCAGCGAGAATCAGCGGCCAGGAACGAATCAGGTCATAGGTCAGGTATTCGATCTTCGGCACGGGCGGCTTACCGGCCCGTAACCTGGCGTACAGCGCCTCGGCCCGGCGCTTCTGATCTTCCGTCGGCAGCGAACGCACCGACTCGTAGCCCGCTACCTGACCGCTCTGGTAGATCGGTGTGACATAGGCGCTGACCCAGTAGTAATCGCCATTCTTAGAGCGATTCTTGACGATGCCCATCCAGGGTTTGCCCTGTTTGATGGTCTCCCACATGTGACCGAATACAGCAGGTGGCATGTCCGGGTGACGCACCAGGTTGTGGGGCTGGCCGATAAGTTCCTCACGAGTGAAGCCGCTGATGGCAACGAATGCGTCGTTGCAATAGGTAATCTTGCTGTTCAGATCGGTGGTGGAGATCAACCGCTCATGCCCGGGAAAAGTCCTTTCCCGCTGAGTCACCGGAAGATTCTGACGCATGCTCGCAATCCTTTAGTTCGTGAAGGTGTACATCCCTGCCACTCCACTATGTCTAGCACAGCAAAGCTGCCACGCCAGCACAGCTAGGCGTTTGTTTTTCAAACGATCAAGCGCAAAAATGGCGTATCGGATCCATCGCATGCAGTTCCTGGCCACGCCTGTTCCCTGCTCGTCCGAATGGGCTTTCCATATTGTCGGCACGCTCTTCGGTGACTTGAGAGCGTCGCAGCGTTTCACGCGTCAAAAATTCCGGTCAGCGCCGAACTTTACCTATTCCTGACAGAACCTTACTCCGCTCTTACCCAACGCTGGCGAACGTCTCTCTATAGTGGCGCTCATCCGAATCCGCCGTGTGCCAATAGACATGCCGAAACCCAAGCTGCTGTTCCTGATTCCCGCCATCGCCGCCCTGGCGCTGGGTGGCTACGCACTCAAGAGCTGGTTATCGCCAGCACCTGGCAGCGGCCTGCTGACCGCCGAGGTGCGCCAGGCCGATATCGAGCAGACGGTCATCGCCACCGGTACGCTGGAGGCCTTCAAGCAGGTCAGCGTCGGTGCCCAGGTGTCGGGGCAGGTCACCAAGCTGCACGTCGATTTTGGCGACCTGGTCAAACAGGGTGAGCCGATCGCCGAGATTGATTCCCTGACCCAACAAAACTATCTGGCCAATACCAAAGCCTCCCTGGCCAATGTCAAGGCCCAGCGCGCGGTGCAGGCCGCGACGCTCAAAAAGGCGCAGCTCACCTTCAACCGGCAGAAATCCATGCTCGCTCAGAACGCCAGTTCGCGGGAAAGCTACGAGACTGCCGAGGCCGACCTGAATACCGCCAAGGCTCAGGTCGCCGCGCTGGATGCGCAGATCGAACAGGCGCAGATTCAGGTTTCCACCGCCGAAGTCGACCTGGGCTACACCAAGATCACCGCCCCCATCGACGGCACCGTGGTCGGCGTGGTGGTCAAGGAAGGCCAGACGGTGAACTCGGCGCAATCGGCGCCGACCATCGTCAAGGTCGCCCAGCTCGACAAGATGACCGTGCGTGCGGAGATCTCCGAAGCCGATGTGGTCAACCTGCAGCCCGGCCTACCCGTGTACTTCACCATTCTTGGCGAACCCGGCAAGCGCTATGAAGCGACGCTGCGCATGATCGAACCGGCGCCGGATTCGATAAACACCAGCGACAGCACCTCCAGTTCATCGTCCACCACCTCGACCGACACGGCCGTCTATTACATCGCCGTGTTCGATGTGCCCAACCCCGATGGCAAGCTGCGTATTTCCATGACCACCGAGGTGAACATCGTCCTTAACAGCGTCAAGGACGCGACGAGCATTCCAGTGTCGGCGCTGGGCCGCGCCAACCGTGACGGCAGCTACACCGTGCAGGTGCTGGGTAAAGGCGGCAAGGTCGAGGCGCGGCAGATCCGTACCGGACTGGAAGACTCCATCAACGCACAGGTGCTGGAAGGCCTGGAGACCGGCGACAAGGTGGTACTCGGCGATGCCGCTGCCGGCTCCAGCACCACCCTGCGCATGCGCGGGCCGATGAGACTCTGACATGGCACTCCTCGAACTGAGCGGCCTGCGCCGCGAATTCCCGGCCGGGGATCAGACCATCGCCGTGCTCAAGGATATCGACCTGAGCATCGAACAGGGCGAAATGGTTGCCATCATCGGTACCTCCGGCTCGGGCAAATCGACCCTGATGAACATCCTTGGCTGCCTGGATCGGGCCAGCGCCGGCACTTACCGCATCGCCGGCCGGGAAACCGGCAGGCTATCCCCGGACGAGCTGGCCGAACTGCGCCGCGAATATTTCGGTTTCATCTTCCAGCGTTACCACCTGCTGGGCGACCTGGATGCCGTGGGCAATGTCGAGATCCCTGCCATCTACGCCGGCAAGGACGCCACCAGCCGTCACCAGCGCGCCGAAGCACTGCTGCAGCGCCTCGGCCTGGGCGAACGCCTGAGCCACAAGCCAAGCCAGCTTTCCGGCGGCCAGCAGCAACGCGTTTCCATTGCCCGGGCGCTGATGAACGGCGGCCAGGTGATTCTCGCCGATGAGCCCACCGGCGCGCTGGACAGCCACAGCGGCGAAGAGATGCTCAAGCTGCTGCGTGAGCTGCATGCCGCTGGGCACACGGTGATCATCGTCACCCACGACATGAAGGTCGCGGAAACCGCCGACCGCATCATCGAGATCAGCGATGGCTGCATCGTTGCCGACCGCCGCCTGCGCGACGGCGACGCGGACTCGGACGTGCTGGAAGAGCCAGCCCAGGCACGTGATGCCAATACCTTGCGCGCCGGGGTCGGGCAGTTTCGCGAAGCGTTCCGCATGGCTCTACTGGCGATGCTCTCGCACAAGCTGCGCACTTTCCTGACCATGCTCGGCATCATCATCGGCATCGCCTCGGTGGTGTCGGTGGTGGCGCTGGGCCAGGGTTCGCAACAGAAGATCATGGAGAACATCAGCGCGATCGGTACCAATACCATCGACATCTATCCCGGCAGCGGTTTCGGTGATCGTCGCTCGGCACGCATCCAGACGCTGGTGCCGGCCGATGCCGATGCCCTGGCTGGTCAGGCCTTCGTCGACAGCGTCACGCCATCGGTTTCCAGCTCCGGTACCTTGCGCTACCGCGAGCAGGCGCTGAGCGTGTCCATGAGCGGCGTGGGCGAGCAGTTCTTCCGCGCCAAGGGTTATACCTTCGCCCAGGGCCGCGCGTTCGATACCAAGGCGGTGCGCGAGTCGGCACAGAATGCGGTGATCGACGACAACACCTACAAGAAGCTGTTCGCCGGCAAGCAGGCGCTCGGCCAGGTGATCCTGCTGGGCAATGTACCGGTGCGCGTCATCGGCGTGCTCGACCCGATCCAGAGCAACTTCGGCGGCAGCGACTCGCTACGCATCTACCTGCCCTACACCGCGGTGATGAACCGCATGCTCGGCCAGTCGTACCTGGAAAGCATCACCGTACGGGTCGACGACAGCGTGTCCAGCGATGCCGCCGAGCAAGGCATCATCCGCCTGCTCACGCGTCGCCACGGGGTGCAGGACTTCTTCGTGATGAACACCGACACCATCCGCCAGACCATCGAAAAGACCAGCCAGACCATGACCCTGCTGATCTCGGCCATCGCCCTGATCTCCCTGCTGGTCGGCGGTATCGGGGTGATGAACATCATGCTGGTGTCGGTCACCGAGCGCACCCGCGAGATTGGCGTGCGCATGGCGGTGGGGGCACGGCAGAACGATATCCTCCGGCAGTTCCTGATCGAGGCGGTGCTGGTGTGCCTGATCGGTGGCGCACTCGGCGTGATGTCGGCGTTGGCCTTCGGCGCCGTGTTCAGCCATTTCACCAGCGAATTCAGCCTGGTGTTTTCCAGCACCTCCATCGTCGCCGCTTTCCTGTGTTCCACGGTCATCGGCCTGGTGTTCGGTTTCCTGCCAGCACGCAACGCCGCCCGCCTCGACCCCGTCGACGCCCTGTCTCGCGAGTAGACCCGATCATGCATAGCCATTATCTGAAACCCCTGTCACTGGTTATCGCCCTTGCCCTGGGCGGCTGCAGTTCGCTGCTCTCCACACCTTACGAGCGGCCGGCGCTGAACGTTCCCGCCAGTTGGCAACAGCCGGGCGAGCAGCAGGCCAGCACTGGCCAGGCCTGGTGGAAAGCTTTCGGCGACCCCGAACTGGATCGGCTGATCGACGCAGCGCTGGCACGCAACAACGACATCGGTACGGCGTTGCTCAACGTACGTCGCGCGCAGTTGCAGGCCGGCCTGGCCCGTGACGGTCAATTTCCTCAGCTCAGCAGCGGCCTGAGCGCCGACCGCACCCGCGCCCTGCGCGGTGAAGGCAGCGCAGCCCACAGCTATTCGCTGACCGGCTCGGTAAGCTGGGAAGCCGATTTGTGGAACCGTCTGGGTAGTGCCACTGACGCGGCGGAACTCGAAGCCCTGGCGACCGAACAGGATTACGCCGCCACCCGACTGTCCCTGGCGGGCACGCTGGCGAGCCTGTACTGGCAGATCGGTTATCTCAACGAACGCCTGGCCTCCAGCGCCGCGAGCATCGCCTACGCCCGGCAAACGTTGCAGTTGGTTCAGGTGCAATACGATGCCGGCCAGGCTTCGGCCCTGGAGCTCGCCGAAGCGCGGCAGAGCCTGGAAACCCAGTTGGCCAGTGAAGTGGATCTGCGCCAGCAGCGGGTCGAGCAGCGCAATGCCCTGGCAGTGCTGTTCGATGGTGCTACGCCCGTGAATCTGAACGAGCTGCAAAGCCTGGAAAGCAGCGTATTGCCCGCCGTGCAGGCCGACCTACCGGCCAGCCTGCTGGCTCGACGACCGGATCTGCGCGCCGCCGAACTGCGCCTGCGAAGCAGCCTGAAATCCGTGGATGCGACCCGTGCGAGCTACTACCCGGATCTGAGTCTGACCGGCACCCTGGGCTATTCCAGCTCGGCGCTGAGCAACCTGCTGCAGAACCCGGTTGGCGCACTGGGCGCGAGCCTGGCCATGCCCTTCCTGCAGTGGAATCAGATGAAACTCAACGTCGCCGTGTCGAGAACGGATTACGAACTGGCGGTGACGGACTTCCGACAGAGCTTGTATCAGGCACTGGCCGACGTGGAGAACGGGCTGGCGGGTCGGCGTCATTACGCCGAGCAGGAAGGCATGCGTAGCCGAGCGCTGGATGCGGCCAGCGAGGCCGAGCGTATCTATCGCATTCGCTACGAGTCAGGGGCAGTGGATCTGCAATCCTGGCTAAGCGCGCAGGATACACGCCGTTCGGCGCAGATCACCCTGGCGGAGAACCGCCTGAATCAGTTGCTCAATGCCGCCACCCTGTACCAGTCGCTGGGCGGTGATACGGGCGTGGATATCGAAGCGCCGCTGGCGGCGCTTTCGAATCAGTGACGGTCGCGGCGTTTAGCGGCGGCGACGGCGCTCTGCGGCCAGGCGGCGCTGCTCGTCACTGCGGATGGGAACCGGCTGCATGCGCGGGGCAAACAGGGCATTGAACTGTGCGGCAAGTTTTTCGAACCAGGCTTTCATAAGAGTTATCCTCGAACTACGCGCGGCTATGGTGACCGCTTACCTTGAGAGTAGCCGAAACCAGCACGTTCGTGGAGAGGCAACTGGTCTCTAACCATTGCAAGGCGCTACCGACCGTCGCATGGCTCATCCGCATGGCGAACCAGCGGGGAATCCGTTTCCAGCGCGAGACCGCAACTTGCTCCCTCAGAACTGGTACTCCACGCCCGCCCCCGCATACCAGGAACGCCCCGGCGCGGCCTCGTAGTAGCGATCATTGCCATCGCCAACGATTACCGAGCCGACATACTGTTTATCCAGCAGGTTATCCAGGCGCAGGGTCTGGTGGGTCGTCCAGGAGCCGAGGTTCTGCTCGAAACGAGTACGCCAATTGAATACCGCGTAACTCGGCGCAGCTTTTTCGGCGTTGGAGTCCTCGACGTACACCTTGCTGCGGTAGAGGCCTTCCAGCGCCGTACTGATGCCATCGACGGGTTTCCATGCGAGTTCGCCGAACAGCGTGGTGCGGGGCACGCCGGGTAGATTGTTGCCCTTGTCGATGGTATCGCTGCCGGCGGCGAAGCGTGAATCATAAGTGGCAGCCAGATAGGTGTAAGCCAGGGCTGCCGACCACTGCTCGCTGAACTGGCTCTCGACACCCAGTTCGAAACCGCGACGCAGGGTCTTGCCGGCATTCTGGTAGCTGGTACGCCCGCCGCTGTTTTCCAGCACGACGATTTCGTCATCGGTATTGATCTGGAATATCGCGGCGTTGATGCGAGTGCCTTCGGTAACACGCGCTTTCAGGCCGATTTCATACTGAGTGCTTTCAGATGGCTCCAACCCATAGTTGAAGCCCGCGTTGCCCTGGGAGTAAGCCAACTCGGCCTGACTCGGCGTCTCGAACCCCTTACCCACGCTGATGTAACCGTTCAGGTCGGGCGTAAACGCATAACCCAGACTGACCGAGGGCGTGGCCTTCTCGTAGCGTTTAGTGCCGCTATCGTCACCGTTGGCGCCGACGATGTACTTATCATCGACGTCCACCTCCACCGTGCTATAGCGCAGGCCGCCTTGCAGCGTCCAGTTGCCGAGCGTCCAGGTTGCCTGAGCGTAGGGATCAAGGCTGGTGACCGTATCCACTTCGTCGCGGCGCAACGCGCCCTTCACGCCGACTTGAGAGCCTGAGAAGTTTTCATAACCGCGGCGATCATCACGGCTCTGATCGTAATCCAGACCAAACACCAGGCGCAGATCACCCGCCACACCCTCTACCGGTTGTAGCCAGCGCACACTGCCGCCATGAAATTCGCGGTCAAAATCCACCACGCCACCGCTGTGGTTCGGATTTCCCTGTGGCCCTTCGGGAATGGCCAGATACTGGATCACACTGCGTTTACCGGCATACGCCGTCAGCTGCAAAGTAGCCTCGCCAAAATAGCGCTCGTAATTGGCCCCTAGCTGCTGGTGGTCGATGCTCTTTCGAGTGTTATAGGTCAGCGCATTGGCAGTCACCGATCGCGGATCGGCCTTGTAAGCCTCCCATTCCTGCCCCAGCGGATCTTGCGTGCCGTTCTGCTCCAGGCTGCTGTAGATCAGCGCCAGCTTGCTGTCTTCATCCGGCCTGAAGTTGAGCTTGGCGAAGTTCTGGTCGCGGCGGGCCGAGCTATGGTCGCGGTAACCGTCGGTGTCCATCCGCGAAGCATCGAGCACGAAACCGACACCATCCGCTTCGCCTTCGGCTGTGAGGTGGTTGCGGGTCAGGCCGTCGCTGCCGATCAGCGTTTCCGCACCGATACGCGGCCGCCCGACACCGTCACGGGAGAACATCTGGATCACCCCGCCGGCATTGCTGCCATACAAGGTCGAAGCCGGGCCACGCAGCACTTCGATGCGTTCGGCGGTATCCAGATTGAAGGTCGCAGCCTGGCCCTGGCCGTCCGGCGTGCTGGCCGGGATTCCATCGGTGATCAGCTTCAGCCCGCGCACGCCGAAAGCCGAGCGAGCACCGAAGCCGCGGGAAGATATCTGCAGATCCTGGGCGTAGTTCTGGCGATTCTGCACCACCAGTCCCGGCACTCGCGTCAGTACTTCCGAGGCATTGATACCCAACTGCCCGTCGCTGATCTGCTCCTGGCCCAAGCTGTCCACCGAGAATGGCAGGTCGAAGCTCTGGGTCGCGCTGCGCGAGCCAGTCACCACACTGGGGTCGAGCACGACCTTGCCGGCAGGCGCCGCCGCGTGTGACGTGCCAGCAACCGCGCAGCTGCACAGCAGGATGGCCTTGGCCAGTCGGGACAATTCGGGCAGTTGCGCAGGTGAGTTACAGCTCATGGGCGTGATCCTTTCATTCTTCGGTGTACAGCGTTTTGCCGCGATCATCCGGATCGGGATGACTCTGGAGGCAACCCGACGCTTTCTGACAAAGCCTGCAAGGATACCTTAGCGACGCCATTGTCGGTCTTTCCGGCCTGACGTGCGACCCGCGGCCCAGAGCGCTTGTTCAAACAATATTTGGCCATAAACGGATGGTCGACTCGGCAAATCGCCTCCCCAGCACTACTCGCCGTGCCAGACTAAGCCAGCGGGCGCAGCCAGCAATAGCCGGAAAAGGTCGTAGCTTCCTTATCCGTAGAAAGGAGCCACTCGCCGGTATTGAAAGCCAATTCCGGGCTTGCCTTACGGGCGTTGTCCGGCAAAACTGCCGGCCTTCTGCCAGAGACTGGAGCCTGCCTTGCGCCCTGCCGATATGCTGCGCCTTTTGCTACTCGCCGCGATCTGGGGCGCCAGCTTTCTATTCTTGCGTCTGGTAGCGCCCGTCATAGGCAGCATGCCGACAGCCTTTTTCCGCGCCACAATCGGTACGCTTGGTTTGCTGGCGATCCTGCTGCTGATGCGGGTGAAGTGGGACTTCCGCGGCAAGCTCGGCCTGTGCCTGCTGCTGGGGATGATCAACGCGGGTCTGCCGTCGGCCATGTACAGCCTGGCGGCGCTGGTGCTGCCGGCCGGTTACTCGGCGATCATCAACGCCACCACGCCGATGATGGGCGTGCTGATCGGCGCATTGTTCTTTGCCGAGGCGATGACGCTGATGCGCGCCGCCGGCGTGGCGCTTGGTTTGTTCGGCGTCGCCGTGCTGACCCGCAGCGGGCCGGTAGAACTGGATATCAACCTGCTTCTTGGTGCCCTCGCCTGCCTGGTGGCTACCGCCTGCTATGGCCTGGCCGGATTTCTCACCCGCCGCTGGATCGCCGGCAATCTGGACAATCGCCTCACCGCCTTCGGCAGCTTGTGCGGCGCCAGCCTGTTCCTGCTGCCACTGTTTGGCGCCTCGCTGGCGATACAAACACCGGCCAGCTGGGGCGGCTGGCTGGAGTGGTCGTCACTGCTGGCCCTGGGGCTGGGCTGCACGGCCTTCGCCTACGTGCTGTATTTTCGCCTACTCAACGACATCGGCCCGATCAAGGCCTCGACCACCACCTTTCTGATTCCGATCTTCGGGGTGCTCTGGGGAGCGCTGCTGCTCGACGAGCCATTATCCTGGGCACACCTGTACGGTGGCATACTGATCGCCATCGCCTTGTGGCTGGTGGTGCGCCCTACGGCAAAAGTCTCGCCATAGGGACAGCGTATCGATTCGGTGGGCTTCATGACGTAGGGTGGACGACGCTTCGCCTACGCGGCCCGATCCGTCCACCAACCTAGTCGTAGGATGGGTGCAACCCATCGGCAATTGATGGGTTTCACCCATCCTACGGACTTGAAGGCGGAAGCGGCCTGTCGGTGACCCGCGTTGAACCATGGATCACGGCCTTCGGCCCCGGATTACGCCTGCGGCTAATCCAGGCTACATTCGTGCCATGGATCCCGTAGGCTGGATCGGGGCGCATAGCCTAGCGAAGCGTAATCCGACATTTGGCCGGCACATCCAATACAGTTTTTGAGCGGCCGCTTACTCTTCGCAGCAGACGCTTTACTGCTGCAATTCCTGCTCGGTGAACAGATCACTGAACAGCATGCTCGACAGGTAGCGTTCACCGGAGTCCGGCAGGATCACCACGATGGTCTTGCCCTGCATCTCCGGCTTCTCCGCCAGGCGCACGGCCACGGCCATTGCCGCACCGCAGGAAATACCGCAGAGAATGCCTTCCTCGCGCATCAGGCGCAGGGCCATGACCTTGGCGTCTTCGTCGGTAACCTGCTCGACACGGTCAACCATCGACAGATCGAGATTCTTCGGCACGAAGCCGGCGCCGATACCCTGGATCTTGTGCGGACTGGGTTTGACCTCGTCACCAGCCAGGGTCTGGCTGATCACCGGCGAAGAAACCGGCTCGACCGCCACCGAAAGGATGGCCTTGCCCTGGGTCTGCTTGATATAGCGCGAAACACCGGTAATGGTACCGCCGGTGCCGACGCCGGAAACCAGCACATCCACCGCGCCTTCGGTGTCGTTCCAGATTTCCGGGCCAGTGGTTTTCTCGTGAATCGCCGGGTTGGCCGGGTTATCGAACTGCTGCGGCATGTAGTACTTGGCAGTATCGGAAGCGGCGATCTCCGCAGCCTTCTCGATGGCGCCCTTCATGCCCTTGGCCGGTTCGGTCAGCACCAGCTCGGCGCCCAGTGCCTTGAGTACCTTGCGGCGTTCCAGGCTCATGGAGGCCGGCATGGTCAGCACCAGTTTGTAACCGCGTGCGGCGGCGACGAAGGCCAGGCCGATACCGGTATTGCCCGAAGTCGGCTCGACCAGCGTCATACCCGGCTTGAGCACACCACGGGACTCGGCATCCCAGACCATGTTGGCGCCGATCCGACATTTCACGGAGTAGGCAGGATTGCGCCCCTCGATCTTGGCCAGGATGGTCACGCCCTTGGGCCCGAGGCGGTTGACCATCACCAGAGGAGTGTTGCCGATAGCCTGTGCGTTGTCTGCGTAAATGCGGCTCATGGTGTATCGGTTCCTTGTCATGACTGAGTCGATCAGACTATGCCCGATGCGCCAGGGCGTCCAGCGTCCGGAAGGTCGAACTCTGCGGACGCGATTGCAGTCCACCCAGACAACGCCTAAACGGATGCATCCGATGAAACGCCGCTACAGCCTGCCACTCTGGATCAGCCTGGGTCTGCTCGCACTGGTGCTGGTCGCCCACGTCGCCCTGCCCTACGTGGTGCGCAACTACCTGAACGACAAGCTCGCCGACATGGGTGACTACCGCGGTCATGTCGACGATGTCGATCTGGCCCTGTGGCGCGGTGGTTACCAGATCAATGGCCTGCAAATCATCAAGGCCGACCAGGATCTGCCGGTACCCTTCGTCGATGCACCGCTGATCGATATTTCCGTGAGCTGGAACGCACTGTGGCGCGAGCGCGCCATCGTCGCCCGCGTAGTATTCGAGCAGCCCGAGGTGAACTTCGTCGACGGCAAAAACAGCGATGACTCGCAGACCGGTGAAGGCACCGACTGGCGCGAACAACTGAACAAGCTGCTGCCGATAACCCTCAACGAAGTGCGGGTAAACGACGGCACATTGGGCTTCTACAATTTCGGCACATCACCGCCAGTGAAGATCCAGGCCAACGCCATCCAGGCCAGCCTGTACAACCTGACCAACGTGGCCGACGAACAGGGCGATCGAGTCGCCCGTTTCGAAGGCAAGGCGCAGTTGCTCGACCATGCGCCACTGGAAGCCAGCGCGGTATTCGACCCCTTCCATAACTTCCAGGATTTCGAGTTCCGCGTGCGCGCCACCGGCCTCGAGCTGCCGCGCCTCAATGACCTGGCCAACGCCTATGGCAAGTTCGACTTCAAGAGCGGCAATGGCGATCTGGTGGTCGAGGCCTTCGCCGAGGATTCCCAGCTCAGCGGCTACATCAAGCCGCTGCTGCGCAACGTCGAAGTGTTCGACTGGCAGCAGGACGTGGAAAACGAAGACAAAGGCTTCTTCCGTTCCATCTGGGAAGCCGTGGTTGGCGGCGGCGAGAAAGTGCTGAAAAACCAGCGCCAGGATCAGATCGCCACCCGCGTGGAGTTGCGCGGCAGCACCCGTCAGCAGGATATCAGCGCCTTCCAGGCGTTCATCGGCATCCTGCGCAATGGCTTCGTCGAAGCCTTCAACAGTCGATTCGAACGTGGCGCCGCGGAAGAAGAATGAGTGCGTCCATTCAGTGACTGAATAAGTGCCCCGCGTTCACACCCACGACCCCGGCACGTTATAGTCGCCATTTTCGCAACCGCCCTGCCCCTTGCTGCACGAGGATTACCCGATGAAGTTCGAAGGCACACCGTCCTATGTCGCCACCGACGACCTCAAACTGGCGGTCAATGCGGCCATCACCCTACAGCGGCCGCTGCTGGTCAAGGGCGAACCCGGCACCGGCAAGACCCTGCTTGCCGAGCAACTGGCCGAATCCTTAGGCACGCGGCTGATCACCTGGCACATCAAGTCCACCACCAAGGCTCACCAGGGCCTGTATGAATACGATGCGGTCAGCCGCCTGCGCGATTCACAATTGAGCTCAGAGAAGGTTCACGACGTTCGCAACTACATCAAGAAAGGCAAGCTATGGGAGGCCTTCGAGGCCGACGAGCGCGTGGTGCTGCTGATCGACGAAATCGACAAGGCCGACATCGAGTTCCCCAACGACCTGTTGCAGGAACTCGACAAGATGGAGTTCTACGTTTACGAGACCGACGAGACGATCAAGGCCAAACAACGGCCAATCATCATCATCACCTCGAACAACGAAAAGGAACTGCCGGACGCCTTCCTGCGCCGCTGCTTCTTCCACTACATCTCCTTCCCGGATCGCCAGACCCTGCAGAAGATCGTCGATGTACACTACCCCAACATCAGCAACAGCCTGGTGGCCGAAGCCCTCGATGTGTTCTTCGATGTGCGCAAGGTACCGGGCCTGAAGAAGAAACCATCGACCAGCGAACTGGTGGACTGGCTCAAACTGCTGATGGCCGACAACATCGGCGAAGCGGTGCTGCGCGAACGCGACCCGACCAAGGCCATCCCACCACTGGCCGGCGCCCTGGTGAAGAACGAGCAGGATGTGCAGTTGCTGGAGCGCCTGGCATTTATGGCGCGACGCGGCAATCGCTGAAGACGAGTGGATAGCCATCCCATGGAGAACCGCGAAGCGTTTTCCACCGTCACCCCTGCCGTAGGGTCTGTTGACGTTTCAGCGCGAGCCGCGTTGCCGCGAGAAATCTCGCCAGGCTAGGCGGAGGACGCCGGTAATGGTCGCTCCCTTGCCAAGTCCTCCAACAACGCATGGCGAGATTTCCCGCGCAACCCGAAGGGCCGGGCCCGTTTTACCGCGATGCTGCGTTTCTCGCCGGCTCATTTAGCCAGCTAAACTTCGCGGCTCGTGCCTTGCCTCGCGGTAAAACGGGCTCCGGCACGGCCGTGCGTGAAACGTCAACAGACCCTAAGGGCACGGTGGATAAAAAGAGCGTTATTCACCCTACGGGTAATCGGGAGATAGCAACCATGCTGCTCAACCTGTTCAATGAGATGCGCGCCGCCAAGGTTCCGGTCTCCCTGCGCGAGCTACTCGACCTGATCGACGCACTCAAGCACAACGTCGTGTTCGCCGACATGGACGCGTTCTACTACCTGTCGCGCGCAATCCTGGTGAAGGACGAGCGCCACTTCGACAAGTTCGACCGTGCCTTCTCGGCCTATTTCGACGGTTTGCAGAGTCTCGATCAGCACCTGGAGGCCCTGATTCCCGAAGAATGGCTGCGCAAAGAGTTCGAGCGTTCCCTGAGCGACGAAGAACGTGCGCAGATCCAGTCTCTCGGCGGCCTCGACCAGTTGATCGAAGAGTTCAAGAAGCGTCTGGAGGAACAGAAGGAACGCCACGCTGGCGGCAACAAGTGGATCGGCACCGGCGGCACCAGCCCGTTCGGCTCAGGCGGCTACAACCCCGAGGGCATCCGCGTTGGCGACGCGGGCAAGCGTCAGGGCAAAGCGGTCAAGGTCTGGGATCAGCGCGAGTACAAGAACCTCGACGACTCTGTCGAGCTGGGCACCCGCAATATCAAGGTGGCCCTGCGCCGCCTGCGCAAGTTCGCCCGCCAGGGCGCACAGGACGAACTGGATCTCGATGGCACCATCGACCATACCGCCCGGGACGGCGGCTTGTTGAACATCCAGATGCGCCCGGAGCGCCGCAATACGGTCAAGCTACTCCTGCTGTTCGATATCGGCGGCTCCATGGATGCCCACGTCAAAGTCTGCGAGGAGCTGTTCTCCGCCTGCCGCACCGAGTTCAAGCATATGGAATATTTCTACTTCCATAACTGCGTGTACGAATCGGTGTGGAAGAACAACCTGCGCCGCAACGCCGAGCGCTTTTCCACCCATGACCTGCTGCACAAGTACGGTGCCGACTACAAAGTCGTATTTATCGGCGACGCCGCCATGGCGCCCTACGAGATCACCCAGGCCGGCGGCAGCGTCGAGCACTGGAACGAGGAAGCCGGCCACCTGTGGATACGGCGCTTCATGGAAACCTACAAGAAACTTATCTGGATCAACCCCTATCCACGCCAGACCTGGGACTACACCACTTCGACCGGCATCATCCGCGAGCTGATCAATGATCAGATGTATCCGCTGACCCTGCAGGGGTTGGAGGATGGGATGCGCTTTCTGGCCAAATAGGGATTGACCGTTGTCCCGCCGGGCGAAAAACCTTGATCGCCGTCAGGGCTGCACAACCGTAGCCACCGAGGCTGGTGGACGAAAAGAGCGTCAGCTACGCGCCCGATCCACCCGATCCACATCCGCGTTAACGCATGCGCGGCTGCTGACGCTCGGATACTTCGCGACGATTACGGCGACGGAACGGCAAGGCCAGCAATAGCACGATGCTTTCCACTACCCAGGCGAGGAACAGCGCACAGGCGATACCCCAGGCGATTGCCTCGGGCGCCAGTAGCACCTGATAACGGTAGGCAGCATGGGTTTCCTGCAGCAGTTGCTCGTCCGCGCCGGTCGCCAGGTGCCAGACCTGCCTATACCAGGGCCCTTGCATGGCAAGCGACTCGCGCTGGAGCAGTTCGGAACGCTCGACCAGCAGGCCCACGCTGCGCGCGTCGCTCTGCATCACCGGGTCGCTGCTGCCGCGATAATGGCCGACCAGCCGCTGCAGATCGCCCTCGAAGAAGCGTCGCGCCGTTTCACGAAAGCCGCTCAGACTCTGCTCGGACTCCAGGCGATGGGCTTCGACGCGTTTGGCGTAGTCGTCGATGAAACCCGGCACCTGAACGCCCATCAACAGGCCCAGAGCGAACAACGCCAGACGCAGATAACTTCTTACCATCCTTCCCCCGCGGCCCCGCCACGCGGGACGCTCGTCAGTTGCTCAGGCCTTGGGCGATGCATTCGCCCGCGCGCCACAGGCGCCATTCGCCAGGCTGGTACAGCGACCATTGCTCGTTGTCGGTCAACGGCTCGGTGGCCAGTACCGAGACCACGTCATTGGGCGTGGTCTCGGCATGAAAATCCACGCTCATGTCGGCATCGCGCAGGTGCGCCGGGCCGAAGGGCGCACGTCGGGTGATATGCGCCAGCTTGCTGGAACAGAAACTGAACAACCAGTCACCGTCGCTGAGCAGACAATTGAACACGCCGTGCTGTCGATAGGCCACGCAGGCTGCGACAAGTTCAGGCAACAACACCTCGATCGGCACTGCTTCCGGAAACGCCGTTCTGATGCGGTTGAGCAGATCGCAGAAGGCCGATTCGCTGTCGGTATCGCCAACTGCCCTGTAGAAGCTCAGGGCCGGGCGGAAATCGGTCAGTTGGCCGTTGTGAGCGAAGCACCAGTTGCGCCCCCACAGCTCACGCACGAACGGGTGGGTATTGGCCAGACACACACGCCCGACATTGGCCTGACGGATATGGCCGATCACCACCTCGCTCTTGATCGGGTAGCGCTGCACCAGTTGCGCCACTTCCGACTCGCTGCTCGCCCGCGGATCCTGAAACAGGCGCAGGCCGCGCCCTTCGTAGAAACCGATGCCCCAACCATCGCGATGTGGCCCCGTACGCCCGCCACGCTGCATCAGCCCGGTAAAGCTGAACACGATATCGGTGGGGACGTTGGCGCTCATGCCGAGCAGTTCACACATGATCTGGTTCTCGATTGATCGGGCTTACAAACGCGGCTCGACGCGAGCGTTGCGGGGGCTATGTGACGAGTGCTCGGGTTCGGGCTTGCGCTGCAGGCGCTCGCGCAGGGTCAGGTCGCTGTCTTCGTCCCGCTCCTCTTCGCGTGCAGCCTTGCGTGCCTTCCAGCTGCGCTCCAGCGGCCAGCGAATGGCCACGAACACCAGGTAGATGACGAACACGATTAGCCCGTACATGGCCAGATCCGCCACGGCGCGCCAGGCGTTGCTGCCTATCTTGAAGAGCAGATCGAGGGCAACGATCGCTACCGCAGGCGCAAACAACTCCTTGGCAGGATCGACGATGGTCGGGCAGAACAGCAGAATCGCCACCAGCACGCGCAGGGGCTCACGCAGGTAGCGCCACATCCAGCTGGTCATGCGAAACCACACCAGCAGGCAGCCCAGTGCAGCAATGGCATAGGCGCCCCAGGCGAGGAGATAGTCGTTTTCGATCATGAGGGGGAAGGTTCCCTTGCTTGACAGGGCTCGAACGGGCCAATCCGCACTTTTCGGCGGTTGCCTGACGACAAAGACGCTTATGATAACGGCTTTTCCCTGGTTCGGCGCCTTTAGGGCACCTCTAAAAACGCAGGTAGTTTTTAGAGGTGCCCTTTGGCGTCGCCCCGCGTTCTGGAGACCCTTATGACCACCGCCCCTATCGCCCGCAAGGACACTGGCGCCGATCCTTACCACTGGCTCGAAGCCCGCGACAGCGACGAGGTGCTGGCTCACCTGCGTGCCGAGAACGCCTACCTGGAAAGCCAACTGAGCGATCAGGGCGAATTGCGCGAACAACTGTTTCAGGAAATCAAGGCGCGCATCCGTGAAACCGATCTGTCGCTGCCCACGCCCTGGGGCGACTATCTCTATTACCAACGCACCACGGCGGGCGACGAGTATCCGCGTCACTATCGCTGCCCTCGTCCTGCCGATGGCGGCCTGAGCCTCGATGAGAGCGCCGAACAACTGCTCCTCGACCCCAACGAAATCGCGGCCGGCGGTTTCCTGTCACTGGGCGCCTTCAGTATCAGCCCCGACCAACAGCGTCTGGCCTACAGCCTGGACACCAGTGGCGACGAGATCTACCGCCTGTTCGTCAAGGAGCTGGCCAGCGGCGTGATCGAAGAGCTGCCGTTCGACGACTGCGACGGCAGCATGACCTGGGCCAACGACAGCCAGACCCTGTTCTATGGCGAACTGGATGAAGCCCATCGCCCCGGCACGCTGCATCGCTATCGGCTTGGCGAAACGAAGAGCGCACAGGTCTTCCATGAACCCGACGGCCGTTTCTTCCTCACCTGCTACCGCAGCAGTTCGGAGCGCCAACTGGTGTTGCTGCTGGGTAGCAAAACCACCAGCGAATGCTGGGTGCTGGATGCGGATACCCCGCGACAACCCTTCCAGTGCCTGGCGCCGCGGGAAGAAGGTCATGAGTACTACGCCGACCATGGCAAGCTCGACGGCCAATGGGCCTGGTTGATTCGCAGCAACCAGACCGGGATCAACTTCGCGCTGTACAGCGCTACGCCAGAAAAGCCGACACGCGCCCACTGGCAGGAACTGGTGGCGCACGACGAACAGATCATGCTCGAAGGCGTCAGCCTGGCCGAGTCGGCCCTGGTGCTCAGCCTGCGCGAAGGTGGCCTGCCGATCATCGACGTGCGCCCTCAAGGGCTGGCCGGTTATCGCGTCAGCCTGCCGGATGCCGCCTATAGCCTGTACGTGCAGGACAGCCTGGAATTCGCCAGCCCGGTGATTCGCCTGCGCTACGAAGCGCTCAATCGCCCCGCGCAGATTCGTCAGTTGAATTTGGCAGACGGCGCCCAGCAGATCCTCAAGGAAACCCCGGTACTCGGCGAGTTCGATGCCGATGCCTATCTCAGCCAGCGCCTGTGGGCGACAGCCCCAGATGGCACCCAGGTGCCGATCAGCCTGGTCGCCCGCCGCGATGCCCTGGGTCAGGCAGCGCCATTGTATCTGTACGGCTACGGTGCCTATGGCGAAAGCCTCGACACCTGGTTTTCCCACGCCCGCCTGAGCCTGCTCGACCGCGGCGTGGTATTCGCCATCGCCCACGTACGCGGTGGCGGCGAGCTGGGTGAGGCCTGGTACCGTGCCGGCAAGCTGGAGCACAAGCAGAACAGCTTCGGCGACTTCATCGCCTGTGCCGAGCACCTGATCGCACAGGGCTTCACCAGCCCATCGCGGCTGGCCATCAGCGGTGGCAGCGCGGGCGGTCTGCTGATCGGCGCAACGCTCAACCAGCGGCCGGATCTGTTCGCAGCGGCTATCGCCGAAGTGCCCTTCGTCGATGTGCTCAACACCATGCTCAATCCGGAGCTGCCACTGACCGTTACCGAGTACGACGAATGGGGCGATCCCAGCCAGCCCGAGGTACATGAGCGCATCAAGGGCTACGCCCCTTACGAGAACGTGCGCGCACAGCGTTATCCAGCGATCCTCGCGGTGGCCGGCTACAACGACAGCCGCGTGCAGTACTGGGAAGCCGCCAAGTGGGTGGCACGCCTGCGTGAGCTGAAGACCGATGACAATCTGCTGCTGCTCAAGACCGACCTGGAAGCCGGCCACGGCGGCATGAGTGGCCGTTACCAGGCGCTACGCGATGTCGCCCTGGAATATGCGTTCCTCTTCAAGGTACTCGGCTTGCATTAACTGCTGGTCGCAAGGCCACGGCAACCCTGAAACGCCCGGCTACTCCTCACCATCAGAGTCGGCCGGCTCATCGGTCAGTGGCTCATCGTGCTCACGGCGTTGCTCATCCGTATCGCGATTCTCGCGCCCGTCACGGATCAGCGGTGGCGAGTCCGGTTCGACGTTCGGCGCCTGGGGAAGCGTCACGGGTGGCGCCGGCTGGGTTGGCGTGCCTGCAGGTTCGCCCGCAGGCTGAGGATCGGTTTGCTGGGCCTGGACTCCAGCACTCAACAGCAGCAGGCTCATCAGCGTTACAGTGAATAGGCGCATTACATTTTCTCCCAAAGGATGGATGTACTGCGTTTGTATGACTGCTTGCGAGTAAGTGCGGGTGAAATCATCCAAGGCCGACGGTCGGTGCACGACAGTTGTAGCGACCGATCTCCGGCCCTAGACTGGGTGCATTAGCCGATGAGACATAAATCATGAACACGCCCACGTCCAAACTCGACCGCATCCTCGCCGATGCCCAGCGCAGCCGCGAAGAGGGCTATCGGGACAAGGCCCTGCGCATGTATCCGCACGTCTGTGGACGTTGCGCACGTGAGTTCTCCGGCAAACGCCTCAGCGAACTGACCGTGCATCACCGTGACCATAATCACGACAACAATCCCCAGGACGGCTCCAACTGGGAACTGCTCTGCCTGTTCTGTCACGACAACGAACACGCCCGCTACACCGACCAGCAGTATTTCAGCGAAGGCTCCACCGCCAGCCAGACGGGGCCGAAAACGACCCACAAGGCCTTTGCCAACCTGACCGATCTGCTTCAGAAAAAATCCTAGGAGCTAAACAGGCCGTATAATGCCGCTCCTTTTGCGCAAGGCCTGTCGTCCGTGGGTAACAAACGATACAGCTGCATCGGTCTCTACAATCCCAAGTCACCGGAAAACGTCGGTGCCGTGATGCGCGCCGCCGGTTGCTACGGCGTAGCCTCGGTGTTCTATACCGGCAAGCGCTACGAGCGCGCCCGGGACTTCGTCACCGATACCAAGCGCGTGCATCTGGACATTCCCCTGATCGGCATCGATGATCTGCAGAAAGTCATTCCGCTGGGCTGCACCCCCGTGGCCGTGGAGTTGGTGGACGGCGCCCGACCATTGCCGACCTACACCCATCCGGATCGCGCCTTCTATATCTTCGGCCCGGAAGACGGCTCGCTGGACAAAGCCGTGCGCGATTGGTGCGAAGAGGTGGTGTACATCCCGACTCAGGGCTGTATGAACCTGGCAGCGACGGTCAACGTGGTGCTCTATGACCGCCTGGCCAAGGGCAACAACACCAAGACTGGCGCCAAGTACTAGAAAAAGTAAAGCCTGGGCTATGCCAGGCTTATGCTTGAGACGACTACTCAGGAATGCTGGTTTTTTCCTGCCGGCGTGTTGTCATAACCGTCTTCGGCAACCATCAAACCGGCGGGTGTGCGGTCATAGCCATCTTCGGCAACGGTCTGACCGGCAGGCGTACGGTCGAAGCCATCTTCGGCAACGGTTCGGCCAGCAGGCGTACGGTCGAAACCATCCTCGGCAACGGTTCGGCCAGCAGGCGTACGGTCGAAACCATCCTCAGCAACGGTTCGGCCAGCAGGCGTACGGTCGAAGCCATCCTCGGCAACGGTTCGGCCAGCAGGCGTACGGTCAAAGCCATCTTCAGCGACTTTCTGCGCACCAATCGAGTGCGAAGTAGTGGCATCGACAGACGCTTGCGGCAGTGCGAAAGCAGAGCTGGCGAGGGTGGCGATAAACAGGCTGGCGATAAATTCAGTTTTCATGTTGAGCTCCTTGGGAGGACGTAAGTGGGTATGGAGCTCATGTTACTCAAGAAAATTTGATCAAAAACTTGATCCCAGGAATAGTAAAGATCGACTTCATTGATAGCTCGACCAAAGTCAGCAATGACGGGGCCCCAAAGCAAAACGCCCAATCCGGCACCTGCACCGGATTGGGCGTAATCGCATTAAAAGTGGGCAGATCGAGAGAAATGGCATTCCAACTCAGGGGGCTGAAACCCAGGTTGGCTAGGATTTCCGCTCGCTGAGGGCCAAGCCGACGCCCATCGCCATGATTACCGCGCCAGCTACGCTTTGCTGCCAGCGCCGCCAAGTGGGGTTCTGCCCAACTCGATTACCGAAATACCCGCCCAACACCGCCACACCGGCATTGATCAGCGTGCCGCAGAAGGTGAACAGCAGCCCCAGGAACAGGATTTCCCAGATGAAGGCAGGAGACGCCGGATGAGCGAACTGCGGTAGAAAGGCGATGAAGAACAGCGCCACTTTCGGGTTGAAAACGTTGACCAACACACCCTGCAAGAAGATTTGTCGCAACCCGGCTTCCTGCAGGCTCGTCCGTTGCTCGATGCGCCAGCCGGAGCGGATCAGCTGAATGCCGAGCCAGATCAGGTAGACGACCCCTACCCACTTGACCACGCTGAACGCTACCGCCGACATCATCAACAGAGCGGACAGGCCAAACGCCGCGGCGACGATGTGCACCAGACAACCAGCTCCGATACCGAGGCTGGATACCAGACCCGCTGTCGTCCCCTGGGCGCTGGAACGCGAGGCGATGTACAGCATGTCCGGACCTGGGGTGAGGTTGAGCGCCAGGGTGGCAGCCAGGAACAACGCGAAATGCTCGATACCAAACATGGGAATGCTCTCGACGATTTCCCAGAGCTTAGGATCGCCGCGAGCCTGCACGCAAGATCATCGCAGTCTCCCACTCAGCGCAGCAGCCGGGTATCCAGCACCTTGGAACTGCGGCCCATGACGTTTTCGGTGATCTCGATGAAATCCTTGGTGCTGGCCTTGTCCAGGCGCATCAGGCCGCGAGTCACATCATCCAGCGAGCGCTGCTGACCGTCCTTGGTGGCCTGGCGGATCTCCCGGTCGAGCTCCTGCAGCAGCAGAACCGCCCGGGCGGTGATCGGCCCGGTGGAGTTCTCGGTGCGCAGAGATTTGACCGGCTTGCTCCACTTGATCAGATGCTCGCGTACCTTCTGGTAGCGATCCTCGCTCAGCCCGCCAGCGCGGCGCATCACTTCGATGGCGTAATACTCGGCCAACCCTTCGCTGATCCAGTCACTCTTGTCGGTGTCTCTGATGCGGCTGAACACATGCACCAGTTCGTGCACCAGGGAGCTGGTGCCGTTTTCGCTGACCAGCGGACGGTCGGCATGCATGAAATAGGAGTTGGGTGCCGACAGGCCGCCGCGCCACATCGGGTCACCGGCGCCGACCACCAGCAGTTTGCCAGGGTCACGCGGGAACACCGCCTGCATCTCCGGCCAGACGAACGTCAGCAGGGTCAGGGCGTCCATACGGCGCATGCCCTCACCCATCGGCGCGGCGATGGTCACCTGGGTTTCACCGAGCTTGGCGCGACGCGTGCCGATCTTGCCGGCGACTATCCAGCCGGTCGGGCGATCGAACTTGCGCTGCGGGTTGTCGATACGGAATTTATTCTTGCCCACTCGCGGCCAACCGGTCTCGACGCTACGCCAGCCTTTGGGCAGATCGAACTCCAGGCGCGCCACCAGATTCGTGCCATCGACCTGATTGAGCAGCGCACTGGGGATCAGGTCGTCGCCGCGCAGCAGAGCCCAATCTTCGGTCATCCGCGCGTCGAAGCGGCCTTCGCCACGCGGATGGCTGATACGCACCTTGTAAGTCAGGGTGGCCTTGCCTTTGCCTGGCACCCACAGACCGCGTTGCGGATCGTCCTGTTTCCATTCGCCATCGGCCTTGAAATCGCTGTAGTAACCGTTATCGCCCAGATTGAAGTTGAGGCTGCGCACGCGCTCGCCCTTCTCCAGGCTGATGCTGACTTCGGCCTGATCGCTTTGCGGAAGGAATTTTACCTTGTAGTCCAGATCGACCTTGCCGGCTGCCCACAAGGGAGTGCCGGTACTCAACAGAACAGCGGAAAGCAGCAGGCAGCGAATCGACATACAGGCAACTCCAGAACAGACGAATCGGATCGTTCCATGGGATCACAGCACAACAACCGCATGGCGCAATAGCGCCATAAGACACCAGCCCGCTTAAGCGAGCCTTAACGGCATATCACAGACACTCAGCCAGCGCGAAAGATCAGGTGTTCTTCCCAATCATCCTCGGCCACGCTGTTCTCACTGAGCATACGCCCCGCCTGGGAAATGCGTTCGCGATGCACCGCATCCGGGTCGCCGGACACCAGGTGATGCCAGAGCGGCAGATCCTTGCCCTCGCTGACCAGCCGGTAACCGCAGGTAGGCGGTAGCCACTGGAACTGATCCGCCTGCGCAGGGGTGAGTTGAATGCAGTCCGGCACGAAGGTCTTGCGATTCGGGTAGTCGGTGCAGCGGCACGTATTCAGATCGAGCAGCTTGCAGGCGATGCGCGTGTAATAGACCGTTCCGTCGTCCTCGTCTTCAAGCTTCTGCAGGCAGCATAGACCGCAACCATCGCACAGCGATTCCCATTCCTGAGCGTCGAGCTGGTCGAGGGTCTTGTGTTTCCAGAAAGGTTGTACGGGGGCGGCCATGATCAGAACTGGAGGTAACAGGTGAAAAGGCCGGCAGTCTAGGTCTGCCGGCCGCGCAGTACAAGCCACGCCCGACGGCGCGGCTCAATAACCCCGAGAGAAATCCACCAGCCCCTGCAGCGTGGTACCGTCCTGATAACACTGCAGATTGCTGACGAACAACTCGACCAGCAGATGCGGCAGACTCGGCGCCGCGCTGTGGCCGGTCAGCAGCAGATTGTCGGCCGTCCAGAACGGATGCCCGGCAGGCAGCGGCTCTTCACGGCAGACATCGATAACCGCAGCGGCCAATTGCCCCTTGGCCAGCGCCGTGACCAGATCCTCATCGACTACTGCCATACCGCGCCCGGCATTGATCAACACGGCTGACGGCTTGAAGCGCGCCAACAACGCAGCATCGTAGATATCGCGAGTGGCCGGCGTATTGGGCAGCAGATTGATCACGTAATCGGCCTGCGCCACCAGCCGCGGCAGGTCTTCGAGAGCAGCCACTTCGCTGAATGGCGCCAGCGTTCGCGCGCTACTGGCAATGCCGGTCAGTTCGACGTTGAACGGCTGCAGGAAGCGCGCAACCGCCAGGCCGATCTCGCCGGTACCGACGATCAGCACCTTGCGCCCGGCCAGGCTGTGCGGCAGGCGACCGTCCCAGCGCTGCTCGCGCTGCGCCTGCAGGCGGGTGAAGAGTTCGCGCTCGTGGGCAAGCATATGGCAGAGCACATACTCGGCCATGACCTGGCCGAAAACCCCGACCGCGCGAGTCAGCTGATAATCCCGTGGCAAATCCTCCGCCAGCAGCGGCGTGATACCGGCCCAGGTCGATTGCACCCAGGCCGGCTTGTGGCCAGCACGCATCAGCTCGGCGAACAGATGAGGCTCGCCCAGCCACACCGGGCAACTAGCCGCCTGCTGCGCCAGCTCGGGCCCGTCACCAGCGATCAGCTCGAGCTCCGGCAAGGCCCGCTGCAGCAACTCGCGGTACACGGCGTAATCATTTTCGGCAATCAGTACACGCATGGCCGCTCCTCAGACTGGATCGTTGCGACGCAACAGTTCTTCCGGCAGATGCTCGATGTAATCCTCTTCCGGTGGCGGCATCTGCAGGTGATAGCCCTGGTTGTCCAGGTTCTCCAGCACCTTGTGGATATCTTCGCGCGCCAGGGCGCGCTCCGGCGTAAGCACCATGTCGAACGAATGAATAGGCGGGCCGAAGGCGCTCAGCAGGCTTTCGGGTACCTGCTTGAGGGCATCGGCACGCAGCACGTAGAGGTACATCCCATCCTTGCGCGGGCTTTTGTAGATGGAGCAGATGCGTTTCAAGCGGATTCTCCTTGAGCGGCCAGACAATCGAGCAGCGCCTGCCCCATCAGCTCACGCCGCCAGCCGCGCAGGCTATCAGGCAGGCGGTAAGGCCCGTTCGGGTAACCGCTCTTGAGCAACGCTTCCAGGGTCTTCTTGCGCAGCATCAACTCGGGGGCGATATCCAGGCGCTCGCCTTCACGCTGGCCAATGGCACGCAGCTTCTTGAGCAGCGCCGTGGACTCCAGCGGCAAGGGTTCCGGCATGGCGGGCGGCCACTCGCTCGGCGGCAGTGCGGCGGCATCGCGGATCATCTGCAGGATGGTCGCACCGTCCTGGCGTACGGTTTTCGGATGCATGTCTTCGATGCGCCCCAGGCTGACCAGATCGCCAGGTTGCTGGCGGGCCAGCGGCCACAGCGAGTGCTCACGCAGGATGCGGTTGCGCGGCTGGTTACGCACTCGTGCCTGACGCTCGCGCCAGATGCACAGCTCACGCAGTACCGCCAATTGGGCACGGGACAACTTCCACGCCAGCTTGGCCTCGCGATAAGCCTCTTCGGCGGGAATCTCGCGACCGAGGCCGGCGACCAGCTCGGCGCCATCCTCGAGTATCCAGGCGTTCTTTTCTGCCGAGAGCTTGTCCTGCAGACGCCGGTAGAGCTCGGCCAGATGCACCACGTCTTCGGCGGCATAACTGACCTGGGTATCGGACAGCGGGCGTTGCAACCAGTCCGAGCGGGTCTCGCCTTTGGGCAGTTCGATGTCCAGCACCGCCTGCACCAGCCGCGAATAGCCCATGGAAAAACCGAGGTTGAGGTAACCGGCCGCCAGTTGCGAATCGAACAGCGGCACTGGCAGGCTGCCGGTCAGGCGCAGAAGCACTTCCAGATCTTCGCTGCAGGCGTGCACCACCTTGATCACCTGCTGATCCTCGAGCAGCGCAGCGAATGACGACCAGTCGTCGATCAGCAGCGGGTCGATCAGGTAGGCACGCTCGCCCTCGCTGATCTGCAAAAGCCCGGCAATCGGGTAAAAGGTGTCGACACGCATGAACTCGGTGTCCAGCGCCAGAAATGGCTGTTTGCGCCAGGCAGAGCAGTGCTCCGCCAGGCTGGCGTTGTCTCGAATCCAGACAATTTCGATGCTCACGCGGCTCTCCCGTAAAGATTGCCGCGCAGTATATCCCGTGAGCCTCTGCCGTGTTGCAAGCTCACAGCAGTTCGCTGCGCATGCGCTCACGCAACCCGTCGGAACAGCGCAACATGGGCTCGCGCAACTCATCGGCGATCAGCCCCTGCATGGCCAACAGGCTTTTTACCGGCGCCGGATTGGGCTCGACGAAGGCCAGACGGATCAATGGCAGCAATTCGCGGAACAGCGCACGGCCGGCCTGCAGATCGCCCTGTTGCAGATGTGCCACCACCTGCACGAAATCGGCGGTACGGATATGTGCCGCGGCGGAGATGGCGCCGCGGCCGCCGAGACAGAGCGTGGCGAATATCTGCTCGTCTTCACCGGCGAGCACTTCGAGCGCTCCATCCTGAATCAGCGTCTGGGTTTTGCGCGCGTCGCCGCCACAATCCTTGATCGCCACAATCCGTGGGTGCCCGGCAAGCTGGCGGATCGTCTCCAAGTCCAGGCTGACGGCGCTGCGGTAGGGAATGTCGTAGAGAACGATCGGCAACTGCGAGGCATCGGCGATAGCCTCGAAGAACCTCAACAGCCCCTGCTGCGACGGCCTGATGTAATAGGGCGCGGGCACCAGGATACCTGCCAGAGGACGGCTCTGGATGCGCTGCAATCGGGCCAGCACCGCTGCCTGGTTATTACCACTCAACCCCATCACGACACGGCAAGCGGGCACCACTTCGAGCACGCTGTCGAGCACCGCCAACTGCTCGCTTTCATCCAGCGCAGCCGCCTCTCCACTGGTGCCGCAGACCACCAGCCCGGCCGCACCATTGTCCAGCAGGTGTACGGCCAGAGAGCGTAACCCAGGCAGATCCACCTGCCCGTCGCGAAATGGCGTCACCAGGGCGACCCAGACTCCAGAAAATGTAGACATGCTTGCAACTCCTCGGTGTAGACCGTCTGGTCACCGTCGATGGAGTGCGGGAAGGGGGTATGGCGAATGGATGCTTCGACCTTGCGCCTCTGTCCTGTCAGCCCATCTGACGGGACAGCACGCCCCGGTCAAATGAGCGACTGTTTCTTCGACTTACCGACTTCCAGGCAAACGCACTGCAGCGCAGCAGCAAGGCTACGAACAGAAAACATGGGCTGGGAGATGGAGAACATTGAATGCTCGGGCAAGACGACTATGCATCGATACTGCCGAAACCATCGCTGCGCTGTCAACGTCGCTTCATGGCGCTAAAGCGACCGCTCCAAGTTCCTATTCGGCATATGCACACTGAGTTACATCTTCAATCGATTTAAAAACAGCCCTTTACAGCATGAATATCCCACTAAGCTTCAACTTGAGCAGCTAAACCCTGCTCCCGGTGGGATTATGTGGTAGCGGGCTTCTTCCAACCGCCACACCACATTCAAGACGATGCTGCCAGCGCCCTCCCCCACCGGTCACCTCCCCGACGAGGTTCGTATGGGAATCGCCGCCAGTGATCTGAACCAGCACGTGATCCGCCCGACGCTGCTGTACCTGAATAGACAGTCCATCGCTGCCGAAGCGCTGTTGCTGGGCATCGCCGCCTGCCAATCGTCGCTTGGCGCAGCCCTGGACAACCAGAGCGGGCACGGTCTGTACCGAATTTCCGACGCCCACCATCAGCATATCTGGGACGATCACCTCGCCGCCGACCCCGAACTGGCCAGCCGTATACGTGGCCTGGCCAGCCAGCATGCGTTTCTCGGCGCACCGCACCTCGAACTGACCGTCAATCTGCGCTATGCAACCGCGATTGCCTGGATGCTTATCGAGAATCAGCGCCTGGCGCTACCGGCAGCCGATGATCTCGCCGCTCAGGCATTGATCTGGCAACAGGTATTCGCGCCCTATCGTAAACCGGACGAATTCATTTCCGCCTGGCAGCGCTGCATCCTCGGGCGGGCAATTGCAGCCTGAAAAAACTGACTACCGAGTCATAGGTGCCAAGTGCTGCGAGGCTCTATATCCTGACTCGACGGACAGCTTCACTTCGACGGATCGTGTTTAACCCTGAACTTTCCGGATTGGCTTTGAGTCAGCAAAGCGAGAGTTCCCCGAACCTGCCATGGAGCACCCCGTGAATACAAGAATCCTAAGAACCGGTCTGGCAATCGCCATCGCATCCACCTCCAGCTATAGCCTGGCCAGCGGCTTTGCACTCAACGAGCAAAGTGTCGCGGGCATGGGCATGTCCTTCGCTGGACGCTCGTCCTCCGCTGAAGATGCCAGCACGGTGTTCGGCAACCCGGCTGGTATGGCGCGCATCAAACGTGAGCAGATCAATATTGGTGCTGCCGCCATTCATGCCAAGAGTGATATCAGCCATGCCAGCGGCATCGGAGGCGGCAGCAATGACGGCGATATGGTGCCGACAACTGGCGTCCCCATGGGCTACTACGTGAAGCCGCTGGACGATAAAGTTGCGTTTGGTATCGGCGTCTATGCGCCCTTCGGTCTGGCCACCGATTATGAAAGCGGCTTCATGGGGCGTTACGAAGCAGACAAGAGCTTCGTTCGTGTCGTCACCATACAACCGACGCTCAGCTATCGCTTCAATGATCAGCTCTCCGTAGGTTTCGGGCCGACCTTCAACCGCATTGATGGTGAACTGACTTCAGCTATCAACAACCCTGTTCCCGGTGCCGGCGACGGCAAGGTGAAGATCAAGGGTGACGACGTAGCAGTCGGTTTCAATGTCGGGGTGCTCTACGAGTTCACACCGCAAACCCGCGTCGGCCTGACCTACCATTCACGCGTCAAGTACGAGCTGGAAGGAGACACTCGCGTCTCGGGAGCAGGCCCTGTCCTTGAAACGGCGGCGGGTAAATACGATGCGTCTCTGGATCTCACGACGCCTGAATCCGTCGATATGTCCTTCACCCACGAAATCGACGACAACTGGACGTTGTATGCAGGCAGCACCTGGACACGCTGGAGCCGCCTCAAGGAAATTCGCGTGGACAACGAAGGCGTCGCTGGGCCTCTGGAACCAGCCCTTTCCAGCATCGTCGAGGAACAGAACTGGCACGACACCTGGGCCCATGCCGTCGGCGTCTCTTACAAGCTCAACCCGCAGTGGGTGCTGCGTACCGGTCTTGCCTACGACCAGTCACCCGTCAACAACACCGATCGCTCGCCACGCATTCCGTCGGGTGATCGTACCATCCTCAGTTTCGGTGCAGGCTGGAGCCCCAGCGACGATATGACCATCGACCTGGCCTACTCCTACCTCAAGGAGGAAAAGGTTCACATCAACCAGGACACTTACCAGGCGACCTACAAGAACAGCGCCCACGGCCTGGGTGCGTCCATGACCTATCGTTTCTAAGCTGGCCCCGAGCACGGTCACCGTCAGGGTGACCGTGCAAATCGGTACCCATAAAAAATCGCGGCGCTTGCCGCGATTTTTCTTATTCAAGCCCACCAGCCTCAATAGCATCGGGGCTCATGGCGTGGAAGCGATCGCCTTTTCCACGGCTGCGATCAGATCCGCATCATCCGGTTTGGTCATGCTGGAAAACCGCGCGATCACCTGCCCCTTCCGGTCGACCACATACTTGAAGAAATTCCAGCGCGGCGCGGCAGTTTGCGCGGCCAGTTCCTTGAACAGTGGAATGGCCTTGTCGCCGGTGACGGGCTGGGTTTCGCTCATGGTGAAGGTCACGCCGTAATTCACGTAACAGACCCTGGCAGTCTCCTCGGCGTCGTCGGACTCCTGCTTGAACGAATCGGAAGGTACGCCGAGGATCTCCAGGCCTTGCTCGCGATAGCGCTGATTGAGCGCCTCCAGCCCCTCGAACTGGGAGGTGAAGCCGCAGAAGCTGGCGGTATTCACCACCACCAGCGGTTTGCCGACGAACTGCTCGCACAGATCGATCTTCTCCTTGGAGCGCAACTTGGGCAGCTCACCCTGCAGCAGCGCCGGGCACTCGGCGGCCTGTACGGAGACATTGAACGCCAGCAAAACCAGCGGCAGGGCAAACAGTCGCATGCGCATCAGGTATTTTCCTTCCGTTCAGCAGAGGCTCATCCCCAGCTGCATTATCGCCAGCCCACCCTGATGCCAGCCCCAGAAGACCGCTGCCAGTGCCAACAGCGCAACTGCGCCGATAGCTGTTGCAAGCCAGGGTCTGAGTGTCATGCCTGGGCTCCTTGCAAGCGCGCGACGGGCTGCTCGCGAACCGGCCAGTTCAAGGCAGCGGCCAGTACGCTGAGCAGGATGGAAATCTGCCATACCAGATCATAGCTGCCCGTGTGGTCGTAGAGATAACCGCCGAGCCAGCCGCCGAGGAAAGACCCCAACTGGTGGAACAGGAAGACGATGCCACCGAGCATGGACAGGTTGCGCACGCCGAACATGGTCGCCACGGTGCCGTTGGTCAGCGGCACCGTGGACAGCCACAGCAGGCCCATGATGATGCCAAACGCATAGGCCGTCCAGACGCTCAGCGGCACCGTGATGAACAGCGCAATGACCACCCCACGCGCCAGGTACAAGGCACTGAGCAGCCGTGGCTTGGAACGCCGCCCGCCGAGCCAGCCGGCGATATAAGTACCGAATACGTTGAACAGCCCGACCAGGGCCAGCACGGTGGTACCGACCATAGCCGGCAAGTGCTGGTCGACCAGATAGGCCGGCAGGTGAACGCCGATGAATACCACCTGGAAACCACACACGAAGAAGCCCAGCGCCAAAAGCCAGAAACCGGAATGGCTGCACGCTTCGCGTAGCGCTTCGCCAAGCGTTTGCTGTGGCCCCGGGGAGACTTGCGGGCGATCCTTGACCATGGCCGCGAGCGGTACGATCAGCGCCACCATGATGCCCAGCGCGACCAGTGCTGCCGACCAGCCCAACCAGCCAATCAGCCCGAGCGTGCCCGGCAGCATCGCGAACTGACCGAAAGAGCCCGCTGCTGCGGCGATGCCCATGGCCATGCTGCGCTTCTCCACCGGCACCGCACGGCCGACGACACCGAGAATCACCGAGAACGAGGTACCCGACAGACCGATGCCGATCAGCAGGCCGGCACTGAGCGACAGCGATAGCGGCGAGTCCGACAGGCCCATCAACACCAGCCCAGCTGCGTACAACAGGCCGCCAACGATGATCGCCCGCTGAGCACCGAAACGATCCGCCAGGGCGCCGGTAAATGGCTGAGCGATCCCCCAGATCAGATTCTGCAAGGCGATGGCGAAAGCGAAGACACCACGCCCCCAGCCAAAGTCGTCGCTCATCGGCGACAGGAACAGACCGAAGCCGTGACGGGTGCCAAGAGACAGGGCGAGGATCAGAGAGGCTCCCAGCATCAGCCAGAAACTCGTGCGCCATACCGAACTCATTGCATATCCTTCTGTTGTCAGGTCGAAACGCTAAGTGGGGGGAAGGTGATCCGAGCCCTGGCAATCCAGGCTGGCGAGCAGCTCGTCGAGCGCTTCCATGTGTCGCGGTTGCAGGCGTTGCTTCAATTGCACCTGCACGGTCTGCCAGGCGCCCAGAGCCTCAGTGAGGAGCTGCTGCCCCGGCGCTGTCAGCTCTACCAGTCGGTTGCGCTGATCGGCACCTTCCTGCAGCACCACCACTCCCCTGCCTTCGAGCACCCGAAGGTTACGGCCTAACGTGCTGCGCTCGAGCCCCATGGCATCGGCCAGATCGGTGATGCTCGGTTTGTCGAGGCGCTGCAGATGCTTGAGCAGAGAATACTGAGCAACGTTGAGCCCGACATCGCTCAAGGCGTCGTCATAGAGTTTGCTGACGCCGCGGCTGGCACGACGCAAACGAGTGCAGAGGCATTCGGTAGGCAACATGGAATGCATGTATATACCCGCATTATTGTTTGCGCAACCTGAAAATCGACTCACATCAGAAACTCCGAACATTGCCAGGCGACTCCAGTCAACCACACACGACCCTAAGGGTTTGTTGACGTTTCAGCACGACCGCGCCGGAGCCCGTTTTGCCGCGAGGCAAGGCACGAGCCGCGAAGTTTGGCTGGCCAAATGAGCCGGCGAGAAACGCAGCATCGCGGCAAAACGGGCCCGGCCCTGCGGGTTGCGCGGGAAATCTCGCCAAGCGTCGTTGGAGGACTTGGCAAGGGAACAACCATTACCGGCGCCCTCCGCCTAGCCTGGCGAGATTTCTCGCGGCAACGCGGCTTGCGCTGAAACGTCAACAGACCCTGAGGAGAACTGAGAATGCTTTCCACACGATATGCCTCATGCATCCAGGCGTGTAGCGCTTGTGCCATTGCCTGCGAAACCTGCGCGGCAGCCTGCCTTGAAGAGCAAGACCTGCAGATGATGCGCACCTGCATTCAACTGGATCGCGATTGCGCGGATATGTGTCGGTTGGCCGAAGTGCTGATGCTGCGTGATAGTGCCTTGGTCGATGAGTTCTGCCGACTCTGCGCCGTTGCCTGCCAGGCTTGCGCGGAAGAATGCATCAAGCACGGTCACGATCACTGCCAGCAATGCGCTCAAGCCTGCCAGCATTGTGCGGACGAATGCCAGGCACTGGCGGCTTGATCAGTTGGCGATTTGCAATGCCATCAACAGCAGCACAACGCACTCCAGCACTTCCAGCAGCGCCCCGGCGGTGTCGCCCGTCGTGCCGCCGAGGCGCTGCAGCATCATGCGGCGCAGGCAGAGGAAAATGCCCGCTGCCGCCAGCATCACCCAGACACCACCGAGCACCAGGCAGACCAGCGATGTCGCCACCAGCACGGCGATGGCGGCCGAGCGTGGCAGGTGACCTGCCAGCGCCTCGCCCAGACCGCCCGCGCGAACGTATGGCGTACAGAGAAACAAGGCCAGCAGAGCGCCACGCCCGAGCACCGGAACCAGCAGCAACGCGAGGTGATCGCCCTGTTCGAGCAATGCCAGCAACGCGGCGAACTTGAGGAGCAGCAACACCACCAGCACCACCACGGCGATCGGCCCACTGCGTGGATCCTTCATGATCGCCAGGGTACGATCGCGATCGCCGAAACCACCCATCCAGGCATCGGCGCTGTCGGCCAGGCCGTCCAGATGCAAAGCCCCGGTCAGTGCGACCCACAGGCTCAACAGCAATGCCGCCTGCAGGGGAACGGGCGCCGCTTCGAGCAGATACCCGGCGGCCAGCAGAAGCAGGCCGATCACCACGCCAACCAGGGGATAGCAAAGCAGCGAGCGCCCCACCTGCTCCGGCGTGGGCATGCCGACCAGGCGCACCGGCAGGCGGGTGAGAAATTGCAGCGCGATCCAGAAAGGTGTCATGGAATTTCCCGCAGGCCCTGGGCATCGAGCTTCAGATGCACCCGTTGACCATGGCCGACACTGACCTGCAACAACTGCCCACGGGGCAGGCCCCGCGCTCGCGCCAACAACAGGCGTATCACCCCGCCATGGGTGACCACCAGCAATTGCTGACCGCGGTACTCGACCTGCAGGCGCTGTATCGCCTCCAGCACCCGCGCCTCGAAGGCGAGCAACGGTTCACCGCCAGGTGGCGTGAAAGCATAGGGATCGGCCCAGAAACGGCCAAGATCCTCGGCATCGGTTTCCATCAGTTGTGCAGCGCTGCGTCCTTCCCAATCGCCGAAATGCAGCTCCTGCAAAGCGGCCTCGAACTGCAGCGACAGATCGCGGGCGGCGGCCAGCTCCTCGGCAAAGCGCGCACAACGTTGCAGCGGCGAACTGATCAGAGCATCCCAGTGCTCATCCGCCTGTACCGCAGCCCGTAGTTGCGCCCAACCAGCGTCGGTCAGCGCGTCGTCCAGGCTGCCACGCAGACCGCCGCCCTGCTCCGTTTCGCCGTGGCGCAGCAAGTGCAGAATCACGGTGCGCGATCCGCCACCGCCGCCTCGGCGAAGGTGGCCATTTCATTGTGCAGCGCACAGGCCAGACGCAGCATCGGAACCACCAGTGCAGCACCGCTGCCCTCGCCCAGGCGCAAGCCCAGACTCACTATCGGCGTGGCCTGCAAGGCGGCGAGCAGGCGCTGATGGCCGGGCTCGGCGCTCTGATGGGAAAACAGCAGCCAGTCGCGGCACGCCGGGTTCAGGCGCACCGCCAGCATGGCGGCGACGCTGCAGATGAAACCGTCGACCAGCGCCACCACCCCCTGCTGTGCGCAGGCCAGGTAGGCGCCGGTCAGCGCCGCGATCTCGAAACCGCCCAGGCAACGCAAGGCTTCTATCGGTTCGCTGGCGGCCCCACGGTGCAGCGCCAGCGCCGTCTCGATAACCTGTGTCTTGTGAGCTACGCCGGCGGCGGCAAGCCCGGTGCCCGGCCCCACCAGATCAGCCACCGGGCAATCCAGCAGCAGACAAGCCAACGCCGTCGCCGAGGTGGTGTTGCCAATGCCCATCTCACCACCGATGAACAGCTCACGACCATCCTGTGCGGCACGGACAACACTGTTGCGCCCTGCCTGCAGGGCGATCAGGGCCTGGGCCGGGGTCATCGCCGCCTCACGCATGAAATTGGCGGTACCGGCGCCGACATGCAGATGACGCACGCCTGGCAGCGGCTCGAGCGGCAGCGCCGTTCCCAGATCGGTCACCTCCAGCGACGCGCCCAACTGCCGAGCCAGCACACTGATCGCCGCGCCACCGCCGACGAAATTGCGCAGCATCTGCCCCGTCACCGCCTGCGGGTATGCCGATACGCCTTCGGCGACCACACCGTGATCGCCCGCGAAAATGGCGATCCATACCTTGTCGATACCTGGGCGTTCACGCCCCTGCAGCGCGGCAAGGTGAATCGCCAGGCGCTCCAGTTCGCCGAGCGAGCCCGCTGGTTTGGTCAGTTGCTGCTGCCGCGCCTCGGCCTTGTCGCGCGCAACCTGATCGAGGGGCTGACAGGGATTTAGCCACCAATCGAGATTCATAGCGCATCTCCCTTGAGAATCATGGGCAGGCCAGCCACCGTGAACACCACGCGCTGGCAGCGTTCGGCGATGGCCTGGTGCAGCAAGCCGGCTTCATCGACATAGCGACGGGTCAACTCGCCCATCGGCACCACACCGAGACCGGTTTCGTTGCTGACCAGAATCAGCCGGCCCGGCAACGCCTGCAGACAAGCCAGCAGCGCGTCGCGCTCGCGCACCAGGCGCGCGTCGTCCTCCAGCAATAGCAGGTTGGTCAGCCACAGGGTCAGGCAATCGACCAGCAGGCAGCGCTGCGCGGATGCCTGCTCGCCGAGTACCCGGGCCAGCGCCAGCGGTTCCTCGACCAGGCCCCAGTGTGCCGGGCGGCGATCGCGATGCTGCCGGATACGGCTGCTCATCTCGCCGTCGAGCGCCTGGCTGGTGGCGATATAGATCACCTCCAGGCCCGACTCATCGGCCAGCCGCTCGGCCAATCGGCTCTTGCCGGAGCGTGCGCCGCCGAGAATCAACTCCTGCATCTATTCGATCTCCGTGTGGATCGCCAGGCCGCAGAGCGCTCGCAGTGCCGCCTGATCCAGATGCGCCTCGACCAGATCGGCCAGGCGCTCGATATCGCGCTCGCGCAAGGCGTGGTAATCCACCACCTGCACATCCTGAAGACCGGCCCAGCGCAGCAGCGCCGAACAGGCTGCCGAGGATTCGAACAGGCCGTGCAGGTAGGTGCCCATGACCTGGCCATCCGCACTCAGCGCGCCATCCGCGCGGCCATCATCGAGCCGAACCGCGGCGCGTTGCAGATCGGCTCCCGAAGTCACTCCGGCATGAATCTCATAACCGCCGATCAACGCATCTTCCAGGCACAGCCGCCCACTGACATTACGCAATTGCTTGTGGGATTCCAGCACCGTATCGATCTGCAGCAAGGCGAAACCATCGCTACCGCCGACGGGCCCCTCCAGCCCGCTTGGATCCTCGACCCGGCGCCCGAGCATTTGCAGCCCGCCGCAGATACCGAGCAGCTTGCCGCCGTAGCGCAGGTGCCGGTCGATGGCTTCGGCCCAGCCCTGGCTGCGCAAGAAGGCCAGGTCAGCACGCACGCTCTTGGAGCCAGGCAGGATGATCAGGTCGGCGGGCGGAATCGCTTCGCCGGGGCCGACGAAGGTCAGTTCGACCTGAGGATGCAGGCGCAGCGGATCGAAATCGGTGTGGTTGCTGATGCGCGGCAGCACCGGCACCACCACCTTGAGCACCTGCTCGGCCTTGCCCACCTGGCGACGGTCGATGGCGTCCTCGGCCTCCAGATGGAAATCCATCAGGTAGGGCAGCACGCCAAGCACCGGCTTGCCGGTGCGCTGCTCAAGCCAGTCCAGGCCCGGTTGCAGCAAGGCGATATCACCGCGAAAGCGATTGATCACGAAACCCTTGAGACGCGCCTGCTCACTGGGCGACAACAGTTGCAGAGTACCGACCAGATGGGCGAACACACCGCCCTTGTCGATATCGGCGATCAGAATCACCGGGCAGTCGACCGCCTCGGCAAAGCCCATGTTGGCAATATCGTTGGCACGCAGGTTGATCTCCGCGGGAGAGCCTGCGCCTTCCACCATCACCACCTGATGTGTTGCCTGCAGGCGCTGGTGGGAAGCCAGCACCGCCTCGCGGGCGACCTGTTTATAGTCGTGATAGGCCACGGCATTCATGTTGCCGATGGCCTGGCCGTGGATGATCACCTGAGCGCCGGTGTCGCTGTTGGGTTTGAGCAACACCGGGTTCATGTCGGTATGGGGCGGCAGACCGCACGCCTGGGCCTGCACCGCCTGGGCGCGACCGATCTCGCCGCCGTCGGCGGTCACCGCACTGTTGAGCGCCATGTTCTGTGGCTTGAACGGAACCACGCTGACACCCTGGCGGCGCAGCCAGCGGCACAGCGCGGTCACCAGGGTACTTTTACCGGCATCCGAGGTGGTGCCCTGCACCATCAGGGTGGCGCCCGGTTCAGGCAGGCTCATCGCGACTCCTCGGCGAATACGCTCAGCGCCCGATCCAGGCGCTGCCAGCCTTCTTCGTCCGGCGGCAGGCCGAAACGAATGCTTGCCGGCCGCTCGAACAGCCGGGTGAGAATGCCATTACAGGCAAGAAACTCGTGTAGCAAGGCAGCACGCTCGCAGGCAATCCACTGGAACAGCGCGCAACCGCCGGTGGGCGGCAGGTCATGCTCACGCAGCAGGTCGGCCAGGCGTTGACCGTCCCTGACAAGACGCTGCCGCTGAGCCTGCTGGCTAGCGCGATCCTCCAGCAGATGGGTCGCCATCCAGCGGGTCGGCCCGCTGACAGTCCAGGGGCCGAGCATTTCTTCCAGCTCGGCGAGCAGCCTGGTATCGGCCAGCACGAAGCCCAGCCGCGCGCCAGCCATGCCGAAGAATTTGCCGAACGAACGCAACACGATCAGCCCCGGCAAATGGCTGTGGGCGGCCAGGCTCTGCTCCGGCGTGCAATCGATGAAGGCTTCGTCGACGATCAGCCAGCCACCACGTGCGGCCAAGCGCGCATGCCAGGCATACAACTGCTGCGGGGAAAACCGTCGCCCGGTGGGGTTGTTGGGGTTGACCAGCAACAGCACGTCGAGCCGCTCCAATGCTCGGTTGACGCTCGCCTCGCTGATTTCCAGCACCCGGTGCCCTTCGCGCTGCCAGGCCGCCGCATGTTCGGCGTAAGCTGGCGAGACGATGCCGACCCGCGCCTCGCGTCGCAGCCGCGGCAGGCACTGGATGGCCGCCTGGGAACCGGCCACCGGCAATAACCGCCCGACGCCGTAATAGGCGCAGGCAGCCGCTTCCAGGCCATCATCCAGCTCAGGCAAACGCATCCAGGCCTGCTCTGGGATCTCGGGCAGCGGCAGACCATACGGCGCCACGCCAGTCGAAACGTCCAGCCAGTCGGCCAGCTCGATAGCGTATTGAAGGGCCGCCCGGCGCAATCGCCCGCCATGCTCAAGCAACGCACACCCCCACGATCAGCATCAGCGACAGCCACAACAGCACGCCGCCCCAGACCAGGTTCATCGCCCGCTCGATATCCCGCGCCTGAGGCTGCGGGCCTTCGCCGAGTTCGGGGCGCTGGTGCACCTCGCCATGATAGATGGCTGCACCACCAAGGCTGACGCCCAGCGCACCGGCACCGGCGGCCATCACCGGCCCGGCGTTGGGGCTGTCCCACTGCGGCGCCTGCCGCTCCCAGCAACGCAGCGCCGTGGCGGTTCGCCCGAGCAACGCGTAGGTCAGCGCCACCAGGCGCGCCGGTACGTAGTTGAGCAGATCGTCGATCTTCGCGGCGGCCCAGCCAAAGCGCTCGAAGCGCTCGTTGCGGTAGCCCCACATGGCATCCAGGGTATTGCTCAGGCGATACAGCACCACCCCTGGCGCGCCTGCGACGAGAAACCAGAACAGCGCGGCGAATACCGCGTCGCTGCCGTTCTCCAGTACCGACTCGGTACCGGCACGGGCGACGCCGGTGGCATCAAGATCCTCGGTGCGGCGGCTGACCATATAGCCGACCCGCTGGCGGGCCAACGGCAGATCGCCAAGGCGTAGCGCCTGGGCCACTGGCTGGGCGTGCTGATCGAGGCTGCGCAGGCCAAGGGCCGCGTACAGGGCGACGATCTGCACCAGCCAGCCGATCCAGGGTAACTGCACGAGCAGGATGGTCAGCAGCGTCCACGGCAATACCGCCAGGCACCAGGCGCTGACGCCATGGCTGCGCCAGCCACCACCGGACGGGTTGAAACGCTGCTCCAGACGACTGGCCAACTTGCCAAAGCCTACCAATGGATGCCAGCGTCTGGGTTCACCGAGAGCAGCGTCCAGCGCAACGCCAGCGACCGCACTGAGGATCAGGCTCATAAGCGCACGCTGCTATTCATGGGTTCCCCCAGCGATCCTGAAACAGCAATTCACTCAATGGCCGCACCTCGGCCCAACCTTCCTGGGCCAGCATCGGTGCTGGATAGAACGCTTCAACCGGGCCGAGACACAACACCGCCACGGGTTTGCTGCCAGGCGGCATGCCCAACAACTCGGCCAGCGCCGCAGGATCGAACAACGATACCCAGCCCATGCCCAGCCCTTCGGTTCGAGCAGCCAGCCAGAGATTCTGAATGGCGCAGGACAGTGACGCCATGTCCATTTCCGGCAGGGTGCGTCGCCCGAATACATGGGCCTCGCGCCCGTCCATCAGCGCTGCAACCAGCACTTCGGCGCACTCGCGAACGCCCTCGACCTTGAGCCGCATGAACGCATCGGAACGCTCGCCCAAAGCCTCGGCGGTCAACCGGCGTTCGGCCTCGACCAACTGATAGATGTCTTCACGCAGCACCGGCCGGGTGATGCGGATGAAGCGCCACGGTTGCATCAGGCCCACACTGGGCGCCTGGTGGGCCGCTTCGAGCAACTTCGCCAGCAGCTCGGGCGCCACCTCGCCGCCACTGAAATGACGCATATCGCGGCGCTCGGCGATGGCCCGATAGACCGCGGCGCGCTCGTCAGCGCTGAAGGCGTGATCGTTCATGGCCGCAACAATGCCGCTGCAGTGGCCGGATTGGACGGCAAGTAAAAGTGAATATAGGACGCGGTAAGTCGACCGAGACGGAACACCGCCTCGCTCACCGGCTTGTCGTTGGGGCACTCGCCGAGGGCCAGCGGCTGCAGATCGGACTCGAGGCGTGAATGGTGATAGCTGTGCCCACGCAGCAACCCTTCGGGCAGCGTCACCGCCTGCAGCGCCAGGGCGACCAGGCGCTTCTGCATCTGTGCGTGGCCGGGCACCAGCCCGGCCAGTTCGGCTCGCTCACCGGCCACATCGCTCAGCGCATCGAGCAGGTAGAGCATGCCACCGCACTCGGCGAGGATCGGTTTGCCGGCATGCTGATGAGCCGAGATGGCCTCGATCATCGAGCGATTAGCCGCCAACGCCTGCAGATGCAGTTCGGGGTAACCGCCGGGCAGATAAAGGCTATCCACCTCGGGTAGCTGCTCATCGGCCAGCGGACTGAAGAACACCAGGGTCGCGCCCATCTGCTCCAGCAGATCGAGATTGGCCTGATAGGTGAAAGCAAAGGATGAGTCACGGGCCACGCCGATACGCACACCGTCCAGCAGTGGCTGTGCGGGCGACATCGGCGGAGCCGCGAACGTCACCGGCGGCGGCAGAGTTACGGTCGCCGTCTGCGCGAGGGCGTCGGCAGCGGTATCCAGACGTACATCGAGGTCGGCAAGTTCACCTGCCTGCACCAGCCCCAGGTGCCGACTCGGCAATTCGATGGCGGCGCTGCGCGGCAACGAGCCGTACCAGCGAATGGATGCCGGCAGGCTGTCACGAATCAGGTCATTGTGCCGCCCGGGGTTGACGCGATTACCGAGCACGCCGGAGAACGGCAGATCAGGCTGATAGCTGGCCAGGCCGACGGCAAGCGCGCCGAAGGTCTGGGCCATGGCCGAGCCATCGATCACGCCCAACACCGGCACACCGAAGCGGCGAGCCAGGTCGGCGGCGGATGGCGAGCCGTCGAACAGGCCCATCACCCCCTCGATGAGAATCAGGTCAGCCTCGCCAGCGGCCTCCCACAACAGGCGGCGGCTCTCGGCCTCACCGACCATCCACAGATCCAGCTGATACACCGGGTTGCCACTGGCGCGGGACAGGATCATCGGGTCGAGAAAGTCCGGCCCGCATTTGAATACCCGCACGCGCTTGCCCTGGCGGGAGTGCAAGCGTGCCAAGGCAGCCGTAACGGTCGTTTTGCCCTGCCCCGACGCCGGGGCCGCGATCAACAGCGCCGGACAGTGACGCGGCGCGCGTTCGCCAGCATCGGGACTGGAAACCATACTCATCAGAATTCGACGCCTTTCTGCGCTTTGACGCCGGACTTGAAGGCATGCTTCACGAGCGTCATCTCGGTAACGGTATCCGCCGCCTCGATCATCGCTGGTGGCGCGCCACGGCCGGTGGCCACCACGTGCTGCAGCTCGGGGCGCGATTCGATATCACGCAGCACCACATCCACATCCAGATAACCATGCTTGAGGGCGATGTTCAGCTCGTCCAGCACCACCAGGGCGATCTGCGGATCGTTCAGCAGTTGCCGAGCGACCTCCCAGGCCTGACGGGCTTTCTCGATGTCGCGCTGGCGATCCTGGGTGTCCCAGGTGTAGCCCTCGCCCATCACGTGATAGCTGACCTCATCGGGAAAACGGCGGAAGAAATGCTCTTCGCCGGTGGCCATGCCACCCTTGATGAATTGCACCACGCCAACTTTCAGCCCATGACCCAGCGCGCGGGCGACCATGCCGAAGGCAGAACTGCTCTTGCCCTTGCCATTGCCGCTGTGCACCAGCAACAGCCCGTACTCGTCCTGGGCTTGAGCGATCTTCTCGTCCATCAGGGCTTTCTTGCGCGCCATGCGGGCGTTGTGTCGAGCATCGCGCTCTGTCGATTCGCGGCTTGGGGATGGGCTCATGGGATCTCCTCAGCGCCGGGCTGCCAGGCGCACGCAGGTGAAACGGTCGGGCAGGAACCAGGCTCATGCCGAACAATAAAAGGCTCACACAGAGGGGAGGCAGGCGCAGACCGGATTGATCGCGCATCGGCCGCGCCCACCGCGCAACTCAGGAAAGCGACAGGCCGGTCTCCGGGCTTGCGAGCGCCGCGCCTGATCCAGACGCGGCCACCAGCGCCGCCTTCCCGTATCAGCGATACAGTGGCAAAAAACGCGGTTTGACTCGTTTACCGTTGCGGGGGCAGCGTCGGCATTGCCTGCTTTATAGAGCAGTGGCGCACCGACTTCCCAGTTTCACCCCCGGTCGAAAGCGGGGACACCTGAAGCAAGCGACGAAGGGTAAGGATTGGCTGCGCCAGCGTCAATCGAAGACTCAGGGATGGCTGGCCAGCTCGACCGGAAAGACGCGCTTGGCTTCGATGTAGGTGCGCTGCCAGTAGCTGTTGCCGAGGCTGTCGAGGCGCACGGTGCCGCCCGAGGACGGCGCATGCACGAAGCGACCTTCACCGACATAGATGCCGGCGTGGCTGACCTGCCGGCCGCCATTGGTGGCGAAGAACACCAGATCACCGCTGCGCAGGGCTTCACGCCCGATGGTCGGCGCTCGCATGCTGATCAGCTCACGCGTCGAGCGAGGCAACTGAATGCCGGCCGCATCGCGGTAGACATAACCGATCAAGCCGCTGCAATCGAAGCCACTGGCCGGCGTATTGCCGCCGTAGCGGTAAGGCGTGCCGACAAGACCCAGGGCACGAAACAGCACATCGTCGGCACCGCCCTGATAACCGCCAGGAACGGGCGCTACAACGACTGGTTGCGGAGCGGGTACGGGCGCTCGACTGGAGCAGGCACTGAGCAGTGCGACGAGAAGCAGGAAGGCGATGCGGACGGTAGCAGTCATGGACGGACGATCCTGGAGCCTGGATGCGTCCTACTCTGCCGCGTTCACAACTGCAGTGCAAGCTTTAGCTTTACGCTGCAGTTCGTTGAAAACCATCAAGATGTTGCCCGATCTCTACAAGACCGGACAGCACTACCTCAATGTTGGGAGGCCAGATGCTCGGTCGGCGCGAGAGCCAGGACACGCTTGGCTTCGATGAAGGTGCGCTTCCAGTAGCGATCATCCAGGCTATCGACCCGCACGCCACCACTGCGGCTGCTGGAAGAATGGATGAACTGATCATCCCCCAGGTAGATGCCGGCATGGCTGACACGACCGCGGCCATTGGTGCTGAAGAACACCAGATCACCGGGCTCCAGCTCTTTGCGCTCGACCAGCGGTGCATCGATCTTGATCATTTCGCGAGTCGAACGCGGCAGTTCCATGCCCAGTTCCTCACGGAACAGATAACCGATGAAGCCACTGCAATCGAAACCGGTTTTCACCGAGCTACCACCGAAGCGGTAGCGGGTACCGACCAGGGAAAGCCCTTTCTCGAGGACACTATCCGCCAGAACCGGAAGCTCATAGGGCGCGTGATCGGCAAAGTCGGCGACTGCGTCGTCTTCGACAGCATCGTTCCTGTCCAGAACAGGCGCTGCGACCACCGGTCTGGCAGGCAGAGAAGCCTGGACAGGGGCGTCGATCTGGGGTTGTGGAGCATGGTTAGCGCAGGCGGCGAGAACCATCGTAAGTGCGAGAGGCACGAGGGGTGCGAAGCGTTTGCGCATGGGCACGACCGTGGCGTGAAAAATTAACAGCCGCGACTATGCCTACTAACAGGGCCATTTGCAAATTCTATGATGCTTTATGTGACTCAGTAGTTCCGGGAAAACATCTAAGGCCCTTTCTTCCATCCTGAAGTCAACCAGATCGCTGACCTCGCTCTGCGACAAATTGACCTCCACCGTCACTCCGCCAGACTGGCATGCGCGCAGCAGCGGCTCGACTATATAAGGAAAGCTGGCACTGGTGCCGACGCTGATCACCAGATCGAAGCCCTTCTCCAACTGCGCACAAAGACGCTCGACGGCCGCCTCCGGCAGCATCTCGCCAAACAGCGTCACGGGCGGGCGCAGCACTCCACCGCAATGCGCGCACAAAGGCGGTAGCGGTCGCTGCAGATGCTCGGCGAGCCGCTCATCCACGCCGCCACACCGCTGGCAGTGAAGTGGCGCCAACTCACCATGGATTTCGATCAGGCGATCCGCCGGACTGCCTGCCAAACGGTGATAGCCGTCGATATTCTGGGTGAGCACCCAGCATTCGGGCTTCAAGGCCTGCAAGTCGGCAATCGTCACATGCCCGGCGTTCGGCCGAGCCGCCAGGCAGGCGGCGCCGAGCTGGGCCAGGTATTTCCAGCACAGCGCCGGGTCGCGGCGCAGCATGTCGCCCGACAGCGCCACCTCGATCGGCAAGCCCTCTTCGGTATGGCCGTTGTACAACCCGCCTAGACCGCGGTAAGTAGGCAGCCCGGAGTCGGCCGACAAACCGGCGCCAGTGATGATCAGGATCCGCTGCGCAGCGGCGATGGCCGAGGCGATGCGCGACAGATGCGGGTGCATCAGTGATTGACCGTGTGCGCCAACATCACCGACAGCTGACACAGCGGTCGACCGCTCTGCTCGTGCCACTGATTGAAAGCAGCCTGTACCGCCGCACGATCACGCTGGCTGTTCGGCGCCTTGTCGATGATTTTCTGTGCTTTGAGCGCAGCGACCATGTCGTCGCTGGGAATGAAGGTGTCCTTGCCGACCATGCGCAGAAAGCGTGGTGCCGAGAGGCCGCCAAGCTGGCTGCCCTGCTTCGCCAGCCAGTGCCAGAGTCCGACGATATCGGTCACCGGCCAATCGGCGATCAGCGCGCCAAAGGCGAAACCGGGCTCAGGGCTGGTTGTCTTCACGGCAGCAGCCGGGCCGGTCAGTGCGCCACGCTCCACATCGAGAATGAACTGCGCGTTGCGCGGCACGCTCTTGAGCTTGCCCAGGTGACGGATCAGGCGTGTGTCCTGCATCAGCCGCTCGAGGCGCTCGCCGCCCATCAACACGACCTTTTCCGGGTCGAAGCCGAAGAACACTTCCTCGAAGGCCGGCCACTTGGCGTCCACCAGGCTGTGCTTGAGGCCGGCACGAAAGATGCGCAGGCTCATGATCGACAGATAGCGATCATCGCTCAGGGCCCGCAGCTTCTTGTCAGAGGCCGGCTGCGGCAGGCGCGCTTCGAGCGCCTCGACCGAACCGAAGCGGTTTACGCAGTACTCGTGCAGCCATCGGTAATCGTGCATCGTTGCGGCCAGCCCTCGAAATTACAGGTTCATCACATTCAGAAAGCGCGGCGTGGCCTGGTCATCGATCTTCAGGTTGGTGAAGTCGAACAGGTTGCGGTCAGCCAGTTGTGACGGCACCACGTTCTGCAAGGCACGGAACATGATTTCGGTACGCCCCGGTGACTTGCGCTCCCACTCCTGGAGCATGTCCTTGACCACCTGGCGCTGCAGGTTTTCCTGGGAGCCACAGAGGTTGCACGGAATGATGGGGAATTCCTTGAGCTTGCTGTAGGCCTCGATATCGGCCTCGTTGCAATAGGCCAACGGGCGAATCACCACGTTGCGCCCGTCATCGGCGCGCAGCTTCGGCGGCATGGCCTTGAGGGTGCCGCCGTAGAACATATTGAGGAAGAAGGTCTCGAGGATATCGTCACGGTGGTGACCGAGGGCCATCTTGGTCGCACCGATTTCGTCGGCAAAGGTGTACAGGGTGCCGCGACGCAGGCGCGAACACAGCGAGCAGGTGGTCTTGCCTTCCGGGATCTTCTCCTTGACCACCGAATAGGTGTCCTTCTCGACGATGTGGTACGCCACGCCGATGGATTTCAGGTAGGCCGGCAGCACGTGCTCGGGAAAGCCCGGTTGCTTCTGATCCATGTTCACCGCGACGATCTCGAAGTGAATGGGCGCGACCTTCTGCAGATACAGCAGGATATCGAGCATGGTGTAGCTGTCCTTGCCACCGGACAGGCAGACCATGACCTTGTCGCCCTCCTCGATCATATTGAAGTCGGCAATGGCTTCGCCGGCCTGCCGACGCAGGCGTTTCTGCAGCTTGTTCTGATTGACCGAGAGGGTGCCCATGGCGCGCAAAAATCCGCTAGAAGTACTGAAGCCGCGCATTTTACCCAGAAAATAATGCGTACCCCAGCCACAAAACGGCTAACAGGCTGTTGAAAAACTACCTGCGTTGCCATCGCGGCGTTAAAAACAGGCTTAGCAAGCCGCTTGCGGCTAACGCACTTCAGTGCGGCCCGAAGGGCGAGCGCAGCGAGTCATGCTCATTTACAATGCGTAAACTCCGCTTTTTCGCCTGTTTCTGCCTTGCGCTGGCTGCCTCGTCAACGTTTTTCAACGGCCTGCTAACCGTCGCCGAGTGGTCCATGCGCTTCGTCATGCAAGGCAGCCGACCTTCGATTAAGGTGAGCCGATGAACGAAGAAACCACCCCCGCCGCGCAGCTGCTCGAATTACTGCATGCAGCTCCCGAAGGCCTCTCGGAATACCAGCTGCTGCTGCGACTGAGCCGCAGGCAAGGCACTGCAGAGCGCCTGCCCAGCGATACGCTGGAACTGTTTCGCACCCACTTCCTGCTGTTTCACACGCTCTACAGGCTGCGTGATCAGCTGCATGCCGAACAGATGGCACTGCTGCAGATCAGCCCACTGTGCATTCGCCTCTTGCCTTACCAGGCGGGTGAAAGCGCCTTGAGCGAGAACGATCCGCTGCGCGAGTATTACCTCGACCTCGATCACCTGCGCGATACGGGTGCGGAGGATGTACAGAAACTGCTTGAAGCCTTCTGGATACGCTTGCAGGGCGGCGAGGAAAAACAATCCGCCCTCGCCGTACTTGAGCTGGACACACATACCGGCGAGCTCGACCTGTCGATCATCAGGCAGCGCTACCGACAACTGGTCAGCCGCCACCATCCCGATCGCGGCGGTAGCACGCAACAGCTGCAGAGCATCAACCACGCCATGGAAACGCTACAGCGTTATTACCGCTGAAGGCAGACACCGTTCAGCCCGCAATCACTGCGTGAAGAGTTGATCTGCGGCATAATCGGCAACAGTCACCTGCCTCCGATGCCGCCATGCCAGACCAGATCCACGCCCGCGTCGAAGCCTGCTATCAGCAGGCGGAAAGCTTCTTCAAACAATCCTTCAAACGCCCCGAGGTGAGTTTCAAGCTGCGCGGCCAGAAGGCCGGGGTGGCTCATCTCACGGAAAACAAACTGCGCTTCAACCCGCAGCTGTACCGCGAGAACCAGGAAGACTTCCTGCTGCAGACGGTCGCTCACGAAGTGGCTCATCTGATCGCCCACCAACTGTTCGGCCCGCGCATCCAGCCACATGGTGAGGAATGGCAACTGATCATGCGTGGGGTCTACGAGCTGCCGCCGCATCGTTGCCACAGCTATGACGTGAAACGACGCCAGGTCAGCCGTTTCATCTACCGCTGTCAGTGCCCGCAAGGCGAATTCCCCTTCTCCGCCCAACGCCACGCACTGGTCGCCAAGGGCCGCCGCTACTTCTGCCGGCGCTGCAAGATCACCTTGCAGTTCACCGGTGAACAGCGACTCGCGTAAGCGGACTACGGCAATGCGCAGTCAGGATCTCTGAAAGGTCAGTGTGCGTGTGTAAAAACGCGCCCTCATCCCTTTGATTTTCGAGAACTTCGCAGCAGTAGCTGACCGCAGAAGAAACCTGGCCTGTCACAACGCCGGTATCATCGCTTATGTGCCCAAGCCGATGGCGAGCGAAGCGCCGAGAGTGTTCGAGCATTGCTACCCGTCAGCTCCAATAGTCAACCGACCTCTTCCCGACGCCCTCGTGAACGCCCGCCCAGAAGCATCCCCTTCAAGACATCGTCTTTATCTACAAAATGATGCTTCAAAGCGATAAGTACATGCCCGCCGACGAGAACGCCACAGCCCCAGGCGGACAGTGTGTGAATCCATTTGGCCAGGCTGTACAAATCCTGGTTCGCCTCCACCAAGGGAGGCAACAAAAACAGCCCCAGCACCAGAACAGGCTTATCCGCAACTGAGCTCCAGTACCATCCAGAAACGGGTAATGCAACCAGCGCCACCGTGTAAAGAAGAACGTGCCCGACGTGAGCTGCTCGCTGTAGGGCTGGGCTCATGCTATCCGGAAATTTTGGCGGCGGATTTAACAGGCGCCAAAGGATGCGGATAACAATGAAGAACAACAAACTACTGGCCACAGCTTTGTGCAGAATGGTGATCCCATGATCGCTATTTACTTGATCCCGCAGGTAAACAGCGACCATCCCAAGCAGCCAGCCCACGATCCATAAAATCGCCATTATCCAATGCAGCCACTTTGCGACGGCCGTATAAGAACTCGGTCGGTCTTTGCTCATAATCATTTCCAAATTGACTGCCAGGACTGCAGCCACATACGGGTTAGATGAGTTGGAGGCGACTCTTTCACTCCTGAAAGCAAGCCACTCCCATCAGCAGCAACTGGCCAGATGGAGTAGGCGCTTCAGTACAGATAGTCCACTTGGTGCCGTGCGATCCGTACTGTTCCCAGCTCTTCCCTGACACGTAGATGTGCCGGATGCGATGCGTAACCTTCCAGCGCTTCCACTGAGTCGAATTCCGAATACAAAACAACATCACATGCATAGTCGACCTTACTGAAATCCACACCGATTTCGAGCAAGCGAAGGCCTGGAATCTCGCTGCGAATTTCCTCGAAAGCATTTTTCAATTTTTGAATATTTGTTGTGCGTTCTTGTTCTGTATCGCCACTCAGATTCCACATGACGATGTGTTTTACGGGTTGCATAGATGCTCCAGGGTGTAGGTGCACGCGGCACCGTCAATAACTGCCAGGTAATAGGGTCAGAATGCGGAGCGATTAAGAACGAAATCGAACTCAAGCGTGTAGAAAGGCTTTTCCTGCTGGCTACCATCCGGAGCAATCCCGGGATCATGGCGCACCCAATCAGCAATCAATGAAGAACGCACGCCAAAGACTGCATCTGAATCGAGGTACTCCCCACCCTCGCGGAATACATGGGTTACCAATCGCTCGTAACCAGTCGCAGAAATCATGAAATGGAGGTGCGCCGGGCGCCAGGGATGGCGGTTGAGCGCATGCAGCATTTTGCCCACCGGACCGTCATGTGGAATGGGATAGCACTCGGGAACGATCGTCTTGAAGTAATAACGCCCTTCGCTATCACCCTGAAGAATTGCGCGCCCGTGATAGGCCTCGAGCCCCTCTTTTTGAACGTCATAGAAACCGGCATCATCGGCCTGCCAGACTTCGATTTCCGCGTGCGGAATCGGCTCACCATCGATGTTGCGAATCCGCCCGTTAACGAACCAAGGCGTCCCGGCAAGGCCACCAGTAATGTCCTCACCGAGGTCATAGCGAGGTGCATTCTGTACATGGAAAGGACCGAACACGGTGGCTTCGGTGCAGCCTTCAGGCTTCTTGTGATTCTGCGCGATCACCAGCGTCGACAGGCCCAAGGTGTCAGATAGCAGAATAAACTCTTGTCTCGTGGGCGAGCAGATCTGGCCAACCGCAGTCAGGAACTCGATGCCTTTCTCCCACTCAGCCTCCGTCAGCTTCGTCTCGCGCGCGAAAGCGTGAAGGTGCTGCACCAGCGAAGTCAGAATCTCATGCAACCGCCGATCATCAGTGCCTGAGTTTCGGGTCAGGACTGCCTGTGTAATGGTCTGTTCATCTAGGTTTCTCATGGAGGGGCCTTTGGATCGAGTTGTTATTGTGGCTGTGGCAAGCAGATAGCTGTCGGCTGAAATTACGGCTCAAACACCGATGCACCGGACTGTTCAGAGTTCTGTCGTGTACGCTAAAGTGCCGATGGACGGAATAAAATACTAAAAATGAAAATCTTTATTTCTCTCATGAAAAAGTCCACCGATAGCTAGCAGGAGTAGGAATGGATCGCTTCACTGAACTCGAACTGTTTGTTCACACTGCCGAACTAGGGACACTGAGCAAAGCTGCTGAGAAGCTGGAGATTTCCAACGCAGCCGCGAGCCGTCACCTTGCCGCACTTGAAGCCCGGCTGAAGGTGCGCCTGATCGAGCGCAATACCAGAAGACTTGCCCTGACTAACGCCGGCCATGACTTTTATGCACGCTGCAAGACCCTCCTTGCAGAGTGGAGCGAAGCCGAAGCCTCCGTAAATGCATCTTTGGTTGAGCCCACAGGCACGTTAACCATTACGGCAACCGTTTCATTTTCCATGCTGCACCTAGCCCCTGTGGTTCCTGAATTTCAAAAGCTGTATCCGAGAATCAAGGTAAAGATCCTGGGTGCCAATCGTTATTACGACATCATGGACAGTGAGATTGACTTGGCCGTGCGCACGAGAGAGTTCGAAGCAGACTCGAACATTGCAGTCAGGAAACTGGCTATTACCCGTAGAGTGCTGGCGGCCTCTCCGAGCTATCTCAAACGGCGTGGTGTTCCTCGCACGGTCGAGGCGCTCGCCGATCACGACATGCTCATCTATAGCCTCGCAAACCATCCAAACACAATGGAGTTCACTCGCGGGGATGAGAAAGCGGTAGTGAAGGTACAGCCCTCTCTGGAAGCCAACGATGGGCAAATAGTGAGGGCTGCTGCGTTAGCGGGTGCAGGGATTCTGGTGCAACCCAAGTACATCATTCACGACGACCTGATCTCAGGAAGGCTATTGCCCGTCCTGGATGACTGGGATCTACCACGACTTACCATCAACCTGGCCTTCCAGGATCGACGCTACATGCCTGCGAAGACAAGACTGTTCATCGATTTTCTCCTAGAGCATTTCAAGCGCAACGAGTACGAGCGCTACTGGACACGCTGAAACCATCACTGACTCAGGATCTGGGGGGTTTCGTGAAGCTCGACGAAGTGTTCGAGTGACGTCCTGCAGGCGGCGGCGATGTCCTCTGCAGACATCGAAGCATTGGCAATTGAGAAAACTTCAGGGCCGACTTGATTAAGCCCTCCAATTTCGTCCAGCAGAGCAACGATCGGTTTTAAGGCAAAGTCGCCTTGCCCAGGCCACCTACGCTGAAAGCAGTCTTCCTCAAGCGTGAAGCCCTGAGGAAGCGCGAGGACACCGTCACAGATCTGTACGCAATGAATCCTCTCCCCCGGGATGTTTGCCAAGGTCTCCAGCGTCGAATTGCTGCGAGTGAAATGCAGCGTGTCAAACACCAGGCCGCCATTGGCCTGGTTAGCCAGGCGCACGATATCCCAACCGTTTTGCAGAGTACGAACGCCCCACATCGGAATAGGTTCGAGGTCGCAGACCAATCCATGTTCGGCTGCTCGCTGGCAGATACCGGCGTAGTAATCGACCTGTTGCTGAACTGAATAGGCGTCGTGTGCAAAGGTAGCGTTCAGACTCATGAACCGACAGCCAAGCGCGCTGCAGATTTCGAAGAACGCCTCCGCACTCATGGCGTGATCGGCGACAAATGCCTCATCCATGTTTTTAGGTTGCCACGCGGGATTCCATGTACACAAGGGATCAAGTCGATTGATAGCAACCCCGCTATCTGCTGCGATTGCAAGCATATCCTGGATCGAAAAGCCCTGTTGAACTAGACGCTTGATCTCTTGAGGCTGCAGCGTGAGCTCACTGTAACCAGCGAGCCGTGTGGCCTTGATCTTGTCTGCATAGCCTAGATGCAGAACGTTGGAAAAAGGCATTGTGAAAGTGAGGTCTCGCCTCAAGCTACTCGCTGCATTCGGCATTGGGTCGTACCATTTTCCGTCGTAAGAGGTGCCAGACGGTAGGTTTCACGGCCCCATTTGTCAGCTACAGAATCGAAATTCTGATTTTCATTTACTGCACCAAAGCCCTGTCAGTTTTTCACGCAGAGGAAAACACATTTACTTATTGCGGATTTTTTTTCGCTTTCATCATCTGTAGCCTTGATCCATCACACATACAAATAAATCCAATAAAAGGTAGATAGTCATGCGTACTAGTGATTACGCCACCTCTGGTGCCCCCTCCAAAACTGGCCTTCTTTGGCGCATCGCAGCCATCGCTACCATGGGGTCGCTTGCATTCGGTTACGACACCGGTGTGATCTCGGGTGCCCTCCCCTTCATGACACTCGAAGCATCGCAAGGAGGACTGGGGCTGACGCCCTTGACCGAAGGACTGGTGGCCTCCTCTCTTATTTTCGGCGGCGCATTCGGAGCATTGTTCGCAGGCCATATGTCGGATCGATTCGGCCGTCTTGAAGTACTCAAGATGCTGGCTTTGCTATTCGCCATGGGCGCAATCGGTAGCGCTCTATCACCAGACATGTGGGTAATGGTTGCCACGCGCTTTGCCTTGGGTATCGCAGTAGGTGGCGCCTCAGCTACCGTACCCGTCTTCATTGCCGAGCTCGCGGGGCCCAAACACCGGGGACGTCTGGTTTGTCAGAGCGAACTCATGATCGTTTCAGGACAATGTCTGGCTTACATCTCCAGTGCTCTATTCGCACACATCTTGGAGAGTCCCTCTGTTTGGCGCTACATGCTGTCGATCTCGATGGTTCCGGCAGCCCTGCTGTTTATAGGCACCTACTTCGTCCCTACGTCACCACGTTGGCTCGTTAGCAAAGGACGAGTCGCCGAGGCTAAAGCGATCCTGCATGACATTCGCGATACCAGGGAAGAAGCAGACCACGAGCTAAAAGAGATTACCGAACAGTGTGACCATGACCGTACTCATCAAAGCATGATGAGCAAGCTGAGCGAGCCGTGGTTGGTCAAACTTCTGCTGATCGGGATCGGTCTGGGGTTCATGATTCAGGCCACCGGCGTGAACGCGTTCATGTACTACACCCCGAGCATCCTCAAATCCACGGGCATGGACACTAATGGAGCCCTGGTAGCGACTATCGGCAATGGTGTGATCTCTGTTATCGCGACGCTGATCGGAATGTGGTTGATCGGTCGGATGGGGCGGCGCCCGATGCTTCTGCTCGGCTTGAGCGTCGTTGTCATCGCTCAGATTTTCCTGGGCATTGTGATGAACTTCATGCCGAATTCACTTGCCCAGAGCTATCTGGCACTCTCCGGAATCCTGCTTTTCCTGTTCTTCATGCAGATGTGCATCGGTCCGGTCTACTGGTTGCTGATGTCGGAGCTTTTTCCAACCCACGCTCGCGGTTTGATGAATGGCATTTCAGTTGGGATGTTCTGGATCTTCAATGCAATCGTTGCCTTCGTCTTTCCGGTCGCCCTCACGTATTTCGGTGGCATGACGTTCTTCCTGTTCGCAGTGATCAACATAGGCTCCATCATTTTCTGCTCACTGTGCCTGCCAGAAACGAAGGGCTTGTCATTGGAGGAGATCGAGCAGTTGATGGAGCAGCGCCTAAGCCGCCCCCGTCGGGAATGGCACAAGTCCGAAGCAATCAGTTGAGGAGAATGCGAGGGTTAGTGACGTGGCCCTCCTCACTCCCAGCCGTTATGGACATGCCCATTATTTGGCGGCAACTGGCTGAGCGGCGCTGCCTTGACCAGCAGCACGTTTGAAACACTTAACCGTAGTTAAATAAGAGCACACCCTATGTCGATCAATAATATCGAGCTTCTGGCCGCCTACTGGACCATCGCCGGCGATACCTACCCTGGTGCAGCAACCGAGTTCAGCCCTCACTCATTGCAGGCGCGTGCCGAGGCCGCATCCAAGGCGGGCTGGCGAGGCATGGGGCTCGTTCATGCCGATATCCTTCACACTGTAGAAAGGCACGGCATTTCGACCGTCCGCAATATCTTCAAAGACAATGGCATCAAACACCTTGAGGTCGAATTCCTGATCGACTGGCATTTGAGCGGTGAGCGTCGCACGGCATCGGACAGGATCTGCATGGAGCTGCTGGAAGCTGCCGGCGAACTCAATGCGCGAAACATCAAAGTCGCTGGTGGTCTATTTGATGAAGACGCACCAGACATCGAGGCGATGAGGGAGCACTTCGCTGTCCTCTGCGATAAGGCGAAGCCGTTCGGAGTGAATGTTGTCGTCGAGTTTTTGCCCTTCTCAAGCATCAATACTATCGACCGTGCTCTGGCATTAACTAAAGATGTGCGTCCGAATGGCGGCATTCTGATTGACACCTGGCACGTCGCACGTGGCGGTATGAGCAACGACGAAATTCAAAAAATCCCGACAGACCTGATCAAGTCTATCGAACTCAATGACGCGGCCAAGGAAGTCAATGGCACCCTGTTCAACGACTCGACTCACTATCGCAAGCTCTGCGGAGAGGGCGATCTCGATGTCACAGGCTTCATTCAGAATGTCGTCGACGCAGGCTACCAAGGCCCATGGGGGGTCGAAGTGATTTCCGCTGAACTACGCAAACTGCCGTTGGAAGTCGCAGCCAAGCGTGCCTTTGACACGACCATTGCTCAATTCGAGCAGATTCGCTTCCCTAAATCCTGAGAAAATCTTTGATGAAGCAAGCCCGGAGTGCGGCTTGCTTCATGCATCATTACCTGGCTGCGACATGCCAAAACCCCAGTATCTAGCTGCCCTGTGGTGGTCTACTAAACTCGGATACTGCGTTGCGCTTCTTCTCCGAAATCGACCGATATTCTGCTGTGCCAGCGCAGCGTTCATGTAACCCACAATCGGGTATCCACTCGATCTTTAGGCTGCGAAACAACCGTTTTAGTCACGGCAGTTTCCGCGGCGGCTCATGCTCTGCTTGAAACGATAGCGCCACAGTCGCTGACGGAAGCTTCGGTTGTCTTGGTCTGAGTGAAACAGCACGTTCTGAGGCCGGCCAAGCTGCTCGTAGGCCATGTCCAAAGCCTTGATTACCAGATCGGAATCGGGCTTCCAGCTCCTAGATCTTTTGCTGCTCGGATGTCAGCTCGTAGGAGTGACACCGTTTCGCTCTTCCTAAAGCGGGTTGATCCACCGAGGCAGTGCCGACTCAACCAATCCAAGCGAACGGGCTGCTTCGATATGGCTGTAGCCCTGATCGAGCACCAGGCTGGCAGCTTCGCGCTTCTCAGTGGAAAAGGAACGACGTTGCTTGGTCATTAGACGCTCACTGCGGGGAGCATTCTCGCCCTAAATCGGTGTCCGAGAACGACACCCGCCATTACGCCAAGCCAATAACGCTGTATAGATCCAGGGATATTCTTCTTGAATTATATATTGCGATGTTTTTTACAAGTTACTTGCAATCTCTTGGAAGCGCTGCCTGCGTATGGGCCTTCAACGCTTCCCGTTTCTCAGCTGACTCCAAGTAAATGAAACAGTGAAGTTTCTGGTTGAACAGATATGAAACTTAAGAATTCTCGCCTCAAAATACTTCAGTGCATATTATGTGGAGGCGACCTGTCTCTCAGCAGCAGGTCGCTCCACACCAATCAGAAGCCCTCAGGAATTAAAGCATTGCCGCTAATGAGAGGGCGGCTGCTTACCAGCCATATTCCAGTTGGACGCCAATATTCGAGCCATGCAACACATTACCGAAGGCCCCCGTGTCAGACAATGCAGATCCTGCAGCCAGCTCACTCGCCGCCCTTTGTGCCGCTTCGTTCCAGCGGGCATAGGTGTAGTAAAGGCGGAATTCAGGGCGGTCTCGGAAACCGGGGCCAGAGGGTGACCAGATCGGTGCAATTGTAAACTTATCAAGCTTGCGGGTGCCTCCCGGAGCCTCAATCTGGTCGCGACCGATCTCCGCGGCGAGCTTGAACTGATGAGTGAATGCATATACCGGGCGAGCCCCCACCGAGATCCAGTTCTGATCGGCACCGTCGGTGCGTGAATCTTTCTGATACACCGCCTGAACCTGGCCACTCAGCTTCGCCGTCATATCCCATGTTACGAACTCCACCACACGCCAACTCTTGTTGCCACTGCTGAGCGTGGGGTCACCTGTATAGCCAAGGCCCGTGCCAGAGCCCTCTCCATACTGAAGTGCGAAAGTGTTAACGCCACCGAGGAAGTCCTTTTGCTTGTGCTGAGCAGTCACCGCCCAGCCGCTGTGGGCCTCATTGGCATCAGGTTTATCGATATAGCTGACACCCACTTTCAACTCACCGCCTGGGTTAGGGGTAAAGCCTCCCACCGTAAAGTCGTGTCGATTGATATAGTCTTTCTGGGTGTAACCATCCTTGCGCGAAAACACGTAGCTGTATTTGAGGCCACCGATCAAGACCTCATCCAAGCCAAATCCGGTAGCACTCTGGTTCCAATAGAAAAAGTCAGAAATATGAATATCATTACGATTGTAATAGCGTCGACCTGCCCACAATGAACCGCCATTGAGCGCCGGCATGTTGCTCCACTCGGCATACATCTGTGGCAGCCGCGTCTCGCCATGTTCGCCGGTGAACCTGGGCGTATGCCCATATTCATTGTAAAGGGAAAGCATGCCCTCGAGGCTGACAACCGATCCGTCGTCCAGCTTCAAAACATCTTGACGCAGATCCAGTTCCCCGTATTGCTCACACTCGTTACCAAGGCGGTATTTAGAGGGTGCCCCGGGCAGCTGAAAACACGATTGGCCAGGCCCGTTCTTTGCCTCCCCTACCCCAGTCCTAAAGTAGCCGGTGAATTCCAAGGCATTTGCAGTCATGGGCAATATCGAAACCGCCAGCACCGTGGCGGCCGACAAACCCAGATTGAATTTCTTCATTTAAACCACCTTCTTGTTGTTATTGGCTTACCTGGATCCAACCTCTCTTCAATCCATAATTTCAAGCGACGCATTGATCAATCATTTCAAATCCACGAAAGTTGCCCACACAAGAGCAGCAAGAAGAATTCATAAAATGATCGACGAGACGCCTTGAACGCAAGACTGTTAAGCAGAACGCATCACAGGACGGGACTTAATCTAGCAGGCACCCTGAAAACAATATATGTCAGAAAATAAAAAACACTTTTCTCCACACGAAAGAATCAAAAGCACCGCAGCAACACCTAAGAAAAACAGGCAAAAAAAAGCCCTGCAAGTGTTAACTCAACAGGACTTTGAGGAAGACCCTCAGTTCACGTCGCACATCCAACACACATCAGAAATATCACAGGGCGTTAGCTATGTTTGTTTTTCTGGTACACGTCCACGAATACAGCGGCGAGTAGTACCGCCCCTTTAATGACCTGTTGATAATCCACACCAACGCCCATGATCGACATACCGTTATTGAGTACGCCCATGATGAAAGCACCAATCACTACACCCACTACCTTTCCAACACCACCGGAAGCGGAAGCACCGCCGATAAAAACGGCTGCGATCACATCAAGTTCAAACCCCGTCCCCGCACGGGGCGTTGCGCTGTTAAGTCGGGCCGCAAAGATCAACCCTGCCACTGCCGCCAGTACCCCCATATTTACGAAGGCGAAGAACGTTACACGGGTAGTGTTGATACCAGAAAGTTTTGCCGCCTTCAGGTTGCCACCAACGGCATATACCCAGCGGCCAAGAACAGTACGGTTCATGATGAAGGTATAAATACCGATCAGTACACACATGATCACCAGTACCGTTGGCAAACCACGGTAGGTTGCAAGTTTGTAGCAGAAGAATATGATCAACCCCGCAACGATTGCATTGCGCAAGGCAAATACCAGCCAAGACCCAACCACGGCTCCGCTCTTGGCAGCACGCTTTCGGCTACGTAGCTCAATGACACAGAAGGTAACTGCGACTGCGATCCCCAAGACCAGCGAAGTAATGCGCAACCCCTGACCATTGAAAACGTCCGGAATGAAGCCAGAGCTGATCAAGCCAAATGTCTCTGGGAACGGCCCGATGGACTGCCCATCGGTGATGGCGATCGTCGCGCCCCGAAACACGAGCATACCGGCCAGAGTAACGATGAAGGACGGCATGCCCCAGAACGCCACCCAGTACCCTTGCGCAGCGCCAATCGCCGCTCCAGCAAGAATGCACAGTGCAGAGGCGATCCAGAAGTCCATCTGGTAATGCACCATCAGGACAGCAGCAAGGGCACCGATGACGCCGACAATGGAGCCGACGGAAAGATCAATATGACCACAGACAATCACCATGAGCATGCCAAGTGCCATGACGACGATGTAGCTGTTCTGCAAAACCAGATTCGTCAGATTGAGAGGCTGTAGCAAAGCCCCGTTTGTAGCCACCTGAAAGAACACAACAATGACCAGCAAAGAGGCCAGAAGGCCATACTCCCGAGCGCCGCGCTTGAGCGTTGGCAATAGAGAACTCTTTGTTGCCGAGGGTGCGATAACGTCAGTCACAGGAGTACCTCGTTTTTCATAATGGCGTGCATGATTCGCTCTTGGGATGCGTCTTCAATCGGAAACTCTCCGACGAGACGCCCCTCGTTCATCACGTAAATTCGGTCACAAGTACCCAACAGCTCAGGCATCTCGGAGGAGATCATCAGCACGCACTTGCCTTCGGCTACGATCTCGTTGACCACACTGTAGATTTCGTACTTGGCCCCTACGTCGATCCCACGAGTGGGCTCATCCAGGATCAGCACTTGCGGGTCGGAGAACAGCCACTTCCCCAGCACCACCTTCTGCTGATTGCCGCCAGAGAGTCTCTCGACCGATTGCTGTACATCAGCGCAACGGATTCGAAGCTTCTGTCGGTAGCTGGTAGCTACCGAAGCCTCTTCATGCTCATCGATAACTCCCGCACTGGAGACCGCTGGCAGATTGGCCAAGCTGATGTTTCGGGCGCTTCCATCTCCCAGAACCAGCCCAGATCCCTTCCGATCTTCAGTCGCGTAAGCGATGCCATGGTCGATGGCTTTTTTTACCGTGCTGACATCGATTTCCTGCCCATTAAGGCGTGCCTTTCCTCGAATTTTGGTGCCGTACGCGCGACCAAATAAACTCATTGCGAGTTCGGTTCTACCCGCCCCCATCAGGCCGGCGATACCTACCACCTCACCGCGACGGATATGGAAATCGATGTTCTGCAGCCGGTCGACTTCAGGATGTTCGGGGTCAGCCACAGACCACCCTTCGACCTCGAACATCTTCCCGCCAATATCCGGTACGCGTGGTGGATAGCGGTCGGAAAGCTCCCGCCCAACCATCGCGTGTACGACACGGTCTTCACTGACCGCTCCACCCCGGCAGTCCATGACATCTACCGTATTGCCATCACGAATCACGGTAATGGAATCAGCTACCCGCGATATTTCGTTCAGCTTGTGCGAGATGATGATCGAAGTGATGCCCTTGGCTTTCAGCTCAAGCATTAACGCCAGCAGTGTGTCGCTGTCCTTTTCATTCAAGCTCGCAGTTGGCTCATCCAGGATAAGTAGCTTCACATCCTTCGCCAGCGCCTTGGCAATCTCTACTAGTTGCTGTTGACCTATACCCAGACTGTTCACCAGTGCGCGCGGCTCAGCGTTGAGGCCCACACGCGCAATCAACTCTTTCGCCCTGCGATGGGCCTCGTCCCAATTGATGACACCGAAGCTCGACATCTCATTGCCGAGAAAGAGATTTTCGGTAATGGAGAGCATCGGTACCAAGGCGAGTTCCTGATGAATGATGCAAATTCCTACAGCTTCACTATCCCGGAGGCCGTTGAACCGGCGATCCTGGCCATCATAGTTAATCGTTCCGCTGTAGCTCCCATACGGATAAACCCCACTGAGAATCTTCATCAGCGTGGACTTACCGGCACCGTTTTCACCGCAGATTGCGTGAATTTCGCCTTGGGAAACCTGCAAATTGACATTACTCAGCGCCTTGACAGGCCCAAAGCACTTCTGGATACCCAGCATGTCGAGAATCGTAGTTGTCATTGTGTTTCTCTCATCGCACCGGGACGCTAGCTCCAGCAGCCAACGGTCGCTGGAACCCCTTCGGAACAGGATTAACTAGCGCAGCTGGTCTTCGCTGTAATACTTGCTTTGATCTATGAGTACTTGCTTCCAGTTTTGCTGATTAACCAGGATGGGAGGCAACAGCTGCGTCGGAACGACCATCACGCCATTGTCGTAGGACTGGGTATCGTTGACGCTCACCTGGGTGCCATTCAACGTGGCATCCATCATCTCGGCTGCCGCTTTGGCGAGGGCGCGGGTGTCTTTAAATACGGTAGAACTCTGGTCGCCGCGAATAATCGCTTTGATCGCAGGAATTTCAGCATCCTGCCCAGTGACAATAGGCATTTTGCTGTTGCCCGAGCCATACCCCACACCGCGGAGAGAAGAGATGACACCGATCGCTAGTTGATCGTTGGCGGTCAACACGGCATCCAGATGATTGTTGCCATAGAACGCGCTCAGCAGGTTATCCATGCGAGCTTGTGCTTGCGAACCTTCCCAGTTTGGCGTAGCGACTTTATCCAGAGTAACCTGGCCACTTCGAACAACCAGTTTTCCGGCGTCGATGTAGGGCTGCAGCACAGACATGCCGCCTGCGTAGAAGACATGGGCATTATTGTCGTCGGTAGAGCCTGCGAAAATCTCAAGATTGAATGGCCCCTTCTCCTGGGCCAGTTCCAACGTGTCTACAATCGACTGCGCCTGGAGTTGACCAACCTTGTAGTTGTCGAAAGTGACGTAATAGCTAAAGTCCTTCGAGTTGCGAATGAAACGGTCATAGGAGATGACCTCGATACCCTGAGACTTCGCCTGTTTCAGAACATCAGACATGGTGGTGCCGTCGATGGGAGCAATGATGAGCCCTTTTACCCCTTTCACCAGCAAGTTCTCGATCTGAGACAACTGGGTAGGCACTTCATACTGGGCATACTGCACATCGGCTTCGTAACCGAGCTCTTTCAGGGCCGCGACCATGCTGCCACCGTCGGTCACCCATCGAGCCTCCGTTTTAGAGGGGAGAGAAATGCCAATAATGCCTTTGGAATCCGATGTTTCTTCAGAGCAACCGGTAACAGCAACTGCAAACAACAGAGACGCCGCAACACTTATCAATTTACGCATTATTTTCACCCTTTAGGAGGTGTCTTATTTTTGTTGAGCGCATGCACTACCCCCCTATTTCAAGGGGCAGTACATCGCACTTTGGTTACCAGGCTTAGTTAGCCTAACTTCACTTCCTGACCATCATTACCGGCAGACTCGAACAGAGCCTTCAGCAGGATATTGATGTTGTGAGCTTGAGTAGCTGGAACTTGAGATGGCGCCCCAGTACGCAGCGCGTTGACGAAAGCGAACGCCTCACGATCGAAATAGATCGGGTTCCCGATTTCGGCAATTTCTGGGGAATAAACCGTTTTCCTCACTGCCCAAATTTCTGGAAAACTGGTTTCGTTCCAGTGCGTCCAACCTTGAGCGTGACCATTTTTACCGTCGTGGTAGAGCTTGTAGGAGGCCGGCATCGGAGTGGAATGCATTACACCGTGGGTGCCATACGCGGTGATGTCCCAGCTCTCTGTCCATGGCATGGGATCCCACGACATGAAATCGATGGTGACCATCTTGTCGTCGTAATTGAGCACTGCGGCGGCGGCATCTTCACGAGCACTCTCGCTCATCTGCCCTGCGAATTTGCTGATACGTGCGTTGACGGAATTGGGTATACCGAAATGCAGCAGAATGCGATCGATGGTATGACAGCCGATCACATAGAAGGCCCCGCCCAGGTCACCAGGCTGCTTCATATGGTTGGTATCGGCCTCATCATGAGAGCATCCAGCATGGGCGCGTACCTGAAGCACCTTGCCAATTTCACCGCTCTGCAGCACCTGCTGCATCTTCTCTACAGAAGGTGCGAATCGCCAGCAATAACCAACCTGGAAGAGTCCACCCGTGCGCTCAACCGCTTCAACAATCCGCTGAGTATCCGCGATGCCACGGCCAGCCGGCTTTTCACAAAGCACCGCCTTCCCTGCCTCAAGGGCTTCGATCGCCCAGTCAGCCATCAGATAGCTTTTCGGGTGTACCAGAACGATGTGAACGTTCGGATCAGCAAGGATCTCTTCTTTCGTACGAGCCTCTAGACCAAGCGCATTAACAAAGGGCTGCAGCAACGGGCTATCGTCATAGGCGCCATGGAAACGGACATTCTCCATGCGCTGAAAGGCTTTCACGCGCCCAGATGTATGCGGGTGTGTAATACCTAGGCAAGCGACACCCAATACGGTCTCGGTAACTTGATGGGACATGCTTATCTCCTTCTCTTGTCATCTCAGGCGAGCAGAGATTACTCGACGATTACCGCACGGCCGGTACGGGCCGACTCAACAGCGCATTCGGCCAGGCGCAATGCCTTCAAGCCATCCTGAACACCTGTCGGCAGTGGTTTGCTCTCGACCAACGCGTCGACGAATGCGTCGAGTTCGGACTTGTACGCTTGCTGGTAGCGCTCAAGAAAGAAATTCAGCAGCGGCTCGCGTGCATCGGTAGAGGCTTCAGTCCAACGACGAATCGTCGTGGGGCGCAGGTTGTCCTGAAGGAGCATGCCTTTGGAACCAAAAACCTCGACACGCTGATCGTAACCGTAGACGGTTGCCCGGCAGTTATTGATGTGGCACTGCTTCCCGGTCGCCGTTTTCATCTGCAGCATGACGGTGTCGTAGTCGTCATACTTTTCCATCAACTTCGGATCGACCAGGCGGCTGCCGACAGCGCTCAGCTCCACTGGCTCTTCGCCGAGCAACCAGCGACCGATATCCAGGTCGTGGATGGTCATATCGCGAAAGATGCCGCCCGAGTGTTCTATGTAGTCTTCAGGAGCAAGCCCTGGATCACGGCTAGTGATGATGACTTGGCGAACGTCACCAATTTCTCCGGCAACAATCGCCTCACGCATTGCCGCGAAGGTGCTTTCAAAGCGGCGGTTGAACGCCAGCATGACGCGACCTTTCAGGCGCTCCACTTCTTCAACGGCAGCCAGGCTCTTGGCCATATCGAGATCGATTGGCTTTTCACAAAGAACCGCTTTGCCCTGACGAACAGCGCGCAGCATCAGCCCGATATGCGTGTGGGTAGGCGTGCCGATAACGACAGCCTGAACATCGTTGCGGTCGATCGCCGCTTCGCAATCGGTCATGGCGTCAGCGCCCAGCGCCCCTGCAAGGCTCTGAGCGGCAGATGCGTACGGATCAGCAACCGCGATCAATTTCGCGTGCTTGTTACCAGCTACGTTAGTGGCATGGATTTTACCGATGCGACCTGCACCGAGAACCGCGATACCAACCATGTCGATCTCCTATTTCACTTCAGGTTTTGTTTGTAGCCGAACCGCGATTTACGTAGTCCAGCTTGAAAATTCGGCGCCTCAACGAGCACGATTTACAGCCATGAGCCAGGCTCGATCAGCGCTCGTGGCGGAGAATTTCGTGCAAAAGGGACGGGACTAGATGATCTGCAGGCCCTGCTCCTTCAGCAGAAACGGGCGTCTGGTACAGATAAGGTGGGAATGACTGCGGTACGGCCTTCTGAAACAGCGCAAGCGTGTTTCGGGCGAAGCCACGAAGGCAAAAGCCGTATTGCCACGCATGGGAAGCATGGGAGTTGGACTGTTCAACTTTTGAGCAAGGAGTCATGACTCCCTCCGCATTTGTTTTTATTTGTGGAGTGAGCCGAGTCTAGTTTCTCTTCTTTCACGAAAAAACACGTATATTCGGGATACACCTTCCCATTTTTCAGGAAAATGACAATGGATCCGTTTCGGGAGATGGAGCTGTTTGTACAGGTTGCGGATTCCGGCAGCATCAGCAAAGCCGCCGAACAGTTGGGCCTGTCGGTATCAGCTGCAAGCCGCTACCTGATAGCTCTGGAAACGCGGCTCGGGGTACGGCTGGTACAGCGGACAACGAGGCAGCTGTCGTTGACCGAAATCGGCGCTGAGTTTTACAGGCGCAGTAAGTCGGTACTTGCCGATATGCGTGAAGCCGAGGACGTAGCTCGCGACGCAGTGGTGAAACCGAGTGGCGTACTCCGAGTCACCGCCTCGCTGTCATTCTGCCTACTTCATATTGAGCCGCTGCTTCCTGAGTTTACCCGCCAACACCCGGAGATCAGCCTCGACATCGTCGCAGCCAACAGATACCTGGACGTGATGGAAAACAATGTCGATGTGGCGATTCGCACACGGCAATTCGAAGCCGATAACAGCCTGACGATCCGCCGACTGGCCGAGACCCGTCGCGTTCTGGCCGCATCCCCTTCCTACTTGAAGCGGTACGGAACACCCTCGGTACCGATGGATCTCACCAAGCACAAGATGCTGATCTACGACTACGCGGTAAACCCTACCGAATTGCCCTTCACTCGCAAAAACGAATCTGTCGTCGTCCGAGTTCCCCCGCTCATTTCAACGAATGATGGGCAGATTCTCGTGAGGTCGGCTCTCGACGACATGGGCATCCTTGTACAGCCCAAATACATCGTGCATGACAGCATCCTTCGCGGAGAGCTGGTGCCAGTGCTAGATGATTGGGATCTGCCACGCCTCACCATGAACATAGCCTTCCAAACGCGGCGCCATATGCCGGCAAAAGTTCGGCTCTTCATCGATGCGCTAGTGAAGCGCTTCCGTGACAACAACTACGAAAAACTCTGGACGCAGTAGCTGTCACTCAGTAGGTGTGGCAGAGGTAGCGAAATTGCCTGGGTGGCAAAGCATTTTTTCACAATAGAAATAAAGTTTTCCAGAAACGATATTTTATATCCGCAAACGTAACTATAGGCTCAGCTTCATGGGTTAGGTGCACCTAACCCATTCAGGTGTGGCCTCCCCCCATTCAGGCCTCTCCTTCGATAAGAACAAGAGGCGCCTGATGAATAGCATCAATGAAACGGAGACGCTGATTCGGTCATTAGAGGAGCAACGCTACTCCTCTATGGTGCTCGGCGACTTCGACACATTTTTCAGACTTGCCCATCCCGGGCTGACCTATACCCACTCGAACGGCTTGATCGATACGCGTGACAGCTACCTGAATAAATGCCGCGAGGGGTACTACATCTATCACCACATTGAGAGCCCCATCCACTCTGTTCAGATTCTTGGAGAGACGGCACTGGTCTTCGGCGAAATGAATGGTGAGATCACTTCGGGTGGCGTGCACAAGACACTGCGTAATCACACGCTGGCGGTCTGGTGCCTTCATAACGGGGAATGGCGACTGATCGCCTACCAGCCCACACCCGTCAAATAACCCTTAGCGGCGCCCCCTTCGAGCGGGCGCCAGCTCTCAGCAACCGTTGCCACTGGCTACCTAGACCAACAGGAATGCACCGTGACTATTTCAAACTTCACCTACACCGGCCTCCCTTCGCGCGTTATTTTCGGCAAAGGTTCCCTCTCGCAACTGGAAGCCGAGATCGATCGACTTGGCTCTCGCCGCGCACTCGTATTGTCGACGCCGGAGCAGCGGGATCAGGCAGAGCAGATCGCTTCGATTTTGGGTGAGCGCGCGGCCGGCATCTTCGATAAAGCCGTCATGCACGTACCCATCGAAACCGCGCGTGAAGCGCGCGAAGTAGCCAATAAGCTTGGGGCTGATTGCGCCGTCGCGATTGGTGGCGGCTCCACGACTGGCTTAGGTAAGGCCATCGCACTGGATTCGGGCCTGCCGATCCTGGCGATCCCTACCACCTATGCTGGCTCCGAAATGACACCCGTTTATGGACTGACTGAGAATGGCCTGAAAAAAACAGGCAAGGATCCCCGCGTTCTGCCCAAAACGGTCATCTACGATCCAGAGCTCTCCAAAACCCTGCCCGTTGGAATGTCAGTTACCAGCGGCATGAATGCCATCGCACACGCGGCAGAAGGTCTTTATGCCCAGGACGGCAACCCTGTCATGGCTTTGATCGCTGAAGAAGGGATCCGAGCGATGGCCGAAGGTCTGGGCCGAGTAACTCAGAAAGCCGATGACCTGGATGCTCGTTCCGACTGTCTTTATGGCGCCTGGCTCTGCAGCACCGTATTGGGGAACGTTGGGATGGCGCTTCATCACAAGCTTTGCCATACCCTAGGCGGCAGCTTCAATTTGCCCCATGCCCAAACACATACCGTCGTCTTGCCGCACGCCATTGCATACAACGCCGGCGCGGTGCCCGACGCAGCAGCCCGTATTATCCGAGCTCTCGGAGGCGACCATGACTCTGCAGGTGGCGCCCTCTACGACCTGGCCAAGTCCCTCGGTGCACCGCTGACGCTGCGCGAGCTGGGGCTTACCGAAGCGGATCTGGATCGGGCGACAGATATCGCTCTTTCCAACCCCTACTGGAATCCTCGTCCGATTGAGCAAAAGGCAATTCGAGAGCTACTTCAAAATGCCTGGGAGGGTAACCGACCGTCGTAACTTGATCTGCGTCCTGGCTGACACCTTCCTGGTGTCAGCCAGGACGTCACCCATAGACTCATGGGCCGGCTCACCTCAACCGACCTTTCGCCAATACCTGAGTTCGAGCAAATCGCTTCAAGCAACCGCAGTCCAGCTCAACAGGTCGCCGGACAAGCATATCCCGATGAGCGATCTAGATGCCCGCTCCATGATGAGTGTTTTTACACACTCAAGCGAAGCGGACGCTCGTAGATAAGGATGGGGCGGGCCGCGCAGATTGGCGCGAAGCGATACCGAGCGAAAAGACCGCAGCAGAACCATGATTCTGCTCTTCAACGCCTGCCAGGTAACGCCCCATTCACTCACCAAGACGCTGAAACGCCCGCACCATGGCCTTGCTCAGATCCACGGTGGAGAACTTGGTGAGTACGTCGTTGGCACCGACTGCGCGGGCCTTTTCCGTGTTCATGGTGCTGTCCAGGGAGGTGTGCAGCAGCACGTAGGTCTCTCCGAGCACGGCATCCTTGCGGATCTGCTGCACCAGGGTATAGCCATCCATTTCCGGCATCTCGATATCCGAGACCAGCACCTCGATTGGCTGCCCCTCCTGCTGTGCAGTCTGCAACAACGCCAACGCGCTGGCAGCGCTGCGCACCGCCTTGCAGTCCAGGTCGAGCTTGCGCAGGGTGATCAGGGTTTGCTGCAGGGCTACCTGAGAATCGTCGACGACCAGCACTCGGCGCCCTTGCAAGAGTTGTCGTTCGGCGGGGGTGAGCAACTGCTCGTCCACATCCTCGACGGGAGCTGGCGCGATCTCATGCAGCACTTTTTCGATATCGAGAATCTGCACGATAGTGCCGTCGATCTGCGTCACTCCAGTGATGAACGCGCGCGCACCTGCACCTGCAGGCGGCGGACGCACATCGCGAGTCGAGCACTGCACGATGCGCTCGACGTTTTGTACGTGCAGCCCCTGGCGCGAACGGCTGAGCTCGGTAACGATCAGGCAGCCGTCCTGACTATCACCACCGCCGCGCTCACCAATCGCCCGAGCCAGGTCGATGACCGTCAGCGCCGAGCCACGCAAGGTCGCCACGCCGCGCACATGGGGATGTCGGCTGGGCATCTTGGTCAGCGGTGGGCAGGGAATGATCTCGTTGACCTTGAGCAGATTGATGCCCAGCAAACGGCCACTGTGCAAACGAAACAACAGCAGCGATAACGCATCGCCCAGCACCACACTCATGGATATCACTCCCCTGCAATTTAATAAGTAAAACCTGGCCCGGCTCTAAGAGCCTGTTCACGATCTTTGTGCACTTGGCAAACAGGAACCCGTACCCCTATAGATCGGCGGCAATGTGGCGCAAGCGGTCGTTCGTAGGGTGGACGACGCTTCACCTGCGCGGCCCGATCCGTCCACCAACCTAACGATCGCAATGGTGGATGAAAAGAGCGTCAGCTACGCGCCCCGATCCACCCTACGTCCGCTCCCGCTTTTCTGCTGTCATTGCTCGAGAGATCGTGAACAGGCTCTAAGGCGCCGGGCTCATCGTTGTTCAGGCAATCGATCAGCCGAGAAAGGTGGCGACTTGCTGCGCATCGAACGGCCATGGCAGCTCTGCCCCCGTATCGGTGCGCAATAACACGGGAATCAGCAGCGCATAACGCTCCAGGCTCTCCTCACGTTCAGCGATATCCACCAGTTCCACCAACAGCCCGTGCTCGACGAAAGGCATCAACACCGCCTCGGCGTATTCACACAGATGACAGCCGAGGGTTCCCAGCAGTTGGCATTCAGGGAGCATGCGTCAGCCTCCACAGTCGATAAAGGCAGCAGTCTAGCACCTCGGCCCACGCACTCAGGCGCTCGCCGCCCCCTCATCCGCTTTCGAGGTAAGCGTGGAAGCCAGCAGCCCCTGCAGGCCATCGAGCAGACGAGCGTTGAGTTGTTCGGCCTTGTCCAGCCGTGCGCTATCGAAACGCTCGTCCAGCGAGAAACCGCCCTTGAGCAGATCCTGCAGCAGACCCTTGCCGTCGCTGACCCATTCATTGGCATTGCGCAGGGCATCGAGCAGGCCCTGGGCGTACTCGGTCAGCGCGCCATTGACCGCGCTGGCCGGCTGCCCCCCCTGACTGGCAACCGAACCATAGGTGTCAGTGGCCTGGCGCACACTGGTCTGGGTGAGGCGCAAGGACATGGAAGCCAGTTGCGAGCCATCCATCTCGAGCGACATGGCCCGATCGAACGCACCTGCCGTGTCCCCGGAGTAGAAGGCACTGGAGAGATCCTGCACCTGGGTGAAGAGCTTCTCCAGCGCGGCCTTCTCGGCATCGTCCAGGTCACCCTGAACTTCAACCTGCCAGCCAGCGATCAACAGGCTACCGGACTGGCTGCCCGAGCCTTCGGTACGCGACCAGGCGGCCGACGCCTGAGCGATCGACACGCGCAAGCGGTCACCGTCACGCGTGGTGATATCCAGTTCGAAGCTTTCTGCTACCGCCACAAAACGGTCACTCGAGGTAGCGACAGCACCTGCGCTGCCGCCAGCGGCAGGCGTGGTGGCGTACTGTTTGTCGAGGCCAGCGAAGCCTTGCTGGATGCGCTGGAAGGTGTCGTCTATGTCACTGGCGACCTTGTCCTTGAGCAGGCCCATGCCGTCGAGAATCTTGCGGGCCTCGCCGAAGCCCTTCTCCACACCCGAACGCGCCTGCTGCAGCAGGTTCTGCAATTTTTCCGGATCGGCGCCGGAGGCCGCTTCGCGCTTCAGGCGCTGCTCGATAAAGCCGAGTACCCGCTCCGCCACCTTCTCCGGAGAAAAGTCATCCTGCTTGGCGGTCAGCGAACCAGCGGGCAGCCCCAGGCGCTCGGCGAGCCGGTTGGACAGCGCGACCTGGGCGTCGGCCGCATTGCGAATGGTGGTCTGGCCAGCGATTTGTGGCGAGCGGCCTGTCGTCGAAGTCGACAGCGGATGGGAAACAGTCATGGCAAGTCACCGAAACGGAGCATGTCCAGAGTTAACGGCAGCTTCCGATAAAAGTTTAGGGTCGCCATGCAGCACTAACGAACCGGCGTACCGTGCCCATTTCGAGAAAGCCGAAGCCGGTAATCAGGATGAACAGCGTGTTGGTTGGAGCCGTGAATCGGCGCTTGCACGGGCACTGTCAAGGTTAGCATCGAAGCAGAGACCCACAGCAAAAGGCACCATAAAAGAACATGGCCATACCAAAATGAACCATTAAGGCGCATAAATAACCACTTCAACTCGGCCTTATCCCGACCCTGGCGCCACAGTGGTGCTTTTAAATATCGCTTAATCGATACTTATTTTTAATTATCAATAGGTTAATAACGCACCAGACAATTCCTCCCCTGCGCACCAGGCATCATAAACACGCATTTCCGTACGAACCTATCACGCCAGCGCAACCGTTATGCCTCTCTCGACGCCCCCGGTCCGAGCGATTCGCAGATAGAGTGAACCAGGCCAATCAGCTGCCACTCGAACCCCTTACACCGCATCCATCTACAGGAGAACGATCCATGGCCCGCCCCCTTCCCTCGCGTCCTGCTACACCCGCCAATAAAGAAGAGCTACTTGAAGAGTTCCAAGCCCTGGTGCGCGACACCGAAACCCTGCTGCAGCATTCGGCCAGCCTGGTCGGCGACCAGGCCGAAGAGCTGCGCGCACAGATTCGTGACAGCCTCGGCCGCGCGCGCTCCACCCTGAAGAACACCGAAGAGTCCGTTGTTCTGCGTGGCAAGGCTGCAGTCGGCGCTACCGAAGACTACGTGCAGACGCACCCGTGGCAGACCATCGGCATCGCTGCCGGCATTGGTATACTGATCGGCATGCTCATTAGCCGACGTTGATCAGGACAGCACATGGATGACAGCCAGACAGCACCACCTCCCAGCCGCGGCCCTTCGCCGCGGCGCCTGGCCGGCGCCCTGCTCGGGCTGGTTCATGGCCATGTGGCGTTGTTCAGTGAAGAGATTCGGGAACAGCAGGCGCGCACCATAACCCTGCTGATCCTGACTGGCTTGAGTGTATTGTTCGGACTGCTGCTGATCGTCGGCCTCTCTGCCGCCCTGCTGATCGCCTTCTGGGACAACCATCGCATTCTGGTTATCTCCCTGCTCTGCCTGTTTTACGGGGCGGGACTGCTGGTCTGCGCTGCAACCCTGATACAGCGCATGCGTAACGCTCCCGCGCCTTTCAGCGCCAGCCTCGAAGAGCTGGCCCGCGACCGGGAGCAACTGCTGCCATGAGCCGTCCCACCTCGAAGACCTCCACGCAGGAATTGCGTAAAACCATGCTGCGCCTGCGCCTGGAAATGCACCGCCAGGAAATTCGCCACGAAACCATGGTCATGCTGCAGCCGCTGCACAAAGCCAAGGATTTCGGCCGCCACTGGCGCCAGGAACTGAAAGACAGCAACGCACCCATCTGGATCACCGGCGGTGCCTTCGTGTTGACAGTGCTGGGTATGCGCGGCGGCCAGTGGCGTCGCTGGCTGCGCATGGCATTGGTCGCCTTTCCGATCCTCAGAAAACGCAACTCGCGCAGCAAAGGCGAAACGCCATCATCCGAGCCAGGCGAGACCTGATGCTGGCTACATTCTTGCTAGACGGAACGACTACAAGCCGGATATCTCCCCGGCATTACCGTTCTCTTACTAAGGATGTGTTCGGTGCTCGACGGTCAACCGCTCGCCGTCTTCCAACCTTTTATCGATACGGCCACCGGCCAGATCGCCGGTGTCGAGGCACTGGCTCGTCTGCGCGATGCGCAAGGTCGCCTGCACTCGGCAGGGCCGCTGTTCGCTGATCCGAAAACCCCGCCAACTGCGCTGCGCCGACTTGATCGGGAAGTCCGCGAACAGGCACTGATGCGTTTTCATGACGCCCCACCGCAATGGTTCCTGAGCCTGAATATCTCGCCACGCTGGATCAGTCGCTTGCGCCCCGAGCAGGCGCTGCCAAGCCTCAGGCAACTCGAGCGCAGCGGTATCGATCCCAGGCGGGTGGTTTTCGAGATCACCGAACTGGGCGGGGCAAGCCTGCGCCTGCCCGGCGTGGTAGCCCGCTACCGGGAAGCTGGCGCACGCATCGCCATCGATGACTTCGGCGCCGGCTATTCACAACTCGATCGCGTGCTGGCCCTGCAACCCGACATCCTCAAACTGGATATGCGCCTGTTCCAGGAAGCCGCTCGTGGCGGCCCCAGCGGTGAAGTGGTCAAGGCCCTGGCAATGATGGCTGAGAAGACCGGCTGCTGGATCATCGCCGAGGGCGTGGAAACCAATGCCGAACTGAATTTCGCCCTCGAGTGCGGAGCCCGCTATGTGCAAGGCTATCTGTTTGCGCAGCCGGAACTCGAGTTCTTCCAGAACGATGCCTTCGTCAAACGCTTCGCCAGCCTGCGCGACCAGTATGTGCAGCAGAAACTGACCGAGCGAGCCCGCCTGATGGGCTTGCGCCGACAACTCGCCGAGCTGTTCGCACAATTTAAAGACAACCTGGAAAGCGGCTTGGCAGCGCTTGCGGCACCCACTGCCTACCCCTGGTTGCTACGCCTGTACCAGTGCGACCAGCGCGGCACGCAGATCACCCCCAATCTGGAATGGCGTGACGGCGCGTGGCAGGCCGATCCCCGTTACCTCGGTCATAACTGGTCATGGCGCCCGTATTTCTATCAGTTGCTGGCCGAAGGCTGGGAAGAGCGCCGCCTGATCCTTTCCAGCACCTACCGCGACGCCACCAGTAACCAGTACTGCCTGACCGCCGGGCAGTTCATCGACAATGGCACGCGCCTGCTACTGGTCGATATCGACGCTCACTGGCTGTAACCAGCCACTCCATCAGGATGCGGCCTAGGGCCTGTTAACACTGCCGCACGACCGCGCCGGAGCCCGTTTTGCCGCGAGGCAAGGCACGAGCCGCGAAGTTTAGCTGGCTAAATGAGCCGGCGAGAAACGCAGTATCGCGGCAAAACGGGCCCGGCCCTACGGGTTGCGCGAAAAATCTCGCCATGCGTCGTTGGAGGACTTGGCAAGGGAACAACCATTCCCTGCGTCCTCCGCCTAGCCTGGCGAGATTTTGCGCAGCAACGCGGCTTGCGCGGTAGCGTTAACAGGCCCTAGTCACTGCGGGTCGGGATCCGAGGCTGCCGCATTGGCCTGCCGGTCGATCTCCAGCAGAACATCACGGTGACGTTGCTGCCATTGTTGCAAGTCCATGCCACTGCCTTCCAGGAGTTCGGGATTGTGCTGCACGAGGTAGACAGCGGCCTTCTGCGCGGAATCCGCCACCTTGAATTTCAGCGAGACGGAGTCGATCGGCCCTTCATATGAGATCCAGCGACTGAAGTCTTCGAACTGGCTACAGACCCGCTGGAAGTCCTCGTCATGCATGCGCTGCCAGCCGTTCTCGATATTTTCGACACGCTTGGGCGGCATACCGACGATTTCGGCGAAAGCCTTGCGACTCAACCCCATCAATTCACGCAGCCCGCGCATGCGCTCGCCAGCCGTGAACAGAAAGCGCTTATTGGACATGGCTCAACTCTCATCAAGCGTCACGCGCTCAAACGCATTGACATACTAATATTTAGTGATTAACACTACCCGCAGCCTTGATCGTCCAGCGGATGATTCTACGGAGCCGTCCATGTTGCAGGAAGCAGAATCAAAGTGGAAGAACTCGACCTCTCTCCCCTGCTCGACTCGCCTCGCTACGTCACCCCCGGCCGCCTTGCCGAACTGATCGGCCTGGCTGAATACCCGGAGCGCGTGCAGGCCTGGATAGACGACGGGACGCTGCCAGTGATACGGCTCGCCGGTCATGTGCTCGTCGACCTGCAGAAACTCAGATCACTCGCAGGCAAGGAGCGCCCATGAACAACCGTCTGGCCAGTATCCCATCGTTCGGTAGCCAATCGGCGATCGTCCTGGACTGCCCGCTGGCGTTGCAGCCGATCGTCGATGAGGGCATGCGCGATGCCGACGACTGGTGCAACGATCCCCATTCCCGCCAGCTATGGCGCCAGTTGGCCTACTCCAGAGCCCTGTACGACCCTGACGGTGCCCGCCAGGCCTTCGAAATGGGCTATCTCAATCGCCTGCAGCAGCGCCTGCGGGATCTGCAGCAATAACAGCCTTGCAGTTGCCGCGTCGAACAGGGAAGCTAGGGTCTGTTGACGTTTCAGCGCAAGCCGCGTTGCCGCGAGAAATCTCGCCAGGCTAGGCGGAGGACGCAGGGAATGGCATTCCCTTTTCAAGTCCTCCAACGACGCATGGCGAGATTTCCCGCGCAACCCGCAGGGCCGGGCTCGTTTTGCCGCGATACTGCGTTTCTCGCCGGCTCATTTAGCCAGCTAAACTTCGCGGCTCGTGCCTTGCCTCGCGGCAAAACGGGCTCCGGCGCGGTCGTGCTGAAACGTCAACAGACCCTATGGCCAAACGCGTGCCGGTCGCCGATGAGTGCCCGCGCAGGCCCGCCCAACGAGACGCATCGCCGTCGCCGGCAAAGGAACCCCGCTTGGACTGGCAAACCCTGCTCACCCGTGAACGTCTCGGCAAACCGTCGTCCAGCGCCGATGAACTGGGCCGCAGCCCGTTCCACAAGGATCATGACCGGATCATCTTCTCCGGTGCCTTCCGCCGCCTGGGCCGCAAGACCCAGGTGCACCCGGTATCCAGCAACGATCATATCCACACGCGCCTGACCCACTCGCTGGAAGTCAGCTGCGTCGGCCGCTCCCTGGGCATGCGCGTCGGCGAGATGCTGCGCGGCGAACTGCCAGCCTGGTGCGAGCCGAGCGACCTGGGCATGGTGGTGCAGTCGTCCTGCCTGGCTCACGACATTGGCAATCCGCCATTCGGTCATTCCGGTGAAGACGCCATTCGCCACTGGTTTCAGCAAGCGGCCGGGCGTGGTTGGCTGGACGCCATGAGCGATGCCGAACGCGGCGACTTCCTCAGCTTCGAGGGCAACGCCCAGGGTTTTCGTGTGCTCACCCAACTGGAGTACCACCAGTTCGATGGCGGCACGCGGCTGACCTACGCGACCCTCGGCGCCTACCTCAAGTACCCCTGGACTTCCCGCCATGCGGAAGCCCTGGGCTACAAGAAGCACAAGTTCGGTTGCTACCAGAGCGAGCTGCCACTGCTCGAACAGATCGCCAGCAAGCTCGGCCTGCCGCAACTCGAAGAACAGCGTTGGGCGCGTCATCCACTGGTTTATCTGATGGAGGCGGCAGACGACATCTGCTACGGGCTGATCGACCTGGAAGACGGCCTGGAAATGGAGTTGCTCGACTACGCCGAAGTGGAGTCGCTGCTACTCGATCTGGTCGGCGACGATCTGCCGGAAACCTACCGTCAACTGGGCCCCAACGATTCGCGCCGACGCAAACTGGCGATCCTGCGCGGCAAGGCCATCGAGCACCTGACCAACTCCGCCGCTCACGCCTTCGTCGAGCAGCAGTCCGCACTGCTGGCGGGCACCCTGGAAGGCGATCTGGTCGAGCACATGCACGGCCCGGCCAAGGACTGCGTACAGGCCGCCAAGGCGATGGCCCGGGAAAAGATCTTCCAGGACAAGCGCAAGACCCTCCACGAGATCGGCGCCTACACCACTCTGGAGATTCTGCTGAATGCTTTCTGCGGTGCGGCGCTGGAACAGCATGGCGGACGCACGCCTTCGTTCAAGAACCGCCGTATTCTCGACCTGCTTGGCCCCAACGCGCCCGACCCGAACTGGCCGCTGTACCGTTCCTTCCTGCGGATGATCGATTTCATCGCCGGCATGACCGATAGCTACGCCACCGAAATGGCCCGCGAAATGACCGGTCGCTCGAGCCCGGTCTGACCATGCGCCAGGTTTTCAGACAGCTGTTCAGTTGGCATGCCGGGCCACCTGCCTGGGGCCCGGCCGTAGTGGCGGGTCTGGGTTGTGCCCTGCCATTGCTGCTGGGGTTGTTCAGCGCGCATCCGGGCTTTCTCTGGGCCTCGGTCGGCGCCTTTCAGGCCGCCCAGGCCAATCCCCTGCACCGCTTCGGCATGTTGCGCATGCTGCTGCTCACCGGGCTGGGCGCCTGCAGCGCCGGCCTGGGCTTCTGGTCGGCGACGCACCCACTCATCAGCCTGTCGCTGTTCGCATGCTTCGGTCTGCTGCTGGCCTGGTTGCAGCGTTACGGCACCGAGGCAGGCAAGCTGGGTATCGGCCTCACCGTGTGCCTGTGTCTGGGACAAGGTCAATACGGCAGCAGCAACCTGAACAATCCCTACGCCATCGCCATGCTGTTCATTCTCGGCGGGCTGTGGGTGATGCTCCTGGCCTTCGGCCTGCGTGGCGTTCACGGCCTGCGCATGTGGCCGTACATGCCACGCCTGGTGAGCCTGCTCAAGGTACTGCGCCGCCATGCTCGTCGCCAGTCAAGCCAGCAATGGTGGCTGTACGCCCTGGGTTGCACCATGGCGGTATCGCTCGCCGGCCTGATCGTCAACCTGGCGCATCTGCAACGTGGTTACTGGCTGACGCTCGCGGTAGTCACCACGCTTCAGCTGGAGTTCAGAGGCAGCCTGGTGCGCGCCCTGCAAGCGAGCATGGCCAGCTTGAGCGCCGCCGGGCTGCTGATCCTGTTTGGCAACAGCCTGCAGAGCCCACCACTGATGGTGGCCATCATGCTGCCGCTGATTACCCTCAGCCGCGCGCTGCAGGCCAACAACTACGGCCTGTTCGTGCTGCAGACCACGGTGTGCTTCGTGCTGTTGGCAGAGAGCCTGGCCAGAGACTGGCATTTACCACAGGTACGCCTGTTCAACGTCACCCTCGGCATTTTGCTGACCCTGTTCATCGCCCTGCTGATGCACGGTCTACAACAATGGCTGGACAATCGCATGGCGGCAGAACGGCGACCACCCAGCAATAATGACAAAGTGCCTTCATAAGAGTCGACAGAGCCGTAAACGCTTGACTATGCTGGCCCGTGAATAGCGCAACCACGGAGCGACGCGCGATGCCCAGCAGCTTTCGCCGCGGAGAACGCAGGCTCCCCCTGCACGTTCATATCAGCGTGCTGTTCATGCTGATGCTGCTACTCGCCGGCGGTGCGCTGGGCATCTTCAACTATCGCCAGACCACGGCGATCATCTTCTCCAGCAGTGCCACCCTGTTCGAGCACATCCAGCAGGATGTGCAGCGGGACATCAGCGCCACCTACCAACCCATTCATCATCTGCTCGGTGTGCTGGCCTTCGCCGAAGGCACCCGCAGCGATGATCTGCAGGCGCGCCTGGCGTTGCTTGCGCCCTTCGCCCAGGCCCTGCGCGATAACCCCAAACTGGCCTCGCTGTTTCTCGGCTATCGAGACGGCGACTTCTTCATGGTGCGCGCCCTGCGCAACCGAACCATCCAGCGACAGTTTCAGGCACCGGAAGGCGCCGCCCTGCAGATCTGGTCGATCGAGCAGCAAGGCACCAGCCGGACAGGTGAATACCTGTTCTTCGACGACGCCCTGAATCTGCTGGAACAGCGCTCGCTAGGCAGCCAGGATTACGATCCGCGGATGCGCGAATGGTACAGCCGTGCCCGCGGCCAGAATGGCACCGTGGTCACCACGCCCTACGCGTTCTTTTCCTCCGGCGCGATCGGCACCACACTGGCCAACACAGCCGGCGAGCAAGCGGTGATAGCGGCAGACCTCACCCTGGAAGACCTCTCCGCCACGCTGATAAAGCACAAGATCACACCCAGCAGCGAGGTGGTGCTATTCGATGCCAGGGGATTGGCCGTGGCCTACCCCGACAGTCAACGCCTGCTCAGCCATGTGCCCGAACCCGGACTGAAACCGGTGACCGAACTGCTGCCGGAGCTGGCCGGCGCGCTGCACGAGCTGACACCCGGGCACAATCAACAGGGCATCGAAACACTGAACAAGCGCCGCTGGGTGGTCTCGCGCAGCCACGTCAGCGAAGGCGGGCCCGATGGCCTGTACCTGGCGCTGCTGGTGCCCGAAGACGAACTGCTCGCCGACGCCTATCGCATTCGCTGGCAAGGCGCACTGATCGCCCTGACCACCTTGCTGCTGTGCCTGCCCATCGGCTGGCTGGTGTCGCGCTGCATCACTCGCCCGCTCGCTGCACTGCAGGATCAGACCGAAGCGATGGCGCGGTTCGACTTCGTCGCGGCGGGCGGCGTACGTTCCTCGGTGCTGGAAGTGGATTGCCTGGCCCAGGCCATGGCACGGATGAATCGGGCCCTGACCCACTACCAGAACATCATCGCCGAGTTGGGGCACCAACCAAGCGTTCAGGCACTGCTGAAGTGGATAACGCGGCAAACCCTGCAGGTCGTTCAGGCCCAGGCCGGTCTCGTCTACCTGGTCGAAGACAACCGCCTGCGAGCGCATACGGTGGAGTTCGAAAGCATCGGCGGCACACTGCGCGCTAGCGACCTGCACGACCAGCCGCTGGATGGCAGCGACTCGACGGCATGGTTGCGCCAGGCGCTGGATCAAGGCACCGCGGTACTGTCATTGGGCTTCGACAAGGCCGGCGATTTTCAGCCGCTGCTCAACGCGCTCGGTACACCCCGGGTGAACCTGGTGGCCATTGCGCTGCGTGATCGGCAAGGCGAATTGCTCGGCATGTTCGTGTTGCTGCAGGGCGAAGAGCTGCTGGACGGCCATTCGGGCATCCGTAGCGAACAGTGCGTGGCATTCAGCGAGGCCGTGGCAGCGATTACCGCGCGGCATCTGGAGAGTCGTCAGGACAGAGCCCGAGAATGAAAAGGGCCTCGAACGAGGCCCTTACTTGGAATCAGGAAGCCGAGTTGATCTCGTTTTCCGGATACCAGACGTCGAGCAGCGGGCTGACGCTGACATCGACCAGCTCCGAACGGCCTTTGAGCCAGGCTTCGACCGCGGCGCGCTGCTCTTCGCTGACCGAGCCACGCTTGGACAGGCATACCAGACCGTAGTCGTCACCGCCGACATAGCCCAGACCATTGGCGGTCATGGCGTCGCTCAGGAATGCATCGAGGAAGGCGTCGACGGCTTCGTCGCTCAGATCTTCCTTGAAGTTCAGGTTCAGCTCGAAACCCAGCTCCTGGAATTCGTCCACACAGAGTTTCTTGCGCAGACGACGGGAACGATTGGTAGCCATGGGTAAAAATCCTTGCAGAGTGATAACGCGCGGCACTCTACCAGCTTAGCGGCCACGATGCCCGTCAGCCGACGAAAAATCGCCGGGAGTGATTTTTGACGTCGCTTGCGACGGCCCGCAGGGATGGCGGGGCACAAAAACCTGCAATCGCGGCCCTGGCGGCTCGGCCATCGGGCATAATGCGCAGCATTGTCCCAAACCACCCTGGGAGCTCGTAATGCGATTTTCCGTTGTACCCGCCGTACGGAGGCTGCGCATCCTCCGCCCTTTGGTTCTCGCCTGCCTCGTACTGCCCGCCGCCCTGCCCACTCATGCGGCAACCAGCGCCAATCTCCCCGAAAGCGTGGTCAAGAGTCTCAACGCCAACAAGATCGGCCAGCAGTCATTGTCGGTGGTCACCCTGCCGCTGACCGGCCCGGGCAATGGCACCTTATTCAATGCCGACGTCTCGGTGAATCCGGCTTCGACCATGAAGCTGCTGACCACTTTCGCCGCGCTGGAGCTGCTCGGCCCGACCTATCAGTGGAAAACCGAATTCTATACCGACGGCCAACTCAAGGACGGTGTGCTCAACGGCAATCTGTACCTCAAGGGCGGCGGCGACCCCAAGCTGAACATGGAGAAACTCTGGCTGCTGCTGCGTGACCTGCGAACCAACGGCGTACGCCAGGTGACCGGCGACCTGGTGCTCGATCGCAGCTATTTCGTGCAACCGGATCTGCCGGCCTTCGACGACGATGGCGGCGATGCCAACAAGCCTTATCTGGTCACGCCCGACTCGCTGCTGGTCAACCTCAAGGCCCTGCGCTTCATCGCCCGCGCCGAGAGCGGCAAGGTCACCGTTGCCGCCGAACCACCCCTGACCGGCCTGACCATGGACAACCAGGTCAAGGTACTCAAGGCCGGTAAATGCCCGGCCTGGCCGGACGTACGCTACAACCCCGTGAAAGAGTTCGACGGTACGCGGGTGATCGTCACCGGCCAGTTGATGGATGGCTGCAGTGCCCAGACCTATCTGTCGCTGCTCGACCATCCCGGTTATGCCGCAGGTGCCGTGCGCGCCATCTTCCAGGAGCTGGGCGGCAGCATCATGGGCAAGAACCGCCAGGCCGATGTGCCCAAGAGCGCAAGCCTGCTGGCGCGTGCCTTTTCGCCCGATCTGGTGGAAGTCATCCGCGACATCAACAAGTACAGCAACAACACCATGGCCCGGCAATTGTTCCTGAGCATCGGCGCGCAGAACCGCAACGAAGCGGATGTCGACGATGCGCACGCCGCGCAGCGGGTGATCCGCGCCTGGCTGGCACGCAAGGGCATTACCGCGCCGCAACTGGTGATGGAAAACGGCTCCGGGCTGTCCCGTGCGGAACGCCTGAGCGCTCGAGAAATGGGCCGCATCCTGGAAGCCGCCTGGAAGAGCCCCTACGCCGCCGAGTTCATCAGTTCCATGCCGATCGTCGCGCTGGACGGCACCATGCGCAAACGCCTGCGCAACACACCGATGGCCGGCCAGGCGCACATCAAGACCGGCACCCTGAACAACGTGCGCGCCATCGCCGGCTTCAGCCGCGACAGCAATGGCAACAGCTGGGCCGTGGTGGCGATCCTCAACGACCCGAAACCCTGGGGCGCCTCGGCGATCCTCGATCAGGTGCTGCTCGACCTATACAAGCAGCCCAGGATCGCGGCCAAGCCCTGAACCTGGCTGTAGAGCTGGTCAAAGGCGGTAGTGGACAGTTGATTTGCTGGGCTGAAGCCCAGCCTACGTCCGCTACCGCTTTAATGCCGCAGATGGGTGACGCGACGGCTCGGCTGCCGGTTACTTGGCCATCAACTTCCACGCGCGGTGGATCTTGGCGTTACGGGCGAAGTCCGGATCGAGGGTCGTAGCGGTGACCTCTTCCACCTGGTAACGCGACGGCAACTGCTCGTCGAGCAGGAACTTGCGGAAGTTGTTGGAGAAGTACAACACGCCACCCGGCGCCAGACGCGCCATGGCCAGATCCAGCAGTTGCACATGGTCACGCTGGACGTCGAACACACCTTCCATGCGCTTGGAGTTCGAGAAGGTCGGCGGGTCGATGAAGATCAGCTCGTACTCGCCACGATCATCAGCCAGCCAGCTCATCACATCGCCCTGCTCCAGGCGGTTCTTGTCGGAAAACCCGTTGAGCGACAGGTTGCGCCGCGCCCAGTCTAGATAGGTCTTCGACAGGTCGACGCTGGTGGTGCTGCGCGCACCGCCCTTGGCTGCATGCACACTGGCCGTGGCGGTGTAGCAGAACAGGTTGAGGAAACGCTTGCCCGCCGCTTCCTTCTGAATGCGCAGGCGCAACGGACGATGGTCGAGAAACAGCCCGGTATCCAGATAGTCGGTCAGGTTGACCAGCAGCTTGATGCCGCCCTCCTTCACTTCCATGAACTGACCTTGCGCGGCCTGCCGTTCATATTGCTTGGTGCCGCTCTGCCGCTCGCGGCGCTTGATCACCACCTTGCTCTTGTCGATGCCCAGCGCCTGGGGAATGGCTGCCAACGCATCGAACAGGCGAGCCTGGGCCTTTTCCGGGTCGATCGAACGCGGCGCAGCATATTCCTGCACGTGCACCCAATCGTGATACAGATCGACGGCCAGGGCGTACTCGGGCATATCGGCATCGTACAGGCGATAGCAGTCAATGCCTTCGCGGCGCGCCCACTTGCCCAGCAGCTTGAGGTTCTTCTGCAGACGGTTGGCGAACATCTGCCCGCCTTCACTCAAGCGTGCCTGCTCGACTGGAGCCGCTGCCGGCTTGATCGGATTGCCGTTGCGGTTGAGCTTCGGCTCTTCGGCCTGCAGTTCGTTCTGCTCGCGCTCCCGCTCACGCTGTTCGGGCGTGCGACGTTCGCCGGTGACGAACTGCTCGGGTTGCACCTTGATCAACAGCAGCTTGCACGGCAAGGCGCCGTTCCAGAACGCGTACTGTTTGTGGCTGCGGATGCCCATGCGCTTGCCCAGGTCGGGCGCCCCGGTGAATACCGCGGCTTCCCAGCCCATGCAGGCCTGACGCAGGCGTTCGCCAAGGTTCTGGTAGAGGTACAACAGGCTCGCCTCATCGCCCAGGCGCTCGCCGTAGGGCGGGTTGCTGATCACCAGACCTTTCTGGTTCTGGTCAGGCCGCGGCTCGAAGGTCGCCACTTCGCCCTGGTAGACCTTGATCCAGTCGCTCAGCCCGGCCCGATCGATGTTGTTGCGGGCAGGCTGGATCAGCCGCGGGTCGGCTTCGTAACCGCGGATCCACAGCGGCGGTTTGGCCAGACCGGCAGCAGCACGCTCCTCGGCCTCGGCGCGCAAACGGTTCCAGGTGGCCGGCACATGCCCGAGCCAGTTGCTGAAGCCCCACTGCTCGCGAGTCAGGTTCGGCGCGATGTCGGCAGCGATCATCGCCGCCTCCACCAGGAAGGTACCCACACCGCACATGGGATCAGCCAGCGCGCCACCTTCAGCGGCGATGCGTGGCCAACCGGCGCGGATCAGCACCGCGGCGGCCAGGTTCTCCTTCAGTGGAGCGGCGCCCTGCTGTAGACGATAACCGCGTTGATGCAGGCTGTGGCCGGACAGATCCAGCGACAGTATCGCCTCACCGCGATCCAGGCGCAGATGCACGCGCATATCCGGATTGAGCTTGTCCACCGATGGGCGGGTGCCGTCGGCCTGGCGCAGCTTGTCGACGATGGCGTCCTTGACCTTCAGCGCACCGAAATGGGTGTTGTCGATGCCCGAACCATTACCACTGAACTCCACGGCCAGGCTGCCGCTCGGCTGCAGATGCTCGAACCAGTCGACGTCGAGTACGCCCTGATACAGGGTCTCCGCATCACGCACCGGAAAACGCGCCAGCACCAGCAGCACCCGGTTGGCCAGACGCGACCACAGGCACAGGCGATAAGCCGTCTCCATGCTGGCCACACCGCGGATTGCCGAGGTGTGCTCACGGGCCTGTTCCAGGCCCAACGCTTTGGCTTCCTCGAGTAGCAGGCCTTCGAGCCCCTTGGGGCAAGTGAGGAAGAGTTCGTTATCGTCCGACATCAGAGATCCAGTGCCAAAAGGCAGTAATGGGTTGGCCGCAACAGAAGGCACAACCAAAATAAGTGACAAAAAGTCGCAAAGCGACCCTTCGTCGGAATAAATAGCGGGTGTAATCGATAGCCATTCACATGGCAAAACACCAGCAAGCGACGCGCAAAGCCCCTGTTAGCGCGACTTCTGCCCAAGCTCGATAAAAAATCACACCGAGCTTATGGCCTCACCCGCAAAAGCGTTACGTCCTTATGACAAATCGATCATTCACACAGGTTCATGCATTCGATAGAAATCTACCCAGGCTTTCGTCGCAACGACGATGGCACAGGAGGCTCGCGACGCCGGCAGCGGACTCCGCGGCAGAACCTTCTGCCTGACCTCCCAGAGGTCTACGGGACATAACAGTCAACAAGTGAGGGCAACACCCTATGAGAAGACTTAAGCGTGATCCGTTAGAAAAAGCTTTTTTGCGCGGCTATCAGTACGGTATTAGTGGCAAATCCCGCGAGCTGTGTCCTTTCACCCTTCCGTCCGTGCGTCAGGCCTGGCTCAATGGCTGGCGTGAAGGCCGCGGTGACAACTGGGACGGTTTGACCGGCACCGCCGGTATCCATCGACTCAACGAACTTCGAGCTGTCGGCTAAATCAGGGACCTACCGACTTCACCAAGCACGCTCCATCCGAGCGGCGGGCGCAAGCCCAGGGGCTCCCTAAGGGAGCCCTTTTTATTTCCCCTTCTCAGCGCCGCGCCGCGGCAATCGCATCCACTGCCTCGCGAATCAGCGCCGGCCCCTTGTAGATGAAACCGGAATAGATCTGCACCAGGCTCGCACCCGCGGCAATCTTGTCCGCGGCATGGCGCCCTTCGGTAATACCGCCAGCGGCGATGATCGGCAGACGCCCGCCCAGCTCGCCAGCCAGCACACTGACCGTATGGGTGCTCTTGTCACGCACCGGCGCACCCGACAGACCACCGGCCTCGTTGGCGAACGCCAGGTTCTCGACCCCCTCACGGCTCAGGGTGGTATTGGTGGCGATGACCGCATCCATACCGCTTTCCAGCAGCGCAGCCGCGACCTGAACGGTTTCCTCGTCGGTCATGTCCGGCGCGATCTTGATCGCCAGGGGCACTCGGCGGCCATGGCTCAGGGTCAACGCGCTCTGACGCTCGTGCAGAGCATCGAGCAACTGTTTGAGCGAATCGCCGAACTGCAGGCTGCGCAGCCCCGGCGTATTCGGCGAACTGACGTTGACCGTGACGTAGCTGGCGTGGGCGTAGACCTTGTCCAGGCAGATCAGGTAATCGTCTACCGCCCGCTCGACCGGCGTATCGAAGTTCTTGCCGATGTTGATGCCCAGCACACCGCGAAACCTGGCGGCCTGCACCCGAGCCAGCAGATGATCGACGCCATGGTTGTTGAACCCCATGCGATTGATGATCGCCTCGGCTTCGGGCAGACGGAACAGACGTGGCTTGGGGTTGCCTGGCTGCGGACGCGGCGTGACCGTGCCGATCTCGACGAAACCGAAACCCAGCCCTGCGAAACCGTCGATGGCATCGCCGTTCTTGTCGAGGCCTGCGGCCAGACCAACCGGGTTGGGGAATTGCAGGCCCATCACCGTCACCGGCAGACTGTTCGGCGCCTTGCTCAGATACCCGGCAAGGCCCAGCCGGCCGGCCGCGCCGATCAGGTCGATGGACAACTCGTGGGAGGTTTCCGGGGACAGTTTGAACAACAGCTCGCGGGCCAGGTTGTACATGGGCAGACTCAGCTCGTCAGTGGCGAAATCGAAAGGCGCGAATTATAGCCGCCCAGACGTCCGCCTAGCGAGGCCCAGGGTCTGTTGACGTTTCAGAACAAGCCGCGTTGCCGCGTCAACAGACCCTAAGGCAGGCGACGCAGGGAGAGCAACTCACCTTCGCCGTTGAATTGCAGCTCGAAGGAACCATAGATACCTTCATGAGTCAGAAACGGCCGAAAATGATGGGCCGGAATGCTTACCCGCCGGCCATCGCGACTGAGTGCCTGAATGCGATTGGCCCGCCCCGAATAGACCACCCGCAGGCGCTCTGCCGATAACGCGATATCCAGAACCAGGCTGGCCATGGAGGCTCCCTTGCAAATGAATGAACGGATTCTGCCACAGTGCCACCAGACAGGCGCACTGCCGCTTGGCATTGCAGCACCAGGCGCGACGCTCCCTCGATACGATCCGTGCAAGACGCTGTCAGCTCTGCCACACTGCAGCGGGCATACCGACGTCCGCGAGTTACCATGAGCCTGCCTGAACAGCCCAGCCCACTTACCTCACGCTTGACCGCCCTGGCCCAGCGCGTGGGTCTGCTTGGCCGTGGCTGCAAACCGATCTTCGAACGCGCCAGCCAATTGCGCCTGCCCTTCGCCGCCATCCCGACTTTCGCCGACAACCTTTGCTGGCTCGACGGCCCGCCGCTGCAACGCCTCAAGGATCTGCCCCGTAGCGCCCTGTCCGGCCCGGTACAGGAAGACAAGGCCGAGGCTCACGCGGCGCTGACCGGCCTGATCGAGGTCGAGCACCGGCAAGTGGAAAAGCTCGACCTGCGCGAGGTCGACAGCCTGGTTCATTGCGATGACCGCCACGCCAGCTTCGAGGATTACGCCACCAGTGAAGCCTGCCGGCAGATCCGCATCATCAGCTACAGAGACTTCGTGAAAGTCCTGAGCCAGGCGTTGCCCGATTTCCCTGACCAGCGCCTCGAGCTTTACCAGGCGCAGTGGCGTGGCGAGCGCCTGTTCTGGGCTGGAGAGCAGCATCCTGAAGCATTCGCCAGCGCCGTGGCTTATGCACGACTGCGCGGGCTGGAAATCAGCCTATCGGCGGACATTACCCACTACCGCGTCAGTGCAAACGGCCTGCGCGAGCTGGAGCAGCACTACCACGCCCTGGCCATGCCCTGCGCGGCCTGGAGCGACGCCGGCTTCATGCAGTTGCTGATGGATCACGATATTCCCTACGCCCGCTTGAGCTTGCTGCGCACGCCGGACTCTCCCGAGTTTCTGCTGCTGCCCAAGCATTCGCCGCAAGCCTCAGCCCTGGGGGAAGGGTTGTGCCAGGCCGGCGCCCCGGACATGCTGCGTTATATCCGCGAATTAGACTGAAAAGCGCCAACCAGACAGCTTTTGTAAAGACTTGCCAGCAATGTCACCGCCGCATTGCTGTCAGTCTTTATCCCCCCCTATCGTCTGGAGCGTCCCCTGTGCGCATAGCCCTCGCCACGTTACTGATCGCTGGCAGCCTGCCAGCCCTGGCTGCCGAAACGCCCAGCTACGGCCCGGAACTGCAAGGCTTCGATTACCCATACGAGATCAAGCGCTTCACCTTCGACTCCCAAGGCAGCTCGCTGCAGATGGCCTACATGGACGTGCAGCCGAAAAAAGCCAACGGCCGAACCATGCTGCTGATGCACGGCAAGAATTTCTGCGGCGCGACCTGGGAAGGCAGCATCGCGGCATTGAGCGAAGCCGGTTACCGCGTCGTGGTGCCTGATCAGGTCGGTTTCTGCAAATCCAGCAAACCCGATCATTACCAGTACAGCTTCCAGCAATTGGCGGGCAACACCCATACGCTACTGGAGCAACTGGGTATCGAACGCGTGACGGTCATGGGCCACTCCATGGGCGGCATGCTCGCCACGCGTTATGCCCTGCTCTACCCCGAACAGGTCGAGCAGTTGGCGATGGTCAACCCGATCGGCCTGGAAGACTGGAAGACCCTCGGCGTACCCTACCTGAGCGTGGATCAGTGGTACCAGCGCGAGCTGAAGACCACCGCCGAAGCCAGCCGCAACTACCAGAAGAACACCTATTACGCCGGCCAGTGGCGCCCCGAGTTCGACCGCTGGGTGGATATGCAGGCAGGCATGTTCAAAGGCGACGGCAAGGAAATCGTCGCCTGGAATTCGGCCCTGACCTACGACATGGTCTACACCCAGCCGGTGGTCTATGAATTCGCCAACCTGAAGATGCCCGTGCTGTTGCTGATCGGCGAGAAGGACAATACCGCCATCGGCAAGGACGCAGCCCCCGAAGCGATGCGCAGCAAGCTGGGCGACTACAAGGCGCTGGGCCCGGCGACAGCGAAACGTATCCCCTACGCGACACTGGTGACCTTCCCGGATCTTGGCCACTCGCCACAGATTCAGGAACCCGAGCGCTTCCACAAGGCGCTGCTCGAAGGCCTGCGGTTGAAGCCATGAAATGTCGCTGATTGTGGCTCTCCCCGACCAGAGCAGGAGCCCCGACCTCGGGGCGATGCGATCTTAGGAATCGGAGATAAAAAAACGCCCCGAACCAGTCGGGGCGTTTTCCTTTCTCACGGCAACCTAGCCGATCAAACCGGCAATACCGGTAGCTGGCTCTGCGCCATATCGCTCAGCTCGCGATTGGCCACGGCGTACATGGCGTAATCGCTACCCGTAGCCGCACGCAGCTCGGCGAGCATGGCTTTCCAGCGCTCGACCAGACGGCGGTTCTGTTCCAGCCACGCCTCGACCCGTTCCTCGATCGACTCCGGCCCGCCTGCCAGTTGCAGCACGGATACCGTGATCGCCCGTTGCTGGGCATCCAGGTCATCGCGGAATGCCTCGCGGGCCAGGGCCTGCCAGTTGCTTTCCACGCTCAGGCTGCTGATCTGCTGCAGGTACCACGACAGATCCAGGGCATCGGCCACGGCGAAGTATGCCGAGGCCACCTCGGTCGGCTCGCGGCCGGTGAGATCCGCCGATTCGATGATCGGCAGCAGCGTGTACAGGTGGCCGGTTCCCGCGACCACCCGGGACAGCAGCTCCGGCACACCGGCTTCGACGTAGGTCTGGTAGCGGGCCATCCACTGATCGCGAGCCGGTCCTTCGAGCAACTCGTCCAGGCGCATGGCCAGGGCCTTGACCCGTGGGCCGAGGTGGGCGACGTCGCGGGCAGCGTCCAGGTCATTGCGGCGGCTGCGCAGGTACCAGCGGGTGGCACGACGACCGAGGCGCATCAGCTCGTCCATCATGGTCAGTTGCAGATCGGCAGGCACCTGGTTGTCCAGGGCCTCGATCTGCCGCCACCAGAACGGCAGATGGAACACGTCACGCACCACCACGTAGGCAGCGGCCACCTGGGCCGAACCCACCCCGGTGGACTCCTTGAGGCGCTGCACGAAAGTGATGCCCATGTGGTTGACCAGATCGTTGGCGATCTGCGTGCTGACGATCTCGCGCTTGAGGCGGTGACGACGCATGGCCTCGCCGTACTGCTGAGCCAGCCGTGGCGGGAAGGCGGTTTCCATCTCGCGGGCCAGGTAATCGTCATCCGCGATACCGGACTTGATCAGCGACTCCTGCAGCTCGATCTTGCTGTAGGAAATCAGCACCGAGAGCTCCGGGCGGGTCAGGCCCTGGCCCTTGATGGCGCGCTCATTGAGCTCCTCTTCGGTGGGCAGGAACTCCAGTGCGCGGTCGAGCTTGCCGGAGGCCTCCATTGCCGCCATCAGACGCTTGTATTCACCCTGACGTTCGCGCGCACGGCGCTCGGCCAGCGACAGTGCCTGGGTCTGCTTGTAGTTGTTGCCCAGCACCAGATTGCCCACGTCTTCGGTCATCTCGGCGAGCAGCGTGTTGCGCTGCTTGCCGGTCATGTCGCCGGCGGTGACGATCTCGTTGAGCAGGATCTTGATGTTCACCTCGTGGTCGGAGCAGTCCACCCCAGCGGCGTTGTCGATGAAGTCGGTGTTGCTGGCACCGCCATTGAGGCCGAACTCGACACGACCCAGTTGCGTCATGCCCAGGTTGCCGCCCTCGCCCACCACCTTGGCACGCAGCTCGCGGCCGTCGACACGCAGCAGGTCGTTGGCCTTGTCGCCGACGTCGGCATGGCTCTCGCGACTCGACTTGACGTAGGTACCGATGCCGCCGTTCCAGATCAGATCCACCGGCGCCTTTAGCAGCGCGTTGAGCAGCTCGGTGGGCGCCAGCTTGTCGGCCTGGATATCGAAGCGGGCCTTCATTTCCGGGCTGATGGCGATGCTCTTGGCGCTACGCAGGAAGATGCCGCCGCCCTGGGAAATCAGCGAGGTGTCGTAATCGGCCCAGCTCGAACGTGGCAGGTCGAACAGACGCTTGCGCTCAACGAAACTGCGCGCCGCATCCGGGTTGGGGTCGATGAAGATATGCAGGTGGTTGAACGCGGCGACCATCTGCAGCGATTCGGACAGCAGCAGGCCATTGCCGAATACGTCGCCGGCCATGTCGCCGATACCGATCACTGTAGTCAGGTCTTTCTGCACGTCCATGCCGCGCTCGCGAAAATGCCGCTGCACGGAAACCCAGGCGCCCTTGGCGGTGATGCCCATGCCCTTGTGGTCGTAACCGGCCGAACCGCCGGAGGCGAATGCATCGCCCAGCCAGAAGCCGTATTCGCCGGCAATGCCGTTGGCGATGTCGGAGAAGGTCGCAGTGCCCTTGTCGGCAGCGACGACCAGATAGGGGTCATCGGCATCGTGGCGTACCACGTTGGCCGGTGGCGCCACCTCGCCTTCTTTCAGGTTGTCGGTGATGTCGAGCAGCCCGCTGATGAAGATGCGGTAGCAGGCGATGGCCTCGGCCTGGATCTCGTCGCGACCGCCACCCACCGGCAGACGACGCGGCACGAAACCGCCCTTGGCACCGACCGGCACGATCACCGCGTTCTTGACCTGCTGCGCCTTGACCAGGCCAAGCACTTCGGTGCGGAAATCCTCCTCACGGTCGGACCAGCGCAGACCACCGCGTGCGACGGTGCCGAAGCGCAGATGTACGCCCTCGACCCGCGGCGAGTAGACGAAGATCTCGAACTTCGGCACTGGTCGTGGCAGCTCGGGAATCGCGCTCGGATTGAACTTGAAACTGAAGTAGTGCTTCGCCTCGCCCTGGGCGTCCGGCTGATAGAAGTTGGTACGCAGAGTCGCCTTGATCAGATCCAGGTAGCGACGCAGGATGCGGTCTTCGTTGAGCACCGCGACGTTGTCCAACGCCCCGAGGATGGCCTGTTCCAACTTGTTCTGCTTGTCGTGCAGATCATCGTCGCTGAGTTTGCGGGCGAGATAGAAGCGCGTCTTGAACAGACGCACCAGCTCGCGAGCGATATCGGCGTGGTTGAGCAGCGTGTTGGCGATATAGCCAAGGTCGAAGCCCAGGCGAATCTGCTTCAGGTAACGGGCATAGGCACGCAGTAGCGCGACATCGCGCCACGGCAGACCGGCCGTCAGCACCAGTCGGTTGAAGGCATCGTTCTCGGCGTCGCCACGTACGATGTGCACGAAGGCATCCTGCAGCGTGTCGTTTAGCTGCTGGATATCGAGCTTGAGACCTTCGCCGTAAGTGAAGGCGAAATCGTGAATCCAGAACTCGCGACCGCTCTGGTGCTGTAGACGATAGGGGAATTCGCCGAGTACACGCAGGCCGAGGTTTTCCAGGATCGGCAGCACGTCGGACAGCGCCAGCGGCGTATCGGCGTGATACAGCTTGCAGTGCAGTTGACGCTCACCCGGTACCAGCGGCTGGTAGAAGCTCATGACCAGCGGGCGCTCCTCGGAGAGGCTGCGCAGGTGCTGCATGTCGACAACGGCCGAGTGCGCCGGGAAGCGCTCGCGGTAACCGGCCGGGAAATGCTTGGGGAAGTCGGTGAGCACGCGAGTGCCTTTGGCCTCGCCGAAACTCTCCACCATCAGGGCAGCGTAATCGTCCGTCCAGGAGCGGCAGGCCTGGATGGCTTCGCGCTCGAGTTGCTGCGGATCGATATCCAGCTTGGTCTTTGGATCGACGCGCAGGATGAACTGCACACGGGCCAGCACCGACTCGGAGAAGTAGGTCCAGAACTCGCAATCGCTGGCTTGCAGACGATCGACCAGCACTTGCTGAATGCGCAGGCGAGTCTCGGTGGAATAGATGTCGCGCGGTACGTACGCCAGGGCGTAGACGAAACGGCCGTAGGGGTCGAAACGCAGGAACAGGCGCACCTTGTTGCGCTCCTGAATCTGCACGATCGACAGCGCCGTGCTGGCCAGCTCGTCTACCGGGGTCTGGAACAGATCGTCGCGCGGCAGCACCTCGAGAACCTTGACCAGCTCCTTGCTCAGGTGGCCCTGGGAAATGAAGCCGGAGCGTTTCTCCACCTCGGCGACCTTGCGCCGGATGTAGGGAATTTCGCGCACGCTTTCGCTGTAGGCAGTGGACGTATAGATGCCGAGGAAACGGTACTCCTTGACCACCTTGCCTTCGCCGTCGATTTCACGGATGGAGACGAAATCCGGGTAGGCCGGGCGGTGCACGCGGCTTGGTTGCGCCGCCTTGGCGAACGACAGCAGGCTCGGCTCACGCAGGTAGGCCAGCGCGTAGGGCTCGATGTGCAGATCGTCCTTGCTCAGGCCGCTGCGCAGGCGTTTGGAAAGGCCCAGCAGCGAGCTTTCGTCGTACTGCAGATAACCGCCGGTGGCATCGTCGTGAACCGTGAACTCCTCGTAACCGAGGAAGGTGAAGTGGTCGTCCTGCAGCCAGTCGAGAAACACCTTGATCTCGTCCAGCTCGGCGGCTTCGGTCTGACCGCGGCCAAGGGTGCCCTCTCCCAGTTTGCTCAGCAGTTCCTGGGCCTTGGCCTTCATCGGCTGGAAATCGGCAACGCTCAGGCGGACTTCTTCCAGTACTTCGAGCAGGGTCTTCTGCAGCGACTTGATCTCGGCGTTGCTGGCACAACGGTTGATTTCCAGGAACATCAACGATTCCCGGCTGACATCTTCGCCGGTACTGCCCTTGGGCAGCAGATCGATCAATGCGCCCTGGGGATCGCGGCGCACGCTGAGCACGCTGTTCTGCAGGGTATGGATGCTGTAACCGCGGCGCTTGAGCTCGATGCGTACGGAATCGACGAGAAACGGAATGTCCGGGTGCAGCACTTCGATGCCGGTGTGAGTGCTTTGCCAGCCATGCTTTTCGTAATCGGGGTTGAACACACGAACCTGGGGCTGGGCGGGATCGAAACTGGCCAGCAGGCGCCAGGCAGAAAGGGTGCAACCGACCAGATCGGAAAGACGCCGCTGGGTCAGTTCCTCGAGGGCGATGATGCCAAAGAACTGTTCAGCGAACAGGGCCACTCGTGGCAGATCCTGCTCACTGACATGCTGCGCCAGGGCCGCTTGCAGTTGATGCTGAAAGTCGGCTTTGCTGGCCGCGGTGAAGAACGCCATGTTTATGCTCCGTCTATGGGCTTGGTATGTGCGATTCGTGTTCCATGTCCTAGTTCAACCTTAGACCGGGCTTACCTAAACGCCATAACGATGACTCGCTGGTCATAAGTGCCGCCTGAGCTTAACGACAGTGCATGCGCCAGCGCTTGCGATGCGGCGACATTTTCGTTCACCAGGGCCCTGTGAATGTAACAAGGCCCCACACAGCATGCTGTGTGGGGCCTTGATGGAGAGAACGGCAGCGCTATCCCGTCAAGCGGCGGTCATGGCCTGCGGCAGCACCAGCACGATCTGCGGGAAGACGGTGATGATGATGGCCATGAACACCAGCAGCAGGAAAAACGGGAAACTGGCCTTGGCCACCGTCCACATGTCCTTGCCGGTGAGGTTCTGGATGACGAACAGGTTGAACCCCACCGGCGGCGTGATCTGCGCCATCTCCACGGTGAGGATGATGAAGATGCCGAACCACAGCAGATCGATACCCGCCGCCTGAACGGCCGGCAGAATCACCGCGGTGGCCAGCAGGATGATCGAAATCCCGTCCAGGCAACTGCCGAGGATGATGAAGAACACCATCAGCGCCAGCAGCAACACGTAAGGCGACATCTGCTTGGCGATGATCCAGTCGGCCAGCGCCGTCGGTAGCCCGGTGAAGCTCATCGCCGCGGTCAGGTAGGCCGCGCCCAGCAAAATGAAGAAGATCATGCACGAGGTGCTGACCGCGCCGAGCAGGCTCGACATGAAGGTATCCACCGTCAGCGAGCGCGAGTACAGGGCGATGGCCAGCGCGCCGACCACGCCCAGCGCCGCGGCCTCGGTGGCAGTGGCGATACCGCTGTAGATCGAACCGATCACCGAGATGATCAGCACCACCACGGGAATCAGCAGGCGTGCACGACGCAGTTTTTCCCGCAGCGGCAGGGCTGGCTCTTGCGCAGGCAACTGATCGGCGTTGATCTTCGACCAGATCATCAGGTAGCCGGAGAAGATCGCCAGCAACAGCAGACCGGGCAGGATGCCGGCGATGAACAAGCGCGAAACCGAAACCTGAGCGCCTACCGCGTAGACGATCATCATGATCGACGGCGGGATCAGCAGGCCGAGGGTGCCGGCGCCGGCCAGCGAGCCCATGGAGATGCCTTGCGGGTAGCCGCGCGACTTGAGCTCGGGCAGGGAGATACGGCCAATGGTCGCCGCCGTGGCGGCGGACGAGCCGCTGACCGCGGCGAAGATGCCGCAGCCCAGTACGTTGACGTGCAGCAGGCGCCCCGGCAGCCCGCGAACCCAGGGCGAAAGCCCTTTGAACATGTCTTCCGAAAGCTTGGTGCGATAGAGAATCTCGCCCATCCAGATGAACAGCGGCAGCGCCGTCAGCGTCCAGCTGGCACTGGCCGTCCAGCTGCTGGAGGCGAGGATCGAGCCGGCAGGTGCGCCACCGAACAACTCCATGCCGATGATGCCGACCCCGAGCAGCGACAAGGCCACCCAGACACCGCCGCCGAGCAGCGCGAACAGCGCCACCAGCAGGGTGATTGCAATGATTGTGTATTCCACGGCGAACTCACTTTTTATCAGGCGGCCTTGGCCACCGGGTCTATTCGTCAGGCGAGCTGCTTACTCGCTCATCACGCCAGGGGTTTCGTCTTCGAAACGGCGGCCCATGCACACCAGCACCAGGCGCTCGGTCATGGCGATCACCAGGATCGCGGTGCCCAGCACCATCGGCAGTTGCGGCAGCCACATCGGGATCGGCAGCAAGCCGGAGGACACTTCCTTGAATTGGTAGGACTCGAGCACGAACAGTGCGCAGTACCAGGCCAGGTAAGCGGCGATCACCAGCCCGACGATATTGCCGAGCACCTCGACGGCGAACAGGCAGCGGCGCGGCAGGATGCGAAACAGCAGCTCGACGCGAATGTGCGCGCCGCGCATCAACGCATAGGGCAACGCCAGGAAACCCGATGCGGCCATGCAATAGGCGGCGAATTCGTCGGTCGACGGAATCATGCTGCCGAACTGACGCGCCAGGATCTGCGCCACGATCAGCAGACAGATCAGCATCAGGAACACACCGGCAAGCATGCCGGACAGGGTATACAACTTACGTAGCCAACTCATGGCGCAAACGCCTCGCACGCGAAGGGAGCGATTGGCAAGGCGTCGCCACCTTGCGCGGTTCGGGGGATGAAAACGCCTGTGGGCTTTCACCACGATGGCAGCGAGCGTGAGCCACGCCCGCTGCCGCTTCATCACTTGCGATAGGCGTCGATGATCGCCTGGCCTTCATCGCCGGTGCGCTGCAGCCACTCGGCGGCCATGGTCGCCCCGATGCTTTCGAAGCCGCTTTCGACTTCCGCCGGCGCACTCTCGCTGACCTGCATGCCATGCTCGGCCAGGGTGGCGACCAGCTTGCCGGTTTCCGCCTCGGCTGCTGCCCAGCCTTGCTGCTCGGCACGCTCCGCCGCGGCCAGGACAGCCTGCTGCGAGGCTTCCGGCAGGCGGGCGAAGGCACGGGCGTTGACGATCACGAAGTTCTTCGGAATGAATGCCTTGACGTCGTAGTAGTACTTGGAGAAATCCCAGGCCTGGGTGTCGACGCCGGTGGTCGGCGAGGTGAGCATGCCGTTGATCATGCCGGTGCTGAAAGCCTGGGGCACTTCACCGGTGTTGATCACCGTGGGCACCGCGCCCATCAGCTCGGTCATGCGCGAGGTGGCCGGGTTGTAGGCGCGGAACTTCATGCCCTTGAAGTCGGCCATACTGCTGATCGGCGTCTTGGTGAAGATGCTCTGCGGCGACCAGGGCATGGCGTACAACAGCTTGATGCCTTGCTTCTCCAGGCGGGCCTCGACGGCTGGCCTGCTGACTTCCCAGAGCTTCTGCGCATCGGTGTAGTTGCGCGCCAGGAACGGTACGCTGTCGATCTCGTAGATCGCGTCTTCGTTGCCCAGTACCGACATCAGTACATCACCGAGTTGAACCTGGCCGGTCTGCACCGCCCGCTTGACCTCGGGACGCTTGAACAGCGACGAGTTGGCGTGCACGCGGATTTCCAGCTCGCCCGCGGTGGCGGTGGAAACCTCTTTGGCGAAGTCCTTGGCGACTTTGGTAATGGAGTTGCCATCCGGCTGTTCGACCGACATGTTCCAACGCTCAGCGGCCTGGGCGGAGATGCTCATCGTGCCCATGATGCAGGCCAGAACCGTCAGGCCGAAGCGAAACGAAGTTGTCTTCATGTGTTTCTCCAGATCAGAAAGGGGGACGCGGCGAACGGCCTTCAACCACTCGATGGCGCGACCCGGACACCACCCCAGCAAGGGCTGGCCCGGTGTTCAGCGTCAGAGACCCTCGAGATGCGCGGGACGTATCGGAAGCCGTTTTCGAGTCTCGTCAGATCGCCAAAGGCTGTCCAACTAGAAAAAACGGGGGTGCATGATCAGAAATCGTTATGGGATAAAACGAGGCGCAGCAGAGCCCCTGCGCACTACTAAAGGGCAAAAAACAGATAACAGATAGTCGAAACATTCGTTCTCGCGATGATTCCGCACAGACAGCGAGCGCCACTCTATAAAAAGGGAGCGCGCTCAACGCTGCGACGAATCCGTTCAGGCGGTCTTGCGCTCCAGGCAATGACTGGCCAATGTCACCCGCTCATCGCCCATTTCCTCGCTGTACTGCGCCAGCACCTCCGGAGTCAGGGCGACGATGTCCTCGATCAGTTCGAGGCCCACGCCGCTGCGCCAGGTGGCGACGATATCCAGCGGTGGCGGCTGCGGCACGTCCGCGAGGATGCTCAGCACGCCAAGCTCCAGCTCCTTGCTGACCAGCGAGGCCGGCAAGGCACCGATACCGAAGCCATCGCGGATCAGCCGGGTCATCGCCGCGACCGAGTTGACGCAGCTGATACGCGGAGAAACCACGTTGCCGGCATGCAGCAGGTTGAGGATGTCCTGGTGCGGCCGCGAGTTCTTCGAAAAGGTGATGATGCGCTCGCGAGCGAGCTCGTCCATGGAGGTGAATGGCCGGTGATAGAGCGAGCCGGTGGGCACGATCCATTGCACCGGATAGCGCGCCAGCTCCAGGTTGCGCACGCTGTCGCCGCGCATCACATCGGTCTGGAAGATGATGTCCAGATAGCCTTTCTGCAGTTGCTCGCAGAGGTTGCGCGAGGTGTCGGCAGTCAGCTCGATCTCCACCGCCGGGTAACACTCCATGATCTTTGCTACGAACGAACTCAGCCAGGTGTGAATGACGGTATCCATCGCGCCCACGCGGATGCGCCCCTGGATGCTGCTGGCATCGTTGATCGACTGTTTCATGGCCTGCATGGTGTCGATCATCTGCTCGGCGTACTCGAGCACCTTCTGCCCCTCGGGGGTCAGCGACACACCTTTGGAATCACGCAGGAACAGGCGTGTACCCAACTCGTCTTCAAGCGCGGCGATGCGGCTGGAAATGGACGCCTGGGTGCTGAACAGCTTCTCCGCGGTCAGGCGAAAACTCTTCAGGCGAGCGACCCATACGAAGGTCTCGAGAAATCTCAGGTTCATGGCGACTAGCCCCGGCGATGAAAGTAATGCGGGCGATAAGAAGCCTGCAACGGCGGCAGTGGAAGCAGTTTGCATGCCAGCCACCCCGCCATCGCCCTGTTTTAGCGCATCGACTTTTCTTATGGGCCGCCACCGGTTTTTCTCGTTGGACGCTCTCGGCCGCGGCTACCAAGAATGCAGCGCCGTACCGTCCACCTAACAAGAACGATAAATCGCGCACTGCCAAGCAGACGGAACATACCGCTGCGCGCTCAACCATCAGGAGAGACTCCGCATGACACCGTCCACCCGCATGGCCGCCCTGCTGCTCGCCAGCAGCGTACCCGGCCTGGCCAACGCCGACTTCATCGGCGACAGCAAGGGCAGCCTGGAGCTGCGCAATTTCTACTTCAACCGTGACTTCCGCCAGGAAGGCGCCCGTGAAAAGGCCGAGGAATGGGCCCAGGGCTTCCTGCTGCGTGCCGAGTCCGGTTATACCGAGGGCACCGTTGGCGTAGGCATCGATGCCCTGGGCATGCTCGGCCTGAAACTCGACTCCGGCGACGGCACCGCAGGCAGCGGTCTGCTGCCGGCCGATGGCTCCGGCGGCTCGCAGGACGAGTACTCCAAGCTGGCACTCACCGCCAAGGCGAAGATTTCCAACAGCACCCTCAAGGTCGGCGCCCTGCACTTCCGCAGCCCGATCGTATCGGCCAACGACTCGCGCCTGCTGCCGCAAACCTTCCAGGGCGCGCTGCTGAACGTGCAGGAAATCGACAGGCTGACCCTGCAAGGCGGCAAGATCAACCGCATCAAGGCCAACAGCTCCACCGACTACACCGAGATGACCGCCAACCGCATCGGTGGCAGCAGCGACTCGTTCGTGTTCGGCGGCGGTGATTACAAGATCACCCCCGAACTGACCGCCGGCCTGCACTACGGCACCCTCGAAGACGTCTACCAGCAGTACTACGGCACCCTGGTGCACCTGCTGCCGCTGGGCGAAGGCCAGTCACTGAAAACCGACCTGCGCTACTCGCAGAGCCGTGAAGACGGCAACTTCCGCGACATCGACAACAAGGCCTTCGGCGCCATGCTCACCTACACCCTGGGCGGCCACGCCATCGGTGCCGGCTACCAGCGCATGAGCGGCGACGATCCGTTTCCCTATATCGCCAGCAGCGACCCGTTCCTGGTCAACTTCGTGCAGATCGGCGATTTCGCCAACGCCGAAGAGCGTTCCTGGCAGGCACGCTACGACTACAACTTCGCCGCCATCGGCCTGCCCGGCCTGACCTTCATGACCCGCTACATCTCCGGCGACAACGTCGCCGTAGCCGCAGGCAACGATGGCAAGGAGTGGGAACGCAACATGGATATCGCCTACACCATCCAGTCCGGTGCGCTGAAGAACCTCAACCTGAAATGGCGCAACGCCACGGTTCGTTCCAACTTCGGCAACGATCTGGACGAAAACCGCCTGATCCTGAGCTACAGCATGCCTCTGTGGTGAGTAACCGCGGGGGCCAATGCTCAGCCATTGGCCCCCGCGCCACGAACAAATCATTGATCGGCTTTAAAGTTCTACAGTCATGCAGGGTCTGTTGACGTTTCAGCACGACCGCGCCGGTGCCCGTTTTGTCGCGAGGCAAGGCACGAGCCGCGAAGTTTGGCTGGCCAAATGAGCCGGCGAGAAACGCCGCATCGCGACAAAACGGGCCCGGCCCTTCGGGTGGGGCCGCCTAGGTTGCGCGGGAAATCTCGCCATGCGTCGTTGGAGGACTTGAAAAGGGAACAACCATTCCCTGCGCCCTCCGCCTAGCGGATCGCCGCCCGGCCTGGCGAGATTTCTCGCAGCAACGCGGCTTGTGCTGAAACGTCAACAAACCCTAGCAACCTAGGGTAGAGTCCACGCAAAACAATAAAGCCAACAAGGGAACCACCATGCCGTTCTTCCTTTCCTGGAAGCAGAAGTTCCGTCTGCTCATCCTCATTACCCTCTCCAGTCTGGCATTGATGACGGCCTCCTCGTTCTGGGCCAGCCAGCGACTCGACCACGCCCTGCAGGCCCGCGAGAACGCCACCGCCTATGCAGGGGCTTCTGCCACACTGATGAATCAGTGGCTGAAGCTCGGTGCCGAGCGGCGCGCCCTGACCCCGGAAGGAGAAGCCGACTTCCAGGCCAGCCTGACCGCCCTCGCGGATATGTCACGCCAGTACGCCGAACGCGCCACCAGTCTGGACGACCCGAGCATCACCCAGGAGGCCCAGTCGATCGAGCAACTGCTGCAGGACGATATACGCCTCCAGGAAACCTGGCTGGGCTTGTCTCGCGATCTTGGCCTGACGCCCTTCGACGGCAAGCGCGCGCACCTGGCCGAGAGTGCCAAGGAGCTGGAGCAAATAACCATCAGCCTGATCCAGCCCTTCGTCGTCGAGGCCCTGAACAATCAGCGCGACTACCTGGCCACCTTCAACCCCACCTACGCCCAGCGCGTGCATGCGGCCGTGAGCGAACTGCAGGCCAAGGTCGTCGACCTGGACTGGCAGGACACCCAGGTCGGCCAGTCGGTCAACGCCTTCACCCAGGCCTTCGCCGCGGCGGACGCACTGATCCTGCGTATCAGCGACACCGAGAAACAGCTGCTCGATCAGGGCCGCCAGATCGACGCGGCCATCGGCGAGCAAAACACTCGTCTGCAGCAAGGCGTGCTCGCGCGCACCACACAACAGGCCGAACAGGCGCGCAGCACCGCCAATTGGGCCATGGGCCTGACCTTCGTACTGGTCTCGCTGTTCATGCTGATCACCCTCAGTCAGGCCTCGCGTCTGCTGATGGCTCAGTTGGACAAGGTGATCCGCCTGCTCTCCCAGGTTGCCGCCGGCAATCTCACCGCACGCATCGAGGTTGGCCAGAACCCCAAGGATGAATTCAACCTGCTGGGTAGCGCCTCCAACCAGATGACAGTGGGTATCGCCGGCGTCATTCGCCAGGTGGTCGATGGCAATCAGCAGCTCAACCAGTTGCACAACTACCTCAATGACGCCATGCGCCGTCTCGAGGAGAACAGCACCCAGGTGGAGATGCAGACCGAACAGGCGGCGTCCGCTTCGCAGCAGATATCCGCCACGGTCAACGAAATGGCCCAGCGCACCAACGATGTCGGCAACGCCACCCAGGCGGCCTATCAATCGGCGCGCAACGGCGCTGCGGTGATAGTCGCCAGCGCCGACAACATGCGCCGCCTGTCGCAGTTGATCCAGGACACCCATACCCAGGTCAGTGCCCTGACCCAGTCGAGCGGCAAGGTCACCAGCATCATCGACGTGATCAACGGCCTGGCCGACCAGACTAACCTGCTGGCGCTCAATGCCGCCATCGAGGCCGCCCGCGCGGGCGAGGCCGGCCGGGGCTTCTCGGTGGTGGCCGATGAGGTGCGCTCACTGGCGCAGAAGACCGTGGCGGCGACCACCGACATCGCGGTGATCGTCAACGACCTGCGCCAGCAGACCCAGCGTATGGACGACCTGATGGTCAGCGGCCTGAGACTGGCCAGTGAAGGCGAACGCAGCTCCGGCGAGGTGGCTCGGGCCATCGATGGCATCACCGGTTCCATGGAGCACCTGAGCGCGGAAATGAGCCAGGTGGTGGTGGCCATCGAACAGATCTCCAGCACCACCGAGGAGATCGCCGCCAAGGTCGAGGACATCAACCTGCACACCGGCAAGACCAAGACCCTGCGCCTGAGCCTGGACGAACACACCCAGAGCCTGTCGCACCAGGTCGAGGCGCTGACCACCAGCGCCAATCAGTTCCGCATCGCCTGAACCCCGTCACCTGCTCGCCGCGACCGTCAGCCGACGCGTCGCGGCAGCCCCTCCATCGACTTTTCCTATCTCCAGCGGCCGCTTTAATTAGTTGGACGCCTCGCCCGTGGCACTGAAAAATGCCAATCAGGGTCATAAGACGTATCCACCTACGCCGACTCTACATGTGAACGTAGAACGCACAGAGGACATCACCTTGAACAGCCTGCTCCTGAATTGCGATATCGGTGAAAGCTTCGGTGCCTGGAAAATGGGCCTGGATGCCGAGGTCATGCCCTTCATCGACTGCGCCAATATCGCCTGCGGTTTCCACGCCTCGGATCCCAGCACCATGGCCAAGACCGTCGCCCTGGCCGTGGCCCATGACGTGCGGATCGGCGCCCATCCGGCCTACCCGGATCTGGTCGGTTTCGGCCGCCGTTCCATGGACTGCTCGCCCAAGGAGGTCGAAGACCTGCTGCTCTATCAGGTCGGCGCTCTGGAGGGTATCTGCCGCAGCCAGGGTACCCGTGTCAGCTACGTCAAACCCCACGGTGCCCTGTACCAGGACATGATGCGCAAACCTGAAATCCTGCGGGCGGTGATGCGCGCCGTGGCGGCCTATGACAGCAGCCTGCCGGTGATGCTCATGACCACCCGCGACAACACCCAGGCCCAGGCCATCGGCGACGAGTTCGGCATCACCCTGTGGTTCGAGGCCTTCGCCGACCGCGCCTATGACCCCGCCGGCTTCCTGGTTTCGCGTGCCCTGCCCGGCGCCGTGCACCATGACGCCGAGACCATCGTCAACCAGGCCACCACCCTGGCGCGCGGCGAAGCCCTGGTAGCCAGCGATGGCAGCGCGCTGAACCTGCAGGCCCATACGCTCTGCGTGCACGGTGACAACGCCGGTTCGGTGGCCGCGGTGCAGCGTATTCGCGAGGCCTTCGACGCCCTGGGGCGGGCATGACAGTGAGCGTACCGACACCGAAGATCGAGATCGCCGGGATCGATGCCCTGATCCTGCGACTGTTCGAGCAGATCGATGAAAGCAACATGCCCTGGCTGCTGGCTGCCAGCGAACGCCTGCGCCAGTGCTTCGGCGACGCGCTGATCGATCTGGTGCCCTCCTACACCACCCTGCTGCTGCAATACGACCTCGAAGCCCTCGATCCGATGCAGGCCAAAGCGCTGATCGCCGAAGCCTTCAGTGACCTGCAACCAGCCACTACCGGCGCCGGGCGCTGCCACACCCTGGCCACCTGGTACGACGCCAGCGTTGGCCCGGAACTGCCCTTGCTGGCCAAACGCAGCGGGCTCAGCGAGGCCGAAGTGATCCAGCGTCACACGGCGCGCGAGTACCAGGTGTTCGCCCTCGGCTTCGCGCCGGGCTTCGCCTTCATGGGTTTGGTGGAGGATGCCTTGGCCACACCGCGGCTGAGCACCCCGCGCAAGCGCATCGCGCCGGGCAGCGTCGGCATCGCCGATCGCCAGACCGCGGTCTACCCGGTGGTCTCGCCCGGTGGCTGGAACCTGCTGGGGCGTACTCCGGCAAAACTGTTCGACCGCGAGATCGACGGCTACAGCCTGATGCGTCCGGGTGATCGTGTGCGCTTCGTGGCCATCGAACATGCCGAATTCATTCGCCTCGGCGGCGACGATACCCCTCTGGAGCGCGCGCCATGAACCCTCAACATGATCGCGGTGGCCTGCGTGTACTGCGTAGCAACCCCTTCGCCCTGCTGCAGGACGCCGGCCGCTTCGGCGTGCGTCACCTCGGCGTGACCCAGGGTGGCGCCCTGGACTGGATCTCCCTGCGCTGGGCCAACTGGCTGCTGGGCAACGATCTCAATGCGGCAGTGGTGGAAATCACCCTGGGCAATCTCAGCCTGTGCTGCGAACGGGATGGTGAGCTGGCCCTGGCCGGTGCCGACCTGGGCGCCACCCTGGACGGCCAGCCCCTGGCGCCCTGGCGCAGCTTCAGGGTGAGCAAGGGCCAGCGCCTGGATTTCGTCCAACCGGTGAATGGCGCGCGGGCCTACCTGGCAGCGCCTGGTGGTTTTCTTGCCGAGCCGGTGCTCGGTAGCCGTGCCACGGTGGCCCGCGAAGCCCTCGGCGGCCTGCATGGCGATGGCCAGGCACTGGCGCAGGATGATCAGCTTGACTGGCAGGGCCAGGCCGGCACGCCACGGCAGATCCCCACCGGGCGAATCCCACGTTTCACGCCCTCGCCGCGCCTGGAACTGATACTGGGCGCACAGATCGGCGACTTCAGCGGCCAGAGCCTGTTCGATGCCTTCAACACGACCTGGATCATCGACGCCCGCGCCGACCGCATGGGCGTACGCCTGAACGGCCCGCAGTTGCAGTGTCAGCATTCGGCGATGGTCTCCGAAGGTATCCCCCTCGGTGCCGTACAGGTGCCTGCCGATGGCCAGCCGATCATTCTGCTCAACGACCGCCAGACCATCGGCGGCTACCCGCGCCTCGGCGCCCTCACCCCACAGGCCGTCGCCCGCCTGGCCCAGTGCCTGCCCGGCGAAACGTTGCAACTCGCACCCAGCCAGCAAACCAGCGCCCAGCAGCGCCATCGCCAACTGTTGGCGCAGTGGCAGTGAAGTCGTGATGCCCGTGGCATAAGACATGGGCGTCGATGGCTTAACCCCCTCCCCTTCGATTATCATGGTCGGCCCTGACGAGCGGTGGTCGTCGCTCGCGATTTCCATCTTGGAAAACCTATGGAACACAGAGACGCGCTGCTCGCCCTTCGCCACTTTCTCGCCAGCCAGATCCTCGGTCAGGAAAAACTCATCGATCGCCTGCTGATCGCCCTGCTGGCCGACGGTCACATGCTGGTCGAGGGCGCTCCCGGCCTGGCCAAGACCAAAGCGATCAAGGAACTGGCCGAAGGCATCGAGGCGGAGTTCCACCGCATCCAGTTCACTCCGGATCTGCTGCCCGCCGATATCACCGGCACGGAAATCTATCGCCCGGAAACCGGCAGCTTCGTGTTCCAGCAGGGGCCGATCTTCCACAACCTGGTGCTCGCCGACGAGATCAACCGCGCACCGGCCAAGGTGCAGTCGGCGTTGCTCGAAGCCATGGCCGAGCGCCAGGTGTCGGTAGGCCGCAGCACCTACGACCTGTCGCCGCTGTTCCTGGTCATGGCCACGCAGAACCCCATCGAGCAGGAAGGCACCTACCCCCTGCCGGAAGCCCAGCTCGACCGCTTCCTGATGCATGTGAAGATCGGCTTCCCCGACGCCAGCGTGGAGCGCAAGATCCTCGCCCAGGCGCGTGGCGAGGCGCTGCACGGTGAAACCAAACCCGATCACCGCCTGAGCCAGCAGGCGATCTTTGCCGCCCGCAAGGAAATCCTCGGTCTGTACATGGCCGACGCGGTGGAAGAGTACCTGGTGCAGCTGGTGATGGCCTCACGTACGCCGGGCAAGTTCGACGCCGAACTGGCCGAGTGGATCGCCCACGGTTCCAGCCCACGCGGCTCCATTTCCCTGGATCGCTGCGCACGCGCCCACGCCTGGCTGGCTGGCCGGGAATTCGTCAGCCCGGAAGACATTCAGGCGGTGCTGTTCGACGTGCTGCGCCACCGCATCATCCTGTCGTTCGAAGCGGAAGCCTCGGGTATCGATCAGGATCGCGTGATCCAGCGCATTCTCGACGTGGTCGCGGTGGCCTGATGCAACCGCACGCGGATAACCCTGAGCTGCAGGCGGGCATCCGTACCGATCTCAAGCAACTGATCGACATGCGTCACCGCGTGCGCGAAGTTCATCTGTTCTCCACGCCCGGTCAGCACAGCCCGCTGATCGGCCTGCACCATTCGAAACTGCGCGGGCGCGGTGTGGATTTCGACCAGGTGCGAGTCTATCAGCCCGGCGATGATGTGCGCACCATCGACTGGCGCGTAACCGCGCGCACCCAGGAGCCGCATACCAAGCTGTTCCACGAAGAGCGCGAGCGGCCGATCTACATTCTCGTGGAGCAGAGCCGCCAGTTGTTCTTCGGCTCCGGATTACTGTTCAAATCGGTGCTCGCAGCCCGCGCCGCCAGCCTGATCGGCTGGGCCGCACTAGGCCATAACGACCGCATCGGCGGCCTGGTATTCGGTGGCCAGGATCATCACGAAATCAAACCGCGGCGCAGCAAGCAGAGCCTGCTGCAACTGCTCAGCCGCCTGGCCCGCGCCAACCAGGCGCTGTCTGGCGAGGCGCCGGTCTATCGGGACAGCTTCGGTCAGGCCCTGCGCCGTGCTCGCGAGGTGCTGCGCCCCGGTAGCCTGGTGGTGATCCTGTGTGACGAGCGCACCCTGAGCGATAGCAGCGAGCAACAGTTGGTTCTGCTCGCCCGGCACACCGATCTGTTGCTGCTGCCAGTGTCCGACCCTCTGGATCACGCCCTGCCCATTTCCGGTTTACTGCGTTTCGCCGATGGCGATGCACAACTGGAAGTGGACACCGAAGACACCGACCTGCAGCACAGCTATCGCGCCCAGGCGCAGGCCCGTCAGGCGCGCTGGCAGCGCCTGGCGCAGAAGCTCGGCGTACCGCTGCTGTCGCTGTCCACCGCTTTTGAGCTGGTCGAGCAGTTGCGCGAGCACCTGAACAACCTGCGCTCCGGTAAATCGGCATGAATCCGCTGGATCAACTCGAACCGCTGCTCGCACCAGCCGCCGTCGGCTGGTGGCCGCCCGCACCCGGCTGGTGGCTGCTCGCCTTGCTACTACCAGCTCTGCTGTGGGGCGCCCGGCGCCTGCTCGAGCGGCTGCCCAAGCTGCGGCGCAAACAAACCAGCGAACAGCCCCTGGATCCGCTGCGTGAAGCCGCGCTGCAAGAGCTGCAACACCTCAGCAAACCCTACGACGGCGCCCCTGCCGGGCCCTGGCTGCAACAAATCAACGGGCTACTCAAACGCCTGTGTCGCGAACGTTATCCGGACAGCCACAGCCATACCCTGAGCAGCCGTGCCTGGCTGGCGTTTCTCGATAACCGCTGCCCGGCGGCCGGCCTGACACGCTGGATGATTCTGGTCGAAGGCGCCTACAAACCGCAGTGCAACCTGGATGACAAGGCCATCGAAGACCTCAACCAGGCCGTCGCCATCTGGATCCGCAAGCATGTTTGAGTTCGCCTGGCCGTGGATCTTCCTGCTCGCGCCGCTGCCCTGGCTGCTGCGCCTGTGGTTGCCACCAGCCGACAGTGGCGAAGCGGCATTGCAGGTGAGCTTTCTCGGTGAGCTGGAAAACCTCTCCGGTCGCCGCGCCCGCCTGCGCTTGCCACCCTGGAAGAAACAGGTGCATTTCGCCCTGCTCTGGCTGTTGCTGCTCGGCGCCGCCGCACGCCCTGAATGGGTCGGCGAACCCTTGCCGCTGCCCGCCAGCGGGCGTGATCTGCTGATCGCCGTGGACGTATCCGGCTCCATGGATTACGCCGATATGCGCTGGGAGGACGAAGAAGTCAGCCGCCTGACGCTGGTCAAACACCTGATCGGTGATTTCATCGAAGGCCGCACCGGCGATCGGGTCGGGCTGATCCTGTTCGGCAGCCAGGCCTATCTGCAGGCGCCGCTGACCTTCGATCGTCAGACCGTGCGTACCTGGCTCGACGAAGCGGTAATCGGCATCGCCGGTAATAACACCGCCATCGGCGATGCCATTGGCCTGGCCGTCAAGCGTCTGCGCCAGCGACCCGCCCACAGCCGCGTACTGGTGCTGATCACCGACGGCGCCAACAATGGCGGCGAAATCGAGCCGATGACCGCTGCACGCCTGGCTGCCGAAGAAGGCGTGACCATTTATCCCATCGGCATCGGTGCCGACCCGCAGCAAGGCGGCAACTTCGCCGCGTTTGGTTTCAATCCGAGCCTGGATCTGGACGAGCCGACCTTGCGCGCCATCGCCGAACTCAGCGGCGGCGAATACTTCCGGGCTCGCGATCAGAGTGAGTTGCAAGCCATCGAAACGACCCTCGATCACCTTGAGCCCGTGGCCCAGCAACCCACACTGGCGCGCCCTGCCCTGGCGCTTTATGCCTGGCCCCTGGCAGCGGCTGTGCTGCTCAGCCTGGCTCTGGTGATGCGTAACCTGTTGCCACAACTGCGCCAACAGTGGCTCACCCTGATGCAGCGGGTGAGGCGCAAGACACCATGATCGAATTCTCCGGCCTGTGGCCCCATTGGCTACGCCCCTTTTGGCTGTTGTTGCTGCCACTGATGGCCTGGCTGCTGTGGCTGCTGGCTCACCGGGAAAAACGCAGCGGCCGTTGGCAAACGCTGCTGCCGCCAGCCTTCCATGCCGTGCTGCTGCGCGGTGGCCAGGGGCGTAGCAGTCGCCTGCCATGGATCGCTCTCGGTCTGGCCTGGCTGCTGGCTACTCTGGCGCTGCTCGGCCCTAGCTGGCAGCGCGTGGAACAGAATGATCTGAAGCCGGCAGATCCACTGGTGGTCATGCTCGAACTGACCCCGCAGATGCTGGCCAGCGACGCCTCGCCGAACCGCCTGGCCCAGGCACGTCGCAAGCTGCTCGATCTGCTGCAGGCACGCGGCGATGCGCAGACCGCCATCGTCGTGTATGCCGGCAGCGCTCACACCGTCGTACCGCTATCGGATGACCTGGGCACCAGCCGAAACCTCCTCGAAGCGCTCAAGCCATCGATCATGCCGGAACCGGGCAAGCGCGCCGACCTCGCAGTGGCCAAGGCCCTCGAACTGCTCAAGGGTGGCGCCCAGGGCCTGGGCCGCCTGTTGCTGATCACCAGCAGCCTCGACGAAAGCGAACGCAGCGCCATCAGGAACCTGCTAGGCAGCCGCGGCGAGCGCCTGCGCATCCTTGGCGTCGGCAGCAGCGAGGGCGCGCCGATCATTCAGGAAGACGGCACCTTCATGAAGGACGACCAGGGCGCCATCCTCATGCCCCGCCTGGACGCCGCAGGGTTGAGCCAATTCGCCCGGGAGCTTGCTGGTCAGTACCGGGCAATCAGCCTCGACGAGCGCGACCTGCGCACCCTCGGCCTGCTCGATAGCCCGCAGCAGTTGCGCGACAACGGCCACAAGACCCAGCTGCGCAGTTGGGCCGATCAGGGTTATTGGCTGTTGCTACCCTTGTTGTTGCTGGCTGCCTGCGCCGGGCGCCGCGGCTGGCTGCTGTGTCTGCCGCTACTGTTGCTCGGTACGCCACAGGCGGGCATGGCCTTCAGCTTCGACGACCTCTGGCTGCGCGCGGATCAACAGGGCCAGCGCCTGCTCGAAGCACAGCGTCCCAAGGAAGCCGCCGAGCGGTTCAACGATCCGCAATGGCGCGGTCTGGCACTCTACGAGGCGGGTGATTATTCTGCCGCGGCCGAGCAATTCGCGCTGAGCGACAGCGCGGTCTCCTTCTACAACCGCGGCAATGCCCTGGCGCACAGCAACGAGCTGGAGGCCGCGGTGGATGCCTATGAACGAGCCCTGGAAATCGATCCGCAGTTGCTCCAGGCGGAAAAGAACAAGGCACTGGTGGAAGAACTGCTGCGCCAGCGTGAGCAGCAACAGGAACAACAGCAGAAAGACCAGCCAGACGAGCAGCCCGAACGCGACGAAAACGGCGAACAGCAGCAACCTGGCCAGTCTTCGGCGCCCACCCCGGACGAACGAAAGGACAGCCAGGGCCAGCCCGCCCCCCCGCAGGATGAGCAGCCGCCGAGCGACCCGCAAACGTCGCAAGGGCAGCCGTCCGAGGCGGACGAGAGCGCTGAATCGCCAGCACCCGACACGGGCACTTCCGAAGCCGACGCGCCGCTCGATAGCGAGCGCCGCCAGGCCCTGGAACAATGGCTACGGCAGATTCCCGATGATCCGGGCGAATTGCTGCGCCGCAAATTCTGGTATGAACAGCAACAGCGTCAGGAACAGCCACGATGACCCGCCTGCTCTGCACCCTGCTCTTTTGCCTGCTGGCGTTTCAGGCCAGCGCGCAGGATTTTATCGCCAGCGTCGACCGCAGCCGACTGAGCCTGGGCGAAAGCGTCGAGCTGATCCTGGAGTCCACGGATCCGACCCAGTTCGGCAAACCCGATCTGGCGCCGCTCAACGAACTGTTCGAGGTACTGGGTACCCGACAGGTCAATCGCCTCACCACCCAGAATGGCGAAACCCGCGCCACCGCCCGCTGGATCGTCACCTTGCGGCCACGCCACAACGGCTACGTCATCGTGCCACCGCTTCGTCTTGGCGACTCGCAAAGCCAGCCGATCAGCCTGCACGTGCTGGAGTCGGCCACCCAGAGCACGGATGAGCAAATGGCGCCGGTATTCATCGACGCCAGTCTGGATCACGAGAGCGTCTACGTGCAGGCGCAGAGCGTGCTGACGCTGCGCATCTATCACTCCGTATCGCTGTATGACGACAGCAGCCTGACACCGCTGGAAATCGCCGATGCCCGCGTCGAGTCCCTCGGCGAGCCGCGCACCTACGAGCAGGACATCGGCGGAGTTCGCCATGGTGTGATCGAACTGCGCTACGCCATCTTCCCGCAGAAGAGCGGCCAGCTGACCATTCCCGGCCAGATGTTCAGCGCCACCCTGGTCGACCGCTCCAACCGCAACGATTACCTGCCCTTCGGGCCGCGCCCCGGCAAGGTCACGCGGGTCGAATCACCGGAAATCCCCCTGACGGTCAAGGCCAAGCCCGCCGACTACCCCGCTGACGTGCCCTGGCTGCCAGCCCGTGCCCTCAGCCTGGCCGAGGCCTGGAGCCCGGAGCCAGGCCAGGTCAAGGTCGGCGACTCGCTGACCCGCAGCATGATGCTCAAGGCCGATGGTCTGTCCAGCGCGCAACTGCCGCCACTACCCGCGACCACGGTGGATGGCCTGCGCCGCTACCCGGATCAGCCGCAGTTGAACAACGAAAGCAGCGAACGCGGCCTGATCGGCAGCCGTGAAGAACGTGAAGCCCTGGTCGCCAGCAAGGCCGGCACGCTGGAGCTGCCGGCAGTCGAGGTGGTGTGGTGGAACACCCATGAGGATCGCCTGGAGCGTACCAGCCTGCCTGGGCGCAGCCTGGAAGTTGCGGCCGATCCGGCCATGAGCGTGGAGCAACCGGTGGAACCCCGCCCACGTAGCTCCGCTGCCGAGGACGTGCTGTTGTGGCCCTGGCAACTGAGCAGCGTGCTGTTCGCCCTGACCAGCGTGCTCGGCTTCGGCCTGTGGTGGCACGCCCGGCGCCAGCCAGCCATTCAGCGCGCGGTACAGAGCGATCCGAGCCCGCGCACCCTGCTCGACGACCTCAAGCGCGCCTGCCTGGCCAACGACACCCAGGCTACCCGCCAGGCCCTCGATGCCTGGGCACGCCAGCAACCGGAAACCCTGGCCGATATGGCAGCCCGCTTCGCGCCGCTATCGGAAGCCCTCGACGGTCTCAACGGTGCGCTCTACAGCGAAAGCGGCCAGCACTGGCAGGGCGCCCAATTGTGGCAAGCCATCGGCGAGTTGCCGGCGGCCGAGAAAACGCAGGAAAACGGCCAGGAAACCACCCAGCTGCCGCCCCTGTATCCGCGCTGAGCAGGAAAGACTGATGGACGAGCGACCCACCTCACCGGTTCCCAGTTTCTGGCGTGATGCCGCCCTGCCCTTTATAGAGCTGCGTTCGATCGAGGATGGTCGCCAGGTCTGCTACGGCAGGCACAGCCACGAGATTTTCTCCATCGGCGCGATCACCCGCGGCCAGAGCACCTACAGCAACCGCGATGTGGATCGGCACGTCTGCCAGGGCACCGTGGTGCTGATGAACCCGGGCGACGTGCACGCCTGCAATCCCATCGACGGCCAACCCTGGTCGTACCTGATGCTGTATATCGACCCACAGTGGCTGGGCCGCCTGCAGCACGATCAGGGGCTTGCCGACACTTCGGCTTTCCAGCGTTTCGCCTGCATCGTCAGCGAAGATGCCGAGCTGTACCAGGGCTTGCTGCAGCTTCGCGAAACGCTGCTCGATTTCGCGCTTGGTTCAAGCGACAAGGCAGCCCAGGCGACGGCCTTCTTCAGCCTTGCGCTGGAGCGGCTGACGCTGGAGGGCGACAGTGACGACAGCATCAACCCCCGGCTGGAACAGGCCGCTCGCCTGATCCATCAGCACTGCGGCGAAACACTCAAGCTCGATACCCTGTGCGAAGCCGCACAGCTGTCACCCTCACAACTGATCCGTGGCTTCAAGCAGCGCTACGGCATGACGCCCCACGCCTACCTGCTCAACCGCCGCATCCAGTTCGCCCACTCGCGCCTGAAGAGCGGAGCTCCGCTCGCCGAAGTCGCCCTGGAAGCCGGCTTCGCCGATCAGGCGCATTTCCAGCGCACCTTCAAACAGTTTCTCGCCGCCACCCCCGGCCAATACCGCGGCTGAACGCGTACACGTATAGACACTGTGGTTTGCCGCGATCCTGTAGCCGCGCCCCGCAGCAAATAGCGGCCACGACATGGATTCTATGGAGTGGCTACAATCGTTTCGCGCCGGGGGCAACGCTCCTACGCCTCTGACTCCGAGCAGGCTCTTGCAGGCCAAGAACCAAGACGGTATCTACGGTGCTTTAGAGCCTGTTCACAATCTCGCGAGCCAGAATCAAGGGTCATCTGACAGGACGCTACAAGGCGGTAGCGGCCTTTCGTAGGGTGGACGACGCTCCACCTACGCGGCCCGACCCGTCCACCGCTCTACTATCGCAATGGTGGACAAAAAGAGCGTTGTCCACCCTACATTGGAGTGAGGCAAATTACCCGGCAGCCACTCAGGCGTATTGAAGAAAACACGCACAGCCTTAAATGAGAAAACCGCGGCCAGGCCGCGGTTTCTTCACCCCATCGACGGCCTCAATGAGCCAGCAGCGAACCACCTTTCTTGCCTGCCAGCTTCTCCGGCTTGATCAGGAAATGCGCCAGAGCCGGCAACAACCACAAGGCACCGAACATGTTGACGATAAACATGAAGGTCAGCATCAAGCCCATGTCGGCCTGGAACTTGATTGCCGAGAACATCCATGTCGCTACGCCGATGGCCAGGCACAGGCCGGTGAACAATACCGCCTTACCGGTGGAGCGCAGGGTCTGGTAGTAGGCCTCCTGCAACGGCAGGCCAGCGCGCAGGAAGGTTTCCAGGCGGCTGTAGATATAGATGCCGTAGTCGACGCCGATGCCCACGCCCAGGGCGATTACCGGCAGGGTCGCGACCTTGACGCCGATACCGAGGAAGGCCATCAGGGCATTGCCGAGGATCGAGGTGAGGATCAGCGGCAGCACGATACAGATGGTCGCGGCGAAGGAACGGAAAGTGATCATGCACATGGCGCCCACGCACAGGTACACCAGAACCAGGATCAGCAGTTCGGACGTACTGATCACCTCGTTGGTGGCCGCTTCGATGCCGGCGTTGCCCGCAGCGAGCAGGAAGTGCACGTTCTCCGATTCATGCTCGGCGACGAAACCCTCGACCGCCGACACCGCGCGCTTCAGCGTCTCGGCCTTGTGATCTTCGAGGAACACCAGCACCGGCGCGACCGAGCAGTCGGCGTTGTACAGGCCGTCGGCACGGGCGATGGAGTTGTTGAGTACATCCTGGTTACGCGACAGGGTTTCCCATTTCAGGTTGCCCTCGTTCATGCCCTTGATCAGTTGCCGTGACACGCTGACCATGGAAATCGCCGACTGCACGCCGGGCGTGTTGTCCATCGTCCACATCAGCTCGTCCATGGCCGCCATGGCTTCGTAGGTCGAGCACCCTTCCGCCGCGGTCTTGACCATCACCACCAGCACGTCGGAGCTGGTCGAGTAGTTGCGAATGACGAAATCGTTGTCGAGGTTGTAGCGCGAATCCGGGCGCAATTCCGGCGCGCCTTGGTCGAGGTCGCCGATCTGCAGGTTCTGCTGCTGGTACCAGAAGCCGCCAATACCGGCGACCAAGGCCAGCGCCACGGAAACCGGCGCGACCCTGGAGCTGGCGAAGTTCGACAACAGGCGCCAGAACGGGTGTTCGCTCACCGCATCGCGCTTGCTGCGCTCCACCGCTTTGTTGCTGATACCGATATAGGAGATCGCCACCGGCAGCAGGATCAGGTTGGTGAAGACGATGACCGCGACACCGATGGACGCGCCGATGGCCAGTTCGCGGATCACGCCGATGTCGATCAACAACAGGGTGATGAAGCCGACGGCGTCGGCGAGGATAGCGATCATCCCCGGCAGGAACAGCTGCCGGAAGGTCAGCCGCGCTGCGGTCAGGGCGTTGTCGCAACCACCGGATTGCAGGGCGATGCCGTTGATCTTCTGCACGCCATGGGAGATGCCGATGGCGAAGATCAGGAACGGCACCAGCATCGAATACGGGTCGAGCCCGAAGCCGACCGAATGCATCAGCCCCAGTTGCCAGCCGACCGCCACCAGGGTGGTGATCAGCACGGCGATGGTGCTGCGGATGCACCAGGTGAACCAGTACAGCAGCACGAAGGTGATCAGCAGTGCCACGCCGAAGAACAGCGCCACCATGACCAGGCCATCGATCAGGTCGCCGACCTTCTTGGCGAAACCGATGATGTGCACCTGCACGTCCGGATTCTGCGCCTGGTACTTGCTGCGGATCTTCTCTTCCAGCTGATGGGAAAAGGCCTGGTAGTCGAGGGTGACCAGGCGCCCCTGATCCTCGGGATCCGGATAGGACTCGAGCAACGGCACGTCGATGATGCTCGACTGGAAGTTGTTCGCTACCAGGCGGCCGATCTGCCCGGACTTGAGCACGTTGCTGCGCAGCTCTTCCAGGCTCTGCGGGCTGCCGTCGTAGGTCTGCGGAATCACTTCGCCACCGGCGAAGCCTTCCTCGGTCACTTCGGTCCAGCGCACGCTGGGGCTCCACAGCGATTTCAGCCCCGAGCGGTCGACGCCCGGAATGTAGAAGACTTCGTCGTTGATCAGACGCAGCGTCTCCATATACTCCTTGCTGAAGATGTCGCCATTCTTGGCTTCCACGGAAATGCGCACGGTATTGCCGAGGTTGGCCAGGTCGTTGCGGTGCTCCATCATGTTCTGGATGAACGGATGGCTCAGCGGAATCATCTTCTCGAAGCTGGTGGAGGGCCGAACCTGAGTGGCCTGGAAGAACAGAAAGATGCTGACCAGCAGGCAGATCAGAATCACCGCCGGCCGGTTGTTGAAGATCAGGCGCTCAAGCAGGCTAGCCTTGTCTTGGTGATGGTTACTCATCGAACACTACCCCAGCTTGTTATTGTTGGCCTGGATTGGCACCGGTCGACGAGGTCAGGCGTACGCCGCCCTGCCCCACCAGAATCAGCTTGCCATCGGCACCTGCGGTCACACCCGCCAGAGACACCCGATCCGGGCGATTGAATACGCTGAAGCTGTGGCCGTGATCGCTGCTCTTGAGCACGCTGCCGCCATGCCCGACCACCACGATGCTGCCGTCGTCGAGCAAGGCTGCGTTGGCCAGGCCGAACTCCAGGGTGCCACCACTGGCAGTGGCGAGTGGGATCTGCTGCCAGCTGTCGCCGCCATCTGCGGAGTGGAACAGGTGACCGCGCAAGCCATACACCAGCAGGCTCTGTGGCTCGCCAGTGGCCAGCACGCCGAACAGCGAGCCCTGGTAAGGGCCTTCCAGGGTTTCCCAGGTTTCGCCGCCATCGACGGAACGGAACAGGCTGCCCATCTCGCCGACGATGAACAGGCCCGTGTCCTTCACCTCGGTGATGGCGTTGAGGTGATAGGCGTCCTCGTTGTCGAGACGGTCGCTGACGTCTTCCCAGGTTGTGCCGCCGTCGGTAGTTTCCAGAAGCGCACCGTAGGCGCCAATGGCGAAGCCGTGCTGCAGATCCGTGAACCACAGGTCGAGCAGCGGCGCCTCGCGCTGCAGATCCTCGAACTGCTTGACCCAGGTCGTACCACCGTCGCGGGTAGCGAGCACCAGTGCGTCATGACCGACCGCCCAACCGTGCTTGTCATCGACGAAGAACACCGCGGTGAGCATTTGCCGGGTCGGCACCTTGGCCTGCTCCCAGTTCGCACCCCCGTTATCGGAGTAGAGAATGTGGCCGCGCTCACCGACAGCGACCAGACGCTTGCCGGCATGGGCGATATCGAGCAGGAGGCTGGAAACGGCCTTTGTCGACGGCACCGAATAGATGGCGGCCTCGTCGGGGGCTTGCGCCTGCACGAGCGGCGCGGCGGCCACCAGCAGCGCGCATAGCGATAACACCTGCAGCACGGGCCGCACGGTTTTCCCGCTCCTGGTGCGCCGCAAAATGGGCTCACTCATACAAAACTCCCCCTCTTCTTGTTATTGCCAGCGCCTCTAGAGGGCAGCTCTAAAAACTACCTGCGTTGTCATCACTGCGTTAAAAACAGGCTCAAAATGCTCATTTACAGCTCGTAAACTCCGCTTTTTCGCCTGTTTTTTCCTTGTGCTGACTGCCTCGCTTACGTTTTTAGAGGTGCCCTAGAGCGCCACTTATGCTATCGGCCTTTGTGGATCTTGGTAGCCACCACGATCCGTTGTTTTGTAAGAAAAAGCCCGTGTTATCGACCGCGCGAATGACAGTCACGCTGCCTGTGCGTCATCGGCTCAGCGAGTCCCTCGGCGACGCAGCGCAGCCGGCGTGAAATAGCCGTCGCCGGCGATCGGCTGGCTGAAGTCGATGGTATTGGCTTCCTCATTGTCCAGATTCTGCACGTGGTAACGGCGGGCCTGGAGATCGTGGAACACATCCAGTGCAGACCAGGTAGTCGGCAGTTCGTAGTAGTTCTTCAGATACGCCAGAGACACGCGCCACAATTCACCGCGGCCATCGTACTGATCGACCACGGCGGCTTGCCAGCTGTCCTCGTCGAGGTACAGGGTGCGTTTGGAGTAGATATGCCGGGCGCCGGGTTTGAGCGTGCCCTCCACGACCCACACCCGGTGCAACTCGTTGCGGGTGAAGGCGGGATTGAGGTGACCGACCTGCAGCAGATCCTTGTATTTGACCTGCGGGCTGGTGACCTTGTAGTTGTTGTAGGGAATGTAGATTTCCTTCTTGCCGACCAGCTTCCAGTCGTAACGATCCGGTGCACCGTTGAACATGTCGGTGTCGTCGGCGGTACGCAGGCCATCGGCTGCGGAGATCGGCGTGTCGTAGGCGAGGTTCGGTGCCCGCCGCACCCGACGCTGGCCGGCGTTGTAACCCCAGGCCTGACGCGCCTCCTTGACCTGATCCAGGGTCTCGTGAACCAGCACCGCACCACCGGCCAGGCGCGCCGGGCTGCGGGTGAAGGACAGGTAGTAGAACAGGATGTTGTTCAGGTTGGCGTAGCTGCCCTTGGGGTCGTAGAACTTGAACATCGCCTCCTGCTGCGAGGTGACCAGCGAGTAGGAACCGTTGCGCTGTACTGCCACTTCCGAGGCACGTCGCACGATGTAGGTACCGCGGTAACGGGCGATATGATTCCACAACGCCTCGACCCCGCTCTGCGGGATCGGGAACGGAATTCCGCCATAGGCGTCGGCAAAGCCGTTGCCGCCATCGAGCAGCTTGGCGCTGACGGCGTTCTTCGCGGTGTTGTCGTAGACCCACTGCGGCGCCGAACCGGTGCGGCGGCTGGCGTACACCGGCATCTGGTAGCTGTCCGGGTAGGCCTCGAACAGCGCGATCTGCCCAGGGGTCAGGTTGTCCCGGTACTGCTGCAGGTTGGCCTTGGTGATGGTGAACAGCGGCTTGTCGTCAGCGAAAGGATCGACATGGTGCTTGCCCGAGCCCTGGTAGCCGGCCGGCGCCTGGGTGAGGCCGCCTGTCCACGCCGGAATGCTGCCCGTTGCGTTGCCGGCCTTTTCGCCGCCAAGCGGTGTCAGGCTGGTACCCAGCCTGGCCGCTTCCTGAGGCGAGACCGCCGCCAGACTGTTGCCGGCCAGCAGAACCAGCGCGACTGCAACGCCTTTGATGTTCAGCATCCTGTTTCTCCGTGATCAGAAGGAGTATTTGACGTTGGCGCCGATATTGTCGCGGTCGCGCACGGCGTTGTTGTTACCGCCACCGGAAAACTCGGTGTACTGCAGTTCGGCTTCCAGGCTGTTCATGTAGTGGGCTCGCATGCCCAGGGTGTACGCCTTGCGGCCTTCGATGAAATTGCCGGTCTGATAGGAGTTGCCCTCGAAGTCGTCCTTGTAGACGACGAAGGGCGACAGGTTGACCCCGGCAATCACATCGTTCCAGGTGCCGGACAACACCAGGGTGTATCCATAGGCATTCTTGTTGACCTGGTAGCTGCGGCCATAACCAAAGGCGTAGGACGAATCACCACGCCCGGCGTAGTAGCGGGTCGAACCGTCGTAAGCGGTGTACTTCAGGTCGCTGCCGCGCAAGTGCTCGGAGGCCAGCTCGGCCACGCCGGTCAAGGCATCGAAGCCCAGCGACGGGCCGAAGTTGTAGATCGTCCCCAGCGACGCGTTGTAGGCCTCGACGCGCTCGTAGTTATGAATTTCATCGCCAAGCTGCAGGTTGCTGCCACCGATGTTCACCAGCTGCCCCTGCACCAGCTGGGGTGCCTGACGCAGCAGATCGCCGAGCAGATCGTTGGTCGCGGCGATGCCGATCGGCAGGTTCGGCCGATACGACAGCTCACCGAATACCGAGGCATTGCCCAGGGTGGTATTGAAGCTGAAGCCGTACATGCGGATATCTTCGACGTACTCGCGGCGGGCATTGACCCGGTTGGCGGTATCGACGGTCGCGACGCCGTTGACGAGTCCCAAGAGTGTCTGCGCGGCCACGCTGCCAGAACCTGCCGCATTTACCAGAGAAGCGTAATCGGCGAAGCCGCTACTGCTGGCGACATTCGTAATGGCGTCCAGATCCAGTCCGGTGAACCCTTCCAGGTCGGCATGAACCGTTGGCTCTTTGGCGTGGTAATTGACGAAATAGAAGCCGAACTCCGTGGAGTTCAGTTGCTCGGCGATATAGCGGAACGCTACGCCAAACTGGCCATCGTCCTTGGCGTTGAGGTCGGAGCCGATAGTGGCGACCTTGAAATAACCATTGTTATCGAGATAACTGTTGCCCTGTAATCCACCAACACCCAGGGCACTCAACCCGGCGTAATTACCCCGAAAAGCGGGACTCCCCAAAGCCGGCATCCTGGAGTAAGCCGTGCTGCCCCCTTCGGCGAACAGATCGGTCTCGGAGAAGTAGCTGCCCACCGGATCGATGGCGGTTTCTTTCCAGTTGAACTGGTAGAAGGCTTCCATCGACAGGTTGTCGGTCAGGCCGATATTGAAACTGACCGCCTCGACGGGGATCAGCACTTCCTTGATTTCTGAACCTGGCAGACGGAAGCGCGCACCGTCCACCGGATTACTGGTGTTCACACCACCGCGGTAGAACACCCCCTCGCCCCAGTTGAACACCTGCCGCCCCAGGCGCGCGCTGAGCGGTCGCTCGGCGACATCCCAGTTGCCGTACACATAGGCGTCGAGAATCTGCGCATTACGCCCGGCCGAGTGCCGGGTGTCGCGGGTGAAGCTGTCATCACGGGGGAAGTTCTGGCTCGGCTGAGCGGGCCTGTCGCCGCTGTTGAAGTCGTTGCGCCTGTCCATGATCTGCATGTCGTAGAACGCCGTGCCACGCACGAAGAAGCCGTAGTTCTGGTAATTCATTTCCAGATCAGAGGTGATCTTCAATACTTCGGAAACCAGCCCGGTGTCGAAATTACGATTGCCGTCATTGACGTTGACGTCATCGTTGTTCTTGCTCTGCCCCTGCACGCGCCACAATTGCCCGTAAGACAGCGTGGTGTCGAGCGAGCCACTGATTTCGTTGTCGGCGAAGCTGAACTCCACCGCTTGCACGGGTACGGCGACCAGCAGCGGTAACACACTGGCCAGGGCATAGCCCGCCTTCGCCGGCATCAGGCGCAAGGCCGGCTCAAAGGACTTGATACGCATTGAATCTCTACTCCGCTGACAGACAGTCGTTATTATCCGGCCCATTTTTCGGAGGGCCTGGCGGACACCCCCTGCGGGGTGCCCTGTCATTACGCTGAACTGGCTGGCATCACTACCTTTTGCAGTGCAACCTTGGTGCCAATTCAAACGATCGTATTAGCCGAAAGCGCTTTTCCAGAGCAGCTCCGTACCGTCCTTTTATGACTGATCGTCCACTGATCAATAGTTGTCGATTACTGCCCATTAAACCGGTTCCCTCCCCAGAGAACGGTGCAAAGCGCACACAGCCGCACGCACTCGTCAACCGGCAGCGCGCGATATTAAGTGTGTCGACTTATAAGGAAGTAACTTTTGATTCCAACAGGTAACGAAAAAACGTTACTGCGGGAACGAACGGTAACATTCGGCCCGATGATGCGAGTGAAATCAAGTCAAACCGCTCTAGAGCGGACTTTTCAAGATTTGAGGAAGTTTCCGCAGGTTGCGTAGAATCCACATTCATAGGGATCGAGGGCCAGCAGTCGAATGAATCCCGCCACTGCGGTGATTCGAGCAGGCGCGTCAAGGCCGCTATCGCTTCGCGCCGAGGGCGACGCTCCTACCGGGATGCTGCCCGATTGCTCAAGCCAGACTCTTGCTCACCACCTCGTAAACATCAGCCGACAGCTCGCCGGAAGCGAGAATCCGCTCCAGCTCCGCCTTCATCAGTGCCTGACGCTCGCTGCCGTATTTGCGCCAGCGGGTCAGCGGCGCCAGCAGGCGCGAGGCGATCTGCGGGTTGAGGGCGTTGAGCACGATCACCTGATCGGCCAGGAAGCGATAGCCGCTGCCATCGGCCGCGTGGAAGTTCACCAGGTTCTGCCCAGCGAATGCGCCGATCAGTGCACGCACCTTGTTCGGGTTCTTCAGGGTGAACGCCGGGTGCTCCATCAGCACCCGTACACGTGCGAGGCCGTCCGGCAAGGTGCTGGCCGCCTGCACGCTGAACCACTGATCCATGACCAGGGCGTTGTCCTTGAAGTGCTCGGCGAAGGCTTCCAGGGCCTTGCCGCGCTCGACCTCGAACTTTGAACCGACCAGTACCGCCAGGGCGGTCAGGCGCTCGGTCATGTTGTCGCACGCCTCGTACTGCTCCAGGGTCGCCGCCAGTACCTGCGGTTTGCCGGTCAGCATCAGGTAGGACAACGCAATGTTCTGCAGACTACGGCGCGCGAAATGCTCGGCCTCGGCGACGTAGGCAGTGTTGCGCGACAGCTCGCGGTTGGCCTGATAACGCTGCCACAGCGGCTCGAACAGCGCCTCGGCCAGTTGCTGGCGGGCAAATTCTCGGGCGTTGTGGATAGCGTCGACATCGGCCACCTCGCTGATCTCGGTGAGATAGGCCTCGCCCGGCAGCGACAGCATCTCGGCGACCATCGCCTGATCCAGCGATTCATCCTGCAGCAGGGTACGCAGCGCGGTGACCAGGCGTTGATCGAGCACCAACTGTTCACCGCGCTGGTGCTGGCCGATCAGTTCCTGCAGCACCTGCACGGACAACTGCTGCCCCGCTTCCCAGCGGTTGAAGCCGTCGCTGTCGTGCTGCATGAGGAACATCAACTGGTCGCGGTCATAGGGGAAGCTCAGCTTGACCGGCGCGCTGAAGCCACGCAGCAGCGACGGCAGCGGCTGCTCGGCGATATCGACGAAGGTGAACGACTGCTGCGCCTCGGTCACCGACAGCACGCGGCTGGTACCGCTGGCAGCGGCCTCGCCCTGCAGGCGCAACGGCAGGTCGTTGCCCCGGGCATCCAGCAGCCCCAGCTCCACCGGAATCACGAAGGGCAGCTTGTCGCTCTGTCCCGGCGTCGCCGGGCAGCTCTGGGTAAAGTTCAGGGTATAGGTCTTGGCGACGGCATCGAAGGTCTCGCTGACCGCCAGACGCGGCGTGCCGGCCTGGGTGTACCAGCGCTTGAACTGGGTCAGGTCGATGCCGCTGGCGTCTTCCATGGCCTTGACGAAGTCGTCGCAGGTCACGGCCTGGCCGTCGTGGCGCTCGAAGTACAGATCCGAGCCCTTGCGGAAGGCTTCATTGCCGAGCAGGGTGTGGATCATGCGCAGCACTTCGGAACCCTTCTCGTAGATGGTCAGGGTGTAGAAGTTGGAGATTTCCATGTACGCATCCGGACGCACCGGATGGGCCATGGGCCCGGCGTCCTCGGCGAACTGGTGGGTACGCAGGTAGGCCACGTCCTCGATGCGCTTGACCGTGCGCGAGTTCATGTCGGCGCTGAACTCGGCATCGCGGAACACGGTGAAGCCTTCCTTGAGCGACAGCTGGAACCAGTCGCGGCAGGTCACCCGGTTACCGGACCAGTTGTGGAAATACTCGTGGGCGACCACCGCCTCGACGCGCTGGTGCGCCGCATCGGTAGCGGTTTCGGCACGGGCCAGCACGCAGCTGGAGTTGAAGATGTTGAGGCCCTTGTTCTCCATGGCACCCATGTTGAAATCGTTGACCGCGACGATCATGAAGATGTCCAGGTCGTACTCACGCCCATAGACCTCCTCGTCCCATTTCATGGACTTCTTCAGGCTGTCCATGGCGTGCTGCACCTTGTCGATGTTCTCCGGCTCGACGTAGATGCGCAGGGTCACGTCGCGGCTGCTCAGGGTGGTGAACTTGTCTTCCACGCACCACAGATCACCTGCAACCAGCGCGAACAGGTAGGCCGGCTTCATGAACGGATCTTCCCAGGTCGCCCAGTGGCGGCCGCCCTCCTCGCTGCCGCTGGCAATCGGGTTGCCGTTGGAGAGCAGCACCGGGTAGCTGTGCTGCTCGGCGCTCAGGGTGGTGGTGAACTTGCTCATCACATCCGGGCGGTCGAGGTAGTAGGTGATCTTGCGAAAGCCCTCGGCCTCGCACTGGGTGCAGAACATGCCGCTGGACTTGTACAGGCCTTCCAGCGCGGTATTGCTTTCCGGGTGGATACGCACGCTGCTGTCGATGACGAAGCTGGCCTGGGTCGGCTGCAGGGTCAGGTGGCTGTCGGTGAGCGTGTAATCGGCAGCGGTCAGCTCACGATCATCCAGCTTTAGTTCGAGCAGCTCCAGTTGCTGACCGTCGAGGGTCAGCGCTGGCAGATCCGCAGATAGCGCCGGATTACGGCGCATCACCAACTGGGCGTGCACCAGGGTGTGATCCTCGAACAGTTCGAAGGTCAGATGGGTTTCGTCGATCAGGTAATCCGGAGCCTGATAGTCCTTCAGGTAGATGGTCTTCGATTGCTCGGTGCGCATGGGAGAGCCTCTTCGAGGCAGCCTCAAGCCTCAAGCTTCAAGCTGCAAGTCGGGTTTCCATCAGCTTGCAGCTTGAAGCTTGCAGCTTATGGCTAATTGGTAAGCAGTGTACTTGCGGATGTTGATCACGCCGGTATCGAACATCAGGTACTGTCCCTTGATGCCGAGCAGCGTACCTTCCACTACGGGATTCTTGTCCAGGTTGAAGCTGGTGATCTTGGCCGGGTAGCCCTCGATCGGGTAACGGATCTCGACCACCGGCTGGTCATTCAGCGGCTGTACGGCATGCAGGCCGAAACGCTGTTGCAGCGCGGTCATGCCTTCGGCGCAGGCGTCGAAAATCTGTTCGCGTACGGCATGCAGGTCGACCGGCGTCGCGTCGCCTTTGAGCAATGCACGCCAGTTGGTCTTGTCCGCCACCTGGGTACGCAGCAGGTCTTCGACGAAACCGGATTGCTGGCGAGTCGCGACACGCATGATCGGCAGCGCCTGGGTTGCGCCCTGGTCGATCCAGCGCGTGGGGATCTGCGTGGCGCGGGTGATGCCCACCTTGATGCCCGAGGAATTGGCCAGGTAGACCACATGATCGGTCATGCAGAACTGCTCGCCCCAAGCAGGGTCGCGGCAGGTGCCGGCGTCGTAGTGGCAGCGCTCCGGGCTCATGATGCACAGGTCGCACTGGGCGAGCTTCTGCATGCAGGGGTAGCAATAACCCTGGCTGAAACTGGTCTTGGTCTTGCGCCCGCAATGGCTGCAATGAATCGCGCCCAGGTATTCCAGGCGCACGGTCTTGCCAATCATCGGGTTGACGGCGACCTGTTCGTCGCCCAGGCGAAACGCATATTGCACCGGCGCATCGAGCTGGGTGGCCATCTTGTTCAGGGCGCCACGGGCTACTTCAAGCATCAGTGCAGGGTTTCCGAAGACTTGTAGAGGATGTTGGGGATCGGCTCGGATTTCGAGGCACACTCGGAGGCGCCCATGTAGCCGGTACGCTGATCCTCGGGCAGGTTCTGCAGCTCCCAGGCGATCATCGCCTGCAGACTCAGTTCCTTCTGCTCCTGGGTCAGTTTGCGGCCGTCCGGCCACTTGCCGATCTCCACGGCCAGCTTGAGGCTTTCATACACGTCCGGGGTGATGTTGCGGATCAGTTCGACGAAGGAGGACATGGCTGGCTCCAAGGCTGGGAAAGCCCTGATTCTACCCTATCTCGACCGCCAAGCCGAGGCGGCAGCGGTGGATCAGCTGTGTTGTAAACGCCGCGCCAGCAGACCGCCAATGGCTCCCGTGACGCACCCCGCAACCAGCCCGCCGACATGGGCGGCGTTGGCGATGGCGCCGAACTGCAGCAGCTCGAAAACGCCGGTCATGCAGATCAACAGCCAGATCAGCATGCTCACCAGTACGCCGCGCGGCAGCCGGTAAGCGGTATTCGGCGCCAGCCACTGGAACAGCCAGCAATGCCCGAGCAAGCCGTAGAGCACGCCGGACAAACCGCCGAACAAGGCCGGCCCGCCGTAGACATACTGAGCCACGTTGGCCGCCAGACCGAACCACAGGGTCAGGAGCAGCAACATCAAAGCCCCCTGGCGCGCCTCGATGCGCCGCCCCAGCTCCCAGTACCACAGGCTGTTCATGGCCAGGTGCAACAAGCCGAAATGCAGCAGCATCGGGGTCAGCACACGCCACCACTGACCACTGTCGACGACCTGGGCGAAGGAGCCGAAATAGATGTACTGGCCATCGATATGGAAGTCGACGAAGCTCAGCCAGCGCACCGTGTCGTAGTTTTCACCGCCCCAGGTCAGCAGCGCGACCAGCAGGGTCAGCGCCAGCACGATCAGCGTCAGCGGGCTGCGTTTCGCCTGGGAGAGAAAACCAGGGCGCTCGCGCGCTGCTTGAGCGCGCATCGGCCGTAGATTGGGATCACCCTGGGGGACGCGGACATACAGTTCGCGTACCTGACCAGCGACCTGTTCATCAGGTACCCAGAGCACCTGCTCGTTGGCCTGTTCCGCCACACGGTGAGCGACACCCAGGTTGCGCAGCAGCGCGATGAAAGGCGCCAGATCCTCATCGAGCGGCACGCGCAAGGCGATCACGGCGCTCATCGCGGAGCCTCTGGCTTATCTACGTCGACCCAGACGAACTTGCGTGGATCCAGTCGGGTCTCCTGATCCAGGCGGTAGGCCACCAGCTTGCCGTACATCACTGCGCTGTAATCAAGGCAGGCCAGGTTCGGACGGATCGGTGCCGGGATGCCTCTGCGCCAATAGTGGCCCACGAACAACAGCGGCTGTTCCGGCCCGTACTTCAACAATTCGGTCTTCTGCATTTCATTGAGTGGCATCTGCGCCACCGGATCGGGCAAGGGGTCGGGCTGGAACTGTATGTCGCCGTAGGTCTGCGGGTTGTCTTCCCAGAATTTGGTGCGGAAGAACGACCGGGTGAAGCCATCGCCACTGGTCATGGTCAGGCCATCGGGCAAGCGCATGTCGGTGCCGCGCAGCAAGCGGTCGAGCACGGTACAGGCGTAGCTGCCGGGTACTGCCGAGGCCTGCAGAAAGTGCTCGTCGATGCAGCCGTCGGGGAACTGCTGGCGCAGCGGTGCGATCATCCCCTCGTCCCAGCAGGCGTGCACCACGCGAAAATGGCCGGCATCGAGAAACAGCGGCAACTCGTAGAACCAGGCCAGGAAGTCGCGCCACTCGTCAGGGTACGGCTCGAACTGCCTCAGGGTTTCGCCGATCAGCCGCCCGTGCCGCGGGCTGTGCTCACGCACGTGCTGGCGGCCGCAGCCCGGCGGCGCCGGGGTTATCCAGCCGAGCGCGTTGAACTCGTGATTGCCCATGATGCACAGCGCTTCGCCAGCCCGCACCATGTCGTGCACCAGGTGCACCGACTCGCGAATACGCGGGCCGCGATCGATCAGGTCGCCAAGGAAGATCGCCATACGCTGCGGGTGGCGCCAGACTCCGTTCTGACGGCGATACCCCAGGCGCTCGAGCAGATGCACCAGGGTATTGGCACAGCCATGGATGTCACCGATCAGGTCGTAACCGCGAGACGGGTCGAGCTGCATCAGTCGCCCCCGCCGCCGAGTCGGCTACCCCATCCCAGCTTGGTTCGGCAGATCTCGTAGTAGTTGTGATTCAGTGGGTGAATCAGGCACAGCTTCTGCGATTTCTTGCGCACCGTGATGGTGTCGCCAGGGGCGCAGGTGAAGTGGTTCTGACCGTCGCAGGACACCTGCGGATAGAGCTGCAGATCCTTGGATACGACGATCTTCAGTTCACTGTTGCCGTCTACCACGATGGGCCGGCTGGACAGCGTGTGCGGGTACATCGGCACGATGACGATGGCATCCAGCTTGGGATGCATGATCGGCCCGCCCGCCGACAGCGCGTAAGCCGTGGAGCCGGTCGGCGTGGCGACGATCAGCCCATCGGCCTTCTGGCTACAGACGAACTGGCCGTCGATATACAGCTCGAACTCGATCATCCGGTTGGACTTGCCCGGGTGCAGCACCACGTCGTTGAGCGCATCGCCCTGGCCGATCGCCTCGGAATGGCGGCGCACTTCGGTCTCGAGCAGAAAACGGTTCTCGGTGAGGTAGTTGCCTTCCAGTACCTCGGCGACCTTGGATTCCAGCTCGTCCGGGCGAATATCGGTGAGAAAGCCCAGGTTGCCGCGGTTGATGCCGAGCACCGGCACCTTGTGCCGGGCCAGGGCGCGGCCGGCGCCAAGCATGCTGCCGTCGCCGCCAACCACGATCACCAGATCGCAGAACTCGCCCAGGTGCTTGCGGGCAGACGTCTGCAGGCCGTGGCCGGGTAGAACTTCGGCGATGGTGTCCTCGAGAATCACGTGCAACTGGCGTTCGAGCAAAAACTTCTTCAGCCGGCGGATGGTGTCGAGCACCTGGGTACTGCCCAGGCGACCGATGATGCCGATATTACGAAAATGCTCCATGGGGCTCCCGCGACGCTCTGGCTCTAATGGCCCGATTATGGGTGAAAGCCCGCTTCAGGGCACCTCTAAAAACTACCTGCGTTGTCATCACTGCGTTAAAAACAGGCTCAAAATGCTCATTTACAGCTCGTAAACTGCGCTTTTTCGCCTGTTTTTGCCTTGTACTGACTGCCTCGCCTACGTTTTTAGAGGTGCCCTACAGCAGCAAACCTTCGCGCAATCCTCGCGCCAATCGAACAAAAGCCCCTATCCTGCAACGATGAACCCTTTTGACAGCCTCGCCGATCTGCCTCAGCGCCTCACCCAGCCAGCGGTGCGGGATCTGGCCTGGACGCTGCTGTCGCCGCCCCTGCTCGCCCGTACGCCCTGGCAGCAGCGTCATCCGCTGTCAGACAGCCCATGGGCTGCCGATCCGGGCCTGCTGGCGGACTGGCTGCTGCGTCAGGACAAGGAGCCCGCGCCCCTGCAAGCCTGGCTGTCGCGCAGCTCGGTACGCCGCCTGGGGCTCTACTATGAACGCCTCTGGCAGTTCGCCCTACAGGCTGCGCCCGGGGTCGAGATCCTGGCCGCCAACCTGCCGATCCGCCAGGGCGGTCATACACTTGGCGAGCTGGATCTGCTACTGCGCGATGCCGGCGGCGTGCATCACCTGGAACTGGCCGTCAAGTTCTACCTGGGCGAGCCGTCGCCTGACCGAGACGCCCCGACACAATGGATCGGCCCAGGCAGCCATGACCGCCTGGATATCAAGCTCGACCATCTCGCCACTCACCAGTTGCCGTTGTCGGCTCAACCTGAAGCGCGCCTGGCCTTGGACGCGCTGACGAGCGAGCCCATCCAGGCGGCCATGTGGATCGGTGGCTACCTGTACTATCCCCATGCCCGGGCATGCCCACTGCCAGAAGACGCCCACCCGCAACACCTGCGCGGCAAGTGGCTGCATCGGCGCGATTGGCCAGCGTTCCGGGCAGAGAATGCAGAGGCACGCTGGCAGCCGTTGCCGCGCCACGCATGGCTGGCTCTGGCAAGACTGCCGCCGGAGGATGGCTGGTCGAGCGCTCGCCTGCAGGCTTGGCTGGACGAGTTACCCGCGCACGCCGGAGCACAGCTGCTGGTCGACCTGCGCCCCGACGCCACGGGCTATCTGCATGAGCGCCAGCGCCTGTTTCTGGTCGCCGACGATTGGCCGGCTCAGTGTTAGCAACCTGCCGCTCGCCGCCCTTGCAATCCGCCGGTATGCACGAAGATCAGCCGCGTGCCGGCCTTGATCACGCCACCAGCAATGGCTTCACGCAAGGCCATGAGCGCCTTGGCGGTATACAGCGGCTCAAGCGGCACACCGCTCTGGATCTCGCACTGCGTCATGAAATCCAGCAGCTCGGCATCCTGCCGCGCGAAGCCGCCGCGACAGGCGCCGAACAACCGATACCCCGCATCTGCGAGACCCGCCTGCGCCAGCAACGCCTGCACCTGCTCCGGTACGCCATGATCGAGCGGCACTGCCATCGCACCATGCACGATCCGTTGCCCGTCTTCCCCGATCACCAGCCCGGCCAGGGTGGTACCGGTACCGGCTGCCAGCCACCAACCATGATAATCCGCCCAGCCCAGCGCCGGCAGTTGCTCAGCCACCAGCGCGAGCAGATCCGCACAGCCCTGGGCACCCGGCAAACCACCACCGCCCTCGGGCACTGCGCAAAACCCGGGATAGCGCTCATGCCAGGGCGCCCAGAAATCCACCCGATGACGCTCGCGATAGCCGCCATAGCCCAGCCAGTGCAGCTGCATGCCGAAGCGTTGCAGATCGACTACGGTTGGCGTGCGCTGAGGCTGACCACGCAGCAGGCCGACGGTGGCGAACGAGAAACGCTGGCCGGCGGCGGCCAATGCGTGCAGGTGATTGGAATGGGCGCCACCCAGGCTGATGATGCCGGAAACACCCTGTTGCGCGGCGATTCGCAGGTGCGGCGCGAGCTTGAACCACTTGTTGCCGCTGATCAGCGGATCGATCAGATCCAGCCGCAATACCGCCAGCTCGATGCCCGCCAGCCAATCGAACGACAGGTGTTGCAATGGCGCATGGGGGCGCCAGTCACTGACGGCAGCGAGGGAAAGTGAATCCATGACCAGGCCTGGCGAAATGGCCCGCCAGTGTACCGCAGCGTCAGGGCTCAGCCCACGGTGCGCAGGCGGGCCGCCGCCTTGTGCACCATGCAGCAGTTGGAGTCACCCAGCACGAAGCGCCCCGGTGTTTCGATCCGCTCCACAGCCACGTCGCAGCGTTGGCCGTCAGCCTGCAGGCCGTCACAACGCGGACGCTGGTAGTGCTCCAGCCACTGGCGATATTGGGTTTCGGGCACGAAGCACTTGCTCGCCGCATAGGTCAGCGGGCTGGCCAGGTAGCGATCGACATCCTGCAGCGGCACGGTGAGATGGCCCGCGCCCGGATGGAACACCACGAACACTACACCCTGCCCAGCCAGACGCTCGAGCACCTGATAGGCGCCGCGTTGCGAGGCCTCCGCTTCACGACGCCGAGTCTGCTCTTCGGCTGCGGCCTGAGTGGCGATAATCCGCGCACGCAGTTCTTCATCGAACTGTTCACGGAGGGCTTCACGCTCGGTGCGCGCATGCCGCTCTGTTTCGCGCAAGCGAACGGCCATCTCGTCATGTTCGCGCTGCTGAACGGCAAGTTGCTCGGTTAGTTGCGTCTTGAGGGTCTGGCTCAGCGTTTCCTGCTGCCGCAGCGCCTGGATCTGCCCCTGCATCTCGGCAATTTGCGCTTCGCCGTGTGCAGCGACACGGGCGAGTTCGGCCTGATGCTCCTGGTTCAGGCTGGCAAGACGCTCACGCTGCTGCTTGACCAACTGCGCGGCCTTCTGCCGGTAATCGCGAGACAACCGATCGGCAAGTTTCTCGGCCAGTTCTCGGGACGGAGCAGCGGCGTACCACTGTTCCTCGGAGGCCACCTGCAAACGCTCGGGCGCTACGGTCTTGGCCTCTTCTTCCCGAATCAGGATGCCCAGGCTGTTGTGCTTGACGGTGTCGCGCAGCAGGGCCAGGTCATTCTTGCCAGCGACCAGGCTTGGATCCCACAGGTGCATCTGGTGCCAGGACACCGGGCACTGGCTGCGGCAGGCAAGGCGAATCGGCCCGCCACCCAGATCAGGGCCACGGCCAGCACGCTCGGCCATCTGCTGCAGCGGAATGTTCCAACCGCTGTCAGGCGCGCCGCTTTCGTCGAAATCCAGGTAGAAAAACACGGCGGAGCGAATCTGCAGGCGTGCATTGATCATCACGTAGGTGGCACGAACCTGCTGGTCAGCGAAAACCGGCATCTTCACCAGACCATCGAGCAGCGTTTCGAATTCGGTGTAGAACATCTGCTTACCGATGCTGCCGTCCTCAGCGAAAAACATCACGGCCTCGACCAGTTGCGGCTTGCTCATTGATGTTCTCCAGACGAATGACGGTTCTCGGTTGCATGTCGGCTGCAGCGACAAGGCGGCAGCGCGACAAGTCTAGGCGAGAATGCGCCACCGACTGTGTGACCCGGTTGGCAGTCATTCAGCCGCGGGACGAACGGCAACACCGAACTGTGACCTGCTCGCTGGAGTCTTCTACAACGTTGCGTACCTAGAGAATCGCGGCCAACCGGGAACCCTGATCGATAGCACGCTTGGCGTCCAGCTCGGCGGCCACATCGGCACCTCCGATCAGGTGCACGGCCTGCCCGGCAGCCAGCAGATCGTCCTGCAGCTCACGCAGCGGATCCTGCCCCGCACAGAGGATCACCGTATCCACCGGCAACGCCTGCGGCTCACCTTCGGCAATCCGAATATGCAGGCCGTCGTCGTCGATGTTCAGGTACTCGACGCTATTGAGCATCTGTACCTGCTTGTTCTTCAGGCCGGCACGATGGATCCAGCCGGTGGTCTTGCCCAGGCCATCGCCGACCTTGCTCTTCTTGCGCTGCAGCAGAAATACCCGACGTGCCGCAGGCTCGACCTCGGCCTGGATGCCGGCGACTCCGCCACGGGCCTCCAGTGCCGGGTCGATACCCCACTGCTTCCAGAACGCCTGACGATCCAGGCTGGTGGCCGCGCCCGCATGGGTGATGAATTCGCTGACATCGAAACCGATACCGCCGGCACCGATCACCGCGACCGTCTGCCCAACCGGCTGGCGCTGCAGGATGGCGTCCAGGTAGCTGATCACCTTGGCATGCTCCACCCCGGGAATCGCCGGGGTACGCGGCACGATACCGGTAGCCAGGATGACCTCATCGAAGCCGGCTGCAAGCAGATCGCCCGCACTCACCCGGGTATTCAGGCGCAGGTCGACGCCTGTGGTTTCCAGCTTGCGCCTGAAATAACGCAGGGTCTCGAAGAACTCCTCCTTGCCGGGCACTCGCTTGGCGACGTTGAACTGACCGCCAATTTCGCCCGCAGCATCGAACAGGGTGACGCGATGCCCGCGCTCGGCCGCCACCGTGGCAGCAGCCAGGCCAGCGGGGCCGGCACCGACCACGGCAATCGACTTCACCGTGGCGGTCGGCGTGTAGTTCAGTTCGGTTTCGTGGCAGGCGCGCGGGTTGACCAGGCAACTGGTCAACTTGCCGCCAAAGGTGTGGTCGAGGCACGCCTGGTTGCAGCCGATGCAGGTATTGATTTCATCGCCACGGCCAGCTGCCGCCTTGTTGACGAACTCCGGGTCGGCGAGAAAGGGCCGGGCCATGGACACCATGTCTGCATCGCCCTCGGCCAGCACGCGCTCGGCCACCTCCGGGGTATTGATGCGGTTGGTGGTGATCAGCGGAATCTTCACCTCGCCGCGCAGCTTGGCGGTGACCTTGGTGAATGCCGCCCGCGGCACTTTGGTGGCGATAGTTGGAATGCGTGCTTCGTGCCAGCCGATGCCGGTGTTGATCAGGGTCGCACCCGCCGCCTCGATGGCCTTGGCCAGCAACACGATCTCGTCCCAGTCGCTGCCGCCCTCGACCAGATCGAGCATCGACAGCCGGTAGATGATGATGAAGTCGCTGCCTACCGCCTCGCGCACGCGGCGCACGATCTCCACCGGCAGGCGCATGCGATTTTCATAACTGCCGCCCCAGCGATCGGTGCGATGGTTGGTGTGAGCGGCGAGGAACTGATTGATGAAGTAGCCTTCGGAACCCATGATTTCCACGCCGTCGTAACCGGCCTGGCGCGCCAGCACGGCGCAGTTGACGAAATCGGCTATCTGCTTCTCGATGCCCTCTTCATCCAGCTCCCGCGGCCTGAACGGGTTGATCGGCGCCTGAATGGCGCTCGGCGCGACCTGCTTGGGGCTGTAGGCGTAACGGCCGGCGTGCAGGATCTGCATGCAGATTCGGCCATCGGCCGCATGCACCGCCGCCGTGACGATGCGATGTTTCTCGGCCTCTTCAGGGGTGTTCAGCTTGGCCGCGCCAGCGTATACACCACCCTCCTCGTTCGGCGCGATACCGCCGGTGACCATCAGGCCGACGCCCCCACGAGCCCGCTCGGCGAAATAGGCCGCCATGCGCTCGAAACCGCCGGGTTTCTCCTCCAGCCCTGTGTGCATGGAACCCATCAGGGTGCGATTTTTCAGGGTGACGAAATCCAGATCCAGCGGAGCGAGCAAATGCGGGTAAGCGGTCATGGTCATGCATCCATCGGCGTTGATCACGGGATGCCGCAGCCTTCATGGGCAGCGGTCGATATACGACAGACGATAGTGAAGCCAGGCGCCTCGCTCAATGACCTTAAATAACAACTTACTGATCATGGATGACACAGCAACTGGCGAGGCATCGCTGGCCGGGATATTCTGCAGGCCCGACCACGAGCTTCGACCCAGCCCATGAACCCCGCACGCATTCGCCTGGGTGATCTTTCGGTAGGTTTTCTCTACAGCCTGGCCGACGCCGTGCATCACCTGGGCCACACACCGCAGCCCTTGCTGGAACATTACGGCTTCGATGCCGCGCGCCTGGCCGAGCCGCGTGCCCGGCTCTCCATCCCGCGTTACATGCACCTGGGCCACAGCGCCATCCGGCTTACCGGCGAGCCGGCACTGGGCTTGCTGATGGGTCGCTTCGGCCGCTTGCATCAATTGGGACTGGCCGGCATTACCGCCGCCCAGGCGCCAACGGTGCGTGAAGCGGCGCGCACGCTGATCCGCTTCGAACTGCTGTATGCGTCCAATTACCGTGGCCGCTCGAGCCTGCAGGAAGACAGCAACGGCGCCTGGCTGCGCTTTCATTCGATCGGCCCCTACAACGCTTACAACCGTTTCGTGGTCGATTCGGTACTAGCGGGCTGGCTGCAGCAATTGGCTACGCTCGCCAGCACAGCGCTGACCGCCGAAGCAGTACAGATGGAGTTTGCGGCCCCCACCTACGCAGAGCGCTATGAGCCCGAGTTCGGCTGCCCCCCCACCTTCGATGCGGCATTCAACGGTTTGCGGCTCGACCAGCAGACGCTGAACCTGCGCAACCCGCAGCACTGCCCCGGCACCTGGCAGGAACTGCTGCAACTCTGTGAGCAGGAACTGCAGCGCCTGACCCGCACCTACAGCTTGCGCGAGCGGGTCAGCCAATTGCTCGGCCCGCGCCTGCATGGCCGTGAGCCGGACATGGACGACATCGCCCGACACCTGCAGCTACCGAGCTGGACGCTGCGCAGGCGCCTGACCGAGGAAGGCACGCGCTTCAGCACCATCGTCAACGAAACCCGCCGCGATCTGGCCATCGCCTATGTACGGGACACCGAACTGTCGTTCGGTGAGATCGCCTACCTGCTCGGTTTCGCCTCGGCGGAAGCCTTCCAGCGCGCCTTCAAACGCTGGTTGCAGCAGACACCGGGAGAGCTGCGTCGCGCTTATCGGCAAGGGTCTGTTGCCGTTTCAGCGCAAGCCGCGTTGCCGCGAGAAATCTCGCCAGGCTAGGCGGAGGACGCCGGTAATGGTTGTTCCCTTGCCAAGTTCTCCAACGACGCATGGCGAGATTTCCCGCGCAACCCACAGGGCCGGGCCCGTTTTGCCGCGATGCTGCGTTTCTCGCCGGCTCATTTAGCCAGCTAAACTTCGCGGCTCGTGCCTTGCCTCGCGGCAAAATGGGCTCCGGCGCGGTCGTGCTGAAACGGCAACAGACCCTAGGTACCGCCAATACATCTGAATCTTTGAAATAATTATTTTCATTTGCGCCTGCGGGTTTTACGCTTCTCATCCGTCTTAATAGGTAACCGACACACAAGAGCGCGATACTTACGCTCGCCAGCGGATTTCCACCCTCGCAGGCCGCAAGGCAGGCGGGGTTTCGTTCGTTAATAAAGAGCCCCTTCTCGCTGTGCCGCCCAGCGACCTAGGCCTCTCAACAAGACTGATACTCAATGTCCAAGAAGTCGCGCTCCAAAATCTGGTTTCTCGTCCACAGTTGGCTCGCTCTGCCCATCTGGTTCTTCGTGCTGATCGTCTGCGTCACCGGCACCCTGGCAGTGGTCAGCCAGGAAATCGTCTGGCTGGCCAACCCGGACGTGCGTGCCAGCAAACCTTCGGGCGATGCCGAGCTGCTGACCTTCGGCGAAGTGCTGGAGGCGATCAACAAGGCCGAACCGCAGATCATCGTGCAATCCATCAGTCGCCCGGATGAATCCCACTTCGCCCTCACCGCCCGGGTCGCCTACCCGGACGGCAGCACGCCGACGCTGTACGTCAACCCGTATACCGGGGACATCCAGGGCGTCAGCCCGCAGTTCGATTTCCGCCAGTTCACCCGTGCCCTGCATGGCTGGTGGCTGGTGCCGTTCACCAATGGTTTCAGTTGGGGCTGGTACCTGGTGTCGATCATGGGCATTCCCATGCTGCTCTCGTTGATCACCGGGCTGGTGGTCTACAAGAAGTTCTGGAAAGGCTTCTTCAAACCCAGGCTGCGCTTCAACCAGGGTGCGCGGATTTTCTGGGGCGACTTCCACCGCCTGAGCGGCATCTGGTCGATCTGGTTCATCGCGGTGGTCTCGATCACCGGCATCTGGTTCCTGATCCAGGCGATCCTGTTCGACAACCAGATTTCCATCTCCACTGCCGGTGTGCCGGCCGTGGTGGCCCGTGAAGACGTGCCAATCGTCAAGCCGGGCGAGCCGATCCCGATGATCAGCCTGGACAAGGCGGCCAGCATTGCCATCGACAAGGTGCCGAGCCTGGACGTGAGCTTCGCCAGCCTGCCGAGCAATGCCTACGACCACATTTCGGTCGGCGGCCGTGGCTGGTATCCGCTGATGTTCCAGAGCGCCTCGATCAACCCCTATACCGGTGAACTCGAGCACCAGCGCCTGCTGGAGGATCGCTCCAAGCTGGAGTTCGTCACCGAATCCATGCGACCACTGCACACCGGCGATTTCGGCGGTCTGTGGATCAAGATGATCTGGTTCTTCTTCGGCCTGGTGCTCAGCATGATGGTGCTCAGCGGCCTGCTGATCTGGACAAAACGCACCGCCCAGGCCACCGCCAAGGTAATCAAGCGCCCGGCACGAGTACGTGAAACCGTCACCGACAACGCGGAGGCCAAGGCATGAGCAAGGCCGTTGCAGCACAACCCGCCTCGACCCTGAGCCGCCTCTGGTACAAGTGGCGCTTCCACATCAACATCCTGCTGGTGATCATTCCGCTGGCGTTCATGCCCAAGTATTTCGCCGATGTCGCCCTGTTCCGCGGCACCAGTGGCCTGGGCGAACGGATGATCGGCGAGGTGGCGGTCGGCCCCTGGTCGATCCGCCTGGCCGAGTTTCGCGCCGCACCACCGGAGCTGGATGGCCCCGCGGGCTACATGAAATCCTTCAATGGCGCGCTGTGCGCCGAATGCGCCAACCAGGTCAAGGCCACCTATCTGCGCATCGGCAAACCACGCAGCCTGCGCGCCGCCGGTGGCATATTCTTCGGTAGCGCTCACCGCATGGGGGCCACCGTACCGTTGCCACCCCGCACCAAACCCGATGCCGAACTGTGGATCACCATGGAGGGCTGGGATGGTTCCATGCACCAGGCCGCCGTTCCCCTCGAGCAGGCATCCCCGTCCACCGTCGCCTGGCTGAAGAAACAACAAGGAGGCAAACCATGATCAAACACACTCTGCGCCTGACCGCTGGCACCGCGCTGCTGGCGCTCAGCAGCGCGGCTCTGGCTCACAACCCGATGTGCCAGTGCGAAGACATCGACGCCGAGCACATCCGCTGCACCGGTGGTTTTTCCGATGGCAGCGGTGCGGCCGGCGTGACTCTCGACGTGATCGGCTACGACGAGAGCATCCTGGTTCCCGGCAAGCTGGCCGAAGACTCGACCATGACCTTCAAACGTCCTGAAGGCGAGTTCTACGTGCTGTTCGATGCCGGCCCCGGGCACGTGGTGGAAATCGATCACACGGAAATCGAGGCCCCATGACGGTTCAGGTCGTACGCCCCGCCGGTGCCGGTCATGAAACCCTCTACGTGCTGTTGCTGTGCCTGGCCATTCTGCTGGCAGCCGGCTCGGTCGTGGCATGGCATGGCGTGACGGAAAGCGAAACCAGTATCGAGGGCCATCAGATCGATGCCCGTCGTGACCTCACGGCCGCCGAACAGGGCATCTACGCCGACCTGCGCGTGGCCTTCGACGAGATCCAGATCCGCCGTGATGAAGAACAGACGCTGCTAAGCCCCGAAGAGCTGGCCGAAGAAGGCTTCCCGCCCTTCGCCGCCGATGCCAGCGCGACCAGTCGTGGTAGCCACCAGTGGCAGTTGCTGCCTGGTGATGAGCCTGCCTATTTCGGTGCCAGCCAGGCGCTGGAGGTTGCCGGCTCGTTGCTCATGCTGGCTGACGCGGAACATGCCCAGGCCGATGTCTGGCTCAACCGCACCAGCGCCAGCGCACCTTCCAGCCTGGACGCGCAAAGCCTGATCGCTGCCGGCTGGCAGCAGATCGCCTCCCAGTACGACGCAGGTGTGACCCGGCAACATCGCCACTGATCGCCTCCGACTCCCCCGACAGAAGACCGCTCGCCAATGCCCATTTCTCGCCCGTTCCGTGCACGTCCCCTGCTGTCACGCCTGGCCATCGGCCTGTTCACCCTGCTGTTCATCGGCGCCGCCAGTGCCGCCGACGCCAAACGCCTGCGTATCGGCATCACCTTGCACCCCTATTACAGCTACGTGAGCAACATCGTCGGCGACAAGGCCGAAGTGGTGCCGCTGATTCCGGCCGGCTTCAACCCGCACGCCTATGAGCCGCGCTCGGAAGACATCAAGCGCATTGGCTCGCTGGATGTGGTGGTGCTCAATGGCGTCGGTCACGACGATTTCGCCGACCGCATGATCGCCGCCAGCGAAAAGCCGGATATCAATGTCATCGAAGCCAACGCCAACGTACCGCTGCTGGCCGCTACCGGGATTGCCGCCCGTGGCGCCGGCAAGGTGGTCAACCCGCACACCTTCCTGTCGATCAGCGCCTCCATTGCGCAGATCAACAACATCGCCCGGGAACTGGGCAAGCTCGATCCGGCCAACGCCAAGACCTACACGCAGAATGCCCGCGCCTACGGCAAACGCCTGCGCAAACTGCGCGCCGACGCCCTCGCTCAACTGACCGAAGCACCGAATGCCGACCTGCGTGTGGCCACTGTACACGCGGCCTATGACTACCTGCTGCGCGAATTCGGCCTGGAAGTCACCGCGGTGGTGGAACCGGCCCACGGCATCGAGCCAAGCCCCAGCCAGTTGAAGAAGACCATCGACCAGTTGCGTGAACTGGACGTGAAAGTGATCTTCTCCGAGCTGGATTTCCCGTCCACCTATGTCGACACCATCCAGCGTGAGTCGGGCGTCAAGCTCTACCCGCTGTCGCACATTTCCTACGGCGAATACACCGCGGACAAGTACGAGAAGGAAATGATCAACAACATGAACACCGTGGTGCGCGCCATCCAGGAAGCCGGCAAATGACTGCAGCCGAAAACCTGAATACGGTCACCGCCGTGGGCCCGACCATCGATTTTCAGCAGGTCAACCTGGTGCTGGGCCGCACCCGGATCCTCGAAAACGTCACCTTTCAGGTGCAGCCGGGCAGCGTGCATGCGCTGGTCGGCCCCAACGGCGGCGGCAAGAGCTCGCTGATCAAGACCCTGCTAGGCCAGATGCCCCATCAGGGCAAGCTCAGCCTGCAGTGGCCCGGTGCCGTCGGCACCATCGGCTACGTGCCCCAGGCTCTGGAATTCGACCGCGGCCTGCCAATGACCGTGGACGATTTCATGGCTGCCATGTGCCAGCGTCGTCCGGCCTTTCTCGGCCTGTCCAAGCACTACGCAGAGGCCATCGATGATGCCCTGATGCGCGTAGGCATGCAGGAGAAGCGCAAGCGGCGCATGGGCGCGCTGTCCGGTGGTGAGCGTCAGCGCGTACTGTTGGCCCAGGGACTGATCCCCGCACCGCAGTTGCTGGTACTCGACGAACCGATGTCGGCATTGGACGAAGCCGGCATCCAGGTCTTCGAACGCCTGCTCGGCGACTGGCGCCGCGCCGGCATCAGCGTGCTGTGGATCGAGCACGATCTGGAGGCGGTCAAGCGTCTGGCCGATCGTGTCACCGGCCTCAGCCGCCGCGTGCTGTTCGACGCACCGCCAGCCGAAGCCCTGACCCCGGAGCGCCTGCTCAGCCTGTTCTCCACCCACGCACGCGCCGCGGAGACCTCGCTGCCATGATCGACTACGAACAGTTCCGCCTGATGATTCAGGGCTGGGCGTCCTCCGGCTATCTGCCTGAAGCGCTGGCCTACGGCTTCGTCATCAACGCACTGCTCGCCGGCCTGCTGATCGGCCCGGTACTGGGCGGCCTCGGCACCCTGGTGGTGGTCAAGCGCTTCGCCTTCTTCTCCGAAGCGGTCGGCCACGCAGCGCTGACCGGCGTGGCCATCGGCATCCTGCTCGGCGAGCCCTACACCGGCCCTTACGGCGCCCTGTTCGGCTACGCTCTGCTGTTCGGCATCCTGCTCAATTACCTGCGCAACCGCACCGGCCTGGCCCCGGACACGCTGATCGGTGTGTTCCTCTCGGTGTCCCTGGCCATGGGCGCCAGCCTGCTGCTGATTCTCGCTGGACGCATCAACGTGCACATCCTGGAGAACGTCCTGTTCGGCTCGGTGCTGACGGTCAACGGCATGGATCTGCTGGTCTTGCTGGTAGTCGGCGCTCTGGTGATGGGCCTGGCACTGCCGCTGTACAACCGCATCATGCTCGCCAGTTTCAATCCGCAACTGGCGGCCGTGCGCGGCGTGGCCGTGAAGAGCCTGGATTATCTGTTCGTGATCCTGGTGACGCTGATCACCGTGGCCGCAGTCAAGGTCATCGGCGCCATTCTGGTCGGTGCCCTGCTGGTGATTCCGGCCGCAGCGGCGCGTCTGCTCAGCCAATCGCTGAAAGGTTTCTTCTGGCTGTCGGTGCTGATCGCCACCGTCAGCACACTGCTCGGCATTCTCATGCCCATCGTGCTGGATCTGCCGATCCCCTCCGGTGCCGCGATCATTCTGGTCGCCGGTTTCACCTTCGCCCTCGCCGCCATCGCACGCGGCGTCGTACCAAGCCTGAAAGGGAACCTGGGATGACCCATAGACTTCACCACCTGGGCCTCGCCCTGCTCCTCAGCCTGCCCGGCCTCGCCCTGGCCAAGGACGTCAGCGTTCTGGTCTCGCAACCCATCACCTTTGGCCTTGCCAGTGATCTGCTGGAAGGCACCCCGGTGCGCATCGAGCGTGCCGCCCCCGCCAACCTGCCGGCCAGCCGCCAGGTGTCGTACTTCGCCGGCCGTGGCGCTAGCACGCTGCACAAGGTCGCGGCCGACGCCGACGCCGCCATCGCCCTGCGCTCGCTATGGCCGGAAGACCCGCTCTACCCCATGGCTCGACGCAGCAATATCCGTATCGTTGAAATCGACGCCGCACGGCCGGTGGATGGCGCCCTGCCGGGCATCGCCACCCAGGCCGAGAGTGCAGGCGAAAACGACCTGGCCAGCTATCCATGGCTGGCGATCAATAACATGGGCCGCATGGCCGACGTGATGGCCGCCGACCTGGTACGCCTGGCTCCGGATGCCAAAGGCAAGGTCGAGCAGAACCTGGCCACGCTCAAGCAGCGTCTGCTCAAGCTCAATGCCCGCAGCGAAGCCGAACTGGCCAAAGCCGACAACCTGTCCGTCTACAGCCTCAGCAACCGTCTGGATTATCTGGTCAGCGGCCTCAACCTGGATCTGGTCAGCAGCGACAGTCGTGACGACCGCGACTGGGATACCGAGTCCCTGAACGCGCTGACCACCGCGCTGAAGGAAGACGACGTGGCATTGGTGCTGCATCACCGCAAGCCGTCTCAGCCGGTGGCGGACGCGGTCAAAGCCGCAGGCATTGCACTGCTGGTGCTGGAAACCGAAAACGATGACCCGCTGGCCGAACTGGAAGGCAACGTCGACAGCCTGGTAAAAGCCCTGACGCACTAGCAACGAAAAGGCCCGATGCGCATGCATCGGGCCTTTTCTTTTGATTCTGGCAAATGGGCTGTACGGATTGTCGTTCAAGTCCCCATCTGGCCTCAGGCGAGCATTTACAGCTCGGTTGCGTCTTCAGCGAACTCGGGCACGTCCTGTTCCAGGGCGCGGGACTCGAGCAGTTCTTCCTGATAATCGTCCATCTCTCTTCTCCTTTTTTCTCTTTGGTCTCGCACCGAGTCTAAGAAATTTCGGTGACTATCCTGTGACACAGATCAAGCCATCGCAGTTCAGCATTCACGTTGCTGGGCACTGGCCTGGGATACGTTACTACCAGGCTCGACGCTGCGGGTGAGCCAGACGTTACCGCCGATTACCGAGCCTTTGCCGATGGTGATGCGGCCGAGAATGGTGGCACCGGCATAGATCACCACATCGTCCTCGACGATCGGGTGACGCGGCTGGCCCTTGTGCAGCTGGCCGCTTTCGTCACTGGTGAAGCGCTTGGCACCCAGGGTAACGGCCTGATAGATGCGCACATGGTTGCCGATGATCGCGGTCTCGCCGATCACCACGCCGGTACCATGGTCGATAAAGAAGCTGTGGCCGATCTGCGCGCCCGGATGGATATCGATACCAGTGGCACCATGAGCAGTTTCTGCAGCAATACGTGCCAGCAGCGGCAAGCCGGCGCGATACAGATGATGAGCCAATCGGTGGTAAATCACCGCCAGCACGCCGGGGTAGCACAGCAGCACTTCGTCGACACTGCGCGCCGCCGGGTCGCCGTTGTAAGCCGCCACCACGTCCTGATCGAGCAGGCGACGCAATGCCGGTAATGCGGCAGCAAAGTCACGGACGACGGCAACCGCCTGCTGATCCATCTGATCAGAACCCTCACCGCGCTGCCGCGCCGCATAACGCAGCTCCAGACGCACTTGCGCCACCAGGCCGTTCAGTGCCCGATCCAGTGTGTGGCCGACGTAGTAGTCCTCGCTTTCCTCACGCAGCTCGGCCGGCCCCAAACGCATCGGGAACAGTGCGCCACACAGCCCACTGAGAATTGTCGCCACTGCCTGGCGCGACGGCAGCTCACGACCGCCGAGCTCGGGATCGCGCCCAGAACGGTTACGCCACTCGGCGCGGGCCGCACGTAAGCCGGCGACGGTCTGCTCCAACTGCCAGTTGATCGAATGGGACGAACCCTCTGCCTCGGTGCCACCAACATTGCTGGTGGCAAACTCGCTGTTCATTGAAACCTCAACTCACGCTGCGACCGGCACCCATGGCCAGCCCCTATGGACATGGACGATACGGCGCTCCCGCGCACGCCCTCAAATATCCAATGATTATTTGCTTAGTCTCAAAAGGCATATGGATCAGTTATCCTGCGGCGCGAGCCCCGGCGCCATGCTCGCGATACGCAGCGCCAGGCCCTCATAAGGCTCGAGCTGAATATGCAATTCGCCGTTGGCAGACAGATCCCCCAGCAGCCGCTCATGGATGATATCCACGACCGGCCCAGGCTCGACATGCTCCAGGGTGATCACCTCACTCAGCGCCTCTGCAGCGAAATTCAGCGCCGTCACCTGGATGCCACGTCCGGCCGGCAACTCATGCACCATGATCAGCAACGCCGGGTGACAGGTCACCGGCACCGCGATCTGCCGGCTGGACGCCACACCATGGGAGCGCCGTGCCGCGAACATGCGCCGTGCCTGAGAGGCGAACGACTGCGGATCCTGCAACTGCTCGCCAAGGCTGCCGTACAACTGACGTGCACGCGGCAGGCCTTCGGCGGAGAGCAGTGACTCGGGATCGAGATCGACCAGGTCGTAACCGCCGCGGTTGATCCAGCGCGTGTCGCCGTCGGCGATCAGCTCTGCCACCTGCTGTGCATCGAGCGGCAGTGCGCCGACCAGATCCCAGCCGGAAAGCGCCACCACGCCGGGTTGCATGGCATTGAACATCAGCAACAGCAGGTGCACGCGGCGAATCTGCTCGATGTCGGTTTCGTTGATCGCATCCAGATCACGGATGCCCAGTGCCGCGGTGATGATACTGACGGTGGTGCAAGCCACGCCGTTGGTGACGAATTTCAGGTTGTAGGGCGCATGCTCGCCGGTCAGGCGCTCGTACATCTCGCCGCGAATATGTTCGCGCAGGATGCTGCCAGGCAAGTGCTGACCACGGAACATGTAGGTATCGTTGGCGTGCAGCGTCCAGAAATGCACCAGTTCCAGCGTCAGTTCATCGTGGTTCTGCAGCGCGTGAATCAGCGAGGCGGGATCGATGCCGAAATCGTGCATCTGCTGCATCATCAGGCGCAGGAACTCCACCTCCCCCGTCAACAGCGCGTGCTGGTAGGCCGGGCGGGTGATGAAGTCGTAAGACAGATCCGCCCCGCCCTGGGACATCGCAGCGATATCGTCCAGGGTCAGGTTCAGCTCCTGGAAGCTGAACGCCCCCGCCTTGCGGATCATGCCGGCGAGCAATTGGTTACCGGTCAACGACAGCGGATGGCTCTCCGACCAGGCATTGCCGTGGCTACGTCGCTCGACGCCGAGGAAGCCGTTGGCGTCCAGGCGCAACACCCGTGAGCCAATCACGTCGATGGCATGCAGGGACTCGCCGGTGACCAGTTGCTGGGCGGCAAAGCTCGGATCCAGCCAGTTCAGCGATGGCTGACCCTCTTTGAAATAGTGCAGGTACACCCAGCGCCGCACCTTGCCATCCACACCGGTGATCTCGCCGGTGGCGCTCCAGTCGGTTTCCTTGACGCCCGGCTCGAAGAAGATCACCCGCTGCAACTGGCCGACGATGTAATGCTTGTCACGCAGGGCATCGACCACTGCCGGTGACAGGTTCACCGAATCACGGCCCTCGGCCAGCGGCGGCAACAATGCCCAGTCCGCCTCGGCAATCTCCACCATGTGATAGAGCCCGGGGTAATCGCCGTAGGCCATTTCCGCCAGGCGAAAGTCCGCGCCCTTGCCAGTATGTGAAGGGATGGAGTCATCGATGGTGACCGCATTGTGCGCAGCCGCCACCCGGCTCAGATGAACCAGTTGCTCCTCGCTACCGAAACGCGGGTCGATCTCCAGGCTGATGCGGTCGAAGTTGCCATCGACGGTCGGTATGTACTCGCGCCCCTGCAAACCGCCCGCACGCCGCAGCGGCCCGTTGTGGATACCCTGCACACCCAGCTCCGAAAGCGCTGTCCAGAGACGTTCGTCCCCCAGAGCCTGGAGCACCGAGCCACCTGGCGCAGTGATGATCGCCGCCGGGTACACCGCCAGCCACACCGAGGCGACCGCAGTAACGCTGCGTGGGCGGGCCAATGCATAAGGCTGCTGCCACAGCCGCGCTTGCCCCGAATAGAGATGCGTACGCTGGCGGGCCGCATGCAACATGGACTGCTCGACCAACCAGTTGATCTGTTGTTCATCTGCCATAGCGATCCCGTGGTTCGAGAGAAAGGATCGCGAACGGCCGCGCCGTCCGCCGGTTCCAGGGTCTGTTGACGTTTCAGAACCGGCATGGCTGGCTTCGTTCAGACTGAATGACCGACGCGCCGCAAAGGCTGAACAGGCTCTTAGAGCCTGTTCACGATCTTTGTGCACTTGGCAAACAGGAACCCGTATCCCTATAGATCGGCGGCAATGTGGCGTAAGCGGACGGTCGGTGACCCGCGTTGAACCATGGATCACGGCCTTCGGCCCCGGATTACGCCTGCGGCTAATCCAGGCTACGTTCGGCCACGACCTGTAGCTTGGATTAGCCCGTAGGATGGGTGAAACCCATCAATTTCCGATGGGTTTCACCCATCCTACGACTGTCCGCTCCCGCCTTTCTGCTGTCATTGCTCGAAAGATCGTGAACAGGTTCTTAGTGAACCTGCTGGGACTGTAGATAGAGCAGCAGGCTGTCGATCTTTTCCTGATCGCCGATTCCCCAGAAGCGCATCTTGTTACCGGGTACCACCTCATCGGAATCCCTGATGAAGTCGCTGAGTGTCTCCCGGCTCCAGACCACCTTGGAGTCCTTCATGGCAGGCGAATAACGGTAGTCGCCCGTCGACCCTGCATGTCGACCAAGAATGCCATTGAGCTGAGGGCCGAAGGCTGCGCGCGCCCCCGGCCCGACGTTGTGGCAATTGCCACAACTGCGTTTGAACAGCGCCTCGCCGGCAGCGAGATTCGCTTCGGCATGAGCCATGCCAGGAGCGCACAGCGCCGCTGCCACGACCAGCAGGCAGCGGCCGAGAAAGCGTTGGGAAGATCGGTATGCGGCGATTTTTCTGATGCGAAAGCCTGACATCTGCACGGGATAATTCGGTCGTACGAAGGGGCCGGTAGTATGCCCTAGGGTCTGTTGACATTTCAGCACGACCGCGCCGGAGCCCGTTTTGCCGCGAGGCAAGGCACGAGCCGCGAAGTTTGGCTGGCCAAATGAGCCGGCGAGAAACGCAGCATCGCGACAAAACGGGCCCGGCCCTGCGGGTTGCGCGGGAAATCTCGCCATGCGTTGTTGGAGGACTTGGCAAGGGAACACCATTACCGGCGTCCTCCGCCTAGCCTGGCGAGATTTCTCGCGGCAACGCGGCTTGCGCTGAAACGTCAACAGACCCTAACAGATACTGTTCATTGACCTACGCTCGTCTAACGAAAGATCAACGACTGATGAGCCCCTGCCCCCGCCCTGGCGCCGGTTCCTACAGCCAGGGCCACGGAGCCCGCAGCCAGCGCCGTATCCCCGCAAGCGAACACGCCCGGCACGCTGGTTTCCTGAGTCTCGGAGGTCTGCAGATAGCGCCCCATGGGACCGTCAGCCAGGGTACAGCCCAATTGCTCGGCCAACGTATTGCCCTGGCGGGTACGCGGCAGTACGAACAAACCGTCAAGGGCGACGCAGCGGCCATCGGCCAGGTTGATATCGACTCGCTCGCCGCTTATCGACTGCACCAGATCCGGTTCCACTACCACGCCGCGGCGCGCGAGTTGTTCCAGTTGTTCGGCGTCAGGCGTGAAGGCATCGTTGGTAAATAACGTGGTGCTGCCCCAGTCCGGCAGCATCATCGCGTGGTGCATCGACACTGGCGAGACAGCCAACACGCCGATGCGGCCCAGATCCAGCTCATAACCGTGGCAGTAGGGACAGTGAAAGACGCTGCGCCCCCAGCGCTCGGCCAGGCCTTCGATGGCTGGCAATTCATCACGCACGCCACCGGCAAGAATCAAGCGCCTTCCAGGCTGCACCTGCCCATTGGCGAGCGTCACCAGGAAACCCTCGCCGTCACCACGAGCCTCGGCTGCTTCGCCCACCAGCCAGGTCACGTTCGGGTAGTCCATCAATTCGGCGCGGCCATCGGCGGCAATTTCTTCGGGTGGCCGCCCGTCCTGGCCGAGAAAGCCGTAGGAATGGCTGGCGAAGCGGTTACGCCGCACGCCAGCGTCTATCACCAGCACCCGACGGCGTGCGCGGGCCAGTTGCAGGCCGGCGGACAAGCCGGCATAGCTGCCCCCGACAATGATTGCGTCATAGCTCATGGCGCTACTCCTCCATGCAGAACCCGGATGATGCCCGAGCCTTCACGAAACACCATAAGTTACAGTTGGAAAGTCCGTCAACCTCTCGTAACTGTATTCATTACGAATCATACTCCACACCATCGCCTCTCCACCTCGAGACGCCCATGAGAAACGACACCCGGCTGTCACGCATGCTGCATGTGCTAATCCATATGGATCGCCACGAACAGCGCACCACCTCGGACACCATCGCCCGTATGCTGGACACCAACCCGGTAGTGGTGCGCCGCACCATGGGCCTGCTACGCGACAAGGGTTACGTGACCTCGGACAAAGGCCACAACGGTGGCTGGTCGCTAGCCAAGCCGCTGGCGCAGATCACCCTGCTGGACATTCACCAGGCGCTCGGCGCGCAGTCGATCTTCAGCATCGGCCTGGCCACCGATCATCCCCAGTGCCTGGTCGAACAGGCGGTCAACCAGGCCCTTACCCAAGCCTTTGACGAGGCTCAGGCGCTGCTGCTGCAGCGTTTATCCAGCATCACCGTCGCGAAACTGGCCGATGATTTCGATGCCCGCTATCAGACGCTCGGCGCGGGTTGCAAGACGCTGTGAGCATGCGGAGCGACTGACTCAAAGCTCGCGAAACAGGTCGTGGGCGTTGAGCAGCGCGTAGGCGATTTCCGGGCGTCGCTCCAGGCCACGGCGGATGGCGGCGGGAATCGCCTGGCGGGTTTTTCGGCACAGGCCGGGAAAGGTCGTTACCTCGATGGCGATGCCACGCATGCTGCGCACTTCATTGAAACCAGGCGCAATCTCCACGCGAATGCCCAACTGTTCGAACATGCGCTGCTGCATACGCTCGAGCTCCTCGAGGCTGGCGAGGTTCTCCAGACGGTCGAGCAGACGCTTTTCCTCCGCCCTGGTCAGCAGCAGGATACGCTGATCGCCAGTAGGCGTTTCCAGCAACCGCTCCCGCTCGCAGTCGCAAGCGCCAGGTGGACAGGGATGGCGGATCGGCATCGATAGGCTCATGGTCTGCATCATAGCCAGCCTGGCAGCTCGTTGACCATGCTTGGCGTCCGGCACAAGGCGCTGGCGCTTTGTCATGCAGCCTTTATCATCCGTGGTCACGAGTATGGGGAACTCCAGACCACCGCCGTGGTGTCGAACCTCCGAGTCCGACGCCTCGCGCGCTGCGATAGCCGCCTGGCCCCTTCATCCCATCAAAGGAACGATTGATGAGCATCCACAGCAACGCGGGACGCCTTCCCGACGAGCACAGCCTGGCCAATCTGCCGCGCCTGGTATCACGCTACTACAGCGAACGTCCGGATCCGAGCGACCCCGCACAGCAGGTGGCATTCGGTACCTCGGGCCATCGCGGCTCGTCCCTGAAGAACAGCTTCAACGAATGGCACATCCTCGCGGTGACCCAGGCGATCTGCGATTACCGCCGCGGCCAGGGCATCGACGGCCCGCTGTTCATCGGCATGGACACCCACGCGCTGTCCGAGCCGGCCTTCGTCTCCGCGCTGGAAGTGCTGGCCGCCAACCGCATCGAAACCCGTATCGATGCCGGCTGCAGCGAAACCGCTGGCGAGCCTGGCTATACGCCGACCCCCGCGATCTCCAAAGCGATCCTCGACTACAACCGAGGGCGCAGCAGCGGCCTGGCCGACGGCATCGTCATCACGCCGTCGCATAACCCGCCTGCCGACGGCGGCTTCAAGTACAACGCCAGCAACGGCGGCCCGGCGGACACCGACGTCACCAAGTGGATTCAGGAGCGCGCCAACGAACTGCTCGTGGCAGGCCTCAAGGGCGTGCAACGCATCGACTACGCCAGTGCCCTGAAAGCACCGACCACCCAGCGTTACGACTTCATCGAGAATTATGTCGGCGATCTCGAGCAGGTACTCGATCTGCAGGCGATTCGCGGCTCCGGCCTCACGTTCGCCGTCGATCCGCTGGGCGGTGCCGGTGTGCATTACTGGACACGTATCGCCGAGCGCTTCGGCCTGCCGCTGGAGGTGCTGTCGACCCGCGTCGACCCGACCTTCCGCTTCATGCGCGTCGACTGGGACGGCAAGATCCGCATGGATTGCAGCTCGCCCCACGCCATGGCCGGCCTGATCGAGAACAAGGATCGCTTCGACGTCTCCTTCGCCTGCGATACCGACCACGACCGCCACGGCATCGTCGCCCGCTCGGTGGGCCTGCTCAATCCCAACCACTACCTGGCCGTGGCCATCGAGTACCTGTTCACCCACCGCCCGCAGTGGGCTGCCCAGGCCGCCATCGGCAAGACCCTGGTGTCCTCCTCGATGATCGACCGTGTCGCCAAAGGCATCGGTCGTGAAGTGGTGGAAGTGCCGGTGGGCTTCAAGTGGTTCGTCGACGGGCTGATCGAAGGCCGCTTCGGCTTCGGTGGCGAGGAGTCTGCTGGCGCTTCCTTCCTGCGCAAGGATGGCAGCGCCTGGTCCACCGACAAGGATGGCATCATCCTCGGCCTGCTGGCGGCAGAGATCACCGCCGTGACGAACAAGGATCCGGGCGAACGTTATGCAGCGTTGACCGAGCGTTTTGGTGCGCCGGTCTACCAGCGTATCGACGCACCCGCCGACCGTGAGCAGAAAGCCCGCCTCGGTAAGCTGTCCGCCTCCCAGGTGACCGCCAGCGAACTGGCCGGCCAGCCGATCACCGCGATCCTCACCGAAGCACCGGGCAACGGTGCAGCCATTGGCGGGCTCAAGGTGGTCACCGACAACGGCTGGTTCGCCGCCCGCCCATCCGGCACCGAGGATGTCTACAAGATCTACGCCGAAAGCTTCGAGGGCGATGCCCACCTGCAACGCATTCAGGAAGAAGCCAAGGCGCTGGTCGACAGCGTACTGGCGGGCTGACCCACGCAGCCGGCGCCCGATACAGGGTGTCGGTCAAGCGCGCTAACCCGCAGAATCGGATACTGCAGATGCAGAAAGCCCCGCTTATGCGGGGCTTTCGAATGTTCTAGCTGCTTCTAGGCGATAGCGCGGTAGCCGCCGTCGCGAGCACGACGTGCCCACATCATCTTGGCGGCAGTCGGGTTGATCGGTGCACCGGTGAAGGTCGGCAGCGTGCGGTCGATCCACTGAGCACCCTGACCTTTCCAGTTGATCTCGCCGCTGACCAGTTTGCTGTCACGCATGATTTCATGCAGCAGGGCCTGTACGCGGGTTTCGCAGACCACGGTCTGGCAATCGATCGCCTTCACGAACACCACTTCATTGTCCTTGCGCAAGGTCATCAGCAACATCCCGTCGGGGCGCTTCTTGAAATCGACAACATGATCCGGGAGATTTTCGATCAGCTGCTGGATGGCGTATTGCATGGCTCGTACCCTCTGTGTGGTTTTCCTTTGTCGAGAGGGTTATTGCAGAGTGCATGCCAGCTTCTTAAAAAAATAAGTCATTGATTTATAACGATTAAATTTATAAAAAAACTAATTGAACTATGCATCCTGCACGGTGACCATTATTCGGTCGTGCAAGATGCAATGCCTGATCAGGAACCACGCAGGCTGCAGGTAGGAAAATCCATCCAGAAGTGCCCGAGTCCCCAAAAGCGAGGCTTCATCCATGACCCAACCGGCTCTGATCATTATCGATATGCAGCGCGGCATGCTCGAGGCGGCTGCCGGGGAACGCAACAATCCCGAAGCGCCGACACGTGTCGCAGAGCTTTTGCAGGCCTGGCGACAGGCGCGCGCTCCGATCGTGCACGTGCGTCATATATCGAGGTCGTCCACATCGCTTTTCGCGCCGGGGCAATCCGGGGTCGAATTTCAGCCCCCACTGCAACCTTTGCCTGATGAACATGTGGTCGAGAAGAACGTACCCGATGCGTTCATCAACTCCGCGCTGGAGCGCTGGCTGCGGGTTCGGGGGATCGAGTCGCTGGTGATCGTCGGCGTCAGTACCAACAATTCCGTCGAGGGCACGGCGCGGTCGGCCGGCAATCTGGGGTTCGCCACCCATGTCGCGGCAGATGCGTGCTTCGCCTTTGCCAAGGTCGATTACAACGGCGTGTCACGCAGCGCCGAAGAGGTACATGCCATGGCGCTGGCCAATCTGCAGGGCGAGTATGCGCGGGTGATTGGCAGCGCTGAGGCGAGGAATCTGCTGCACACGGCAGAACTGCCGCACTAAGCGAAGCCGAAGTGGCCATTTCTGGCCACCTCGGCAAGACAGGGTTCAGAACCGCGGTTTCAGGGCTTTCCAGCTCGGATCGTACTTCTGCATCTGGGTCACGTCGTTGCGCTGGCGAATGCCGCAGGTCAGATACTGGTCGTGGAGCTTGGCCAGTTGGTCGTAATCCAGCTCGACACCCAGCCCTGGCGTGCGGTTGAGCTTCACGCAACCGTCGACGATGGGCAGCTTGCCGCCCTTGATCACCTCTTCATCCGGCTCCTGCCAGGGGTAGTGGGTATCGCAGGCGTAGGACAGATTCGGCACGGCCGCTGCCACATGAGTCATGGCCATCAGGCTGATGCCCAGGTGCGAGTTGGAGTGCATGGACACGCCCAGACCGAAGGTGTCGCACATGCGCGCCAGGATCTGCGTATCACGCAGGCCACCCCAGTAATGGTGGTCGGCGAGCACGATCTGCACGCTATTGAGGGCTACGCTGCGGCGGAATTCGTCGAAGTCGGTGACCACCATATTGGTCGCCAACGGTATGCCGGTGCGCTTGTGCACCTCGGCCATGCCTTCCAGGCCAGGGCACGGGTCTTCGTAATATTGCAGGTCATCGCCCATCAGCTCGGCCATGCGCAGCGAGGTTTCCACGGACCAGTTACCGTTGGGGTCGATGCGCAGCGGCGTACCCGGGAACGCCTGACGCAGCGCCTTGATACAGGCGACTTCGTGTTCCGGGCCGAGCAAGGTACCGGCCTTGAGCTTGATGCTCTTGAAGCCGTTCTCCTCGATCATGGTGCGTGCCTGGGCAACGATCTGCTCGGGGCTGATGCTTTCACCCCAGCGATCCGGCTTGTAGGGCGAGCCCACATGCTCGGCGTACTTGAGGAACAGATAGGCGCTGAACGGCACTTCGTCACGCACCGCGCCACCTAGCAGATCGACCAGAGGCATGCCCAGAGCGCGCGCCTGCAGGTCGAGAAAGGCCACCTCGAAGGCCGAGTAGGCGTTCGCCACCTGCTTGCTCGGGTGAGAGCCAGGCGCCAGCTCGGCGCCAGCAGTGCCGGGCTTCAGCGCGGCGACGGTTTTCACGACACGGGCACGCAGGCCGTTGAGATCGAACGGATCGAGACCGACCAGAGACGCCTGCATGGCCTGCAGCACACTGAGCACCGGCGCATCACCGTAGCTTTCACCCAGACCGATGTAGCCGTTGTCGCTTTCCACTTCGATGATCGAGCGCAGCGCGTAAGGCTCGTGGATCCCACTGGCGTTGAGCAGCGGTGCGTCTCGAAACGCAATCGGCGTTACGCGAACCTGTTTGATCTTCATAACTCACACTCCGAAATCTGACAGATGTTGCTGCGCTGGCTGGCCAGCGCGTTCGCGGGGCTTTTGTAGCCACGCAGATAGTTTTTCAAGCTGGCGATACGGCCGGCTTGGAGGTAATGCCATTGTCTTTGCCTTTGGCGCCCTTGCTGGTCTTGGTCATGAACACCAGAATGCCGGCGATCAGCGAGACCACGGCCAGGCCGATCAGGCCACCTTCGATGGAACCGGTGTGTTCTTCGAGGTAACCGAAGGTGGCTGGGGCGACGAAGCCACCCAGGCTGCCCACCGAGTTGATCAGGGCGATCACCGCAGCGGCGATACGAGCGTCCAGATACGCCTGGGGAATCGGCCAGAACAGCGAGGACGCAGCCTTGAAGCCGATGGCCGCGAAACAGATGGCGATAAAGGAGAAGATCGGCCCGCCGGTGGTGGACATGAACAGCCCGAACGCGGCGATCACGAACGCCGCCGATGCCCACGCCTGTTGCCACTTGTAGCGCGCCGCCAGACTGGCGAAGGCATACATGGCGGCCACCGAGATGATCCACGGCACCGAATTGAACAGGCCAATCTGCAGGTCATCCAGCCCGCCCATCGAGCGGATGATGCTCGGCAGCCAGAAGGTGCAGCCGTAGATGGTCAGCGAGATGGAGAAGTACAGGAAACAGAACAGCATGATCTGCGGGTCGCGCAACAGCGTGAACACCGAGTGCTTGACCGCGCCGGTCTCCCCTGCCGCCAGTTGGCGCTGACGCTGTTCTTCGTCGATGCAGTCGGTCAGCGCCTGACTTTCCTCGCGAGTCAGCCATTTGGCGTCCTTGGGCAGCGAATCCAGCCAGAACCAGACGAAACCGCAAAGCAGCACCGAGAACATGCCTTCGATGAAGAACATCCACTGCCAGCCCTTCATGCCCAGGCCGTCGATCTGCAGGAGCAAGCCGGACAGCGGGCCGGAGATGATCGAGGCGATGGCCGAGCCGCTGAGGAAGATGGCCATGGCCTTGCCACGCTCACCGGCGGGTAGCCACTTGGTGAAGTAATACACCACGCCTGGAAAGAACCCGGCCTCGGCGACGCCAAGCAGGAAGCGCAGGATATAGAACCAGGTTTCGTTGGGCACGAAGGCCATCGCGGTAGCGACGATGCCCCAGGTGAACATGATGCGGGTCAACCACATCTTGGCGCCGTAACGCTGCAGGAGCATGTTCGAGGGCACTTCGAACAGTGCGTAACCGATGAAGAACAGGCCGGCACCCAGACCGTAGGCCGCGGCACCGATACCCAAGTCGGTTTCCAGGTGGCTGCGGACGAAGCCGATGTTCACCCGGTCGATGTAGTTGACGATGAACATGACCACGAACAGCGGCAAGACGTGGCGTTTCACCTTGGAGACCGCGCGGGCGACAACCTGCGGGTCGGCAGAACTCTGGACGTTATTCAATTGGGGCGCTCCCGAGGATTGTTTTTGTGGGATGCGCCGATCATGTACGCGGACATTGATCCCGTCTAATCTAGATTGGCACTCGATTGATACCAGGATTAGATCAATGTTCGAACTCGCCCAGTTGCGCTGCTTCACCACCGTGGCTACCGAACTCAACTTTCGCCGCGCCGCCGAACGGCTGAACATGACCCAGCCGCCGCTAAGCCGGCAGATCCAGCTGCTCGAGCACAGCCTTGGTGTCGAACTGTTCACCCGTAGCACCCGCAGCGTCGCACTCACCGCGGCAGGCCGGGCCTTCTTCATCGAAGCCCAGCATCTGCTGGAACGCGCCCACCAGGCAGCAGCCTCGGCGCGGCGCTTCGCGGCAGGCGATATCGGCTCGGTGAGCATCAGTTTCGTCGGCAGTGCGGTGTATGAGTTCCTGCCCAGGGTGATTGCCGAGGCACGGCTGAATCAGCCCCAGGTGAAGATTTCCCTGAGCGAGATGAACACCCACCAGCAGCACGAAGCGCTACGCACCCGCCGTATCGATCTGGGCATCGTGCGCCAGCCATTGCTGCAGGCGGGTTACGAAAACGAATGCCTGGTGCGTGAGCCGTTCGTGCTGGCCATCCCGAATCAGCACCCCCTGGCCACGGCGGATCAGGCAAGGGTCGAGGATCTGGATGGCGTACCTTTTCTGATGTATTCCCACGCGGCCTACCCACCGTTCAACGAACTGCTGACCGGCATGTTCCGCTCGGCCGGCGTGGCCCCCGAATACGTGCAGTGGCTGGGGTCGTCACTGACCATTCTGGCACTGGTCAACGCCGGCATGGGCCTGGCCATGGTGCCGCGCTGCGCCACCAACGTGGTGTTCAGGAACGTGACCTTCCGCGAGATCGACCTGGGCGAAGGCATCCAGAGCGAACTGCACCTGACCTGGCGCAGCAACAACGACAACCCGGCCTGCATGATGCTGCTGGAAGCCATTCGTGCGGCCGTGGCGACAGGGACGGATTGAGTACGAAGATCGGGGCTTGTACGTGGCTGGAGGCTTCACGCGATGTTGTAGGAACCGCGCTGCAACGATTAGTGGCCGTGATGCGATATCGCAGGATGGCTACGATCACTTCGCCCCGAGATCGGGGCTCCTACGCGGCGTTGGCTTCCGCAATTTGGTAGGAGCCGCGCCCCGCGGCGATTGGTGGCCGTGATGCGATTTCGCAGAAGGCTACGATCGTTTCGCCCCGAGATCGGTTACACCCACTGATCGTTGCGTTTGCGACGTATCCGGAACATGGTCGGCAGGATCAAGCCAGCCAACAGTCCGGCACCGGCGATGCTGCCACCGTAGACCATGTAGCGCATCAGCACCTGCTTCTGCTCGCTACCCAGTTGTGCCTGGGCTTCGCGCAATTCCGAGCGAGCCTGATTCAGTTCGATGTCCAGGGCGCTGCGGCTGGCTTCCAGCTCGTCGATCAGGGTCTTGCGCGAATCCAGGGTCTCCTGCATGCCTTGCACGCGGGTTTTCCAGGTGTCGTTGATGCCTTCGAGTTCGCTGCTCAACTCGGTCACCTTCTGCTCCAGCTGCGGCAGTCGCTCGGCCTGACCGGGCACTTCCTGCAGGTCACGGTTGGCGATCCACACGGCATTGCCATTCTCGCCACGCACCTGGCTGTAATCGCCCTGGGTGCGCAGCAGTTGTACGCGCATACCAGAGCTGAGCGTACCGACGATGCGGTAGCCATCGGTCGGACCGCTGCGCACGTAGGTATTCAAACTGTCACTGACCCAGCGCACGTTGTCGCTGGCCTGCTGAGCGTGAACCGGCGCCGCAATCAGCAGCAAACCGGACAGCAGCGAAGCCCCGAGCACGCGAACCTGCGGCAGGGAAAAGGAGACGGAAAAAGGGCGGGCTAGGGACATAAAAACGATCTTCACTCGGCGGTGGAACACAATGCGACACAGCGCGCTAACGTCGACCAGGCAAATTGTTGTGAAGGCGAGTCACACAGCGCAAATGGCCCAAGGCCATGCTGCCTGCTCGGTTTGGCCGACTGCACAAAGACAGCAGTGAAACGGGCGGGTTCCTCAGCACCCGGTACATCGACATGATCCGCTGCAACGCCCGATGATCGGCAAATGCTGTAAGTCGCCAGACTGGCAAAAGGCAATCACGGCATGACCGGCACGTACCAGCGCTGCCAGGATTACCGCGTTAATCAGCGTGGCCGAACGCCCTGCTCGACCGTTTGCGGTGCAACAGCTCGCCATCCCGCCCATAGAGCCAGCGCGGGGAATGTTCCGCCGATCAGTGCTGCACCCTGCCAGCCAAAGCTTTCGTAGATCGGGCTGGCGATGGCCGAGCCGGTGGCACCGCCGACGAAGATGCTGGTCATGTACAGCGCATTGAGCCGCGCCCGGCTGTTCTGCTCCAGGGCGTATACCTCGCGCTGGCCCAGCACCATGTTCAGTTGCACGGCGAAATCCAGCAGCACGGCGCACAGTACCAGACCAATCACGCCAGCGAGCGGGCTGGCCTGCGTCAGGGCGAAGGCCAGCGGCGCGAGCACCAGCGCCACCACAGTGGCACGACGCGTGTGACCGGCATCGGCCAGGCGACCCGCAATGGGTGCCGCGATCGCACCAATGGCGCCAACCAGGGCGAACAGCGCGATCTGGCTCTGGCTGAAGCCGTAATGGCGCACCAGCTCCAGGGGAGCCACCGTCCAGAACAGGCTGAACGACGCGAACATCAGGCCCTGGTACAGCGCCCGCTGACGCAGCGTCGAGTAGCGGCGCAGCAGGCCGAACAACGACAACAACAGCTGGCCGTAATGCCCGCGGTTATCCGGCGCATGGCGAGGAATGGTGGTGGCGATCACCACCACGATGCCCAGCATCATCGTCGCGGCAGAGAAGTACACCGCACGCCAGCCGAAATACTCGGCGATCAGGCTGGCCACCGGCCGCGCCAGCAGAATGCCCAGCAGCAGGCCAGCCATGATATTGCCCACCACGCGCCCGCGAGTGGCCTCCGGCGCCAGATGCGCGGCCAGGGGAATCAACATCTGCACCGACACCGAACTTAGACCAACCAGCAGCGACAGGCCGAGAAACAGGTTCGGCGATGACGAGAAGCCAGCGGCCAGCAGACAGACCATCGCCGCCAGGGTGGTCAGCAGCATCAGCCGACGATTCTCCAGTAGGTCGGCCAGCGGCACCAGAAACAGCAGGCCCAGGGCGTAGCCGATCTGGGTCAGGGAAACGATCAGGCTGGCCTTGTGCATCGACAGGCCCACGGCCGGCGCGATCAGCTCGATGATCGGCTGGGCGTAGTAGAGATTGGCGACGATGGCGCCGCAGCAGAAGGCGAACAACAGCACCAGCGCCGGGGGCAGGATGTGATGTTCGCGGGAAGTGGATGTGTTCATGGTTGCCTCGCGATGAATCGGCGTACACAGGCGCGGATCGTCGGAAGATGGAGCGGCCTGGGAATGTAATGGCGTCACCAGCATCCGGCTGGCTACATCTGGTGAAGTAACGGTACGGCGCCTCGTCGGGGGTGTCGCTCGAGCAGAAGATCGAGGTGCGGCGCGATGATCCGCCGCCCGAACGCCACCGGCACGCTGACATTCAATAGGTTTCCGAGGCCTGACCGGCTCTGACTCTAGCTCAAGTCGGGCAGCAGGCACTGCATATGCGTCGTCTGCCAGAGCGGATCGGCTTCGACATCGACGACGGCGAACCCCTGCTTTTCCCAGAAGCGGATAGCACCCGGTAGAAAGGGATGAGTATGCAGGTAGAGCACCTGCACACCGGCATCGGCGGCATGCTCGTGCAGCCGCGCATATAACGCCCTGGCCAGGCCGAAACGGCGAAATTGCGGAGCAACGAACAGGCGCACGATCTCCACGGTTCGGCGCCCGGCATAGTCGAGCTGAGGGAATCGGTGGTCATAAGGCAGATAACCAACGGCCGCGACGATCTCGTCGTCACAGCGCGCCAACCAGAAACAGCCATCCTCGCCATTTAGGTACACCTGCTCGAAGTACTGCAGATCCGCCGGCAATACCGTTGCGTCGAGCATAGGGAAGATTTCCGCGCGGGCCGCCATGACAAAGTCGACCAACTCGGCGATATCGCTCGCCTGGACGCGGGCGATATGGATGGGTGACGTGTTCATGCCCCTCCCGGATTGCATCGGCACGCTTGCAGACGAAGCGGCCCACTGGTGAAAGTGGCGGCAACATAGCCCGCACCTGCCCTGCTCGCAACCACGCACCTCTTTTATATAGGCAACCGAGGCACCAATGTTTCGCGGCGTTGTCACTGAAAGCCCCGAGCATCGAACGATGGTTGCTGCTTTTACCCTTGAGCCTCGCCGCCGTTCTCGTTATAAGTCCCGCTACTTTTCCAAGGCCGTATCAGGCAGACCATGAGCCAAGCTGATCTCCTCGACCAAGACCCCGTGTTCCAGCTCAAAGGCAGCATGCTGGCCATCACCGTGATGGAACTGGCGCACAACGACCTCGCCCGCCTCGACCTGCAACTGGCGGAGAAAGTCGCCCAGGCCCCGAACTTCTTCAGCAACACCCCGCTGGTGCTGGCCCTCGACAAACTGCCGAAGGATGAAGGCAGCCTCGATCTCGGCGAGCTGATGATCCTGTGCCGCAAGCACGGCCTGCGTACCCTGGCCGTGCGCGCCAACCGCGAAGAGGATATCGCCGCTGCCAACGCACTGGATCTGCCGGTGCTGCCACCCTCCGGTGCCCGCGAGCGAATCATCGACCCGGCGCCGAAACCGCAGGAGCCACCCGCCAAACCGGCCGAGCCCGAAGTCAAACCGACCCGCGTGGTCACCACGCCGGTGCGTGGCGGCCAGCAAATCTACGCCCAGGGTTGCGATCTGGTGGTGCTCGCCCCGGTCAGTGCCGGTGCGGAACTTCTCGCCGATGGCAACATCCATGTTTACGCCCCTATGCGCGGCCGCGCTCTGGCCGGTATCAAGGGTAATCGTCAGGCACGGATTTTCTGCCAGCAGATGGGTGCGGAACTGCTCTCCATCGCGGGTCAGTACAAGGTTGCCGAAGACCTGCGTCGTGACCCGAACTGGGGGCGTGCGGTACAGGTCGGCCTGACGGGTGACGTGTTGAACATAACCCGTCTTTAACGGATACTGCCGCCACTTTTAACGGACATAAAGGGCATCTGGAAGCCTTCAGGCAGACTGTCAAAACAATCACTGGCAAACAGCCAGTCGGCATCGCTCGGCGCCTGAAGCGAATCGCTTTTCCCGCCTTGCGAGTCGCACCAGAGCCCTGCTCAACGGATTTTTTCGACAGACCACCAGTTGCTGGCAGGTTCCTGTTTCTTATTCATTTTTGGGGTGAATCACCTTGGCCAAGATCCTCGTAGTCACTTCCGGCAAAGGTGGCGTCGGTAAAACCACCACCAGCGCCGCCATCGGTACCGGCCTCGCCCTGCGCGGCCACAAGACCGTCATCGTCGACTTCGACGTCGGCCTGCGTAACCTCGACCTGATCATGGGCTGTGAACGCCGCGTGGTGTACGACTTCGTCAACGTCGTCAACGGCGAAGCCACCCTGTCCCAGGCCCTGATCAAGGACAAACGTCTGGAGAACCTGTACGTGCTGGCCGCCAGCCAGACCCGTGACAAGGATGCCCTGACCCTGGAAGGCGTGGAAAAGGTCATCAACGAACTGCGCGAAAACTTCGAATACGTGGTCTGCGATTCGCCGGCCGGTATCGAGAAAGGCGCCCACCTGGCCATGTACTTCGCCGACGAAGCGATCGTGGTGACCAACCCGGAAGTCTCCTCGGTACGCGACTCCGACCGTATGCTCGGCCTGCTGGCCAGCAAATCGCGCCGCGCCGAACAAGGCGGTGAGCCGATCAAGGAACACCTGCTGCTGACCCGCTACAACCCGGAGCGCGTGACCCGCGGTGAAATGCTCGGTGTGGAAGACGTCGAGGAAATCCTCGCCATCCGCCTGCTCGGCGTGATCCCGGAATCCCAGGCCGTGCTCAAGGCGTCCAACCAGGGCGTGCCCGTGATCCTCGATGATCAGAGCGATGCCGGCCAGGCTTACAGCGATGCAGTGGATCGTTTGCTCGGCAAGGAAGTGGTGCACCGCTTCCTTGATGTGAAGAAGCAGGGCTTCCTGCAACGTCTGTTTGGAGGTCGAGAATGAATATTTTTGACTTCTTGCGTTCGCGCAAGAAGGAAGCCACTGCCTCCATCGCCAAAGAGCGCCTACAGATCATCGTTGCCCACGAACGTGGCCAGCGCACTCAGCCAGATTACTTGCCTGCCCTGCAGCAGGAACTGGTCGAGGTGATCCGCAAGTACGTTGCCATCGATTCCGATCAGGTCCAGGTCGCACTGGAAAACCAGGGCAGCTGCTCGATTCTAGAATTGAACATCACCCTGCCGGATCGTTGATCCGCGTACCGTAGGGTGGGTTAGCAGCGCCTGGTCGTGACCTTCAATTCACTACCAGAGTCAGTGCGCTGCGTAACCCACCAGGCGATGCCGAAGACGACATCGACCTTCTGCGGTAACTCGCTCCCCGAATGGCGGCCCCGATGGCCGCTTTTCGTTTTTATCGCCCAACCAACAGAACGCCCATGCCGCTCAGCCAAATCGAAATCGTCCATCAGGATGCCGCCCTGCTGGTGATCAACAAGCCCACCCTGCTGCTCTCGGTGCCCGGTCGCGCCGAAGACAACAAGGATTGCCTGGTCACCCGCCTGCAGGAAAACGGCTACCCCGAAGCACGTATCGTGCATCGTCTGGATTGGGAAACCTCGGGCCTGATCGTCCTCGCCCGTGATGCCGACAGCCACCGCGAGCTGTCCCGGCAGTTCCACGACCGCGAAACGGAAAAAGCCTACACCGCTTTGTGCTGGGGTTCGCCCGAGGGCGACAGCGGCAGCATCGACCTGCCCCTGCGTTACGACCCACCGACCAAACCGCGCCACGTGGTCGACCATGAACACGGCAAACACGCCCTGACCTTCTGGCGCATACTCGAGCGCCATGCCGATTACAGCCGCGTCGAGCTGACCCCGATCACCGGCCGCTCGCACCAGTTGCGCGTGCACATGCTGTCCATCGGTCATCCGCTGCTCGGCGATGGTCTCTATGCCCATGAACAGGCCCTGGCCGCCTACCCGCGCCTGTGCCTGCACGCCAGCATGCTCAGCCTGACTCACCCGCAAACCGGCGAACGCCTGCGCTTCGAGTGCCCGGCGCCATTCTGATGGATCCCCGGCGCTTCTACGAGAACACCAAGGGCGCACCGGCAATGCCCTCGCTGCTGCTGGCCCTGCAACACTGGCAGGCGCCACCCGGCCTGGCCGTGGATCTGGGCTGTGGCGCCGGCCGCGACACCCTGGAGCTGCTGCGTCAGGGCTGGCAGGTGCTGGCGGTGGATGCCGAGCCGCTGGCCTTCGACTACCTGCAACCGCTGGTGCCTGGCGATCAGCGCGCGGCCCTGCGCTGCGCATGCAGCCCGTTCCAGGACATCGAGCTGCCCGCCGCCGAGCTGATCAACGGCAGCTTCTCCCTGCCATTCTGTGCGCCCGCTGACTTTCCCGGGTTCTGGCGGCGCATCGAACAGGCCGTGAAACCCGGCGGCCTTTTCGCCGGGCACTTCTTCGGCGAGCGCGACGACTGGGCTCAGGACGGCCTGAGCATCCACACCCGCGCCGAGGTCGAAGCCCTGTTCCAGCATTGGCAGATCATCGACCTGCAGGAAATCGACCGCCCGGGCCAGACCGCCGTCGGCCGCGCCAAGCACTGGCACCTGTTTGCCGTGGTGGCCAGGCGCCAATCGTAATGACCTCATCGCCCGCTCGGTGGACAAGCTTCGCGTTGTCCACATGGCCCTCCTCTACCACGGGCAGCTTGCCGCTTGTGGCTTGACGCTTGCCACTGCTTTAAAACGGCCGGCTTCCCGCCAGGCTGATTCGCTGCAGCCGCCTGCGCTGTTCGGCCGGAAAGGCGTTGCGTGCATGCAGGGTGGCCTGATTGTCCCAGTAGACGATATCGCCCACCTGCCAGCGATGGGTGTAGGACAGCTCGGGCCTGGCCAGGTGCTCGCGCAGGCGCGCGATCAGTGCCTGGCCACGCTCGGGCTCGACGCCGGCCAGCTCCACTTCCGTGCGCACACCGAGATACAGCAGGCGCTTGCCGCTCTCGGGATGGGTACGCACCAGCGGATGCTCGGTGCCCTGGATCGGCTCGATTTCCGGCGTGCGGTAGGTAATCGCTCCCATACGCCCGTAATCACCGTTACGCAGGCGCACGAAAGGGTTGTAGTTGATCAGCCGCAGTCCCTCGATCTCCGCCTTGGTCTGCTCGTCCAACGTGCTGTAGGCCAATGCCAGGTTCGTCCATACCGTTTCGCCGCCGTCCTGCGGGACTTCCTGGGCATACAGCAGCGAACCGCTCGAGGGCGTGGGCGTCCAGTGGTGATCCGAATGGGCCGGCAGCTCGTTATTACCGAGCTCACCATCCTCGGTATTGGCCACCTTGACGATATCCGGTGCCTTGCCGTCCGCACCGGACGATAGCACTAGAAAGTCCGGATGCGGCTGAAACACCGAGCCGAACCAGGAGGTGAATTGCAGGAATTGCCCGTCGTCGAGCTGCTGGCCACGGAAGATCAGAATGTGGTGATCGCGCAAGGCCCGCTTGAGTTGCAGAATCTGCTCCGCACTCGGCGTCAGCCGGGCGTCCAGGCCGTGGACAATGGCCCCCAGCGGTGCCTGCTGGGGCTCGATACGAAAGTCATCATGGGTCGCTGCCGGCTGCAGCACGTGGGTGGTCTGGGTCATGGTCGTTCACCTTGAGTAATGGGTTTGCCCTGCCACGCAGGTGGCAGGCACAGGTCAGGATTTGCTGATGGTTCTGCTACGCTGGCCGTCGATGCTCATCGGCACATCACCGGCCAGGGTTACGCGGCGCACGATGCGAGGCTGGTCGCCGTAGTCATTGACCGCGTAGTGCTGAGTGGCGCGGTTGTCCCAGATCGCGACGTCGCCATTGCTCCAGCGCCAGCGAACGGTGTTCTCCAGACGAGTCACATAACCCTGAAAAACCTCGAACAGGCGCTGCGAATCGTGCTGGGAAAGGCCCTTGATGCGTTTGACGAAATGGCCCAGCAGCAAGGTGCGTTCACCGCTTTCTGGGTGCACGCGCACTAGTGGATGCTCGGTTTCGTACACCGTGGAGGCGAATACCTTGCGATACTGTTCCAGGCGTATCGGGTCGGCGTCGGGTCTTTTCGCTGCGTAGTCGAAATCGTTGCTATGCACCGCCCACAGCCTGTCAGCCAGCTCGCGCAGTTCGACGGGCAGATCCTCGTAGGCCGCAGTGGTATTGGCCCACACCGTGTCGCCACCCGCGGACGGCACCAGCACCGAGCGCAGGATCGAGGCCTTGGGGTAGGCATCGACGAACGTCACATCGGTGTGCCAGGTATTGGCCCTGGCACCCTGCGCGCTGTCGAGTTCCAGCAGGTAGCTGCTGCCATCACGCACCGGCACAGTGGGATGGGCCACCGGCTCGCCGAGGCGTTTGGCAAAGGCCTCCTGCTGAGCGTCATCCAGCATCTGGTTGCGGAAGAACAGCACCTTGTAGCGCAGCAGCGCTTGCCCAATTGCATCTACGCTGGCTTCGTCGAGGCTCGCGGACAGTTGCACACCGCGCACCTCAGCGCCGATGCGGCCGGCAACGGGGAACAGGTCGAGTTCTACGTGAGGGATTGATACGACGGCAGATCGAGTCATGGCGTTCTCCTTGGGGCGTGCTTAGAAGTCGTAACGCAGGGTGAGACCGGCCGTACGCGGCTGGCCGACGGATGCGGTGTAGGAACCGTTGGTAAATGCGAAAGCGGTGAGGTAGTAGTCCTGATCCGTGACGTTGCGCATCCACAGCGAGGTATCCAGCTCGCCATCACCCAGGTCGATACGCACCCCGGCGGAAAGGTTGAGCAAGCCATAGCCGTCGATCTTCGACAGATCGGAGTTGTCCAGCGTGCCTTCCGCCTCGGAGCGGTAGGAGTAACCCGCGGTCACGTAGGGTCGCAGGCCGCTGTCCAGTTGCCACAGGTACTCACCGTTGAAGTTGCCGATCCAGCGCGAGGCACCGACCACCCTTTCGCCCGTGAGATCGCAGATCGCCGCGGCATTGACCGTGCTGACCTCGCCTGGGCAGGGCGCGTTCTTGAAGCTCAGGTAGGTGACATCGTTGAACGAGCCATTGAAGTTCAGGGTCAGCCCGCGAATCGGCCGGTAGCTGGTTTCCAGTTCCAGACCACGCGAACGCACGCTACCGGCGTTGGCCATCACCGAGGTCGCGGTCAGTGAGCCCGGTGGCGTGGTCAGCGTGGTGGCCTGGTAGCCATGAACCCCCGTCCAGAACAGGTTGGCGTTGAACTGCAGCCGGCCACCCAGCAGCGTACTCTTGAAGCCGAGCTCGGCATCGTTGGCCCGCTCCGGCCCGACCACCAGAGAATCGCTGCCAAGGCCCGTCTGGGGCGCGACCAGGTTGACCCCACCGGACTTCTCGCCGTGGGCCAGGGAGGCATAGCCGAGCAGGTTGTCGCTGGCCCGGTAGCTGAGGCTGATCAGGCCCGACGGCGCCGCGTTGTGCAGACCGAATTCGCCGGTATCCAGCCTGCCCATCTGGCGCTGGCGGATGGCATCCACCTCAGGCGCCAGATCGGCACCGCCTTGCGGATCGAAGCGGTGCAACCGCGCCTGCTTCTCTTCATAGGTGCCGCGCACGCCAATCGTCAGATCCAGGCGATCGGTAAGGTGCCAGTTGCCTTGCGCGAACAGCGCGAAACTGTCGGTGACGATTTTGCCATTGGTCTGCGTGCTGACATCGTTGAACACCCCACGATTGACCCCCGTCAGGAACAGATCGGCCTGCGGGCCATAGCGCTGTACCGTCTTGTTACCCAGGTTCTGGCGGAACATATAGGCGCCAAGCACGTAGTCGAAGCGCTCGCCGGCCGGTGAGGCCAGGCGAATCTCCTGGGAAAACTGACGGTCGTGCACTTCCACGCCGCCGTGACGAACCGCCGGCTGATCGGTGAGATCGGTATCGTTGAGCGGGATGAAGTGCCAATAGCGATAACCGCTGATGGAGGTCAGCGTGTAGCCACCATCGAGTTGCCAGCTGGCTTCCAGTGAGGTGCCGCCCTGCCAGACGTTGACCGCCTGCTCGGAATCGATGTTTACCTCACGCTTCTTGATGTCGTACTGCGGGTTGGCGCCGATCAGCGCGGCACGCTCGCGGAAACGTTCGGAAACCCCGTACAGCGCCCAGACACCGTTGGTGGACTTCTCCTGGTTGTAATCGGTGATCCAGCGCAGGCTGAAATCCTCGTTCGGCTCGAACAGCAACTGCCCACGCAAGCCCTCGCGCTCGCCGCCCAGGAAGGTGCGGCTGTCATGCTGGTTGTCGATGTAGCCATCTTCACGGGTGCGATAGAACGACAGGCGCCCGGCCAGAGTGTCGGTCAAGCCGCCGGACACGCTGCCCTTGCCCTGGAAGTAACCACGCTCGCCGCCCGATACCTCGAAGCTGCGCTCGGGCGTGAAGGTCGGCTTGCGGGTGGTGATGTTGATCACCCCCGCCGTGGTGTTCTTGCCGAACAACGTACCTTGAGGGCCGCGCAGCAACTCCAGCTGTTCGACATCGAGCAGATCGAACACCGCCATGCCGGGCCGCCCGAGGTAGATATTGTCCAGATAGATGCCGGCGCTGCCTTCCAGACCATCGCTGGCCGGGTTGTTGCCGATGCCGCGCACCGCGATGCTGGACTGGCGCGCATGGATGTAGGCGACGTTGACGCTCGGCAGCACCTGTTGCAGTTCCTGCACGCGGTAGACCTTCTGCAACTCCAGCGTGGCGCCGCTGAGGGTGGTGATCGGCGTGGGTACGTCCTGGGCGTCCTCCTCCCGGCGCCGGGCGGTGACCGTTACCTTCTGCAGCGCCGCGTCGTCCTGGGCAGCGCGGGCATCCGCCGTGGCGCTCTGCGCATAGAGCGGGCCACTGGCGGCCAGACCACCCAGCGCCAGGAGCAGGCTCAGGACGTAATCCGGCGATGCGAGGCGCTGCACGATGCTCGTGCGACCCGCGAGGCGGCGCTGAATGAAAGGGGGTGTCGAACTCATCAATGGTAATCCTTGATCAAGAAACAGGCCGCACGAAGCCGCGCCACATGAATGCGTAGCTCTGTAAGGGAAAGGCAGGGTGTAAAGGTGTCAGGCGAACCGGATCAACCGGGGCAACAGCGACACGCAGATGCCAGACGCGAGGTCGGGTGAGGTTTTTTCATGGACAGATCCTTGCAATCGCTCAGCAGGCAAATATTCTATTAAGTTCTATTTAAATAATAAAAATACGTTTGACGGAATAAGAGCTTGCATTTAAAACCACCGTCCAGGGCAGCCGCAAATGCCTAAAACCTATTTTTCAAATGCCGGGAATGCATCATGGATCTGCGCCAACTTCGCTACTTCATCGCCCTGACAGAGCACCGCAGCTTCGTTCGCGCGGCAGAAGCCATGAACATCACTCAGCCGGCGTTCAGTCGCAGCATTCAAGGGCTGGAGCATGAGTTCGGCTGCCAGTTGGTGGATCGTGGCAGCAAGGATCTACGCCCTACCCCCGAAGGCCAGGTAGTGCTGCAGCACGCCCTGAGCCTGGTGCAGGGCGCCAGTAACCTGACCAACGAAGTCAGCCAGATGAGCAAGCTCGATGCCGGTGAGCTGCACTTCGGCTCGGGCCCGGTACCGGCGGCGAAGCTGGTGCCGGACAGCCTGATGCAGTTCATGGCGAACTACCCGGGCATTCGCCCGCGGCTGCTGGTCAACAACTGGGAAAGCCTGGGGCGCAGCCTGAGCCGCAACGAGATCGAGTTCTTCATCGCCGATATCCGCCCGTTCCACGCCGATCCGAACTTCCAGGCCTACGCCCTGACGCCACGGCCGACTACTTTCTTCTGCCGGGCAACACACCCGTTGGTCGCCAAGGAAAGCCTGTCGACCAACGACCTGTTCGCATACCCGCTGGCGTCGGTGCGCATCCCCGTGGGCACCCGCAAGGCTCTGGCCAACCTGAGTGGCAAAGCCAGCTTCGAACAACACATCGAGTGCGAGCATTTCCCGCTGCTGGAGCAGATCGTGCGCAACACCGATGCCATTGGCGTCGGCCCGCTGGAGGCCCTACACGAGGCCCTGAACCGCGGCGAGCTGGTACGCCTGCAGTTGCGTAACTTGCCACAGAGTATGACCCTGCAGGCTCATTGCGGCATCGTCACGCGCACTGGCTACCGGCTGTCACCGGCGGCACGGGCGATGATCGACCTGATCAAGCAGTGCGATCAGGCTCTGGCCGCTGCCGCTGCGGCTGCCTGAACACCGAAGACGCAAAGGCCGCAGTCATGCTGCGGCCTTTTTCGCACAACGATCAGGGGCGAGCAGCGATAGCCGGCGATGTTTGCAACGCGGCATCGAGAAAGCGCGGATCCGCCCAGTCAGCGACCTTGAAGCCTTTCCGGATCAGACGTTGCTCGACCGCCAGATCGACTCCGGCCTGCAGCCGAGCCAGGTAGCCGGCATCCAGATGCGGGTCGAACATGTGTTGCACATCGCTGGCCTCGAGATCGCTCTGCAACAAGGTACGCGGGTAGCCGGACAAATCCGCGACCAACGCCACGTAAGCCTGCTTGTTGGCCTCGTCACGCAGCCATTGCACCGCCTGCTGCTGAGCTCTTATCAAGCGCTGGACTGCCTGCGGATGGCGATCGACAAAATCCCCCGCCCCCACCAGCATGGTCTGCACGCTGCCGGCGCCGCCCAAATCGTCGGTATTCAGAGGCAACTCGGCCAGACCTCGCTGCTCCAGGGAGATCAGGTTGGCGCCGCCCCAGGTGGCGTCGATCTGCTTGGCTGCCAAAGCGGCCGATGACGCATTGCCGTCCAGATTGATGATCTGCAACTCACGCTCGCGCAGGCCCTGACTGGCCAGTGCCTGTGCGAAGGACAACTGATAGGCGGTGCCACGGAAGATCGCCACCCGCTTGCCGCGCAGATCCGCCAGGGTTTTCACCGCCGACCCCGGCACCACGCCCAGGTACAGGCGAATATCACGGGCGGTAGCACTCAGTAGCCGGGTATCCAGCCCATTGGCCTTGCCGATGATCGACGCCATGTCACCCAGATAAGCCAGATCCACCTGGCCGTTGGCGAGCGCCTCGTTGACTACCGGCCCGGCCCCCTTGAAAAAGCTCCACTGGATGGTGATGCCGTCTGCTGCGAACTCCTTTTCCAGAGTCTCCTGGTTGCGCAGCACATCGACGATACCGCCACCACTCGGCTTGCCGCCCGCACTCAGATCCGGCACGGCGATGCGAATTTCCTTAAGAGGCTGCTCCGCCAGCACGGCCGTGGCACCGACCAGGGCCAGCAGCCCCGAAAATATGGGTGCGACCACCCGCTGTAAGCCTTTATCGAACGCACGCTTCATTGTAATAACGCTCCTGAACCATCTACGCCGTGGCTCTTGAGGCCACCGGAATACTTATGAAGGCACAGGCCACATGGTTATTTAAATAATAAAAAAGTGCATTTCATAAACATTGGGAAATAAGCCATCAATGATGGGACATTCCGTGCAGATGCCCTGCGCGCATAAAAAATATGATGCGAAGGCATTGGCCAAAGCCTTGTGCCCTGTGTGAAATAGATGGCCGATTCGAATTCCTCCCGCCAGCCCGTACCTCTCCTCGGACGTGGCAACCGCTCCCCCGATAAGCGACAATGCCGCCCCGCCAAGCGATGGCAGCCGCCTGCCGACAACAAATCGCCCGCGTACCGGATAGCCAACCGCCGACCTCCGCATCCAAGGAATTTGCATGGCCCTGCCTCGCCCGCGTTTCGCCCCGACCCTGCTCGCCCTGGCGCTGAGCCCGACGTTTTCCTGGGCCGCCGACTCGGTGGTCGCCCTCGACGCCACCACCATCGAAGATCAGGCCGGCGAAAGCTACCAGGCCCGTGGTGCCACAGTCGGTGGTTTTACGGAGACGCCGCTGCTCGACACCCCGGCGTCCGTTTCGGTGGTCACCCGACAGTTACTGGATGACCAGCAGGCTCGCCTGCTCAGCGACGTGCTGAAGAACGACGCTTCGGTAGGCGAGGCCTACGCGCCGATCGGTTACTACGAGAACTTCGTGGTGCGCGGCTTCTCGCTGAATGCCGCCAACAGCTACCGGGTCAATGGCCGTAGCGTGGTGGGCGAGCAGAACGTGGCGCTGGAGAACAAGCAGCAGGTCGAACTGCTCAAGGGCCTTTCCGGCCTGCAGAGCGGCGTAACCGAGCCCGGCGGGTTGATCAACTACGTCACCAAGCGCAGCGAAAACGTGCGCTCGCTGAGCGTGGCCAGCAATCAGGATGGCGAGCGCTATATCGCCGCCGACCTCGGCCACTGGTTTGGCAGCGAGCAGGAGCTGGGCCTGCGCCTCAACCTGGCCCACGAGGACATCCGCTCCTTCGTCGAACACGCCGACGGCAAGCGCGACTTCATCTCCCTGGCGCTGGACTGGAACCTCTCGCCCAACGCCACACTGCAGCTGGACGCCGAATACCAGGCTCGCGAGCAGCGCTCGGTCGCCGGCTATCAATTACTCGGCGGCACCTGGGTGCCAAGCGGCGTCGATCCGGACACCCGTCTCGGCCATCAGAGCTGGTCGAAACCGGTGAGCATCGACTCGCTGAACCTCGGTGGGCGCTTCGAATATCGCTTCGACGACAACTGGAAAGCCGCAGTCGATGCGTCCCGCAGCCAGGTGGTAATCGACGACTACAGTACCTTTCCCTTCGGCTGCAGCCCTGATTCCGGATGCGACGACTGGTATTCGCACTTCAGCCCGGAGGGCGATTACGACATCTCCAACTACCGCAGCCCGGATGACACCCGCCGTCATGACGAACTGCAGGCGACTCTGTCCGGCGCCTTTGCCACCGGCAGGATCGGCCATGAGCTGACCATGGGCACCAGTGCCTTGCGCCGAACCGTGGACAGGCGCAGCTCTGTCAATGAATGGATAGGCGCGGGCAATATCCATCAGGACGTTGTCGACTTCGCCCCGACCGACGTACCGCTCAACCCCAAGAACCGCCGCCTGGACAGCCGCCAGTACGGCCTGTTCTTCAGCGACCATATCAGCTTCGACGAGCACTGGCAGGTGCTCCTGGGCGGGCGACAAGTACGCCTGGACGAGGAAGCCTTCACCAGCAGCGGTATCAGCGACCGCCGCACCCGTCGTAGCGAATTCCTGCCCAATGCCGCCCTGCTCTACAAACCGCAGGCCGACACCACCTTATATGTGAGCTACAGCAAGGGCCTATCCCTGGGCGGCGAGGCACCGTGGTTCACCAGCAACGATGGCGAAATCCTTGCGCCGACCCTGTCTCGCCAGCTGGAAGCCGGCTTCAAGCGCGACTGGCAGGGCCTGAGCCTGGGTGCCGCTCTGTTCCGTATCGACCAGGCGCTGCAATACAGCCGCCCGAACGACGACGGCAGCCTTACCTACGTTCAGCAGGGCAAACAGCGCAATATCGGCCTGGAGCTCTCCGCCAGCGGGCAGGCCAGCCGCAATCTGCAACTGTCGGCCAGCGCCGCGGCCATTCGCGCACGGGCACTGGACAGCGGCACCGAAGCCTATGAAGGCCACCAGGCGGTCAACGTACCGCGCGTGCGCGCCAGCCTGTCGGCCGATTACCAGGTGCCCGGTGTTCAGGGCCTGTCGCTACTTGGCGGCCTGCAGTACAGCGGCAGCAAGTACGCCAACCCGAACGGCACGGTGAAGGTCGCCGATTACACGGTATTCAACCTCGGCAGCCGTTACACCACCCGCATCGAAGGCTACGAAACAGTGCTGCGCCTGACCGTCGACAACCTGTTCGACAAACGCTACTGGCGCGACACCGGCGCCTACCAGGGCGATGGCTACCTGTTCCCGGGTGACCCGCGCACCGCCCGCCTGTCCGCAACCGTGAGTTTTTAACAGGCGACGGGGAAGCCGTATCTGTGATGGGCAGAAAAAAGGCGGGAGCAGACGTAGGGTGGATGACGCTCTTTTCATCCACCAGCCCGTAGGATGGGTGAAACCCATCAATTTCCGATGGGTTTCACCCATCCTACGACCGTCCGCTTGCGCCGCTTTGCTGCCGTTTCATATGAACTATCGTCGCAAAAGCCCAAGGAGCATCCAAAATGCGTAGCACAGCATCGTTAGTGACCATCTGCTTGCTGGGAAGCCTGCTGACTGGTTGCCAGCAAGCACCCAAGGAACATGATCAGCTCGACGCTGTGCTGTGGACGCAAACCTCCATCGAGCACGAGCTGCTCTATCGCCAGGTCTATGCCGCCGCGACCCGCCAGTTGCAACCGGCGCTGGCCGACCCGCAATGGGATGCCCTGGCGCAACCGCCGCGCAACCTGACGGGCTTGCCGCCAGCGCTGATCGTCGACATCGATGAAACGCTGCTCGACAACACACCCGTGAATGCCAAATCGGTGGTCGATGGTGGCTCTTACGATTACACCGAATGGTATCGCTGGGTGGAAAAGGCCGAGGCTCGCGCCCTGCCCGGCTCGGTGGCCTTCATGCAGGCAGCGGCAAAGCTCGGCATCACGCCCTATTACCTGACCAACCGTGAACCCGGACAGGAAGCCGACACCCTGCGCAACCTGCGCCAGGCTGGCTTTCCCATCGATGATGTGGGGCAGATTCTCACTGCAGGAACCGCCATCGGCGGCTGCCAGCAAGCCGGCTCGGACAAGACCTGCCGCCGCCAGTGGGTCGGTGAACGCGCACGGGTTCTCCTGCTGGTGGGTGACAGCTACGGCGACTTCATCGCCGCACCCAATCGCCTGAGCGAGCAGCGCAAGGCAGCGGCGCCCTACCAGGCGTGGTTCGGCCAACGCTGGTTCCTGCTGCCAAACCCGACTTACGGCGGCTGGTACACCGCGCCTTATGGAGATCGCGACGACCTGCCGGAAACGCAGAAACGTGCCTTGAAGCACAAGGCATTGATCCTGCCGTAAACCTGATGAATTCCATGGACTATTCGCACCGTGGCGACTGCCAATAGCCAGTCGCCACGCGTCTGCATATTGCAGGCCAAAATGCGCGAATAAACCCTACATATTGTGTTTATGTGACGAAGTGGATTTCCCCCGTCGAACCCAGAAAAAAATCTGCCTGCGGCAATCGCGACCGTAATCCGGGCATCGCCAGTATTCATGGGCGTTTGCGCCACTTACCCCGCATTAACCCACAGATTTATCCACAGGCCGTAGGGCTTGCCTTAGCTCCTTCACCGCACTATCTTGTATCCACAGCTCGCCAAACACCTATATGTTGGGTTTTCCGAGAAAACGGGTACAAGCACAAATGCCCTGAAAAAGTCCATGCCCAGAGTCGTTTCGGTGCATTGAGCAGTCACCGAGTAACACGCTCCGGCAACCAGAGTCACACTGGTATCGAACGACCCGGGTCGCTCGGCCAATACAGAACACAGCACGCCGCGCATGCGCCGGCAACACTATATCTAGTGGCCGCGCGCAGCAGGAAGCACCAGTAAAGCCAGGGATGAAGCGTTCCGGCATCGAAACAGTACCGACTGCAGCGGCGCACGGCGCCAGCCAGTCCATCAGCGCCTTTTTGCAACACCCTGCTGCCAGCCTTGTGCAGGCCTCAGGCTTTGTCGAATGGAATGAAAGCCAGGTACCACGTAACGATCAGCGGCAGAACGCTCATCCCGGAAAATTTCATTGATCACGGAGACCTCCATGCATACCGACACCACTCGCGAGAACCCTCAGGCCCAGGCGCCTCAGGGTGCAGACGCCACCCAGGATCTGGCTGCCACCGCCCCTGGCCAGTTGCGTGTGATCAAGCGTAACGGCACCGTCGTGCCGTACACCGGTGACAAGATCACCGTCGCCATCACCAAGGCGTTCCTCGCAGTGGAAGGCGGCAATGCCGCTGCCTCGTCGCGTATCCATGACACCGTCGCACGCCTGACCGAGCAGGTCACCGCCACCTTCAAGCGCCGCATGCCTTCGGGCGGCACCATCCATATCGAAGAGATCCAGGATCAGGTCGAACTGGCCCTGATGCGTTCCGGCGAGCAGAAAGTCGCCCGCGACTACGTGATCTACCGCGAAGCCCGCAGCCAGGAGCGCAAGACCGCTGGCGCAGCCGATGGCATCGCCCAGCCGCACCCGAGCATTCGCGTCACCCTGGCTGACGGCAGCCTGGTGCCGCTGGACATGGGCCGCCTCAACACCATCGTCACCGAAGCCTGTGAAGGCCTGCAGGAAGTCGACGGCGCGCTGATCCAGAAAGAAACCCTGAAAAACCTGTACGACGGCGTTGCCCAGAAAGACGTCAACACCGCTCTGGTGATGACCTCCCGTACCCTGGTCGAACGTGAGCCGAACTACAGCTACGTCACCGCCCGCCTGCTGATGGACAACATCCGCGCCGAAGGCCTGAGCTTCCTCAACGTCGCCGCCAGCGCCACTCACCACGAGATGGCCGAGCTGTACGCCAAGGCCCTGCCCGCCTACGTCGAGGCCGGCGTCGAGTTCGAACTGCTCGACCCGAAACTGAAAACCTACGACCTGGAAAAACTGGGCAAGGCGATCAACCACGAGCGTGACCAGCAGTTCACCTATCTGGGCCTGCAGACCCTGTACGACCGTTACTTCATCCACAAGGACGGCATCCGTTTCGAACTGCCGCAGGTGTTCTTCATGCGCGTGGCCATGGGCCTGGCCATCGAAGAGCCGAAGGATCGCGAAGACCGCGCCATCGAGTTCTACAACCTGCTGTCGTCGTTCGACTACATGTCGTCGACCCCGACTCTGTTCAACGCCGGCACCCTGCGTCCGCAACTGTCCAGCTGCTACCTGACCACCGTGCCTGACGACCTGGGCGGCATCTACGACGCCATCCGCGACAACGCCCTGCTGAGCAAATTCGCTGGCGGCCTGGGCAACGACTGGACACCGGTTCGTTCGCTGGGCGCCTACATCAAGGGCACCAACGGCAAATCCCAGGGCGTCGTACCGTTCCTCAAGGTGGTCAACGACACCGCCGTGGCGGTCAACCAGGGCGGCAAGCGCAAAGGCGCCGTTTGTGCCTACCTGGAAACCTGGCACATGGACATCGAAGAGTTCATCGAGCTGCGCAAGAACACCGGTGACGACCGTCGCCGTACCCACGACATGAACACCGCCAACTGGATCCCGGATCTGTTCATGAAGCGCGTCTTCGACGACGGCCAGTGGACGCTGTTCTCGCCAAGCGAAGTACCGGATCTGCACGACCTGACCGGCAAGGCCTTCGAAGAGCGCTACGAGTACTACGAAGCCCTGACCGAGTACCCGGGCAAGATCAAGCTGTTCAAGACCATCCAGGCCAAAGACCTGTGGCGCAAGATGCTCTCGATGCTGTTCGAGACCGGCCACCCATGGCTGACCTTCAAGGATCCGTGCAACCTGCGCAGCCCGCAGCAGCACGTGGGCGTGGTACACAGCTCCAACCTGTGCACCGAGATCACCCTGAACACCAACAAGGACGAGATCGCCGTCTGCAACCTGGGCTCGGTCAACCTGCCGAACCACATCGTCGACGGCAAACTGGACACCGCCAAGCTGGCCCGCACCGTGAAGACGGCCGTGCGCATGCTCGATAACGTCATCGACATCAACTACTACTCGGTGCCGCAAGCGCGCAACTCCAACTTCAAGCACCGCCCGGTCGGCCTGGGCATCATGGGCTTCCAGGACGCACTGTACCTGCAGCACATCCCGTACGGCTCCGACGCCGCTGTTGACTTCGCCGACAAATCCATGGAAGCGGTCAGCTACTACGCCATCCAGGCTTCCTGTGATCTGGCCGACGAGCGTGGCGCCTACGAAACCTTCCAGGGTTCGCTGTGGAGCAAGGGCATTCTGCCGCTGGACTCCCAGCAGATCCTCATCGAGGCCCGTGGCCAGAAGTACATCGACGTCGACCTGAACGAAACCCTGGACTGGGCTCCGGTACGGGCTCGCGTACAGAAAGGCATTCGTAACTCGAACATCATGGCCATCGCACCGACCGCGACCATCGCCAACATCACCGGCGTGTCGCAGTCCATCGAGCCGACCTACCAGAACCTCTACGTGAAATCGAACCTGTCGGGCGAATTCACCGTGATCAACCCCTACCTGGTTCGCGACCTCAAGGCGCGCGGCCTGTGGGACTCGGTCATGATCAACGACCTCAAGTACTACGACGGCTCCGTGCAGCAGATCGAGCGTATCCCGCAGGAACTGAAAGACCTGTACGCCACCGCCTTCGAAGTCGACACCAAGTGGATCGTCGATGCTGCCAGCCGTCGCCAGAAGTGGATCGACCAGGCGCAATCGCTCAACCTGTACATCGCTGGCGCCTCGGGCAAGAAACTCGACGTGACCTACCGCATGGCTTGGTACCGTGGCCTGAAAACCACCTACTACCTCCGTGCCCTGGCCGCGACCAGCACCGAGAAGTCGACCATCAACACCGGCAAACTGAACGCGGTATCCAGCGGCGGTGACCAAGGCCTCAGCGCGGCCCCTGCTGCCGCGCCGGCCACCCAGGCCTCGCCTGGCCCGGCTCCCGTACCGAAGGCTTGCGCCATCGACGAGCCGGATTGCGAAGCCTGTCAATAAAGCAGCGGCAAGCTGCAAGCCATGAGCTGCAAGCTTGCCGTGATCATCGCCGTGACGTGCGCTGAACAGGGCGGACATCAGTGTCCGCCACACCCCGTAACCCCTTGCAGCTTGAAGCTTGCCGCTTGAAGCTGCTCCTGAAAGGAGCCCCCTCATGCTGAGCTGGGATGAATTCGACAAGGAAGACGGCGCAGAAGCTGCCGCTCCGAAACAGACCGCCGCACAAGCCAGTGCCGACATGAGCCTGGAAAGGCTCAACCAGGTAGGCGACGCCGCCGCCCTCGAAGCGCGCGCCATCGACGCCAACGACTCCGATGCCATCGCCCGTGCGAAAAAGGCCCTGAACGACCTCGACATCCAGGAAGGCCTGGACGAGCTCGAAGGCACCTCCGCACGCGTGGAAGTCGGCGATAAGCAGATGATCAACGCCCGCGCCGACCTCAACCAGCTCGTACCCTTCAAGTACGACTGGGCCTGGCAGAAGTATCTGGATGGTTGCGCCAACCACTGGATGCCACAAGAAGTGAACATGAACGCCGACATCGCTCTGTGGAAGAGCACCGACGGCCTCTCCGAGGACGAGCGCCGCATAGTCATGCGCAACCTCGGCTTCTTCTCCACCGCCGACAGCCTGGTTGCCAACAACCTGGTACTGGCCGTGTACCGCCTGATCACCAACCCCGAGTGCCGCCAGTACATCCTGCGCCAGGCCTTCGAGGAAGCGATCCACACCCACGCCTACCAGTACTGCATCGAATCGCTGGGCATGGATGAAGGCGAGATCTTCAACATGTACCACGAGATCCCGAGCGTCGCGAAGAAAGCCTCCTGGGGCCTCAAGTACACCCGCTCGATCTCCGATCCCAAGTTCGAAACCGGCACCCCGGAAACCGACCGCCAGTTCCTCAAGAACCTGATCGCCTACTACTGCGTACTGGAAGGCATCTTCTTCTACTGCGGCTTCACCCAGATCCTCTCCATGGGCCGCCGCAACAAGATGACCGGCACCGCCGAGCAGTTCCAGTACATCCTGCGCGACGAATCCATGCACCTGAACTTCGGTATCGACGTGATCAACCAGATCAAGATCGAAAACCCGAGCTTGTGGGATGCCCAGATGAAGGACGAAGCGACCCAGATGATTCTGCAGGGCGCCCAGCTGGAAATCGAATACGCCCGCGACACCATGCCCCGCGGCGTACTCGGCATGAACGCGGCGATGATGGAGGACTACCTCAAATTCATCGCCAACCGCCGCCTGACCCAGATCGGCCTGAAAGAAGAATACCCAGGCGCCAGCAACCCCTTCCCATGGATGAGCGAAATCATGGACTTGAAGAAAGAGAAAAACTTCTTCGAGACCCGTGTGATCGAGTATCAGACTGGTGGGGCGTTGAGCTGGGATTGATGTCAGTTTGAAATCACGCTAGATTCACCCAACACCTGCCATGGATGTTGGGGTTGAAGCTTAATAAAAAGCCCCGCCTTGTGCGGGGTTTTTACTTGAGAGCACCATGCCTTACGACTTAGAGAATCGGCTCGTGATCGGGCTAGCATCCAGCGCACTCTTCGATCTAGGAGAATCGGATGAAGTTTTTCGCTTGCAAGGCGAAGAAACTTACAGAAACTACCAGCGCGAGAATCAAAACACTCCATTACCACATGGCGTGGCCTTTTCATTCATAAGAAGGCTGCTGAGTTTAAACAAGCTTAATCCTAGCGACCCACCAGTAGAAGTCATATTGCTTTCAAGAAACGATCCCGATACAGGACTGAGAGTTATGAAATCAATTGAATTTCATAACCTCTCTATGACGAGAGCTGTATTTTTACAAGGCCAGTCTCCTCAATCCTATATCCCAGCATTACACATAAGTCTATTCCTCTCCGCTAATGAGCTTGACGTAAAACAGGCAATGAATGCCGGTTACCCCGCAGGCCAAGTGCTAAAGACACTCGTTTATGACGACCCTGATGATAATGAACTCAGGATCGCCCTAGACTTTGATGGAGTTCTAGCCGACGATGAAGCTGAAGCGGTTTATCAAAAAACTAAAGATCTCATGGACTTCCACGACCATGAAAGCAACTTAGTCAACACCCCACATAACCCAGGCCCTTTGGCGGCGTTCCTCAAAAAAATCTCGAAAATCCAAAAGATGGAACAAGCCAGAAAAGCTTCTGACTCAACGTACACACCTATTCTTGATATTAGTATCGTAACAGCTAGAAATGCGCCATCACACGAAAGAGTCATCAACACAATGCGTGCCTGGGACATCATGGTTAACAAAGCATTTTTCTTAGGAGGAATCGAAAAAAAATCAGTACTAGAGGTGCTAAAACCTCACATGTTTTTCGATGACCAGAGGCTTCATTTAGATCCAGCCGCCTCAGTATTGCCATCGGTTCATATACCATTCGGAGCAGTCAACAAACATAAATAACTTTGATTGTTTCCACGCTCCGCGTGGGAATGCAGCCCTCGATGCTCCAGCGTTTACCTGCAGGCGATTATGTGCCTGGCACATCGCGATGCAGAGCGTCGCGGGCCTGCTCCCACGCTGGAGCGTGGGAGCTATCGGGGAAAATATTTTGCATAGCAAGTAACCCGGCCAACCAGACAATGGTGGATGAAAAGAGCGTCATCCACCCTACGCGAGGCGGGAATCGTGGCGTAGGGGGACAACGCGAAGCTTGTCCACCGTTCAGGACGACCAAATCCAGCGGGAAGCCCGGACGAACTCGGCAATGGTGGATAAAAAATCCATCCCCTACGCGGCGCCCGCACGAGCCGTTGTCCTTGACCGGTTCCGTCCACATCCCTACCCTACTCAACGGCGCCTAAGAAACGCCTTACCAGAGCGGTTCACCGCACCCGACAGTTATGCGGTTTTTTTGCGTTCGCGGCACTGCCACGCCCGCAGAAAACACACCTGTGCTGTCGGGAGTGGGCTAATACAAGACCCGAAAGGGGAATACGTCCGGCCCGTCTCTGGTGGGTTTCTTAGCTCCCGACTCCAATCAAGCCCTAAGAAAGCTTCCAGAGGTAAACGGATATGCCTTTTCAACCTGCATTGCCCCCTGTACAAGCCCTATCCGGCGAAATCCTGACCCCGCACACTTTCGTTCGACACCGCCGTCAACTGCGTGCCCTGTTGCTCCATGATCAATGCTGGTTCAGCGCCCGCGACCTGGGCCGGCTGATCGGCCAGCCTCATCTGGAGGAGCGCGCCACACGCACGCTCGACGCCGACCAGTTACTCGATGTGGTGGTGCTCAACGCCCATGGCCAACCGGAGGCTGCGCGGCTGGTCAGCGAATCCGGCGTCTATGCCGCACTGATCCACTATTACCATCCGGAGAACCGCTGCATCCGCCGCTGGATCACCGCCGATGTGGTGCCGACCCTGCGCGATGGCCAGCATGACGATGAGCGCCGCCCACGACGCGAAAACCGACGGGGATTATCGCTGCTGCACTGGCAAGGCGATGTGTGGATGCCCTACCGGCCGGCCTGACAATGGCCATCCAGCAAATAGCCCCGACAACCACCGCAACGGTGGATGAAAAAAGCGTCAGCTACGCGCCCCGATCCACCCTACGGAAGCCCGAAGTAAGGTTGTAGGGTGGACAACGCGAAGCTTGTCCACCATGGTGAAAACACCTGCACGCTCAAGGATGAGCTGCCATGCCCGATTACCGTCGCGCCCGTGTTCCCGGCGCCACTTACTTCTTTACCGTCAATCTGCGTGACCGCACCAGCGATCTGCTGATCCGCGAAATCGACCTGCTGCGCGAGACGGTACGCGCCACACGGGCTCGACATCCCTTCCATATCGATGCCTGGGTGGTGCTGCCCGAGCATATGCATTGCCTATGGACGCTACCGCCAGGAGACGCCAACTTCGCCTTGCGTTGGAAGGTAATCAAATTCGCCTTCGCCAAACGCCTACCGATCACCGAAACACGCACGCTCAACCAGCAGCGGCGGGGCGAACGCGGCATCTGGCAACGGCGTTACTGGGAACACCTGATTCGTGATGAACAGGATTACCAGCGCCATTTCGACTACATCCACGTCAACCCGCTGAAGCATGATCATGTCGAACGACTGACGGATTGGCCCTATTCGAGCGTCCATCGGGCGGTGGCGATGGGCGTTTATCCCGAAGACTGGTGTGTCGAAGCGGATGATGGTGATTACGGGGAGTGAGGCGGAGCGAACATGTGTGACAGAGGAACGATAGGCGTAGTGGTCAGGCCTGATTGGTGGATGAAAAGAGCGTCAGCTACGCGCCCCGATCCACCCTACTTGTTCGCCGATCAATGCGTCATGCACCCGCTGAGCTATGCTGCCTAGGCAATATTCATACAAATGAAGAGGGAATCTCATGAGTCTGTTCGGTAAAATTCTCGACACCCTGGGCTTCGGTTCCAAGGCGCAGGCTGCGCCCGCTGAAGTCTCTGCGCCTGCTGCAGCGCCCTCTGCCACTTCTCAGGCCATCCCGGTGGTGGACGTGGTCTCCAAGTTGGAGGGGCTGGCTGCCAAACACCCGGAGAAACTCAACTGGAAGGTTTCCATCGTCGACCTGCTCAAACTACTGGGGCTGGATAGTAGCCTGACCGCCCGCAAGGAACTGGCCAACGAATTGGGCTGCCCTGCAGAAAAACTCGGTGACTCGGCACAGATGAACACCTGGCTGCACAAGACCGTGCTTCAGAAGCTGGCCGACAACGGTGGCAACGTACCGGCCGACCTGCTCGACTGATCCCGTCTGAGAAGGCCGTTGCCCACGGCAACGGCCCTTCCCCCTCCTGCGTTCCGACTTGCCTTGCAGGCATGTATGGCCGGACTGAGCACCTCGATCTCACGAATGTCAAACTCGGCTTGCAAATAGCCCAGAGACCACCGCCTACACGAAGCGGCAATCCTGGATGTAGGGTGGACAACGCGAAGCTTGTCCACCATGGTTCAGACACACACATGCTCAAGGATGAGCCGCCATGCCCGATTACCGTCGCGCCCTCGTTCCCGGCTCTTTACCGTCAATCTGCACGACCGCACCAGCGATCTGCTGATCCGAGAAATAGAGCTGCTGCGCGAGACGGTGCGGGCCACACGGGCTCGACATCCCTTCCATATCGACGCCTGGGTGGTGCTGCCCGAGCATATGCATTGCCTGTGGACGCTACCGCAAGGCGACGCCAACGTTGCCTTGCGTTGGAAGGTAATCAAATTCGCCTTCGCCAAGCGCTTGCCGATCACCGAAGCCCGGATCCTCGACCAGCAACGACGGCGCGAGCGTGGCATCTGGCAACGGCATTACTGGGAACACCTGATCCGCGACGAGCGAGATTACCAGCGCCACTTCGATTACATCCACAACCCATTGAAACATGGACATGTCGAACGGTGGGCAGACTGGCCGTATTCGAGTTTTCACCGGGCGGTGACAATGGGACTTTACACCAGAGCCAGAGCAGGCTGATGGTGATTACGGCGAGTGATGTGGATTGAAATCACAAGCAGATCGGCCGTCATCGAAACGTGTCAGAACGGAAGATTGACATTAACTTCACAACCCGCTTGGTGGATGAAAAGAGCGTCATCCACCCTACCCAAGCGCAAGCGTTACAATAGCGCCACCGCCGATCCCCCCAATCGCGCCCGCCTCGGAGCCAGCCTTTCGATGTTCACCCTCATCCACCTGAACGCTTCGCCGCCCGAATCCCTCAAAGCCCAGGTGCTGCAGATGGTGGTGGACTACTTCAGCGATATCAGCCCGGTGTCGCTGACGCCCAGCAACCCGCTCTATCAGCTGTACCAGTATGTGATCGGCTACGAGGTGCACCTGTATCTGCAGGCCATGAACGGTGCCGCGGATAGTCCTGCGCAATTGATCCTGGCGCTGGATGATGAGGATCCTTCCCAGGTGCTGGGTTTTGCCCTGTACCTGCCGAGCCAGGATGACGCCGAGGCCTGCACCCTGGCCTATATGGCCGTGCAGGCCAGCCATCGCAGGCACGGTGTTGCGCGGGCCATGCTGCAGCAGATCATCGAGCGCCACCCGCATGTCGAACTGGCCTGCGCGGCGGGCAAGGTGCCGACCTTCGAGGCCCTGGGCTTTCGGGTTCTGGCGGCGCAGGGGCCGCAAGTATTGATGAATACTCGCGCCTATCGCTCGGACGGGATGGTGGCGGTGCAGGATCTCACGCCGATCTACCAGTCCACCGAAGTTCGGCAGATCCACACCTACCTGTTGAAGCAGCACGGCAAGAAGGCCATGAGCGAGGCCGAGAAAAAGCGCGACCGCCTGCTCGATCAGATGGCCTATCAGGCTCAACAGCTGGTCAGCGAACGCCTCACGCCGACCATCCATTGAGCGTGCCCCGCGTTCTACGTAGGCATGATTAGCATGGAGCCTGAATATTCACCGCCCAAAGGGTAGATGAAAAAAGCGTCAGCTACACGCCCCGATCCACCCTACGCACTTATGGTTGCTCCGCCAGCGATTTGCGTGGCAGGTCACGCAGCATGGCAAGCAGATGCAATACCCTGATCCGGCCCCTCTGAAACAGACAGCGATGAACGACAGCAGTAACCTGATCCTTTTCCTCGCGACCCAGTTCCTGCTACCAATCGGCCTGGGTTACGCCTATTGCCGGAGCAAAGGCATGGCTACCCAGTCCTGGCGAGCCGGCGGCATATACCTCATTGCCCTCTCGGTCGCGATGCTGTTTTTTACCGGGCTGGTCGGTCTGCCAACCCATGTGAAAAACGTCGGCTTCGTGAGCAACCGCTCCATGGGTTTGACCTGCGGTGCCATCGGCATCGTCGGAGGTATCGTGATGGGCTTTCTCGCCCGGCGTTTCGAGGGCAGGCCAGATGACTAGACCTGGCGGCGTCCTGCCCTGAATCCGGACTTGATCGTGCTCTGCGAAGGTCTTCAGCAGAAACAGGAACAAGGTACGGTTTTCCATCTCACCAACACCGATAATGCTGCGCGGCGCCTCAACCTATTCAGCCCCCCAATTAGCGCATCGGGAATTCCGGCACCATATGGATATCCGCTTTCTGACCTTCCCTGAGTTTCACAGAGTCTATTTCTACCGCTCCATTACCCTGACCATTCTCGCGGCAATCGGTGGTTTGATACTGATCAAAGGGCCTGACACTCCCCTCCCCGATCTGCTTCTGGCCGGCGCCTTTCTGTTCATCATGGTGTGGCGCTTCGCCGTGGAATGGCGGCGTTTGAAGAAATCCGGGCCGGCCTCCATCCACAACGACGAGCTGTTCATTTCCAGTGCAGCGGGGCACCGGCAAATCCCCCTTGCGAAGATTGGTTCGGTAAGGTCAAAGCACAGCATCTTCATGGTGCGGCGCTACCGCTCATGGGTCGAGCATCTGGCGTTCGTGGAGTTCACGCTGAACACCGGTGAACGCCTGTACACGCTGGTTGAAAGTGCTGTCTTCGAGTTTCCTGCTGGCAAGAAAACCCTGGCAACGCTCCAGGCAGCCGTTCTGGCCGCCAAGATCAAAAGCACCTGATCTGGTTGTTCTCATGCAGCAGCGAGTTAGCATGCCGATTTCGCCGCGCAGGGGAGTTATCAAGTTCGCCTTTGCCAATCGCCTGGACAAGGCCGAATCCCGTTGATACGTGGTGAGGATGGCAAACGGTGGAAGAAAAAGGCGTCTTCCACCCTACCCTAGCTAGGCCCGGAACGCGTATCAGAGCGGTTTCTTTACGCAGGCAAAGATGGCATTCCCGGAAGCACCATCCCAGGGAATGATCTTTTCGTAATCGTGTTCGAACACATGAACGTCGAAGTGCGGCTGTAAAAGCATCTGTAACTCAGCGAAACTCACGGCGACCATGGGATGTTCGTCGTGCCATACCTGCACATCGGCGGCTGTGGTCTTTTCAATACTGAGTTTCAACGACTGCTTTTCGCCTTCACCGCCATAGTTCCAGCCAGAACTGAAGGTGAACAGACTTTCATCGTCCTTGACGGTGTGCGCCGCAAACAGGTTGTTGTCGATTTTGTTCTTATCGACAACATTGAAGCAGAAGAGCCCGTCGGTTTCGAGTGCAGCATGCACACTGGCGATACAGGCTTTGAGCCGCTCGATCCCGCCACTGTAGTGAATGGAGTAGAGGAAGCAGGTAATCAGATCCGCAGGCTCGCTCACGGTGACATCACACATATCCTGCAAGGAGAAGTGCGCTTGCGGACAGCGAATGGCCGCTTTATCCAACATGGGTTGGTTAATATCGAGCCCACTGCTTGTGTAGCCGGCATCAATGAAGTGGCGAACATGTGGCCCGGTTCCACAGGCCAGATCAAGATGCCTGGAGCCCCCGTTACCGAAAATCTGCTGCAGCCTGTGAATACAATGGCTTTGTGCCTGATAGTCGATATCGGCACACATCAGATCGTAGTAATCAGACAGGTCGGTATAAAGCGCATTAACGGGCATAGTGACCTGGTGATGTTCGATCGATTTTTGGGGTGGCGCATCATATCCGAACCCAGGTCACAGGAATATCAGTCCCGACTCGCTTGCCCACACCCTGTAGCGACGCCAATTTCACACTGCGTTGGGCGGTCGCTTTCTCCAAACGGCTCGCCGGAACCGTGCTGAACGCGGCATCTGGCAACGTCGCGCCTGACCGGTTACCAGCGCCATAGCGAATTAGCTGAACGTGCCGTCGTCGTCGAAGAAGACCGAGCTGTCGAAAGCATCGGTATCGATATCGTCGGTGCCGGCATAGGGAGCATCGTCGAGACCGCTGGCAAAGCTGTCGGTCTGCGCTGGCATGTCTTCGCGGATGACCTCGACAATTTCCTGGGGCTGATCGTGGTGGAACAGGTTGGTCAGCAGATCCGCCACCATCACCCCACCTGCCACACCGGCGGCAGTCTGCAACGCACCGCGCATGAAACCGCCGCCCTGGGCAGCCGACGCGGTGCTCTGCGCATTGGCCGTAGACGCAACACCTGCCGCTGCACCTTGGGAGAATCGGGTTTCACCCCAGCCCGCCGGGCGCTGCGCGAGCCGTGGTGCGGCATTGGGCTGGGCGCCACCGAACAGGCCGGCGAGAAAGCCACCACCGCTCGGGCGTTGCCGTCGCTGCTCGACTGCCTGAGCCTCCAGTTCACGCACGCGCCGATCCAGGCGCTTGATCGCCGCTTCCTGAATCAGAATCGCCTGGGCCATGTAGTACGGCGCAGCGGGCTGACGGGCCAGGTGCCCCTTGATCTGCGCTTCGGCCTTGGTATCGCGTAGGCCGCCCTCGTGCTCGGCCTCCTGCAAACGGGAGAACAGGCCATCGATCAGGGTTTGCTCTTCGGAATTCATGGGCGCCTCGATTGAGCATGAAAGGTGAGACATCCCTGTTCGGCTTGCTGATGCGGCGCTACATCGCCGCTGAATCGAGGTGTTGGACTGAGAGGGAAAAATACAAGTTCCTGGTTGACCGTCAGTAAAGGCAAACCGCCGATAGCGCGGATGGGCACTCGCATGTCGAGCCCAGACAATTGGCCGGCACCGCGCCGCTCTATGGTGAACGACCTTTACCGCAACAGAGAGACGACCATGACCAACCAGCCAATCACCGTGCTACGCGACACCCAACCGATACCCGTCGTCGATGCCTGCAAGTGGGAACGCATCGAGGGCGAGCCGCATACCGTCAACCTCAACGCCTACACCTCCGATGACGGCAGCAAGATCATGGGCACCTGGATCTGCACGCCCGGCAAATGGCGCGTGGATTACGTGAAGTGGGAGTACTGCCACTTTCAAGAGGGCTACTGCATCATCACCCCGGACGGCATGGCGCCGATCCACCTGAAAGCCGGCGATATCTTCGTGGTCGAGCCCGGTATGAAAGGCACCTGGGAAGTAGTGGAAACGGTGCGCAAGTATTTTGTGTTTGCCTGAGGATAGCCCCACACCTTGCGGCGCCGGGGCAGCGAGCCGTACCAGCGTAGATCGCCTCCCGGTGGATGGCACAGGCCAGGTGCGGCAAGATCATTCGCACCCGGGCCGAGAAAACGGCAGCACTTTCGCCCTGACTGCCATCCCCAGCCACACATACGCCCCCCTTCCTGCATCACTCTCGTCACGACCGTCCTAGCTCGCCCTGCGCTTGCCGGCATTGCATCGGCAAACGGCGCACCCCGTCGATTGATGGAAGCAGCCACGCGTTGCCTGCTCGAAGCCGAGCTGCAACGGGCTGCAAAATATCATTTCGCCAGCATGCCCCGGGTCAGTTACTCTGCGAATTATTAAACCTATAGTTCAATAAATAAAATGACCCTGGTTTCAGGGGCAATGACAGCTGCAACCAGCGAATACCTCAATTTTCCCCTGACCTGCCGATAACCCTTTCATGCCCACCGACCCGAGAGAGACCCGGTATGCCACAAACCCGCCAGCTATCCATTCGCACCACGCTTTACCTGAGCTACGCCATCCTGGTCGCCCTTCTGCTGCTGGTAGCCGGCGCTTCCCTCTACCAGTTGGCGGCCGCGAAAGACAGTTTCTCGCGCTATATCAATGGCATCGACCATCGCGCCCAGCTCGCCGGGCAGTTGGCCAACGCCGCCAAGGATCGCGCCATCGCCCTGCGCAACCTGGTGTTGATCGTGGATCATGGCGAACGCGCCGGCCAGCGATCCGCCATCGAGGCGGCGAACGACCAGGTCACCCGGCAACTCGACGCCCTGGCCCTGGAGATTGCCCAGGACAAGGATGTTTCCAGCACGGCACGCGAACTGTTCAACAACATCCAGGTCATCGAGCGGCGCTACGAGCCCATCGCCAAGAACATCGCCGACCTGGTATTCGCCGGGCAGGACGCGACGGCCATCGAGATGATCGCCCGGCAGTGCACACCCCTACTGCGGGAACTGACGGTAGCGATCGACGAATACCTGGGCTACACCGCGAAACTGGCCGCCGAACGACTCGAGCAGAACGACGCCAGCTACCGCCAGCAACGCACCCTGCTACTGGGCATTGCCCTGTTCTCGGCCCTGCTCGCCATTGTGCTTGGCCACCTCATTACCCGCAGACTGCTGCGCGCGCTGGGAGCTGAGCCGGGAGACCTCGACCGCCTCGCCCAGCAGGTAGCCGAGGGCGACCTGCGCCAGCATGGCGGTGCGCAAAGCAGCCAGGGAGTTCTCGGTTCGCTGCGACAGATGCAGCGTAACCTGCGCGACATGGCGCAGCGCATCGACGCCTCCTCGCAATCGGTGGCCGCCGCCAGCCAGGAAATGGCCGAATCGAGCCAGCTCAACACGGCCGGTGTCGCCAAGGCCCAGCAGGAGATCGAGCAGATCGTCACCGCCATTCATGAAATGTCGGCCACCGTCCAGGACGTGGCGCGCAACGCTGAAGCGGCAGCGCAGGCAGCCGGCGAAGCGGACACGGCCGCCATCCTCGGCCAGGACAAGACCCGTCATGCGGTCGATCTGATCGGCGAACTGGCGGGCGTCATCGACAGCTCCGCCGAGGCCATGGCCCGACTGAAGCAGGAAAGCGGCAATATCGGCAGCGTGCTCGACGTGATCAAAGCGGTCGCCGACCAGACCAACCTGCTGGCCCTCAACGCGGCCATCGAAGCCGCGCGCGCCGGCGAGGCCGGCCGCGGCTTCGCCGTAGTGGCCGACGAGGTACGCGGCCTGGCCCAGCGCACCCAGGGCGCCACCGCGGAAATCGAAAACCTGATTGGCAACCTGCAGCGCATCGCCGACGAGACCGCGCAGTACATGCAGCACTGCCAGACCTCCAGCCAGCAGTCGGTCGCAGGTGTGTCGGAAGCCGGCGAAGCGGTGGTGCGGATCGTCGGCATGATCGAACAAATCAACGGCATGAACCAGCAGATCGCCGCCGCGGCGGAAGAGCAGAGCACGGTTGCCGAGCAGATCGGCCAGAGCATCGTCGCCGTGCGCGACAGCAGTGCCCAGTCCGCCGAGGCCTTCGCCGCTACCCAGCGGGAAAGCGAGAGCCTGGCCAGAACCAGCGAGGCGCTACGGGAAAACATCGCCCGCTTCCAGCTCTGAGAACCCCTTGCAAGGTGTTCGGTACAGATGGCAGCTACGTGGCGGTAGCGGCCTGTCGTAGGATGGGTGAAACCCATCGGAAATTGATGGGTTTCACCCATCCTACGGGCTAGGCTACGCGCCCCGATCCAACCTACGGGATAATGGCACGAATGTAGCCTGGATTAGCTGCAGGCGTAATCCGGGGCCGAAGGCCGTGATCCATGGTTCAACGCGGATCATCGACTGGCCGCTTTTACTTGCAGCTTGCAGCTTGCGGCTTGTAGCTAATGGCCGGCCCCATCACGCTGGCTCCGGGATGGCTCAATCGGAGCCCGGTCTCTTGTTACCCGCCTCTGCGGCGAGGGCGAATGCCATGATCACGTCGCGGACGACCTTGCGCTGCTGCGGTGGCAGAACCAGAAAGGCCTCGATGGCCTCACGCTCCGGATAGAACTTCGGATCCTCCCAGCGGCCGCGCTGCTCGCGCGCAGCCAGGGCAGCACGCTCGCCAAAGCGCAAGGCCTGGGGCTCTACCCGCAGCCATGCGGCCAGCACCTGGAGCTTGTCCTGGGAAGGAATCGCCTCACCACGCAACCAACGAGAAACCGCCTGGAAGGTCACGGAGCGCCCCCAATAACGCGAATTGAACTCACGCTCCAATACAGCCGGGCGATCTGGATAGCCTGCAGCGAGCATGGCGTTACGCAAACGTTGGGAGAATTCGATTTTTTCAGTCATGGAGGCGGACGTTAAATTCCGCGTCCATGCTTGATTGAACATTCAGTTGTATATCTAATGGAATTAATGATTTCATCGCTAACAGCTGAACAGGAAAACAACTCGCCAAGGAAGCGAACGATGCGATCACACCACCTGATGTTCGAAGGCCATGACATTGCCATACGCTACACAACCGATGACCAGCCGTGGCTCGATGCGCTGACGCTGTGCAACTTGCTGGGCTACCCCGATTGGCAAAGTGCATTACTGGAACACTGCCATCCTGCCGGGATCCTGTTTGGCGACGACGAAATACCACAGCCGTTCATCAGCCTGGACAACCTGCAAAGACTCACTACCCACGCCGTCAGCCCCCAGACCAGACGTCTGCATCACTGGCTACGTCAGTTGCAGCGCCCATGAAGACCGTAAACACCTGTGCGTGGTGCGTGCCAGATAAAAAACCACGTCCTATCACTGCATGCAGCACTGCTTGTACTTCTTGCCGCTGCCGCAGGTGCAGGGATCGTTACGGCCGACCTTGAGCTCGTCCCGACGTACCGGCAGCACTGGTTGAAGATTTTGCTGCCAGTACTGATAGATCGCCACGGCAGCAGGTTCGAGGGTCGCGACGGAAGCGTCGTACTCATCGTCAGACATTGCGTTGAGCCGTTCCGAGCCACTCTCGGCGCCGTGCAAGGTAATGGTCGCCAACGCTGCCGCGATCGGCTCAGGCAGCTCATCATCCCCCCAACCAGCGACTGCGACGCCACGCAGGTAACCCGCGCACCATTCCGACACGATGAGCTTTTCCCCCTGGCCATTATTGTCGGCCAGGAAAATCGCTTCGTAATCATCGGGTTCTTCGTCGAGCATGAACGCCGCTTCGCTCATCAGCTCGACGGCCAGTTTCATGAAGCGCTCGCCTTCCTTGTCGCTCGCCCATTTCGGATTCTGTTCGGCCCAGATAACCGGATACCAGAGGCCGGGATCGATCTGCCGCGGGCCCGAAACGATGGCGGCAAAATAGCCATCCAGCTCGCTGGCGGAAAGAATGGAATTATCGTTGCCGTGCTTGAGCAGCAGCTCGTCGAGCTTTGCAAGCCCCTTGTTGTCCATCAGACACCCTACCCCTTCAGAAAGGCCGCTACTTTCCCACAGTTGGCCATCGTCAAAAAGCTTTGTCAGACGCCTGTACCTCTGTGCCCTGCCACGATGGTTTCGATGAAACGCTCACGTAGCCGGATCGTTATTGACCCCCGCCAGGCAGGACGGGTAATCGCCCCGTAGCGACCAGCCGGCAGCTCAGGATGCCCTCGGCCCCGCGGGCCGGTACAATGCGCCCCTACCGTGCTCAGCCCTATAAAGAAAAACCATGTCCTTGCCCAAGAACCACCTGGAACTGCTCAGCCCTGCCCGTGATGTCAGCATCGCTCGCGAGGCCATCCTGCATGGCGCCGACGCCATCTATATCGGCGGCCCGAGCTTCGGCGCGCGGCACAATGCGTGCAACGAAGTCAGTGATATCGCCGGGCTCGTGGAGTTCGCCCACCGCTATCACGCGCGGGTGTTCACCACCATCAACACCATCCTGCATGACGATGAGCTGGAGCCGGCACGCAAGCTGATTCATCAGCTCTACGACGCGGGCGTGGATGCGCTGATCGTGCAGGATCTGGGCGTGCTGGATCTGGACATCCCGCCAATCGAGCTGCATGCCAGCACCCAGACGGACATCCGTACCCTGAACCGGGCCAAGTTCCTCGATCAGGCCGGTTTCTCGCAGCTGGTACTGGCTCGCGAGCTGAACCTGCAGGAAATCCGCGCCATCGCCAATGAAACCGATGCTGCCATCGAATTCTTCATCCATGGTGCGCTGTGCGTGGCCTTTTCCGGCCAGTGCAACATCTCCCACGCCCAGAACGGTCGCAGCGCCAACCGTGGCGACTGCTCCCAGGCCTGCCGCCTGCCCTACACCCTGAAAGACGATCAGGGCCGCGTCGTCGCCTTCGAGAAGCACCTGCTGTCGATGAAGGACAACAACCAGAGTGCCAACCTGCGCGCCCTGGTCGAGGCCGGCGTGCGCTCGTTCAAGATCGAGGGGCGCTACAAGGACATGGGCTACGTGAAGAACATCACCGCCTACTATCGCCAGCGCCTCGACGACATTCTCGAAGACCGTCCGGATCTGGCTCGCGCCTCCAGCGGCCGCACCGCACATTTCTTCCTGCCCGATCCGGACAAGACCTTCCACCGCGGCAGCACCGACTATTTCGTCACCGACCGCAAGGTCGATATCGGCGCCTTCGATTCGCCGACCTTTACCGGTTTGGCCGTCGGCCATATCGAGAAGGTCGGCAAACGCGACCTGATCGCCGTCACGCACGAGCCGCTGTCCAACGGCGACGGCCTCAACGTGCTGATCAAGCGTGAAGTGGTGGGTTTCCGCGCCAATATCGCCGAGTCCAGAGGCGAGTTCGAGGAAGACGGTGCCAAGCGCTGGCGCTACCGCGTCGAACCCAACGAGATGCCCGAAGCGCTGCATCGTGTGCGCCCCAACCATCCGCTCTCGCGCAACCTGGATCACAACTGGCAGCAGGCACTGCTGAAAACTTCAGCCGAGCGGCGCATCGGCATCCAGTGGAAAGCCGCGCTCCGTGAACGACAGCTGACCCTGACCGCCACCAGCGAGGAAGGTCTGAGCGCCTCGGCAAGCCTGGATGGCCCGTTCGGTGCCGCGAACAAGCCGGAGCAGGCCCTCGATGGGCTACGCGATCTGCTCACCCAACTGGGCACCACCATCTACCACGCCCAGAGCGTCGAACTGGATGCGCCCCAGGCGTTCTTCGTGCCGAACTCGCAGCTCAAGAGCCTGCGCCGCGAAGCCATCGAAGCACTGACCGAAGCCCGCATCGCCGCTCATCCGCGTGGTGGGCGCAAGGCCGAAAGCACACCGCCGCCGGTGTACCCGGAGTCGCACCTGTCGTTCCTCGCCAACGTGTACAACCACAAGGCTCGCGAGTTCTACCATCGCCACGGCGTGCAACTGATCGACGCGGCCTACGAGGCCCACGAGGAAACCGGCGAAGTACCGGTGATGATCACCAAGCACTGCCTGCGCTTCTCCTTCAACCTGTGCCCGAAACAGGCCAAGGGCGTCACCGGTGTACGCACCAAGGTCGCCCCAATGCAGCTGGTTCACGGCGACGAAGTGCTGACCCTGAAATTCGACTGCAAACCCTGCGAAATGCACGTGGTGGGCAAGATGAAGGGCCATATCCTCGACCTGCCGCTTCCCGGCAGCGCCGCGGCCCAGGTGGTCGGTCATATCACCCCGGAAGACCTGCTCAAGACCGCACGCCAGCGCGCGCCGCACTGAGTTCATGTACCCCGGCGCATGAATTGCGCCCGGGGTGTCAGCCGCCATGCGCCAGACTGGCGACAACGACTCAGGCCTGAACGAAATTGTCCTTGCGGATCAGCCAGTCGAGCAGTTCCGCGCAATCCTTGAGCATCCAGAGGGATGTAACCGGCTACCACTCCCAACCTGGCCTTTCCTGCGGCGATTCCCGACGCTCGAACTGACGCTTCCACTGCGGCTGCTCTTCCAGTTGCGCCTGATAGGCGTCACCGGCTCCGGCCGCGGGCAAGGCCGTGTCGATATTCAGCAACTGCGTCGCCTGTCGACCGCTGACATAAAACCGTCCGCCATCGAGGGCCTGCAGGTACAGCTGGTTTTCCTCGTGATGAGCCAGTGGATACAGCCGCAACAGTTGCCCGGTATGACCCGAACTGGCCAGTACGAAGTTGGACTCCAGGTGCAGGATCAGCGGCTGCCGGCCATCACGATCGATAAAGGTGGTATTGACGTAACGCGCTGGCGAAGGTCGCTCCATGCGGTAGAACACCCGCTCGCGGCGCGCATCGAGCTCGGGATAGAACACCCCGTCCTCGTACAGCAGCCAGAGACGCCCCTGGCCGTCGTGGCCCATCTGTCTGGCCCCTTCATCGCCCACCGGTGTCAGCGCCTGGCTGGCCAGATCCATGCGCAACGGCTGGCCGCCAGACGGCAGCAGGTACAGTGCATCGCCCTGGCTGGAGAACTGCAGGGTCTCGCCTGTCGGCCAGCGATGCCAGTAATCGCCCTCGCCTGGCAGTTGCACCTTAGCCAGCAGCTTGCCGTTTTCGGCGTCGAGGATCACCAGGCTGCTGTCGGCGCGATCCAGGCTATACAGCCGCCCATCGCGCAGCAGCAGGCGGCTCGGAAACTTGCCGGTCACGGTCGTCCAGTCGATGCTGCCGCTGGCCAGATCGATACGACTCAGCGCACCCTTGACCAGGCTGCTGACGTAGCCCTTGCCATTGGCCTCGTCGAGCTGCAGATCGGAAACACCGACACCGAAGCACTGCTGCATGGGGCACCCCCACAGGTCGTTGCCGGCGTAAGGGTGATCGATCAGGGTGCGCACCGGCGCATTGCGCGCCAGGTCGTATTCGATGATCTGCGCCTGGTCGTAGTTCTTCAGCAGGAACACCCGTTGCGGATCGGAGGTCGGCACCATGCGCCCGACGAAGGGAACGGGAATGACCAGGCCCTTGGCCTGCTCGGTCGTAGCCGGCGGCAACGGCTCCTGGCGCTCCTGCGCGATACGCTGATGCAGATCGCTCACCCGTTGTGTTTCCTCGACCTCCCACAGCGCCAGCTGGCGCAATCCCCCGCTGTCCGGATGGCTGGCGACCCGGTTGAACAACTGCAGACCACTGAGCCCGAGCACCAGCAATGCGCCCAGGCCCAGTGCGACGCGTGGCGGCCAGGAACTGATGAAATACGCCGCGGCAATCGGTGCGACCGCCAACAGGCCGAACAGGAAACCACCGATATGCGCGGCGTTGTCGGTGCCGCCATCCAGCAAGCCATAGATCAGTACCAGGATCGGCATCAGCAGAGCGCTGCGCAGCAGCTTGTCGGGCTGCGTAGTCTCCCCGCCCTCGTTCATCGCCCTGAGCTTGAGGCCCAGCGCCACGCCGAGCTCGGCCCCCGCCAGGCTCATGATCGCACCGGAGGCGCCAACGCTGACGTAGATGATCTGCGTTACCTGGCCGAAGAACGAGACCTGCTCGCGGTCGAAGTTGAGGGTGGCGGACGCGAAGCTGGCGAACAGCCCGCCGAGCAGGTACAGCGCCAACCATTGCCAACGTGCCAGCAGGCTTTCCAGGGTGGCGCCGATCAGCAGCAGGGCCAGCATGTTCTGCCCCAGGTGCAGCAAGGAACCATGCAGGAACATGCTGGTGAACAGACGCGCATAATCGCCGGTGGCCGATAACGAGGCGACGTTGGCGCCGAGCAGCATCAGCTCGGTTTCGTCATAGGGGCCAAAATGACCGACCGTGTCGGCCATCCACCAATAGGCGCCGATATTGGCGATGATCAGACACAGGGTCAGCCAGGGCAGGCGCAAACGATGTTGGCCGGTGAGTTCCATCTGCAGTGCACTCCTTCTTTCAAGACGTCTGACATGCGCTGTCCAGCCGCGTTGTACGCTATGAAGCGTGCTACTTTCCCGCAAATCGTCGTAAAGGTCACCCCAAGAGATAACAGGCTGTGAACCGCCGCGCCGTATTCGCGAGGCGGACATGGCCTGGGAACGTTTCCAGCCGTGGGGGCATGCAACGCTTGCCAGTCCTGACGATGTAGCCAGGAAGGGGTGGATGGCGCTTTTCCCATCCATCCTTGCGGCCGGAGGTGGATCGATGAAGCGTGATCCACCCTACATTTGAGCGCTTAGCGGCTGACGCCATGCCAGACCTTGAGGCGCAGACTCCATCCCTGCTGCATGCCCGCGGCGGCCAGCAGGATCGCCGCGACGCCCAGCCACTGCAGCATGTTCAACTGGTGGTCGAACGCGATCCAGTCAACGGCAATCGCTGCGATCGGGTAGATGAACGACAATGCGCCAGTCAACGCCGTGGGCAGTTTCTGAATGGCGCCGTACAGCAGCACGTACATACCGCCCGTATGGACGACGCCCAGGGTGATCAGAATCGACCAGACATTGTCACCCTGCGGGAGGCTGGAAAGATCGGCGAGTGGGGCGAGCATCACCACGCCGACACTGACCTGGATCAGTGCGATCAGGTGAGGGGGTACCCCCTTGAGCTTCTTGATTATCAAGGCGGCAATGGCGTAAAGAAACGCGGCAGCCAGGGCCATCCCTATCCCGAGCAGATAATCTTCGCCGCTCTGCTCCTGACTGCCATGCGCACTGACGATGGCCAGCATGCCCATGAAGGATACCGACAACCAGGCCAGCTTCTGCACCGTGAGTTTCTCGCCGAGAAACAGTGCCGCCAGACCGACCAGCATGAAGGGCTGAACGTTGTACACCGCGGTGCCGATGGCGATGGAAGCGCGCGAGTAGGAGGCGAACAGCAACAGCCAGTTGCCGACGATGGCAACGCCGCTGGCCATCGCCAGCAGCACGGTGATTCGGGTCAAAAGGCCTGGGCGCAAGAAGCCCATCAATGCGCAGACCAGCAACAAGGTCACGGCACCGAAAACGCAGCGCCAGAACACCACATCGATAACCGGCAAGCCCGACAGCATGACAAACCAGCCAATGGTGCCGGAAATGAGCATGGCAGCGACCATTTCCAGCGAGCCTCGATTTACGTTCTTGTCCATCAGGTAGCTCCTTTGCGTTGCGCAAAGTATTGCAAGCGGCCCTGCCTCGTTCCATAGTTAAAGAAAGGCAAATAATCACCTTAACCTTTACTATCAAGGCAAATGACGAAATCCACCTTCGGTGCCTTTTATGACTGACGAAATCGACCAGCAACTGATCATTGCACTGACAGAAGACTCTCGACGTTCGCTCAAAGCGCTGGCACAGATCAGCGGTTTGTCCTCACCGAGCGTTGCGGAGCGGCTGCGCAAACTCGAAGAACGAGGCGTGCTGAAAGGCTATGGCGTGGATGTCGACCCGCGTGCCTTCGGCTACCAGTTGCAGGCGATCGTACGGATTCGCCCACTGCCTGGTCAGCTGCATGAAGTGGAACGGCAAATCGAGGCTACCCCGCAATTCACCGAGTGCGACAAGGTCACCGGGGAGGATTGTTTTATCGCCAGGCTTCACGTGCGCTCGATGGAGCAACTGGACGAGATACTCGACCGCATCAACATCTATGCCGTGAGCAACACCGCCATCATCAAGAAGACCACGGTAAAACGGCGCTTGCCGCCGATGGCGTGACACGAACCTGCGGGAACAGGCTACCGCCCTCTACCGTAGGTTCGCAGGATGGCGGACTACGTCAACTGACTGCTGAAGCGCTCCACCGCTGCCACCACCTGCTTGGCACCCTGGCGGATTTCGACGATCACGTCGCCTGCCTGCTTGGCCAGTTCGAGGCCTGCTTCGGCCTGGGTACGGCTGCTGGCCATATCACGTACGGTAGCGTCCACCAGTTTCTGATTCTCCTGAACCACACCGACGATTTCTTCAGTGGCGCTACTGGTGCGGCTGGCCAGTTGGCGGACTTCATCGGCGACCACGGCGAAGCCGCGGCCCTGCTCACCCGCACGCGCCGCTTCGATGGCCGCATTGAGCGCCAGCAGGTTGGTCTGCTGGGCGATGCTGCCGATGGTCTGCACCATGGTGCTGATCAGGATCGACTGCTTGCCCAGTGCCTCGATGCCCTGAGATGCCGAAGTCATCTCTTCGGAAATACGCTGCATGGTCTGCACGGTATCGGTCACCACCTGGGCGCCGCGCTGGGCACTGGTATCGGTCTGCTGGGAAATCCCATAGGCAATGCCTGCGGCATCGTTGACCTCCTCCTCGCGGTTGACCTGATCGGTGATCACCGTGGCGAATTTCACCACTTTGTAGAGTTTCTCCTGGGTGTCGTGTACCGGGTTATAGGTCGCTTCCAGCCAGACGACCCGACCATGGCTGTCGATGCGCTTGAAACGGCCGGCGACGAACTCGCCACGGTTGAGCCGCTCCCAGAACTGCGTGTACTGGGCGGAGTGGGTCTCCTGAGGCTCACAGAACATGCTGTGGTGCTTGCCCTTGATGCGCTCCATGCCATAGCCCATGGCATGGAGGAACTGATCGTTGGCCGTCAGCACGTTGCCACTGAGGTCGAACTCGATCACCGCCGTGGAGCGCAACAGCGCGTTGATGAAATCCTCGTTCTCCCGGGCCCGATCCATGGTCTCGGTAATTTCGCAGCCGAAACACTGGATCCGTTGCACCACGCCGCTCTCGTCCACCACCGGTTGCCAGCAGGCCTGAATCCACACCAGCGCGCCATCGGCTCGCAAAAAGCGGTAGCGGTCACGTACCGAACTACCGGTTCTAACCCCCTCGCGCAGGTTCTTGAAACACGGCAACGTCTTTACATAAGCGGGCACGATATCGCTCATCGGCCGATTGCTCAGCTGTTCCGGGCTGTAGCCCACGAAACGGGTGAAATTGGCGTTGAAATCGATGATTCGGTAGTCGGGATCGACCGTCAGCATGATCATCTCGGCCTCGATGCCATGGTAAAGCTGCCGAAAGAATGACAGTTCGGCATCCCTGGCCTGCAATTCTTTTTTCAAGCGACTACCGAACATGCTCTTTCTCCAAAGCAATCTTATTGAAGACCATCGGCCATCCAGCCGTTTTATTGAGTGAATGGCGCGACTACATGCCAATCTGCCATCAAGCATAGAAGGCAAGTGCGCAGTCATGACAATTTTCAGGAATTAAAAAGGCGCAGCCCTTGTAAGCGACCGGCGTGGCAGCACACCTAGAATCTGTTCACGATCTTTGTGTACTTGGCAAATAGGAAGCGTATCCCTATAGATCTACGGCAATAAGGCGTTAGCGGCCGTAGGGTGGATCGGGGCGCGTAGCTAACGCTCTTTTTGTCCACCAGCCCGTAGGATGGGTCGGGCCGCGCAGGTGAAACCCATCGGCAATTGATGGGTTTCACCCATCCTACGACCGGTTGAATCCCCCCTTTTTTGCTGTCGTTGCACGTGGAGTCTCGTCGAAAAATCGTGAACAGGCTCTTGGAGCAACCTTCGATAAAAGTGCGGCAGCAAAACAGCGTCGCAAGAACCCTTTTCTATAGCGGCAAGAAACCAGTCGACTCCTTGAAGCACCGCTCGGGGCACAGCGAGATCAGGCTTACCTCACAAACCTGGCCGCAAGCTCTGGCCTCGGGCCTGCGAGCCCCCTAAGATGGCGCGCCCCGCGGGCCAGGCCGTCAGACGCCTGTACAGATTTCTCCCCCAGCTATCCGTTCTTCAAGGAAGAAGCATGAAAAAACTGCTTTGTCTCTGCACCGTATTCCTATCACTCACCCTGACCGGTTGCGTGTCCTTCATACCTGCCGGCCCTATCGGTGACCCGGCCCAGAAAGCGCAGTCCACCCAGCCTCGCGCAGCGATGGTCGAAGACGTGGTGATCACCGACAGCAAGGTCAACGATGCACGGCGTAAGACACTCAGCGCCCAGTTCACCGAGCAACTGGCCCGCCGTGTGGAACGCGGCGAGTACTTCGAGGAAGTGATCAGTTTTCCCGCCACACTCGGCGAGCAGGACGTCGCCCTCAAGTTCACCTTCACCTCGCTGAAAGCCAAACGCACACCACACCCGGCCTACTTTCCCGGCGCCCTGCTGACCCTGACCATGTGGATCTGGGTGAACGGCCCGATCTACGTCGACAAGTACGACGTCGCCGGCAACCTGCAGATCGTCGACGCCCACGGCAAGCTGCTGAGCAGCAGTGAGCAGGCGGTGAAGCTGAACCAGAACACCGGTCTGTGGGACAACGATTACTTCAACACCTCGCTCGGCGCCGATCAGCTGAACCAGTTGGTCGAACAGCTTCTGCAAGACGCCACCCGCAAACTCGCCAAACCCTGACAAGGACGTCCCCCATGAAACAGCTGCTTTCCGCCATCCTGGCCACCGCCCTGCTCGCCCTCACCGGCTGCGTGTCCTATTCGAATCACGACCTGGCCCCGCTCGAACAATGGCCGCTGGCAGCTCCTGCCGAGGTCAAGCCTGCCGCTCACCTGAAAGTCGAAAGCCGCTACCTGTTCAATGAGCAGAATCGTGCCGGTGGTTTCGATCAGAGCAACCTCGAAACGCTACTGGTGCAGCAGTTCAAGGACAGTGGACGCTTCAGCGCCGTGACCACGGCCAAGGAGCACTCGGATGTCTACGTCAGTGTGCGCGTGACCAACCATGAGCGCGGTAGCATGGTCGGCGCAGTGGTCACCGGCGCCACCTTCTTCATCATTCCGGGCCGGTTCAAGAACGAACTGACCATGGAAATGCAATTCATGGGCGCGGACGGCAACGTGCTCGGCAAGGTGGAAAAGAGCGAGAGCATCACCACCTGGATGCAGTTGCTGCTGATCTTCGCCGTGCCGTTCAACGAGTCGGCCGATAACATCCTTGTCCAGCTTACCCGCAGCAGCCTGGAAGAGGCGCAACGCCAGAAGCTGATCTGACGCAATCAAAAGGGGCAGCGAGTTCGATGCTCGCGTCCCTGCACAGCCACTCAGATGGACAGCGTTTACGCACTCAAGGATTGATGAGCATGTACTACCCCAGAGAAGAACAGCGCGACTTTCTGTTCACCTTATCCTCCTTCGCCCTCTGGATGATTCCCGTCTTCGCCTTCATCGCCTTTCTGGCGCAGAGCGGCGCCACGGTTGCAATTATCAAGGTGTGGCCGGCAACCATGGAAGGCGTCGTTACGTCGGTAAAAACACTGCCGAATAACGACAATGTTCGACAGTATGAATACCGTTTCGACAAGGCAGACGGAACCCGCTTTGTGGATGTTTTCGAACTGTATCGCCAACCTGGTACGCCAACCTACTCGGTGGGCCAAACCATTGAGATCATGCAGTCGCGCCTGTTCCCAAATGTTCAAATGCCGCGTGAGCGCTACGAGCACAGCCGCATGAACTTTCTAGTTTTCACGGCCTGCATCGCTGCTATTTTCGGACTGCTAGCCGTATCCATCTACGCGCTGGTCAGGCAGTGCTCCCATGCACGGGAAGATATTCATTACTGAGCCTGCAGCTGCGCTACCCTGAGCGCATCGCTAATGCGGAGGATGCAGATGCCTTATCCACCCTATTTGCAGGCCGGTGATCGGGTCGTGCTGTTCGATGGCGTCTGCAAGCTATGCAATGGCTGGATCCGTTTCCTGATTCGCCATGACCCTAACAGCAGGCTCAAGCTGTGCAGCGCGCAATCCACACAGGGCCAGGCGATTCTCGCCTGGTTCGATATGCCGTTGGATCATTTCGACACGCTACTGTATGTCGAGGGCGCTCAGGCGCTGCAGCGCAGCGATGCCATTCTGGCGATCCTCCGGCAACTGCCGGCGCCCTGGCGCTGGTTGACGGTGCTGCGCGTGTTGCCCCGGGGCCTGCGCGATTGGAGTTACGACCGCGTCGCCCGCAATCGCTATCGCCTGTTCGGCCGCCACGAGCATTGTCAGTTGCCTCGCCCCGAAGACCGCGAACGCTTCCTGCATGACTGATGCCCTGCTCGCGCATCTGCCCCTGGAGGTGATCGTCATCTGCCACAGCCTGGTGCCGAAACTGCGTCACCAAACTGCCTCACGGCATGGCAGCGATCGCTGAGATCGCGTTGCGTGCCAAACGCGTCGAATAGGCGTGACTCAGTTGCGCCCTTGCTCACGCAGCAGCCGCGATACCTCGGCCTGACGACGATAGGCCGGCGCCTCCACGGCGTTGAAGTCGCGACTGTAACGCGCCGCGAACCCGGCGCTGCCCCATTCCCGGTACTGCTGCACGTGCAGCAGCTCGTGGGCCCACAGGGCCACATCCTGCTCAGCCATCCGGGCACTGCGAAAAACGATGATGTCGACCAGGGTGACCGCCTTGATATCGGGGTTCTGCATCACATTGCGGGCGGCGCTCAATTCGTCGTTGTCACCGACCTTGTAGCGCACCGCATCGAGCAGTTCGGCGGAATAGAACGGCAGCAGTTGGCGACGGATTTCAGCGGGAATCGGCAAGGTGCCTTCACGCGCCGCCGACTCCCGCGAGCGCAGGATCCAGCCTTCCAGCGCGGTCGCCGTGATCGTCCCGGCACGCTCCTGCATGGGCCCGAGCACACCGTTCGGATCGGGTACGCAAATGCAGCCGCCCAGGCAGACCTGGGTTTCGCCGGGCGCACAGGCTAGCGCGGGGGACGCCTGGAAAACAGCCAGTAGAACAAGCACCAGGCCAGCCTTTGACATCGGTCGCTCTCGATTACGCAAAGGAGCGACCATGGCGTCAGCGGCGACGGTTGTCCAGTCCCGCGCGCGTCAGCCCAGCGTGTCGAGCCGCAGCGCCTCGGCACAGGCGTCCAGCGAGCGACGCTGGGTGTCGGCGTACAGGCTCAGTTCGTCCTGCACCCTGGCGCCCAGGGCAGCCTGGAAGTCCGCCTGGTTCGAGTCGATGGCGTAATCGACCTGGGCGCCGTCACCGAGGTTGGACTGGAAGATCCCGGCAGCGCTGACCGGCAGAAAGTCTTCATAAACCAACGGCTCGTAGCGCACATGGCCGGCTTCGATCAGGGCATCCAGGCGCTGCGGACGATCCTTCTGCTCCGCTGCGGCAATACCTTCGGGCGTGGCGAAGTAGCGGAAGTAGGCCAGGCCATCGCGGCGCATCGCCTCATGGCTGTCGGGAAAGGCCTGGAAGTGTTCGGCCATCAGCGCGTCATAGCGCTCGGCATTGGCTTCGCTGGGCGCTTCACCCAAGGACTCGCGGGCGCTGTCGAGCAGTCGGTCGTAAAGCTCGCGACCTTTCGGCGTCAGTGCCGCGCCACGCTGTTCGATCTCGCCGAAACGTGCGGTGTGGCTACCCTGCGGCCCGTCCTGGCCGACGAAGGCCACGGCCTCCTGCAGCGCCTTGAAGCTGGTCTGGCGCAGCAGGATCGGGCAGTTGCGCCGCGGTGGCCCTTCGATCACCGCCTTGGGGGTGATGCCCTGTTGTGGCATGCCGGCCTGGATCGCATCGATATCCAGGGTACGCGGCGTCAGGTGGTTGATGTGCGGGCCTTTGAAGGCCACCACGTCGGCGATCAGGCGGTGCTGGTCGTGCAGTTGCCGATACTGCTCGGCGCTGACCGTGGCCTGGGTGTGCCAGCGGAACGTCTCCAGCGCTTCGCCGACGAACTCGTCCGCCTCGGCGGCCAGCAGGCCACCCGCGGCCTCGCATTGCTCGATCAATTCGATGGCCCGCGGGGTGAAGATCCGGCGCCTGGCCAACAAATCGGCAGCCATCGTGCGCAGTTCGGCATCTTCGATCAGCTCCAGGCGCAGCAGCGAGGTGAATACCCGGAAGGGGCTGGCCTGCAGCGAGGCCTCATGGGTGGCGCGAAACGCCGTGGAATGCACGGGCACGCCCGCTGGTGCCAGGTCGTAATAGCCCACCGGCTGCATGCCCATCACCGCGAACAGCCGGCGGATGGTCGACAGCTCGTCGGCCGTACCAAGGCGAATGGCGCCGTGGCGCTCCACGTCCAGCCGCTCGATCTCGCCGGTGATTCGCAGGTGCTCGGCGACCTCCGGCTGGCGCTGCAGAACCTGCGCATTGATCTGCGCCACCAGCTCCAGCAGCGTGCCATAGAGCGGGACTTCGCTTTTGTACAGGTCGGACATGGCGCGGGAAAACTGCGCGCGGATGCTGTCCGGGCTGACGAATGCCGGGTTGTTCATGGTGAGCGGTTTCTCCCTCGGATCAGCACCAGCGGCTGGCTGACGCCTGGGTTGGATTCTGCGCAGCCAGCCTGGCCCTGGCAACCGACATCTCGTCAGCTTTTCATTCCCCCAGGGAATGCAGAACCGCGCCCGCCGCTTTCCACCCCAGCCTTGTCCAGCACCCACTCGACCAACGCCCGTACCTTGGGCAACTCCAGCGACTGCTCGGCGCAGGCAATATAATGCGCGCCCTCGCTGATCTTCAGGTGTTGCCAGGGAATCACCAGCTTGCCTTCGGCCAGCTCGTCCTCGACCAGAAAACGCGGCACCAGGGCGACACCGCAACCGTCCTGGGCGGCGCGGATGCACATATAGAAGGTGTCGAAGCGCGGGCCGTGATAGCTGTACTCGGTGTCGATGCCCTGCTCGTCGAACCACTCATGCCAGGCCTCGGGCCGTGAAGCGCATTGCAGCAACACCAGCGACGTCAGGTCACCCGCGCTGGTGAACGCCGTGGCTGGCAGGATCGACGGCGCGCAGACCGCGATCACGTCCTCGCCGAACAACTCGATGCACACCGCGCCGGGCCAGGTGCCGTTGCCATAGAAAAAGGCCACGTCGGCCTTGGCTTGCACCAGATCGAAGGGCTCCAGCTCGTTGCGGATATCCAGATGAATATTCGGATGCGCCCTGGAGAACCCCTTGAGATTGGGGATCAGCCAGCGTACGCCGAAGGTCGGCTGGGTCGACACGCGCAGCACCTCGGTCTCACCGCCGTAGGAGAGGATGTAGCGGCTGGAGATATCGACCTGGGTCAGGATCTTGTCGACCTCGGCCAGGTACAGCTCGCCCGCGGGAGTCAGTTGCAGACGTCGGCGAATGCGATGGAACAGCAGGTGCTGGAGCATTTCCTCCAACTGCGCGACCTGCTTGCTGACTGCGCTCTGAGTCAGGTGCAGCTCCTCGGCGGCGCGGGTGAAGCTCATGTGCCGGGCTGCCGATTCGAAACACTGCAGGGCGGCCATGGTGGGAAGCAGGCGTTTGGACATGAAGACTCCGAGAGCTCGGGCGGCAATGGTTCATTCTCTGAGGGAATGATGTGGTGCGTAAAGGTCGTTTGTTCGAAAAAAACATTCGGGTCGATACTGCATGAAGTCGCTGCAAACGATGAATCCATTCAGAGCCTGCTGCCGAAGCAGCACAAATCGTCGCCAGGCTGCAACGCAGGAGAGAACGATGGTTGGCCAATTGCTCGAAAGCCTCGGTGTAAACCCACACGCCTTCCAGGGCGGCGAACATGCCGTATACACCCCGATCGACGGCAGCCGTATCGCCGGAGTGAACCTGGAAAGCGCCGAGGCGGTGCGCGCCAAGATCGCCGTCGGCCACCAGGCATTTCTGGCCTGGCGTGACGTGCCGGCCCCGCGCCGCGGCGAGCTGGTACGGATCTTCGGCGAGGTGCTGCGCGAGCATAAGACCGATCTGGGCGAGTTGGTGTCCATCGAGGCCGGCAAGATCACCCAGGAAGGCCTCGGCGAAGTGCAGGAGATGATCGACATCTGCGACTTCGCCGTCGGCCTGTCGCGCCAGCTCTACGGCCTGACTATCGCGTCCGAGCGCCCGGGCCACCATATGCGTGAAACCTGGCACCCACTGGGCGTGGTCGGGGTGATCAGTGCCTTCAATTTCCCGGTCGCGGTGTGGGCCTGGAACACCACCCTGGCCCTGGTCGCCGGCAATGCGGTGATCTGGAAGCCCTCGGAAAAGACCCCGCTGACCGCCCTTGCCTCCCAGGCCCTGTTCGACAAGGCCCTGAAGCGCTTCGGCGAGGCGCCGCAAGGCCTGGCGCAACTGATCATCGGCGATCGTGAAGCCGGCGAGGCGCTGGTCGACGATGCCCGCGTACCGCTGATCAGCGCCACCGGCAGCACCCGCATGGGCCGCGAAGTCGGCCCGCGGGTGGCGGCCCGTTTCGGTCGCAGCATTCTCGAACTGGGCGGCAACAACGCGATGATCCTCGCCCCCAGTGCCGACCTCGACCTGGCCGTGCGCGGCATCCTGTTCAGCGCCGTCGGCACCGCCGGGCAGCGCTGCACCACGCTGCGCCGCCTGATCGCCCACAGTTCGGTGAAGGATGAAGTGGTCGCCCGCCTCAAGGCGGCCTACGGCAAGGTACGCATCGGCGATCCGCGTCAGGACAACCTGGTCGGCCCGCTGATGGACAAGCAGGCCTTCGATGCCATGCAAAGCGCCCTGGCCCGTGCCCGCGACGAAGGCGGCAAGGTGTTCGGCGGCGAGCGCCAGTTGCAGGATCGTTACCCCGATGCCTACTACGTCAGCCCGGCCATCGTCGAGATGCCCGGCCAGACCGAAGTGGTGCGCTTTGAGACCTTCGCGCCGATCCTTTACGTGCTGAGCTACGACGAGTTCGAGGACGCCCTGCACCTGAACAACGACGTGCCCCAGGGCCTGTCGTCGTGCATCTTCACCCTCGACGTACGTGAAGCGGAACGCTTCCAGAGCGCCTCGGGCAGCGACTGCGGCATCGCCAACGTCAATATCGGCACCAGCGGTGCGGAAATCGGCGGCGCCTTCGGTGGCGAGAAAGAGACCGGTGGCGGTCGCGAATCCGGCTCCGACGCCTGGAAGGCCTACATGCGTCGGCAGACCAACACCATCAACTATTCGCGCCAGTTGCCCCTGGCCCAGGGCATCGTTTTCGACTGAGCGAGGTCACGCCATGCGCCAATTGCAGCATGCCTGTCTGTGGGAAACGCTGACGCCGCGCGAATCATTGTCCGGGCCGCTGAATGGCGACGTGCAGGCAGATGTCTGCATCATCGGCGCAGGCATCACCGGGCTATCGGCTGCCTTGCACCTGCTCGAGCAGGGCCAGACGGTCTGTGTGCTCGACGCCCATGAGGTGGGCCACGGCGGCTCAGGGCGCAATGTCGGGCTGGTCAACGCCGGCACCTGGATAAAACCGGACGATGTCGAAGCCACCCTGGGCCAACGCCACGGCAGCCGCCTCAACGACGTGCTCGGTCAGGCACCCGCCGAGGTCTTCGCGCAGATCCAGCGCCTTGCCATCGACTGCCAGGCACGCAACGACGGCACCCTGCACATGGCGCACAACGCCGCCGGCCTGGCCGACCTGAAGGATCGTGAAACGCAGTGGCGGCGGCGCGGTGCCGATGTCGAGTTGCTCACGGGTGCGGCCTGTGCCGAATACTGCGGTACCGAGAAGATCACCGGTGCCCTGCTCGACCGCCGCGCCGGCACCATCAACCCCATGGCCTACACCACGGGTTTGGCCAAGGCGGTCATCCGCCTCGGTGGGCGTATTCACCAACATTCGCCGGTGAAGGCGCTGACCCGCTCAGCCGATGTCTGGCAGGTACGCAGCGGCCAGGGGGCCGTGACCGCGCAGAAGGTGATCATCTCTACCGGCGCCTATACCGAGGGCGAATGGACGGAGCTGCAGCGCCATTACTTCCGCGGCTATTACTACCAGGTCGCCTCGGCGCCGCTGCACGGCGCCGCCGCTGACCAGGTGCTGCGCCATGGCCAGGGCTCCTGGGACACACGCACAGTGCTCAGCAGCATCCGCCGCGATGCCGATGGCCGTCTTCTGCTGGGCAGCATGGGCCGGGCCAACAACAAGCCGGACTGGTTCATCCGCGGCTGGGCCGATCGCATCCAGCAGCACTATTTTCCGGAACTGGGCAAGGTCGAATGGCAACTGCACTGGACGGGCTGCATCGACTTCACGCCGGATCACCTGATGCGCCTGTTCGAACCTGCGACCGGGCTGGTCGCGGTCACCGGCTACAACGGCCGCGGCAACACCACCGGTACGGTAGTCGGCAAGGCCCTGGCGCAGTTCCTGTTGAGCGACGACAACGCAGCATTGCCCATTCCGTTCTCACCGATGCAGGCAGTGCACGGTGCGGAGCTGAGAAGCAGCGTGTACGAAACCGGTTTCTCGCTGTATCACGCGGGCCAGTGCCTCAGGGTCATCCTCTGAACGGATCCGAACCAGCCTTTCGATGGGCGCCACGTGGTACCCATCGTGGTCAAGAAAATCTTCGCCCCCCTGCGCGAGCTGGGTAGGCATTGCTGGCCTGAGGCCCTATCGCCGGCAAGCCGGCTCCTACGCATTGGCGGCAGCCCAGCTCCTGTATGAGCCGACTTGCCGGCGATGAGCGGGCGGGGTTTTCAATCGGTCAGGCTGGCCGATGCTAGGCTGAGCATCTCTATCTCGCGAATCTCGAAATCCCGGCGCAGGTAATCCATGCGCTGCTGATGGAAGTCACGCATATGCGGCAAGGCACTGTGCACCGCCAGGTGCTCGCGGGATTGCCAGACCTCGAAGAAGATGAACAGCGTGGGATCCTCGGCATCGCGCAGCATGTGGTATTCGATGCAGCCGGGCTCGGCGCGGCTCGGTTCGACATAGGCGCGGAACAGTTTCTCGAAGGCCTCGGCCTGTTCCGGGCGGGTATGGGCGTGAAGGATAAAGCCGTACATGGGGAGTCTCCGTGGTGAGTGCTATTTAAACCCTACAACACATAAAACCCGGACATTCATGCCTTTCAGTCAATAGTCATTTGCTCGCGCAGGCATTTTTCCCACCTGCGGGAGCCCGTAACCTGTCGGCATTCAATCAGTTACGGGAAGCCCCCCATGAAGAAGATCCTGCTCCTCAATGGCGGCAAGCAGTTCGCCCACTCCGAAGGTCGACTCAACCGCACCCTGCACGAAACTGCCGCGGCGTTTCTCGACCAGACCGGCGTCGAGTTCAAGACCACCGAGATCGATGCCGGTTATGACGTCGCCGAAGAAGTGCAGAAATTCCTCTGGACCGACGTGGTGATCTACCAGATGCCGGGCTGGTGGATGGGTGCGCCGTGGATCGTCAAGAAGTACATCGACGAAGTGTTCACCGAAGGCCACGGCAGTCTGTACGCCAACGATGGCCGCACCCGCTCCGATGCCTCGCAGAAGTACGGTAGCGGTGGCCTGATCCAGGGCAAGCAGTACATGCTCTCGCTGACCTGGAACGCCCCGCAGCAGGCCTTCGACGACCCCAGCGATTTCTTCGAAGGCAAGGGCGTGGATGCCGTCTACTTTCCCTTCCACAAGGCTCAGCAGTTCCTCGGCATGAGCGCCCTGCCGACCTTCCTCTGCGTGGACGTGATGAAGCGCCCGGACGTCGAGCGCGACGTGATCCGCTATCAGGAGCATCTGGCAGCCGTTGTGCGAACCAGCACCTGAAGCCGTGCAGGGCTCAGCAGGGTTGATATCTGCTGAGCGCAAATACCTACAGCGGCTGCGGCTTGAGCGGTCGGGAAAAGTGGTAGGTGGTCACGCAGCAGAGCAACAAGCCCCCGATACCGAGCAGACCGCCGACGATGCCGACATTGGCCACACCCAGCTGGCTGCTCACCAGGCTGCCGAGCAAGGCACCGCCGCCGATGCCGATATTGAAGATGCCGGAAAACAGCGCCATGGCCACATCGGTGGCGTCCGATGCCAGGTTCAGCACCTTGGCCTGCAGCGCCAGGCCGAAGCACATCATGGCGATGCCCCAGATCACGCTCAGCGTCGCCAGGTAAGCGTGCTCGCGAGCCACAGGCAGCAGGAACAGCATGCACAGGCTCAGCACGCTGATCGCCGCGATCACGAAACCGCGCGGGTAGCGCGTGCTGTAACGGCTGAACAGGATGGAGCCGATGATGCCCGCGCAGCCGAACAGCAGCAGTAATACGGTGATCATGTCCCCGGCGATGCCCGCGACTTCCAGGGCGAACGGCTCGATATAGGTGTAGGCGGTGAAGTGGGCGGTGATCACCACCGCGGTGAGCACGTACACGGTGACCAGCGCCGGGCGTTTGAACAGCACCGGCAGGCTGCGCAGCGAGCCGGAGTTCTGGCTTGGCAGCAGCGGCAGGTTCTTCATCAGGCACAACACCACCATGCCCGCCACCACCGCGATGGTGGTGAAGGTGGTACGCCAGCCCAGCACCTCGCCAATCACCCGCCCCAAGGGGATGCCCAGCACCATGGCCAGCGCGCTGCCGGTCGCCAGCAACCCGAGCGCCTGGGCCTGTCTGCCTTCGGGCGCCACGCGTACCGCCAGGGATGCGGTGATCGCCCAGAACAGGGCATGTGCCAGGGCGATGCCGATGCGGCTGATCACCAGCACACCGAAACTCCAGGCCATGCCCGACAGCACATGGCTGGCGATGAACAGCATGAACACCAAGGCCAGCAGCTTGCGCCGTTCGATATTGCGGGTCAGCAGCATCAGCGGCAGCGACGCCAGCGCAACCACCCAGGCGTAGATGGTCAGCATCAGGCCGACGCTCGCGGTGGTCATGTCGAAGCTATGGCCGATCTGGCTCAACAACCCCACCGGCACGAATTCGGTGGTATTGAAGATGAAGGCGCCCAGCGCCAGAGCGATAACGCTGAGCCAGCTGCCGCTGCGCGCATCCGCGGGTGTGTTCATTCGGGTGATGTCTGCTCTTGGGGAACGCTTCAGCTACAACGGCCTTTCGCCCGCGGCCTGAATGGCAGCGAGCGATTGTAGGAAGCGAACGAAAAAATAGAGCCCCATACACGACGAATACGCACACGGCAGCTCGCGCTCCCTGGGCGATGAACGCTGGGAGTGGCGGATGCGGAGAGCGGAAAATTATAGGTATGGGGATGGCCTGCGGCGGCGATTCTACGCTCGGCCAGACACGCCGACAATATGGGCGGGAATACGTTGAAACGCCGAGCGATAGCCGGTCTTCAGAACGATCGTTGATTGCCGTTTACGAGCGTGGGAAGAGGCAGCTTCAAGGCGCAAGCGGCCGGTCGGTGACCCGCGTTGAACCATGGATCACGGCCTTCGGCCCCGGATTACGCCTGCGGCTAATCCAGGCTACGTTCTACAGCCCGTAGGATGGGTGAAACCCATCAATTCCCGATGGGTTTCACCTGCGCGGCCCGACCCATCCTACGACCGTCCGCTTGCGCCACTTACCGGCCCTAATCCGGCACTTCCACGCTGATATGAATCGCGTCGTGGCGCCAGTACTCGAGGTCGCAGTCGATCAGCCGGCCGCGCTGGTCGCGGTTGACCCGGATGATGCGCAGTGCCGGGCTGCCGGGCGCCACCCTGAGCGCTGCCGCCGCATCGGCATGCAACGCGGTGGGCACCATGTCGAAACGCACCCGGCCGTAATGCACGTCGTACTCGCTGGCATACAGCTCGGTCAGCGAGCGCGTCAGATCGTAATCGAGGATGCCGGGAAAATAGTCGGGGTTGAGGTAGTGCTCGACATACAGCACCAGACGCCCGTCGATCCGCCGTGCCCGGCGGATCTGGTACACGCTGGAAAGCCCCGACAATCCCAGCAACTGGCAGATCTGCGAGTGTGCCGGCATCAGTCGGGCGCTCAACACTTCGGTGGCGGGCACCCGGCCCTGCTCGGCGACCATGGCATGAAAATGGGTGCGCACCAGGGGGTTGTATGCGACTCGCGCCGGGGACACGAACCAGCCACGTCGTTCTTCGCGATACACCAACCCTTGTGCTTCCAGTTGCCCCAATGCCTCACGCAGGGTAATGCGCGTGGTTTCGAACAGCTCGCTCAGGCGCCGCTCGGCCGGCAACTTGCCACCGGCAGGGAGCAGGCCGTGTTCGATCTGTTCCTGTAACGCCCGGCAAATGGTGGTGACGGCCCGTGGCGTGTCATCGCGCATCACGCTGATTCCTTTTGGACTAGACCAGCCCCATTAAGGGGCACATAACAGCCATCGGCTGGCTGCAATCCTTGCCTGCAAGCCTAGGCAAGCTGGATGACCGGCAGATGACAGCTTGGTTTCAAGCACGCCCCATGCCAGTGACAAGCCCGCTAATTCAACGGCTTAACCTGGTCTACGCTTGCTGAGCGGGGCGTCGTCGACGGCCCTGGATGTCCGCGACGGCCATGCCGACATAAAACTGTCATTGGCGCCGCCTACATTGGCTTGGGTCTTGCTGATCTAGACCAACCCTCAACGCAAAGGAGTTTCCAATGAAACAACTGCTACTGGCATCGCTGATGGGCAGCGCCATCGCCCTGGCCTCCCAGGCCATGGCCGCCGAGACGGATGTAACTGCACTGGAACAGGCCGCGCGCAAGGAAGGCGCCGTCAACAGCGTCGGCATGCCGGACAGTTGGGCCAACTGGAAGGACACCTGGCAGGATCTGAGCGACAAGTACGGCCTCAAGCACATGGACACCGATATGAGCTCGGCCCAGGAAATCGCCAAGTTCGCCGCCGAGAAGGACAACGCCAGCGCCGACATCGGTGACGTGGGCGCCGCCTTCGGCCCCATCGCCGTACAACAGGGCGTGACCCAGCCGTACAAGCCGAGCACCTGGGATCAGATTCCCGAGTGGGCCAAGGATGCCGATGGCCACTGGATGCTCGCCTACACCGGCTCCATCGCCTTCATCGTCAACAAGCAGTTGGTCAAGGACGCCCCGAAAAGCTGGGCCGACCTGAAGACCGGCAAATACCGCGTGGCCATCGGCGACGTCAGCGCCGCCGCCCAGGCGGTCAACGGTGTACTGGCTGCGGCCATCGCCAACGGCGGTGACGAGAAGAACATCCAGCCGGGCCTGGACTACTTCGCCGAAATCGCCGAACAGGGGCGCCTGTCACTGGCCAACCCGACCATTCAGACCCTGGAAAAAGGCGAAGTGGAAGTCGGCATCGTCTGGGACTTCAACGGCCTGAGCTACCGCGACCAGATCGACCCGAATCGTTTCGAAGTGCTGATTCCCTCCGATGGCTCGGTGATCTCCGGTTACACCACCATCATCAACAAGTACGCCAAGAACCCCAACGCTGCCAAGCTGGCCCGCGAGTACATCCTCAGCGACGCCGGGCAGATCAACCTGGCCAAGGGCAACGCCCGACCGATCCGCGCCGAGCACCTGACCCTGCCGGCCGAGGTGCAGGCCAAGCTGCTGCCCAACGAACAGTACGCCAAGGTCAAGCCGATCGAGGATGCCGCCGCCTGGGAAGCGACCTCGAAAACCCTGCCGCAGCTGTGGCAGGAAAACGTGATCATCAACATGGAGTGATTCACGAGGCTGCCTCCGTAGGGTGGATCGGGGCGCGTAGCCGACGCTCTCATCCACCATTGCGATCGCAAAGTGGTGGACGGATCGGGCCGCGTAGGCAAGCGTCAGCTACGCGCTCCGATCCACCCTACCCCAATACCCTCTCAACCCAGGATCACCCATGCCGTCCAAGGTCATCCTCGTCATTCTCGACGGCCTCAATTTCGAGGTCGCCCGGCATGCTCTCGGCCACCTGCAGGCGTATCGCGCCGCTGGACGTGCCGCACTGTACAAGCTCGAGTGCGAGCTGCCTTCGCTGTCGCGACCGCTCTACGAATGCATCCTCACGGGGGTGACGCCGATCGACAGCGGAATCGTGCACAACAACGTGGTACGCCTGAGCCATCAGCGCAGCGTGTTCCACTATGCCCGCGCCGCCGGGCTGAGCACCGCGGCCGCCGCCTATCACTGGATGAGCGAGCTGTATAACCGCGCGCCCTTCGTCGCCGCCCGCGACCGGCATACGGACGATACCGAGTTGCCGATCCAGCATGGGCATTTCTATTACGCCGACCATTACCCGGACTCGCACCTGTTCGACGATGCCGAAAGCCTGCGCCTCAAGCATGCGCCGGATTTTCTGCTGGTGCACCCGATGAACATCGATGACGCCGGCCACAAGCACGGCCTCGACAGCAGCCAGTACCGCAACTCGGCGCGGGTCGCCGATATCCTCCTCGCCGATTACCTGCAGGGCTGGCTGGATGCCGGCTATCAGGTGCTGGTAACCGCCGATCACGGCATGAACGACGACCGCTCGCACAATGGCCTGCTGGCCGAAGAACGCGAGGTGCCGCTGTTCGTACTGGGCGATGCCTTCAGCCTCGATGAGACGGCGACACCGAAACAGACCGAACTCTGCGGCACCCTCTGCGACCTGCTTGGCGTGCCCCATGACAAACCTTCGTGCCGGGAGATGTTGAAATGAGCACTACCCGCAAACCGCGCGGCAAATGGCTGGCATTGCTGTGCCTGCTGCCCTTCGCGGTGTTCTTCATCGCCTTCCAGATCGCCCCGCTGGTATGGGTGGCGCTCAACAGCCTGAACACGCCACAGGGCTGGGGCCTGGGCAACTTCGAGCGGGCGTTCTCCTCGAAATTCTATATGCAGGCGGTCAAGCACAGCCTGCAGATCGCCTTCTGGTCGAGCCTGTTCGGCATGCTCATCGCCATCGTCGGCAGTTATTCGCTGCGCCAGGTGGATTCGAAACTGCGCGACTTCGTCATCGCCTTTTCCAACATGACCAGCAACTTCGCCGGCGTGCCCCTGGCCTTCGCCTTCATCATCCTGCTCGGCTTCAACGGCGCGCTGACTCTGCTGCTGATCCAGGCCGGGCTGATCGAGAGCTTCAACCTGTACTCGAAGAATGGCCTGATCGTGCTCTACACCTACTTCCAGATTCCCCTCGGCGTGCTGCTGCTCTACCCCGCCTTCGACGCCCTGCGTCAGGACTGGCGCGAGTCGGCCGCCCTGCTCGGCGCCGGCACCTGGGACTTCTGGCGGCATATCGGCCTGCCGGTACTGACCCCGGCACTGCTCGGCACCTTCGTGATCCTGCTGGCCAACGCCCTGGGGGCCTACGCCACGGTGTACTACCTGACCACCGGCAACTTCAACGTGCTGCCGATCCGTATCGCGGCGATGATTTCCGGGGATATCTCTCTCGATCCGAACATGGCCAGCGCCCTGGCGATGATCCTGGTCGGTCTGATGGCGGCGATCACCCTCGTCCATCAGTTGCTGCTGAGGAGGAGCTACCATGTCTCGCGCTGACGCCCCCGCGGCCAGCCTCTACCACCGCGCGGTGGTCTGGCTGCTGTTCCTGATCCTGCTGCTGCCGCTGGCCGGTACCCTGCTCTACTCCCTGGCCACCAGCTGGTCGGCGACCATCCTGCCGGACGGCCTGACCTTCAAGTGGTACCTGCAACTATGGAGCGAACCGCGTTTTCTCAAAGCCTTCGCCCAGTCGCTGCTGGTCTGCTTCGGTGCCCTGGCGCTGTCGGTGCTGTTGATCCTGCCACTGCTGTTCGTCGTGCATTACCACTTCCCCCGGCTCGACGCCTTGATGAACGTGCTGATCCTGCTGCCGTTCGCCGTGCCGCCAGTGGTGTCCGCCGTCGGCCTGCTGCAGCTGTACGGCTCCGGGCCGCTGGCCATGGTCGGTACGCCGTGGATCCTGATCGGCTGCTACTTCACCATCGCCCTGCCGTTCATGTACCGGGCCATCACCAACAACCTGCAGGCGATCAACCTGCGTGACCTGATGGACGCCGCCCACCTGCTCGGCGCCAGCACCTGGAAAGCCGCCTTTCTGGTGGTGCTGCCCAACCTGCGCAAGGGTTTGATGGTGTCGTTGTTCCTGTCCTTCAGCTTCCTGTTCGGCGAGTTCGTGTTCGCCAACCTGCTGGTCGGCACGCGCTATGAAACCCTGCAGGTCTACCTGAACAACATGAAGAACAGCAGCGGCCACTTCAACAGCGCCCTGGTGATCTCCTACTTCTTTTTCGTCCTGGTGTTCACCTGGGCGGCCAATCGACTGAACAGGGACAAGGCATGAGCTTCCTGAGCATCCAGAACCTGCACAAAAGCTACGGCGGCACTTCTATCTTCAGCGACATCAACGCCGAGATCGAACAGGGCGAATTCGTCACCCTGCTCGGCCCGTCGGGTTGCGGCAAGTCCACCCTGCTGCGCTGCATCGCCGGCCTCACCGAGGTCAACGGCGGCAGGATACTGCTCGGCGGTGAAGACCTGGTGCCCCTGGCGCCGCAGAAGCGCGGCATCGGCATGGTGTTCCAGAGCTACGCGCTGTTCCCCAACATGACCGCCGCGCAGAACGTCGCCTTCGGCCTGCGCATGCAGAAAACCGGCAAGGACGAATCCGCCCAGCGCGTGCAGGAAGCTCTGGCCATGGTGGAGCTTGGCGACTTCGCCAGCCGCTACCCGCATCAGCTCTCCGGTGGCCAGTGCCAGCGCGTGGCCCTGGCCCGCTCGCTGGTCACCCGGCCACGCCTGCTGTTGCTCGACGAGCCGCTGTCGGCCCTGGATGCACGCATCCGCAAGCACCTGCGCGAACAGATCCGCGGCATCCAGCAGGAGCTCGGCCTGACGACGATTTTCGTCACCCACGATCAGGAAGAAGCGCTGGTCATGAGCGACCGCATCTTCCTGATGAACGCCGGGCGCATCGTCCAGAGCGGCGACGCGGAAACCCTCTACACCGCACCCGCGGACGCCTTCGCCGCCGGCTTCATCGGCAACTACAACCTTCTCGACGCAGCCACCGCCAGCCGCCTGCTCGGCTACCCGGTCGGCGGCCAGGTGGCCATCCGCCCCGAAGCCATCGTTCTCGGCCAGGGCACTATCAGCGCACGGATTCGCAGTCACAGCCTGCTCGGTAATATCATCCGCTACCGGGTGGAAGCCGAAGGTGTGGAACTGCTGGTCGACGTGCTCAACCGCAGCGCAGACGACCTGCACGCCGACGGCCACCCGATCTCATTGGATATCGCGGCTGGCGCCGTAAGAGAGGTGGGATAGGGTCTGTTCACCTTTCAGCACAAGCCGCGTTGCAGCGAGAACTTTCACCCGGTTAGGCGCAAGACGCAGGCAATAGCTGAACAATCTCCACCTCGTGCCACGACAGCGGGTGAAACTTCCCGCGCAACCCCTTGGGACGGGCCTATTTTTCCGCGATACTGCGTTTCTCGCTGACTCATTTGGCCCGCCAAACTTCGCAGCTCGTGCCTTGCCTCGCGGAAAAATAGGCACCGGCGCGGTCGTACTGAAAGGAAAACAGACCCTCATGGCCCTGGCAATTTTCGACCTTGACGAAACCCTGATCGATGGCGACTGTGCCAGCCTGTGGAGCGAGCACATGGCCACGCTCGGCTGGGTCGACGGGGAAAGTTTCATCGCCAAGGATCACCAGCTGATGGCGCTGTACGCCGAAGGCAAACTGGCCATGGAGGACTACATGACCTTCAGCCTGTCACCGCTGGTGGGGCGCACGCCGGAGGAAGTCGCCTTCGTCGTCGAGCCCTTCGTGGAAGACGTGATCGAACCGATCTTCTTCAGCGACGCCACCCGCTGCCTGGCCAACCACCGCGCGGCCGGCGACCGTATCCTGATCATCTCCGCCTCGGCACATTTCCTGGTCAGCGCCATCGCCGAACGGCTGAAGGTCGAGGACGTGCTGGCCATCGACCTGCACGAGGAATACGGCCACTACAGCGGCAAGACCGTCGGCGTGCTCACCTACCGCGAAGGCAAGGTCACCCGCCTGCACGCCTGGCTGGAAGAGCATGGCGAGAACCTGGACGGCGCCTACTTCTACTCCGACTCACGCAACGATCTGCCACTGCTGCAACGGATCGACAAACCCCACGCGGTGAACCCCGATCCGGCACTGCGCGAGCATGCCGAGCGCGAAGGCTGGCCGATCCTGAGCTGGTCTTGAGACCGCGTGGAACCTGTTCATGATCTTTCGAAGCAGTTTTCCAGCCATTCCAGACCAATAGCAGCAATGTGGTGTAAGCAGCCGGTCGTAATTAGATGGACTCGCCCCCGCCGAGGCGTCGATGCGCCACGGTGGCATTCTAATGATGACCAACGGCAGCGAGGGCAAGGCCATGCAAAAGCGTACGACGAAATCGCCAGCAGCGCATCCAGTTGATATTTCACTGTGCACGACAGTGGCTATCGACCTGGCCAAGCAGGTGTTCCAGGTCGCTGGCGAAGATGCGCACGGGCAATTGGTATACGAGCAGCGCATCAAGTCGCGCGATGCGTTCTCGGCGTTGCTGGGCACGATAGCCAGGGGCGCAACTGTTCTGATGGAAACCGGGCCAGGTGC
>NZ_QJUI01000050.1 GCF_004327285.1 Phytopseudomonas daroniae
TGCGCAAAGAACTGCGCACCCCCATGTGGATAACCCTGTTGATATATCCCTGAACACTTCGGTATTGCTGCCTATAAAGCCCTATGCGCAAGAATCTGCACAGCAGTGCGCAACTTCTTGCGCACTTTTCTGGGATATTCCTTAACAGGGTGGAGGAAAAATAAGCTCAGTCGCGCTCAAACAGTTGGTTTATGTACGCTTTTTAATATTTGGCACGAAGCTTGATGACAAGCTGGAACCCATCGGCGATTTCGCCTCCGGGCACCTTTAAATTTTGGCAAGGAGAGCATCCATGGCAACACCAGCGTACATGTCCATCACTGGCGAGAAACAAGGCCTGATCACCGCCGGCGCGTTCACTGCTGATTCGGTTGGCAACACCTATCAGGAAGGTCACGAAGACCAGGTCATGGTTCAAGGCTTCAGCCACGAAGTGATCATCCCGCGTGACCCGCAGTCGGGCCAACCGACCGGTCAGCGCGTGCACAAGCCCGTCGTCATCACCAAGGTATTCGACAAGGCCTCGCCACTGCTGCTGGCTGCCCTGACCTCCGGTGAGCGTATGACCAGCATCGAAATCCAGTGGTACCGCACCTCTGCCCAAGGCACCCAGGAGCATTACTACACCACCAAACTTGAAGACGCGATCATCGTGGATATCAAGGATTACATGCACAACTGCCAGGATCCGTCGAACTCGCACTTCACCCACCTGGAAGACGTGCATTTCACCTATCGCAAAATCACCTGGACCCACGAAGTATCCGGGACTTCGGGCTCCGACGATTGGCGCTCCCCGGTCGCTGGCTAAGCCCACCGACCGTTCATGCATCGGCCAGCACTGCTGGCCGATGCTGTTTGCGCACTTCAAGAACGTTAGCGTCCGCAAGCGCCCTACCTGGGTGTTGCGGTCGCCGCTGCATTGCACGAGGAACACGGGATGTTCGCGCCGGCCAACCAGACCCACTTCAGCCTGACAGTAGAAGGGCTTACGAACGACCTCCAGGTATTCGCCCTCACCGGCCGGGAGGCAATCAGCCAACCGTTCGTGTTCGATGTGGAGTTGGTCAGTGAACAGCCTTCCCTTGCGCTCGAGACGCTGCTGCACAAGCAGGCTTTCCTGCAGCTCTCGCCTGACGGCAGCGGCATTCATGGGCAGATCTATCGCGCCGCCCAAGGTGAGTCGGGCAAACGCCTGACCCGCTACGCGGTGACCTTGCGCCCGCAGCTATCCTACCTGGCGCACCGTATCAACCAACGCATCTTCCAGAACCTCACGGTGCCGAACATTATCGGCCAGGTGCTCGAAGAGCATGGCATTCAGAGCAATGCCTACGAATTCAACGTCGGTGCGATTTATCCCGAGCGCATTTACTGCGTTCAGTACGATGAATCGGATCTGCAGTTCATCCAGCGTCTCTGCGAGGAAGAAGGTATCCATTACCACTTCCAGCACAGCGCCGAGGCCCACAAACTGGTGTTCGGCGATGACCAGACAGTGTTCCCCAAACTGGCGCCTGTGGCCTACCAGCAAGACTCCGGCATGGTCGCCAATGACCCGGTCATCAAGCGCTTCGACCTGCGCCTGGAAACCCGTACCAGCCGCACCACCCGCCGCGATTATGACTTCGAGAAGCCGCGCCTGAAGTTGGAAAGCGAGAATCGCGGCGATGCTCTGCCCGACCTCGAAGACTACGACTACCCTGGCCGTTTCATCGACCGTGACCGGGGCAAGCACCTGGCCAAACGCGCCCTCGAACGCCACCGCAGCGACTACCAGCTTGCCGAAGGTAAAAGCGACCAGCCGTTGCTGGTCAGCGGCCATTTTCTCGCCCTGACCCAACACCCCAAAGCCAGATGGAATGACCTATGGCTGCTCACTGAAATCGTTCACGAAGGTAAGCAGCCCCAGGTCTTGGAAGAGTCGGTCACCAGCGACACGAGCCCGCTCAAAGACGATTTCCATCAGGGCTACCGCAACCGCTTCCAGGCCACCCCGTGGGACATACCGAACCGCCCGCCCCTGCATCATCCCAAACCGCGCATCCTCGGCAGTCAGAGCGCCGTCGTCACCGGCCCGCCCGGTGAAGAAATCCACTGCGACGAGTACGGCCGGGTCAAGGTACAGTTTCACTGGGATCGCGAGGGCCAGGCCAATGACAAGACCAGCTGCTGGCTGCGCGTCTCATCCGCCTGGGCGGGTGCCCAGTACGGCGGTATCGCCATCCCGCGCATCGGCATGGAAGTGCTGGTGACCTTTCTGGAGGGCGACCCTGACCAGCCGCTGATCAGCGGCTGCCTGTTCCACAAGGAAAATGTCGTCCCCTATGAGCTGCCTGCCAACAAGACCCGCAGCACCTTCAAGACCCTGAGCTCACCCGGTGGTGGCGGTTACAACGAACTGCGCATCGAAGACAGGAAAGGCCAGGAACAGATCTTCCTGCACGCCCAGCGCGACTGGGACGAGAACGTCCAGAACGACCAGAAGATCCGCGTCGGCAACGAACGCCACGACACCGTCGAGCAAAACAGCTACAGCGAATTCAAGGCCGAAGAACACCACACCGTGCACGCCGACCGCAAAGTCGAAGCGCGGATCGACGACCACCTGACCGTGGGCGTGAACCAGCACGTGAAGATCGGTACCGGCCAATTCATCGAAGCCGGGCAAGAGATCCACCTGAGCAGCGGCATGAAAGTGGTGCTCGAAGCCGGCAGCGAACTGACCCTCAAGGCCGCTGGCAGCTTCATCAGGATCGACGGCGGCGGCGTGACCCTGAGCGGGCCGGTGATCAACATCAACTCCGGCGGTAGCCCGGGCAATGGCACCGGGGCGAT
>NZ_QJUI01000051.1 GCF_004327285.1 Phytopseudomonas daroniae
CAGACTGTGTGAAAACCTAGCAGTCTGAAGGCGAGTTGAAGACAATGCCTCTATCGGTTGATAGGGGCATTGTCGTTTATGGGCTATATCCAGGGCGAAGGTCGCGAGCAAAGCAGCCTGTTTCCGGTCACGCTGGAGGAGCTGATCTCAGAGGATCATCTGGTTCGGGTGATCGAAGCCTATGTGGCGAGGCTGGATCTTCAGGCGTTGGGCTTTAGCAAAGCCAAGGCCCATCGCACTGGACGTCCTGGCTATGACCCGGCCGATCTGCTCAAGCTTTACCTGTATGGTTATTTTCAGCGTATTCGTTCATCGCGCCGTCTGGAGGCTGAGTGTCAGCGCAATGTTGAAGTGATGTGGCTGCTGTGCCGGCTGGCGCCGGATTTCAAGACCATCGCCGATTTTCGCAAGGACAACGGTGCAGCGTTCCAGGCGACTTGCCGGGCTTTCGTGCAGTTTTGCCGCCAGGTTGGGTTGATCACCGGAAACCTGGTCGCCATCGATGGTAGTAAGTTTCAGGCAGTGGCCTCAGCACGCAAGCAGATCAGCCTCAAAAGGCTCAAGGAACAGCAGCAGCGCCTGGAGCAACATATCGCCCGCTACCTGGCCGAGCTCGACAGTAACGATGCACAAGAGAGCCAGGCACCGGTTGATCGTACGGCGGTCAAGTATGCGTTGCAGCAACTACACGATCGGCACGCGAACAACCTGAGCGCCCAGGCGTTGATGGAGGCTCAGGGGCTGGAGCAGTTCGTGGTGGGCGAGGCGGATGCCAAGCTCATGCGCCATCCGACCCAGAAGGCTTGTGTAGCCTACAACGTGCAAACCGCCGTGGATGCCGAGCACGCGTTGATTTTGCACCATGAGGTGACTCACGCGGGCTCGGATCAGCAGCAGCTCGAGCCGATGGCCAAGGCCGCCAAAGCGGTGTTGCAGCAGGATGAACTGGCAGTTACCGCTGACGCCGGTTACTCCAACGGTGCTCAGTTTCAGGCCTGCGAAGACGCAGGCATCACCGCTTTCGTGCCGCCCAATCGCACGGTGAACAGCCAGGGCGATGGGCAATGTTTTGATCGCCGTGCTTTCCGCTACGACGAGTCAAGCGATTGTTATCAATGCCCCGCCGGTAAGCTGCTGTCACTCAAGCAGTACAACCGTGGTGATCGAGTCTACGCGGCTCAGGTCGAGGACTGCGCCCACTGTCCATTAAAGACGCAATGCACTCGGGCCAATAGGCGCCTGTTGACGCGTCACGCCCACGAGGCCTCCTTTGAGCGCATGGCGCATCGCATGAGCGAACATCCCGAGATGATGAGCAGGCGTCGCAGCATCGTCGAACACCCCTTTGGCAATCTCAAGCAGTGGCTAATGGGCAACGGCCGCTTCCTGATGCGTCACTTCAGTGGAGTGCGTGCGGAAATGTCACTGGCGGTGCAGGCATACAACCTCAAGCGAGCCATCAAGGTGCTGGGGGCGCGCCGGATGATCGAGCTGCTCGCCTGAAAAGTCCGGTGGTGACCTTCTGAATCGCACAAAAGAAAACGCCCCGAACGATGTCAGGGCGTTTGCCGGGTGCCAATACCTACATCAGCGGGTTTTCACACGCTCTG
>NZ_QJUI01000052.1 GCF_004327285.1 Phytopseudomonas daroniae
TAATGCCAGTCAGTTAAGCTGACTGGCATTTTTCTTTTTGGGGTATTTGGTCGGTTTAGGTTTCACGACGCGGGGATAGTGCCGTTCTCGCCTGGGTGGCAGGACGAAGTGACGGGCCTGGATTCTCAGCTCTGCCAGCCGTTGGGGGATAGTCGCCGGTGTTTGCGTGGGGCAATAACGCAGAGCCCCCGCGATGGCGATGGCCAACCACTGGAAGCTCAGGCGTTGTGGGGGTATTTCCAGCTCCTCGGCCATCAGGTGCATTTCCTGGCGGATCAGGTTGTAGGCCAGCAAGGTTCCCCATAACTCCTGCCGAGCGAGTTCAGGGAGTTTACTGCGCAGCAATCCGCCATCTTGCAGGCCTTGCTTGATCTCGCGGTAACCCAGTTCGATCTCCCAGCGCTCGCGATAGTGAGCCGCCACCTGATCGGCCGGGTAGCGGTGTGGATCACAGAGCGAACTCAGGTAGCGCCTGGGCTTACCATCGACCCTGCGCTCAATCAAACGGGCCTGCCAGTACTCGGGGAGCTGTGGCTGCTGTCGACGGGCCTGAGGCGAGACCGGCAGACGTACCAGCCAGTCACCCGGCCCAAAGGTCTTTACGATGTCATGGCGCAGTGTTGATTTGGCACGCATCAACCAGTGACGCTCGGCGCCTTGCCTCTGCCAATCAAGAAGGAAGGTGGCTGAGTAGTAGGCACGATCAAAAATGGTCAGCGAATGGTCACCCACCGCCTGCGCCAACTCCCGGGCGAAACTGAGTTCCCCCACCGCAAAGCTGCCGAAGCGTGCGGCACGGATCAGGTGGCTATAGGTGTCCATGAGGCAGACCCCACGGGCCTGGGGCCAGTTACTGACACCGTGCTGGTTCTTTCCACTGGAGAAGGCCTCGCGATTCTCCGGTGTATCCGGCATCGACCAGACCACGCCATCCACGGCGAAACTGCGTAGCCCATGAAAACGGGCGCAGGCGGGAGGCTCGGTCGCCAGCCAGGCCTGCGCCAATTGCTCGAACAAGGCCTCCAGCGGGGCCTCGCCCAAGCGCTGCCGCGCCTGCACCGCCGCACTGGGCACAGGAGCCAACCCCTGTCCATCGGATAGGCCCAGTTGCTGCACGATCAACCAGATGGGTTCGTTCTTGAACAAGGCCATCCCCACGACCAGCCACACAATGCGCTCAGCCGGCAGGCGCCGACGGCGAAGCGAAACTGTTCCGGTCAGCCTCAAGGCCTCCTCGATCCATAACGGA
>NZ_QJUI01000053.1 GCF_004327285.1 Phytopseudomonas daroniae
GTATAAGAAACATCAAATCAATTGGAACGATTGGCGACTCTGTAGCTAGAGGGTCGCACGCAAAAACTAATTTCACAGAAATGTTAGGCAAGAAATTGAAAGCTAAAACGACTAATCTTGCAAGAGGTGGCGCAACAATGGCAACAGTTCCAATAGGTAAAGAAGCGGTAGAAAACAGCATTTATAAACAAGCAGAGCAAATAAGAGGAGACCTAATCATATTACAAGGCACTGATGATGACTGGTTACACGGTTATTGGGCAGGCGTACCGATAGGCACTGATAAAACGGATACAAAAACGTTTTACGGTGCCTTTTGTTCTGCAATTGAAGTTATTAGAAAGAATAATCCAGATTCAAAAATACTAGTGATGACAGCTACAAGACAATGCCCTATGAGTGGTACAACAATACGCCGTAAAGACACGGACAAAAACAAACTAGGGTTAACACTTGAGGACTATGTAAACGCTCAAATATTAGCTTGTAGTGAGTTAGATGTACCAGTGTTTGACGCATATCACACAGATTACTTTAAGCCATACAATCCAGCTTTTAGGAAAGCGAGCATGGAGGACGGCTTACACCCTAACGAAAAAGGTCACGAGGTTATTATGTACGAGTTAATCAAGGATTATTACAGTTTTTACGACTAAAGGAGGCAACCAATGGCTTACGGATTAATTACAAGTTTACATTCAATGACAGGTCGGAAAATAGTTGCTCAACATGAGTATAACTATCGCTTGTTAGATGAAGGTATGAGCAAACTTGAGAAAATGTTTATATACCATCAAAAAGAAGAAATATACGC
>NZ_QJUI01000054.1 GCF_004327285.1 Phytopseudomonas daroniae
CCGACCTTGCAGAAGTCCGGCACCGAACAGATGGCTTTCCACTCATGGCTGTCGTTGGCGGCGTGGCGGGCGTTACCCCACAGATCCCGCCCATCTTCCATCGGCTCCGATTCGGCCAGTTCGCCTTCCTTGTAGGTTCCGTCCTCGAAGCGCTGTTTGACTTCGCGCGCGGTCTCGTCGAAGAAATCCCGGTCGTTGTCCCAAAGATGCCCGTCCGCCGCGAACAATCGATCCGCGTTGTCGATGGCTTGCTGAGCCTGGGCGAGGCTGTCGATGCCGTAATCGCTGCGGAATATGTCGGCATTGCTTCCTGGGGTGACGACGATGGTGTCCAGAACGATGACATCATCCATGGGGCGCCACCTCGTGGAAGGGCACGTTCAGCGTACCGATCGCCAGCCGGCGTAGCGGATTACGGCGTTCGAAGGTGCCGCGCCAGACCAGCGAGACCTGGCGCGTATCCAGGTCGATGGCCACGGTATCGAGCACCAGCGGCCCCTGCCGGGTACGGCCGCGAAACGGGGTCAGCGAAGCCAGCGCCAGTACCCCGGGCAGACGGAAATGCGTCAGGCCCTCGGGCAGCATGCCGAGCAGGGAGATGAACTCGTCGCCAGCCAGGTAGCCTGGCTGGATGAGGTCGGGCGGCGCGGCCTGGTAGAAGCGCTCGTCGAAATCCTCCGGCAGCAACGGATAGCGCTCGCTCTGCCAGTGTTCGTCGTAGGTGCCGGCATGCTGGAGGCGTGGCTGACTCCAGCGCGCCAGGGGCGCGAAGCCTTGTGCCGGCAGATCGTCATGGGGGCTGGTGA
>NZ_QJUI01000055.1 GCF_004327285.1 Phytopseudomonas daroniae
GGGCCCGTTTTGCCGCGATGCTGCGTTTCTCGCCGGCTCATTTGGCCAGCCAAACTTCGCGGCTCGTGCCTTGCCTCGCGGCAAAACGGGCTCCGGCGCGGTCGTGCTGAAACGTCAACAGACCCTAGGCGAGCGGCCCTACAGGGCTATTTTCTGAAGCGACGAGGAGATTTATAAAGTGGATAACAAAGACGTTATTTCAGTACTGAATGATCTGATCGAAACCAGCAAAGATGGCGAGAAAGGCTTCAGCGAGTGTGCCGAAGACGTGAAAGAGCCGCGTCTCAAAAGCTTCTTCATTCAGCGTTCGCAAGAATGCGCAGGCGCTGCTGCCGAACTGCAGCAATTGGTGCGTGGCCTGGGTGGCGATCCGGAAACCCGCTCCAGCGTGGCGGGCGCCTTGCACCGTGGCTGGGTCGACCTGAAGTCGGTAATCACCGGCAAGAGCGAAGAGGCGATTCTCAACGAATGCGAGCGCGGCGAAGATGTGGCGTTGAAGAGCTACCGCAAAGCGTTGGAAAAAGACCTGCCGAGCGACGTGCGCATCGTTCTGGAAAAGCAACTGCAAGGTGTGCAGCGCAACCATGATCAGGTCAAGTCGCTGCGTGATACCGCGCGCGCGAGCTGATCTGGATACATTGAAAAAGGATGCCTCAGAGCAGAGCGTGTGAAAACCCGCTGATGTAGGTATTGGCACCCGGCAAACGCCCTGACATCGTTCGGGGCGTTTTCTTTTGTGCGATTCAGAAGGTCACCACCGGACTTTTCAGGCGAGCAGCTCGAT
>NZ_QJUI01000056.1 GCF_004327285.1 Phytopseudomonas daroniae
GCGCGCGCTTTGCTCCAACCGCTTGGTCTGCTGCAGGATGCGACTTCCCAGGAACGCCCATTCTGCCTGCAGGTCGGCAAGCAGCTCGCGTAGAAGCTCAGGCAGTGGCAGCGTGGCATCCTCCAGGATCCGGTTCACGCGCTCGGCGAGCGCCGTAGCCCCTTGCGGTATCGCCAGGCCATGCTCGAGCAGCAGGCCGCGCATCTGATTGCCCAGCGCCGTACGCCGCCGCATGTAGCCCTGCCTGACCCGATGCACCGCCTGCATGGCCAGGGCCTCCACGCTTTTCACCGGCACGGCGTGGATGGCCTGATCGCGTCCTGCGCGCAATATTGCCAGGGCATCGTTGCGATCGTTCTTGGCACCACTGCGGTGGTCGGCGACGCGCTGTGCCGGTAACACACGCACCAGGCAGCCCAGAGCCTGTACCTGTCGAGCCCACGCCTGTGCACCTGGCCCGGTTTCCATCAGAACAGTTGCGCCCCTGGCTATCGTGCCCAGCAACGCCGAGAACGCATCGCGCGACTTGATGCGCTGCTCGTATACCAATTGCCCGTG
>NZ_QJUI01000057.1 GCF_004327285.1 Phytopseudomonas daroniae
ACCCCGCCTTCCTGTGGTGAAATTTTGGGTATGACTAGACTTGTACTCACCGACGCCCAATGGGCGAAGATGGAGCCACATTGCCTGGGCAAGCCAAGCGATCCAGGCCGTAGTGGTACGAATAATCGACTTTTTATCGAAGCGGTTCTGTGGATTGCTCGCACCGGCAGCCCATGGCGCGACCTCCCCGTTGAGTTCGGTAATTGGAATACCGTTTTCAAGCGATTTCGGGACTGGGTGAAGGCCGATATCTTTCAGCGTCTATTCGATGCCGTAAGTGATGAGCCCGACATGGAATATGCAATGGTCGACGCTACGATCATCAAGGTTCATCGCCACGGCCAAGGCGCAAAAGGGGGGCTCAAAGCCAGGCCATAGGCAAGTCCAGAGGGGGCATGACGAGTAAGATTCTAGCCCTGACAGATGCCTTGGGGAATCTGGTTCGCTTTGTCCTGCTGCCTGGCCAGCGCAACGATATTACGGGGGTTGCTCCCTTGATCAAGGGCGTTGAGTTCGATGGGCTGATTGCTGA
>NZ_QJUI01000058.1 GCF_004327285.1 Phytopseudomonas daroniae
GCCACAGCGAGCGTTCGTCGGCTTCGGCGTCGAGCAGGGCCTGCAGCTCCGGGTTGGCTTCCTGGGCCGGTTCTTCGGCCTGGGTGTCTGCGCTGCGCTGGGTGGTGACGACTTTGCCGGGGGCGCCGCCGATGCCGGCGCCATTGCAATTGACCAGGCAGGTACTGTCCTGGCGTACCAGGGGAATGCCATTGACCTTGACGTCGTTCTGGCCGCTGAGGAACCTGACGTAGCCACCGCCCAGGGATGTGCCGGCGACCACGTGGGATCCGGCGTCGCCCTGCACGCCCTTGTGCAGGTCGCCGACCCGGTAGACCGGTACGCCCTGGGCCTTCACGTCCGGCGAGGACTGGGTCTGGTTGCCGAGGGTGGCGAAGCTGTCGAAGGGCACCACGGCATTGCCGACCTTGCAGAAGTCCGGCACCGAACAGATGGCTTTCCACTCATGGCTGTCGTTGGCGGCGTGGCGGGCGTTACCCCACAGATCCCGCCCATCTTCCATCGGCTCCGATTCGGCCAGTTCGCCTT
>NZ_QJUI01000059.1 GCF_004327285.1 Phytopseudomonas daroniae
TCTTGCCTTTTGCTCGCAGTCGCTCGGCCATTGCCCGGATCGCTGAATTGTAAGTCAGGGAGGTAACCGCCGGCAGGTAAAGTCCGCCGCGCAGTAATGCAGACCCCATCCGCGATATACGCACATGTCCTTTGTGCTTGCCCGACTCCTGCAGCCTTGGATTCAAACCGGCAAATGCGGTAACGGCTCGACTATCATCGAAGCGTTGTATATCACCCAGCTCCGCCAGCAGTAGCGCAGCTGTTCTGTCGGCAATGCCATCGATACTCTTGAGCAGGTCGCGCTTCCCTCGCAAGTCATCATTGTCATCGAAGTGCTTTTTGATCGCCTCGAGTGTGTCAGCAATCTGCTGACGAATATGCCCCAGTACCGACTGGATCGACGCGGCTACCTTGGCATCGCTCGTCACGTCCAGACGATTCTGTTCCATCTGCTCCAGTTCCTGCAGATCCTTGAGG
>NZ_QJUI01000005.1 GCF_004327285.1 Phytopseudomonas daroniae
GCGAGTAGCGCCCGCCGACCCAGTCCCACATCGGGAAGATGTTCTCTTCACGAATACCAAAGCCCACCGCCGCTTCGCGGTTGCTCGACACGGCGATGAAGTGCCGGTACAGCTCGGCCTCGGAGCCACCCTGAGCCAGGTACCAGCCGCGAGCGGCCTGGGCGTTCTTGAGGGTTTCCAGGGTGCCGAAGGACTTCGACGAGACGATGAACAGCGTGGTCTCGGCGCGCAACTTGGCCGACAGCTCATGGAACTCGCTGCCATCGATATTGGCCAGGTAGTGGCAGCGTACGCCGCGCTGGGCGAATGGCAGCAGCGCCTCGGAAACCAGTTGCGGGCCGAGGAAGGAACCGCCAATGCCGATGTTCACCACGTCGGTGATGGGTTTTTCGGTGTAACCGCGCCACAGGCCATCGTGAATACGCCCGACCAGCTCGGTCATCTGCTGCAGCACGCGCTGCACCTCGGGCATGATGTCGACACCATCGACCTGCACCTTGTCGCCCAACGGCCGGCGCAACGCAGTATGCAGGGCCGGGCGCTTCTCGGAACCGTTGAGCAGGTCACCGTCGAACAGCGCATGGATGCCTCGTTCCAGGCCGACTTCGCGGGCCAGATTGACCAGCAGTTCGCGGGTTTCGGTGTTGATCAGATTCTTCGAGTAATCGAGGAACAGCCCGCAGCCGCTCAGGCTGAAGGTCTCGAAGCGCTGCGCGTCAGCGGCGAAGGCCTGGCGCATGCTGAAACCGGCGAGGTGCTCGCGATGTGCGACCAGGGCTTGCCAGCTCGGCAGTTGCGTGACATCCAGCGATGATGAAAGGTGCGGCATGAAGACTCCTTGGTTCGCTCACGAATTCACAGACAGACTGTCGAGACGCCCTCTCGCGGGCACACGTCAATGATCGTGTCTGCCTCGTCTGGTTCGCCTCAACGGTCAGTTTCCAGCTCATGGCGATACGGCAACTGCGGGCCGACCCGCGAACAGGTCAACGCCGCGGCCTGCACCGCGAAATCGAGCATCGCATCGAGCCGCTCGCGAGACAACGTAGCGAGGGCAGCCGGGTTGTCCAGCCCATGCTGCACCAGGAAGGCGATGATCGCCGCCTGAAAGGTATCCCCCGCTCCCACCGTGTCACGCGTGATCACCTGACGCGCCGGCACTGACCAGTGCCCATGCTGCCGGCTGAACACGCCCGCCCCTTCGCTGCCACGGGTCAGAAACACCACCTGGCAACGCTGAGCCAGCCAGCGCTCGATACTCGTCAGCGGCTCGACACCAGGATAGAGCAGATCCAGGTCTTCCTCGCTGACTTTGATCAGATGCGCGTGGGCGGCAAAAGATTCAATCCGCTGGCGCCAGCGCTCGATATCCGGTGCGGGATTGAGACGTACGTTGGGATCCAGGCTGATCAGCCGTCGTTCGCTCTCGCGCTCGACCAACGCCAGCAAAGTATCGCCAACCGGCGGCACGACCAGCGAATAGGAGCCGACGTGCAAGCCACTGATCCGCTCATCCAGGGTCGGCAGGTGCTCGGGGTGCAGTTGCCGATCGGCGCAGCCCTCGCCCCGAAACATGTACTGCGGCGAACCCTGGGCATCCAGAGCGACCATGGCCATGGTGGTCGGTGCATCGCTGGGCACCAGGTACTGCGTGCTCACCCCCTCCTCCTGCAACACCTGGCGCAGACGCTGACCCAGGTAGTCGCTGGAGATGCCGCTGAACAACGCCGACTCTACGCCCAGCCGGCGCAGGCCGACCGCTACGTTGAACGGAGAACCGCCGGCCAGCGCCTTGAAATTCAGCTCGCTGCTGCGCTCACCAGGGTTGCAGAAGAAATCGAACAGGGCTTCACCGCATACCAGGTACATGGGTTCTCCACATCACAGAAGGCGCACTCGCGCAGGAAACAGCCGACGGCGCGGCCGCCGGGAATCGACTCATTGCAGTTGCCGTACCTGCTCCCGATAACGCTGGTACACAACCTCATAAGCCTGGCTACGCTGCGCGTCGGGCTGCGCGCCACGCTGTTCGTCCAGTGTCACGCAGGTATCGCACAGGCTCTGCAGGCTGACGGCCTGGCCGCGCTCGCGGGCCACACACCAGGCCGCCTGGATCGCCGCGCCAAGGGCGGCCGCTTCGGTATGCTGCGGGCAGGCCACGGGCGCGCCCATGATGTCGGCGACGATCTGCCGCCACGTCGCACTCTTCGCGCCGCCACCGATCAGGCGGATGGCATCGCTGCGAATACCGCTGTCACGTAGCAGGTCGAGGCCGTAGCGCAGGCCGAAGGTGGTGCCCTCGACCACCGCACGGCAGAGGTTGGCGCGGGTCAGGTTGTCACTGGTCAGGCCGTGCAGGCTGCCGCTGGCAAGCGGCAGTGCCGGCACCCGTTCGCCGTTGAGGAACGGCAACATCAGCACACCTTGCGCACCGATGGGCGCTTCGCCGACCAGCGCGCCGAAGGCGTCGATATCCAGGCCCAGCAATTCACGGATCGCACCACTGGCGTTGGTCAGGTTCATGGTGCAGATCAACGGCAGCCAGCCACCGGATGACGAACAGAAGGTCGCTACCTGCGGATGCGGGCTGACCCGCGGCTGATCGGCATAGGCATACACCGTGCCCGAGGTGCCCAGGCTCATGGTGATGGCGCCGGGGGCGATGTTGCCGGTGCCAATGGCGCCCATCATGTTGTCGCCACCGCCGCTGGCCACCAGCGCCCCGGGGTTGAGGCCCAGACGCTCGGCGACTTCCGGGCGAATCGAGCCGACACAGCGATCCGCTTCGATCAGCTCGGGTAATGCCCGCACCAGCGCGCCGTCCGGGTCGATCAGCTCCAGCAGTTCGGTGTCCCAGGTGCGGGTGCGTACGTTGAAATAGCCACTGCCGGAGGCGTCGCCGTACTCGGCGCAGCAACGGCCGGTCAGCCAGTAATTCAGATAATCGTGGGGCAGCAGGATATGGGCGATACGGGCGAACACCTCGGGGTGATGATCGCGCGTCCATAGCAGCTTGGACACCGTGTAGCCCGGCGCGATGGCCACCCCCAGACGTTCCAGCGAACCGCTGTCACCACCGAGGAAGTCCAGCAGTTGCTGGTTCTCGGCCGCCGACTCGGTATCGCACCAGAGCTTGGCCGGGCGCAAGACCTCGCCCTGGGCATCGAGCAGCACCAGGCCGTGCTGCTGGCCGGACACGCCGATACCGAGAATCGCACTGCCAGGTACGCCGGCCTGCTCCAGCGCCGCTCGCGTGGCCAGCTCGAAGGCCTGCAGCCAGTCGCTCGCCTCCTGCTCGCGACGGCCATTGGCCCCACTGATCAATTGATGCGCGGCGCTGCCCTCACCGAGCACGCGGCCGCTTTGGGTGTCCAGCACCAACGCCTTGGTGCCCTGAGTGCCGCAATCGATGCCGAGGTACATGACTCAGTCGCCCAACAGGGTCTGCAGGGTACGCGTCACCCCGAGCTTGCGCAGGCTGTCGTAGCACAGCTCGAAGGCGGTGACGAAAGCCGCGGACTGCGGGATGGCGTTGCCGAAGATGACCTCGACGCCCAGCACGCGCTCACGCACCCGGTCATCGTCCTGCACCAGCGCCTGGCAGAACTCGGCACGCGGATCGGGGATGCGATACCGGCTGCCGTTCTCGTCGGCGCCCTTGAGATACAGGGCCCATGCCGCGACCACCAGGGCGGCGCGTTCCAGCGGACGACCGTCCTCGATCAGCCGGTTGATGGTCGGCACGATGAACTTGGGAAACTTCGACGAACCGTCCGAGCAGACCCGCTCGAGCTGATCGGCGATAGCCTGGTTGGAGAAGCGCTCGATCAGGGTGTCCTTGTACGCGTCCAGGTCGATGCCCGGCACCGGCGCCAGCTGCGGCGTCACGTCGAGATCCATGAAGGTGCGCACGTAGCGGCACAGCAGCGGATCGTTCATGGCTTCGTGAACGAAGCGGTAGCCCTTGAGAAAACCCAGGTAGGTCAACGCCAGGTGGCTGCCGTTGAGCAGCTTGATCTTCATCTCCTCGTAAGGCGTGACGTCGTCGGTGAACTGCACGCCGACCTTTTCCCAGGCCGGCCGGCCGGCGACGAACTTGTCTTCCAGCACCCATTGCAGGAAAGGCTCGCAGACCACCGGCCAGGCGTCCTCGACGCCATGCCGCGACGACAGCTGCAGCCGGTGGGCGTCGCTGGTCATGGGAGTGATGCGGTCGACCATGGCATTGGGGAAGCTGACGTGGCTGTCGATCCAGGTCGCCAGCTCATGGTCGGCCAGGTGGGCGAAGGCCAGCAGCGCCTTGCGGGTCACCGCGCCGTTGTGCGGCAGGTTATCGCAGGACATCAGGGTGAAGGCCGGCGTGCCCGCCGCGCGGCGCCTGGCCAGGGCCGCACAGAGAAAACCGAAGACGCTGCGCGGCGCATCCGGGTGCGCCAGGTCATACTGGATGTCGGGCAGATGGGCCATGAACTCGCCGCTGCTGTCATCGATGCAGTAACCACCTTCGGTGATGGTCAGCGAGACGATGCGGATCGCCGGGTCGGCCAGCTTGTCGATCAGCGCCGCGGGCGAATCCTCGGCCAGCAGCATGCCGTTGATGGCGCCGACCACGCGCACTTCCAGGCCGGGCTCGTCGCCCAGCACGAGCATCGTGTAGAGGTGATCCTGCTCGGCCAGTGCCTGCTGCATGGCACGATCTTCACGGCGCAGGCCAACGCCGCAGATGCCCCAATCCCCGGCCTCGCCCTGATTGAGCAGCGCTTCGGTATAGATCGCCTGGTGAGCACGATGGAAACCACCGACGCCAATATGGGCGATGCCCTGACGGACATCCGACGGATCGTAAGCCGGTACCTCTACCTCGGCGGCGAGTGAGCCGAGATTGTTGCGTGTCAGTTTCATGATCGCTCCTGCGCGTCAGGCGGCCTGGCCGGCCTGGATGCGTTTGTCGATGGCCATGCCATCGGCGTTGAAGAGGTGGCAGTGGAGCGGGTCGAAATCCAGCGCAAGGGCTTCACCATAGGCCGGGGAAAAATCGCCGCGTACCCGCACGGTGAGGACTTCGTCGCCCACGCGGACGTGACAGAAGGTATCGCTGCCCAGACGCTCGCTGACGTCCGCGGTGGCCTGCAGACGACCCTGCCCGGCCGGCACCACATTGAGGTGCTCGGGACGGATACCCAGGGTGACCTGGCTGCCAGTCGTCAGGCCGGTACCCGCCAGCGGCAGATCCAGGGTGGCACCGCCCTCCAGACGGATCTGGCACAGACCGTCATCGACACGCTCGACCTGGCCACGCAGGAAACCCATCTTCGGCGTGCCGAGAAAGCCGGCGACGAACAGGTTGACGGGATGGTTGTACAGCTCTAGTGGCGAGCCGACCTGCTCCACGCGGCCGCCGTTGAGCACCACTACCTTGTCGGCCAGGGTCATGGCTTCGACCTGGTCGTGAGTCACGTAGATCATGGTCGCCTTCAGCTCCTTGTGCAGCCGCGCCAGTTCCAGGCGGGTCTGCACGCGCAGGGCGGCGTCGAGGTTGGACAGCGGCTCGTCGAACAGGAAGATCTTCGGATTACGCACGATGGCCCGGCCGATGGCCACGCGCTGGCGCTGGCCGCCGGAGAGTTGTTTGGGCTTGCGCTCGAGCAGCGCTTCCAGTTCGAGGATGCGCGCGGCGTTGGCGACCTTCTCCTGCACTTCCTGCTTGCCCACGCGGGCCAGGTCGAGGGCGAAGGAGAGGTTCTTGCGCACGGTCATGTGCGGGTACAGGGCGTAGGTCTGGAAGACCATCGCCAGGTCGCGCCTGGCTGGCGCGGTGTCGGTGATGTCGGTGCCATCGAGGGTGATGGTGCCGCTGGACACTTCCTCCAGCCCGGCGATCAGGCGCAGCAAGGTGGACTTGCCGCAGCCGGACGGGCCGACGAACACCACGAACTCGCGGTTCTCGATATCCAGGTCGATGCCCTTGATGATCGCCGTGCCGTCGAAGCCTTTCTTCAGGTTGCGGATTTTCAAATCAGCCATAGCGGGCTCCAGTCTTATTCTTCGATTATTTACAGACGCTGCAATTCTGCTTCTGCCCAACGGGCGTAGGAGCCCGGCTTGCCGGCGATCTGCCGGGAACCAGCAGCAAAACCTCCCTCGGCCGTGACAGCAAGGCTGCTTTGTTGGAGCTGATCGCGAGCAAGCTCGCTCCTACGGCCGGCGGCCAGAATCAAATGCATATGTCTGCGTCCTCACTTCACGGCGCCGAACGACAGGCCACGCACCAGCTGCTTCTGGCTGATCCAGCCGAAGATCAGGATGGGCGCACAGGCGAGCGTCGAAACGGCGGAAAGCTTGGCCCAGAACAGGCCCTCGGGACTGGAATAGGAGGCCACCAGCGCGGTCAGTGGCGCGGCGGCGGAACTGGTCAGGTTGAGCGACCAGAACGCCTCGTTCCAGCACAGGATCAGCGACAGCAGCATGGTCGAGGCCAGGCCGCCACGGGCGATGGGCAGCAGCACGCGGACGATTTCCTGCCAGGTGGTGGCGCCATCCAGGCGCGCCGCTTCGAGGATTTCCACGGGGATGTCCTTGAAGTAGGTGTACACCATCCACACCACGATCGGCAGGTTGATCAGGGTATAGATGACGATCAGCGCGATACGCGAATCGAGCAGGCCGAACTGCTTGGCCAGCAGATAGATCGGCACCAGCACCCCCACCGGCGGCAGCATCTTGGTCGACAGCATCCACAGCAGCGTGCGCTTGGTGTGGCGGGTCTCGAAGAAGGCCATGGAGTAGGCTGCCGGCACGGCGATCAGCATGCTCAGGAGGGTCGCCGAGAAGGAGATCAGCACCGAGTTCCAGGCGAAGCTGAAGTAGTCGCTGCGCTCGTTGATGTGCAGGTAGTTTTCCAGGGTCGGCATGAAGATGAACTGCGGCGGCGTGGCGAAGGCGTCGAGCTCGGTCTTCAGGCTGGTCATGACCATCCAGAAGATCGGAAAGAAGATCAACGCGGCAATGGCCCAGGCCAGCGTGCCGATGAGCACGCTCTGCAGGCGCCGTGATTGTTTTAGCGTCAGCATAAGGGCCTCATTGCTTGTCGGTGAGGTTCTTGCCGATCATGCGGATCAGCACGATAGCGGCAATGTTGGCGATGACCACCGCGATCAGCCCGCCCGCCGAGGCCATGCCTACGTCGAACTGCAGCAGCGCCTGGGTGTAGATCAGGTAAGCCAGGTTGGTCGACTCGTAACCCGGGCCGCCGCCGGTGGTGGTGTAGATCTCGGCGAATACCGAAAGCAGGAAGATGGTTTCGATCATCACCACCACGGCGATGGGCCGCGCCAGGTGCGGCAGAGTCAGGTGCCAGAAGATCGCTATCGGCCCGGCGCCATCGAGGCGCGCCGCCTCCTTCTGCTCCTGATCCAGGGACTGCATGGCGGTCATCAGGATGAGGATGGCGAATGGCAGCCACTGCCAGGACACGATCATGATGATCGAGAACAACGGGTGGTGCGCCAGCCAGTCCACCGGCTGGGCGCCGAAGAACTGCCAGACCGCGGCGAGAATCCCCGAGACCGGATGGAAGATCAGGTTCTTCCACAGCAGCGCGCTGACCGTGGGCATGATGAAGAACGGCGAGATCAACAGCACCCGCACGATGCCCCGACCGAAGAACTCGCTGGCCTCCAGCAGGGCCGAGATCAGCACGCCGAACACCACGCTGATCAGCAACACGCTGCCGACCAGCAACAGGGTATTGGTGGCACCGGACAGGAACGCGGCGTCGGTGACGAAGTACTCGAAGTTCTCCAGGCCGACGAAATCGTTGTCACCGGGATACAGCAGGTTGTAGCGGATCAGCGAGAAATAGATGGTCATGCCCAGCGGCACGATCATCCAGATCAGCAGCAGGATCACCGAAGGGCTGACCAGGAACCAGCCGGGCGCCAGGCGCCGGGACTTGCGCGGTAGCGGCTCGCTGGCCTGCTGCGCGGTGGGATCGATGGCCGGGGTATTCATGGGCGCCTCCGAAGGGCGGTGCTGGTGATGAGGTATGGCGGATGAGCGTTACGTAGGGTGGGTTAGCGACGCCATGTAAGAGTCTTTTCAGACACCACTCATACCGCGCGGCGCGTAACCCACCAGGCGATAGTCGGCGTTGCGCCCATGGTGGGTTACGCCGCCACGGCAATCGCACGACACGCATGCCATGCGACAGGGCGCCTAACCCACCCTACTTCGGATAACCGGCGCGCTTCATTTCCCGCTCGGTGCTCTGCTGTGCTGCCTGCAGGGCCTGATCAGGTTTCATCTGCCCGGTGAGCGCAGCTGCGAACAGCTTGCCGACACTGGTACCGATGGCCTGGAACTCGGGAATGGTCACCAGCTGGATGCCCACGTAAGGCACAGGCTTGGCGCTGGGGTTGGCGGGGTCGGCTTTCTTCAGCGAGTCGAGGGTGACCTTGGCGAAAGGTGCGGCCTGCATATAAGCGTCGCTGTAGGTCGAGGCACGGGTACCTGGCGGCACGTTGGCCACGCCATCCTTCTCGGCGACCAGTTCGCCATACGCCTTGGAGGTGGCCCAGGCACTGAAGGTCTTGGCGGCTTCCTTGGACTTGGAGCTGGTGGGGATCGCCAGCGCCCAGGAATACAACCAGGAAGCGCCCTTGTCGGTCACCTGGGTCGGCGCGAAGGTGAAGCCCACCGAGTCGGACACCTTGCTTTGCGATTTGTCGGTGACGAACGAACCGGCCACGCTGGCATCTACCCACATCGCGCACTTGCCGCTGTTGAACAGCGCCAGGTTTTCGTTGAAGCCGTTGCTCGATGCGCCAGGTGGGCCGTACTTGTTCATGGTGTCGACATAGAAGTTCAGCGCGTTCGTCCACTCACTGCCGGTGAATTCCGGCTGCCACTGCTCATCGAACCAGCGCGCGCCAAAGGCATTGGCCACGGTGCTGATCAGCGCCATGTTCTCGCCCCAGCCGGCCTTGCCACGCAGGCAGATACCGTACTGGCCCTTGTCGGGCTGATGCAGCTTGCCGGCGAATTCGGCCATCTGCTCCCAGGTTGGCTGCTCAGGCATCTTCAACCCGGCCTGCTCGAACAGGTCGGTACGGTAATAGGTGATCGAGGCTTCGGCGTAGAACGGTAGAGCGTAGAGCTGGCCATTGGCCGAGAGGCCTTCACGTACGGAGGGGAAGACGTCATCGAGGGCGTAGTCGGCGGGCAGATCGGTCATCGGCTCCAGCCAGCCCTTCTCGCCCCACAGCGCCGCTTCGTACATGCCGATGGTCAGCACGTCGAACTGGCCGCCCTGGGTAGCGATGTCGGTGGTGAGGCGCTGGCGCAGCACGTTCTCCTCGAGCACCACCCACTTGAGCTTGATGTCCGGGTTCTGTTCTTCGAAGGTTTTCGCCAGGCGTTGCATGCGGATCATGTCGCTGTTGTTGACCGTGGCGATGGTCACGGTCTCGGCAGCCTGCGCGCCAACGGTGAGCGATAGGCATGAAGCGGCTACGAGTACTTTGATCGTGTGGTTCATGGTCTTGAACTCCTCTCCCTGGTCGCGAAGACCTCGGAAGACATTATTGTTTTTGTGGGGCCGACTCGGATTACACCCCTACAACAAGGCGCGAACAACGCCTCGACTGCACAAGTACTGATACTTTTTTGCACTGCAATGGCAGTCGGAAATATCGACTAAAACTGCTTGAGAGCCTAAAGCACGGGCTTAACAGCATCGACGGAGCGAATGAGAGCGACAGAATCAGTACAGGTTTTGCTCGGTAACGCGTTGCGTGACCAGCCTGCGGTAGCCGCTGGGCGTCATGCCCTTGAGCTGCTGGAAACGCCGGTTGAAGTTGGAGATGTTGTTGAAGCCGGACTCGAAACACACCTGAGTCACCGGCTTGTCGCTCTGGGTCAGCAACTCGCATGACTTGCTCACCCGCATGCGATTGACGAACTCGACGAAGCCACGCCCGGTGGCCTGCTTGAAGAAACGTGAGAAATACGTGGGCGTCATGCCCAGATACTCGGCCACTTCCTCCTGGGTCAGCTCCTGGGCGTAGTGCTGGAAGATGTAATCCACCGCCCGGTTGATACGCTCGACATGATGCTCGTCGGCCAGCTGCGCCGCGGTTCTGTCCGAGAGCAGCTGGTAATCGTCGCACGCGGCGAGCAGCTCCATGAGGATGAAGAAATTCCCCAGACGAGTCATACCCTGGGAGTCGGCGATGCGCTGCAGCAGATGCCGGGCCTCGGCGATGGTGCGCTCGCAGCGAAACTCGATGCCATAGTGGGCACGGGTCAGTAGCGGCTGCAGATCCTTGAGTTCGGCGAACACCGCGGTGCCGCTTTCCAGCACCTCGTCGGTAAAGTTGACCAGCATGTCGCGCTGGGCCACCGCCTCGCCCACGGCCATCTGGCTGATCCAGTTGTGCGGCAGGTTGGGGCCGGTGAGAAACAGGGTATCGGGGGAAAAGTTGCCGATGTAATCGCCGATGAACACCTTGCCCGAACTGGCGACGATCAGGTGCAGCTCGTATTCCTTGTGGAAATGCCAGCGCACCAGCGGACTGGGAAAGCCATGCTGGCGATAGATCAGCGAATGACCTTCGTGGTCATCCATCAACTCATAGGACGGATCGAGCGTTCTTTGCGTTCGGGACATGATCGGGCAGCATCGTTTTGTTTTTGTCGGAATATCGACTAGAGACCCTAGCATAGCCCTCCGAGTTCGCCGATCTCGCGCCCGCGAACCGGGCTCGCGTCCGAACAAGATGCTACAAGGCGAAAGCGGCCTTTCGTAGGGTGGACGACGCTTCATCCGTCCACCACTCTGCAACCGCGATGGTGGATGAAAAGAGCGTCAGCTACGCGCCCCGATCCACCCTACGCTCTATCACTGTGGGGGGGCTTTAGCCGCGAGCCCTTCGCGCCCTTGACGGCTCAATCGCGGCTAAAGCCCCTCCCACGCAAACTGCAATGCCCGCTCCCGCCACGTTGCAGCCCCTACGCAACCATCGGCGGGCGGCCTCTCAGCCCTGTGGATAACGTGCACGCGGTGTGGCCATCGGCAGCGGGCCGTCACCGATCTGGCGGAACGCGCCTGTCTCGGAATCGTACGCCTTGATCTGACAACTTTCGATGTCATACACCCAGCCGTGGATGAACAACTGCCCGGCGGCCAGGCGTGAGGCCACCGATGGATGGGTGCGCAGGTGGTCGAGCTGAGCCACCACGTTTTCTTCGGTGAGCACGCCGAGAGTGGTGTGATCGGCGCAACCGCAGTTGTCCGCGACCACCGTCTTGGCCACTTCGGCATGGCGCAGCCAGGCCTTGACCGTGGGCATGCGTTCGAGGGTGGCAGGATCGAGCACCGCTTTCATCGCGCCACAATCGGAGTGACCGCAGACGATGATGTGCTGTACGCCCAGCGCCGCTACGGCGTACTCGATGGCGGTGGAAACGCCACCGTTCATCTGGCCGTAAGGCGGTACCACATTACCGACGTTGCGGGTCACGAACAGATCGCCCGGCTCGCTCTGGGTAATCAGCTCGGGAACGATGCGCGAATCGGCACAGGTGATGAACATGGCACGCGGTGACTGAGCGTGGGCAAGCTTCTTGAACAGCGCTTGTTGCTGCGGGAACACATCCTGGCGAAAGCGCAGGAAGCCATCGACCAGGTGATCCAGCGCCTCGGCGGCAGAAGCGGCGTTTTTCTCGGATTTGCCATCGGCAGAACGATGATTACCAGGCATAGCGTTACCTCGTTTACGGATGGGGCGAAGCGTATGACAGCGCACAGCTTCCCAGTCGGCAGGATTGTCGACAAGTGGTCGAAGGCTTGGACTGTGCCAAGATCATTCAAGGCACGTCTGCGTGACAAATCTCCGCTCGCCGGGGTGATTGAGGGATGAAAGCACTGCGCCCGCCCTCCTAGTAGCTAGTAGCTAGTAGCCGCCACCACCTTTCTCAGAACAACCCCATCTGCTGTCCCGGCGGGCAGAACTGCGAGCAATCCAGGCTGGCCCGCTTGGTACCGTCGTAACCGTAACGGCGCCGGGCCAGGCGGAAGCGCTGGGCCAGCAGTTCGGCGAAATGGCCCTCGCCCTTCATCCGTGAGCCGAAGCGGCTGTCGTAGTTCTGCCCACCGCGGGATTGGCGAATCAGGCTCATCACATGCTCGGCGCGTTCAGGGAAATGCGTCTGCAGCCACTCCTCGAACAACCCGGCAATCTCCAGCGGCAAACGCAGCAGCACATAACCCGCCGAACTCGCCCCCGCCTCGCGCCCGGCCTCGAGCAGGCGCTCCAGTTCCATGTCATTGATCATCGGAATCATCGGCGCTGCCATCATGCCCACCGGTACGCCGTGCTCATGAAGGGTGCGCATGGCCCGCAGGCGTGCCCGCGGCGCAGCGGTACGCGGCTCCATGATGCGTTTGAGTTCGTCATCCAGGGTGGTGACGCTGAAGGCCACGCTGACCAGATTGAGGCTGGCCAGCTCTTCGAGCAGGTCGAGATCGCGCAGGATCAGTGCGCTCTTGGTGATGATGCTCAGCGGGTGGCGATAGCGCAGAAGGATTTCCAGGGCCTGGCGCGTCAACTGATGCTCACGCTCGATGGGCTGATAGCCATCGGTGTTGATGCCCAGCGCGATGGGTTTGGGCACATAACCCGGCTTGCTCAGTTGCTCCTCGAGGCGCTCGGCCAGGTTGGTCTTGGCGATCAGCTTGGTCTCGAAATCGATGCCCGGCGACAGATCCCAGTAGGCGTGGCTCGGCCTCGCAAAACAATAGATACAGCCGTGTTCACAACCCCGGTAGGGATTCACCGAACGGTCGAACCCCACATCCGGCGAGTTGTTGCGACTGATCACCGTCTTCGCCAACTCATGCCGCACCTCGGTAACGAAGGTCAGCGGTGTCTGTTCCTGATACCAGCCATCGTCCTCGGCCTCGCTCGTGGTAGGCGCGAAGCGGTTGTGGGGTTTGCTGGCGGTGCCGCGACCGCGCGGGGCTGAGGTGGGATTCATGATGGAGGCTCGATAACTGTATATAAATACAGTATTCGCTTACCCGCACAGGTACAAGCCACCTTCGTCGGAAGAGGTTGCCTGAACCGTTCGTCGCCCGCTGCGGTCGCATCTGCACACACCTTCGCATCCTGCCGTGCCGGAGCCCGCATGCCACCCGTACCGATCTTCGCTTCGTCTCGTATTGCCGGGGCCTTGCTGGCATTCGTGCTGCTGGCCGGCTGCGCCGACGAGACGCCGCCCGAGCCACAGCACCCACGGGTCAAGGTGGCGACGGTCAGCCAGATCGACTACGCGGCGGACGCCACACTCACCGGCGATATACAGGCACGGGTACAGACCGACCTGTCGTTCCGCATTGGCGGCAAGATCACCGAGCGCCTGGTCGATGTCGGCGACAGCGTGCAGGCCGGCCAGGTACTGGCCCGGCTCGATCCACAGGATCAACGCAACGCGGTGCGCTCCGCCGAGGCTGCCGCCGAAGCCGCGCGGGCCCAGGTAAAACTGAGTGCGGCCAACCTCTGGCGCCAGCAACAGCTGCTGCCCAAGGGATACACCAGCCGCAGCGAATACGACAGCGCCCTGGCCAGCGAACGCAGCGCGCGCAACAGCCTGGCCGCGGCCGAAGCACAACTGGCCGACGCCCGTGAACAAAGCGGCTACACCGAATTGCGCGCCGAGAGCGATGGGGTCATTACCGCCCGCCAGGCCGAGGTGGGCCAGGTGGTGCAGGCGGCCACGCCGATCTTCGGCCTGGCCCGTGAAGGTGAGCGCGACGCGGTGTTCAACGTCTATGAAGCCCTGCTCGTCGAGCCCGGCCAGGCGTTGCGCGTCAGCCTGCTGGACAACCCGGATATCAGTGCCGAAGGCAAGGTGCGCGAGGTCAATCCCCAGGTGTCGGCGCAGAGCGGCACGCTGCAGGTCAAGGTCGGCCTGGAGCAGGTGCCGGCGGCGATGACCCTGGGTGCCACCGTCAGTGCTCATGTGCGCAACCAGACCAACCGCAGCGTCGAGCTGCCCTGGTCGGCGCTGACCAAGGCCGAGCACGAACCGGCGGTATGGCGGCTTGGCGACGACGATGTCGCGCAGCTGCAGCCGGTGCAGGTCGGTCGCTACCTGACCGACAAGGTGATCATCCGCGGCGGCCTGGACGATGGCGATCGCGTGGTGGTGGCCGGCGGGCAACTGCTGCACCCGGGCCAGAAGGTGGAAGTCGCCGAGGCGCGCAGGCAGGAGGAACAGCCATGAGACCTGCCAGACCGCTGAAAAACTACCTGCGTCGCCAGCACGGCGTTGAAAGCAGCCTCAAAATGCTCATGTACTACTCGTACACTCCGCTTTCTCGGCTACTTTCGCCTTGCGCTGACTTCCTCGCCTACGCTTTTCAACGGCCTGGTACCGGTATAGCCCTGATCGCAGCCGTGCTACTGGCAGGCTGCGCCGAGGAGGAGAAGCCCGAACCGATCCGCCCGGTGCTGTATACCGAGGTGCAACAACAGAACCAGCAGATTCTGGGCCGCTTCGCCGGCACCATCGAGGCTCGGGTGCAGAGCACGCTGGGCTTTCGTGTCGGCGGCCGCGTCGCCCAGCGCCTGGTGGACGCCGGTGCCGAAGTGAAGGCCGGCACGACCCTGGCCACCCTCGACCCGACCGATCAGCAGAACGCCCTGCGTGCCAGCGAAGGCGATCAGGCGCGTAGCGAAGCGCAGTGGATCAACGCCCAGGCCAGTGCCCGCCGCCAGCAGGAACTGTTCGACCGGGGCGTCGGCGCCAAGGCCGTGCTGGAACAGGCGCAGACCGAACTGAGCAGCGCCCGCAGCAACCGCGACCAGGCCGAAGCCGCCACGCGGCAGGCCCGCGACCGGCTCGCCTACGGCACCCTGAACAGCGAATTCGATGCGGTGGTGACGGCCTGGCACGTGGAGGCCGGCCAGGTGGTCGGTGCCGGCCAGGAAGTCGTAACCCTGGCCCGCCCAGACGTCAAGGAAGCGGTTTTCGACCTACCCGTGGAGCTGGCCGACGCCCTGGACGACGGGGTGAAGTTCAACGTCGTCTCCCAGCTCGACCCGAGCATCGCCACTCGCGGCCACCTCCGCGAGCTGGGGCCGCGTGCCGACGCCGAGACCCGCACCCGCCGCGCGCGCCTGACCCTGGAAGACACGCCCCCCGGCCTGCGCCTGGGCACCGCGGTCGCCATCAGCCTTTCCCGCGAGCAGACGCCGCGCAGCCAGCTGCCGGCAGGTGCGCTGCAGGAGATCGACGGCCAGCCCCGCGTGTGGGTCATCGACACGGCGGCGAAAACCGTGCACCCGCGCGCCGTACGGATAGTCGGCCGCGAAGGTCAACAAATCAGCGTCGAGGGCCTGGCCCCTGGCGACAAAGTGGTCAGCGCCGGCCTGAGCGAGCTCAAGGACGGCCAGGCAGTACGCATCGATGAGGGCGTGGCACCATGAATCAGCAGGCGCCGCGCAAGAACGGCTTCAACCTCTCCGACTGGGCGCTGCGGCATCAGTCGTTCGTCTGGTACCTGCTGTTCGTGTCCCTGCTCATGGGGGTGATTTCCTACATGAACCTGGGCCGCGAGGAAGACCCCTCCTTCACCATCAAGACCATGGTCATCCAGACCCGCTGGCCAGGCGCCACGGTGGACGAGACGCTCAACCAGGTCACCGACCGCATCGAGAAGAAACTCGAGGAACTGGACTCCCTGGACTACGTGAAGAGCTACACACGGCCCGGCGAGTCGACCATCATGGTGTTCCTGCGCGACACCACCAAGGCCGGCGATATTCCCGACATCTGGTACCAGGTGCGCAAGAAGGTCGACGACATCCGCGGCGAGTTTCCCCAGGGCTTGCAGGGCCCTTCGTTCAACGACGAATTCGGCGATGTGTTCGGCTCCATCTACGCCTTTACCGGCGACGGACTGAGCATGCGGGCCCTGCGCGACTACGTCGAACAGGTGCGTGCCGAGATCCGCAGCGTGCCCGACCTGGGCAAGGTGCAGATGGTCGGCCAGCAGAACGAGGTGTTCTACCTCACTTTCTCGACCCGCAAGCTGGCCGCTCTGGGTATCGACCAGAGCCAGGTTATCCAGAGCCTGCAGGCGCAGAACGCGGTGACGCCCTCCGGCGTGATCGAAGCCGGCCCGGAGCGTATTTCCGTACGCACCAGTGGCCAGTTCGCCTCGGAAGCCGACCTGCGCAACGTCAACCTGCGCCTGGATGATCGTTTCTATCGCCTGACCGATATCGCCGAGATCAGCCGCGGTTATGTCGACCCGCCGCAATCGCTGTTCCGCTTCAACGGCACGCCTGCCATCGGCCTGGCCATCGCCATGCGCGACGGCGGCAACATCCAGACCTTCGGCAAGGCCCTGCACACGCGCATGGACGAGCTGACCACCGATCTGCCGGTGGGCGTTGGCGTGCATGTGGTGTCGGATCAGGCCGAAGTGGTGGACGAAGCCGTCAGCGGCTTCACCCGCGCACTCTTCGAGGCCGTGCTGATCGTCATGCTGGTCAGCTTCGTCAGCCTCGGTATCCGCGCTGGCCTGGTGGTCGCCTGCTCGATCCCGCTGGTGCTGGCCATGACCTTCATGTTCATGGAGTACAGCGGCATCACCATGCAGCGCATCTCCCTGGGCGCGCTGATCATCGCCCTTGGCCTGCTGGTGGATGACGCCATGATCACCGTCGAGATCATGGTCACGCGCCTGGAAAAAGGCGACTCGCTGCACGACGCCGGCACCTTCGCCTACACCTCCACGGCGTTCCCGATGCTCACCGGCACCCTGGTGACGGTGGCCGGTTTCGTGCCCATCGGCCTCAATGCCAGCTCGGCCGGCGAATACACCTTCACCCTGTTCGCGGTGATCGCCGTGGCGCTGTCGCTGTCCTGGTTGGTGGCCGTGGTATTCGCCCCGGTGATCGCCGTGCATATCCTGCCCAAGCGCATGAAGGCCAAGGAAAGCGGCCCGGGACGCATCGCCCGCGCCTTCGACAAGGGCCTGCTGCTGGCCATGCGGCACCGCTGGTGGACGATCGGCCTGACGGTGGCCATGTTCGCCGCCTCTCTGGCAGGCATGACCCTGGTGCAGAGCCAGTTCTTCCCCGCCTCGGATCGCCCGGAAATTCTCGTCGACCTCAACCTGCCGCAAAACGCCTCGATCAACGAGACCCGCGCCCAGGTCGACCGCCTCGAAGCCAGCCTCAAGGACGATCCGGACATCGCCCGCTGGAGCACCTACATCGGCCAGGGCGCCCTGCGCTTCTACCTGCCGCTGGATCAGCAACTGCAGAATCCGTTCTACGCCCAGTTGGTGATCGTCAGCCAGGACATCGACGCCCGCGATCGGCTGGTCGGCAAATTGAAGAAACGCCTGCGCGAAGATTTCGTCGGCATCGGCAGCTTCGTCCAGCCGCTGGAAATGGGCCCGCCGGTAGGTCGGCCGATCCAGTATCGGATCAGCGGCGCGGATGTCGACCAGGTGCGCAAACACGCCCTGGAACTGGCGGCGCTGCTGGACAAGAACCCGGACATCGGCGAAATGGTTTACGACTGGAACGAGCCGGGCAAGGTGTTGCGCATCGACATCGCCCAGGACAAGGCGCGCCAGTTCGGCCTGTCCTCGGAGGACGTCGCCAACCTGCTGAACAGCATCGTCAGCGGCACCACGGTCACCCAGGTCAAGGACGACATCTACCTGATCGACGTGATCGGTCGTGCCGAAGACAGCGAACGCAGCTCACCGCAGACCCTGGAGAACCTGCAGATCGTCACCCCGAGCGGCGTGGCCATTCCGCTGCGCGCCTTCGCCAGCGTGGGCTACGAGCTGGAACAACCGCTGGTCTGGCGCCGCGACCGCAAGCCGACCATTACCCTCAAGGCCGCTGTGGCCAGCGATATCCAACCGACCGATCTGGTCACCGACCTGGTAGCGGACATCCGCAAATTCTCGGATCAATTGCCGAACGGCTACAGCGTCGCCACCGGCGGCACCGTGGAGGAAAGCGGCAAGGCCCAGGGCCCGATCGCCAGCGTGCTGCCACTGATGCTGTTCCTGATGGCCACCTTTCTGATGATCCAGCTGCACAGCGTAGCGAAGACCTTCCTGGTGTTCAGCGTGGCGCCACTGGGGCTGATCGGCGTGGTATTGGCCCTGGTGCCCACCGGCACGCCCATGGGCTTCGTGGCCATCCTCGGCATCCTGGCGCTGATCGGCATCATCATCCGCAACTCGGTGATCCTGGTGACCCAGATCGATGAGTTCGAACGCGCCGGCGACTCGCCCTGGAAAGCGGTGGTCGAAGCCACCCAGCACCGCCGACGGCCGATCCTGCTGACCGCCGCCGCAGCCAGCCTGGGCATGATCCCCATCGCCCGCGAAGTGTTCTGGGGACCGATGGCCTACGCCATGATCGGCGGCATCTTCAGCGCCACCCTGCTGACCCTGCTGTTCCTGCCGGCGTTGTATGTGGCGTGGTATCGCATTCGCGAGGATGAAGAGACGCAATCGTAGGGTGGGTGCAAGCGCCACGTCGGTAGCCGGCACAGACACCATTCCCAGGGGCGCTGTAACCCACCACCGACATTGCACCGATAACCCCTGCGGTGGGTTACGGCGCGCGACACCAGCTTCGTCATCGAATATATAGCGCGCCTCCACCCACCCTACGGATCGGACGGCGCACGCATGGCCGTCACACCTTGGCTTGCAAACCCTCGTCCACGGATTCCGGACGCTTGGCATAGCGCTGAGCAAGCACCGCGCAGACCATCAGCTGGATCTGGTGGAACAGCATCATCGGCAGGATCATCAGGCCGATGCTGCTGCCGGCGAACAGCACCTGGGCCATCGGCACGCCAGTCGCCAGGCTCTTTTTCGAGCCGCAAAACAGAATGGTGATACGGTCTTCCACGTTGAAGCCGCACCATTTGCCCAGCAGCGCGGTGATACCCAGCGCCAGGGCCAGCAGCAGGCAGCAGGCGAACACCAGTGCCGCCAAGGTCGGCCAGGACACCTGATTCCACAGGCCTTCGACCACCGCCGCACTGAAGGCGGTGTAGACCACCAGCAGGATCGAACTCTGATCGACGTACTTCAGCCAGTTCTTGTTGCGGCCTACCCAGGCGCCGATCCAGCGCCGGGCGATCTGGCCGGCGATGAAGGGCACCAGCAGTTGCAGGGTGATCTTGCCGATGGCATCCAGGGTCGAGCCACCGTCACCGTGCACATCCATCAGCAACGCCACCAGCAACGGCGTGAGGAAGATGCCGAACAGGCTGGAGGCCGCCGCGCTGCAGATCGCCGCGGGAATGTTGCCGCGTGCCAGGGAGGTGAAGGCGATGGCCGACTGCACCGTAGCCGGCAAGGCGCACAGGTAGAGCATGCCGAGGTACAGCTCGGTGCCGATCATTGGCGACAGCAACGGCTTGAGCGCCAGCCCCAGCAGAGGGAAGAGAATGAAGGTGCAGCTGAACACCAGCAGGTGCAGACGCCAGTGGCCGGCACCGGCAACGATGGCCTCACGCGACAGCTTGGCGCCGTGCAGGAAGAACAACAGGGCGATGGCCAGGTTGGTAATCCAGCCGAAGGCCACCGCCGCATCGCCGCTGACGGGCAGGAAGGTGGCGGTGGCGACGACGGCGATCAGGGTCAGCGTGAAGTTGTCGGGCAGCAGACGGGAGCGGGCCATGGGCAGAATTCCGAGCAGACGAAGGCAGGCAGTTGCCATAGAAAGGCGCCCACTCTACCCTGAGCCTTCATTGCCGACTAACGCCATAAAGCCAGATCATGTCGCCTAACGGACACAACGCGATTGCCGAACGCAGTATTCCCCAGTTGCAGCGCCTGCCGCGGCCGCTGTACGCGCGTAATGAATCCCTGCCCCGGCAGACCGGCACGCCGCGTCATAATCACCCGTGGGTGCAGCTGACCTACGCCATCCAGGGCGTGCTGCATGTGCGCACCGCGGTCGGCAGCTTCGTCGCGCCCCCGCAGCGGGCCATCTGGATTCCCGCGGGCCTGGAACACGAGGTGCTGAGCTCGCCGAATACCGAAATGCGCAGCCTCTACCTGGACGACAACCGTGTCGATCCATTGCCCGGCAGTTGCCGCGTGCTCGGTGTGGATGCCCTGACCCGCGAACTGATCCGCAGCTTCTGCGAACTGCCGGTGGAATACGATGAAACGGGCCCGGACGGCCGGCTCGCACAGGTACTGCTCGACCGCCTGCGGGCGGCGCCCGAAGTGCATCTGTCGCTGCCACTGCCGAGCGATGCACGCCTGCGCACGCTGTGCAGTCGTCTGCAGAAAAGACCGGACGATGATCGCTCGCTGGCGGCCTGGGGCGAAAGCCTGGGCGTGTCGGAAAAGACCCTGAGCCGCCTGTTCCTGCGTGACACCGGCCTGACCTTCCGCGCCTGGCGCCAACGCCTGCGTCTGCTCGGTGCGCTGACGCCGCTGGAACAGGGCCAGCGCGTCACCGACGTAGCGCTGCTCTGCGGCTACGACTCCACCTCGGCCTTCATCGCCGCGTTTCGCCAGCAGTTCGGTGCCACGCCGGGAGAGTTCTTTCGCGGCTGAGTCAGGAGCCGCGACGGGCCAGCATCGACGAATAGCCGTGCTCACCCGACTCGCCGCTGAGCACCAGTTGCCCCGCTGCAGCCAACTCGCGGGCACGCCAGAACAGGAAGTAATCGCTGGCGAAGAAACCGTCGTTACGCGCCATCACCTCGGCCATGACGCGCGCCAGCGGTTGCGGCTCCGCTCGGGCGTGACGCACCAGGGCGGCGTCGACGGCCTGGTAATCCTCAGCCGCAAAATTTCCCGCCTGCCAACGATGAATCAGGCCGCCATCTACCGCCGCTGCGCACCACTGTGCTGCCAGCGCTGCACGACGTTCTGAATCGACCGGGCGAGGCTTGGCCAGTGCGAACAGTGCCTGCGGTGCGTGCATGGCGACCGCCTTGCGGCTCTGTACCCAGCTGTTGCCGGTGCCACAGGACACCTCGAGCAACAGTACATCACTGCTCTCCAGCGCATGTGCCACCCGGGCCAGCAGCAGCTGTTCGCTGGCACTGTCGCCATGCCAGACGGTGACGGGACGCCCCTGCTGGGTAAGGCCGGCGATCCACTGCGCATCGGCGGGCAGCTCTGCAGCGAAATCCGGAACCGGCGTTACGCCCTCAGGCCACACAGCGCTCCAGAACGCCACGCGCTCCGCACAGGGTGGTGCGTCGACATCGCCCAGCGGGCCGACCGCCAGGTCGTCACGCATTACCCGCAGTCCTTCATCGGCAGCCTGCTGCCCGATCACATGGGTCACACCCGCTACCGCATTGTCGCCACATACCAGATGCCACATAGGTTCTCCTTGTCGACCGAGGTCACGGGGTGAGCTGGACATCCAGCGCCGGCTTGCCGCCCTGCTGCCAGGTGCCTTTCAGGCTGCCATCAGCCTGGAACTCGAGCTCGAAGCGGGCCGGTGGCTCGCTGTTTTCGTAGAGGGTGACGAAGTCCTGCTGATGCTCGCCACCAAGCTCGATGCGCTTGGCATGCTTGTCGTAGAAGTAGCTCGCGGACAGGCGGTGACCGGCAGACAGATACTCGAGCACCAGGGTGATCGGGTAGCGCCCAAGGGTGCCGTGATAAACACCTTGCGCGGAAGTATTGGCCGGTAGCGCACAGTCGCCGCGCTGCTCCAGCAACAGGCAGCGTCCGTAGGGGCTTAGATCATCGTTCAGGGCCCTGTAGCTGAAGCTGTTGGGAAATTCGCCAAGGTCATCGAGGGCACGACTGGCGTGGTTGGCGCAGCTCTCGGCAATCAGAGTCAGCCTATCGTTGCCTAACTGCACTCGGTCATAGCCGAGGCCGGTATCGCGGCGCGTATCCAGACAGTAGGAATACATGTTGCGCTGCCCTTCCAGCCATTGCTCGTCTTCACTCAGACTTTCGGGTTCACCAGGTTTGCTTGGCGGCAGCGCCTTGAGGAAGTCCTCCATGCGTTTGGCCCGCAGGCCTTGCACCTCACTTTGCAAACGCAGCAGCCCTTCCGGTGTTAGCAGTTGCGGCAACCCGATGGGGCGGCCGCTGGCCAGGTCGAAGTTGTAACTGCGCGAGCTCTGACTGGTGTAGGCGCCCGTAGACTCACCGTCGATGCTCAGGGACAGATAGCCCGGCCCCTGACCAAGAACCTGATAATCGAGGCTATTCACACCCCAGATTTCGCCCTCCTTGGGCTGTACGTTCTCGAACGGCGACTTGGCGAAGCGCCCGGGAAGCGCCTGCAACTCAAGGGCATGCAGAAAGGTGTTGATGCGCCCGATGGCGGGGCTATCGCCAACCAGCAGCGGAAAGCGATAGGTTTCCCAGTCGCTGCGTTTTGCCGTGAGGTCATCGATACGCACATCGGCCAGCGCAGGTACGGCGATGGCAAGCAGAGGCAGCAGCAGGAGGCGCACGAGAAACGTCCTTATTCATGTCCCAGAAGGTCGGCCAGTATCCTTCAGCACAATGGCGAACTCTAGGGCTCGTTGACGCTCCAGCACGAGCCAATCATAGAATCAGAGCAGCTTGCCCGGATTCATCAGCCCTGCGGGATCCAGCGCCTGCTTGAGGGTGCGCATCAGTTCCAGTTCCAGCGGATGCTTGTAATGACGCGCAGCCTCACGCTTGGCCTGGCCCAGCCCGTGCTCGGCGCTGATGCTGCCGGCGAAGTCGCGGGTAACCCCGTAAATGACGTGCATGATCGCCTCGGCCTGGGCCTTGAAAAGCACATCATCGCTGCCCGGCGGTTTGCTGATGTTGTAGTGCAGGTTGCCGTCGCCAACGTGGCCATAGGCAACGATGCGCACGCCCGAAAACGCCTCCTGCAGCTTGCGGTCAGCGGCCTCGATAAAGGCCGGAATGCTGCTGACCGGGACGCTGATGTCATGCTTGAGGCTCGGCCCTTCATGGTTCTGCGCTTCAGAAATACCTTCGCGCATCTTCCATAGTGCCGCAACCTGGGCTTCGCTGCCAGCCACCACGGCGTCCAGTGCCTCGCCCTGTTCGAGCGCTTCGCCCAAACCGCTTTCCAGCATCTCGGCCAGCGACGCATCGACCAGGGTGTCGCTCAGCTCGATCAGCACATACCAGGGATGAACCTCGGTGAATGGGTCGTTGCACCCAGCCACATGCCGCAGGACGAACTCCACGCTCTGCCGCGACATCAGTTCGAAGCCGGTCAGGCGATCACCGCACAGGGCGCGCATGCGCCCGATCAGATCGACAGCCGCCTGCGGGCTCGGCAGTGCGACCCAGGCGGTGGTGCGGCTGCGCACGGCGGGATACAGCTTGAGCACGGCCGCCGTGATGATCCCCAGCGTGCCCTCGGAGCCGATGAACAGGTGCTTGAGGTCGTAGCCGGTATTGTCCTTGCGCAGGCCACGCAAGCCATCCCAGATTCGCCCATCGGGCAGCACCACTTCGAGGCCCAGGGTCAGGTCGCGCATATTGCCGTAGCGCAAAACCGCCGTACCACCGGCATTGGTGGCCAGATTGCCACCAATGGTGCAACTGCCCTCGGCACCCAGCGAAAGCGGGAACAGCCGGCCCACTTGCGCAGCGGCTTCCTGCAGGTGTTGCAGGATCACGCCCGCTTCGACGGTGATGGTCTCGTTGGCCGGATCGACCTGACGAATCCGGGTCATCCGGGTCAGCGACAGCACCACCTGGCAACCCGAGTCGTCGGGAATGGAGCCGCCGCACAAACCGGTATTGCCACCCTGGGGCACCAGGGTCACCCCGGCTTCGCCACACAACCGTACGACCGCCGCCACTTCATCGGTGGAGGCGGGACGAACGACCAGTGCCGCTTTGCCACGATAAGCATTACGCCAGTCGCTGAGATAGCTCTGCATGCGCTCGTCATCACGGATCAGGCCGGCTTCGCCGACGACCTGCTCAAGCGACTGCAGCAGCACAGGATTCAGATTGCTCATGGACATTGCTCTCCTCGGAAATTCGTCAGCGCGACTTCGGTGCCTCGGCTACGGCGCTATCCACCGGCTCGTCGTCCAGTTCGATGCGCTGGATCCGGCCGACCAGAAACAGATAACAGAACGCCGCCAGCAAGGCATTAACCGCCACATAGGTCAGTGCCAGATCGAAAGAACCGGTACGGCTCACCAGGTAGCCGACCACGATTGGCGTGGTGATCGCCGCCAGGTTGCCGAAGGTATTGAACAGCCCACCGGAGAGGCCGATGATCTGCCGCGGCGAGGTATCGGCGACCAGCGTCCAGCCCAGGGTTCCGAACCCCTTGCCGAAGAACGCCAGAGCCATCAGCGCCAGCACGGCCGTATCGGTGTCGGCGTAGATACAGAGCACCATGCTGGACGACAGCGCCATACCGGAAACAATCGGCAACTTGCGCGCCAGTGTCAGGGAGTGGCCACGACGTAGCAGGCCGTCGGATAGCAGACCGCCGCACAGGCTGCCGACGAAACCACTGATCGCCGGCAGCGCCGCGGCGAAACCCGCGCCTATCAGGGTCATGCCGCGCACCTGGATCAGATAGACCGGAAACCAGGTCAGGAAAAAGTAGGTCGTTGCATTACTGAAGAACTGTCCGGCATAGATGCCCAGCAAGGTGCGCTGACTCAACAGCAGCCAGAGATAACCGCGCTGCGAGCGCCCGCTGCGGTTCTGCAGCGGGTGCAGGTCGATCAGCCCGCCGCCCGTCTCTATGTGGGCGAACTCCGCGGCACTGATTCCGGGATGGTCGCGCGGGCCATGGATGATCCTGAGCCACAAGACGCACAACAGCAGACCGAAACAGCCGAGCACGATGAATACGTACTGCCAGCCCATAGCCTGTACCACCCAGCCCATCAGCGGGGCGAACAGCGCGGTCGAGCAATACTGTGCGGAGGCGGAAACGGCCGTGGCGGTGGCACGCTCAGCGGTCGGGAACCAGGCCGCGATGATGCGTGCATTGCCGGGAAAACAGGGCGCCGCGGCGAGCCCCACCGCCAGCCGCAGAAGGAACAGCGTGGCGATTGTCCAGGCCAGCGGCAAGAAACCGACGAAGGCCTGCGACAGGGTCAGCAGCGACCAGGCGAACAGGGCGATGGCATAGACACGCTTGACATCGAAACGGTCGAATAGCCAGCCGCCAGGGATCTGTGCCACCACGTAGGCCCAGCCGAAAGCCGAGAAGATATAGCCCAGGGTCACTGCACCGATCCCCAGCTCCGCTTGCAGGGCCGCACCGGCAATCGACAGGCTGGAGCGGTCGGCGAAGGTCACCGAAGTGACGAGAAACAACATCAGCAAGATGCTATAGCGCACCCGACTCGCTCTGGCTGTTGGCATCTGGCTGATCATCCAATGATTTCGAAATCACACCGGCACACAATGCTCCGGTGACGAATCAGGCCGACATCGAGGACGGCGCGCTTGGCTGAATGGACGGGGAACCTAAAAGCGCACAGATGAATATGTGCTGGGTGGCAGAAAGAATCATCAATCAAGTGCCTCAGTGTTTTTATAGTGGCAGGGCTGTGTGGCGAAACACGGCCTGTGGCGCTTTACATGAGAGGTGCGGGTGCTTTCTGCTTGACATACGTTATCGTACGACAATTGAAAATATTTTACATCCGAGACCAGTTCCTTGAGAGATATTGATTCAACTCAAGAATACCAGGAGCCTCTGTAACGAAAGGTCACAACATCCTGACCGATTGCTGCGTTGACATGCACGGATGAGCTTGATACTAATCTGCAAAGTCATACGACAACGTATGACACAACTAATAACAATAGAGGCAAGGTCATGCCCAAGACCTTAAGCGCCCACCCCGCACACCACGCCTGTGTCGATTCGCTTCGGCACCTCGGTGATCACCCCAATGGCTGGCAGTTTTCGCCATGCGCCTGAGTCCAGTTACCTCGCTGCACTGCCATCGCCAGCGCGACCAGGAATTGCCCGATAACCTGACGCTCCCCCCTCGCCAGGTATCAGTTCGTGCCTGGGCGCTCGCCTGCAGAGCGTCATGGACACGTTGCTTTCCAAGCCGCAAATCATGCGTCAACCAATGCTGACGACCCTCAGTTCAATCCGGAGCCTCCAATGAAAAAAATATTCCGCGCCTCCCTCCTCTCTGCCATGGTCGGCATGGGTGCTATCGGCACCCACTCGGCCGCTATCGCCGATGACGTCAAATGGCCAACCCGCCCCGTCCAGGTGGTGGTGATCGCCAACCCTGGCGGCGACAGCGACTTCAACGCCCGCATGATGGCCAAGTACTTCAACCAGATCACCGGCAAAACCATGGTCGTCACCAACATCGCAGGCGGCGGCGGTACTCTCGCAGCCGAACAGGTGAAAGGTGCAGCAGCCGACGGCAATACCATCCTCTTCACCCACCCGGGCCAACTGATCGTCAATGAAGTGGCCGGCCTGACTGAAGACAGCTACGAGACCTTCGATGTTGCCTGCATCGCTGGTGTCGACAAGAGCGCAATCTTCGCTGCTTCCAAGCAGTCCGGGATCACCAGCATGAAAGACCTGATCGAGAAGGCCAAGGCCAAGCCAGGCAGCATCACCTATGGCACGGAAATGGGCAGTTTTTCCCATATTCAGGGCCTGATGCTGGAAAAGGTTACCGGCACCAAACTGAAGATGGTCGATGGCGGTACCGTGTCTGACCGCGTGGTGGGCATGCTAGGCGGCCGCCTCGATCTGGGTGCGATCAGTTACGGCTCCCTGCAAGACTACATCGACGGTGGTCAGATGCTCGCCTTGGGCCAGCCCAACGACGAACGTAACGAACTGCTGGGCGACATCCCGACGCTCAAGGAGCAGGGTGTGGACATCAGCCTCGACAAACCCTACGTGGTGGCCTTCCCGAAAGGTACCGACCCGGCCATCGTCGAGAAGATGGCTGACATCATGAAACAGATCACCGAGAAGCCGGAATACGCCGAAGACCTGAAGAAATTCAAACAGCCGGTTGCCTACTTCGGTACCGAAGAATCCAAGGCAATCCTGGCCAAGACCCGCGAAGACTTCATGCAGTTCAAGGATCAGTTGCGCCAGGGCAAGTGAGTCATTACGTAGCGCTGGCCCGATAGCTCGGGCGCAGCGCTACGCATTCGTTCTTCGAGGTTTCATATGAGTACCACCACGAAAAAGAAAGAGCTGACCATCGGTATCGCCATGATCGGCGCCAGCCTCGCCTACCTGGTGATGGCCTACCAACTGCCGGGGCATGATGGCGTCGACGCCGGAACCGTTCCGATACTGCTGGCCGGCCTGATGCTTCTGCTGGGTGCGATGCAGCTACTCACTGCACTGGCGCAAAAGCCGCAGGCCCGCACCGAAGCTGCCAGCCAAGGGAGCAGTGATCTGCCGGAGCTGCCCACCGAGGCAGCCCCCAAGGAAATCATCGAACCCAAGACCGTGCTACTGACACTGGGCTTGATGCTGGGCTACATCGCCTTGCTCGGCCCGGTCGGTTTCCCGGTCATGACGGTGATCTATCTGTACCTGCAGTTTCTGGTGCTGACGCCTGTCCGCCAGAAACCCAGACACCTGAGCTACCTGCTGATTTCGGTAATCAGTTCGGCTGCCATCTTCCTGCTGTTCCGCGAGGCCTTCGATCTGATGCTGCCTGCCGGTCTGCTGAACAACTTCCTCTGAGGATCGACCATGCTCGAATTACTCCAGCAAGGCTTTGGTGCGGTCTTTTCACTGAACATCATGCTGCTGATGGCCATCGGCGTGGCGGTCGGTATCGTGTTCGGCGCGGTGCCTGGACTGTCCGCCACCATGGCTGTGGCGCTGTGCCTTCCCCTGACCTTCACCATGGGCCCGCAAGCCGGCCTGTCGCTGCTGGTGGCGCTGTTCATCGGCGCCACATCGGGAGGACTGATTTCAGCGATTCTGCTGAAGATTCCAGGAACCCCATCGTCCATCGCCACGGTTTTCGATGGTGGCCCATTGATGGAACAGGGCCACGGTGCGAAAGCGCTGGGCATCGGTATCGTGTTCTCCTTCCTGGGCACGCTGTTCAGTATTGCCGCACTGATGTTCATCGCTCCGCAACTGGCCAAGGTGGCCCTGAGCTTCGGCCCTCACGAATACTTCGCCATTGCCATATTCTCACTGACCCTGATCGCTACGCTGTCAGCTGGCTCGATGGTCAAGGGGCTGTTCGCTGGTGCCTTGGGTTTTGCAGCCGCCACCGTAGGCATCGCCCCGGTGGAAGCCATCCGTCGCTTCACCTTCGGTTTCAGCGAGCTGAATGGTGGCTTCTCCATGCTCACGGTGATGATCGGCATGTTCGCCGTAGCCGAGATCATCAAGCTTGCCGAAACGGGTCGCCATGCGGTGCAAGGCAAGGCCAAGTCGGTCAGCATGAAGAACATCAAGGGCTTTGGGTTCTCGCTCAAGGAGTTCCGCGAACAATTGCCGAACGCTGGCCGCTCCGGCCTGATCGGCCTGGGTATCGGTATCCTGCCAGGTATCGGCGCGGGCACCTCGAACCTGGTGGCCTATATCATCGCCAAGAAACGCGCCAAGGACGGGCATACCTACGGCAAGGGCAACATCGGTGGCGTGGTCGCCAGTGAAACCGCCAACAATGCCGGTATCGGTGGCGCGATGATGCCGCTGATGACGCTGGGCATTCCCGGTGACACCGTCACCGCGATCATGCTCGGCGGCTTCCTGATCCACGGCATCCAGCCCGGCCCCCTGCTGTTCATCAGCCAGGGGCCGCTGGTGTACACCATATTCGCCGCGCTGATCGTCGCCACCTTCATGATGCTGTTCATGGAGTTCTACGGCCTGCGCCTGTTCGTCAAGCTGCTCGACGTGCCCAAGCACATCCTGCTGCCGATCATACTGGTGCTGTGCGTAGTGGGTGCCTTCGGTCTTTCCAGCCGCCTGTTCGACGTCTGGTCGATTCTGCTGTTCGGCCTGCTCGGTTTCGCCTTCGTCAAGGCCGGCCTGCCAGCGGCACCGTTCATCATCGGCTTCATCCTCGGGCCGATGGCGGAGACCAATCTGCGTCGTGGCCTGATGCTGTCGGACGGCAACTTCATGGACTTCTTCACCAACCCCATCTCCGGCACCTTCCTGGGCATCGCCCTGATGTTCATCCTCTGGCAGGTGTACAGCGCAATGCGTCCGAAACCGAGCGCGATCAACGAAATTCTGCGTACCTGATCGCGCCACCTGCGAACAAAAACGCCGCTCCAGTTGGAGCGGCGTTTTGCATTGCGGGGCACTAGTGTCGCGACAACGATCCTATGTCGGCCAGGGTGGTCGATGTGCCCGAGGCGGCGAACGGGGTATCGTAATGTGGGATGGTAGCCATAAGGCGCAAGCGGCCTGTCGATGATCCGCATTAAACGAAGGATCGGCCCCGGATTACGCCTGCGGCTAATCCAGGCTACATTCGGGGCACGGCACCCGGTAGGTTGGATTAGCCCGTAGGATGGGTGAAACCCATCGGCAATTGATGGGTTTCACCCATCCTACGGGCTCAGCCTGATCGCTCGGATACGACATTTGATGTGTGACGCTACAAGCCGCGTTGTTGAAACGTCAACAGACCCTGGTCAGTCGTCGCTTTTCTTCAACTTCGGATTGGGGAAGAACTGCACGGCCTTGACCTTGGGATCGGCAGCCTTGGGCTTCAGGGCACTGACGTTGACGCGGGTCGGCAGCTCCCTGGCCACCGAGTTGCCGCGCTCGTCCAGGGTGTCGGCATAACCGCACTGCACGCACTCGCGATGCGGCACGCCATCGACGTTCCACATCTTGATGCTGTCCATTTCGCTGCACGCCGGGCACACGGCCCCGGCGATAAAGCGTTTCGGCGTGACCTCGCTCATGCCGCCTCCGTACTCAGGCCCAGGTGGCGCAGCAGGGCATCGATGCTCGGCTCGCGGCCGCGGAAGTCGACGAACAGCACCATCGGCGCCTGGGAGCCGCCACGGGCCAGGATCGCCTCGCGGAAGGCGCGACCGGTCTGCGGGTTGAGCACGCCCTCTTCCTCGAACTTCGAGAAGGCATCGGCGGACAGCACTTCGGCCCACTTGTAGCTGTAGTAACCCGCGGCGTAACCGCCGGCGAAGATGTGCGCGAAGCTGTTGGGGAAACGGTTGTAGGCCGGCGGACGCATCACCGAGACCTCGTCGCGAATGCCTTCGAGCACCTCCAGCACGCTGCGACCGTCACCGTGGCTGGCGTGCAGTTCGAAGTCGAACAGCGAGAACTCCAGCTGGCGCACCATCATCAGCCCGGACTGAAAGTTCTTCGCGGCCAGCATCTTGTCGAGCAGATCCTGGGGCAGCGGCTCGCCGGTCTCATAGTGGCCGGAGATCAGCGCCAGGCCCTCGGGCTCCCAGCACCAGTTTTCCATGAACTGGCTGGGCAACTCCACGGCATCCCAGGCCACGCCGTTGATCCCGGAAACACCAACGTGCTCGACCCGGGTCAGCAGGTGATGCAGGCCGTGGCCGAATTCGTGGAACAGGGTGGTGACTTCATCGTGGGTCAGCAGCGCCGGCTTGCCGGTCGAAGCAGGGGTGAAATTGCACACCAGGTTGGCCACCGGGCTGACCAGTTCGCCACCGGCGGCGCGGCGCTTGTCGCGGGCACCATCCATCCAGGCACCGCCGCGCTTGTTGGCGCGGGCGTAGAGGTCGAAGAAGAAGCGCCCGACGTGCTGGCCGTTCTCCTCGATCTCGAACAGGCGCACGTCCGGGTGCCAGCTGTCGAAGCCGGAGAGCTCCTTGATCTGGATGCCGTAGAGCTTCTCGACGATGGCGAACAGGCCGCCGAGCACCTTGTCGATGGGGAAGTAGGCGCGGAGAATTTCCTGGGAAATGCTGTAGCGCTGCTCACGCAGTTTTTCGCTGTAGTAGCCCACGTCCCAGCTCTGCAGGTCGTTGCAGCCACGCTCGGCGGCATAGGCCTTGAGCTCGGCCAGATCCTGCTCGGCGAAGGGCTTGCTGCGCACCGCCAGGTCACGCAGGAAGCTCAGCACCTGCTCGGTGGACTCGGCCATCTTGCTGGCCAGGCTGAGTTCGGAATAGTTGGCAAAACCGAGCAGGCGCGCCAGCTCCTGACGCAGATCGAGAATCTCGGCCATCACCGGGCCGTTGTCGTTCTGCCCGGCGTTCGGGCCCTGATCCGAGGCGCGGGTGCAGTAGGCGGCGTACAGCTCTTCGCGCAGGGCGCGGTTGTCGGCGTAGGTCATTACCGCGTAGTAGCTGGGAAATTCCAGGGTGATCAGCCAGCCTTCCAGCCCCTTGGCCTCGGCCGCCTGTTTCATTTGCGCCTTGGCCGAATCGGTGATGCCGGCCAGCAGGCTTTCGTCCTCGACGTGCTTCGTCCAGGCCTGGGTGGCGTCCAGCAACTGGTTGGAAAAGCGGCTACCGAGCTCGGAGAGCTTCATCTGGATCTCGCCGTAGCGCTTCTGCTGCTCGGCCGGCAGGTCGATGCCGGACAGACGGAAATCACGCAGGGCATGCTCGAGAATGGTCTTCTGCGCCACGTCGAAACCGGCCGCTTCCGGGCTGGCGGCCAGCGCTTCGTAGGCCTGGAACAGGGCACGATTCTGACCCATTTCAGTCCAGTATTCAGACAGCTTCGGCAGACAGGCCTCGTAGGCAGCGCGCAGCTCGGCGCTGTTGCACACGGCATTCAGGTGGCTGACCGGGCTCCAGGCGCGGCCCAGTTTCGAACCCTGCTCGTCGAGCGGGTCGATCAGCGATTCCCAGCGCGGCGCATCGCCCTGGCTGGCCAGCAGCTCGGCCACCGCGTCGCGGCTTTCGGCGAGGATGGCATCCACCGCCGGCTCTACATGTTCAGGAAGGATGGTCGAATACGGCGGCAGGTCGAAGGATTGCAGCAGGGGATTGTTCGCACTCACGTCGGGTACCTGTGGTGGAATGAATAAGAGGGCTTATTGGCCCGATATGGCGTCCATCTTAATTACAATCAAGGCCTGACGCAGCTTAAGAGGTTCTATCGTGACGATTCGTAGTTATCAGGGCACCAAGCCAAACCTTGCAGATCGAGTATTCGTCGACGCCTCGGCGGTGGTCATCGGCGATGTCGAAATCGGTGAAGACAGCTCGGTGTGGCCGCTGACCGTGATCCGCGGCGACATGCACCGCATCCGCATCGGCAAGCGCACCAGCGTGCAGGACGGCAGCGTGCTGCACATCACCCACGCCGGCCCGTTCAACCCGGACGGTTTCCCGCTGATCATCGGCGACGAGGTGACCATCGGCCACAAGGTCATGCTGCACGGCTGCACCCTGGGCAGCCGCATCCTGGTCGGCATGGGCAGCACGGTGATGGATGGCGCCGTGGTCGAGGACGAGGTGATCATCGGCGCCGGCAGCCTGGTGCCGCCGGGCAAAGTGCTGGAGAGCGGTTACCTGTACGTCGGCAGCCCGGTGAAGCAGGCGCGACCACTGACCGACAAGGAGCGCAATTTCTTCAGCTACACCGCCGGCAACTACGTGAAGCTCAAGGATCAGCACCTGGCGGAGGGTTTCGACCGCTGATCAAAGACTCTCTGGCAAGCGGTGCATCTATCGCCTCGAAGGTGTAACCTTCATTTGACGTAAAATAAATACCAAATGACGGAGGTCGCCATGGGCATCACCGTAGTGAGCCAGAACAGACGCAAGAAGGATGACGATCATCCGATCGCTGCTGCCTTCTGGGATTTCAGCGCAGGCCGAGACAACCTCAATGAAGCCGAACGGTTGCAGCAGATCAGAACGGGGTTCACGGCTGATCTGGCCCAGGCCGTGAAAGCCGCCTTTGTGCTCCCCGAAGGCAGCCTGGAGAGATTGCTCAACGCCTCCACTTCGACGCTGGAGCGGCGGCGGCGCGAACACAAGAACCTCGATCCGGTTGCCTCCGAGCGCCTGGATCGGATCGCCACGGTTTGCCAACTGGCCGAAGAGGTTTTCGAGAGCCGGCAGGAGGCCGCCAACTGGATGTCCCGGCCCAACGGGGCACTGGGCGGTCAGGTGCCGGTCATGCTCTGCGAAACGGAAATCGGCGCCAGGCAGGTTCGCCGTGTACTCAATGCCCTCGACTGGGGTGGCGCGGCCTGATGCGGGCCTGGCGTGTGGCCAAGGCCAAGCGAGCCAGGGATCTTTCCGGCATCGGTGCGGCGCTCGAAGGCGGGCGCTGGAACGAGCAGGATGTGCCTGCGGTATATATGGGACTCTCCCCGGCGATATGCTGCCTGGAAACCTTCGTGCATGCCGAAGGGCCACCGGCGATGCCGATGAAGATCACCTGCTTCGAATTGCCGGATGATCCCGAACTCTACTGGGAACCCGACACGGGCGAGCTCCCCAGAGGCTGGAACGCCTTGCCGGTAGACCGCCCGAGCATGGAGTTCGGCACTGGCTGGCTACGCTCTGCAAGCCACCTGGGCCTGATCGTGCCGTCTGCGGTACTGCCGCTGGAACGCAACCTGGTGATCAACCCGCAGCATCCGGCCGTCAGCCAGATCAGCATCGTCGACATCTACGACTTCACCTACGACCCGCGCATGTTCAAGGCGTGAGTCGCTGTATTTCCCAGGAGAGCACGTGAATATCCGTCCTATTACCGAAGCCGACTTCGAGCAGGTCTGGCCGATCATCCGTGACGTCGTCCAGGGCCAGGAAACCTATGCCTACGATCCGGCCATGGATCGCGACACCGCCTGGAAACTCTGGGTCGAACTGCCCCGCGCCACCTTCGTGGCCGAGGAAGACGGACAGATTCTCGGCAGCTACTACATCAAGGCCAACGCCGCCGGGCCCGGCGACCACGTCTGCAACTGCGGCTACATGACCGCCGCAGTTGCCCGTGGCAAGGGCGTGGCCAGCGCCCTGTGCGCACATTCCCTACAGATCGGTCGCGAACTGGGCTTTCAGGCGATGCAGTTCAATTCCGTGGTGGCCAGCAATACGGTCGCCGTGGCGCTATGGCAGAAGCACGGTTTCAGCATCGTCGGCACCCTGCCCCAGGCCTACCGCCATCGCACCCTGGGCCTGGTGGATTGCCATGTGATGTATCGCTGGCTGCACGATTGAAGGAAGCAGGCCAACGCCCACCGGCATATGACGGGGCGGGTCTTATCGACAAAGCGCCTCTTCTGCATCGAGCCGGGGCGTGCGGACGGTCGTAGGGTGGATCGGGGCGCGTAGCTGACGCTTCACCTACGCGACCCGACCCGTCCACCGCTCCGAAATCGCAATGGTGGACAAAAAGAGCGTTGTCCACCCTACGTCTGCTCCCGCCTGTGGAGGCTAGCCAGCCGTGCCAGGGAGAAGGCCGATAGGTTCACCGCGCCCGCCTCCTGGCAGTGCTGCATGGCCAACGCCTCGCCGATCCCGGCGGAATGCTTGAAACCATGTCCCGAGCAGGCCGACACCAGGGTCACGTTGGCCATCTGCGGATGCGCGTCGATGATGAAGTTGAAGTCCGGGGTGATGGTGTAGGTACAGACCCTGGATTTGAGCACTCGCTTCGAAACACCCAGCAGGCGGCCAGCCACGTGGGCGTCGTACATGGCATCGATATCGGCCTGGCTGACGCTGCGATCGACCGCGTCAGGATCACAGCCGTCGAGGTACTGCTCGGTGGCGATCTTGATGGCATTCTCGCCGGGCAGCGGCGGGAAGCCGTAGCAGCTGTCGGTGTCTGCCGCGCCGTGCAGCAGGATGTACACCGGTGAATCAGGCGCGAAGCGCTCGGGCTCATCCAGCTCGAACCAGAACAGCTGCTGGCGGCATACCTTGAGCAGGCCTTCGAACGGCGCGCCGAGCAGGCGACCGGCCCACATGCCGGCACAGACGATCACCTTGTCCGCTGTCAGCGTGCCGTTGCTCGTCTGCACACGAACACCCTGACCGACCGACTCGATGGCGGTGACCAGCGTGTTCTTGTGCAGGGTCGCACCCAGGCTCTCGGCCAACCTCAGTTGCACCTCGATGGCCAGCTCAGGCCGTACATACCCGGCCCCCGGTTCGTGATAGCCGACAGCCTGTTCACCGAAACCGCCGAACTGTGGAAAACGCGCGCGAATCTGCGCGGCATCCAGCAGGCTGTGCTCGATGCCGAAGCGCTTGGCCAACGCCGCGGTCTCACCGCCGAAGTCCGGCGTGCCATGGCCACGGGTCGGCGCCTGGCTGCTGCTGAGCATCAGCATGCCGCAGGCCTCGAACAACGATTCACCACTCTGCGCCTCCAACTCGCGCCAGATGCGCTGGGCGTTCAGCGCCAGCGGCACATAAGCCGCGCCCTCGCCCACCGCCTGGCGGGTAATGCGCGTATCGCCATGGCTGGAGCCCTGGTCGTGGGGCGGCGCGTAGCGATCCACGCCGGCCACGCGCACGCCGCGCTTGGCCAGTTGATAAAGGGTGGCGGCGCCCATGGCCCCCATGCCGATCACGATGACGTCGTAGTGCATGCGCAGTCCTCTACAGATTCACAAAAGGCTGGGTTTCCTCGCGAAACGCATCGAGGAAAGCGACCATCCGAGCGTGCCGCTGCAGGGCCAGCCGCGCGCCGCAGGCGGTCTGAAAGCCAGAGGCCAGGCCCAGCAGCTTGGTGCGGAAATGATCCAGGGCGAAGCGCTGATCATCCAGCGGACGCTGCAGCGCATCGATGTCATCGGCGTCGTACAAGGCGCTGCCCAGTCGCCCGGACACATGGAAACAGCGCGCCACACCGATCAAACCAATGGCATCCAGGCGATCGGCATCCTGCAGGATGCGTGCCTCGAGGCTGGTCGGCGTGATCGCCGCGGAAAAGCTGTGCGCTTCGATGGCATGGCATGCGGCGGCAATGCGCTCGGCACGCCACCCCAGCCTGGCGAGCACTTCAGCGGCGCGCGCGGCAGAAAGGCGCGAAGCACTGGCGCGCAGCGGCGAATCCTTCTCCACCGCCACACAGTCATGCAACAGCACTGCCGCCAACAACAGCTCCAGGTCACCGCCCTCTTCCTGCTGCAATAAACGGGTGTTAGCCCAGACCCGCATCAGGTGCGACAGGTCATGGGCGCCGTCGTCGACCGAGGGCGAACAGAGAGCCAGCAATTGGCCGGCCAGCTGCGCAAAGGGAGCAAAACGATCCATGGGCATCGGCAAGAGGCAGTGTGCGGAAGCCGCACCTTAGAGCCAGGCGCCGCGCCTCGCAAGCCAGGCGGCGAAGAATGGCCCCTCGCCATCACTGGACAATATCGCACCGCTTGCGACACCTTTGGTGCTTCGCCGACTCGATCAGGCACTGATACTGACGTGCCCACACCAGCCAGAGCGGAAAACAAAACCAAAGAGGCCGGGCCCGCTCGAACGCACATTCCGAACGGCGTCTCAGCAGGTGACTGCATTCCCGGTTATCTTCGGTACAGGACGGCATCGCAGGGATATGGAAATGGCAATCACACAACAGTCGCGCATGGCCAAGGTCAGCAGCCCGCTCGGCGAAAACGCACTGGTGATGGAGCACCTGAGCGGAACCGAGTCCCTCGGTCGCCTTTTCCAATACGAACTGAGCCTGGCGTCCGAAAATTCATCGCTGAAGCTCAGCAATCTGCTCGGCAAGCCAATGGGCCTTGCCGTGCAACTGGCCGATGGCAGTGATCGCTACTTCCACGGCATCGTCGCCCGCTGCAGCCAGACCGCTCATCGCGGCCAGTTCGCCAGTTACCAGGTCAGCCTCAAGCCCTGGCTGTGGCTGCTGTCGCGCACCTCCGACTGCCGTATTTTCCAAAGCAAGACCGTTCCCGAAATCATCAAGCAGGTGTTCCGCGATCTCGGCTTCTCCGATTTCGAAGACGCCCTCACCCGCTCCTATCGGGAATGGGACTACTGCGTGCAGTACCGCGAGACCAGCTTCGACTTCGTCAGCCGGCTGATGGAACAGGAAGGTATCTACTACTACTTCCGCCACGAGCAGGAGCGTCACGTGCTGGTGCTCTGCGATGCCTACGGTGCGCACAGCACCGCGCCGGGCTACGCCAGCGTGCCGTTCTATCCGCTCGAGGATCAGATGCGCGAGCGTGACCATATCCATGACTGGCACCTGGCGCACGAGGTACAGCCCGGCTCCCTGGCGCTCAATGACTATGACTTCCAGCGCCCCAGCGCGCGCCTGGAAGTACGTTCCAGTATCGCCCGCGAGCATAGCAACGCCGACTACCCGCTCTACGATTACCCAGGCGAATACGTGCAGAGCAAGGACGGCGAGCAGTACGCGCGCAATCGTATCGAGGCGATTCAGGCCCAGTACGAGCAAATTCGCCTGAAGGGCAATGCACGCGGACTGGGCAGCGGCCATCTGTTCAGCCTGACCGACTACCCGCGCGACGACCAGAACCGCGAATACCTGATCGTCGACGCCGACTACACCATCACCCAGGATCTGTATGAAAGCGGCCGCGGCGATGAAGTCTTCCAGTTCGACAGCAACCTCACCTGCATCGACGCCGGCCAGGTATTCCGCCCGCTGCCACTGACCGTGCAACCGATCGTGCAGGGACCGCAGACCGCCATGGTGGTCGGCCCCAAGGGTGAGGAAATCTGGACGGATCAGTACGGCCGGGTGAAGGTGCATTTCTATTGGGATCGCCACGACCAATCCAACGAAAACAGCTCGTGCTGGATTCGCGTGTCGCAGAACTGGGCCGGCAAGAACTGGGGTTCGATCCAGATCCCGCGCATCGGCCAGGAAGTCATCGTCAGCTTCCTCGAGGGCGACCCCGACCGGCCGATCATCACCGGCCGCGTCTACAACGCCGAGCAGACCGTGCCCTACGACCTGCCCGCCAACGCCACCCAGAGCGGCACCAAGAGCCGTTCGAGCAAGGGCGGCACGCCGGCCAACTTCAATGAAATCCGCATGGAAGACAAGAAGGGCGAAGAGCAGCTGTTCATCCATGCCGAGAAGAACCAGGATATCGAGGTCGAGAACGACGAGACCCATTGGGTCGGTCACGACCGCAGCAAGACCATCGACAACGATGAGACTGTGCACGTCAAACACGACCGCACCGAAACGGTGGACAACAACGAGACCATTACCATCGGCGTGGATCGCACCGAGCAGGTCGGCAACAACGAATCCGTCACCATTGGCGTGAACCGCACGGAAAAGGTCGGCAGCAACGAGGCCATCAACATTGGTGCCAACCGTACGGAAACCGTCGGTAGCAACGAAACCATCACCATCGGCGCCAACCGCACGGAAAGCGTCGGCAGCAACGAAACCATCAGCATCGGTGCCAACCGCACGGAAAGCGTCGGCAAGGACGAACGCATCACCATCGGTGCCGACCGCACCGAACTGGTAACCGCCAATGAAAGCGTCTTCATCGGTGCCAACCAGACCATGGCCGTGGGCGGCAGCGAATCGCACTACGTACGCGGTGAGCGCAACACGCGCATCGGCAAGGATGACACCCTCCACGTCGGCAAGAACTTCGTACTCAAGGCCGGTGACTCGATCACCCTGCAGACCGGTGCCGCCAGCATCACCATGAAGAAAGACGGCACCATCGTCATCCGCGGCAAGAACATCAGCATCGACGGTTCCGGCGCGATCAACGCCAAGGCGAGCAAGAACATCGTCATGAAAGGCCAGAAAATCCTGCAGAACTGAGCAAGGCCCACGGCCATGGAGCGATAAGCATGACAGTCCAGCATCACACCTCCGCGTCCCCCGCCGCTACTCGCCTCGACGGCGTGGTCATCGGCGTCCTGCTCGACGTGCCGCAGGCGGCCAGCCCGGTGGTGGCCTTCCCCGGCTGCCCATCGGATACCGGCATCGCCGCGACCACCACCACGGCGCTCAGCCGTGAGGATATCGGTGCTCAGGTAGCACTGATGTTCGTGGCGGGCGACCCGAGCCAGCCGCTGGTGATAGGGCGTATCCAGCGCCTGCCGCAAACGCCGGCACCTGTGCCGGCAGCCGTGGCGCACATGGATGGCGAGCGTCTGGAGCTCAGCGCCGAACGCGAGATCGTGCTGCGCTGCGGCAGGGCCAGCATCACCCTGACCCGCGAGGGCAAGGTGCTGATCAAGGGCACTTATCTATCCAGCCGCTCCAGCGGCGTGAACCGCGTCAAGGGCGGTTCGGTGCAGATCAACTGAAGAAGTCCGTCCCATGGAACTACTCAATGCCACACGGATGGTTGCCGCCTACAACCAGGGCCTGGACGCTGACGGGCGCGAATATCTGGTGGTCATCGTCAAGGGCACCTTCGATCTACCCCTGGATGGCAGCGTGGCCCGCTTGCGGGAAGCCCAGCAGCCGCTCTTGATGAGTGACACCTTCGCAGGCGACCCCGGCTTGTCGGCGCCACTGCGTGAGTTCGACTTCGCGCCGTTCAAACCCCACTGCGACGTGCTGGTGAACGGTAGTGCCCATGCTCCGGGCGGCCGCCCCGTCAGCCAGCTCACCGTCGGCATCCGCGTCGGCCGGGTGAGCAAGGCGTTCAGCGTGTACGGGCCACGCCAATGGCAGCCGGGTGCACTCGGCACCGGCGCCGGTTCGCCACAACCTTTCGTGCGCCAGGATATTTCCTACGCCAGCGCCTTCGGCGGCAGCCACTCGGCTCCCGGTCATCCAGAACAGTTGCTATGCAACCCACGCAATCCCGCCGGCCGGGGCTGGTACCCGCGCAGCCTGGGCAGCGGCACCATCGTCGGCATGCCGCTGCCCAGTACCGAGAAGCTCGGCCAACCCATCGACACACCCCATGGCGATTTCGAACCCATGGCGCTCGGTGCCTTGGGCAAACACTGGCAAAGTCGCGTCGCCTTCGCCGGCACTTACGACCAGGCCTGGCAGGATGAGCAATTCCCTTTTCTGCCGAAGGACTTCGACGAACGCTATTTCCAGGCAGCACCGGCCGATCAGCAAACGGATCACCTCAAAGGCGGCGAAGACGTGTTGCTGCTCGGCCTCACGCCTACCGAACGTGCAGGCTTCCGTGTGCCCAGCGTACGCATGCCGGTGACCTACTTTCTCAGCAAGGGCGGCCACGAAACCGTCGAAGCCGTCATCGATACCCTGCTGGTCGACACTGACGCCGGACATGTGGAAATCACCTGGCGTACCCGCAGGCCGCTGAAGCGCAACATGTTCGAGATAGCCCAGGTGCTGGTCGGTGAGAAATCCCGGGCATGGTGGCGCGCTCGCGAACTGGGCAAGGATTATTACCCCTCGCTGGCCGCGCTGAGTCGCAGCCGCTCGACACAGGATGATGCGTGATGAGCGCCCTCAGCATCCTTTCCTGCGGCATGGTCAGCGCCGTTGGCCTGAGCGCTCCGGCCAGTTGCGCGGCGATCCGCTGTGCTATCGACAATTTTCAGGAAACCCGTTTCATCGACCAGGGCGGCGAATGGCAGATCGCGGCCAGCGTACCGCTGGAGGAGCCCTGGCGGGGCCGCAGCAAGCTGGTGAAGATGGCCGCCCGGGCCATCGCGGAAAGCCTGGAGACGGTGCCTGGCCTGGATTGTGCCGATACACCACTGCTACTCGGGATCGCCGAACTGGATCGCCCTGGCCGCAGCGATGGCCTGGATAACAGCCTGCTGCACGACATCGAGCGGGAGCTGGGTGTGCAGTTCCACGCGGCGTCCACCCTGATCCCCCGTGGCCGGGTAAGCGCTGCAGTAGCACTGCTCAATGCGCGCCGGCTGATCCACGAAGGCGGCCACCGACATGTACTGATCGCCGGGGTCGACTCGTTTCTCAACGCCACCACCCTGTCTGCCTTCGAGCAGCGCCAACGATTACTCACCAGCCGCCACTCCAATGGCTTCATTCCCGGAGAAGGCGCGGCGGCCGTGGTAGTGGGCGCCCCGGCGCGACAGAACGAAGAGCAGTTGATCTGTATCGGCCTCGGCTTCGGCCTGGAAAAGGCCACGGTGGAAGCCGACGACATTCCGTTGCGTGCCGACGGCCTGACCCAGGCCACCCAGGCCGCATTGAAGGATGCCAAGTGCGCCATGGAGCACATGGATTACCGCCTGGCCGATATCTCCGGTGAACAGTACTACTTCAAGGAAGCGGCCCTGGCACTGAGTCGCACCCTGCGCGTGCTCAAGAACGACTTCGACATCTGGCACCCCGCCGACTGCATCGGCGAATGCGGCGCGGCCATCGGCCCGGCGATGCTCGCCGTAGCCCTGACCGCCTCGCGCAAAGGCTATGGCGAAGGGCCGAACGTCTTCTATCAACTGGGCAACGACGCCGGCGAACGCGCCGTCGCCCTGCTCAGCTATCAACGGGTAGGAGCTGCCTGATGGCCAACGAGGTCTACGCCAACAACCGGGAAATTTCCTGCAAATCGGCCAGCGGCAAATCCATCGCGGCCTTTCCCGATGTCTGTTTTACACCGCCACAGACGCCGCCGATGCCCATGGGCATTCCGATTCCGTACCCGAATACCGGCCTGTCCAGCGACACCACCAAAGGCACCCGCACCATCCGCATCACCCGCAAGGAAGTGATGCTCAAGAACAAGAGCTACTACAAGACCAGCTACGGCGACGAGCCCGGCTGCGCACCGAAGAAAGGCATCCTTACCGGCAAAATCAAGGGCAAGGTGTACTTCACGTCCTGGTCGATGGACGTCAAGTTCGAAGGCAAGAACGTGGTGCGGCATATGGATCTGACGACCCATAACCATGGGTCGATGCCGGGGAATACGCCGCCGTGGATCTATCTGGATCAGATGGCGGTAGACACCAGCCAGGGGCAAGTTTGCAAGGACGAGGAACAAGCCGCCAAGGACAAGTGTGCAGACGCTAAGCCTCGCCCCAAACGCAAGACAGCTAAGGGCAACCTCGTCGCCGACGGGCTTGACTGCGACGACGCCTGCAAGAAGGCCAAGGCCTGTGTACTCAAGCCCAAGAAAGACGACAAGGGTTTCTGCTGCCATCCCGAGACCACGGGCCATCACCTGATCGAGGTGCATTGCTTCTCGGTGACAGGGAAACGTGGCACATCTCTGCCCGGCTTCGAGAAATACAACCAGCATGATGCGCCCTGTGTCTGCGCCTCGCAGTCACGCGCAGACGGCACTCACGGCATTCTGCATGCTGTACAGGGACAGATGGAAGCCGCACATAACGACGGTCCGGTGCTCAAGAGCTGGCCGGGAGCAGGTGCGAAGGTAAAAGCCGGAAGTCTTCAGCGACACCCGGCAGAAGCCAAATGGACTTACAAGAATGCACGGGAAGCTGGGACTCTCGCTCATAAAACAGCCTTTCCACACTGCAATGCCCAGTGCGTCAGTAATCAACTGGACGATTACCACAAGGGTTGCGGCATGAATGACAACACGCCGCTGCGCAGCGATCCGGGCTCGGCCAAACGCTCTTCCGGAACGCTAGACAATGCCCAACAAGCGACCGTCACACAGGCGATCATGAGTCAGAAAGCAACAGCAAGCGGCGCCTCAGCGTTCTAGATTTCAGGAACAACATCTCATGTCGAATGAACTTTCATTTCTATCCGGCTTCATGCAAAACCGCAGTATCGGTCGTGCCATTGCACAGATAGACACGCTAAAGGATCAGGGCTCAACTGCCTCAGTACTACTCAAGTGGGATAGAACTCAAGGCATGTGGTTTTATTTCAATCTCGAATGGCATGCCACGCGTGTGTGTTTCGTTGATCGCCCCGAAATGGCAGTGATTGCCATTGGGCCCGATGGATTTGCCTCCATCAGTACTGCAACAGGGGCCAGCGAAGAAGAAATCGATGCATCTCTGGATGGCCCTTCGCGCCGCGGCCCTATTCGTGACTTGCAGATGATCGCGGGTGTTCCCTACGTTACTGGCATGGGCCGTCAGGTCTATCGCCGAGAGGGTGTCGATAACTGGACACGCCAGGATCACGGGGTAGTGCTACCTCGAGGCGAGATCCAACTGTGTGGATTCAACTCGATCGATGGCCTGAGCGAGGATGCTATCTATGCAGTGGGTTTCAACGGCGAAATCTGGCTGCGCAGCCACAACCAATGGCAACAGCAGGACAGTCCAACCAACCTCGTGCTGCATCGGGTCAGGGTCGTACGTGAAGATCTTATCTATGCCAGTGGCCAGATGGGGACTTTGCTACGCAGTGACGGCACCCACTGGGAGATCATCGAACAGGACATGACCTCTGATGATCTATGGGGGATGGAGTGGTTCAAAGACGAACTGTACCTAGCGTGCGATAGCGGACTCTTCAAGCTCGACAGCAAGGACAGATTGATTGAAGTGGATATGCAGCTTTCGCCCAAGCCCAGCTGTCGACACCTCCACGCCGATGATGGCGTGCTTTGGTCATGTGGGCCCAAGCATGTGACCTGGACAGAAGACGGCCAGAATTGGACTGACGTAACGCCATGATGCACATGTCCCTAGGTGAGACGGTTTCAGTCATCCTCGAACAACATAGTGAAGAAGCCAGTTTTCTCGCAGGCCTGCGCAGCTATGCCGTTGGAGCACCGCATTACGACCTGGAGCACCTAGACGACCTAGACAGGCGTATCGAAGCGCATCTGGATGGGCTACAGATCGCCGGGCTGAAGGCTCTGCATCTGGTGCTTGAACAATTGAGCCCGTATTCCCAAGGCGAAGTGTTCGCCGCGGTGGCACTGGCTCTGCGGCTGAGCAACGACGCCGCACTGAACGACCTTTACCGGCACCTTGAAGAAAATCCCGATGGCGAACCATCCCTTGTCGCCGCCCTGGGCTGGCTCGACTGGCAGCAGATAGCCGCCCTGGTCGAACGTCACCTCAATGCGGCAAACGCCCGGCAGCGCCGCATCGCCTTGGCGGCTTGTGGCCTGCACCGCCACGACCCTGGCCCGGCGTTGCTGTCTGCCCTGGGCCACGCTGACCCGAGCGTGCTGGCCTGCGCAGCCCGCACCGCCGGCCAGTTGCGTCGCCGTGACCTGCTGCAGGCATTGCGCACCCACCGCCTGCACGGTGATGACAGCGTGCGCTTCTGGATCAACTGGGCCAGCACACAGATGGGCGACCAGGAAGCCCTCGGTACCCTGCGTCTGTTTGCCGAACAACCCGGTGCCTTTCGCCAGCCGGCACTGGAAGTGCTGCTTGCCTGGCAGCCACGCGAAGTCAGCATCGCCTGGCTACGCGGTCTGATGCAGAGCCCGGAACATCGGCGCATGGTCATTCAGGCTCTTGGGATGTTCGGTGATCCGCAGACCATCCCCTGGCTGATCCGGCAGATGCACGAGCTGCCCTTCGCTCGCGTCGCCGCTGAAGCCTTCACGCTGATCAGCGGAGCCGACCTCGCGGAACTCGACCTTGAGTTGAGCGTCTATCCCGACTACGACAGCGGCCCGAATGACGACCCGGATGACCCCCATGTGGATATGGATCCGGATACCGACCTGCCCTGGCCCGATCCGCACAAGGTCGAGCACTGGTGGCAAGGCAGACAGCACAGCCTGCAAACGGGCGTGGGTCATCTGTTAGGGCAGCCGTTCAGCGAGCAGCAATGCCTGGCAGTACTGCACAGCGGCATGCAACGCCAACGGTTGGCTGCGGCCTGCCTGCTGGCCCGTTACCGGCCGGCCAGTGCGCTGTTTCCAACGGATGCACCAGCACACCGGCAGAAGCAATTGCTCAATCACTGATCAGCAGGAAAATCGACGGCACAAGGAGAGTGCGAACATGCTCAAACAATTCCCGCAGCACCCCTCGCTATACTCCATGACCTATTCATGGATCGAGCGAGTTGATCGCACTCAATCAGGCCAACGGCCAACATGAGTCCACGCCAGAACGCAACCGGCTGGATGCTGGTATTGCTAGGACTCTTACTGCAAGGACAGGCCATGGCTTTCGGTAAAACGTTGTACCTATTCTCCGAAGTCGAGGGCATTGTTCTGCTCGATGGGCAGCCTGTCGAAGGAGTGGAAGTGGAACGAATTTGCCACTGGAAAGATGAGTTGAAAACGGAGCGCATGCTGACAGATGCCTTGGGGCGTTATCACTTTCCAGAGATCACAGCCAAATCCCTTTTATGGTCACTTCTGCCCCATGAACCGGTGGTTTTTCAACTGCTGCGCATACACCACCAAGGCAAACTGCACAAAGGCTGGGATTTTACCAAACATAATTACGACAGCCTGGGTGAAGTGAAGAATCACCGGTTGAAATTTGTCTGCGATCTGAATAGCGAGCCCGCCGCCCACCGTGAGACGGAGAGCTTCGGAAGCTGCATCCTGCAGGATTCGGAATTGGAAGGACATACTAACTAAGCGCCACGATAACATCTGATGTAGATGCACATACCACCAATAATGTTCTGTAAGCGATAAATAAGGAAGTGACTGTGTACCGGAGCCTATCGTGCTGTGCAGTGCTTTTAATCGGACTATTAACACAGGGGCAAGCCATGGGGTTTTCCAAAACGTTTTATCTGTTTTCAGAGGTAGAAGGGACTGTCCTACTGAACGGTCAACCTGTCGAAGGCGTTGAAGTAGAGCAGGATTATTTATGGCATTGGAAAGATGTTAAGGGCCTTAATAAAACATCTACAGACAGTGAAGGTCGCTTCCACTTCCCAGTAATAACAGGCAAATCCCTGACGGCGGGATTTATGCCGCATGAACCCGTAATCACTCAAAACATACGATTTCGCTACCAGGGTAAGGAATACGAGGGCTGGTACCAAAGCAAGCGAAATTACGACAACCTTGGAGAACTCAACGGCAAACCTATTCGCTTTAAGTGCGAGCTCACCGACACGCCAGGCCCGCACCCAGAAACGAAAAGCTATGGCATCTGTGTTCCATTTTAACTTTTAAAGGGAAAAAGGATGAACCCGCTACCTCCCAAGTATTCGGCAACAATAGCGAGCTTTGTATATGAGATCCGCACGGGAAGTTCAGATTCCATTTCTAAAGAAGCCGCTATCAGTGGCATAGCAAATTTATTTGATACGGGCTCCGCACAAATTTTTTCAGGTACCAGCGGAGCGATTGCAAGATCAAGAACATCGTTCGTCTATGGTGCCAACGGAACCGGCGGACGCTTGGGAGAGGTTTTACTGGCATTCCGTGGCACAGCCTCCCTCATGGATGGCCTTACAGATCTCAATGCCGGTCTGCAGCGGGGGCCCAGCACGTGGCCGGTGCATGCCGGGTTCAACGAAACATTCAAATCCCTGCGCGCTGACATAGATACATTCATGCGTGGTCGCAACCCCAGTACCGTGCATTGTGTGGGGCACAGCTTGGGCGGTGCACTGGCAACCCTGGCTGCTGATCATCTCAGCGAACTAGGCGTTGCAGGGATCAAGCTCTACACTTTTGGCTCGCCGCGAGTCGGTGTCTCTGGCTTCGCACGTAACGTCAGCAACAAGCTTGGCAAACATAATATTTACCGTACGTACCACGCAGCCGACCCGGTAAGTATGGTGCCTATTTTTCCGTTCAATCATGTTCCGGTAGATGGCAGTGTATGCATGCTTCCTTGGAACGGAGCACTATTCAACGGTGATGCCCATCGGATGGAGCATTATCTGAACTCAATCGGCGATTCGTCCTGGGCTGGCCTGTACCGTAACCCGGAGCCACCACTGGCGCGGGATATCGATACTTGGCTGGAAAGTGCCCACTACGGCGGCACGATGCATTCCGCCACTACGCTGTGGATGATTTCCAAGGCGATGCAGTATCTGTTGAAGAAAGCCGCCAACGTGGTGATAGGCAGCGTCATCACCACGGGAATGACGATTCTGGATCAGATCGCCGGCATTCTCGTGCAGGGTGCTCAGGTCTGTAAGGACATCAGCGATTCGCTGCGCAACCTGATCGCCAAGATTTTCAACTTTCTGGGGCGTGCCATACCGTCTACGGCGGATATCACCACGGCGTTCCTGCGTTGGGTGCTGGATCTGCTGGCCAGAACGGTGGTCAATATGGCCCGCCAGGCCATGCAACTGGTCTTCCGCGCCTGAGGCAACGAAGAAACGCGGCGCTGCACAGGCGCCGCAGTTCCCTCACAGATCGCTTTCCTCGACCATCCGCGCGCTGCTGGCATCCAGCGCATAGGCCGCATCGGCCAGATCGTTGCTGACCGGTTCGATCTTCAGCGTGCCGTTGACCCAGAGTGGTTCGTAGATATCGGCCAGGGCAATGCCCTTGGGATAGCGCACCAGTACCAACTGGTTGGGCGGTGGTGGTGGTACGTGGATGCAAGCGCCAGGATATGGCACCAGGAAGAACAACGTGCTGCGCCCGGCGTTATCGGTTTCCAGCGGTACTGGATAACCGCCGAGACGGATCTGTTTGCCGTCCATGGCCGGCACCGTCTTAGCCGAATACATGACCGCGGGCAGACCCTTTTCCTGCTGCTTGAGACCACCCTTGCTATCGAAGCTGCCAGCCGCTTCCGGGCCGTCGTGGGTGATCTCCGGCATCTGCTCCAGCGCGCGCTGATCCTCTTCGGGCATCAGCTCCAACCAGTCGGTTTCCGGTACTTCGGCGCGGGCGATGCCGCAGATCAACAGCAGAACAAGGAGCAGGGAACGCATCGACGGAACTCATGGTGGTAATGGCCAACGGGGAGCAGCCAGTCGTCGATGCGTCCAGCTACCGGTTCAACTCTTCTTGGTGATCACGCCATAGATCACCAGCAGGATGATCGCACCAACCACCGCACCGATGAAACCAGCACCTTCACCTGCTCTGTAGATGCCCAGTGCCTGGCCACCGTAGGTCGCGGCGATGGAGCCACCAATACCCAGCAGGATGGTCATGATCCAGCCCATGCTGTCATTACCAGGCTTGAGAAAACGGGCGATCAAACCCACGATCAGGCCGATTAAGATAGTGCCGATAATACCCATGACGCCCTCCTGAATAGAAAAAAGGCGCCGCACGAAGACGGCGCCTTTTATCAGACGCGATCAGCGCTGGAGAGGTTCAACCTCCGAGTCGTCCACGCTCAGGACGCATCGATCAGCGCGCGTACCTGGGCAATGCGGCTATCGAGAGTCGCCCGATCGGCACAGCGCAGTGTGGCGTGGCCAACCTTGCGCCCGGCCTTGAAGGCCTTGCCGTAGTGATGCAGGTGGCAGTCGTCGATAGCGGCCACTTTATCCACAGCGGGTACGCTGCCGATGAAGTTGAGCATGGCGCTCTCGCCCACCTTGGCGGTCGAGCCCAGCGGCAGGCCGGCAACGGCACGCAGATGGTTCTCGAACTGGCTGCACTCTGCGCCTTCGATGGTCCAGTGACCGGAGTTGTGCACCCGTGGGGCGATCTCGTTGGCCTTGAGGCCACCGTCCACTTCGAAGAACTCGAAGGCCATGACGCCGACATAGTCGAGCTGGCTCAGCACCCGGCCGACATAATCCTCGGCCAGCGCCTGCAGCGGATGATTGGTGCTGGCAACGGACAGGCTGAGAATGCCGCTGTCGTGGGTGTTGTGCACCAAGGGATAGAAGCGTGTTTCGCCATCACGGCCGCGCACCGCCACCAGCGACACTTCGCCGGTAAAGGGCACGAAACCTTCGAGGATGCACGGCACGCTACCCAGCTCGGCGAAAGCGCCGATGACGTCTTCCGGCTTGCGCAGCACCTTCTGGCCCTTGCCGTCATAACCCAGGGTACGGGTCTTCATCACGGCCGGCAGGCCAATGTTCGCGGCTGCCGCATCGAGATCGGCCTGGGACTGGATGTCGGCGAATTCCGGCGTGGGGATACCCAGCTCACGGAACATCGACTTCTCGAACCAGCGATCACGGGCGATGCGCAGCGACTCGGCGCCTGGATACACCGGCACGAACTGGGATAGGAAGGCGACGGTTTCAGCCGGCACGCTTTCGAACTCGAAGGTCACCAGGTCGACCTCGTCGGCCAGTTGGCGCAGGTGATCCTGATCGCCGTAATCGGCGCGGATGTGTTCGCCCAGCGCTTGCGCACAGGCATCCGGCGCAGGGTCGAGAAACGCGAAATTCATGCCCAGCGGTGTACCCGCCAGCGCCAGCATGCGACCGAGCTGACCGCCCCCGATTACGCCGATCTTCATTACTGCGCCCTCGGATCCGGGTTGTCCAGCACGGTATGGGTCTGCTCGTCGCGGAACTGCTTGAGCGCCGCGTGGAACTGCGGGTGCTGATGACCGAGGATGCTTGCCGCCAGCAGCGCGGCATTGATGGCGCCAGCACGGCCAATGGCCAGGGTAGCGACCGGCACGCCTGCAGGCATCTGCACGATGGACAGCAGTGAGTCGACGCCCGACAGCATGGACGACTGCACCGGCACGCCGAGTACCGGCAGGTGGGTCTTGGCGGCGCACATGCCCGGCAAGTGGGCAGCGCCACCCGCACCGGCGATGATCACCTGGATGCCACGGCCCTCGGCTTCTTCGGCGTACTGGAACAGCAGATCCGGGGTGCGGTGGGCGGAAACCACCTTCACTTCGTTAGGAATGCCTAATTTATCCAGCATCTCGACGGTATGGCTCAGGGTGCTCCAATCGGACTTGGAACCCATGATCACGCCAACCAGTGCGCTCATCGTCGTGCCTCTCTCGTCTCGGGCGCCTGGCGCCACGGCAGAAACAACAAACCACGCGGAAGGCGTGGTTTGCGGAAACCGGCAATTATACTGCAGTCGTGCGCAAATCGATAATCGGCCGCTCGTCGGAAGCCAGTGCGATAACGGCGACTATTGTCCTGAAGCAATGCGTGGCGTGGCAGACCTTCCATACTGAGGCTCTCCATCAAAGAGGATCGCGCCATGCAACAGACCATGAAAGCAGCCGTCGTGCATGCCTTCGGCGAGGCTCTGCGGCTCGAAGAGGTAAAGGTTCCACTGCCCGGCCCCGGGCAGATACTGGTGAAGATCGAGGCGGCCGGTGTCTGCCATACGGATCTGCACGCCGCCGACGGCGACTGGCCGGTCAAACCCAGCCTGCCGTTCATTCCCGGCCATGAGGGCGTCGGTTACGTCGCCGCCGTGGGCAGTGGCGTAACCCGGATCAAGGAGGGCGACCGCGTCGGCGTGCCCTGGCTGTACACCGCTTGCGGCTGTTGCGAACACTGCCTCACCGGCTGGGAAACACTTTGCGCCGATCAGCAGAACACGGGCTATTCGGTGAACGGTAGCTACGCCGAGTACGTGCTGGCCGACCCCAACTATGTCGGCATCCTGCCGAAGAATGTCGAATTCGCCGAGATCGCGCCGATCCTCTGCGCAGGCGTCACCGTATACAAGGGCCTGAAAGTCACTGGCGCGCGTCCCGGTCAGTGGGTGGCCATTTCGGGTATAGGCGGCCTCGGCCACGTCGCGGTGCAGTACGCCCGCGCCATGGGTTTGCATGTCGTCGCCATCGATGTGGATGACGCCAAACTGGCGCTGGCAAAGAAACTCGGCGCCAGCCTGACCATCAATGCCCGCCATGAAGATCCGGCCATGGTCGTGCAACGCGACATCGGCGGCGCCCACGGCGTGCTGGTCACCGCGGTGTCGAACAGCGCCTTCGGCCAGGCCATCGGCATGGCGCGTCGCGGCGGTACGGTCGCGCTGGTAGGGCTGCCGCCGGGCGATTTCCCGACGCCGATATTCGATGTGGTGCTCAAGGCCATCAGCATTACCGGCTCCATCGTCGGCACTCGCGCTGATCTGCAGGAAGCGCTGGACTTCGCGGGCGAGGGGCTGGTCAAGGCGACCATCCACAGCGATACGCTGGATAACGTCAACAGCATCCTCGAGCAGATGCGTGCCGGGAATATAGAGGGGCGAGTGGTGATGCAATTCTGAGAGCGAGAACCGGCAGCGGGGAACGGAGTCACATCGGCCGCTGTCGGACACCTCTAGAATTCTCACTACATCCATCAAAAGGACTACGCCATGACACGGCTGTCACTGCTTATCGCCTCCGTTTTCCTGACTGCTAATGCCAGCGCCCTGGAGCTGGCCAAATATCCCAAGGTCTTCACCTAGCGCAAGGCAGCCAATCAGGGCGACTTCATCAACGCCTTCCTGCGCAATCGCTGAGTTCAGAAAAACGGGCGGCCAGCGCGGCCGCCCGCCCCTCCGCATTCGGAATTCCGAACGCAAAGCTGTCGAAAAACCGAACAACCGAATCCCAAGCGTCTTTCGACAGCTCGCCATCAAAATAAATATGTATATTTATCAAATAGTTAGGCATCTACTAGGTATGGACATCTGCCTGGCACACATCCTGCTCCTTATCTGCCCAGGAATGCGATAGCTCTTCCACATAGAGGCACGTACCACGCTGTACGGCTTCGATAACAACAACACCGAGGAATCGACCGATGCGTATTGTCCCCCGCGTACTGGCTGTAGCCATTACCGCCGCCCTGATGTCCACCCCGGCACTGGCCGCCGAACTTACCGGTACTCTGAAGAAGATCAAGGATTCGGGCACCATCACCCTGGGTCACCGCGACTCGTCCATCCCCTTCTCGTATTTCGGCGACACCTCCAAGCAGCCGGTTGGCTATTCCCATGACCTGCAGCTCAAAGTGGTCGAAGAGCTGAAGAAGGAACTGGAGCTGCCCGATCTGAAGGTGCGCTACAACCTGGTGACCTCGCAGACCCGTATTCCACTGGTGCAGAACGGCACCGTGGATCTGGAGTGTGGCTCCACCACCAACAACGTCGAGCGTCAGCGTCAGGTCGATTTCTCCGTCGGCATCTTCGAAGTCGGCACCCGCCTGCTGGCCAAGAAAAGCGGCAGCGTGAACGATTTCGACGACCTCAAAGGCAAGAACGTGGTGACCACCGCCGGTACCACTTCCGAGCGCCTGCTCAAGTCCATGAACGCCGAGAAGAAAATGGGCATGAACGTGATTTCCGCCAAGGATCACGGCGAGTCCTTCCTGATGCTCGAATCCAACCGCGCTGTGGCCTTCATGATGGACGACGCCCTGCTGGCAGGCGAAATGGCCAAGGCCAAGAAGCCGGATGACTGGCACGTGGTCGGTACCCCGCAATCCTTCGAAATCTACGGCTGCATGGTTCGTAAAGGCGACGAAAGCTTCAAGAAGGTGGTCGACAAGGCCATCAGCGCGACTTTCGCATCCGGCGAGATCAACGACATCTACAACAAGTGGTTCCAGCAGCCGGTACCGCCAAAAGGCCTGAACCTCAATTTCCCCATGAGCGACGAGCTGAAAAAGCTGATCGCCGAACCGACCGACAAGTCTGCAGAGCAGATCTAACGGTGTAATGCCGCGCCCCTTTCACGAGAAGGGGCGTGCGCGGGGGAAGGGGAAGCCTGCGGCTTCCCCACCTAATTTCTGACGAAGCCAACGCTCATCCGCCCACGCGGATGCGGGTGACTGTTGCCCGGCAACCGGCTTCGCCGCATGACTCCACCTGATGGGAAACCCGCATGAACTACAACTGGGACTGGGGCATATTCTTCAAGTCCACCGGCATTGGCAGCGAACTCTACCTGGACTGGTTCATCACCGGTCTGGGCTGGACCATCGCCATCGCGCTGGTCGGCTGGCTGATCGCCCTGTCACTCGGCTCGTTGCTCGGTGTGATGCGCACCATGCCGAATCGCCTGATCTCCGGCATCGCCACCGCGTACGTGGAAGTCTTCCGTAACGTGCCGCTGCTGGTGCAGCTGTTCCTCTGGTACTTCCTGGTGCCGGATCTGCTGCCCGAACCTCTGGAGCTGTGGTTCAAGCAGGATCTCAACCCTGCCACCTCGGCCTATCTATCGGTTGTGGTTTGTCTCGGCCTGTTCACCGCTGCCCGCGTCTGCGAACAGGTACGCACCGGCATCCAGGCGCTGCCCGCCGGCCAGACCGCCGCCGCCTACGCCATGGGTTTCCGCCTGCCGCAGATCTACAGCAACGTGCTGCTGCCCCAGGCTTACCGGATCATCATTCCGCCACTGACCAGCGAATTCCTGAACATCTTCAAGAACTCCTCGGTGGCTTCGTTGATCGGCCTCATGGAACTGCTCGCGCAGACCAAACAGACCGCCGAATTCAGCGCCAACCTGTTCGAAGCCTTCACCCTGGCAACGCTGATCTACTTCACCCTGAACATGAGCCTGATGATGATCATGCGTGTGCTCGAGCGTAAGGTCGCCGTGCCCGGCCTGATTTCCGTGGGAGGTAAATGATGGACTTCAGTCAGATCATCCCCGCCCTGCCGGGCCTCTGGGAAGGCATGGCCATGACCCTGCAGCTGATGGTCATGGGCGTCATCGGTGGCGTGGTGCTGGGCACCCTGCTGGCCCTCATGCGCCTGTCGAGCAACGTGCTGCTGTCGAAGCTGGCCGCGACCTACGTCAACTACTTCCGCTCGATCCCGCTGCTGCTGGTGATCACCTGGTTCTACTTCGCGGTGCCGTTCATCCTGCGCTGGATCACTGGCGAAGACACACCGGTGGGCGCGTTCGCCTCCTGCCTGGTGGCCTTCATCATGTTCGAGGCGGCGTATTTCTGCGAAATCGTCCGCGCCGGCATCCAGGCCATTCCCAAGGGCCAGATGGGCGCCGCTCAGGCACTGGGCATGACCTACGGTCAGACCATGCGCCTGATCATCCTGCCCCAGGCGTTCCGCAAGATGACCCCGCTGCTGCTGCAGCAGAGCATCATCCTGTTCCAGGACACCTCGCTGGTGTACACCGTCGGCCTGATGGACTTCCTCAATGCCGCCCGCTCGCGCGGTGACATTCTTGGCCAGCCCCACGAGTTCCTGATATTCGCCGGTCTGGTCTACTTCACCATCAGCTTCGCTGCCTCGCAGCTGGTCAAGCTCCTGCAAAAAAGGTTAGCCGTATGATTTCCATCAAGAACGTCAACAAGTGGTATGGGGACTTCCAGGTGCTGACCGACTGCACCACGGACGTCAAGAAGGGCGAAGTGGTCGTGGTCTGCGGGCCGTCCGGCTCGGGCAAGTCCACCCTGATCAAGTGCGTCAACGCCCTGGAGCCGTTCCAGAAGGGCGACATCACGGTCGATGGCACCTCCATCGCCGACAAGAAGACCAACCTGCCCAAGCTGCGCTCGCGGGTCGGCATGGTGTTCCAGCACTTCGAGCTGTTCCCGCACCTGACCATCACAGAAAATCTGACCATCGCGCAGATCAAGGTACTGGGCCGCAGCAAGGAAGAAGCCAAGCAGAAAGGCCTGGCCCTGCTCGACCGCGTCGGCCTCAAGGAACACGCGCACAAGCATCCGGGACAGCTGTCCGGCGGTCAGCAGCAGCGTGTAGCCATCGCCCGTGCCCTGGCGATGGATCCGGTGGTGATGCTGTTCGACGAGCCGACTTCGGCACTCGACCCGGAAATGGTCAACGAGGTGCTCGACGTGATGGTGCAACTGGCCCACGAAGGCATGACCATGATGTGCGTGACCCACGAGATGGGTTTCGCCCGCAAGGTCGCTGATCGAGTGATCTTCATGGACGCCGGCCAGATCGTCGAAGACTGCCCGAAGGAAGAGTTCTTCGGTGACGTGAGCGCGCGCTCCGAACGCGCCCAGCAGTTCCTCGCCAAGATCCTGCAGCACTGATGCAACCCTGTAGGAGCGGCGGGGGCGCCTAGCCTTGCTGGCGATAGCGATGGCAAGGTTCATGGCGGTATCACACCGAAACCCGCATCGCTGGCAAGCCAGCTCCTACAGACCGCAGGATGGCAACATCCATATTGCGCAACGGGTATAGCGGGTTCAATCCCAGCGAAGCCCCACGAACACCTCGCCGCCCCACAACTGGCCAGCCCCGGAGGACTGTGATGCAATGCGCTCCCGCCAGTCTTCGTGTGGTGTCGCCCGCCTTGTCCGCCAAACCGCGCTACGCCCGTCACCTGCTGCTGACCCTGCTGATGCTGATTCTGGTCGCCGCTTGCGGCTACGCCGGTTATTACCTCAGCGAAAAGACCGGCATCCGAAACCTGATCGAGAGCGGCGAACGCCAGCTCGAGCTCAACGCCCGGGCGGTGGAAAGCGAGATCAACAAGTACACCTACCTGCCCAGCCTGCTGGAGCTCGAATCCAACGTCAGCCGTCTGCTGCTGACGCCCGACGCCTACCGTCGCCAACGCGTCAACGATTACCTCGAAGGCCTCAACCGGCGCAGCGGCAGTCTGGCCATCTACGTGATGGACACCGATGGGCGCGTACTCGCCACCAGCAACTGGCGCCAGCCCGATAGTTACCTGGGTGAAGACCTGTCTTTCCGTGCCTATTTCCAGGATGCGCTGCAAGGCGAGCAGGGGCGCTTCTATGGTATCGGCAGCACCACTGGCGAGCCCGGTTATTACCTGTCCCACGGCCTCAAGGCCAATGGCCGAATCATAGGCGTGGCGGTGGTCAAGGTACGTCTCGACCCACTGGAGCAGCGCTGGCAGCGGGCACGCCTGGAAGCCTACGTCAGCGACGAGAACGGCATCATCATTCTCTCCAGCGACCCGGCCCGGCGCCTCAAGGCCGTACGCCCGCTGAACGCCGATATCAAGGAGCGCCTGGCGCGCAGCCTGCAGTATCACTGGTCGGCGCTCGACGAACTGATCCCACTGGCGCGCACCCCCGTGGATACCGATGTCGAGCAGGTCAGCTTCGCCGCTACCGGCGAGCAGAAGGTCAGTGAAGCGATCAACTACCTGTCGCAAAGTCGCCCACTGGAAGACACGCCCTGGCACCTGACCCTGCTCAGCCCGCTGCAGGATCTGCGCCGCGAGGCGATCAGCCACGGCATGCTGGCGGCTGTCGCCTTCGCCCTGCTGGCCTTCCTGCTGATCGCCTGGAATGAGCGCCGCAAGGTAATCGCCACCCGCCTCGCCGCCCGTGAAGCGCTGCAGCAGGCCAACAGCGAGCTGGAACGCAAGATTACCGAACGCACCGCCGATCTGCGCGCCAGCAACGACCGCCTCAAGGCGCAGATCCGCGAACGGCGGCAGGCCGAGAACACCCTGCGCCTGGCCCAGGACGAACTGGTGCAGGCCGGCAAGCTGGCGGTTATCGGGCAGATGTCCACCAGCATCGCCCATGAGCTCAACCAGCCGCTGGCCGCGCTGCGCACCCTGTCTGGCAACACCGTGCGCTTTCTCTCCCGGGGCTCGTACGACGTGGCCACCACCAACCTGCAGACCATCAACGAGCTGGTCGACCGCATGGGCAAGATCACCGGCAGCCTGCGTGCCTTCGCGCGGCGCTCCAACGACGGCGGCGAAGCCAGCCTGAGCAAAGCCGTGGAAGCCGCACTGCAGGTGGTGCAGCCGCGCCTGGAGCGCACCCCGCTGAACATTCACCACCAGTTCGACGACGCACGCTTGGCGATCAACCAGACTCGCCTGGAACAGATTCTCGTCAACCTGATCGCCAACGCCGCCGATGCCATGAGCACCCAGGCGGATCGCCACTTGTGGCTGCAGGGTAGCGCCGATGGCGATCGCTATCGCCTGCGTGTGCTCGACAACGGTCCCGGCATAGCCCCGGCGGATCGCACGCATCTATTCGAACCCTTCTTCACCACCAAGCCCGGCGAGCAGGGCCTGGGGCTTGGCCTGACGCTATCGGCCAGCCTCGCGGCAGCCGCTGGCGGCAGCCTCAGCGCCGATCATCCGCCCCAGGGCGGCACCGCTTTCGAACTCAACCTGCCTCAGGTTGCCGCTGTCATGGAGACACCCGATGAATGACGACCTCACCGTGCTGATCGTCGAAGACGACCCCCACGTGCTGCTCGGCTGCCAGCAGGCCCTGGCCCTGGAAGATATCGCCAGCGAGGGCGTCGGCAGCGCCGAACAGGCCCTGCAACGCATCGACGCGGACTTCGCCGGCATCGTCATCAGCGACATCCGCCTGCCGGGCATGGATGGCCTGAAACTGCTGGATGAGCTCAAGCGCCGCGACCCGGCGTTGCCCGTTGTGCTGATCACCGGCCACGGCGATATCGGCATGGCCGTGGGCGCGATGCGCGACGGCGCCTACGACTTCATGGAGAAACCCTTCTCCCCCGAGCGCCTGGTCGATGTCACCCGCCGCGCACTGGAACAACGCAGCCTGGCCCGCGAAGTGTCGTCGCTGCGCCGTCAATTGGCCGGCAAGCAGGCCCTGGAGCATCGGCTGATCGGTCGCTCGCCAGCCATGCAGCAGTTGCGCGAACTGATCGCCAACGTCGCCGACACCTCGGCCAACGTGCTGATCGAAGGCGAAACCGGCACGGGCAAGGAACTGGTCGCGCGTTGCCTGCACGACTTCAGCCGTCGGCAGAACAAGGCCTTCGTCGCGCTGAACTGCGGCGGCCTGCCGGAGAACCTGTTCGAGAGCGAAATCTTCGGTCACGAGGCCCACGCCTTCACCGGTGCCGGCAAACGACGCATCGGCAAGATCGAACATGCCAACGGCGGCAGCCTGTTTCTCGACGAGATCGAGAGCATGCCGCTGAACCTGCAGATCAAGCTGTTGCGCGTACTGCAGGAACACAGCCTGGAACGCCTCGGCTCGAACCAGCCGGTGCAGGTCGACTGCCGGGTGATCGCCGCCACCAAGGCGGATCTCGATGAAGCCGGCAAGAGCGGCCACTTCCGTAGCGACCTGTACTACCGCCTCAACGTGGTCACCCTGGAGTTGCCGCCACTGCGCGAACGCCGCGAAGATATCGCCCTGTTGTTCGAACACTTCCTGCAGCTCTCCGCCCTGCGCTTCGACCGCGCCGCTCCCGAACTGGATCGCCATACCCTGGCGGCGCTCATGGCCCATGATTGGCCGGGCAACGTGCGCGAACTGCGCAACGTCGCCGAACGCTTCGCCCTCGGCCTGCCGGCCTTCAAGAAAAGCGGTAACAACGACGGCGCCGCGCCGAGCTTCGCCGAGGCGGTGGAAGCCTTCGAACGCAACCTGCTGGTCGACGCACTCGAACAGCACACCGGCAACCTCAGCCAGGCCGCCCAGGCTCTGGGCATGGCCAAGACCACACTGTTCGACAAGGTCAAGAAGTACGGGCTTTAAGCTGCAAGCTGCAAGCTGCAAGCTGCAAGCTGCAAGCTGCAAGCTGCAAGCTGCAAGCTAGCATGGCGTGCGCCTCAAGATCGCGATCAAGCTTTTGCTCTTACTTGAGGCTTGTGGCTTGCAGCTTGAAGCTGCTCTACCGCCCCACGCCGCCTTCGAGCTTGCGCCAGAGTAGGCGCACCGCTGCCTTGCGCGACATGCTCCAGCGATACAGACGGATCTCCAGCGGTATGAACCAGTGTTCCTTGCCGCACACAACCAGTTCGCCGCGAGCCAGCTCGGCGTTCATCGACAGCCGTGGCACCCAGGCCACGCCCAGGCCTTGCAGGGCCATGGCCTTGAGGCTGTCGGCCATGGCCGTCTCGTGCACGGTGGTGGAACGCAGCGCGCGCTGGCGTAGCAACAGGTTCACCGAGCGGCCAAGAAAGGTGCCGGCGCTGTAGGCCAGCAGCGGCACGCTCTGCCCCGCGTCTAGGTCATGAAGCGGCGCGCCGTGTTCGTCCACCGCACACACCGGCAGCATTTCGCTGCGCCCCAGATACAGCGAGGGAAACAGATCCGGCGCCAGTTGCACGGCGGCGTCCTGGTCGTGGTAGGCGAGAATCAGGTCACAGGTGCCTTCGCGCAGGGAATGCACGGCTTCCCCGACGTTGGTGGCCACCAGCCGGGTGGTCAATGGCAGGCCATCGCGCCGCAAGCGGGCGATCCACTCGGGGAAGAAGCTGAAGACCAGGGAATGTGCCGCGGCAATCTGCAAGGCCTCGCCCTGCTGACCCTCCAGGTGATGCAGATGGCGCACCACTTCACCCAACTGTTCGACCAGGCTGCGTGCGGTCAGCAGGAACAGCTGGCCGGACTCGGTCAATTCCACCGGTGTGCGCGAGCGGTTGACCAGGGTCAGACCCAGTACTGCTTCAAGGCTACGAATGCGCCGGCTGAACGCTGGCTGGGTGACGAAGCGTTTTTGCGCTGCCTGGGAAAAGCTGCGTGTGGAGGCCAGGGTGACAAAGTCTTCCAGCCATTTGGTTTCCAGGTTCACGGGGCATCCTCTACTCGCAAGCGCCACGCACACGTTTGGTGCAGCCAGGCGGTCACATCTACATTATGCCGATTACGCATAGGACAGCAAGTAACAGCATTGGCCAGCATTAGGTCAAAGTCCTTATTCTAAAGGCCATCGCGGTATCTTCCGCGCCTTTATGAGAATCGAGACATCATGTCCGCTGCTGCATTGTTTCGCGTCGAGAAAGACCTGCTCGGTACCCTCGAAGTCCCCGCCGAGGCCTACTACGGCATCCAGACCCTGCGTGCGCTGAACAACTTCCGCCTGTCCGGCGTGCCGCTGGCCCACTACCCGAAACTGGTCGTGGCTCTGGCCATGGTCAAGCAGGCCGCAGCCGACGCGAACCGCGAACTGGGCCACCTGCCCGCCACCAAGCATGCAGCGATCAGCGAAGCCTGCGCACGCATCATCCGCGGCGACTTCCACGACCAGTTCGTGGTCGACATGATCCAGGGCGGCGCCGGTACCTCGACCAACATGAACGCCAACGAGGTGATCGCCAACATCGCCCTGGAAGCCATGGGTCATGCCAAAGGTGAATACAAGCACCTGCACCCGAACAACGACGTGAACATGGCGCAGTCGACCAACGACGCCTACCCCACCGCCATTCGCCTGGGCCTGCTGCTGGGCCATGACACCCTGCTGGCCAGCCTGGACAGCCTGATCCAGTCCTTCGCCGCCAAAGGTGAAGAATTCAGCCACGTACTGAAGATGGGCCGCACCCAGCTGCAGGACGCCGTACCGATGACCCTCGGCCAGGAATTCCGCGCCTTCGCCACCACTCTCGGCGAAGACCTGGCACGCCTGCGCAGTCTGGCGCCGGAGCTGCTCACCGAAGTCAACCTGGGCGGCACCGCCATCGGCACCGGCATCAACGCCGACCCCGGCTACCAGCACCTGGCCGTGCAGCGCCTGGCGCTGATCAGCGGCCAGCCACTGGTGCCGGCGGCCGACCTGATCGAGGCCACCTCGGACATGGGCGCCTTCGTGCTGTTTTCCGGCATGCTCAAGCGCACCGCGGTCAAGCTGTCGAAGATCTGCAACGACCTGCGCCTGCTCTCCAGCGGTCCGCGCACCGGCATCAACGAGATCAACCTGCCGGCGCGTCAGCCAGGCAGCTCGATCATGCCCGGCAAGGTCAACCCGGTGATCCCGGAAGCGGTCAACCAGGTGGCTTTCGAAATCATCGGCAACGATCTGGCACTGACCATGGCGGCCGAAGGGGGTCAGCTGCAATTGAACGTGATGGAGCCGCTGATCGCTTACAAGATCTTCGACTCGATCCGCCTGCTGCAACGCGCCATGGACATGCTGCGCGAGCATTGCATCAACGGCATCACCGCCAACGAAGCCCACTGCCGCGCCCTGATGGAGAACTCCATCGGCCTGATCACCGCGCTCAACCCCTACATCGGTTACGAGAACTCCACCCGTATCGCCAAGGAAGCCCTGGTCAGCGGCCGCGGCGTGCTGGAACTGGTACGCGAGGAGCAACTGCTGGATGACACCACCCTGGCCGAGATTCTGCGCCCGGAAAACATGATCGCTCCGCATCAGCTCAAGCCGCTGACGCCACCGGCCAAAGAGGCGGTTGAGCTGCAACGTTAAGCGCCTGCGGCAATCCGAAGCCCCATACCGATTCACCGTATGGGGCTTCGCTCTTTCAGGACACGTTGCCGTTTGCGCGCCAGCGCGATACAACGGCAGCAGCCCAACAAAGAGAAGTCCCCTCATGACCGTCAAAGCCGCATGGTTCGTCTGTTTGCTATCCGTTTCCAGCGTCTTCGCCCTGCCCGCTCAGGCCGAATTGCCGCCGGGTTACCAGGTCGTGTTACAAACGGAAAACTTTCCGCCATTCAACATGGCCGACAACGAAAAGAATTTCGCCCGTGACGCCAATATCCAGGGTGTCAGCACCACCATCGTGCGCGAGATGTTCAAGCGTGCCGGCATCGATTACACCCTGAGTCTGCGCTTCCCCTGGAGCCGTATCTACGACTCCACCCTCGCGAATGCCAGCTACGGCCTGTTCTCCACTTCCATGAACGAAGCCCGTCGCCCGCTGTTCAAGTGGGTTGGCCCGATCGCCAAGGTCGAGCGCGTACTGCTCGCCGCGCCGGGCTCCAACATTCCCAACCTGAAAGATCTCGAACAGGCCCGCCAGTACCGTATCGGCAGCTACAAGGACAGTGCCGCCAGCCAGACCCTGGAAAAGGCCGGCCTGCAGCCGATCAACACGCTGCGCGATCCGGAGAACATCAGCAAGCTGACTCAGGGGCGTATCGACCTGTGGGGTACCACCGACCCGGTATGGCGCCACCAGGCCCGTCAGGCGGACGTCACCGGCCTGCGTAACGTGCTGACCTTTGATCGTTCCGACCTGTACCTGGCCCTCAACCTCGACACCCCGGACGAGGTGATCGCACGGCTTCAACAGGCACTGGATGAGATGAAGACCGAGGGTTACGGCACCTGCAACAAACATCCGGAGCTGTGCTGATAGCCGCTACGCGTTCGCATCTTGCGGAGATAAGACGCTAGCGGACGCCTGGTAGGGTGGATCGGGGCGCGTAGCTCTTTTCATCCACCATTGCGATTGCAGCCCGTAGGATGAGTCGGGCCACGCAGGTGAAGCCCATCAGTTGCCGATGGGTTGCACCCATCCTACGACCTGGTTGAATACGCCCCTCACTCCACCTCGAACAACCCATCGCGCACCGGCGCGTCGGCGAGGCGCTGGCGGATGTCCTCGTCGATGCGCGGGTCATCCGGCTGATAGAGCATCACCTGGCGGTAGGTGCTGATGCGGTTGATTTCCGTGCCCAGGAACTCCCACACCACGCGGGTGCAGGCCGGTGTGCGCCGGTCGCCGCTGGAGACGCCGGTCTTCAGACCGTTGAGCCGCGTGATTCGGCTCTTGAAGCTGGGGATCAGGATGGTCTGGCTCATCTCGTTGACCGTCAGCGATTCGTAGTCGATGAGGAACAGCCGATCCTGCAGCTGGAACGCGGCGCCCAGGTAGCGGCAGCGCGCCGAGTCTTCCGCGAGCCCGCCGGTGGCGATCACCTGCCGCTCCTGACGCTCGAACAGGAAGGCACCGCCCTCCTCGCGCATATGGATCAGTGACAACAGGATGGTGCCCGGCACCGACATGCAGTTGGCGTATTCGAAGTAGTAACCGCAATAGCGCGAAAGATCGCCGGATTGCTCACGCAGCGGTTGTAACAACGCGTGTAATGGATCCTGCTCGGCAGATGCGCCGATGTGGGTGCCGCGCGCGCCGATCAAGCGGACGAACTGATCACTGGGCAATCCCAGCTCATAACCCTCGACGCCAAAAAAGTCCCCAATCCGCTTGAGGTTATAGGCCATCGGCTGGCTCTCTCCAGACAGGTATTTGTTGAACTGCGCACGGTTGATGCCGAGCTTGCGGCACACCTCCGCAATCGAACGGTAGTGGCTGCACAGCAACCGGAGATTCTCACCGAGGTGACTGGACATGGGCGGCTCAGATGATGCGAGTGAAGTGAATATAGCATCAACTAGCGCCATATCGAATCGACCCGCGAAATTGTATGACAAACAAACTTCACCAACCATGACGCCCCAAGAGGCAACGACCCGATCCCGGCGAGCCGAACAATCTATAAATACTGTACGGCTGCCCGCACCAGATACGCCTCGCACACATGCCCGATAGCGACTCACGAAGCCGTCGCAGCCAGCAAAACACGCCGATCAGACCGCGCAGAACGATAGCCACAACCGCTGCCTGCGTAACACGGATCCTTTCCCACGAATCACCTAACAAAAACAGGAAGAGTGCCATGCTCGATCTACTCAATGACTTAATCTGGAGCAAAGTACTGATCGTCATGCTGGTGGGCCTCGGGCTCTACTTCAGCATCCGCTCGCGTTTCGTTCAGTTCCGCTATTTCACCAGCATGTTCCAGATTTTCAGCCAGGCCCTGGTGCGCAAGCCAGGGCAGCTCAGTTCGTTCCAGGCATTGATGCTCAGCGTCGCCGGCCGAGTCGGTGCCGGCAACATCGCCGGCGTGGCGGTGGCCATCACCCTGGGCGGCCCTGGTGCGGTGTTCTGGATGTGGCTGGTCGCGCTGGTCGGCATGGCCACCAGTTACTTCGAGTGCTCCCTGGCACAGCTGTACAAGCGCAACGAAGGTGACGGCACCTACCGCGGCGGCCCGGCCTTCTACATTCTGCATGGCCTGGGCCAACGCTGGCTGGCGGTGGTGTTCTCCATCCTCCTGCTGGTCACCTTCGGTTTCGGCTTCAACGCTCTGCAATCGTTTACCGTGGCCAGCTCCATGCACGACACCTTCGGTATTCCCGAGTGGATCAGCGGTGTCTTTCTGGTGTGCATCATTGGTCTGATCATCTTCGGCGGCATCAAACGCATCGCCAAGTTTGCCGATGTACTGGTGCCGGTCATGGCCGGCTCGTACATCGCCATCGCTCTGTTCGTCATCGGCAGCAATATCTCCCAGGTGCCGGATGTCTTCATGTTGATCGTGCGCAGCGCCTTCGGCCTTGAACCGGCATTCGCTGGCGGCATCGGTGCGGCCATCATCATGGGCGTCAAGCGTGGCCTGTTCTCCAACGAGGCCGGCCTGGGCAGTGCGCCGAACGTGGCCGCCGTGGCCGCCGTGGCGCACCCGGCTTCCCAGGGCGTGGTGCAGTCGCTGAGCGTGTTCATCGATACCCTGATCATCTGCACCTGCACCGCGATGATCATCCTGCTATCGGGCACCTACGCGCCAGGCAGTGAAGTGGGTGGTGTGATCCTCACCCAGAGCGCTCTGGCCTCCATTGTCGGTGAGTGGGGACGGGTATTCATCAGCATCGCCCTGGCACTGTTCGTGTTCACCACCCTGATCTACAACTACTACCTGGGTGAGAACGCGCTGGGGTTCTTCAGCAAGAGCCGCCTGATGCTGCAAGTCTATCGGGTACTGGTGATCGTGCTGGTGATGTGGGGCTCGACCCAGGATCTGGGCACCGTGTTCGGCTTCGCCGACGTCACCATGGGCCTGCTGGCCATCGTCAACCTGATCGCCATGGCTCTGTTGTTCAAGACCGGTCTGCGTCTGATGAACGACTATGACGCGCAGATCAAGGCTGGTGTGAAGACGCCGGTATTCGATCCAGCCAAGTTCGCCGACCTGGAACTGGACAAGACCTCATGGCCTGCTTTGAGGCAGGAGCAAGCGATCCAGGACACTCAGCCACGCTGAGACACTCGGCGCAGTGTGCCGCGCTCGCGTGGCACACTGCCTGATAACCGTACCCGATAGCGCTGCCCGCCTCAGGGTGTCTCGCCGCAGCGGATCGGACTTCGCCTTCGCTTGCACTTAAGGTGCCCTATGCCTTCCTTGAATGTCCTCGTGCTCTATACCGGAGGCACCATCGGCATGCAGATGAGCGCTGCCGGCCTGGCCCCGGCCTCCGGCTTCGAGGCGCGTCTGCGCGCACAACAGACAGAACAGTCCGAACAGGTGCCCACGTGGATTTTCCGTGAGCTGCTGCCGCCGATCGACAGCGCCAACATGAGCCAGGACAACTGGCTGGCGATGGTCGCGGCGATCCGTCAGGGCGTCGAGCAGCATGGCTGCGACGGCGTGCTGGTGCTGCATGGCACCGACACCCTGGCCTACAGCGCCGCAGCGTTGAGCTTCCTGCTGCTGGGCCTGCCGGTGCCAGTGCTGCTGACTGGCTCCATGCTGCCAGCAGGCGCCGAGAACAGCGATGCCTGGCGCAACCTGTTCGGCGCGATGCAGGCATTGCACGACGGTGTTCAGCCGGGCGTGCACCTGTACTTCGACGGAGCGTTGATGCATGGCGCTCGCGTCAGCAAACTGCGCAGCGATGCCTTCGACGCGTTCCAGATCGTGCCGCGCCTGCGCCAGGGCGAGCGCCTGGCCGAGCTGCCCGCGCACATCGACTTCCGCCAGCCGCGTCAGCCGGTCAACCTGCTCAGCCTGCCGCTGATCCCCGGCTTGCGCGCCAGCCACCTGCACGCGTTGCTGGGCAGCGGCGTGCAAGGCCTGCTGCTGGAATGCTACGGCAGCGGCACCGGCCCGTCCGATAACACCGAGCTGCTCGAGGTGCTGCGCGAAGCCCACGCACGCGGCGTGGTGCTGGCTGCCATCAGCCAGTGTCCCCAGGGACATGTGGAATTCGGTGTCTACGCAGCGGGCAGTCAGTTGGCCTCGGTTGGCCTGGTATCGGCCGGCGGCATGACTCGCGAGGCAGCGCTGGGCAAGCTGTTCGCCCTGCTGGGCGTCGGCCTGGCGCAGGCTGAAGTGGAACGTTTGTTCGCGCTCGATCTGTGCGGTGAGTGCGCCGAAGACTGACCGTCAAATCTCCGTAACATCATGTGGGCATAGTCGCTGGCCTTATTATTCCAACGACTGGTGCCCCATGCCTCGACTGAACCCGCTGTTGCGACCCCTTCCCCTGGTACTCGCCCTGCAGGCCGCTCTCGCCGGCCAGGCCGTCGGGGCCGATTTCACCGTTGGCGCAGGTACCACCCAGACCATCGGGCAAACACTGAACGATGGCAACACCGGCACCGTCGAACAAGGCGGCACCCTGAGCATCAGCGGTACCACCGTGGCGGTCGACGTCAAGACTGGCACCTCGGTACTGAACAACGCCGGCACCATCGAGCAGACCGGCAGCGCTCGCGCCATCGATGCCAACGACGGCACGCCGAGCCTGACCATCAACAACGAAAGCAGCGGTGTGATCAATTCCAACAGCGCCGCGGCCATCCGCCTCGCCCGCGCGAACGGCCAATACCTCATCAACAATGCGGGCACCATCAGCAGTGCCGAACGCGCCATCCATATCAATGGCGCCAGCTCGAGCCTGACCCTCAACAATACCGGCACCATCAGCACCAGTGGCACAGGCGAAAGCGCCCTCCACCTCAACTCAGAGAACGGCTCGTACGTCATCCACAACGCGGGCACCATCGCGCATACCGGCACACAACGCGCCATCGATGCCAACGCCAACGGGCAGACACTGACCATCAGCAATGAAAAAACCGGTGTGATCAGCTCCAGCGGCGCACAGACCATCCGCCTCAACAAGGAGGACGGCCAGTACGTCATCGACAATCAGGGCACCATCGAGCAGGTCGGCGCCGCTATCGGCGGCGAACGCGCGATCAAGGCCGACCTCGATTACACCAGCGAGCACAACCAGATCATCAACGGTGCCGTGGACAATCGCACGGCGGTGATCAGCTCCACCGGCAACGACGCCCTGCGCCTGGGCAGCAATTTCACCCTGACCAACTACGGTCATATCTTCTCCACCGGCCTGGTCAACACCAGTTGCCCTGACTACATGGCGGCCTCGGTAGGCTGCGGAGCCGACGTCTCCGCCGCCGATGGCGTGGCCATCGAGAACGAACGCGCCAACGTCGCCATCCTCAACCACGGCACCATCACCGGCCCGCGCCATGGCATCGACGGCGGCGACCCGCTGGCCGCCAACGCGGACAGCAACCTGATCGGCCTGGAGCGCCTGATCATCCGCAGCGCGGACGGCGATGGCGTGACCTTCGACAAGGTGGTCGACGGCATCACCACCGAGAACATCCAGATCCTCAACCCGGTGGTGATCAACTACGCCGATGGCCAGATCATCGGCAACAACGGCTCCGGCGTCGGCTTCGACGGTCATGGCGTGGTGTTCAACTACGGGTTGATCAGCGGCAACTACGCCGGTGCCGGCAACGTCTACGACCACGAAGGCCTGGGCCTGACCATCGACAACGGCGATGGTGACGGCGTCGACATCGACGGCATCGCCTACGTCGAGAACTACGGTCGCATCGAAGGCACCGGCGCCGGCGGTTTCGACTCCGGCGGCAACCCCAACGGTGCGGACGGCATCGCCGCCGGCGGCGGCACCATCATCAACCATGCCGGCGCCAGCATCTTCGGCCAGTCCAAGGGCATCCTCATCGACGACGGCGCCGCCGGTACCGCGGTAGCGAGCGGTCGCGGCACCAGCACCGCCTTTGGCGGCGTGGTTCGCATCGAGAACGCCGGCAGCATCATCGGCGCGGACGAAGCCGCCATCGGCCTGGTCGGCAACTTCGACGACGTGCTGATCAACCATGCCGGCGGGGTCATCCGTGGCGGCCTCGACACCACCCGCGTCGACGAGGACAACAGCACCACCGCAGCAGCAGCAGCCGTACAGATGGGCGGCGGTAACGACAGCCTGATCAACGCCGGCCTGATCGAAGGCCTCAACGGCCTGGCCGTGGATCTGGGCGATGGCGACGACAGCCTGACCGTGCTTTCCACGGCACGCTTCATCGGCAGTGTCGATGGCGGTGCGGGCATCGACAGGGTAGTGCTCGACGATGCCGCGGGGGGCCGTTTCGGCAACAGCCTCAACTTCGAAAATCTGGATGTACGCAGCGGCACCTGGAGCCTGGACAGCGACGACTTCAGCGCCAGCACGCGCATCTACAGTGGTGCCAGCCTGCTCAACCTGGGCACCCTGCAGGGCGATGTGCAGGTCGACAACGGCGCAACCTTCGGCGGCGGTGTCATCGGCGGCAACCTGAACCTGGCCAGCGGCTCGACCCTGGCGCTGACGGTCAGCCCCGGAGGCGCCAGCAATACGCTCAGTGTCGGCGGCGATGTCGCCCTGAACGGTGCCAACCTGCGCATCGATGCGCTTGCGGGAGACTACCCACTGCAGAGCAGCTATCAGGTGCTCCAGGCTGACGGTGCGATTACCGGCACCTTTGCCGATTTCAGCAGCAACCTGGCCTTCCTTACCCCAACCTTGCAGTACGGTGCTCACAACGTCGACCTGACCCTGGCACGCAACGACCGCAGCTTCGCCGACCTGGCGCGCAGCGCCAACGGCCGTGGCGTGGCCAATGTCCTGGAGGCCCAGGGTAGCGGTGCGCTATACCAGGCCCTGCTGACCAGCAGCACGGGCAGCGCCTCCAGCGCCCTCGATCAGTTGGCCGCCAGCAGCAATGCCAGCCTGATGACCGCCAGCCTGGCCGGCAGCGCCCTGGTGAGCAGCAGCATGCTTGGCGCCATGCAGCAGATGGGCGGTAGCGCCAATCTGCAGACCTCCCTGCTGCGCGAGAACGCTCCTCTGCTCGCCGCCAATGGCATCCCCAACGAAGCCCGCAACCTCAACGACCCACGCGCACAGGGCCGCCTGTGGCTGCAGGGCCTCGGCAGCCACGGCAAACTCGACGGTAGCGACGGTGCTCATGACCTGACCCAGGACACCCGCGGCGTCGTGCTCGGTGCCGACTGGGCGCTGGATTCGGTCTGGCGTGTCGGCGTGCTGGGCGGTTATGCACGTACCGATGTGGATGCTGGATCCGGTACCTCCAGCGATATCGACAGCCTGCACCTGGGGATCTATGCCCTGCGCCAGAGCGGCCCCTTCGCCTTGCGCCTCGGTGCTGCCTACAGCCGCCACGACAACAGCAGCAAGCGGCAGGTGGAGTTCGCCGGCTTCAGCGATCGCCTGCGTGGCGACTACGACGCCAATAGCCAGCAGGCCTTCGCCGAGCTGGGCTATCAGGTCGCCAGCGGCCGCCTGCTTGCCGAGCCCTTCGCCGGTATCGGCTACCAGCGCTACAGCCACGAATCCTATGACGAGAAAGGTGGCGCCGCCGCGCTGCATGTCGACAGCCAGAAGCAGGACAATCTCAGCAGTACGCTGGGGCTGCGCCTGGCCCATCTCGGCACCCTGGATAACGGCATGAGCCTGACTCCGCGAGCCAGCCTCGGCTGGCGCCACACCTACGGGAACCTCGACAGCAGCGCACGGCAGTCATTCCTCAGCGGCGGCAGTGCATTCAGCGTCGAAGGCAGCGCCCTGGATCGCGACAGCCTGCTGGTCGAAGCAGGGCTGGATCTGGGCATCAGCCCGACTCAGACCCTGGGCGTCGGCTATAGCGGTGAGCAGGGCAGCAAGGCGCAGAACCATGGCCTGGTGCTGCAGTGGCAGTCGCGCTTCTGATCGGTGGGTAGGCGGCATGCCCGGCAGAGGTTCGCTCTGCCGGGCATGCTCAGGTCAGATTTTCGACGTTTCGGCATGGATAACCATGGGTGAGGCAGAAGCGGCCCTTCGCAGGCTGCGACGATGCTTCCCTGCCGCTATCTCCTCATAACAACACCCTGCCTGCATTGATCCGTGGAGCACGTCATGGAACCAGGCGCGCCTAGCCGGTATAGTCCCGCGCCGGCCGAGTAGCGGCCGTTTCCGTATCCACTCCCGCCCCACAAGGACGTCACTGCATGCCCCTGCTTCGCCCCAGCATTTTTCTCTTGCTCATCCTCGCCATCACCGGCTGCTCGACCAAAGCCTTCTTCAAACTGCCAGAGCACAGCACCGTCAGCATCAACGAGCGCAGCGAGCAACATTCGCAAGGGCTGGTCAAAGTTCGCCCGTTTTTCTGGAACCGCAGCAGCGGTGTGCCGTACAAGCTGACCAGCGCCACCGGAGAAACCCTCTCCGAAGGCAAGTTGCGCACACGCTTTCGCGTGGTCTCGATCTTCTGGCCGCCGTACAGCATCATTTACTGGCCGATGGGCTTTCGCGAAAGCTGCTATGACCTGACTGGCGTCACGCCGGGCAGCTGCCTGCCAAACGACCAGATGCTGCTGCGCAAAGAATATCGCGACACCCATTGATCTCCCGGCTGCCACCACGGCCGCCTGCGACCATCAGGGATCGAAGCGCGCTTCGATCCCGTCCCCTCAGAAAACCGACCAGCCAATACGCTCGCTGAGCAACTCCAGCACGGCCATGCCGACCAGCGAGTTGCCGGCGGCATTCAGCTCCGGCGACCACACGCAGATGGTGTACTGCCCCGGCACCACCGCAACGATACCGCCACCGACACCGCTCTTGCCCGGCAGGCCGACACGGTAGGCGAAGTTGCCCGCCTCGTCGTACAGGCCGCTGGTGGCCATGATCGAATTGACCTGCTGGGTCTGCCGTGCGCTGAGCACCTGTTCGCCACTGTGTTTGCAGAAACCGTCATTGGCCAGAAAGCAAAAGGCCCGCGCCAGGTCGATGCAACTCATGCTCAGGGCACAGTGGCTGAAGTAGTTGCGCAGCACCGCCTCGACATCGTTGTGGAAGTTGCCGAATGACTGCATCAGGTACGCCATGGCCGCGTTGCGCGCACGATACTGGTACTCGGAATCGGCAATGCGCCTGTCCACCGATACATAGGCATTGCCCGACAGACGCCGGACGAAATCGCGCATCGAGAGCGCCGGAGCGGCGAAACGCGACTGGTTGATATCGCAGACCACCAGCGCCCCGGCATTGATGAAGGGGTTGCGCGGCCGGCCGCCTTCCAGCTCCAGTTGCAGCAGCGAATTGAATGGTTGCCCGGACGGCTCATGACCAAGGCGCTGCCAGATATCTTCACCACTGTGCTGAATCGCCTGCACCAGGCTGAACACCTTGGAAATGCTCTGCACGGAAAACGCCGTCTGCGCGTCACCGGCATGGAATAGCTCGCCATCATTGCCATACACCGCAATGCCCAACTGATTGGCCGGCACATCGGCCAGCGCGGGGATGTAACTGGCCACCTTGCCCTGACCGATCAGCGGCCGGGCCTGCTCGAGAATCTCGTTCAACAACGCTTGCATGGGTGCACTCGCAGTTCTGTCCGGCGCTGCCGGATCGATGATGGCTAGACGTTTGCCAAGGCGCAGGAATCACGGCGGGATCAAGACGCCATGATGCACAGTGGACGTATCTCCCGGCAAACCTGGCGAGGGATGTGACGAGTCCTTGCGGTCCTCAAGCGGACGACGCAGGATGGACGCCAACCATCCACTGGAGGATCTGCCGATGACCATTCGCATCCCCGTCGAAATCCGCTCCGTAACTGCCGCTGATCATGCCGCCTGGCTTCCGCTGTGGCAGGGGTATCAGCGCTTCTACATGACCGAGATCGATGCCGAAACCAGCGCCGTGACCTGGCAACGCTTCCTCGACCCGGCCGAACCGATGTTCGCTGCACTCGCCTGGCGCGACGGCGAAGCCATTGGCCTGGTGCACTGGATCTACCACCGCTCCTGCTGGACGACCGGCGATTACTGTTACCTGCAGGATCTGTTCATCGCCAGGGACGTGCGCAGCAACGGCGTCGGCCGACAGTTGATCGAGCACGTCTACACCGTCGCCCAGGAAGCCGGTTGCTCCCGCGTGCACTGGCTGACCCACGAAACCAACGCCAAGGCCAAGCTGCTCTACGAGCGCATCGGCGAGCGCTCGGGGTTCGAGCAGTATCGCAAGCTGTTCTGACAACGAAATTGCGGTCGCGCCACAGGTTTTGCTGATTGGCTGCAACCCTATCGCGCCGAGGTCGGCGCTCCTACACGGGCTTTGGCTTGCCGCGATCCCATAGGAGCCTGCTCGCGGGCGATTGGTGACCAATCGCTGCACGTTGTACTGAAGGACTGCAATCACCTGGCACACGCCCAGCGGCCTCCCCGAGAATGTTGGCATGCAAAGCGCATCCCTTCTGCGATCATCGTTTCGATAAGTCTCTACCCATGAACAAACTGGACAATGCGCTGCTGAATATCCTGATCAAGGATTCACGCACCTCCTTCGCCGATATCGCCCGGCAACTGAACATCTCCCGCGCCCACGCCCGCACCCGGGTGCAGGCGCTGGTGGAGAGCGGGGTGATCGAAAAATTCACCGCCGTGGTGAACCCGGAGAAGCTCGGCAAGGGCATCTCCACCTTCGTCGATCTGACCGTGGCGCCACACGCCATCGAGGCTGTCGCCGAGCGGCTTTCCGCGACCATGGAAGTGGTCAGCCTGTACATCATGAGCGACCTGAAAAGCCTGCACATCCATACCCTGACCGACAGCTACGAAACCTTCGATGCCTTCGTCCGCCAGCACATCTTCAATCACCCGGAAATCCTTACGGTCGACTGCAAGGCGCTGATGACGCGGGTCAAGCATCGGCGTGGCGGCGCGCGCCTTTGAAGCGAAATGGCCAGGCCGGCGCACTGCGTTAAAAGCGTGCCGCCGGTACGTTTTGGTGCACAACTGACATTCGCACGCTCACCACGGCCCTGCTTACCGGAACGTACCCAGATAGCTGACATGACCTGACAAATGTTCAGTATTCCTGGCCCTGGCTGCCGTTTCGTCACCTCACCAGCATCACCTGCGCCTGTTTTTTGTGCGATCCATTTCTTTGAAAACTACAAGGTAAAAATATTTATCCTTGTAAATCATATAGTTAAAATAATTTTCTCCTGGCATGGCAGTTGCTGAAGGGTCTCCTAAAGCGACTTTACATCCGGCAGGCAAACGCCCGCCGTAATAGCCACAGTGAAAGGAGAATCCCCATGAGCCTCAATCGACGTAATTTCATCGGCGCCGGCGCCCTCGCGGCAGGTGCTGGTTTGGCTCTGGGCGCCAGCGGCGTGGCCAGTGCGGCAGTCAGCGGCAAGACCTTCAACTGGAAGATGACCAACGCCTACGCGCCAGGCTCGCCGTTCTACGTGCAGGGCCCGGGCAGCCCCACCGACTTCTGCAAGCGCGTCGAGGAAATGTCCGGCGGCCGCCTGAAGATCCAGCACTTCGCCGCCGGTGAACTGATTCCCGCGCTGGAGGGCTTCGACGCCGTCTCCAGTGGCATGGTGGAAATGAACGCGGCGAACGCTTTCTTCTGGGCCGGCAAGATCCCCGCGGCGCAGTTCTTCACCGCCGTACCGTTCGGCATGAACACCCAGGGCATGAACGCCTGGCTGTACAACGGTGGCGGCCTGAAGCTCTGGGAGGAACTCTACGAGCCCCACGGCCTGGTACCGATGCCGATAGGCAACACCGGTACGCAGATGACCGGCTGGTTCCGCCAGCCGCTGGAAAATGTCGATAGCCTCAAGGGCCTGAAGATGCGTATCCCGGGTCTGGCCGGCAAGGTCTACAGCGAGCTGGATGTGGCCGTGCGTCTGCTGCCGGGCGGCGAGATCTTCCCGGCTCTGGAACGTGGCGTGATCGATGCCGCCGAGTTCGTCGGCCCCTACCAGGATCGACGCATGGGCCTGCACAAGGCGGCGAAGAACTACTACACCACCGGCTGGCACGAGCCGACCAACGTCACCGAGCTGATCATCAACAAGCAGGCCTGGGACAGCCTGCCCGCCGACCTGCAGGCGATCGTGCGCACCTGCGCCCAGGCCTGCAACAACGACAGCTGGTCGTGGTGCGACGCGGTCAACGCCGAGGCCCTGCAGGATCTGGTCAACAACCAGGGCGTCATCGCCCGACCACTGCCGGACGACATCATCAAACGCCTGCACGAGGTCACCCGCGACACCCTGTCGAGCATGGCCGCCGCCGACCCGGCGACCAAGAAGGTCTACGAGCACTTCTTCGCCTTCCGCAAGCAGTACATCTCCTGGGCGTCGGTGAGCGAGAAGGCCTTCATGAACATCGGGATGGACGAGGCATGATGTATTTCGTCACCCGTATCGAAGGACTGGTCGAGGCACTGGGCGCCATTGCCCGGGCCTGTGTGCTGTTACTGGTGCTGCTGGTGTCTTTCGATGTGCTGATGCGCTATCTGTTCGACCTCAGCCCGGTCGCCCTGCAAGAGCTGGAGTGGTACCTGATCTCGCCCATCGCCCTGCTCGGTATCGCCTACACCCTCAAGCACCGCCAGGACGTGCGCGTGGACTTTCTCTACGAGAAGTTCGGCGTCAAGACCAAGGCGGCGGTCGATCTGTTCAGTGGTATCGCCACCGCAGCGATCGGCTTCTACATCGCCCGCCTGGCGTTCAACTACACGATGCAGTCCTACAACATGGGCGAAGGGTCACCCGACCCAGGTGGCTTGCCCTACCGCTTCCTGATCAAGGCCTTCCTGCCCCTGGGTTTCGCCCTGTTCGGTCTGCAAGGTGTGGCCGACAGTCTGCGTGCCCTGTGCACCCTGCTCCAGCCCGCATCGCCCAGAGAGGTGCGCGCATGAGCCCCAACGAATGGCTGGCCATCGCCATGGTCATCGGCTTCTTCGCCATGATGATGGCGGGGGTGCCGGTGGCCATTTCCCTGGCCGTGTCCGGTTTCGTCGCCGGCATGATCGGCTTCGGCCCGATGCTCTTCGCGCTGTTGCCGGCACGCATGTTCGGCGTGGTCAGCAACTACACCCTGCTGGCGATACCTCTATTTACCTTTATGGGGGTGATGCTGGAGAAGTCCAGGGTCGCCGAAGACATGCTCGACACCATCGGCCGCGCCATGGGCGGCCTGAATGGCGGCATGGGCCTGGCGATCATCCTGGTTGGCGTGCTGCTCGGCGCGTCCACCGGTATCGTCGGTGCTACGGTGGTGACCATCGGCCTGTTGACCCTGCCCACCCTGCTGCGCCGTGGCTACAACAAGACCATCGCCTGCGGCACCATCTGCGCTTCCGGTACGCTGGGCCAGATCATCCCGCCAAGCCTGGTGCTGATCCTGCTGTCGGACATCCTCGGCCAGTCGGTGGGCTCGATCTTCGCCGCGGCCTTCATCCCCAGCCTGGTGCTGGCGCTGATCTACGTGGCCTACATGCTGGTACTGGGCTGGCTGCGCCCGGACTGGGTGCCGGCGATTCCCGCCGAAGAGCGCGCCCTGACCAGCCGCAAGCAACTGCTCAAGGACATGGCGCGTAGCGTGCTGCCGCCCTTGCTGTTGGTGATGGCGGTACTCGGCTCGATCATCGGCGGTGTCGCCGCCCCCACTGAAGCGGCCTCCATGGGTGCTCTCGGCGCGCTGATCATCGCCGCCTGCGCCGGCCGTCTGAGCTGGCCGACACTCAAGGCCACCTTGCATGGCACCCTGACCATCAGCGCGATGATCTTTCTCATCCTGCTCTGCTCGCAGCCCTTCTCCCTGGCCTTCCGCGGCCTCGGCGGCGAGGCGCTGGTACACGATATGTTCACCATGCTGCCAGGCGGCGAGCTGGGGGCGATCCTGTTCCTCATGGCGGTGCTGTTCGTGCTCGGCTTCTTCCTCGAGTGGATCGAGATTTCCTATATCGCCCTGCCGATGTTCCTGCCCGTATTCATCGCCTACGACACCAATCTGGTGTGGCTGGGCATCCTGGTCGCGCTGAATCTGCAGATGTCGTTCCTGACACCTCCGTTCGGCTGGGCGCTGTTCTTCCTCAAGGGCGTCGCGCCACCGGGCATCAGCACACGGGACATCTACATTGGCGCCTTGCCGTACGTGTTCCTGCAGATGCTCGCCGTGGCCGTGGTGTTCTGCTTCCCGGCCCTGGCCACCTGGCTGCCGGCCGCCATCGGCTGGTAGTGCCCCCTGCCGTGGCCGCGCCGGTTATGATCGGCGCGGCTATCACAAGAACGACAAGGATACCCCCATGCTGAAAAGCACCCACGCCACCGGTGGCCTGTTCGTCGCGCCCCACCATCTTGCCGCCCAGGCCGGGCGCGACGTGCTCAAGGCCGGCGGCAACGCCGTACAGGCGATGGTCGCCGCGGCCGCGACCATCGCCGTGGTCTACCCGCACATGAACGCCATCGGCGGCGACGGCTTCTGGCTGATCCACGAGCCGGGCAAGCAGCCCCTGGCCATCGATGCCTGCGGCAGCAGTGCCGCCCTCGCCGATCGCGATTTCTACGCCGGTCACGCGCAGATTCCCAGCCGCGGCCCGCTGGCCGCGCTGACCGTGGCCGGCACCATCGGCGGCTGGGCCGAAGCCCTGGCGCAGACCGCCCACTGGGGCCCCGGCATGCCGCTGCCCGAGCTGCTGGCCGACGCCATCGGCCACGCCCGTCGCGGTATCGTGGTCAGCCGCAGCCAGGCGCAGCTGACCCGCAGCAAGCTGGCCGAACTGCAGGATGTACCCGGTTTCGCCGAGGTCTACCTGAACGACGGCCAGGCGCCCGAGGAGGGCGATCTGCTGCGCCAGCCGGCCCTGGCCGACACCCTGCAGCGCCTGGCCGACGCCGGGCTGGACGACTTCTATCGCGGCGAACTGGCCATGCGCATGGCCGCCGAGCTCGAACGCCTGGGCAGCCCGTTGCGCCTGGCCGACCTGCAGGCCTACCGGGCGCGTGCGGTCGCACCGCTGAGCGTGCGCCTGCACGACGCCACCCTGTACAACATGCCGCCGCCGACCCAGGGCCTGGCCTCGCTGCTGATACTCGGCATCTTCGAACAGCTCGGCATCACCCAGGCCGAGGGTTTCGCCCATGTGCACGGGCTGGTCGAAGCGACCAAGCAGGCGTTCCTGATCCGCGACCGCGTGGTGACCGATCCTGGCCGCGTCCCGGAGGATCCACAAAGCCTGCTCGACATCGCCAACCTGCAACGCCTGGCTGCCGCCATCGACCCGCGGCAGGCGCTGCCCTGGCCGCAACCGGCCGCGCCGGGCGACACCATCTGGATGGGCTGCATCGATGACCAGGGCCGCGCCGTCAGTTTCATCCAGAGCGTGTACTGGGAATTCGGCTCCGGGGTGGTGCTACCGTCTACCGGCGTGGCCTGGCAGAACCGTGGCATCAGCTTTTCCCTCGATCCCGCCGCGCTGCAGAGCCTGGAGCCAGGGCGCAAGCCGTTCCACACCCTCAACCCGGCCCTGGCGCTGTTCGACGATGGCCGCACCCTGAGCTACGGCACCATGGGTGGTGAAGGTCAGCCGCAGACCCAGGCGGCGATCCTCAGTCGCTACCGCCTGGGCAGCGACCTGCAGGCCGCGGTCAGTGCACCGCGCTGGTTACTGGGGCGCACCTGGGGTGATGTCAGTACCACGCTCAAGCTGGAAAACCGCTTCCCCGCCGAGCTGGTCGAACGGCTGCGCCAGGCCGGGCATGTGGTGGACGTGCTGGACGAGGCCTTCAGCGACACCATGGGCCATGCCGGTGCCCTGCTTCGCCATCCCAACGGCGTGCTGGAAGGTGCCGCCGACCCGCGTAGCGACGGCAGCGTCTGCGGACTTTGATAAAGGACTCGCCAGACAGGCGACCGTTGGTTGCAGGCACGCGATAGGAAGGCCGATCAGCCCCGTTGCGGTGGACGTCGCTTTTCACGTCCACCGCAACGGTGGATCGGTGAAGCGTGATCCACCCTACACGCTTTGACGGATACCAAAGCCCCGTAGGAGCCGGCTTGCCGGCGAAGCGATTTCACCCTCGACACGAGCGTGAATTTCGCCACCGCCATCGCCAGCAAGCTGGCTCCTACGTTGGTTCTCTATGTCGGGCGATCAGTCCTCGGTCTTCCAGTTCTTGCGGCTCATGTAATCGCGGGTTTCCTTGACCACGATGCCGGAGAGCAGCAGCAAGCCGATCAGGTTGGGCAGGGCCATCAGGCCGTTGGCGATATCGGAGAAGGTCCACACCACTTCCAGCGAAGTGACCGCACCCACGAATACCACCATCGAGAAGATCAGCCGGTACGGCATCACCGCCACCCGGCCCATCAGCCGCTCCATGCAGCGCTCGCCGTAGTACGACCAGCCGAGAATGGTGGTGTAGGCGTAGACCAGCACGCCGATGGTCACCGTGTAGATGCCCCAGCCGCCGCCAAGGCCCTGCTCCAGGGCCCAGGCGGTCATTGGCGCGCCTTTCAGGCCTTCCTGCGTCCAGGCACCGGTGACGATGATCGCCATGGCGGTGAAGGTCACCATCACCAGGGTGTCGAGGAAGGTCTGGGTCATCGACACCATGGCCTGGCGCACCGGCTTGTCGGTCTTGGCCGCGGCGGCAGCGATGGCGCCGGTACCCAGGCCCGACTCGTTGGAGAAGATGCCGCGTGCCACGCCCATCTGCACCGCCAGGATAATGCTGGAACCGAGGAAGCCACCAGCCGCTGCACTGCCGCTGAAGGCATCGGTGAACACCAGGGTTATCGCCGCCGGCAACTGGTCGGCGAACACCACCAGCACGGCTATGTTGCTGATGATGTAGAGCACGATCATCACCGGCACCACCGCCGCGGCGAAGCGGCCGATGCTCTTGATCCCGCCAATGATCACCACTGCCGTGGCAATGGCCAGAACCAGACCACTGACGGTCGGCGAAATGCCCCAGGTGTCCTGCAACTGGTGCGCCGCGGTATTGGCCTGAACCATGTTGCCGATGCCGAAGGCGGCGATAGCGCCGAAAATCGCGAAGGCGATGCCCAGGCTCTTGCCCAGGGTGCCACCGACGCCACGGGTCAGGTAGTACATCGGCCCGCCGCTCTGCTCGCCCTTGGCATCGGTGACCCGGTACTTCACGCCCAGCAGCGCTTCCGAGTACTTGGTGGCCATGCCCACCAGGCCGGTCATCCACATCCAGAACAATGCGCCGGGGCCGCCGATACCGATGGCCGTGGCCACCCCGGCGATATTACCGACACCGATGGTCGCCGCCAGCGAGGTGGCCAGGGCCTGGTAGTGGGAGACGTCACCCGGTACGTCGCCCTTTTCCTTGCGTTTGACGAAGGCCAGCCAGAAGGCATGGCCGAGCACGCGAAACTGCAGGCCACGCAGGCGAATGGTCAGGTACAGGCCGGTGAGCAGCAACAGGGGGATGAGCAGGAATGGCCCCCAGATAAAGCCACTGATGGCCGAAAGCACAGCGAGAAGTTGTTCCATCGAGGATGTCCTTTTTGTTCTATCCATTGCGGCTCGTGGCCGGCAGGAACGGCGCCAGGGCTGGTAAGCACCAGTACCGAGAGAGTGAACGCAGATGCGTCCGTGCAACGTCAGATGGTGTCGTTACGATCACCTGGGACGTAACAAAATGTTTGGCGAATCAACCAATTGCGACGCGGGCGATTGTCGCCAGGACAGCAAGGCTATAACAACTTGCTCCCGAAGGGATCCGAAAAAACGGGAAATTTCGCTGCTGGGTTGCACTGAATCAGGCGTTCACCTCGCTTATCCACCCTATGCCAGGCGTTCGTCAGCAGGGGCTACAGCGCTCCACCGGAGTAGTCGATCAGCCCAAAGTCGCGGTCGCCGTTGTTACAGTGACTGGCAGCCGCTCAACCAAAGCCCCCAGCGCGCCAAGGGGTAGCACCGCGGGCTTTGCACGGCTGGCCATCAGCATCCCGTCAGCTTCGCCTCACGGCGCTCGCCCGGAAAGAAGAATGGCCGCAGGCGCGCACCCACGCCATTACCGATGAACGCTGCCACCAGCCACAGCCAGCCGTGCAGACTGCCGGAGGCGATACCACTGAAGTAGGCGCCGATATTGCCAGGCGCGAACCGTAGCCGAGCAGCAGGCCACCGATTACTGCACACAGCAACCTCATGGCTACCCTACCACCCCGCCAGCCTTCACAAACCAACTGAGCCGCGGGGGCAAAGTGTCCTCAGAACACCCCGTCACGGGCCATCGGCGGAGTGAACAGGCCCGCAGGGTCACGGCGCACCGAGCCTTCTTCGATCTCGGCCGCCTCGACGACCTCGATCTGCTCACCACTCAGGGCTTTCTGTACGCCTTGCTGGGTCAACACGCTGGACAGAATGGCTTTGCCGGAATCGGTGAAGTCATAAACGCTGGACGAGCCCTGTAGCGGCACCGATGCCAGGCGCTGGCCCTGGCTGTCGAACACTTCAACCGTGAGAGCGTGGGTCAGCACCACGCCCATGAAGCGCTCGCTTTTCCACTCGCGCACCCGAATCGACAGCAGCATGGCATCCGCGGACGATGCCTGACGTACCCCGGGCGGCCACGCCCTTGCGTTCGAAACCACCCAGCAGCGACTGCTGCAGCTCCTGCGCCAGCGGCTTGCCGGAACGGGTATTGACGTCATAGGGGATGTAATAGCTGCCGCGGGTCAGCCCCACGAAATGGCCCTTCTTGTTGCCGGAGAGCACGTAGGGGCGGTCATCGATCACCTGCACTTCGACGGTCTTGGCGAACGCCTGGGGAACTGTCGGGTAGGCATGGGCATAGTCGATCTTGCGGCCGTTGGAGCAGGCAACAAGGCTGAGCAACAGCATGAGAAGAGTGCAGCGACGCAACATGGAATGTCCTTATAGAGAAGATCGACTCGGCACCCGATCACAGGCGCCTTTTGGCGGATAGCCAACCGCTATCCGGGAATGCTCGCGATGGCCGTGCCACGCGCGCGGCGCATGGTGCAAAAGCCTCCTGGACATTGCAAGCGACCTCGACGAAGCGGACGACGGCATGCAGAAAATTGCGATGCACGCACCAATTGCCGGGCAAAAAAAGGGAGCCTTGCGGCTCCCAGAGGTAAACGGTAGCTGGCTGTCAGCCTTCGATCTCGATCAGCACTTCACCCGGGTTGACGCGGTCGCCCTTGGCCACGTGTACCGTCTTCACGGTACCGGCGATCGGCGCCTGCACTTCGGTTTCCATCTTCATCGCCTCGGTGATCAGAACGGCCTGACCGGCCTTGACAGTGTCGCCCTCCTTGACCAGCACATCGACGATATTTCCCGGCATGCTGGTGCTCACATCGCCCGGCGCGCTGGCGGTGCGACGCTTGCCGCCACCGCCGCCGGCGACATAGTCGTTGAGCGCTTCGAACACCACCTCTTCCGGCATGCCGTCGATGGACAGGTAGAAGTGCCGCTTGCCCTCGCCCTTCACGCCGACGCCGGTGATATCCACGCGGTAGCTTTCGCCATGCACATCGATGATGAACTCGGTCGGCACGCCCGCACCGCCTACCGCCGCCACGCCGCTGCCATCAGGAATGGGCAGCAACACCTCCGGAACCAGGCTGCCGGCTTCGCGCTCTTCGAGGAACTTGCGGCCGATATCCGGGAACATGGCGAAGGTCAGCACATCCTCTTCGGATTTGGCCAGGGCGCCGATCTCGCCGCGCAGCTTGTCCATTTCCGGCTTGAGCAGGTCGGCCGGGCGCACGTCGATCACCTCCTCGTTGCCGATGGCCTGCTTGCGCAGCTTGTCGCTGACCTTGCCCGGCGCCTGGCCGTAACCGCCCTGCAGATACAGCTTCACTTCGTTGGTGATGGTCTTGTAGCGCTCGCCGGCGAGCACGTTGAAGAACGCCTGGGTACCAACGATCTGCGAGGTCGGCGTCACCAGCGGCGGGAAGCCGAGGTCTTCGCGCACCCGCGGAATCTCCGCCAGCACTTCGTTCATGCGGTTCAGGGCGCCCTGCTCCTTGAGCTGGTTGGCCAGGTTGGAAATCATCCCGCCCGGCACCTGATTGACCTGCACCCGGGTATCGACCGCGGTGAATTCGCTTTCGAACTGGTGGTACTTCTTGCGCACGGCGTGGAAGTACATGCCGATCTCCTGGATCAGCGAAAGATCCAGGCCGGTGTCGTATTCACTGCCCTTGAGCGCGGCGACCATGGACTCGGTACCGGGATGGCTGGTGCCCCAGGCGAAGCTGGAAATGGCCGTGTCGATATGGTCGGCGCCGGCCTCGATGGCCTTGAGCTGACACATCGAACCCAGACCCGCCGTGTCGTGGCTGTGGATAAATACCGGCAGATCGATCTCGGCTTTCAGCGCCTTGACCAGATCGGCCGTGGCGTAAGGCGTGAGCAGACCGGCCATGTCCTTGATGGCGATGGAGTCGATACCCATGGCCTGCATGGCCTTGCCCTGGGCGACGAAGGCCTCGATGGTGTGCACCGGGCTGGTGGTGTAGGCGATGGTGCCCTGGGCGTGCTTGCCGGCAGCCTTCACCGCCTCGATGGCGACGCGCAGGTTACGCACGTCGTTCATGGCGTCGAAGATGCGGAACACGTCGATACCGTTCTCCGCCGCCTTGGCGACGAAAGCGCTGACCACATCATCGCTGTAGTGCCGGTAGCCGAGCAGGTTCTGCCCGCGCAGGAGCATCTGCAGGCGGGTGTTGGGCAACGCCGCACGCAGCTCGCGCAGACGCTCCCATGGGTCTTCCTTGAGGAAACGCACGCAGGCGTCGAAGGTCGCGCCGCCCCACACTTCCAGCGACCAGTAGCCGACCCGGTCGAGCTTTTCGCATATCGGCAACATGTCTTCGGTGCGCATGCGTGTGGCCAGCAGTGACTGGTGGGCGTCGCGCAGGATGGTGTCGGTAACCGTGATCTTTCTTGTCATGGTGCGTTCCTCACAGGCCGGCATGGGCGGCGATGGCGGCGGCGATGGCCAGGGCCAGTTCGCCCGGCTTGCGTTTGATCGAGTAGTTCAGCAGCTCGGGATGGTTATCGACGAAACTGGTGTTGAAGCGCCCGCTGCGGAACTCGTCGTTGGCGAGAATCTGCTGGTAGTAGGTGGCGGTGGTCTTCACGCCCTGCACACGCATGTCGTCCAGCGCACGAGAGCCACGGGCCAGGGCTTCTTCCCAGGTCAGCGCCCAGACGATCAGCTTCAGGCACATGGAATCGTAGTACGGCGGGATGGTGTAGCCGGTGTAGATCGCCGTGTCGGTGCGCACACCGGGGCCGCCGGGCGCGTAGTAGCGGGTGATCTTGCCGAACGATGGCAGGAAGTTGTTGCGCGGATCCTCGGCATTGATGCGGAACTGCAGGGCGAAGCCGCGATACTGGATGTCTTCCTGCTTGACCGACAGCGGCAGACCGGACGCGATGCGGATCTGCTCGCGGACGATGTCGATGCCGGTGATTTCCTCGGTGATGGTGTGCTCCACCTGCACCCGGGTATTCATCTCCATGAAGTACACCTCGCCCTCGGCGAGCAGGAACTCCACGGTACCGGCATTCTCGTAGCCCACCGCCTGGGCGGCGCGCACGGCCAGGTCGCCGATATAGGCGCGCTGCTCGGGCGTCAGTTGCGGGCTGGGCGCGATCTCGATGAGCTTCTGGTTGCGCCGCTGGATCGAGCAGTCGCGCTCGTACAGGTGCACGGTATTGCCGTGGCTGTCGGCGAGGATCTGCGCCTCGATGTGCTTGGGGTTGACGATGCACTTCTCGAGAAACACCTCGGCCGAACCGAAGGCCTTGGTCGCCTCGGAAATCACCCGCGGGAACGCCTGTTCCAGTTCCTCACGGCTGTTGCAGCGCCGGATGCCGCGGCCACCGCCACCGGAGGTCGCCTTGAGCATCACCGGATAACCGATACGCTCGCCTTCGAGCAGCGCCTCCTCGATACCCGCAACATTTCCCTCGGTGCCCGGCGTTACCGGCACACCGGCCTTGATCATGCTGCGGCGGGCTTCGGTCTTGTCGCCCATGCGGCGGATCACCTCGGCACTCGGGCCGATGAACTTGATGCCGCGGGCGGCGCATATTTCCGCCAGTTCGGCGTTCTCGGAGAGAAAGCCATAACCGGGGTGCAGCGCGTCGCAGCCGGTTTCCACAGCCAGGTTCACCAGCTTGCGCGGGTTGAGGTAGCCGGCCAGGGGATCGTCGCCGATGCCATAGGCCTCGTCGGCGCGCTTGACGTGCAGGGCCTGGCGGTCGGCGTCCGAATAGATGGCCACCGAACGAATGCCCATCTCGGCGCAGGCTCGCACGATGCGCACGGCGATCTCGCCACGGTTGGCTATCAGGATTTTCTTGATCACGAGCCAGCATCCTCGATCACGTGAACAGGCGACCCGAAGCGGGTCGGCGTATGGCCGCGGTACGTCCTCTCGGCCTTGCGCTTCACCCTACGCCCGCTAATGGATTAACCAAAATCAATAATTATTGGGTTAGGCATTAGTAAAAGCTTATGCTTGACGAAAATCCATCGCGAAAGAGGTGAATGAAATTCGTAAGTCATTGCTGCGCATGACATTTCGTCAGCTTCAGGTATTCCGCTCGGTATGCGACAACCGTTCGTACAGCCGCGCCGCCGAGGAAATGTCCCTGACCCAGCCGGCGGTCAGCCTGCAGATTCGCCAGCTTGAAGAGCTGCTTGGCCAGCCGCTGTTCGACTACGTGGGCAAGAAGCTGTACCTGACCGAAGCCGCCGAAGCGCTGCAGCGCGCCAGCGCCGACATCTTCGGCCGCCTGGAGAGCCTGGACATGCAACTGGCGGATCTGCAGGGTTCGCTGCAGGGCCAGTTGAGCCTGGCGATCGAGTCCAGCGCCAAATACTTCATGCCCCACCTGTTCGCCGCCTTTCGCCGCGAACACCCGGAGGTCAGCCTGCAACTGACGGTGGTCAATCACGCGCAGGCGGTCAGGCGCCTGAGCGCCAACCGCGACGACCTGCTGATCATGTCCCAGGTACCGGCGGATATGCCTCTGGAGTTTCTGCCCTTTCTCAACAATCCGATCATCGCCGTGGCACCACCCGATCATCCGCTATGCGCGCAGACCACGCTGCAGCTGCAGGATCTGTGCGCCTGGCCATTGCTGGTACGCGAGCCCGGCTCCGGCACGCGGCGGGCCTGCGAAGAATATTGCCATCAGAAACGCGCGCATTTCGCCCAGCTGCAGGAAGTCGGCTCCATGGAAGGGCAACGCGAAGGAGTGATCGCCGGACTGGGTTTGGCGCTGCTGCCGCGCCATGCAGTACGTCGCGAACTGCAACTGGGGGTACTGCGCGAGCTGCCGGTGGTCGAACTGCCGCTGCTGCGCAGCTGGTGCGTGGTGCATCCGCGAGGCAAATACCTGTCGCCGGTGGCACAGGCGTTCTTCGCTTTCGTGCGCAACCAGCGCACGCAGATCGGCGCCCTCGCCGAGCATTTCAGCAGCGTGACGAATCTGCCCTGACAATTTCGTATATGATATCCAAAACCTTCCTCCATTCGGTGCCGCCGCGTGCCTCTACCTCGATTCAATGCACCCAACCTGGGTATCGCTCCGTCTGCTTCGGAGGTGATCACCAAGCACCTGCGCGACGCCATCGTCTCCGGGCATTTCGCCGAAGACGAACCGGTGCGCCAGGACGACATCGCCAAACTGTTCAACGTCAGCAAGATTCCCGTGCGCGAGGCGCTCAAGCGCCTGGAGGCCGAGGGGCTGGTGGTGTTCCAGCGCAACAAGGGGGCGGTGGTCACGCGTATTTCCGAGCCGGAACTGGCGCAGATGTTCGAGGTGCGCATCCTCCTCGAGGACAAGGTGCTGCGCCTGGCCATTCCCAATATGACCGAGGAAACCTTCGCCCGTGCCGAACGCATCTGCGAGGAGTTCATCGGCGAAGACAACATCGGCCGCTGGGCCGAACTGAACTGGCAACTGCATGCCTGCCTGTACGAGCCGGCACAGCGACCGTTTCTGGTGAACCTGATCCGCTCCATCCACGACAAGCTGGAACGTTATCTGCGCATGCAGATGAGTCTGTCAGAGGGCAAGGATCGCGCCGACCGCGAGCACCGCGAGATCATCGCCGCCTGCCGCAGCCAGGATGTCGAACGTGCGGTCACCCTGCTCGACCAGCACATCATCGGCGTGTGCCGCAGCCTGTTCGAGCAGCTGCCCGAACACCGTTGAAGGGCAGGCTACAAAAAGGCGCAAGCGGCCGGTCAAAATTTGTATCGGATGTGCCGTGCAAATGTCGGATTACGCTTCGCTAATCCAACCTACGTTCTGCTCGACGTGTAGGGTGGATGACGCTCTTCTCATCCACCATCGCGGTTGCAGAAGGCCGTGATCCATGGTTCAACGCGGGTCACCGACCGGCTGCTTACTCCTTCTAACTGCCATCCTAGATCCGGTTGGAGGCATCCAGCGCCTTCAGCAGGCGGGCATCGTGGCCATAGATATCCGGGCGGAACTGCAGTTGCCCGTCACCGCCAACCTGCGCCGTCCAGTAGGCCATGAGGATCGGCACCGGTCGCGGCAGATCGGCGCGCAGCGTGCGACCACTTTCCCACTGCCTGGCGATACGCGCACGCTCGCTGGGTGTAGCTTCGGCGAGTAGCTGATCGACCAGTTCGGTTACCCGCTCGATGCGTACGCAACCCGAGCTGAACAACCGTGGCAGGTTGTCGAACAGGCGCTGGCTCGGCGTGTCGTGCAGGTACACCGAGAAGGGATTGGGAAAGCGGATCGCCACCTTGCCGAGCGGGCTGTGCGCCCCGGCCTCCTGACGGATCATCACACGACCGGGGCGTTCCCAGTCGACGCTGCGCGGGTCGACCGTATTTCCCTCATAGTCGATCACTCGCATATGGTTGGCCGCCAGGTAGCCGGCCGCATCGCGGCGCAGTTCCGGCAGCTTGTCTTCGCGCAGGATGGTCGGCGGAATCGTCCAGGTCGGGTTCAGGGTCAGGTGGGTGATACGCGAGCGCAGCAGCGGTGTCGGCCGTGCCGGACGCCCGACCTGAGTACGTGCCTGCCAGACGACTGCGTTATCGCGTAGGAACATCACTTCGGCGCCAGCGACGTCGATCAGCACGCTGGTCGGCTCGATCTCGTGGGACAACCAGCGCAGACGCTCCAGGTTGATACGAATCTGATCCATGCGCTCACTGGCCGAGCGGTTCAGTTCGGCCAGCGTACCGGGGCCGACGATGCCGTCGGGCTTGAGCAGATGGTTGCGCTGGAACGCCTTGACCGCTTCGACCAGCGCCGTCGTGTATACCGAGGTTTCCTCGGCGACGAGCGCCGGAGCGCCCTGGGACAGATCGCCATGCAATTGCAGTCGCTGCTCCAGCAGCGGCACCCGCCCGTCCACCGCGCCAGGGCGCAACAGTGTTCCGCCCGGAATCGCCAGCCATTGCGGCAACGCCTGCCGGCGCAGCTCGGCATAGCGCTGGCGCAGCGCGCGATAGGGGCTGAAATCCGGGCGCGCCTGCTCGAAGGCCTGTGCCGGATCCGTCAGCCCCGTCTGAGCGATCGCCAGCAAGGGCGCCTGGCTCTGCTGCACGGCCATGCTCTCGGGCTCCCAGAGCGGCTCGACACGGGACTGCTCCAGCCGCCCGTAGGCCAGATCACGCAATGCCTGCAGATAGGCCGTGGTGGCGAGCACCTCGACACAGGCCGAAAGGCGCGGCGAAGGGCTCTCGACCGCCGTCAGTTCACGTAGCGGTTCCAGGTGATAGGCGCGCGGCTCCAGGCCATCGTCCACCAGATTCTCCAACTGAGCGAACAGTGCCGGCAGGTTCTGCTCACTCCACACCGGCTGCGCACCACGCAGCAGATAGAAGGGCTCCAGCCATTCGCGATCCTTGGCAGTAAGGTTCAGGACGGGCGATACACAGGTCAGGCTGGGTTCGGTGAGCTGCTGCTCGAGGGGACTGGGCGACGTGGCATCGGCCAGTGCCAGAGGAGCGGTCAGGGCCAACGCCCAGGCAACGGATGAAGTGGGAGAAAACAAAGCGCCGCTCCAGATTACGACAAAGTGAATGACAGCCCGTCGGATTCGCCCGCGGGTCAGAAGATTTCGGCTGTTAGAATCGCGGGCTTTGTTGTGCCCGCATCGCCTGGCGAAGGCTCGACATATCGATGGCCGAAACTCAGAGACTTGAAATGATGACCACGATTCAGCGAATTTGCTTAGCCTTTCTTTGCCTGGCATTGCCCGTTCCATCCGTGATGGCCGCCACCCTGGCGCCCGATCCCTTGCTGGAAAGCCTGTCCGCCGAAGCCCCGGCGTTGCAGCGCAAGGTACTCAACCATGCCATCGACGCCATGCGTTGCGCCATCAATAATGGCGCCGTACCGGCACAGCGACTGGCGGTCATCGACTTCTCCAAGCCCTCCAGCGAACGCCGCCTGTGGATCTTCGACCTGACCAGTAAACGCCTGCTGCTGCACGACCTGGTCGCCCATGGCCAGCAGTCCGGTGACAATTTCGCCACCCGCTTCTCCAATCGCGAAGGCAGCCACCAGTCCAGCATCGGCCTGTTCCGCACCCAGGAAAGCTACACCGGCAAGCACGGCTACTCGCTGCGCATGGACGGCCTGGAACCGGGCTTCAATGACCTTGCCCGGCAACGCGCCATCGTCATCCACCCGGCCGATTACGTTAACCCGGCCTGGATCAAGACCCAGGGCCGCATCGGCCGCAGCCAGGGCTGCCCGGCGGTGCGCCCGGAAGTCGCCCGTATGGTGGTAGACAGCCTCAAGGGCGGCCAATTCATGTTTTCGTACTACCCGGACAAGCGCTGGCTGCAATCGTCGCTGTACATCAATTGCCAGCCCGGGCTGGTGGCGGGGATCGTCAGCGCCAAAGAAGGCTGAGACGCCGCAAAGGCGGGAGTAGACGTAGGGTGGACAACGCTCTTTTTGTCCACCATTGCGATTGCGGAGCGGTGGACGGGTCGGGCCGCGTAGGTGAAGCGTCGTGTACCCTACGAGAGGCCGCTACCGTCTTTCAACTGCCTACCTCACAGCTCCACAACTCCACCGCCGGCTGGCTCGCCGTTGGCGGGCCGAGCCACGCGCTGAAGGGTTGGCAGCCTTGGGCATCGCAAAGCTGATAGTCGCCAGCCTCGGGCGTGCGTCCGAGGCGTAGCGGTTGCAGGGGCGACAACTGGCGCTGGTAATGCCAGGCGCCGTCACGCAGCACGGCGCCGTCAGGGATTTCCATGCCGGCGCCGCTGCCGCGTACCCGCGCCTCACCGAGCAGTAGCCCGTCCGGGGTGACGCGGTAGTCCTCTTCCCAGCGGATCTTCTCGATCGTGTGGTTCCAGGCCAGGGTGAAGGACGGTAAGGGCAGTTGCGCCCATACCGTCCCGGCAAGGCCCAGGCACAGACCGATCAAGCCGACGCCGGTTGAGCGCGACGGCGTGCACGCCAGACATGTTGGGCGATCAGCAAGATGCCCAACGCGTAACCGATCTCGTCACTGATCGGCAACGCCAGGATCAACGCGACACCAGCGGCGAAAGCCCAGATACGCTCCCACCAGGCCATGCGCATATTCAGATAGCCGACCACGGCCATCCCCCACAACCCGACCGCAAACACTGTCTTGACGAACATGTACAGCGTTGCCCCCCAGCTATCGCCCTGCATCATCAGCGCCGGGTCGTACACCGCCATGAAGGGCACGACGAAACCGGCGGCGGCGATGCGCACTGCCCACAGGCTGATCTTGAAGCCGTTTTCCTTGGCGATCGGTGCCGCCGCGAAACAGGCCAGCGCCACAGGCGGCGTCAGGTCGGCCATCAGGCCGAAATAGAATACGAACATGTGCGAAACGATCAGCGGCACGCCCAGATCCAGCAGCGCCGGCGCGGCGATGGCGCTGGTGATGATGTAGTTGGGAATGGTCGGGATACCCATACCGAGGATCAGGCAGGTGACCATGGTCAGCACCAGCGACAGAAACAGGTTGTTCTGGCCGACCGCAAGGATGTAACCGGCAAAGGTGGTGGCGATACCGGTCAGCGACACCACGCCGATGATCACACCAACCAGAGCACAGGCGATCCCCACAGGAATCGCATGTCGAGCACCTTCCACCAGTGCATGTAAACACGCCTGCAGCGTTTCACGGCCGCCCTTGATGAACCAGCATGCCAGTACCAACGCGCCGATCACCCCGAACACTACGCCGATGCCCAACTGGAAGAAACCAGCGCAGAGAATCCCCAACGCAATCCAGAAGACCATGCGCATCACTTTGGACGACACCTTGAGGATGATCGCCGAGCCAAGGATCACGATAGCTGTGAGCGCGAGGCCGACAGTGCCCGAGAACATTGGCGTACGCCCGGAGAACAGCAGGTATACCAAGACCAGTAGCGGTATCAGCAGGAACCAGCGTTGCTTGACCGCGGCCCAGGCGCTGGGACACTGATCTTTCGGCAGTCCGCGCAAGTTGGCGCTCTTGGCTTCCAGATGCACCATCCAGAAAACCGCGCCGAAATACAACATCGCAGGGATCAGCGCAGCCTTGGCGACTTCCACGTAAGGTACGTTGATGGTTTCGGCCATGATGAAGGCCACAGCCCCCATCACTGGCGGCATGATCTGGCTACCCATGCTCGCCGTGGCCTCTACAGCGCCCGCGAATGCCGGCCGGTAACCGAAGCGCTTCATCAGCGGGATGGTGAACTGCCCGGTGGTGACCACGTTGGCCACGCCAGAACCGGTGATGGTGCCCATCAGTGCCGACGAAACGACCGAGACCTTGGCCGGACCACCGAGCTTGTGACCGAACAAACCCATGGCGAAGTCGGTGAACAGTTTGATCATCCCCGCTTGTTCGAGGAATGCACCGAACAGAATGAACAGAAAGATGTAGGTCGCCGATACATAGGTAGGCGTACCGTAGAATCCTTCGGTGCCGAACGACAGCTGGTTGATGATCTGATCGAAGCCATAGCCCCGGTGTGCCAGATCGCCCGGCAGGTATTCGCCGAATAGGCCGTAGAGCAGGAACAGCCCGCAGATCAGCGGTAAAGCGATGCCCATCACCCGCCGGGCCGCCTCGAAGATCAACACCGTCAGCGCAATGCCCACCACCATATCAGCCGTGCTCAGATCACCGGAGCGCTGAATCAGGTCAGCTTCGAAATACCACTGATAGGCGAATGTGGCCATCCCGGCAAGACCCAGCAGCCAGGCCAGCGGTTGCCAGGGGCGACCGTTGCCACGTGAGGGATAGCAGAGAAATACCATCAGCAGCAGAAAGCCGATGTGACCGGCGCGCAGCACCTGACTGGACACCGGATGGAAGGCCGCCGTGATGATCTGGTAAGTGGAGAACAGCAAGGCGGTGTAGAACAACGCCTTCGGCCATTCGCTCGGGCTGGCGCTCAGCCCCTGATGTTCACTCATGCTGGTCACACCTTCACTGACGCCCAAAGGGCGGAGAATCGGACTGCGAGTGGAGACGTGCCATCCGTCGATGACAGATACCCACTCGGCGAATCGACAAACGCGCCAGGCTGGCTATCGAGCGAGCCTGGCGACAGCGACTACTTGAGTACGCCGGCTTCCTTGTAGAAACGCTCGGCACCCGGATGCAGGGGGATCGGCAGACCTTCGGTAGCGGTTTCCAACTTGATGTCGTTGGCCGCCGAGTGCGAATTGACCAGGCGTGGCAGGTTATCGAACATCAGTTTGGTCATCTGGTAGGCGATCTCTTCGTCGACCCCCTCATGGCTGACCAGAATGTTAATGATCGCCGCGGTCGGTACATCCTGATCCTGGCCGTCGTAGGTACCGGCCGGAATGACGCGCGCCTGGTAGGCACTGCTGCCGATCTTGGCCACCACGTCTTCCGGAATGGCCACGAAGTTGATCGGCACCATCGACGCCAGGTCACGGATAGCGGCCATACCCAGACCAGAGGACTGCAGCGTGGCATCCAGTTGGCGGTTTTTGATCAGCTCGACCGACTCGGCGTATGGCATGAACTCGACCCGACCCATGTCCTTGTAGCTCAGGCCGGCAGCCTTGAAGATCGCCCGGGCATTGAGTTCGGTACCGGACTTCGGCGCGCCGACCGAGATGCGCTTGCCCTTGAGGTCTTCCAGGGTCTTGATCCCGGACTCCTTGCTGGCAACGATCTGGATGTAGTTCGGGTAGGTGGCGGCGATGGCGCGAATCTTGGTCAGCGGCGCCTTGAAGCCGGCATCCTCGACACCCTTCCAGGCATCGTCCACCGAATCGCCGAGGGAGAAGGCCAGCTCACCGCGGCCGCTTTGCAGCAGATTGAGGTTTTCCACCGAGGCCTTGGTCGCCTGCACGGACGTCTTGGCGCCATCGATACCATTGCCGTAAATCTGCGACAGGGCCACGCCAATCGGGTAGTAAACCCCACTGGTACCGCCGGTGAGCACGTTGATGAAGGTGGGCGCAGCGAGCACCGCGGTGCTGGCAGTGAGAGCCGCTGCGGCGGCGAAGAGGCTGAAGCGCTTGGTCAGTCGCATGGTGTTTCTCCGTGATTATTCTTGTCAGAGAGCCGGTTCGGGATCGGTGACCAGAGAAAACGGAGAACGACAAACAGAGAGAGAAAAATACTCTGCAGATGACGACCTGTTGTCTTTCTTATGGTCACCGACTCAGATGCCGGTTGCCCAAGAGCCATTGCAGGTGTCATGCCAGTAGCGAAGAGCCGCATGCTAGAGCGGCCCAAGGATTTCAGCGGAAAGGAAACCAGCAAAATCCCGCCGGTTGCCGGATAGGTAACCGGCAAGATTCCGCTCAGAAAGGCCGCAGGTTTTGCGTATCTGCCAGCGGCAAGCCGAAGACTCACGGGCGCATATGAGCGGACTGTTTTAAGGTGGAAATGGACGGTCGATGATCCGCATTAAACGAAGGATCAGGCCTTCGGCCCCGGATTACGCCTGCGGCTAATCCAGGCTACATTTTTCATGACGAAGGGTGGACGACGCTTCGCCTGCGCGGCCCGATCCATCCACCGCTTTGCAATCGCAATGGTGGATGAAAAGAGCGTCAGCTACGCGCCCCGATCCACCCTACGGGGTGAGCGTCCGCTTACGCCTTGTCCCGGTCATCAACATCGCAATGGCGAACAGGCCCTCAGGCGAGATTCAATCCTCGTCGCTGCTACCCGCCGGCCGATAGGTACTGCGCTGCAGGCCGTGGCGATGCATCTTTTCATTGAGGGTACGGCGCGGTACCTGTAGTAGCTCCATGGTCTGCAGGATGCTGCCGCGACAGCGCAGCAAGGCGTTGTGCAGGCACTGCGCCTCGAAGGCTTCCATCTGTCCGGCGAGAGACTGGCTGCCCTCTTCCTGCGTCGCGCCGCTCAGGCCCAGGGCATGGCGCTCGGCGGCGTTGATCAGCTCGCGTACGTTACCCGGCCACTCATGGCCGAGCAGGCCGGCCAGCTCGGCTGGCGTGAGGGGTTCGAAACTGCGGCCATGGCGCTGCGCGGCCTCCTCGGCGAAGTGTTCGAACAGCAGCGAGATATCCTCGCGGCGCTCACGCAGCGCGGGAATCTGCAAAGTGGCGACATTCAGCCGATAGAGCAGGTCTTCCCGGAAACGCCCGGCACGCACCTCGTCGAGCAAGTCCGGCTTCACCGCGCTGATCACCCGCAGGTCGACGCGGATGCTGCGGTTGGAGCCCAAGCGCTCCAGGGTCTTTTCCTGCAGCACACGCAGCAGCTTGACCTGCTGGGCCAGCGGCAGGCTTTCCACTTCGTCGAGAAACAGGGTGCCGCCGTCGGCATGCTCGATACGGCCGATACGCTTGCTCTGGGCGCCAGTGAAGGCGCCGCTTTCATGGCCGAACAGTTCGCTCTCGAACAGGTGCTCGGGAATCGCTGCGCAGTTGAGGGCCACGAACGGCTTGTCGGCGCGCTCGCTGAAATCGTGCAGGCAGCGCGCCACGCGCTCCTTGCCGGAACCGGTCTCGCCGCGAATCAGCACGTTCACCGAAGTGCCGGCTAGGTCGAGAATCTGCCGGCGCAAACGCACCATGGATCGCGACACACCAAGCAATTGCGCGGCGATGCCGTCCTTGAGGGCGAATTGCTGACGCAGGGCGCGGTTCTCGCAGACCAGGCGGCGTTTTTCCAGGGCACGGCGTACGGTGTCGAGCAGGCGATCCGGGGTGAAGGGTTTTTCGATGAAGTCGTAGGCGCCCTGCTTGAGCGCCTGTACGGCCATCGGCACATCGCCGTGCCCGGTGATCATGATCACCGGCAGATCGCGGTCGAGTTCGACCACCCTGCTCAGCAGTTGCAAACCATCGGTGCCAGGCATGCGCACATCGCTGATCAGCACGCCGGGAAAGTCGACGTCGACCAGCGCCAGCGCCTGGGCGGCATTGGCACAGGCGTGCACGCTGAAGCCGGACAGTTCCAGCCATTGCTGCGCCGCCTCGCGGATCGCTGCTTCATCATCGACGACGATTACCTGACCGCCCATATCACCTCCTGATTCGAACGCGCAGTGTACCGCCAGGCCCTTGGCGCGATGGCACAAAGTTGGCGAACCTCCTCATCATCCGGCACGCTGCAGGCGCAAGGTGAATACCGCGCCCGCGCGACCATTGCACACCTCCAGGTTGCCGCCCAGATCGCGCACGATGCCGTAGGAAATCGCCAGCCCCAGCCCCAGGCCTTCGCCCACCGGTTTGGTGGTGAAGAACGGCTCGAACACGCTACCCAGATGCTCCTCGAGAATACCACCGCCACTGTCGCTGACCTGCAGCAGACAGCTGTCGCCCTGCAGCTCGATGACCACACCGAGCACCCGTTGGGGGCTGTCGAGCATGGCATCCAGGGCATTGTTGAGCAGGTTGAGAATCACCTGTTCCAGGCGAATGGCATCGCCGTAGACCCGCGCTTCGCTGCGGATTTCGCGGCGCAGCTCGACCTGTTCGCTGCGCAGCCGCGGCGCCAGCAGCAACAGCGCCTGCTCCAGCACGTCGCTGAGCAGCAGGCGCTCGTTGAGTCCGGCCGGGCTTTTGCGAGCGAAGCTCTTCAAGTGGCTGGTCAGGCTGGCCATGCGCTGCAACAGGCCGTCGATGCGGATCAGGCCTTCGCGCACCTCGCGTTCGCGACCGTTGTCGAGCAGCAGCCCGAGGCTGCCGAGGTGCATCTGGATGGCCGTCAGCGGTTGATTGATTTCATGGGCCATGGCTGCCGACATCTGCCCCAGTGCCGCCATCTTCGCCGCATGCACCAGCCCCTCCTGTGCCTCGCGCAGTTCGGCGGTGCGCAGTGTCACCTCGCGTTCGAGGTTCTCGCGGATGCTCGCCTGCAGCCGCTGGTTCTTGCGGCGTTGCAGCAGGAACAGCACCAGGAACACCAGGGTCAGCCATACGCCAGCTGCGGCCAGGCGATAGCTGCGCGCCGTGTCGCCCAGGCTGTTTTCCTCGATCAGCAGGTGCAACGTCCAGGCCTCGCTGGCCAGTTCCTGGCGCTGCCACAGGTAACTGTGCCGGCCATCGGGGCCGTCAATGATCATCCAGTCGGCATTCCCTTCGAAATAGCGCCCCGGCTCCTTGGCTAACAACTCAAGAGGGCGTTCGGCATACTTGCGCACCTCCACGAGCTCGGCTTGATCGAGCTCGTCCAGCTCCTCCAGGGCACGAAAACGCCAGGCCGGTCGGCTGCTGAGAATTACCACGCCGTAACTGTCGGCCACCAGTAGCACGCCGGGTTGGCCGACCCATTCACGCTGCAGCTCCTCCAGCTCGAGCTTGACCACCAGCACGCCAGTCACCGCGCCGTTATCGTCGTACACCGCATGTGACAGGAAGTAGCCCGGCACGCCGGTGGTCACCCCGACCGCGAAATAGCGACCCGAAGTACGGTGCAGAGCGTCCTGAAAATAGGGGCGGAAACCGTAGTTGCTACCAACGAAACTGCTCCACTCGTTCCAGTTGCTGGCCGCCAGGGTCAGGCCCTGACGGTCGATCAGGTACAGCACGCTGGCGCCGGCGGCGGCGTTGAGCAGTTCGAGGCGACGATTGAGTTTGTCGCGCAACTGCGGATCGTTCGGCGCCTGCAGCAGCGCCTGGATGTCGCTGTCCATGGACAGCAGTTGCGGTACCGAGCGAAAGCGGTCGACCAGCGTCTGGATCGATTGCGCATAAAGCTGCAACTGCCCGTGGGCCTCGCTGCTGCGATCCTCCCAGGCCCGTTGCTCGGCATAACGGCTGGCCAGCCACAAGCTGACGGCCAGGCCGAAGATGACCGAGAACACGATGGCGACGATGCGATAACGCAGAAACAGGGCGGTCATGCACGACTCGAATTTTTATGATGCCGGCATGTTAGCCCGAAATGCATGCGGGTCGTGTGCGGGATCGCCAGGGGATAGGCGACCGTTCAAGGGAGCTGGCTCTGGGTGCGGATGATATGCCCACCACCTTCCCACCCCAGGTGGCCAAGGCCATGGCCCTTGGCGCAAAAGAAAGCGGCCAGCTGCAAACACACCGGGCAGCGCGCTTTTGCTGGCCACCTGTGGCTTGCAACTGGCCGCTGCGCTAGCGGTAAATATCCGCGCGCGTCCAGGGCAGATCGTGGCTGCCGTCGGCCTGGGGTTTGAGCGCGAGTATCTGGTGCAGGCTCATCCAGCCACGGGCGAAGCCATAAGCGCAGCCCGCCAGGTACAGACGCCAGATACGCACCGCCCGCTCCGGTACCAGCTGCGCCGCGTCTTGCAGACGTGCTTCCAGGCGCGCACTCCAGTGTTCCAGAGTACGGGCGTAATGCAGGCGCAGGTTTTCCACATCCATCACCTCCAGGCCAGCGTCAGCGAGGTGGCGGGTGATGGTGGACAGATGTGGTAACTCGCCATGGGGAAACACATAGCGACCGATGAACTCACCGGCACCGCGTCCCACCGGGCGGCCATCGCTGTGCTTGGCGGTGATGCCGTGGTTCATCACCAGCCCGCCGGCCTTCACCGCACCGAACAGGCGCTGGCAGTACAACGGCAGGTTGGCGTGGCCAACGTGCTCGAACATGCCGACACTGACCACCTTGTCGAAGCGGCCGTCCTGGGGCAGGTCACGGTAGTCCTGCAGTTCCAGGCGCACCCGGTCGTCCAGCCCCTCTTCGTGCACCCGTTGGCGGCCCAGTTGCAACTGGGCCTGGCTGAGGGTGATGCCGTACACCTCGGCACCGAACTCCCGCGCGGCCAGGCGGGCCAGACCACCCCAGCCACAACCCACGTCCAGCAAGCGCTCACCGGGTTGCAGACGCAACTTGCGACACAGATGGCGCAGCTTGGCCAACTGGGCCTGTTCCAGGGTCTGCTCGGGCGACTCGAAATAGGCGCAGGAGTAGACCATCTGCTCATCCAGCCAGAGCGAGTAAAAGTCGTTGGACAGATCGTAGTGGTAGCTGATGTCGGCGGCATCGCTGGCCTTGTCGTGACGGCTGTAGTGCGCGTCGCTTTCGTCGGCCTCGCCCAACAGCGCCTGACTGAGTGCATCGCCCAGCGCGATGACCTCGTCGATCGCCCCCTCGATCTCGCAACGCCCCTCGACATAGGCGCTGCCCAGAGCATCGAGACTGGGCTGGGTCAGTTGCGAGAGCATGCTCGGATCCCTGACCACCAGGGTGACTTGCGGCTGCGGGCCGAGATCGAGCTGATTGCCGTCCCACAGACGGATACGCAGCGGCAATTGCAGGTCACGCAGGACGGGCGGCAAATAGGCAAGCATCGGATACCTCCACCGTTTTGACGATCAAAACAAGCGTAGACCAGTTGTTCGCTATTCGAGGCTATCGAAGCGATAGCGTGAAACAATCAGCGCCGTGAGTCCGTCACGTCCCGAATCGACAGCTCGGGTACCGGGCGGCCGTGGATCAGTTGCTCGTCCACCAGCCGCGCCACGTCCGCCTCGCTGCGGATCCGGTACCAGGCGCCGGGTGGATAGACGCTCAGGGTCGGCCCCTGGTCGCAGGGAAACTGGCACTGGGTGCGGGTGATATGCACGCCACCGTCACACTCCAGCCGACCGGCCGCCTTGACCCGCTCGCGCAGCGCCTTCCACAACGGCAGGGCTCCGCGCCGAGTGCAGCGTGGGCCGTTGCAAAGCAACACACGGTATTGGTGGGCGGGGATCTTCGACCAGGCATGGCTGGATGGCAGCGCCGGTACGTCGACGCAGCCCAGGTGCAGCTCCGGCCGTTCGATCAGTGCACAGGCGGCCGCTGCCGCATCGGCGTCGAGCTGACCGAACAGGCTGGTGACGAAAACCCGTGAAGGATCGACCAGGCCGGCCAGTTCGCTGCGCAGCCAGTCGACATGCTGGCTGCTGCTCTGTGCTTCGAGGTCGATCACCAGCAACGTTCCGCTGCCCTCACGCACACGCAGCCAGAGGTCGTCGTGACCCGCCGCGGTATCGACGATTTCCGCCAACGCACCCTGCCCACGCAGCTCAACCAGGCGGGCACGAAACAGCTCGGCGAACGATCCCTGCAGCAGATCCGGGCCGGCGAACAGCACCTGGGCGTATGGCGTGGTGGTCATGGGGGCTCCATAAAAGGGCGGCAGTGTAGCAGCCGTTCAGATACCGATTGCCAGCAGCGCCTGCCACAGCGCCTCAGGCGCCTCGAACTGCCGCTCGACCGCAGGCAGCTCCGGACGCTGCAACACCAGCACCGGCACGCCGCGCTCACGGGCGACCTGCAGTTTGTGCTCGGTGGCGGCGCTGCCACTGTTCTTGCTCACCAGCACATCGCAATCCAGACGCTCGAACAGCGCGCGCTCGTCTTCCAGGCTGAATGGCCCGCGGGCGCCGATCACCTCGGCGCGTGGCGAAGCGGGCTGGCTCTGCAAACAGCGCACTGTCCAGTGCTGGTGGGCGGGAATCTCCTGCAGATGCTCCAGTGGTTCGCGGCCGAGGGTGAACAGTGGCCGCTGAAAATCGCCGAGTGCCGCGATCAGCGTCGGCCAATCGAATACCTCGCGCCAGTCATCCCCAGGCGAGGCCTGCCAGCCCGGCCGCCGCAGTGCCCAGCAGGCGATCCCTGCCCGTTGCGCGGCGCGGGAGGCGTTATGGCTGATCTGCGCGGCATAGGGGTGGGTCGCGTCGACCAGCAGATCGATTCCCTGCTCGCGGATGAAGCCAGCAAGGCCCTCGGCGCCGCCGAAACCACCGATGCGCACCTGGCAAGCGAGGTCATCCGGCACCCTGCCCAACCCGGCCAGGCTGTATATGTGAGCCGGCCCAAGGCGCCGGGCGAGACTCAGCGCCTCACCGATACCGCCCAGCAACAGCACGCGGGTCATGACGACTCGGCCGGCTTGCTGACGTGCAGCAGGGTGATCGGCAACGCGGCGCGCCAGGTATCGAAGCCGCCGAGCGGTCGAGCCTGGGCCACTTCGATACGGGTCAGCTCGCCGCCGTGTTCACCGCGAAAGGCGATCAGCGCCGCTTCGCTCTGCAGGGTCACGGCATTGGCCACCAGCCGGCCACCCGGCTTGAGCCCGCGCCAGCAGCTATCCAGCACACCGGGTGCGGTAACGCCGCCGCCGATGAAGATCGCATCTGGCGCCGCCAGCCCCTCCAGAGCCTCGGGTGCCCACCCGGCCACCAGTTGCAGCCCCGGCACGCCAAGGGCATCGCGGTTGTGGATGATATGGCCCTGGCGCCCTTCGTCAGCCTCGATGGCGATGGCCCGGCAAGCGGGATGAGCGCGCAGCCACTCGATGCCAATGGAGCCGCAGCCGGCACCGACATCCCAGAGCAGTTCGCCGGGCAGCGGCGCCAAACGCGCCAGGGTGATGGCGCGCACGTCACGCTTGGTGAGTTGCCCATCATGGCGATAGGCGTCGTCCGGCAGACCAGGCGTGAGCGGCAGACATCTGGCGTCATCGCCGACCACACAGTCGATCGCCACCAGGTTGAGATCGGCCGCCCGATCCAGCGACCAGCCCTCGGCCAGGCCGTCGATCCGCCGCTCTTGCTCACCGCCCAGGTGCTCGAAGACGCTCAGCCGACTGGGCCCGAAACCGCGCTCGCATAGCAGCTCGGCGATGGCTGCCGGGCTCGCGCCATCATTGCTCAGCACCAGCAGGCGCACGCCGGGATGAATCTGCGCATTGAGTGCCGCCAGCGGTCGGCCAACCAGCGAGACCAGGGTCGTGGTCTGCAGCGGCCAGCCCAGGCGAGCCGCCGCCAGCGAGCAGGACGAAGGCGCCGGCAGGATGTGCAGCTCCTCGCTCGGCAACTCGCGAGCCAGGCTGGCACCGACACCGAAGAGCATCGGGTCACCGCTGGCCAGCACGCAGACCGGCGTGCCGCGCTGCGCCAGCACCGGTGCCAGGGAAAAGGGCCTGGGCCAGGCCAGACGCGTGGCACCGATGCAGCGCGGCAGCAGGGCCAACTGGCGTTCGCTGCCGAACACCTGGCCAGCCTTGAGCAGGGCATGCCGCGCCGCCTTGCCGAGGCCGGCATAGCCGTCTTCTCCAATGCCCACGACGGTCAGCCAGGGTGTCATGCGCTTATCCTCATCAATCAGAAACTGCCCACGGTCTGCTGGGAGCCACACGGCGCTAGCGGCTTTTCGTAGGGTGAACCGGGGCGCGTAGCCGACGCTTGCCTACGCGGCCCGATCCGTCCACCGCTCTACCCGTGCAATGGTGGACAAAAAGAGCGTTGTCCACCCTACGTCTACACGGCAGAAGCGGCTTTTGCGCGCTCATGCCACAACGAAAGCGATCTTCGTACTGAGCCGTATCCGACGACGCGGCTTTTCATCCGGGTGGGCAAAGCGGGCATAATAGCGTCTTCGTCGGTGTCCGTCGGCTACGTGGTACGTAGGCGCGGGCCTAAGAGGGAACACGAGCGGAACATTCTGCCGCGTGGCTGCCCCCGCAACTGTACGCAGCGAGCGCATGTGCCAACCGCCACTGGGAAACCGGGAAGGCCGGCCACGCGCCATGACCTGCGAGCCAGGAGACCTGCCGGCGAATTCAGTCGCATGTGCCCACACCGGGCGGGGTGTCCCGGTGATAGAAGCTCGACCTTCTCTGGCCTATCCTCGAACGGATGCCCATGTGACCCGACCCCGGTGATCCGTTGAAACAGGCCCAGTGCAATCCATCTCCAGCCTTTCGCCCCTCGGCCTGTCCGGGGTTGCTGCGTATCGTGCAGGCGAAGGACGGCGGTATCTGTCGGATCAAGCTGGCCTGCGGCCGCCTCGACGCCACCCAGGCCGAGCGCATCGCCCAGGCCGCGCAACGACATGCAGGCGGCGTGCTCGAAGCCACCAACCGCGCCAACCTGCAGATCCGCGGCATCCATGCCGGCAGTGAAGGCGTGCTGATCGGTGAGTTGCTGGCTGCTGGTCTCGGCCCGAGCTCACCCGGTGCCGACGATGTGCGCAACCTGATGGTCAGCCCCGCCGCCGGCCTCGATCCGGCGGCGCTGGTCGATGTGTCGGCGCTGGCCGCACGCTTGCTGACGACCCTGGAGAACACGCCGCGCCTGCACGCGCTGTCGCCCAAGTTCGCCCTGCTGCTCGATGGCGGCGAACGCCTTGCCATGCTCGAACACCCCCACGATATCTGGCTCAGCGCCCTGCCGCTCGATGGCCAGATCGGCTATGCCTTCGGCCTGGCCGGTTGCCCGCCACAGGCACCTGGCGATGCGCCCGCGCTGGCAGTGGTGCCCGAGGCGCATGCCCATGATCTGCTGCTGGCGCTGCTCGATCTGTTTCTCGAACTGGCCAGCCCCGAGCAGACGCGCATGCGCCACCTGCTCGTCAACCACCCGGCCGCCGAACTGCTGCAGCGCCTGGGCGAACGTCTGGGTGACGTGCTGCTGAGCGCGGATCAGTGGCGGCGCAGCCCTGCCGAACCCCAGGCCCATATCGGTATCGGCGCCCAGCGCCAGCCTGGTCTGGTGTATATCGGCGGGGTGCCGCCGTTGGGCCGAATCGACGCTGAACAACTGCTTGGCCTGGCCGCTCTGGCTCGCCGTCTGGGCGATGGCAGCCTGCGCCTGACCCCCTGGCAGAGCCTGTTGCTGCCGAATATCGCCGAGGCCGATGCGAAGACAGCTGCCCAGGCGCTGGAAGGGCTCGGTCTGCTGGTCGATGCCGATGCGCCGTTGACACGCGTCATCGCCTGTACCGGTTCGAGCGGCTGCGCCAAGGGCCTGGCCGACACCAAGGCCGATGCCGGGCGCCTGGCCGAAAGGCTGCAGGCCGGCAGCCGGCAGGCGGGCATCCACCTCAGCGGCTGCAGCCGCTCTTGCGCCGCGGCGCACCGTGCGCCAGTGACCCTGCTGGCGGTAGCCGAGGGGCGCTACGACCTGTTCGCCCGTCGTTCTGACAGCAACGATTTCGGCGCGCCACTGGCGCGCCACCTGACACTCGACGAAGCCAGCGAGCTGCTGGCTTCGCTTGCCGATACCTGGAGTTTCACCCGATGACCGATTACATCCGCGATGGTCAGGAAATCTATCGCCATTCCTTCTCCATCATCCGCGCCGAGGCCGACCTGAGCGCCATTCCGGCGGATCTGGAGAAGCTCGCGGTGCGGGTCATCCACGCCTGCGGCATGGTCGATGTGGTGCAGGATCTACGCTTTTCCGCGGGTGCCGGCACGGCCGGGCGTCAGGCCCTGGCCAATGGTGCGCCGATTCTCTGCGATGCGCGCATGGTCGCCGAAGGGGTGACCCGTACGCGCCTGCAAGCGGGCAACCCGGTGCTTTGCACCCTCAATGATGCCGGCGTGCCAGAGTTGGCCAGGCAATTGGGCAACACCCGTTCGGCGGTGGCCCTGGAGCACTGGCGCAAGCACCTCGAAGGCTCGGTGGTGGTAATCGGCAATGCGCCCACCGCACTTTTCTATCTACTCGACATGCTCGCTGCCGGCGCGCCCAAGCCAGCGCTGATTCTCGGTTTCCCGGTGGGCTTCGTCGGTGCTGCAGAATCCAAGGAGCTGCTCGCCAGCACCTTCGCCGAACACGATGTGCCCTACGTGATCGTCCAGGGCCGTCGCGGTGGCAGCGCCATGGCCGCCGCCGCGGTCAACGCCCTGGCCACGGAGGTCGAATGATGACCGGCATGGACCGCCCCGGCAAAGGCCGCCTGCTGGGCCTGGGCGTAGGCCCGGGCGACCCGGAACTGATCACCCTCAAGGCCCTGCGCCTGCTCAAGTCGTCACCCGTGGTCGGCTACTTCGTGGCCAAGGCCAAGGCCAGTATCGGCCAGGGCGGCAACGCCTTCGGCATCATCGAAGCGCACCTGGAAGACAGCCAGCAGCGCCTGCCGCTGGTCTATCCGGTGACCACCGAAAAGCTCGAGCCACCGTTGTCCTACGAGGACGTGATCAGCGATTTCTACGACACCTGCGCCAGCCAGGTCGCCGAACACCTCGATGCCGGCCGCGACGTGGCGGTGATCTGCGAAGGCGACCCGTTCTTCTACGGCTCCTACATGTACCTGCACGACCGCCTGGCCGAGCGCTACGAGGCCCAGGTGATTCCCGGCGTGTGTTCGATGCTCGGCAGCGCGGCGGTGCTCGGCGTACCCCTGGTGTACCGCAACCAGAGCCTGTCGGTGCTCTCCGGCGTGCTGCCCGAAGACGAGCTGCGCGAGCGCCTGCGCGACGCCGAAGCCGCCGTGGTGATGAAACTCGGACGCAACTTCGAGAAAGTACGCCGGATACTGGTGGATCTCGACCTGCACGACCGCGCCCACTACGTGGAGCGGGCGACCATGCCCAACCAGCGCATCGTGCCGCTGGACGAAGTCGAGCCCATGGCCTCGCCGTATTTTTCGATGATCGTGGTGCCGGGTAAGAAGTGGCGGGGTTGAGCTGACCTTGCCCCTTGCATAGCGTAGGAGCCGGCTTGCCGGCGAATCGATTTCAGCCTGCATGCCGGTACCGATTTCACCAACGTTATCGCCGGCAAGCCAGCTCCTACATGATTTCAGCGAACTTGCCTGCCTGCTCCTGACAGTGGATAAACCATGACTCCCTCCCCCGCTCTCGTCATCCTCGGCCCCTCTGCACTGGCCACTGCGCGGCGCATCCAGGCGCTTTATCCACAGGCCGTCATCCATGGCCTGCACGGACGGGTCGAGGCCGATCAGGCCTATGACGACTTTGGCGATACCTTGCGCAGCCTGTATCGCAACGGCACGCCGATCATCGCCCTGTGCGCTGCAGGAATCGTCATCCGCAGCCTGGCCCCGCTGCTCGCCAGCAAGGGCGCCGAGCCACCGGTGCTGGCCGTGGCCGAAGACGGCAGCGCCGTGGTGCCGCTGCTCGGCGGCCTGGGCGGCGTCAACCGTATGGCCCGGGAGATCGCCGCGGCACTGGAAACCAGCGCGGCCATCACCACCAGCGGCGAACTGCGCTTCGGCACCTGCCTGCTCGACCCGCCGAGCGGCTACGCCCTGGCCGATCTCGAGCAGGGCAAACGCTTCGTCTCCGACCTGCTTGGCGGCGAAAGCCTGCGTATCGATGGCAGCGCGCCCTGGCTGGCCGAGGCCAGGCTGCCGCTGGCCGAGGATGCCGGCCGCACGGTACGCATCACCACCGAGCAGGTCGCGCAGCAGCAGAACGAACTGCTGATCCACCCACGCACGCTGCTCGCCCTGATCGATACGGCGGACGATGACCTTGTGGCGCGCATCAGGCAGACACTCGGCCAGGCAGGCCTGGCGGCCAAGGCGCTCGCTGCCCTGCTCGCCCCGCAGGCACTGATGACCGACAGGCGCCTGACACAGGCAGCTGCTGACCTTGCGGTACCGCTGCGTTTCATCAACACCAGCGATGCACTGCCAGCGCCCGTCCACCGTGGCGAAGGCCTGCAGTTGTTGCAGGCAGATTCGCCCGAGGCAGCGCAAACGGTTGGCCACCCGCGAGGCCGCCTGAGCGTGATCGGCCTCGGCCCGGGCGCCGCCGAACACATGACCCCCGCGGTACGCCGCGCGCTGGACGAGGCCGAGGATCTGCTTGGCTACGAAACCTACGTGAAGATGGCCGAGCCGCTGCGCCCCGAACAGGTACGCCACTGCAGCGACAATCGTGAAGAACTGCAACGCGCCCGCCACGCCTTCGAGCTGGCCGCCAGTGGCCGGCGCGTGGTGGTGATTTCCTCCGGCGACCCCGGCGTGTTCGCCATGGCGGCGGCCGTGCTGGAAGCCCTGGAAGCGACCGACGCGCCCGCCGGCTGGCACGCCGTCGAGCTGGAGATTCTTCCCGGCGTGTCCGCCGCTCTGGCTACCGCCGCCAAGGCCGGCGCGCCGCTGGGTCACGACTTCTGCCTGATCTCCCTATCGGACAATCTCAAGCCCTGGGCAGCGATCGAAAACCGCCTCGACCATGCCGGCGCAGCGGATCTGGCCATGGCCTTCTACAACCCGATCTCCAAGGCCCGCCCCTGGCAACTCGGCCGCGCTCTGGAAATCGTCCGCCAGCACCGCACGCCCGATACCGTAGTGGTGCTGGGCCGCGATATCGGTCGCCCCGCCGAAGCCCTCCGTGTGCTCAACCTCGGCGAGCTGACCCCGCAGATGGTCGACATGCGCACCCTGGTGATCATCGGCTCCAGCCAGACCCGCCGCTTCCCCAGAGGCGACGGCGGTGAGTGGGTGTATACGCCGCGCAGTTATCCACAGACACCCGAAGAGACTTCATCTGCCATGTGAGCAGGCCTTTACACCACCTTTACACCTGCCTGACGTCCCTTTGCACAGGCCCCTCGATAATCGACTCTGCCCCACCACCTGGTCGGGCTGTCGCATTCTCTGGAGCCCATGATGAAAGCAAGTCTCCCCTGTACCGCCGTCGTCGCACTGTTGCTGACGACGCTTTCCCTGAATGCTCTGGCTGGCCCCGGCGGGCCGGGTGGAAGCCCAGGTGGACATGGCGGGCACGGCGGCCCCGGGCCAGGTTGGGGAGGTTCGGGCCCGCGGCATGGCCATGGCTTGCCGAACCATGCTCGCGAATTGTGGATCGGCAGCGCGCTGTACTTCGTTGCCGCCGGTACTTACTACATGTGGAATGCCGATCGCAGGCAGTACATCGTGGTCGAGGCGCCGCCGGTGATCAGCTCGGCGCCAGCGGCCAACTACGATGTGATCGCCTACCCGGCACGCGGCCAGAATGCCGATCTGCAGGCCCGCGACCGCTACGAATGCCATAGCTGGGCGGTCAGCCAGAGCGGCTTCGACCCGGCCACCGCGACCAGCGCGCCAGCGGCCAGTGCCACCGACTACTATCGGCGCGCACTGGGCGCCTGCCTGAGCGGGCGCGGCTACAGCATCAACTGACCTAGGCCAGCAAGGCCTTCAGATCGTCGTACAGCGCCTGGGGAATCTGCACGCCGTCGGCGAGGCTGCGGGCGCGGGCGTCATAGCGCCGTTGTGACGGCAGGCGCGCGCCCTGCTCCTGAATCCCTTCGAACAGCGCCTCGGCCCTGGCCAGGTGCTGATCGGCAGCGGCGCCGAGAAAGCGCTGCGGGTCGAGGGCGATGATCAGCTCGCCGTGATAGGGCGACGACTTGCTGCCCGCGTCATAGGCCAGGGACTCGGCGCTGGTCAGGTCGCCGATCAGCGGCCCGGCGATCAGCTCGACCATGGCCGCCAGCGCCGAGCCCTTGTGCCCGCCGAAAGTCAGCATGGCGCCATTCATGACGGCCTCGGCGTCAGTGCTTGGCTGGCCGTCGGCGTCGATGCCCCAGCCTTCCGGGATCGCTTTGCCAGCACGGCGGTGCAGCTCGATATCACCGCGGGCGATGGCACTGGTGGCGAAGTCGAAAATGAACGGATGCTTGCCGGCGCGCGGCCAGCCAAAGGCGATGGGGTTGGTGCCGAAGATCGGTTTGCTGCCGCCGGCTGGCGCCACCCAGGCATGGCTCGGGTTGCAGGCCAGGGCCACCAGCCCGGCTTCGGTGAGCGCTTCGATCTCCACCCACAATGCGGAAAAATGCACACAGCGGTTGATCGCCAGGGCGGCGATACCATTGGCCCTGGTCTTCTCTTGCAGCACGGGCAACCCCGCCTGGAAGGCCAGTTGCGAAAAGCCACCGCGGGCATCCACGCGGACGATCGAAGGCGCCTGATCGATCACCTCGGGCTCGGCATCGGCCACCACCTTGCCCGCTTTCAGCGAGCTCACGCAGCCCAGCACACGGTACAGACCGTGAGAGGCGCAGCCATCGCGCTCACCGGCCAGCACGGTAGCGGTCACAGCGCGTGCCTGGGCTTCGCTGAACCCGTTGTGGCGCATGATCGCCAGCGCCAGGTCACCCGCTTCAGCCAGGGTCAGTCGAATCATCTTCAGCTCCTTGTTCAAGGTGGCCGCAGGGCCAAATGGACGTTATACAGTGCGACTCGAAGCATCGGGCTGGCTTGATGCGTTTGGCTCGGACGGATGACGAATTCAGCATAGCCGGCATACCCCCGAGCGTTCACTTGTGCGAGCCCTGGGTTACGCTGATAGAATGCGACAAATTCTCATTCCCATCGAATATATCCCGTGCACTCCACTTCATCGGCAACCCACCTCCAGCATCAGGCCATCGACCAGCTTTACAGCCACCACCACGGCTGGCTGCAAACCTGGCTGCGCAAGCGCCTGGGCAATGCCGCCGATGCGGCGGATCTGGCCCAGGATACCTTCGTGCGCCTGCTCAGCAGCGCGCCAGGCGAGCCCCTGAGTCTCACGACGCCCCGCGCCTATCTGGCGACCATCGCCAATCGCCTGACCATCAACCTCTACCGCCGCCGCTCCCTGGAGCAAGCCTACCTGACCGCGCTGGCGGAAACGCCGGAAGATCTGGCGCCATCGCTGGAACATCAGGCCCTGGTGCTCGAAGCCCTCGACGAGGTCGACCGAGTGCTCGCCATACTGCCAGCCAAGACCCGCCAGGCGTTCCTGATGGCTCAGTTGGAGGGTTATACACAGGAAGAGATCGCCAGCCGGCTCAACCTCAGCGTGCGCTCGGTGCAGCGTCACCTGGCACGGGCCTTCGAGGAATGCATCGTGCTCGCCAGCCAGGGCGCGCAGCATGAGTGATACGCCCATCGACCGGCGCATCGCCCGTGAAGCGGCCGGCTGGTTCGTGCGCCTGCAGAACGGCGGCGCCAGCGCCGCCGAGCATGCCGCCTGCACCGAGTGGCGGGCGCGGCACAGCGATCACGAACGCGCCTGGCAACTGGCAGAGCGCTTCAGCGCTCAAGCCCAGCAGCTTTCCAGCGGGGCCGGGCGTGCGGCCCTGGAACGCCCGCGCAACCTGGAGCGGCGGCGTGTACTCAAGACCCTGGCGCTGCTGATTGTCGCCGCCCCGCTCGGCCTGGCCGCGCAACGGGGCCTGCCGTGGCGCGAATGGCAGGCGGACGAGCGTACCGCCACCGGCGAGCAGCGCACCCTGCACCTGCCGGATGGCGGACAGATTCGCCTTAACACCGGCAGCGCCGTGGATATCGCCTACGACGACAGCGTACGCCGCGTGCGCCTGATCGCCGGGGAGATGCTCGTCGAGGTGCCCCACGAGCGTGCCAGACGGCCGTTTATCGTCGATACCGCCGAGGCGGAAATCACCCTGCTCGGCAGTCGCTTTCTGGTTCGTCAGTATCCGCATAGCACTTACCTCGCCGCGCTCGAAGGCGCTGTCGAAGTGCGTCCGCGGCTGTCCCGAAGTGATGACGGCCTGTTGCGTCTGGCAACCGGCCAGCAGACCCGCGTCAGCGCCCAGGTTGCGGAACCCGCCATGGCACTGGCACAGAGTCGTCTCGACTGGCTCAGCGGTGTACTGCGCGCAGAGAAGATGCGCCTGGATGATTTCGTCAGCGAGCTGGATCGCTACCGCCCCGGCCTGCTGCGCTGCGATCCAGCGGTGGCCGGACTGCTGATTTCCGGCGCCTTCCAGTTACGCGATACCGACCAGATTCTCCGCGCCCTGAGCCAGACCCTGCCGGTGAGCATCCACTACCGCACGCCCTATTGGGTCACCGTCACGGCGCGTGCAAGCGCGTAAGAAGAATCATTGTCGTGTTTTTCCTTTGCCGCGTGTCTCTCCCGTAACCACAACACTCTGACAGGGCGGGGACGAACACATGGCGACGACGCAGGGCATGCAACCACTGGCACGGGCGGTACACGCTGCCGCACTGGGCCTGATCATCGCGGGCGGCAGCCTGGCCGCGGCCTCGCTGCAGGCCGCCGAGCAGGCCGCGCAACAGAGCCGTGCCTACCAGGTGCCAGCCGGTAACCTGAGCAGTGCGCTGTCCGACTTCGCCAGCCAGGCGGGTATCACGCTGCCCATCGAACCGAGCCTGGTGGAAGGTTTGCGCAGCCCCGGCCTGAACGCATCCAGCAGCGTGGAAGGCGGCCTGCGGCAACTGCTGCAGGGTACCGGCCTGCAGGCCGTGCCGCAGGGTAATGGCCTTTACCTGCTAACACCGGCTCAGGCCGCTCAAGGCCTCGAACTGGGCGCCACCAACGTGACCGGCCGTGCTCTGGCCAGCACCACCGAGAACAGCGGTTCTTACACCACCGGGGCCATGCAGACCGCTACCAAGCTGCCTCTGAGCCTGCGCGAAACGCCACAGTCGGTCAGTGTGGTCACGCGAAAGCGTATGGACGACAAGGCCATGACCAGCATCAGTGACGTCGTCCAGAGCACACCCGGCGTGTTCCTCAATAATTCGGGAGGTGTCGGCAGGCCGTCCTTCAGCGCTCGTGGCTTCGATGTCGACAACGTCATGTATGACGGTTTCCCCACCAGCCTGCTGACCTACCTGCCCAGTGGTGAAGCCAACCTGGCCATGTATGACCGGGTAGAGATCGTCCGTGGTGCCACGGGCCTGGCCCAGGGCGCCGGCAGCCCATCCGGCGCCATCAACCTGGTGCGCAAGCGCCCGACCCATGAATTCCAGGGCATGCTCACCGGCAGTGCCGGCAGTTGGGACGATTACAGCGGCACGCTGGATGTCGGTGGCCCCCTCAATGAAAACGGCACCCTGCGCGCCCGTACCGTGGTTTCGCGGCAGGACGCCAGAAGCTTCCGTGATTCGGTGGAGCACGATCACGACCTGTTCTACGGCGTGGTCGACGCCGACCTGAGCGAAAGCACCACCCTGACTCTCGGCGCCTACCGGCAGAAGAACCATACCAACTATATCTGGGGCGGGCTGCCCATGGCCCGTGGCGGCGGTCATCTAGGGCTGCCACGCGATACCTTCCTGGGTCATGACTGGGAATACTCGGAAAATCGCACCACCGGTTATTTCGCCACACTGGAGCAGGGCTTCGCCAACGACTGGACGCTGCGCCTGGCAGCCATGCAGTCGAAGACCGACACCGACGTGCTGGCCTCCTCGGTATGGGAATACGATCGCCACTATCTATGGACGGAAGCCATGGAGCAGAAGGAAACCGGCTACGACCTGGCGCTCAGCGGCCCCTTCCAGCTGCTCGGCCAAGAACACGACCTGACCCTGGGCGTAAGCAAGCGCCAGCTGGATTATCGTTCCGGTAAGGCCTGGAGCGCTTTCATCGACGCTGGCAGCAATCCCTTCGAGTGGGATCCAGGTGCTCATACCAAACCGGAATACGTCACTGGCAGTAACGGACTTCCCGAGACCACCACTCAGGACAGCGTCTACGCCAGCACCCGCCTGCGCCTGACCGAACCACTGGCGCTGATTCTCGGCGGCCGTCTCGACTGGTACGAGCTCGAAGATCGCGAAAACAGTGAAGGTAACTACAAGGTCACCCGCAACCTGACCCGCTATGCCGGCCTGGTCTACGACCTGGATGCCAATCACTCGGTCTATGTCAGTTACACCGATATCTTCAAGCCGCAGAGCGAGCGAGGCCTGGACAGAAAACCGCTGGAGCCGGTGGTTGGCGAGAACTACGAGGTCGGCATCAAGGGCGAATACTACGACGGTGCACTGAACGCCAGCCTGGCTGTTTTCCAGATCGACCAGAAGAACCGTGCCCAGACGCTGACGGGTCAGCTGGGATGTGGTTCCACTCCGGACAGTTCCTGCTACGAGGCTGCCGGGCTGGTGCGTAGCAAGGGCATCGACCTGGAAATCCAGGGCGCCCTGACCGACAACTGGCAGGTTGCCGCCGGTTACACCTACACCCAGACGAAATACGTCAGCGACGCCAACGCAGCCAGAGAAGGCGAAGACTTCGACCGCAAGAAACCGCGTCAGCTGTTCAAACTGTCCACGCTCTATATCCTGCCCGGTGAACTGCAACGCTGGCGTGTTGGTGGCGATCTCTATCAGCAGAGCCGCATCCGCACCGCGGCTGACGACGGAAGCTGGCGCAACCAGCAGGGGTCTTACACCGTGGTCGGCCTGGTGGCAGACTACAAGGCCAGCGAACAGCTGGATCTGCAGCTCAACGTCAACAACCTGTTCGACCGCACCTACTACAGCAGCGTGGCCAACGGCGAGTGGAGCCCGTACGACATTTACGGTGACCCGCGTAATTTCAAGATGACTGCCCGCTACAGCTTCTGAGAAAGCGGCTCGCCAGCGAAGATCCAGGGAAGGACGAGGCAGACCGGCTGCATTGTGGCGGAAGCGGACGATCGGTGACCCGCGTTGAACCATGGATCACGGCCTTCGGCCCCGGATTACGCCTGCGGCTAATCCAGGCTACGTTCGGCCACGACCTGTAGGTTGGATTAGCCCGTAGGATGGGTGAAACCCATCAATTTCCGATGGGTTTCACCCATCCTACGACTGTCCGCTCCCGCCTTGTTCCAGACGCAAAAACCGGCGGCGGGGCGTGGTGCTAGGCGGCCAGTTGGCGGCGCAGTTCGGCCAGCACCGGTGCGCTGTCCGGGCGCACGCCACGCCACAGGTGGAAGGCTTCCACGGCCTGCTCGACCAGCATACCGAGGCCATCGAGGGTACGCGCAGCACCCTGTTCCGCGGCCCAGCGGTTGAAGGCGGTGGGGCCGGCGCCATACATCATGTCGTAGCAGCAGGTGTGGCCTGGCTGGATCAGGCTGGCGGCGATCGGTGGCAGCTCGCCGGACAGGCTGGCGGAGGTGCCGTTGATGATCAGATCCACCGGCGCGTCGATCCAGTCGAAACCGCTGGCGACCACGGGGCCAAGATCAGTGAACTGGCGGGCCAGTTGTTCGGCCTTTTCCACCGTGCGGTTGGCGATCACCAGGGTCTGCGGCTGCTGCGCCAGGAAGGGTTCGAGAATGCCGCGTACCGCGCCACCGGCGCCGAGCAGCAGAATGCGCTTGCCGCGCAGGTCGATCCCGGCATTCACGGTCAGGTCGCGCACCAGGCCGGCACCGTCGGTGTTGTCACCGAGCAGGCTGCCGTCATCGAGCTTTTTCAGGGTATTCACCGCACCGGCACGTCGGGCGCGCTCGGTCAGGCTATCGGCCAGGGCGTAGGCCTGCTCCTTGAACGGCACGGTCACGTTGCCGCCACGGCCTTCGGCGAAGAAGGCCCGGGCGTAGCCGTCGAAATCCTCCAGCGGCGCCAGCAGCGCCTCGTAGCTCAGCTCCTGGCCAGTCTGTTCCGCGAACAGACGGTGGATCAGGGGCGACTTGCTGTGGCCGATGGGGTTGCCGAATACACCGTAGCGATCCATGAAATTTCCGTGCGCAAAAGCCAAAGGCGGCAAGCCTGAAGCTTTTTGCGTCGAGCTTCAAGTTCAGTTCTGGCTGTTCAGCCAGTCGCGGTCAGTCAGGAAATACTCGGTCAGGCGTGCTTCTTCGCTACCCGGTTGCGCTTTCCAGTCGTAGCCCCAGCGCACCTGAGGCGGCAACGACATGAGAATCGACTCGGTACGCCCGCCCGACTGCAGGCCGAACAGGGTGCCGCGGTCGTAGACCAGGTTGAACTCCACGTAGCGACCACGGCGAAACTCCTGGAACTCGCGCTGCGCCGGGGTGAAGGACAGGGTCTTGCGGCGCTGCACGATGGGCAGGTAGGCCTCGATGTAGGCGTCGCCGATGGCGCGGATGAAAGCGAAGCAGGTGTCGAAATCCCACTCGTTGAGGTCGTCGAAGAACAGCCCGCCGATCCCACGCGGCTCACCGCGGTGCTTGAGGTGGAAGTAGCGATCGCACCAGGCCTTGTAGCGCGGATAGACATCGGCGCCGAACGGCGCGCAGGCCTGCTCGGCGACACGGTGCCAGTGCACGCAGTCTTCTTCGTTGCCGTAATACGGCGTCAGGTCGAAGCCGCCACCGAACCACCAGACCGGCGCTTCACCTTCCTTCTCGGCGCTGAAGAAGCGCACGTTGGCGTGGGACGTCGGCACATGGGGATTGTGCGGGTGGATCACCAAGGATACACCGAGGGCCTGGAAACCGCGCCCGGCCAGTTCCGGGCGATGGGCGCTGGCCGACGGCGGCAGGCTGTCGCCGAACACGTGGGAGAAATTCACGCCGCCCTTCTCGATCAGCGCGCCGTCACCGATCACCCGCGTGCGTCCACCACCGCCACCCGGGCGCTGCCAGGCGTCTTCGATGAAGCTCGCCTTGCCGTCCTCGGCTTGCAGGGCGGCACAGATACGATCTTGCAGATCGAGCAGGTAGGCCTTTACGGCCTCGGTCTGATCACTCACGGTGGGCACCTTGTGTTACGAACGTCGGGCGAAATCGGCGGCTAGCATAGCACCGGGTATCGGCGCTCCGCAGTTGACGCCGGTCAACGACAGATGCGACGTTCGACTCCGCACACAAAAGCGTACCCAACGCCCCGATAGATTCGGGATCTATTGCATTCACTTTCACGCAGGAGCAAAGACGATGGCCAAACGCATCCAGTTCAGCCGCCACGGCGGCCCCGAGGTACTCGAATACGTCGACTACCAGCCGGTCGCTCCCGGGCCCCACGAGGTGCGTGTACACAACCAGGCCATCGGCCTCAATTTCATCGACACCTATTTCCGCAACGGCCTGTATGCGCCGCCTTCGCTGCCGTCCAGCCTGGGTACCGAGGGTGCCGGTTTCGTCGATGCCATCGGCTCCGAGGTCAAGAACTTCCAGGTGGGCGACCGCGTGGCCTACGCCACCGGCCCGCTGGGAAGCTACAGCGAACTGCACGTGCTGCCGGCGGAAAAGCTGGTCAAGCTGCCTGAAGCCATCAGCTTCGAGCAGGCCGCAGCGGTGATGCTCAAGGGCCTGACCGTACAGTATCTGCTGCGCCAGACCGCCGAGCTGAAGAGCGGCGACATCATTCTGTTCCACGCTGCCGCTGGCGGTGTCGGCTCCTTCGCCTGCCAATGGGCCAAGGCGCTCGGCGTCAAGCTGATCGGCACCGTGAGTTCGGCGATGAAGGCCGAGCGCGCCTTGCAACAGGGCGCTTGGGCAACCATCGATTACAGCCACGAGAATGTTGCGCAGCGCGTGCTGGAACTGACTGACGGCAAGAAATGCCCGGTGGTCTACGATGGCGTCGGCAAGGACACCTGGGAAACCTCGCTGGACTGCGTCGCGCCTCGCGGCCTGCTGGTCAGCTTCGGTAACGCCTCTGGCGCAGTGACCGGCGTCAACCTCGGTATCCTCTCGCAGAAAGGCTCGCTGTACGTCACCCGCCCGACCCTGGCCGGCTATGCCGACACTCCGGAACATCTGCAGAAGATGGCCGACGAACTGTTCGACATGATCGCCAAGGGCAAACTCACGGTGGAGATCGGCCAACGCTACCCGCTGCGCGACGCCGCTGCCGCCCAGGCCGCGCTCAGTGCGCGGCAGACCACGGGATCGACCATCCTGCTGCCCTGAAGCAGCCCTCCGAGGGTGGATGACGCTCTTTTCATCCACCATTCATTGTGATCGCAGAGCGGTGGATGGGTCGGGCCGCGTAGGTGAAGCGTCAGCTACGCGCCCCGATCCACCCTACGGTTTGTCGCTTGAAGCTTGCCGCTGCCGTCAGGCCGGTCGGCGCACGTCTCCAGTGACCAGATCACGAATCACGCTGGGATTGCGTCGCCCGCCCAGAGCACCGCCGAGCACCGCATCCAGCTGCCGTGGAAAGTACTGCTCGACCCGCAGTCGCGAGCGCGCGGCCGGCCGGCCGGCGGGGTTGGCGGAGGTCGAGACCAGCGGCCCGGTCAGCGCGCAGAGTTCACGCACCCGCGGGTGATCGCTGACCCGTAGAGCGACGCTGTCGTGCTCACCAGTAATCCACCGCGGCAGACGATCCTGATGCGGCACCAGCCAGGTATTGGGGCCGGGCCAGGTGCTGGCCAGGCGATCCTGCCAGATTTCGGGTAGATCCTCGAGCAGGAAGTCGAACTGGCGAATGGTGTCGGCCACCAAGATCAGTCCCTTGTGGATGGGCCGTTCCTTCAGTGCCAGCAGCCGATCCACCGCCATTTCATCCCAGGGATCGCACCCCAGCCCCCAGACCGCCTCGGTCGGATAGGCGATAACGCCGCCGGCGCGAACCACACGCGCTGCCTGCTGAACCTGCCAACTGGTGATCATGGATGCCTCTCCAGAAAAACACTGGGCGCAGTGTATCCAAGCTAGGGCTTGCAGCCCACCCAAAGCCCGGCTTCGCAGGCAACTCGCCCGTCCAGCTCCAACTCGGTCAACGCGGCGAGCACCTCGGGCAGCGGCCAGCCGCTGGAGTGGGCCAGGGCCTCGCTGCTGTGGGGTGCGGCGTGCAGCAGCGCCAACAAAGGATGGGCCGACGGTTGCGAGACAGCCTCGGCATTCGCCGGATGCTCGAAGCCGGGTGCCTGCCAGCCACGTAAAGCTTCGAGGATGTGCTCGATGCTTTCCACCAGCGTGGCGCCGTCACGAATCAGCTGATGACAGCCCTTGGAGCCCGGATGGTGGATGGAGCCGGGAATCGCGTACACCTCGCGGCCCTGCTCGGCCGCCAGGCGCGCCGTGATCAACGATCCGCTCGACGGGCTGGCCTCGACCACCAGCACGCCCAGGGAAAGGCCGCTGATGATGCGATTCCTGCGCGGAAAATTGCTCGCCTGAGGCGGACAGTCCAACGGCAGCTCCGAGACCAGCGCCCCGCCACGTTCGATGATGTCCTGCGCCAGACGTTTGTGACGTGCCGGATACAGGCACTGTAGACCGGTACCGAGCACGGCGACGGTATGCCCCTCGGCATCCAGCGCCCCCTGATGAGCCGCCCCGTCGATGCCCAGCGCCAGCCCGCTGGTGATCACAAAACCACCGCGCGCCAGGCTACGGGCGAAACTGCGCGCGGTATCCAGACCCGGCTTTGACGCCCGGCGGCTGCCGACCATGGCCAGTTGCGGGCGCTCGAGCAGCGTCGGATCACCGGCGACGAACAGCAGCGGCGGTGCGTCGGGAATTTCCGCAAGCAAGGCGGGGTAACGCGGATCATCCCACATCAACACCTGCTGACCCGCTTCCTGCAACCACTCCAGGCTCAGCCGGGCTCGCTCGCGCACCTGCGCACTGCGCCGCGCCTCGGCGCACGCCAACGGCAGACCGAGCGAACGCCAGGCACTGGCCGGCGCGCTCAGGGCGGCAGACGCACTGTCGAAAGCGCTGAGCAGTTTGTGGAAACGCTTCGGCCCCAGCTCCGGCAGACAATGCAGGCGCAGGCGGGCTTCGAGTTCGGCGGGAGACAATGCACAAGAGAGTTGCGACATGGCTGATCATCCTTGATCGGTCGCGCCGCCACAGCGGCGGGGGTAGAAAACACAAACCCCGCGTCTGCGGGGCTTGTCGGTGTTACGGGTTGCGAACCTTGTCCATCACCGCCAACTGCCGCGAGGCGTTGAGAACCAGGCCATAGCTGAGCTTGTCGTAGGTGCGGAACACCATGAGCAGGCCGGCACGCTCGTCGGGAATTTTCACCGACTCACCGGTGACCCGGTCACGCACGGTTTCGCCGGTCTTGTAGACGGCCAGTACGTTGCCGACCTCCAGGCCGTCACGAGCCCCCTTGCTCAGGGTGACCACATCGAGCTGGCCGATCTGGCTGACGCCACGCGGTACATCGAGAATCAGGCCCTTGATCTCCACGGTCGGCTCGCTGGGCATGAAGGTCGAGTTGATCGCCCGCTCCTCGGTGGGGAACAGGCGGTCGCCGTTACGCACTTCCTGAGTGGTGCGCGTCAGGTTGAGGGTACCGACACCCTCTTCCTCGGCGACGATCTCGCCGCCGCCAATGTCATCGGCGTTAATACCGAGGAATTCCTTGGTATCCGGATCGGTGTAGGTCTTGCCCTGGCGGAAGATGCCGTATATCGGCTCCGCCGGGTCGAAGCTGCCACGGGCGTAGACGCGGTCACCCGCACCACTGACCACGCGCTCGGCATTGCCGGCGACGATGTAGGGCGCGCCCTGGAACGTTTCCGGGGTGTCGACGATGCGATTCCTCAGCAGAAAGCTGTTGATCGCTTCCAGCGGAATGGTCGGAATGGCTTCGGCCATCGGCGTGCTGCGGATCTTCGGCGACAGTTTGATGGTGCCACGCGATTCGCCACGGCCGAGCATCAGGCGCGGTTGACCGTCGATGTAAACCAGGCTCAGTACGTCGCCCGGATAGATCAGGTGCGGGTTTTCCACCTGTGGGTTGGCGTGCCAGATCTCCGGCCATTTCCAGGGCTGACGCAGGAACTTGCCGGAAATATCCCAGAGGGTGTCGCCCTTCACGACCGTGTAACGGTCGGGATGGCCTTCCTTGAGCTGCACCTCGGCGAGTGCCAGGCCGCTCGCGGCGACCAGCAGCAGGGCGAGTAGTGATTTCCTCATGCGGTGAATCCCTTTATTATGTGGCTTCGCGTTAAGCGCCCTAGCGCCGCGACAGAACCCAGTAAAACCGCGGCATGAAGCCGTTTTTCGATGCTGCCGCCATCTTAGCAGCGGATTTTGAATTTATTCCACAAGTGCATCACAAACGCATATGGCGATTTTAAACATCCTCGAATTTCCCGATCCGCGCCTGCGAACCATCGCCAAACCGGTGGACGTGGTCGATGACGCCCTGCGTCAACTGATCGATGACATGTTCGAAACCATGTATGACGCCCCCGGTATCGGCCTCGCCGCGACCCAGGTGAATGTACACAAGCGCGTGGTGGTCATGGATCTGTCCGAGGACAAGAGCGAGCCGCTGGTGTTCATCAACCCGGCGTTCGAACCGCTCACCGAGGAAATGGATCAATACCAGGAAGGCTGCCTGTCGGTGCCCGGCTTCTACGAGAACGTCGACCGCCCGCAGAAGGTCAGGATCAACGCGCTGGATCGCGACGGCCAGCCGTTCGAGATAATCGCCGAAGGCCTATTGGCCGTGTGCATCCAGCACGAGTGCGATCACCTCAACGGCAAGCTGTTCGTCGACTACCTGTCTACGCTCAAGCGCGACCGCATCAAGAAGAAGCTGGAAAAGCTGCACCGCCAGCAGGTGTGATGCCACCCACCGCAAAGGCTTGCTACGGCAAGCCTTTTCTTTTTCAGCCGAAGTGCACAACGCTTCCGAGCAACAGCGAGACACCATGACCGAAGCTCTGCGTATCGTATTCGCCGGCACCCCGGAGTTCGCCGCCGCCCACCTCAAGGCGCTGCTCGACACACCGCATCAGATCGTCGCGGTGTACACCCAGCCGGATCGCCCCGCCGGCCGCGGGCAGAAGCTCATGCCCAGCCCGGTCAAGCAGCTTGCCCTGGAAAACGATATCCCCGTGCTGCAGCCTCAGAGCCTGCGTGACGCCGCGGCCCAGGCCGAGCTGGCCGCGTTGGCGCCGGACCTGCTGGTGGTGGTCGCCTACGGGTTGATCCTGCCTCAGGCGGTGCTCGATATCCCGCGCTTCGGCTGCATCAACAGCCACGCGTCCCTGCTGCCGCGCTGGCGCGGTGCGGCGCCGATCCAGCGCGCCGTCCAGGCGGGCGACGCGGAAAGCGGCGTCACCGTGATGCAGATGGAAGCCGGCCTGGACACCGGGCCGATGCTGCTCAAGGTACGTACGCCGATCACTGCCGACGACACCGGCGGCAGCCTGCACGACCGGCTCGCCGAGCTTGGCCCGCCCGCGGTGATCGAAGCCATCGCCGGCCTGGCCAGCGGCACGCTGATGGGCGAAGTGCAGGACGACGCCCAGGCCAACTACGCGCACAAGCTCAACAAGGACGAGGCACGCCTCGACTGGGCGCGCCCGGCCGAAGAGCTGGAGCGGCTGGTTCGCGCCTTCAATCCCTGGCCGATCTGCCACAGCACCCTGAACGACGCGCCACTGAAAGTGCTCGCCGCGCGCCTCGCCGAAGGTCAGGGCCAGCCCGGCGCAATCCTCGCCGCCAGCAAGGACGGCCTGACCGTCGCCTGCGGCACCGGCGCCCTGCTGCTCACTCGCTTGCAATTGCCAGGCGGCAAGGCGCTGAACTTCGCCGACCTGTACAACAGCCGCCGCGAGCAGTTCGCCGTGGGCACGGTGCTGGTATGAACCCCAGGCTGGCGGCCACCCGCGCCCTGGCGGCGGTACTCGAAGGCAAGGCATCGCTGGGCAGCAGCCTGCCGCCGCTGCTCGACAAGGTCGAGGCACGCGACCGCGGCCTCGCCCAGGATCTGGCCTTCGGCGCCGCACGCTGGCAGCCACGCCTGGGGCTGATCGCCGAGAAGCTGCTGCGCAAGCCCTTCAAGGATGGCGACCGCGACCTCGAAGCCCTGCTGCTGATCGGCCTGTACCAGCTGTTCTACACCCGCATTCCTGCCCATGCGGCCATCGGCGAGACCGTCGGCTGCGTCGACAAGCTGAAGAAGACCTCGGCCAAGGGCCTGCTCAACGCCGTGCTGCGCAATGCCCAGCGTGACAGCGAAAGCCTGCTCGCCGAGTTGGATCGCGACCCGGTGCTGCACACTGCCCATCCGCGCTGGCTGCAAAAACAGCTCAAGGCGTTCTGGCCCGAACACTGGCAGGCGATCTGCGCTGCCAACAACGCCCATCCGCCGCTGATCCTGCGGGTCAACCGTCGCCACGGCAGCCGGGATGACTATCTGGCGCGACTGCGTCAGGTCGGCTTCGAAGCCGAGCCCTGCGCCTTCAGCCGCGATGGCATTCGCCTCTTGCAAGCCTGCGACGTGACCCTGCTGCCGGGCTTCGCCGAGGGGCACGTCAGCGTGCAGGATGAAGCCGCGCAACTGGCCGCCGACCTGCTGCAACTGGCGCCCGGCCAGCGCGTGCTGGACGCCTGTGCCGCCCCCGGTGGCAAGACCTGTCACCTGCTCGAAGCCGAGCCAGCGCTGACCGAAGTAGTCGCCGTGGATCTGGAAGCCAAGCGCCTGCTGCGCGTGCGCGAGAACCTCGACCGCCTGCAGCTCGATGCCACGCTGATCGCCGCCGATGGCCGCGACACGGCCGCCTGGTGGGACGGCAAGCCGTTCCAGCGCATCCTCCTCGATGCGCCCTGCTCGGCCACCGGGGTGATCCGCCGTCACCCGGATATCAAGCTGACCCGCCAGCCCGACGACATTCCGGCTCTGGCCAAACTGCAGGGCGAACTGCTCGACGCGCTGTGGCCGACCCTGGAGGTCGGCGGCATCCTGCTCTACGCCACCTGCTCGACCCTGCCGACGGAAAACACCGAGGTGATCGGCGCGTTCCTGGAACGTACGCCAGGTGCTCGCGAGCTCGACATCGCCGGCCCCTTCGGCCTGCAACAGCCTCATGGCCGGCAGTTGCTCGCCCAGCAGGACGGCCACGACGGTTTCTACTATGCCAAGCTGATCAAGATCGCAGCTGCTGGAGCATCCCGATGAAGATCATCATCCTCGGCGCCGGCCAGGTCGGCGGCACCCTGGCCGAACACCTGGCCAGCGAAGCCAACGACATCACCGTGGTGGACACCGACGGTGATCGCCTGCGCGACCTTGGCGACCGCCTCGACATCCGTACCGTGCAGGGCAAGGGTTCGTTCCCCACGGTGCTGCGCCAGGCCGGTGCCGACGATGCCGACATGCTGGTGGCGGTGACCAACAGCGACGAAGTCAACATGATCGCCTGCCAGGTCGCCTACACCCTGTTCCACACGCCGACGCGCATCGCCCGCGTCCGCGAAGCAGCCTACCTGACCCGCGAAACGCTGTTCGACAACGAAGCGATCCCGGTCGACGTGCTGATCAGCCCCGAACAGGTGGTGACCAACTACATCAAGCGCCTGATCGAATACCCCGGCGCCCTGCAGGTCATCGACTTCGCCGAGGGCAAGGCGCAACTGGTGGCGGTCAAGGCCTACTACGGCGGCCCGCTGGTTGGCCAGCAACTGCGCCAGCTGCGCGAACACATGCCCAAGGTCGATACCCGGGTGGCGGCGATCTTCCGCCGCGACCGGGCGATCATGCCCCAGGGCGATACGGTGATCGAAGCCGACGACGAAGTGTTCTTCATCGCCGCCAAGGCCGACATTCGCGCGGTGATGAGCGAGATGCGCCGCCTCGAGGAAAGCTACAAGCGCGTGGTGATCGCTGGCGGCGGGCACATCGGCGAGCGCCTGGCCGAAGCCATCGAAAGCCGCTACCAGGTCAAGATCATCGAGATGAACCCGGCACGCTGCCGCTACCTCTCGGAGAACCTGGAAAGCACCATCGTGCTGCAGGGCAGCTCCTCCGACCGCGATCTGCTGGTGGAAGAGAACATCAAGGATGCCGACATCTTCCTGGCCCTGACCAACGACGACGAAGCCAACATCATGTCCTCGCTGCTGGCCAAGCGCCTGGGCGCGCGCAAGGTGATGACCCTGATCAACAACCCCGCCTACGTCGACCTGATTCAGGGCGGCGAGATCGACATCGCCATCAGCCCGCAGCTGGCCACCATCGGCAGCCTGCTGACCCACGTGCGCCGTGGCGATATCGAAAGCGTGCACTCCCTGCGCCGCGGCGCCGCCGAAGCCATCGAAGCCATCGCCCACGGCGACGCGCGTTCGAGCAAGGTGGTCGGCAAGGCGATCAAGGACATCTCGCTGCCACCGGGCACCACCATCGGCGCGATCATCCGCGCCGAGCAGGTGCTGATCGCCCATGACGTGACGGTGATCGAATCCGGTGACCATGTGATCCTGTTCCTGATGGACAAGAAGCACATTCGCGACGTGGAGAGATTGTTCCAGGTTGGATTGACGTTTTTTTGAGCGGCAAGCCTCAAGCGCTTTACTTGCAGCTTGAGGCTTGCCGCTTGAGGCTTGCCGCTTGAAGCTGCCGACGAAGGAGGCCCCAATGAGTACCGAAGCACTGGAGAAGATGCTGGCCAAGGGCGTGGACAACGCATTGCTGCGTTTCGGTCTGGGCAAGGGATATCTGGATGCCGGCGACGCCGCGCAGGCCGCCGAACACCTGCAGCGCTGCGTCGAACACGACCCGCAGTATTCGGCCGCATGGAAACTGCTGGGCAAAGCCCAGCAGGCAGCCGGCAACCTCGATGCCGCCCGCAGCGCCTGGCAAAGCGGCCTGCAAGCCGCCCAGGCCAAGGGCGACAAGCAGGCGGAAAAGGAGATGAGCGTGTTTCTGCGCAAGCTGGATAAGAGCGCCGGGGCGTGAGATCAGCTCAAACACGTGGATGGGTCGGCCGCGTAGGTTGAGCGAAGCGATACCCATCGAACGGTTTGAATCCCTCGCAAAACCTTGAGGTGACGGCGATGGGTATCGTCGCTTCGCTCCTCAACCTACGCGGCCAACCCATCAGCACCCCGCTATCCCAATGGTGGATGAAAAAAGCATCAGCTACGCGCCCCGATCCACCCTACGTCTGCTATCGGCTTCGTGCTTCAGCCTACGGGTTCGACCGGCTCTATTTCATCGCCTGTACTTCCCTGGTCAGCAGGTCGATGAAGGCCTGAGCCAGCGGCGAGCGTTCCTGACGCCGTTTGACCAGCCATACCGCGGTGGTGGCATCGGCATCCACCAGGGTGCGGAATACCACGCCATCGATGCGGATGCGCCGGAACGAGGCCGGCAGCACGGAAACGCCAAGGCCCGCGGCCACCAAGCCAATGATGGTCAGCGCTTCGTGGGCCTCCTGGGTAACCCGCGGGGTGAATCCGGCTTGCCGAGCCAGGTTGAAGAACTGGCCATACAGGCCTGAGCCGTAATTGCGTGGAAAGTACACGAAAGGCTCGTCGGCCAGCTCAGCCAGGGCCAGGCCGCGATCCTGCTCGCCAGCCAATGGATGGCCGGCATGCAACAGCGCCACCAGCGGTTCACGCAGCAACTCCACCGCGTCCAGCTCCCCAGGCAGTTCCAGCGGTCGGATCATGCCGATCTGCAGTTTCTTTTCCACCAGCGCCTGGCTTACCTGGCGGCTGGTCATTTCCTGCAGGTTGAGGTGTACCGCCGGAAACGCCTGGCGAAAGGCGAATACCGCTCGCGGAATGATCGACACGAATGGCGCCGAAGCGGTGAAGCCGATCTGCAGCTCGCCGATCTCACCCTGCTCGGCGCGGCGCACCACATCCACCGACTTGCTCACCTGGGCCAGGGTCTGGCGGGTTTCCTCGAGAAACAGCCGCCCGGCATCGGTGAGCGCCACATGACGGTTGCTGCGCTCGAACAGGCGCACCCCCAGCTCCTGTTCCAGCGCCTGGATCTGCTGGCTCAGCGGTGGCTGGGAAATGCCCAGCAGCTCGGCAGCGCGGCCAAAATGCAGCTCTTCGGCGACGGCCACGAAGTAACGCAGATGGCGCAGTTCCATAGAGGCTCCATAGGTCGTAAAACATATCGATCGTGTCGAATATTATATTGGAAAGAACTTGCTCGCCTATTTATCCTTGTGATCATTCCCAATTACAAAAACCACCCCCATGCCGGTATTCGCCAGGCATGCGACCGCGTTCCGCCTGGGAAAATGAGTGTTCAAGAGGTAGTAATGAGTCAGCCCGTTCCACACGCACCCAACGAGTGCGTCCCCGCCAACAATGAGGAGCCTGCTCCTAGCAGCCTCTCGGTAGAGCCTGTTTATATCCAGAAAGGCACCCGCGCCTTCCTGCGCACCATCCTCGCCATGTGTTCCGGCGGCTTTGCCACTTTCGCCCTGCTCTACTGCGTACAGCCGATGATGCCGATGCTCTCGCTGCAGTTCGACCTGAGCGCGGCGCAGAGCAGCCTGATCCTCTCCGTTTCCACCATCACCCTGGCCATCGGCCTGTTGATTACCGGGCCGCTGTCCGACGCGCTCGGGCGCAAGCCGGTCATGGTCGTGTCGCTGCTCGCCGCCGCCCTGTTCACCGTCGGCAGCGCGCTGATGCCGACCTGGGAAGGCGTGCTGGTGATGCGCGCGCTGGTCGGCCTGGCGCTCAGCGGCCTGGCCGCGGTGGCCATGAGTTACCTGAGCGAAGAAATCGACCCGCTGCACCTCGGCCTGGCCATGGGCGTGTACATCGGCGGTAACGCCATCGGCGGCATGAGCGGCCGCCTGCTCAGCGGCGTACTGGTGGACTTCATGTCCTGGCATGCGGTGCTGGGCACCCTCGGCGGCCTTGGCCTGCTGGCCGGTGCGCTGTTCTGGCGCCTGCTGCCCGAATCGCGCAACTTCCGCCCCCGCTCGCTGCGCCCACGCAGCCTGCTGCAGGGCTATACCCTGCAGTTCCGCGACGCCGGCCTGCCGTGGTTGTTCCTGCAGGGCTTCCTGCTGATGGGCGCCTTCGTGACGATGTTCAACTACATCGGTTACCGCCTGATCGAGGCACCATTCAAGCTCGACCAGACCAGCATCGGCCTGCTCTCGGTGGTTTACCTGTCGGGTATCTACAGCTCCGCGCAGATCGGCGCCCTGGCCGACAAGCTGGGACGGCGCAAGGTGCTCTGGGCAGTGATAGGCCTGATGCTGGCCGGCCTGACGCTGACCCTGTTCGACGTGCTGCCGGTGATCCTGGTCGGCATGCTGCTGTTCACCTTCGGCTTCTTCGGCGCCCACTCAGTGTCGAGCAGCTGGATCGGCCGCCGCGCCACTCAAGCCAAAGGCCAGGCCTCGTCGCTGTACCTGTTCTGCTACTACCTGGGCTCCAGCGTCGCCGGCACCCTGGGTGGTTTTTTCTGGCAGGCCGCCGGCTGGGATGGCCTGGGCCTGTTCATCGGTTCGCTGCTGCTGGTATCTCTGGCCGTGGCCCTGCACCTGTCGCGCCTGCAGGCGTTGCCGGTGGCGATACAATCGCGGGGGTAGGGTGGATGTCGGACGTCGATCCACTTCATTCCCGATCTGGAAACGCTCGCCGCTGAATCTACCCCCACGGCGGGAGACGTCGGGCAAGGTACCTGGATTTTAAAAGGTAGCCCGCCGCAGAAATGAAAACGCCGGATACCCGTGAGGGTATCCGGCGTTTTTGCTTGAGTCGTGCAGGTAGGGTGGATGACGCTTTTTTCATCCACCAAGAGGGCGTAGTGGTGGATGGATGAAGCGTCGGCTACGCGCCCCGATCCACCCTACGGATAGACTCAAAGCACGTCGTTAGCGACTGCATCCACCGCCGCCTTGGCGATACCGACGACTTCATCGGCCTGCGCCTTGGTCAGTACCAGCGGTGGTGCGAAACCGAGGATATCGCCGTGAGGCATGGCGCGAGCGATCATGCCACGCTCCAGACAGGCCGCCGAGACCTTTGGCCCGACCTTGAGCGCCGGGTCGAAAGGCGTGCGGGCATCCTTGTCGGCCATGAACTCCAGGGCGGCGAGCATGCCGTCGCCGCGCACCTCACCGACCAGCGGGTGGCCTTCGAAGGTCTGGCGCAGTTGCGCATTGAGGTAGCTGCCCACCTCGGCAGCGTTGGCGGTGATGTTTTCCCGCTCGAGAATATCCAGGTTGGCCAGGGCGGCCGCCGCGCAGATCGGGTGGCCGGAGTACGTCCAGCCATGGCCCATGGCGCCGTCGCGGGTGGAAGCGCTGTCGATCACGCTCCACACCTTGTCACCGACGATCACTGCTGACAGCGGCGCGTAAGCGCTGGTCAGGCCCTTGGCGGTGGTCATCAGGTCGGGTTTCATGCCGTAGCGCTGGCTGCCCATCTTGTCGCCCAGGCGGCCGAATGCGCAGACCACTTCGTCGGCGATCAGCAGGATGTCGTATTTGTCGAGCACCGCCTGGATCGCCTGCCAGTAGCCCTTGGGCGGCACGATGATGCCGCCGGTGCCCATCACCGGCTCGCCGATGAATGCCGCTACCGTATCCGCGCCTTCGGCGAGAATCAGCTTCTCCAGACCCTCGGCGCAGTGACGTACGAAGGCAGCCTCGTCCATGCCCGCCGGCGCCTTGTAGAAGTGCGGGCAGGCGGCGTGCTTGATGTCCGCCGCCGGCAGGTCGAAATGCTGGTGAAAGCTGGCCAGGCCGGTGAGGCTACCAGTCATGATGCCCGAGCCATGGTAACCGCGCTGGCGGGAGATGATCTTCTTCTTCAGCGGCCGGCCGAGCACGTTGTTGTAGTAGCGCACCAGCTTGATCTGGGTTTCGTTGGCATCGGAGCCGGAAAGTCCGTAGTAGACCTTCTTCATCCCTTCGGGCGCCCAGTCGATGATGCGGCTGGACAGCTCGATGATCGCCTCGCTCGAGTGGCCCACATAGGTGTGGTAGTAGGCCAGCTCCTTGGCCTGCTTGTAGATCGCGTCGGCCACTTCGGTACGGCCGTAGCCGATGTTCACGCAGTACAGCCCGGCGAAGGCATCGAGGTATTCGCGACCCTGGTGATCGCGGATGTGCACGCCCGAAGCGCCGGTGATGATCTTGCCCGGCAGCGCGCCGCTGGCGTGGTCATGGGCGTGGGTGGACGGGTGCATGAAGTGGGCGCGATCCTGTTCGAACAGGTTCTGGTAGTCGGTCATGGCGATCTCCATCGGATTCATCGTAAGTAGTCGGGGGCAGGGTGCCGGGCTTCAGTAACGCTGGCCCTGGTGGTGGATGCAGAAATACTTGGTCTCGACGAAGGCTTCGAAGCCGTCGCTGCCACCTTCACGGCCCAGGCCCGAGGCCTTCATGCCGCCGAAGGGAATCGGGTGGCCGGTGAACTTGGTGCCGTTGACCGCGACCATGGCGTGCTCCAGTCGGCGGATCAGCGGCTGCACCACGTCCAGGCGGTTGGAACAAATATAGGCGGCCAGCCCGTATTCGGTGTCATTGGCCATGGCCACGGCCTCGTCCAGGGTGTCGAAGGCGCGCACGCCAGCGATGGGCGCGAAGTTCTCTTCACGGTAGATGCGCATGGCATCGGTGACATCGGCCAGCAGCGTCGGCTGCCAGAACCAGCCGCCGAGGGCATGGGGCTCGCCACCGGCCAGCAGGCGCGCACCTTTATCCACAGCATCGGCGACACGCTCGGCTGTCACATCCAGGGCCGCCTGATGCATCAGCGGGCCGATGGCGTGGCGATCCTCCAGGCCGGGGCCGACGCTGAGGCCGCGCACGGCTTTGGCGAAGCGTTGCAGAAAAGCCTCGTACACCGGGCGCTGCACCAGAATGCGGTTGGCGGCGCAGCAGTCCTGGCCGGAGGTCTGGAACTTGGCATCCAGGGCGACCTGCACCGCGTGATCGAGATCGGCGTCGTCGCAGACGATCAACGGCGCGTTGCCGCCCAGCTCCAGAGCCACCTTCTTCACATCCGCGGCGGCCGCCTGCAGCACCAGCTTGCCGACCCGGGTCGAGCCGGTGAAGCTCACCGAGCGCACGCGAGCATCCTTGACCAGGGTTTCCATGGCCATCTGCGGCTCGCCGAGCACCACGTTGAACACCCCGGCGGGGAAACCCGCTTCCTCGGCCAGTTGCGCCAGGGCAAAGGCGGAATAGGGCGTTTCGTGAGCGGGCTTGACCACCACGGTGCAGCCAGCGGCGAGGGCAGCGGCGGCCTTGCGGGTAATCATCGCGCAGGGGAAGTTCCACGGGGTGAGCAGGGCGCAGACGCCCACCGCTTCCTTGACCGTCCCCAGTTGCGCACCTGCAATGTGGCTGGGAATGGTCTGGCCGTAGAGGCGCCGCGCCTCTTCGGCGAACCAGGGAATGAAGCTGGCTGCATAGCGGATCTCGCCACGGGCCTCGGCCAGCGGCTTGCCCTGTTCCTCGCTGAGGATGTGCGCCAGATCTTCCTGATGCAGAAGAATCAGCTCGGCCCAGCGGCGCAGCAGGGCACCACGGGTTTCCAGGCTCTCGTCACGCCAGGCGCTGAAGGCACGCTGGGCGGCGTCCACCGCGGTGACGATCTGCGCCTGGCCGAGCATTGGCACATGGCCGATCACACTCTGGTCGGCGGGGTTCTGCACGGCAATGCTGGCGCCGTTGTCACTGTGCACCCAGTGGCCGTCGACGTAACACAACGATTTGAACAACAGGGGATGATCGAGGGGCATGGCGATGTCTCCGGGCCGATGGGCATGGGAGACATGCTAGAGAAGGGCGGCTTGGCGTTTTTTCCAAGCCACCCTGGTGCTACCGCAGTTTTTTCTGAAGGCGCCGGGCAGGCAGGTGATTTTTGCCGCGGGGAACCATAGGCTGGGATCGGGACGCTCCGAAACCCGGATTACGCCTGCGGCTAATCCAGGCTACGAATGCTCAAACGGCTCTGGCCTGGCGTTGTGGCAAACGCCGCACGATGGCGCCGAGCAGCACGCCATACAGCGGCACGAACAACATCAGGCTGACCGCCAGCTTGATCACGTAGTCGACCACGGCGATCTCCACCCAGTTGGCGGCCATGAAGGGGTCGCTGCTTTGCCAGAAGGCGATGGAAAAGAACGCCAGGGTATCCATGGCCTGACCGAATACGCTGGAGGCAGCCGGAGCCACCCACCATTGCTTCAGCGTGCGCAGGCGGTCGAACACCTGGATATCGAGCAACTGGCCGAGCACGTAGGCTAGGAAGCTGGCCAGGGCGATGCGGAACACGAACAGATTGAATTCACCGAGCACCGCCAGGCCGCCGAACGCGCCTTCGTGGAACAGCACCGAGACGATGTAGGACGCGACCAACGCCGGCACCATCACCCGGGCGATGACCACCCGCGCGGCGCGCTTGCCGATCAGTCTTACGGTGAGGTCGGTAGCCAGGAAGATGAACGGGAAGCTGAAGGCGCCCCAGGTGGTGTGCCAGCCGAAAATGGTGATCGGCAGCTGCACCAGGTAGTTGCTGGCGATGATGATGAGGATGTGAAACGCGATCAGCGCAGCCAATACAGCGCGGCTGACCGATGCAGGAAGCAGGGTCATGACATGTCCTTTTTCGTGAAATGGGGTTAGGGAACCCATTGCCGCGACCAACATGGCCACGAGCGGCGCGCAGTGTACCGCCTGCACCCACGCCGGGACAGCCCGCCCGCCGGATGGCAAGCGTCTTTCCGTTGGCGGCGGTTTGAAGACGTAAGCAGACGCTCACCCCGTAGGGTGGATCGGGGCGCGTGCTGACGCTCTTTTCATCCACCAGTCCGTAGGATGGGTGAAACCCATCGATTTCCGATGGGTTTCACCCATCCTACGACCGGCCGCTTGCGCCTTACAGCAGCCGTTTCGTCTATATCCTCAGCCGTTGCTGGCCAGTTGCGTGCCTTCGGGCATCACCCGCCGGGCCAGTTGGAAGTGTTTTTTCCAGTAACCGTCGCTGAGTTTGTCGATGCGCACATTGCTGCCGCGCCGTGGCGCGTGGATGAAGCGGTCGTTGCCCAGATAGATGGCCACGTGATCGACGCTACGCCCACGAATCCGGAAGAACAGCAGGTCGCCAGGCTCCAGATCGCCCTTGGCCACCTTGGGGCCATCGACCCGGGACAGGGCGCGGGAGGTACGGGGTAGTTCGAGGTCGTCGACCTTCTTGAACGCATAGTTGACCAGGCCGCTGCAGTCGAAACCACGCTCCAGGCTGGTACCGCCCCAGCGATAGGGCGTGCCCAAGGCACTCATGGCTCGCTTGACCACGCTTTGCGCCGGCGTGTGCTCGACCTTGGCTGGCGGCACCACGCGGCTGCTGCCGTCCTGCAGGTGAACACGAAAACTGGCGGAGGCATTACCAACAGCGGCGCAGCACAGAGCGCCACCGAGAAACAGAGAAAGGAAAAATTTATTCAACGTGATGACCTTGAAGATACCCAAGCCGCCGTGAATCCTTTCCTGAATCAGCCACTTGTAACATTGATGAAATAGAGAGGGGGCACTCCGCTCGTCCCGCAGGACGGACAAGCGAAACCGACAGCAAGTTCAATCTTTTCGCCAGTTGCTCGACCAGCGGTCATGCTGTTTATCAGTATGCATGGAGCTTGCTGTCCAACTGCTGAATGAATCCAGAGGATCGATACAGCCTTGCCGATTTTCAACGCTAATCGGCTTGCACTGCCTTACTGACGGCCCTAGGGTTACGGCTCCCCATGCAAAAGGACGATGCCGATGAAGCCCTTAAAGACCATGATCGCTGTCAGCCTGCTGGCCGCGAGTGCCAGCTTCAATGCCCTCGCCGAAGACGCCAAGTGCGCCACTGTCAGCCTCGCCGATCCTGGTTGGAGCGATATCGCGGTCACCAACGGCATTGCCGGCCTGCTGCTCGACGGCCTTGGTTACAAGCCGCAGACCCGCACCCTGGCGGTGCCGATCATCTTCGCCGGGTTGCAGAAGGGTCAGGTCGATGTGTTCCTCGGCAACTGGATGCCGGCCGGCCAGCACGACTACGAGCGCTACGTCGCCAGCGGCCAGGTCGACAAGGTGGTGGAGAACCTCGGCGGTACCGAGTACACCCTGGCCGTGCCGACCTACGCTTATGAAGCGGGCGTACAGGACTTCAAGGATCTGCACAAATTTGCCCAGCGCTTCGGCAAGAAGATCTACGGCATCGGCTCCGGATCGCCGGCCAACGACTATATCCGCCAGATGATCGCCAACAACGAGTTCGAGCTGGGTGACTGGCAACTGGTCGAATCCAGCGAGCAGGCCATGCTGGTGCAGGTCGGCCGGGCCGAGAAACGCGGCCAGTTCGTGGTGTTCCTCGGCTGGACACCGCATCCGATGAACATTCAGTACGACATGCAGTACCTCAAGGGCGGCGAGAAATTCTTCGGCAGCACCGGCTCGGTCAACACCCTGGCGCGCAAAGGCTACGTGGCCGAGTGCCCGAACGTCGGCAAGCTGCTGACCAACCTGAAGTTCACCCAGGACATGGAAAACACCATCATGGACGAGGTGCTAAACCGCAAGGTCAACAACACCACGGCCATCAAGAACTGGATCAAGGCCAACCCCGAAGTGCTCGATGGCTGGCTGGACGGCGTGACCACACGCGACGGCGGCGATGCCATGGCCGCGGTGAAGGCCAAGCTCTAGCGGGCCATTGAAAACTACCTGCTAGTCGTCGCCATCCAGCTCGGCGGGTGCACCAGCGGCATCGTGCTTGATGGTCTTGGTGACGATATAGGTGAAGTAGCGCTCGATGCCGAGGTCTTCCAGCAACAGCTGATCGACGAAGCGCTGGTAATGGTCGATGTCGCGGGTGCGGATCATGGCGATGTAGTCGACGCCACCACCCGTGGCGTAGCAAAAGGCGACTTCCGGCGCCTCGCCCAGGCGCTGCTCGAAGCGGCGCATGTCCTGGGCGGTGTGCTTGGCCAGGGTGATTTCCACCAGCACCTGCTGGGTCTTGAACAACGCCCCCCAATCGATCTGCGCTCGATAGCCCTTGACCAGCCCGGCCGCTTCCAGTTTGCGCACACGCTCCCAGGCTGGCGTCACCGAGAGGTTGATCGCCTCGGCGAGGGCCGACTTGGTGATCCGCCCATCCTCGGAGAGGATGCGCAGGATCTTCAGGTCATAGCGGTCGAGCTTGTGCATCGGTGGCCTCGGTTGATCGGGATTGCGTCCCTTGCAAGGGATCGTCGCTGCAGCGCCTCCCCTCTAAAATGTAGGATGGGTGGCAACCCATCGGCTCTTGATGGGTTACACCCATCCTACCTGGCTGCGTTCGCGAGCAAGCTCGCTCCTACGGACTCACCACCTCGGCGATTACCGCCAGGGTATCACCGCTTTTCACCAACCCGGGGAAGTGCCGGGCGGCGAGCAGGCCGCTGCGTTTGGCGCGGTACTCGATGGCCGGTGCGCCGGTGCGGCGCGCACTGTGCACACGGGCGATGACCTCGCCTTTTTCTACGCTATCGCCAAGGTCGCTGCACATTTCCAGCAGGCCGTCGTCCTCGCTGGCAACGAAGCAGTCGCCATCGGGCATGTCGAGCATCACCGATTCACCCACCTCGATTTCTCCGCTCAGCAAGCCGAAATGGATCAGCAGGTTGCGTACGCCGCGTTCGGCGATGGCCAGGCTTTTCGCCGTGCTGCTACCACCCCCCCCGAGCTCGGTGGTGACGAATACCTTGCCCTGTTCCTCGGCGGCGGTGTCGTACATGCCTACCGCGTCGAGCTCGAGCATGCGCATGCAGTAAGGCGCGGCGAAGGCCCGCATGCCGGCCTCGCAGGCTGCATCCTGGATCTTGTCCGGCAGCACGTGGCAAGCGGCGAAGGGCAGGAAATCCAGGGTCTTGCCGCCAGAATGGATGTCCAGCACCACATCGGCCATGGGTAGCAGGGTGCGCTGGAAATAGTCGGCGATCTTCTGCGTCACCGTGCCGTCCGGCTTGCCGGGAAAGCTGCGGTTCAGATTGCCCTTGTCGATCGGCGAGGTGCGGGTGCCGGCGTGCACCGCCGGGGTGTTCATGAACGGCACGATGATCACCCGCCCGCTGACATCCTCGGCGCGCAGCGTCTGCGCCAGTTTGCTCAGCGCCAGCGGGCCTTCGTATTCGTCACCGTGGTTGCCGCCGGAGAGCAGGGCGGTGGAACCGCTGCCGTTCTTCACCACGGTAAGCGGAATCATCACCGCGCCCCAGGCGGAATCGTCGCGGGAGTAAGGCAGTTTGAGGAAGCCGTGCTGCACGCCGTCACGGTCGAAATCGACGGTGGGGCTAATCGGGTTGTCGCGGAGTTGGGTCATGATGCAAAGCCCGGTACAGGTGGATATATCGAATCTCGCCGCTTTCCGTAGGAGCTGGCTTGCCAGCGATGCATTGTCAATGCTGATCGCCGGCAAGCCGGCTCCTACGGGGGTTGGTCAATCCTTCACGAACAGCTTGCGCGGCACGTCGCAGAAGGTTTCCACGCCGCTGTCGGTGATCAGGATCGATTCGGTGATCTCCAGGCCCCAGTCGTCCAGCCACAGGCCCGGCATGAAGTGGAAGGTCATCCCTGGCTGCAGCACGCTCTCGTCGCTCGGCCGCAGGCTCATGGTGCGCTCGCCCCAGTCCGGCGGATAACTGATACCGATGGGGTAGCCGCAACGGCTGTCCTTGTGGATACCGAACTTCTCCAGCACCTTGAAGAACGCACGGGCGATATCGCCGGTGGTATTGCCCGGTTTGGCTGCCTCCAGGCCGGCGGCGATGCCTTCTACCACGGCTTTCTCGCCGTCGAGAAAATGCTGTGGCGGCTTGCCCAGATAAACGGTTCGCGACAGCGGGCAGTGGTAGCGCTTGTAGCAGCCGGCGATCTCGAAGAAGGTGCCGGCGCCGCTGACCATCGGCGAATCATCCCAGGTCAGGTGCGGAGCACTGGCGTCTGCACCGGTGGGCAACAGCGGCACGATGGCCGGGTAGTCGCCGCCGTGGCCGTCGGCACCGAGAATGCCGGTGCGGTAGATTTCGGCGACCAGCTCGTTCTTGCGCAGGCCCGGCTCGATCTTCTCGAAGATCGCCGCGTGCATCTTCTCGACGATCTTCGCCGCGATGCGCATGTAGCCGATCTCGGTGGGCGACTTGATCGCCCGCTGCCAGTTGACCAGCGCGGTGGCATCGACGAAGCGTGCGTTGGGCAGGTTGCGCTGCAACGCCCCGTAGGCAGCGGCACTGAAGTAGTAGTTGTCCAGCTCGACGCCGATGGCGAGCTTGTCCCAGCCGCGCGCGGCAACCACTTCTTGCGACAGGTAGTCCATCGGGTGGCGCTCGGTGGACTGCACGTAGTGGTCGGGGTAGCCGACGATATTGCTCTGCTGCATGAACACCGTGCGCCGGGCGCCGTTGGCGTCCTGGCCGCGGCCGTACCACACCGGTTCGCCGTCCAGCGCCAGCAGCACGCACTGGTGCACGTAGAACGACCAACCGTCGTAGCCGGTCAGCCAGGCCATGTTGGATGGGTCGGTGACGATCAGCAGCTCGATGCCCTTGGCCTGCATGGCGGTGCGCGTCTTGGCGAGACGCTGGGCGTATTCCTCCCGGCCGAAGGGAAGATTGACGATGATTTCGGACATTGCGGTTGCCCTCCAGGGTGAAACGGATTCAGGAATCGAAGGTGAAGCCTTTGCCAGCCGCGGTCGCACGCTCGTAGGCGAGGCTGGCGATGGCGGTGTCCTGGGCGCCGGTGCCGGTCAGGTCGCAGAGGGTGATCTGTTCGGCGCTGGTGCGGCCCGGCTGCTGGCCGGCGATGACCTGGCCAAGCTCGGCGAATACGTCTTGCGCACCGACCAGCCCGGCTTCGATGGCGTGGTGCAGTTCGCCCAGTACGCGGGTCTGGGAAAGACGATCGGCCACATAGGCGTCGACCTGCGCCAGCACGACTGGGGCGATCTCGTTCTTGTGCTCGGCATCCGAGCCCATGGCGGTGATATGCAGGCCGGGGCGCAGGTGCTCGGATCGGATCAGCGGTTCGCGGCTGGGCGTGGTGGTGATGGCGATATCGGCGCCGTCCAGGGCGGCGTCGATGCTGTCCACGGCCCGGGCATCAATCAGTTCGGCAGCCATGGCGACAGCCTTGCTCGCGTCGCGTGCCCAGATGCGCACCTCGCGCACCTCCCGCACCAGGCGCAATGCCTGCAGTTGCAGGCGCGCCTGCTCGCCAGCGCCGAGAATGGCGACCACGCCGGCATCCTCCCGGGCCAGCCACTTGGCAGCCACGGCGCCAGCGGCAGCGGTGCGCACGGCGGTGAGGTAGCCGTTATCGAGTAGCAGCGCGTCGGCCAGCCCGGTCTGTGCCGAGAACAGCATCATCAGGCCGTTGAGGCTGGGCAGGCCGAGCCTGGGGTTGTCGAAGAAACCGGGGCTGACCTTGATGGCAAAGCGCGGCACACCGGGCAGGTAGGCGGTCTTCACGTCCACCTCGCCATTGTGCTCGGGGATGTCCAGTCGCAGGATCGGCGGCATGGCCACGGCGGCGGTGGCCAGCAGGCGGAAGGCGTTTTCCACTGCGGCCAGGCTGTCGGCATCGATGCCGACGCAGTCGCGCAGGTCGGCCTGGTTGAGAATCAGGGTCTTGGCCATGGGGGTTCCTCAGGCGTCCGCGCCGTTGAGCACGCGCAGGTGCTGGTCGATATCGATGTTGCGGCCGCTGACTACCACCACCACCGGCCCGCGCGGCTCGATCAGGCCGTCGAGCAGGGCGGCGATGCCCACCGCAGCGGCGCCTTCCACCACCAGCAGTTCCTCACGGTAGGCGTGGCGGATGCCGCGGGCGATGGCGGCTTCGTCGAGCAGATGCACCTGGTCACACAGCTCGCGGGTCAGGCCGAAGGTGTAGCGGTTGTCCAAGCCGATGCCGCCGCCGAGCGAATCCGCCAGGGTCGGCAGTTCTTCCACCTCTATCGGGTGCCCGGCCTGCAGGCTGGCGTGCATCGCCGCGCCGAGGCGCATGCTGATGCCGTGAGTACGAATCGCCGGGCTGGTGCTCTTGATCGCCAGTGCCACGCCGGCGAACAGGCCGCCACCGGAGAGCGGCACCAGCACGTCGCAGACGTCCGGGCACTGCTCGAGAATCTCCAGGCCGAGGCTGCCCTGGCCGGCGATTACGTGTGGGTGATCGAACGGCGGAATGAACGTGGCGCCCTGTTCGCGAGCGATGCGCAGTGCTTCGAGCTGAGCATCGTCCTGGCTGCGGCCGGTAACGACCACCTCGGCGCCCAGTTCGCGGATGGCGCGCACCTTGTTCGCCGGCACCAGCTCGGACAGGCACACGGTGGCCTTCACGCCAAGCTGCGACGCCGCGAACGCCAACGCTCTGCCATGATTACCGGTGGAGGCGGTGACCACGCCCAGATGCTGCTGCTCGGCACTCAATTGCGCCACGGCATTGCTCGCGCCACGCAGCTTGAAACTGCCGGTGGCCTGCTGCGATTCCAGCTTCAGCCAAACCGGCACGCCGAGCAGGCGGGTCAGCGAGGGCGAGGCTTCCAGCGGCGTCTGCCGAACCAGGCCGGCGATACGCTGGCGTGCCTGGAGCAGATCGTCGAGATGGATCGAAGGCATGGCGTGCATTCCCCGGAAGGTGTGTGCGACCGAGTGTACGAGCGGGAAATTGCACGGCTGAATGTACTAGGACGATATTTTTAAGGGGCGCTGTGCCGCAGATAGCGTTTTGATCCTGGGCCTGCAAGTGCGTCGCCGCGGCGCGAGGCGATGGCGGCCATGCTGCAAGAATCGCGTATGGCCACGATTCGCCGCGAGGCAAGGCACGAGCCGCGAAGTTTAGATCGTAGGATGGGTCGGGCCGCGTAGGTGCAACCCATCGGCAATTGATGGGTTGCACCCATCCTACGGGCTGGAAAGCTGGACGAAAGAGCCCATGGGGTTTGCTTGTCGTCCAGCCTCCAGCGCTCTAATCGGCCATCCGCTTTTGCCTTTAGCGCGGCAGACCCCGAACGGCCTGGTTGCGCCCCTGATGCTTGGCCTGGTACAGCGCCAGATCGGCGGATTTCAGCACATCGCCCAGACTACTCGAGGTTTCCGGCAAGTGGGCGATGCCGAGGGACACGGTCAGGTGCCCGCCGGTGGCGAAGATATGCCGGGCGACGGCGCTGCGCAGCCGCTCGGCGATCTCCAGCGCATTGTCCAGGCTGGTGTCGGGCAGGAACATGGCGAACTCTTCGCCGCCGGCGCGGCACAGCAGATCCTGGGCGCGGGAACCTTCGCGCATCAGCGCCGCCAGCTCCTGCAACGCCTTGTCGCCGATATCGTGGCCGTGCAGGTCGTTGACCTGCTTGAAATGGTCGATATCCAGTACGATCAGGGCGAAGCTGCGGCCTTCGGCCTGCCAGACGCCAAGCATGCTATCCATGCCGCGCCGGTTGGCCAGGCCGGTGAGCTGGTCGGTCAGGGACTCGTGGTTGAGGCGATGGATCTTGCTGTTGACCTGACGCAGCCCGGCCAGCAGCGAGAGTTTCAGTTGCGCCGCCTCGAAATACCAGGAACGTACCTTCTCGAAGGCTTCGCGGGCTCCAGGCGCATCCATCTCGCGGGCCTGGTGGGCGAGTTGCCAGAGCGGCAGCGAGATCAAGCGCGAGAGCCCCCAGATCGCCAGCAGGGAAAACAGCAGCAACGGCAAGGTATTGAACAGGGTATGCCAGGTCAGGGCCTCCAGTTCCGCCAGCGTGGCCTGCCGCGGCCGTTGCGCCACCAGGCCCCAGCCGGCGCGCTGCAGTGGCGCGTAACCGGCGAGCATTTCCACGCCCTGGCTGTTGCGCAGGCGCATGCTGCTCGCTTCGCCGGCGATGACCGCTTCGATCGCCGGATTGCCGTTGACGAGATTGCCGAGCCGGTTCATGTCCCTGTGGTAGATCAGGTGCCGCTGGCTATCGACGACATAGAGGTAGGAGCCATCGAGGTAGTAATGCTGGCCGAGCAGGCTGCGCAGGATATTGTCCTCCTGCAGGTAGATCGAGCCGGAAACGTAGCCCTTGTAGCTGCCGTCAGCAGCGAACAGGGGGTGGGAAATGGTGATCACCAGCCGACCGGTGACTGTAGTGACGAACGGCTGACTGATCAGCGGTTCGCGGGTTTCCAGATTATGGCGGTTGCCTTCGCTGTGCAGTTGCCGGCCGATCAGGTTCAGGTTTGCCGGGGCGTTGGCGAGCACGCGCCCGCGGGCATCGACGATCAGCACTGCGTTGAAGGTATTGGTCGACAGTTGCAGGCGCCGGGCCTGTTTTTCCAGTTCGGCGGGCCGCTCCAGCGCCTCGACTATATCGGCATGGCTGTACGCCAGCTGCTGCTGGGTGGCGGCAAGAAAATTGTCGGTCGAGTCGGCCAGTTTGGCGGCATAGACGCGATTGGCCTCCAGGGTGGTGCGGATCAGCAGATCCTCCTGCACCTGATAGCTGGAGTGGAGCACGTTGGCGAGCGTCAGCGCCACGGACACCATGGTCAGAGCAAGGATCAGTTGACGGAGATCGATACGGGGCATTGTCTTTCTTATACGACGTTCCAAGGCAAGGGCATCATGCCTGCCGATGGGAACGCTGGCCAGCCAAAAGGCCCCTCGTCGGGATCATCGGGGCATGCCAGCGATACCCTGGCAATGCTCACGCGCAACCTGACGGCACTCAGAAATCATGGATCTTCGGGTACTGCCCGAATACTTCGCGAATGGTCTTCAGGCCCCTGTGCATCTGCGCTTCGCTGCATTCGGCGCCCACGCACAGGCGCACCGCACGAGGCCGTGGCATACCCGGCGGCACGAAGGGATCGGGCAGGGTGAGGGCCACGTGCTTGCGCCGCAGCTCGCGCAGCAGGCTGTCCACCTCCCAGTGCTCCGGCACGGCGAGCCAGGCATTCAGCGAATAGGCATGGTTACGCAGCAGGTATTCGCCCAGCTCAGCCTCGACCAGTGCCTGCCGGTTGGCCAGCAACTGACGCTGCATCTGCACCATTTCCTCGGCATGGCCGCCATTGATCCAGCGGGCGGCGATCTCACCGAGCAATGGCGTGGCCATCCAGCTGTTGACCCGCAGAATGCTCTCGGTACGCAACGCCAGGCGCTTGGGCATCGCCAGGTAGCCGATGCGCAACCCGGCGAGTACTGACTTGGTCATGCTGGTGCAGTAGAAGGACAGCTCCGGCAGGTAATGGCTGATCGGCCGCGCCCGCTGCTGGCCGGCGAGCAGCGGGCCATAGACATCGTCCTCGATCACGTACACGCCATAACGGCGGGCGATCTCGGCGATCTCCCGGCGCCGCGCATCGGGCATCAGACAACTGGTGGGGTTATTCAGATTGGGCGTGCACACCAGGGCGGTGATGCGCTCGTTGCCGCACATGTCTTCGAAGTGCTCGGGATCGATGCCGTGGGCGTCCATCTCCAGGCCCTTGAGGGTGAAGCCGAGCACCTGGGACGAGCCGATCACGCCGTGATCGGAGAGCCCCTCGCAGAGCACCACGTCGTCCGGCCCGGCCAGCGAGGCCAGGGCCAGGAAGATGCCGTGAGCCGCGCCATTGGTGAGCAGCAGGTCGTCACGGGTCACGTCCAGGCCGAGCCGGGACAGCCAGCGCACCCCGGCATCGCGGTGGCTTTCGAAGCCGGCGATGGGGCGAAAGGCGCGGATCCACGGTTGATCGGACTCGGTCGCCAGCTCGCCGCAGGTGGCCTGCCACAGGCGATCGTGCTCGGCGGTATGGACGATGCGGGCGATGGAAAAATCCAGCAGCGCCTGCTCGCTGTGATCGAGCATCGAAGTGGCCACCCGCTCGCTGGTACGCCGCGACACGAAGCTGCCGCGGCCCACCTCACAGCGTACCCGGCCCTGGCGCTCGAGCTCCTTGTAAGCGTTGGTTACCGTCTGCACGCTGATGCCCAGGGCCTCGGAAACCTGGCGCTGCGGCGGCAAACGCTGGCCGTCAGTAAGGCTACCCTGTTCGATATCGGCGGCAATGGCCTGCACCAGCGTCTTGTACTTGGACTCGCCCTGGCGAGCGCTGCCCAATGCCTGCTTCCAGTTGTGCATACTGCTCCTGCGGGTTGGAGGCTGTTGAGCACAGCATCCCGCCTGTCAGCTTTGGATTCAATTGTCCTAGTGCAATACCGCAGACAAAAACCCTTTTGTATGCTCGGGCTCAAGGTGGAACCGGCGCTCGATGCGCACAGAAAAATATTGAATCCACCTCTCCGGCCGCACGCGGCCAGATGCTCTTGAAAACCTGCCTCCTAACATAGCGCTCCGCTCCATCGGGCGGATTACAAGAAACAGGAGAATCACATGATGAGCAGCGTTATTCCTTTCACCGCACGTCGCCTCGCGGTCGCCTGCGGCCTTCTCGTCGGCCTCTGCGCCAGTGTTGCACAGGCCGCCGATACCCTGGACAAGGTCAAGGACAACAGCAGCGTGCGGATCGGCTACGCCAACGAAACGCCGTTCGCCTATACCGCGCTGGATGGCAGCGTCACAGGCGAATCGCCGGAAATCGTCAAGAAGATCTTCGAGAAGATGGGCGTCAAGACCGTCAACCCGGTGCTCACCGAGTGGGGTTCGCTGATCCCCGGTCTGCGCGCCAGCCGCTTCGATCTGATCGCCGCCGGCATGTACATCACCCCCGAGCGCTGCAAGCAGGTGCTGTTCACCGATCCGCATTATCAGTTGCCCGATACCCTGCTGACCAAAACCGGTAACCCGAAGAACCTGCACAGCTACGAGGACATCGCCAAGAGCGGTGCCAAGGTAGCGATCATGGCCGGCACGGTGAACCTCGGTTACGCCCGCGATGCCGGCATCACCGACGGGCAGATCCTCCAGGTACCGGACACCACCGCACAACTGCAGGCCGTACGCGCTGGCCGAGCCGATGCCGCCGTGGGCACTCAGCTGACCATGAAGGGCCTGGCCGATAAGGGCGGCGACTCGGTGGAAGCCATCGACGAGTTCAAGGACGACCCGTCCCACACCGGCTACGGTGCCCTGGCCTTCCGCCCGGAAGACAAGGCCTTTCGCGACGCAGTCAACGCCGAGCTGAAGCAGTGGCTCGGCAGCGAAGAGCACCTGGCCACGGTCAAGCCGTTCGGCTTCGACGAGTCCAACATCACCGACAAGACCGCCGCCGAGCTCTGCCAGTAGGAGCGGGCTTGCCCGCGAGCGGTTTGCGCGGACGGGCAATGCATTTCTCCCGTTTCCTTCGCCAAATAGGATCGTATTGATGGGCGACCTACTTCCTCTGCTGCTGCAAGGCGCCTGGGTGACCGTACAGGTCACGTTCTGGGGCTCGCTGCTGGCCATCGTCTCGGCGGTGATCGCCGCCCTGGGCCGGCTCTCGCCAATCGGCCCACTGCGCTGGCTGGCCATCGTCTACATCGAGGTGTTTCGCGGCACCTCGCTGCTGGTGCAGCTGTTCTGGCTGTACTTCGTGCTGCCGATGCCACCGTTCAATGTCGAGATGAGCGCCTATGCCGTGGCCATCGTCGGCCTTGGCCTGCATATCGGCGCCTATGGCGCGGAAGTCATGCGCGGCGCCATCCGTTCGGTGGCCAAGGGTCAATATGAGGCATGCCAGGCGCTGAACATGTCGCCGGCCAAACGCTTCTACCGGATCATCCTGCCTCAGGCGCTGCTGGCGGCGATTCCGCCGGGCACCAACCTGTTGATCGAACTGCTGAAGAACACCTCGCTGGTGTCGCTGATCACTCTGTCGGATCTGGCCTTCCGCGCCCGTCAGCTGGATCAGGCGACCTTCATGACTCTGGAGATCTTCGCCCTGGCGCTGCTGATGTACTTCGTCATGGCTCAGGCGATCAACCTGGGCATGCGCCGGCTGGAAAAACGCCTGGCACGCGGCCGTATGCGCGGGGGCCTGTCATGAACTTCTTCGACTGGGAATTCGCCTGGAGCATCCTGCCGCAACTGCTGCAGGCCTCGCTCAATACCCTGCTGATCACCTTTGGCGGCTTCGCCATCGCCATCGTGCTCGGTCTGTTCCTGGCCATCGCCCGGCGCAGCCGGCAGGTATGGTTATCGTGGCCGGCCACCGGGCTGATCGAGTTCATCCGCAGCACGCCGCTGCTGATTCAGGTGTACTTTCTGTTCTATGTGTTCCCCAACTACGGGATCAATCTCACCGCCCTGCAGGCGGGTATCCTCGGTATCGCCCTGCATTACGCCTGCTACACGGCCGAGGTGTACCGCGCGGGTCTGGATGCGGTGCCGCGGGCGCAGTGGGAGGCAGTCACCGCGCTCAATCTGTCGCCGCTGACCGCCTACCGCAACATCATCCTGCCCCAGGCGCTGCGGCCGATCCTGCCGGCCCTGGGCAACTACCTGGTGGCGATGCTCAAGGATACGCCGGTACTGTCGGCCATCACCGTGGTGGAAATCATGCAGCAGGCCAAGAACATCGGCTCGGAAAGCTTCCGCTACCTGGAACCGATCACCATGGTCGGGCTGTTCTTTCTGCTGCTCAGTCTCGGCCTCGCCTGGTGTGTGCGCCGCCTCGAAGACCGTATGGAGGAGGCGCCACGATGAACGCCCCGCTACTTTCGCCCACTGCTGCCGGGAGTCCCGCCATGCCACAGCCCATCGTGCGCTTCACCGACGTGACCAAGCGCTACGGCAACCTGACCGTGCTCAATCACCTCAATCTGGAAGTCGCTCCCGGCGAGAAAGTCGCCATCATCGGCCCCAGCGGTTCGGGAAAATCCACCCTGCTGCGTGCGTTGATGACCCTGGAGGATATCGATGAAGGCGTGATCGAGGTCGACGACCAGCCGCTGACCCACATGCCCGGTCGCGACGGACGCCTGGTACGCGCCAGTGCCAGTCACCAGCGCAAGGTGCGCGGCAAGATCGGCATGGTGTTCCAGAGCTTCAATCTGTTCCCACACATGAACGCCATGCAGAACGTCATCGAAGCACCGGTGCAGGTGCTCGGCATGAACAAGCGCGAAGCCAGCGAGCGGGCGCGAGAACTGCTCGATATGGTCGGCCTGGGTGCCAAGCTCGAGCACTATCCCTCCCAGCTTTCCGGTGGGCAGCAACAGCGCGTGGCCATCGCCCGCGCCCTGGCCATGCGCCCCAAGGTGATGCTGTTCGACGAGGTGACTTCAGCGCTCGATCCCGAGCTGTGCGGCGAGGTACTCAACGTCATCCGCCGCCTGGGCAGCGAGCACAACCTGACCATGCTGATGGTCACCCACCAGATGGGTTTCGCCCGCGAGTTCGCCGACCGCGTGTGCTTCTTCCATCAGGGCTGCATCCACGAACAGGGCACCCCGGCCGAACTGTTCGGCAACCCGCAGCAGGAACGTACGCAGAGCTTCCTCAGCGCGGTGAACGAGGCGCATTGAGGCGCAAGCGGCCAGTCGATAACTTGCGTAAAACGGAGGATCAGGCCTTCGGCCCCGGATTACGCCTGCGGCTAATCCAGGCTACGTTCGGGGCACGGCACCCGGTAGGTTGGATCGGGGCGCGTAGCCTAGCCGCAGGCGTAATCCGACATTTGGCCGGTGCATCCCATACAACGTTTCGAACGGCTGCTTATGCCTTGTGCCGCCAGAGCCAGTGTCGTGGTGAGGCGCTACTGGCGCGGCACCTCGAACGACAGGGTCGCCACGTGCACCACGCTGTCGTAGCGCTTGCCATCGACGGTGGCGGCACCGTTGACCTGGGCGGTCACCTCCAGCACGTAGCTGGCCGGGAAGGACGGATCCAGGGTCACGGCGCCTTCGGCATTCGGCTTGAGCGTGCGCGTCCACTGCTCAGAGGTGTAGACGTTGACCTGGGACGCCGACACCAGGGTACCTTTCCAGTGCAGCTTGAAGGTATTGCCGTCGGGTTCGGTCGGTACCAGTTCCAGGTCGTTGACCGCCTTGGTCTCACTGCGCCCGGCCTTGGCTTCGTAGATCACCAGGCTATCGCCTTCAGGCAGCTTGGCGCTGACACGCAGATCGCCCTGGCCATTGTCGGTGATCGGGTAGGCATCACCGCTGGCACGCAGCGCAGCGGTCTTGCCGTCAGCCTGTTTGATGCTCGGTTCCAGCAGCTTGCCCAGACTCAGTCGTTCGCTGGGCTGGAAGTCACTCAGGTAGGCCTTGGCCTGCGGGGCAGCGCCACGTTCGATCCACAGGTACTCGGCCTGGGCCGCTGGAACAGCCAGCGTCGCACCAAACAGAAGAACCAGGGAAGCCATGTGGCGGCCACGGAACGGGGTCATGAGAACTCCTTTTCACGAAATTGAACGAGAAGCTCGGCAGCAGCACCGAGCGAGAAAAGTGGTGGTTCATCTACAAAGACGAATAACTCGGGGAAAACCCGCACTGCGCGATGAAAAAATCACCACAACCTCGTTCAGGAGGCATCGAACAGCAGCGTGCCCACGCAGAAGTGGGCACGCTGAGGGTTTGCTGCAGAAGAGGATCAGTCGCGAACGAAGCGCAGCCCCACGCCATCGGCGTCGACGCGCATCACTTCCATTTCCAGGATCGGTGCTTCGATGGGCATATCCTGCACCTGGCCGGTCACCCGGGTACCAAGCTCCAGAGCAGCCAGATCCTCATGCCGAACGTACACGCCACCATCGGAGAGATCGCGAGTCTGGGCGACCCGTTCACCGAAGCTCGGATGGCAGATCTTGATACGGCACTTCATCGGGATTCGGGGATACTGACGCTGGTTGGCGGACATGACCTGAACAGCCTCGTGGGAAAAGATTTGCCCTGTTAATAACCCAAATTCTTGCCTACGCCCAGCGCATCGGCGCCTGATTGCGAAGCGCCGCGGTTTTCAGTACCAGCGCGCTTCGCCTTCCGGGCGTTTCTTGAAACGCTTCATGCTCCACATGTACTGGCTGGGATAGGCGCGTACGTACTTCTCCACCACGCCGCTCATGGCTGCCACCGCGGTGTGCATGTCCTCGCTGTACATGCCTTCCGGCGCCGCTTCGAGGATTACCTTGTAGCCCGAACCGTCGTCCAGGCGCAGGGCGTGGAGGAACACCCCCACGGCCTTGTGCCCGGCGAGCATGCCCGGCACGAACTTGCTGGTCAGCGCCACAGTGCCGCAGAAGGGCACGAACAGGCCGGCCGACAGGCTCGGCTCGGGGTCGGCCGGAATCCCCACGGCGCCGCCCTTGCGCACTTCCTTGATGACGCTGAGGATGCCTTCCTTGGTCGATGGCGCGACGCGGTTGCCCAGCTGCACGCGTTGCTCGCGCAGTAGGTCGTCCACCGCCTTGAGTTTCGGCGGGCGGTAGAAAATGATCGGTTTGCACTGCGAGCAGTAGAAGTGGTTGAGCACTTCCCAGTTGCCCAGGTGGCTGGTGATGCCGACCACCCCCTTGCCGGAGGCGAGGGCCGCTTCGAGCACTTCCAGGCCCTCGACTTCACGCACCCGAGCCAGGGATTTGTGCGCCGGCCAGACCCAGGCGCAGGCGCTTTCGGTCAGCGTACGACCGATGTCCATCAGGCTGCGGCCGACCAGCTTGTCATGCTCGGCGGCCGTCAATTCAGGAAAGCATTTGGCCAGGTTGATGCGCACCACGTCGCGCGAGCCCGATGGCAGTTTCCACATCAGCCAGCCGATCATCGCGCCGAGCGACTGCACTGCACGCCATGGCAACAGGGCGAACAAGCGCAGGGAACCGACCACCAGCGCGCCTTTGAGCTTTTCCACAAGCTGCTCCCGTCAAAAAAAGGGAGCACATTGTAACCGTCTCAGGCCAGCGTGACTGTTACATACACGCGCAGAAACGAGGAGACGTTCAGTAGAGCATGGTTTTCAGACGTTCCTGCAGCTCGCGTTCATAGGCCTGCACGTCGAACTGCGGATCCATGACCACCTTTAGGATGTCGCCTGCCGACGGCAGGCTGGAGCGTTCGACATGCCGCCCGGCATCCCACAGGCCGGAGCGCACCGCCGCCTTGGAGCACTGGAAGTAGCAGGTATCCACACTGATGCGCAGCACGCTGCGCGGCAGCTTGCCCTGCGCCATGCACAGCTCCAGCAGCTCCGGCTCCAGGGAGATGCTGGCGCGGCCGTTGACGCGGAAGCTCTCGCCGACGCCCGGAATCAGGAACAGCAGCGCCACGTGCGGGTCGTGGATGATATTGCGCAGGCTGTCGATGCGGTTGTTACCCGGACGATCCGGCAATAGCAGGGTGCGTTCGTCGAGCACGCGAACGAAGCCCGGCGCATCGCCACGGGGCGAGCAGTCCAGGCCGTCCGGGCCATGGGTGCCCAGCACCACGAAGGGCGAAGCAGCGACCAGCGCCTGATAGGGCTCGCTGAGGTAGGGAATTTCCTTGCGCAGCGAACGCTCATGGGCCTGGCCATACAGCGCCTGCAATTGTTCCAGGGTGTCGATGGTCGTGCTCAAGGGCGTACCTCCTGCTGCAGTACAGCGTAGCGATCACAATCGCGGGTGTGATCCATGACCATGCCGGTGGCCTGCATGAAGGCATAGCAGATGGTCGGACCGACGAAGGTGAAGCCGGCCTTTTTCAGCGCCTTGCTCATGGCCTCGGCTTCGGGAGTGACCGCCGGCACATCGCCGCGGCCGTCGAAATGGTTGACCTTCGGCTTGCCACCGACGAACGACCAGAGCAGCGCCACCGGATCGTCCAGGCGCAACCAGGCCTGTGCGTTCTTGCGCGCAGCCTGCAGCTTGAGGCGATTGCGGATGATGCCGGGATCCTGCATCAGGCTCTCGATGTACTCGTCGCTCATCGCAGCCAAACGCTCGGCATCGAAACCGAACAACACCTGGCGATAGCGCTCGCGCTTCCTCAGCACGGTGATCCACGACAGCCCGGCCTGGGCGCCTTCGAGCAGCAGCATCTCGAACAGGTGCTGCGGGTCGCGCGACGGCACGCCCCATTCTTCATCGTGATAGGTCTGATACAGCGGGTCGTCGTTACACCAGAAACAGCGGGGCATGGCGGTCGGCTCGGCGATGGGCGAGGAGACGAACTATAACCGCGGATCGGGGTTTTGTAGGAGCTGCGCCCCCGCGGCGAATGGCGGCCATGATGCGGTATCGCGGAGACCCACAGAAGCTTCGCCCCGAGTCGGGGCTCCTACAGGTGGTTGGCGCTCCCGCGGCTCACGACTCGCGGTCGATATAGGCCACCATCCGGTCAGCGCTTCAAGACGGCGTGGCATGCGGCTTGCGCACAGCTTCGGGTATACTCCCCGGCTTTCTGTCGCAGCCCCAACAGGTGAATTTTTCGTGAGCCAGACAACGCCTGCCGTGCGCACCTTCCAGGACTTGATCCTCGCCCTGCAACAATACTGGGCCGAGCAAGGCTGTGTGGTACTGCAACCCTACGATATGGAAGTGGGCGCCGGTACCTTCCACACCGCCACCTTCCTGCGCGCCATCGGCCCGGAAACCTGGAACGCCGCCTACGTGCAGCCTTCGCGCCGCCCGGCCGACGGCCGCTATGGTGAGAACCCCAACCGTCTGCAGCACTACTACCAGTTCCAGGTGGTGCTCAAGCCGAACCCGGAGAACTTCCAGGAGTTGTACCTGGGTTCGTTGAAGGCCATCGGCATCGACCCGCTGGTGCACGATATCCGCTTCGTCGAAGACAACTGGGAATCGCCGACCCTCGGCGCCTGGGGTCTGGGTTGGGAAATCTGGCTCAACGGCATGGAAGTCACCCAGTTTACCTACTTCCAGCAGGTCGGTGGCATCGAGTGCTACCCGGTCACCGGTGAGATCACCTATGGTCTCGAGCGCCTGGCCATGTACCTGCAGGGCGTCGACTCGGTCTACGACCTGGTGTGGACGGACGGCCAGTTCGGCAAGGTGACCTACGGCGACGTGTTCCACCAGAACGAAGTGGAGCAGTCGACCTACAACTTCGAGCACGCCAACGTCGAGAAGCTGTTCGAGCTGTTCGATTTCTACGAGAGCGAAGCCAATCGCCTGATCGAGCTGGAACTGCCGCTGCCGACCTACGAGATGGTGCTCAAGGCTTCCCATACCTTCAACCTGCTCGACGCCCGCCGCGCCATTTCGGTAACCGCGCGCCAGCAGTACATCCTGCGCGTGCGCACCCTGGCTCGCGCCGTGGCGCAGAGTTATCTGCAGGCCCGGCGCCGCCTGGGCTTCCCGCTCGCCGCCCCCGATCTGCGTGATGAAGTACTGGCCAAGCTGGAGGCAGCAGAATGAGTGCACTCGACTTTCTCGTTGAACTGGGCACCGAAGAGCTGCCACCCAAAGCCCTGAAAACCCTCGGCGATGCCTTTCTTGCCGGCGTTGAAAAAGGCCTCAAGGCCGCTGGCCTGAGCTACAACAGCGCACGCATGTATGCCGCGCCGCGCCGCCTGGCGGTGCTGGTCGAACAGCTCGCCACCCAGCAGCCGGATCGCACCCTCAACCTCGACGGCCCGCCCCTGCAGGCCGCCTTCGACGCCGATGGCAACCCGACCCAAGCGGCTCTGGGCTTCGCCAAGAAATGCGGCGTCGACCTCGCAGAGATCGACCGCAGCGGGCCGAAGCTGAAATTCAGCCAGCACATTCCCGGACAGAACGCCGCCGGCCTGCTGCCGGGCATCGTGGAAAACTCGCTGAACGAGTTGCCGATTCCCAAGCGCATGCGCTGGGGCGCGCGCAAGACCGAATTCGTCCGTCCCAGCCAGTGGCTGGTGATGCTGTTCGGCGACCAGGTGATCGATTGCGAAATCCTCGCCCAGAAGGCTGGCCGCGCCTCCCGCGGACATCGCTTCCACGCCAACCATGAGGTTCGCATCTCGGCGCCGGCCATGTACGCCCAGGAACTGCGTGCCGCCTATGTGATCGCCGATGCCAACGAGCGTCGTGAACTGATCGCCAAGCGCGTCGACCAGCTCGCCGCCGAACAACAGGGTACGGCCATCGTCCCACCCGCCCTGCTCGAGGAAGTCAGCGCGCTGGTCGAATGGCCGGTGCCGCTGGTCTGCTCCTTCGAGGAGCGCTTCCTGGAAGTGCCCCAGGAAGCCCTGATCACCACCATGCAGGACAACCAGAAGTATTTCTGCCTGCTGGACGCCAACGGCAAGCTGCTGCCGCGCTTCATCACCGTGGCCAACGTCGAGAGCAAGGATCCGGCGCAGATCGTTTCCGGTAACGAGAAGGTGGTGCGCCCGCGCCTCACCGACGCCGAGTTCTTCTTCAAGCAGGACAAGAAGCAGAAGCTGGAAAGCTTCAACCAGCGCCTCGCCAACGTGGTATTCCAGGCTCAGCTCGGCACCGTCTACGACAAGGCCCAGCGCGTGTCGGCCCTGGCCGGCTTCATTGCCGAGCGCATTGGCGGCGACGCCAAGCGCGGCGCGCGCGCCGGCCTGTTGAGCAAGTGCGATCTGGCCAGCGAGATGGTTGGCGAGTTCCCGGAAATGCAAGGCATCGCCGGTTACTACTACGCCCTGCACGACGGCGAGCCGGAAGACGTCGCCCTGGCGCTGAACGAGCAGTACATGCCGCGTGGCGCCGGTGCCGAACTGCCCGCCACCCTGACCGGTGCCGCCGTGGCTCTGGCCGACAAGCTGGACACCCTGGTCGGTATCTTCGGTATCGGCATGCTGCCCACCGGCAGCAAGGATCCCTACGCCCTGCGTCGCGCGGCCCTGGGTGTGCTGCGTATTCTCATCGAGAAGGGGCTGGATCTGGATCTGGGCGCGACCGTCGACTTCGCCATCCGCCAGTTCGGCAGCAAGGTCAAAGCCGCTGGCCTGGCACCACAGGTGCTCGACTTCATCTTCGACCGCCTGCGTGCGCGTTACGAAGACGAAGGCATAGACGTCTCCGTGTACCAAGCCGTACGTGCGGTGAACCCGCTGTCGCCGCTGGATTTCGATCAGCGCGTACAGGCCGTGCAGGCCTTCCGCAAGCTGCCGGAAGCCGAAGCCCTGGCTGCCGCCAACAAGCGTGTGTCCAACCTGCTGAGCAAGGCCGATGGCCAGATCGCCACGAGCATCGAGGCACACTACTTCGATACCCCGGCCGAATTCACCCTGAACGCCGCTATCCAGCAAGCCGACAACGCTGTGCAACCGCTGGCCCAGGCGCGTCAGTATCGCGAAGCACTGGCGCAACTGGCCTCGCTGCGCAAGCCGGTGGACAGCTTCTTCGAAGCGGTGCTGGTCAACGCCGAAGACCCCAAGGTACGTGCCAACCGTTACGCCCTGCTGGCTCGCCTGCGCGGGCTGTTCCTGGGTGTCGCCGACATTTCGGTGCTGGGCTAGAGCAACCGCAAGCTGCATGCCACAAGCTGCAAGTAGCGGCTTGGCTTGCAGCTTGAGGCTTGGAGCTTGGAGCTTGGAGCTATGAAACTGATCATTCTCGACCGCGACGGTGTCATCAATCACGACTCCGACGCCTATATCAAAAGCCTCGACGAATGGATCCCGATAGCGGGCTCCATCGAGGCTATCGCTCGCCTGAGCAAGGCGGGCTGGACGGTGGCCGTGGCCACCAACCAGTCCGGCATCGCCCGCGGTTACTACCCGCTGACCGTACTGGAAGCCATGCACGCACGCCTGCGCGAGCTGGTGGCGGAACAGGGCGGCGAAGTTGGCCTGATCGTGCAATGCCCACATGGCCCGGATGACGGCTGCGATTGCCGCAAACCGAAACCTGGCATGCTGCGACAGATCTCCGAGCACTACGGCGTACCACTGAGCGGAGTCTGGTTCGTCGGCGACAGCAGCAGTGACCTGGAAACGGCGCGAGCCGTCGATTGTCAGCCTGTACTGGTGAAAACCGGCAAGGGTCAACGCACCCTGGCCAAAGCATTGCCAGCGGGTACTCTGGTATTCGATGATCTGGCAGCGGTTGCTGCACAGCTTCTCACTTGATAGCGCAGGCCAGGCCTGCCACGGTAATTGCTCACATGTCGACAGTGCAGTTCTTCAGAACCTTCCTCTTCTATCTGTTGCTGTCTTCCAGCTCGTGCATCTGGTGCATCATCAGTATGTTCGTCGCCCCCTTCCTGCCATTCCGCGCACGTTATCGTTTCGTGGTGCAGAACTGGTGCCGCTGCGCCGTGTGGCTGGCCAAGGTGGTCGCTGGCATTCGCTACGAGATCAAAGGTCAGGAAAACATCCCCGATCAGCCCTGCGTGATTCTCGCCAAACACCAGAGCACCTGGGAAACCTTCTTCCTCTGCGCCTACTTCGAGCCGCTGAGCCAGGTGGTCAAACGCGAGTTGCTGTACGTGCCGTTCTTCGGCTGGGCGATGGCCATGCTCAAGCCTATCGCCATCGACCGCAGCAACCCCAAGGCGGCGCTCAAGCAGCTCGCCAGCCAGGGTCGCACCCGCCTGGAGCAGGGTGCCTGGGTACTGGTTTTCCCGGAAGGCACACGCATTCCCGACGGTCAGATCGGCAAGTTTTCACGCGGTGGTACGGCGCTGGCAGTGAACAGCAAGCTGCCGGTGCTACCGGTCGCGCACAACGCCGGGCAGTTCTGGCCGAAGGAAGGCTGGGGCAAGAAACCCGGTACCGTGCAGGTGGTATTCGGCCCGCCGTTGTTTGCCGAAGGCGAAGGACCACGGGCGATCGCCAACCTCAACGACCGTGCCTTCGCATGGGTCAGCCAGGCGCAGTGCGAGATTGGCGCGCTCGATCCACAGAGCAAGGCGGTGGAGACAGCCAACGATCTCGCCTGAGCAGAGACGATCTGTGGATAACCTGTTGAGAACTTTATTTTTAAAGTGAATTTCACGCTTCAAGCTACTGATAATCATGGATTTTTATCGGTACCTAAAATGTAGATAAATTGGGAATAAGTTTTCAGCAGCAACATGACAGCGTTCACGTCGGCGTATCGCTTAGCGGGTATTCAACCGGCTAAGCTGACGACCGACAGAGAACCATGACGAAACGGAGTTCGTACGATGCTTTCGATTTACCAGCTCAAACCCCGCTTCCAGGATCTGCTGCGCCCGCTGGTGCAGCGTCTCTTCGATCGTGGCGTGACCGCCAATCAGGTCACCCTGGGCGCCGCCATCGTGTCGGTGCTGATCGGCCTGCTTCTCGCCGTCTTCCCCGACCACCTCTGGCTGTTCGCGCTGATTCCGCTGTGGATGCTGCTGCGCATGGCACTCAATGCGGTGGACGGCATGCTCGCCCGGGAATTCGGCCAGCAATCCACGCTCGGCGCCTACCTCAACGAACTCTGCGACGTGATCGCCGATGCCGCGTTGTTTCTACCCTTCGCGCTGCTGCCCGAGGTTTCCCCGGTATTGGTGGTGCTGCTGGTGATTGGCGCACTGATCAGCGAATACGCTGGGGTGATGGGGCCGATGGTTGGCGCCTCACGCCGCTACGACGGCCCGATGGGCAAAAGCGACCGCGCCTTCTGTTTTGGCGTGCTCGGCGCCGGTGTGGCCAGTGGCTTGCTGCCGCTGACCTGGATCGACCCGGTTCTCGCGGTAATTGCCGCGCTGTTGCTGTATACGCTGTTCAACCGCGTACGCCAGGGTCTGGCGCAAGCGGCTTCCTCCAACGTGGAATAGGGACGCTCCGATGACAGAAGCCCGCTCGAACACCTTCACGACTCACGACGGCGTCAGCCTGTTCTACCGTCACTGGCCCGCTGCCGATACGCAACCGAACGAACCACGCCGCGCCATCGTCATGTTCCACCGCGGCCACGAGCACGGCGGGCGCATGGCCCACCTGGTCAAAGAGCTGGGCCTGCAAGGCTTCGACTTCTTCGCCTGGGACGCCCGCGGCCACGGTGAATCACCGGGCGAACGGGGCGACAGCCCAAGCTTCGCCACCAGCGTGCGCGACGTGCAGACCTTTATCGATCACATCGCCGCCACCCACGGCATCGCCAGCGAAGACATGGTGGTGCTGGCACAAAGTGTCGGTGCGGTGATCATCTCCACCTGGGCCCACGACTACGCTCCGAAGATCCGCGCCCTGGTGCTCGCCTCGCCAGCCTTCAAGGTCAAACTGTACGTACCCTTCGCTCGTTCGGGGCTGAAGCTGATGCGCACCTGGCGCGGCAACTTCTTCGTCAACAGCTACGTGAAGGCCAAGTACCTCAGCCACGACCCGCAGCGCATCGCTTCTTTCGAACAGGATCCGCTGATCAGCCGACCGATCTCGGTGAACATGCTGCTGGGTTTGTACGACGCCGCCGAGCGTGTCGTCGCTGACGCCCAGGCCATCCAGATTCCTACCCAGTTGCTGATCTCCGGCAGCGATTTCGTGGTGCACCGCAAACCCCAGGAGCAGTTCTTCAAGCGCCTGAGCAGCCCACACAAAGAACAGCACATCCTGCCAGGGTTCTTCCACGACACCTTGGGTGAGCGCGACCGCGCCCATGCCCTGACGCGCATTCGTCGCTTCGTGCTGAAGGTCTTCGAAGAGCCACTGCAACGCCAGCCCCTGCTCGATGCCGACCGCCTCGGCTGGAGCTGCGCCGAGGCCGAGGAGCTGGCCGCGCCACTGCCGAAGAACTCGCCACGGGATATCTATTGGCGCGCCACCCGCGCCGGACTGAAGCTCGGCAGCGGACTGGCCGCAGGTGTGAAGCTGGGCTTCGATACCGGCTTCGATTCCGGCAGTACCCTGGATTACGTGTACCGCAACACCCCGACCGGCACCTCGCCGCTGGGCCGACTGATCGACCGCAACTACCTCGATTCCATCGGCTGGCGTGGTATTCGCCAGCGCAAGGTGCACGCAGAGGAACTGCTGCGCCTAGCCATGAGCAAATTGCGTGAGCAGAGCCGCGAAGTGCGCATCGTCGATATCGCCGCCGGTCACGGCCGCTACATCCTCGAAGCGCTGGAGCAGGGCAGCGAGAAACCCGACTCGATCCTGCTACGCGATTACAGCGACATCAATGTGCGCGATGGAGCGGCGCTGATCGAACAGAAGGGCCTGGGCAGCATCGCCCGCTTCGTCAAGGGCGATGCCTTCGACAGGGCTGATCTGGCGGCGCTGGATCCCAAGCCGACCCTGGCAGTGGTCTCCGGCCTCTACGAGCTGTTTGGCAGCAACGCCATGGTCGGCGATTCCCTGGCCGGTCTGGCGGCTGCCGTGGAAGAGGGCGGTTACCTGATTTACACCGGCCAGCCCTGGCACCCGCAGCTGGAGCTGATCGCCCGTGCGCTGACCAGCCACCGCGACGGCCAGGCCTGGGTGATGCGTCGTCGCAGCCAGGCGGAAATGGATCAGTTGGTGGAGGCTGCCGGCTTTCGCAAGCTGACCCAGCGCATCGATGAGTGGGGCATTTTCAGCGTGTCCCTGGCCCAGCGGGTGTCCTGATGACGCCCGCCGCGGTCATCCGGGAAACCGGGTTATGGAAGCGCGGCGTACTCTGGCTGTTGCTACTCGCGCCACTGTTCTTCGGCACCTACGGCTTCGCCAACTGGTTCACCGGCCAGCGCGATGACGTCGGTAGCCTGGTGTTCGCCTGGGAGCAGCAGATTCCGCTGTGGCCCTGGACAATCATTCCCTATTGGTCGATCGACCTGCTCTACGGCCTGTCCTTCCTGTTGCCCGCCACCCGTGGCGAGATGGATCGTCACGGCCTGCGCCTGGTCACGGCACAAGTGATCTGCATCGCCTGCTTCCTGCTCTGGCCACTGCGGTTCACCTTCGACCGCCCGGCTCTGGATGGTCTGTTCGGGCTGATGTTCGATGTGCTGATGGGCTTCGACAAACCCTTCAACCAGGCGCCTTCACTGCATATCACGCTGTTGGTTGTGCTGTGGGCCTGCTTCGCGCATTACGCGGCCGGACTGTGGAGGGTGGTATTGCACGTCTGGTTCTTCCTGATCGGACTTTCGGTACTGACCACCTGGCAGCATCATTTCATCGACGTGCCGACCGGTATGCTCGCCGGCTTCTTCTGCCTGTGGTTGTGGCCCAGCGAAGGGCGCAGCCCGTTGTTCGCCTGGCGTCTGGCGCGCGACCCACAGCGCTGGCGGCTGGCTTTGCGTTACGGCTTCGGCGCGGCTCTGTGCAGTGCGCTGGCGATCCACTTCGGCGGCTTCGCCCTGTGGTTGCTGTGGCCGGCATTGTCGCTGCTGATGGTGGCGCTGAATTACGCGTTGTTCGACGCCCAGGGCTTTCAGAAGCGCGCCGATGGCCGCCTGAGCGCCGCCAGCAACTGGCTGTTGGCGCCCTATCTGGCTGCCGCCTGGATCAATTCCCGGGCCTGGACGCGCAATCATCCGCTGCCCGATGAAGTAGCCGACGGCGTCTGGCTCGGCCGCATTCCTGCACGTGGAGAAGGGCAGGCCTTCGCGGCAATTGCCGACCTGTGTGCCGAGTTGCCCTGCCGCGTGGAAGGAAAGGTCTACCGTGAGCTGGCCAGCCTCGATCTGGTCGCACCCAGCACCGCGCATTGCCTGCAGGCCGCCGTGGCTATCGAAGATCTTCGCCAGCACGGGGCGGTACTGGTCTGCTGCGCACTGGGCTATTCACGCAGTGCCACCGCCATCGCAGCCTGGCTGCTGCACAGCGGCCGCTGCAGGAGCGTCGCAGAGGCCGTTTCGCTGCTTCGCCAGGCTCGCCCCCGGGTTGTACTGGGAAACGCCCATTTAGAGGTGCTGGAGGGCGTTCTGGCGCAACCCGCATCCACTCAGGGAGTCGCTCTGCATGGCCAGTGAAATGCAGCTACAACTGGTCGCCGGCCTGTTAAGGCGCGGCAAGTCCCTCGACCGCCTATCCAGCGGCTTGAGCCTGCTGGCTCTGATCATCGGCCTGGGGCCTTTGCTCGGCTTCATGGCGCTCACGACCGGAGGCGCTGTTTGCGTCGCGCTGCTGATCTGCGGCCTGCTGCAAAAGTACTACGCCCTGCGCGTGGCACTGGATGCCGAGCTATTCGCCAGCCTGGCCGCGGCACCTGAACAGCTCGACAGGCGCACAGCCGAACTCGACCAGGCATTGCTCCTGATCGGCCATAAGGCCAATCAAGGCTCACGCTCCTGGGAACAACGCAGCCAGGGCGCGTTGCGCCTGCTGCGTCTGCAGACCCTGTGGCTCGGTCTGCAACTGCTCATCGCCCTGGCGGCTATCGTGCTGATGCCCTGGCTTTCACACATTCGATTCGGATAAGGAACTGTCCATGCTTGCTTCCCTGGTCGCCTTTCTCATTACCTCCGGTGCGCGCTTGCTCACCGGTGCCCGTGCCCTCTGGCTAGGCAGCACCGCGCAACCGGTGCAGCGCATCTACTACGCCAACCACAGCAGCCACGGCGACTTCGTGCTGCTCTGGGCGTCGCTCCCCGCCGAACTGCGCAAACGCACCCGTCCGGTAGCTGGCTCGGATTACTGGATGAAGGGCACCCTGCGCAGCTTCCTGATCCAGCGCGTATTCAATGGCGTGCTGGTCGACCGCCAACGCAGCGATCCGAGCAGCAATCCCCTGCAGGCGATGCTCGATGCCCTGGAACAGGGCGACTCGCTGATCGTCTTTCCCGAAGGCACCCGCAACCTGGAGGAGGGCTTGCTGCCGTTCAAGAGCGGCCTTTACCACCTGGCCAAGACGCGGCCGGACGTCGAGGTGATCCCGGTGTGGATCGCCAACCTCAACCGGGTGATGCCCAAGGGCCGAGCCTTGCCGTTACCGTTGCTGTGCACCCTGAATTTCGGCGCGCCGCTGGGCATGGGCGAGGAGGAGGGCAAAGAGGCCTTCCTGGAACGCGCCCGCGACGCCCTGCTGGCCCTGGCTCCCGAGGAGGTTTGAGATGGATCGCAATACCTTGCTGTTGTTCGCCGGCATTGGCGGCATCCTGCTGCTGGCCAGCCTGATCGGCTGGTTGCTGAAACTGCGCGCCGGCCCTGGCCCGCACCCGGTCATCGACAACCTCAACGCACGCATCAATGCCTGGTGGGCGATGGTGCTGGTGATCGGCTTCGCCTTTCTGTTCGGCTATATCGGCGTGGTGGTGCTGTTCTACTTCGTGTCGTTCTATGCCCTGCGCGAGTTCATGACCCTGACCCCGACCCGGCGCAGCGACTACCCGGCACTGGTCGCCGCGTTCTACTTCGCGCTGCCGATGCAGTACCTGCTGATCGGCATCGGCTGGTACGGCCTGTTCGCCATCTTCATCCCGGTCTACCTGTTCCTGCTGCTGCCGATTCTGTCCTCCCTCGGTGGCGACACCACACGCTTCCTCGAACGGACGTCCAAGGTGCAGTGGGGGCTGATGATCGCCGTGTACTGCATCTCCAGCGTACCGGCTCTGCTGACCCTGGACATCGCCGGCTACGAGGGCCGCAACCTGCTGCTGATCGCCTGGCTGGTGATCGTCGTGCAGATCTCCGACGTGCTCCAGTACGTCTGCGGCAAGCTTGCAGGCAAACGCAAGATCGCCCCCAACCTGTCCCCGTCGAAGACCGTGGAAGGCTTCTTCGGTGGCGTGGCACTGGCGACCCTGATCGGCGCCTCGCTGTACTGGATCACCCCGTTCGCCTTCTGGCAGGCCGGCCTGTTCGCCTTGCTGGTGTGCCTGCTCGGCTTCGCCGGCGGCCTGGTGATGTCGGCGATCAAGCGCGACCGCGGCGTGAAGGATTGGGGCCATATGATCGAAGGGCACGGCGGCATGCTCGATCGCCTCGACTCGGTCTGCTTCGCCGCCCCGGTGTTCTTTCATATGGTGCGGTACTGGTGGGGGTGAGCTCTCCAGCCAATCAGTAAATGACTGATTAATAATAAAAAACCCGGCTAAAGGCTAATGCCAGTCAGTTAAGCATTGGGCCCGCAAACGGCGGTTTTCCCTGGCTCTGTGGGAGCCGCGCCCCTGCGTCGATTGGTGGCCATGACACGGTTTGTGGAAAGGCCACCATCGCATCGCGCCGAGGTCGACGCTCCTACACGAGCGGCAGTTTACCGCTAAAAACCTTATCTGATCGGCATTAGGCTAAAGGCCGGATTTTTTATGCACCGCCGAATGACATGTCGCCGGGGCGACAAAGATGTCATTCTGTTTGCCATAAAAATCAATGACCTAGGTTAGAAATGGGCACAATTATTGGCATGATTGAGCTACAAAAAATGGGCATTTTCTGTCGAAATGACCGCAATTAGTGTCATTTTCCGCAGCCCCCTGAAACGAGCCGCGTGCAGCACTACATTTCGGTAATATAACCTATGCGCTGGAGGCAGATCTCAAGCCACAGCCTGGATTGACAACCTGTCAATGCAACCCAGATTACGGCGAATCCATCGTGTAGGGAACAGCCGACTTCCAACTTCGACAGGCGGAAAGCTTGATGGCTGCCTGAGGACTCATTAGCCCTTTCCCAGCAGCTCTATTGAGCTGGACGAATCAGCAAATCGATACCCCATAGCCTTGTAACCCGCTTGGCGCTTGCTCCACATACGAAGCAAAGCAGGATGTCCGGCATCGATGAAGTCGATAATGCGCACATCAGCCTTACTCGCATGTTCCCGGTGCAGGCGGCCCGCATACTGCTGGAGAGTGCCCTTCCAGGAAACCGGCATGGCCAGTACCAAGGTATCCAGTGCCGGGTGGTCGAAACCCTCACCAACCAATTTCCCGGTTGCCAGGATTACCCGTGGTGCATCGGGTGGCAGTGCTTCCAGCTCACCGATTAGGGCAGTGCGTTGCTTCTTGGACAACCGCCCATGCAGCGTGAACAGGTTCTCGACCCGACCAACCAGCTGCCCCTCAATGGCGTTGAGGTGATCCGTTCGCTCCGTCAGCACAAGCAGCACAAGGATCTTCCGGTCTTGGTCAAAAGCGCCTCCAACCTCGGCAACAATCTTGGCTGTTCGCTCCGTGTCGCTGCACACCTGCAAGAAGACATCTTGGATGCCTGTTCCTTCAGGCATGACTATCGGTCGAGAAAGCAACCGTGGCATTACGGCTAGATCAGCTGGAGCACTCTCGGGCCTGCTCGCGGTATGCCGAATGGGCCCGCACTGCATGAAGATAATCGGCTGCTGGCCATCACGACGTACTGGCGTAGCGGTCAGACCCAACACATATTTGGCCCCAGCAGCCTTGAGGAGGGCCTCGAACGAAAAAGCTGATAGGTGATGGCATTCATCAACGATAATTTGCCCGTAGCTTTTAACCTACTCGCTGACTTCACCTTGCCGCGACAAGGACTGCATCACGGCAATATCGATGATGCCTGTCGGCTTGGCCTTACCACCGCCTATGGTTCCGACCTTCGTTTTGTCTACGCCCAGAAACGCCTGCAACCTCTCCTTCCACTGCTGGAGCAATTCCGTCCGGTGCACCAGCACCAGTGTGTTTATACCGCGCCTGGCAATCAGCGGCAGGAGCTGACGGTATGTGCAATCCCCGCACTTGATCCGTGGCTTCTCACACACACCCGCTCGCCATTCATTGGCGCACGCGGGCGAGTAGCCCGATTTACCGGTCTTGCTTTCCCAACGCACGGGGAATACATCGGCCCTGCCCCGAAACAGTCGCTTGAACAGCGCCAGCTTGGCATCCGTGTCGAGACTCGACCTTAATAATAGAGGTGGACTAGCCGGCTCAAGTTGCGGCGGCTCATCAGGCAAGCGCCACTCGATACCATGACTTTCCAGCAGAGCGATCAAGCGAGCATTTTCGGCCCGTAAATGCTCAAGCAGATCACCACCATCCATCGTACCTAGACCACCTTTTCAGTCAGAGGGGAACAGCTGACCCAGCTAGCTATTTAAGGCGCTCGGCTGCCTTGCGGTACGCCTGCTCACGTTCACGGCGGTCAACCGCGACCACAAACACCACCACCTCATGGTCAAGCACCTGGTACACCAGGCGATAACCACTGCTGCGCAGCTTGATCTTGTAGCAGTCCGGCAGCGAATGGAGCCGATTGGCTTCAATTCGCGGATTGAGCAACACCTCAGCGAGCTTTTTCTTGAGCTGTTGGCGAACGGTATCACCCAGCTTTTGCCATTCCTTCAGTGCTCGTGCATCAAACTCAAGGCTATAGGTCATCCAGCGCAACCTTCACGCGCTGGGGAGCGGCCAAGCGCTCACGAACCGTGCCGATTAACGCTTCATCTTCCTCGGTCATCAGCACTGGACGAAATGGCAGCTGTCCGCGCTCGGCCACATACTGCAAGGCTTGGCGCATCAGTTCAGAAGGGGTGACGCCGAGCTTTTCCAGCTCCCGGTAAGCCCGGACTTTAAGCTCGTCGTCGATGCGGATATTGATGGAAGCCATAGTGGCAGACACCTGTAATGACATTTGTCATTACAATGCCGGTCTTACGGCTTTTTGGCAACCACTTGATCAACACCCGACTCAGCGATTGACGGGGATGTGGGTGATGCTCAGCGCCACGCTGCTCGGGACTTTATTAACAATTCTGATAAGAAAATCTCGACGGTGCCAACCCACTTACCAGGTAGCAGCTGCCCATACTGAGTTGGATACAGGTTGATTGTATTTCCTTGGCGCAATCGGCATAGGAGGTGGCCTTCATAGGCCGCTCCCCTGCCACACCACCCGGCATGCGGATCCGCACCGGGCGGTTGGAGAGATTGAGGTCATGAGAGACGTGGCACACCCAGCCGATCAAAGTAGACAATCGTCAATACGTGTTGGATGCCAGACAGACTATTATGCCACCAGCAGCGGCTCAAGGCCGCCACCGATTGCGCTACCCGGTGGCTGGCTCCCAGTTGGATCAGCTCCCGATAAATCGTCTTGCCACGTCGCCACTGTTTGAGCTGTATGGTACGCAGAGGACGACGCAACCACTCATCCAGCCTGCGCCAGACTCGTGGGGTTTGCGCCAACCCAAAGTACCCTTTCCAGCCCAGCAGGTAACGCCGTAGCTTCTCCACCACCTCTGCCATGCTGCGCCCACCGCTGCACTGGGCGCAGGAGCCAACCCCTGTCCATCGGATAGACCCAGTTGCTGCACGATCAGCCAGATGGGTTCGTTCTTGAACAAGGCCATCCCCACGACCAGCCACACAATGCGCTCAGCCGGCAGGCGCCGACGGCGAAGCGAAACTGTTCCGGTCAGCCTCAAGGCCTCCTCGATCCATAACGGATCAATCAGTTGCGAGAACCGCTCGAAGGAGGCTGGATTGAGTTCGGCGGTCTGCCGGAGTGCTTGCTGGATAGACATAAAAAACAGGCTCATGGAAATCCAGGAGCCTGTTTCTATTACCGCAGCCTCGGAGTCAATGCCTTAACTGACTGCCTTTAGCCGGTTTTTTTGTGCATCGCCGAATGACATCAGACGTCGAGGTTGGAGACCGCCAGGGCGTTGGTCTCGATGAAGTCACGGCGCGGTTCCACTTCGTCACCCATCAGGGTGTTGAAGATCTGATCCGCGGCGATGGCGTCTTCGATGCGCACCTTGAGCATGCGACGAACTTCGGGATCCATGGTGGTTTCCCACAGCTGATCCGGGTTCATCTCGCCAAGACCTTTGTATCGCTGAATGCTGTGGCGCTTGGTGCTTTCGGTCATCAGCCAGGTCAGGCCTTCCTTGAAGGTGGTGACCGGCTTCTTGCGCTCGCCACGCTGCACGTAGGCACCTTCTTCCAGCAGACTGTTCAGCTGATCACCGAGGGTGGTGACCGTCTTGTAATCGTTGCTGGTGAAGAAATCACGGTTGAAGGTGATGTAACTGGAGTTGCCGTGAGAGATCAGTTCTACCACGGGCAGCCACAGGTGACGCTCCTGGTCTTCACGCAGGCTGGTCTTGTAGGCCAGACCGGATTTCTCCATGGTCTTCAGACGGGCATCGAACAGGGCCAGCCAGCTTTCCATCGCAGCCTTATCGGCCATCTGCTCGTTGCTCACGCCCGGCAGATAGACGAAATGCTCGGTGAGCTCCATGGGGTACAAGCGGGACAGGCGCTTGAGGGTCTTCATCACCAGGCGGTAATCGTTGACCAGGCGCTCCAGGGCCTCACCGGCAAGGCCAGGGGCACTCTCGTTGACGTGCAGGCTGGCATCTTCCAGGGCCGATTGGGTCATGTATTCTTCCATGGCCTCGTCGTCCTTGATGTACTGCTCCTGCTTGCCCTTCTTGACCTTGTACAGCGGCGGCTGGGCGATGTAGATGTAGCCGCGCTCGACCAACTCCGGCAGCTGACGGAAGAAGAAGGTCAGCAGCAGGGTACGGATGTGCGAACCGTCGACGTCAGCATCGGTCATGATGATGATGTTGTGGTAACGCAGCTTGTCGATGTTGTATTCCTCGCGGCCTATGCCACAGCCCAGGGCGGTGATCAGCGTGCCGACCTCCTGGGAGGAAATCATCTTGTCGAAGCGTGCCTTCTCGACGTTGAGAATCTTGCCCTTGAGCGGCAGGATCGCCTGGGTCTTGCGGTTACGGCCCTGTTTGGCAGAGCCGCCCGCAGAGTCCCCTTCCACGATGTACAGTTCGGAAAGAGCGGGATCTTTTTCCTGGCAGTCAGCCAGTTTGCCGGGCAGGCCAGCGATATCCAGCGCGCCTTTACGGCGGGTCATCTCACGGGCTTTACGAGCCGCTTCACGGGCACGGGCGGCGTCGATCATCTTGCCGACCACGGCCTTCGCTTCGTTCGGGTTCTCGAGCAGGAAGTCGGCGAAATGCTTGCCCATTTCCTGTTCCACCGCGGTTTTCACCTCGGAGGAAACCAGCTTGTCCTTGGTCTGCGAACTGAACTTGGGATCCGGCACCTTCACGGAAATGATCGCCGTCAGGCCTTCACGAGCATCGTCACCAGTGGTCGAGACCTTATGCTTCTTGGCCAGACCTTCCTGCTCGATGTAGTTGTTCAGGTTACGCGTCAGCGCCGAACGGAAGCCCGCCAGGTGAGTACCACCGTCGCGCTGAGGAATGTTGTTGGTGAAGCACAGCAGGTTTTCGTTAAAGCTGTCGTTCCACTGCAGCGCCACTTCCACGCCCACGCCATCATCACGCTGGATATTGAAGTGAAACACCTGGTTGACCGTGGTCTTGTTGACGTTCAGGTATTCGACGAAAGCGCGCAGGCCACCTTCGTACTTGAACAGCTCTTCCTTGCCGCTGCGTTCATCCTTGAGCAGGATGCCTACGCCGGAGTTCAGGAACGACAGCTCGCGCAGGCGCTTGGCCAGGATGTCCCAGCTGAAGTGGATGTTGGCGAAGGTCTGCTCGGACGGTTTGAAGTGAATCTGCGTACCCGTGCCATCGGTATCACCCACTGCTGCCAGCGGAGCTTGAGGCACGCCATGCACGTAGGTCTGTTCCCAGATCTTGCCACTACGGCGAATGGTCAGAATCAGCTCCTTGGAGAGAGCGTTCACCACCGAGACACCCACTCCGTGCAGGCCGCCGGATACCTTGTAGCTGTTGTCGTCGAACTTACCGCCGGCGTGCAGCACGGTCATGATGACCTCGGCCGCCGATACGCCTTCTTCCTTGTGCATGTCGACCGGGATACCACGGCCGTTGTCACGCACGCTGATCGACTCATCCGGGTGGATGGTGATGGTAATTTCACTGCAGTGGCCAGCCAGAGCCTCGTCGATGGAGTTGTCGACCACCTCGAATACCATGTGGTGCAGGCCGCTGCCATCATCGGTATCGCCGATGTACATGCCCGGCCGCTTGCGTACGGCATCCAGGCCTTTCAGTACCTTGATACTGTTGGAGTCGTACGTTTGGTTTTCGCTCATGCTTCACTCCCGGTGGTCGTGGGTCTGGGTGATACGTCCATGTTCCACGTGGAACATGGAAACCGGCGTATCCGTTTGCCAGCCATCGCTCAACAATTCATGGTCTACACAGGTAATGAACACCTGGCAGTTCAAATCTTCCAACAAACGGCACAATGCGCGACGGTGCTGTTCATCCAGTTCTGACGGCAAGTCATCCACCAGATAGATGCATTGGCCACGCTTGGCCTGATCAACCAAATGCCCCTGGGCGATGCGCAAGGCACACACCACCAGCTTCTGCTGGCCGCGGGACAAGATGTCCGCCGCGTTGTGCGCACCAAGCCTCAACCTGAGGTCTGCTCGTTGCGGTCCGGATTGGGTGTGCCCAATCTGCTGGTCACGCAACAGTGACGACATCAGCACTTCATTCAGGGGACGCTCTTTATCCCATCCCCGGTAGTAGCTCAGCGTCAGCCCTTGCAGTTCAACCAACTCGCTCAAGGTGCGCTCGAAGACGGGCTTCAGTTGCTGTATGTAGGATCGCCGATAACTGTCGATTTCATCGCTGGCCAGGCACAACTCGCGATCCCAGGCCGCTTGAGAAACGGCGTCAAGTGTACCACGGCGAAGCCACGAGTTACGCTGCTTGAGGGCCTTCTGCAAGCGCTGCCAGGCGGGGAGAAAACGAGGTTCCACGTGGAACACACCCCAATCGAGAAACTGCCGACGGATCTTCGGCGAGCCTTCCAGCAGCCGGAAGCTGTCTGGATTGATCAACTGCAAGGGTAGGGTTTCAGCCAGCTGTGCAGCGCTGCGCGCATTCTGTCCGTCGATACGAATCTGGAACTCACCCTGGCGATCTCGCGAAACTCCCAGATTACTCTGTCGACCGTCGCCCAGGTTCACCTGCCCGAACAGTGTGCACACCTGTTGCTCGTACTGGATCACCGGCAATAGCCGCGCGCTGCGAAAAGAGCGAGCCAGGCCAAGTAGGTGTATGCCTTCGAGCACACTGGTTTTGCCGCTACCGTTGGCGCCATACAGGATGTTGATGCGCGGCGAGGGCGTCAGCGTGGATGGCTGCAGGTTACGCACCGCGGTCAGGTTAATGCGGATCAGGGACATGAAGCGGGCCGTAGAGGGGAGCGAACAAATAGGACTGCCAGAAACGAAATCAGCTTTGGATGTCGCGGATCAGGATCGAATCCGAACATACCAAAGCTGATTTCAATAACGCCTGAGTCGCCTGTTAGCGGCAGCGACAAAATTACAGGCGCATCGGCATGACGACATAAGCGGAGTCATCGTTGTCCGCTTCCTGCACCAGCGCACTGCTGTTGGAGTCGGACAGGATCAGACGCACCTGCTCGGTGGTCATCACGCCCAGGACATCGAGCAGATAGCTGACGTTGAAACCTATCTCCAGAGCACCGCCGTTGTACTCTACTGCGATCTCTTCTTCCGCTTCTTCCTGCTCGGGGTTGTTGGCCTGGATTTTCAGAAGGCCAGCCGCCAGTTGCAGACGGATACCACGGTACTTTTCGTTCGACAGAATTGCGGTACGGCTGAAGGCTTCACGCAGGCCCTGACGGTCAGCGACAACCAGCTTGTCGCCACCGCGCGGCAGCACACGCTCGTAATCCGGGAATTTACCGTCGACCAGTTTCGAGGTGAAGGTGAACTCGCCAGTGGTCGCGCGGATGTGATGCTGACCCAGGACGATACTGACGCTGCCATCCTGCTCGGTAAGCAGACGGGCCAGTTCCAGGATGCCTTTGCGTGGCACGATCACCTGATGGCGCTCGACCTGCTCGATACTGGCTTCCATGGAACACATGGCCAGGCGATGACCGTCGGTGGCGACAGCACGCAGTACGCCGGTCTGCACTTCCAGAAGCATGCCGTTGAGGTAGTAACGCACGTCCTGCTGCGCCATGGCGAAGCTGGTGCGTTCGATCAGGCGACGCAGCTTGCTCTGCACCAGGCTGAAGGTCAGCGAACCCGGACCTTCCTCGACGGTGGGGAAGTCGTTGGCTGGCAGGGTGGACAGCGTGAAACGGCTGCGCCCGGCCTTGACCAGCAGCTTCTGCTCGTCGACACGGATGTCGATCAGCGCATCGCTCGGCAAGCTCTTGCAGATATCCATCAGCTTGCGTGCCGGCACGGTGATTTCGCCAGGTTCGGCAGCATCTTCCAGAGCCACGCGCCCGACCAGCTCGACCTCGAGGTCGGTACCGGTCAGCGACAGCTGCTGGCCTTCGACGACCAGCAGAACGTTGGAGAGAACCGGCAAGGTCTGGCGGCGTTCCACGACGCCGGCGACCAGTTGCAGGGGTTTCAACAGGGCTTCGCGTTGAATGGTGAAGTGCATGGTCTAGTCCCTTGCCTCGTGCATGGAGTTGCGTATCAAGTGGTCAGTGTACGCAGCAGGTTCTTGTAATCCTCGCGGATATCCGCGTCGGACTCCCTAAGTTCAGCAATCTTACGGCATGCGTGCAATACCGTGGTGTGATCGCGCCCACCGAAGGCCACACCGATTTCCGGCAGGCTGTGGTTGGTCAGTTCCTTGGACAAGGCCATCGCAACCTGACGCGGCCGCGCGATGGAGCGCGAGCGACGCTTGGACAGCAAGTCGGAAATCTTGATCTTGTAGTATTCGGCCGTAGTGCGCTGGATATTGTCGATGCTGACCAGCTTGTCCTGCAGGGCCAGCAGATCCTTCAGCGACTCGCGGATCAACTCGATGGTGATATCGCGGCCCATGAAGTGCGAGTGGGCGATGACACGCTTCAACGCGCCTTCCAGCTCACGCACGTTGGAACGGATACGCTGGGCGATGAAGAACGCGGCATCGTGAGGCAGATCGACCTTGGCCTGATCGGCCTTCTTCATCAGGATCGCCACACGGGTTTCCAGCTCGGGCGGTTCGACCGCTACGGTCAGGCCCCAACCAAAACGCGACTTCAGGCGCTCTTCCAGGCCTTCGATCTCTTTCGGATAACGGTCGCTGGTGAGAATCACCTGCTGACCGCCTTCGAGCAAGGCGTTGAAGGTGTGGAAGAATTCTTCCTGGGAGCGTTCCTTCTTGGCGAAGAACTGGATGTCATCGATCAACAGTGCGTCCACCGAGCGGTAGAAGCGCTTGAATTCGTTGATGGCATTGAGCTGCAGCGCCTTGACCATATCGGCCACGAAACGCTCGGAATGCAGGTACACCACCTTGGCATTCGGGTTCTTCGCCAGCAGGTGGTTACCGACTGCGTGCATCAGGTGCGTCTTGCCGAGGCCTACGCCACCATAAAGGAAGAGCGGGTTGTAGCCGTGCTTGGGGTTGTCCGCAACCTGCCAGGCTGCAGCACGAGCCAGCTGGTTCGATTTGCCCTCGACGAAGTTGTCGAAGGTAAAGGTACGGTTGAGATAGCTGGTGTGCTTGAGGCCACCTTCTACCTGCACGTTTCGCTCACTGCGAGCCGGAGCGACGCTGGAGGCGGCACCGGCCATCGAGTCGAAGCTGGCTCGGGAAGGCTCGGACTGCACCGGAGGTTTCGGCGGCGGCACGCTGATCTGCGGCGCAGGAGCAGACGGGCTGCTGTAGTTGGAGACCGAAGGCGAGGGCGTCAGTACAGCCCGCGGTGCAGAGCTACGACGGCTGCCTATCAATAAGGATATGGCGGGAACCAGACCCGCCGCACGCTCACCGAGCAGCTCGAGCATACGGCTCATGTATTTTTCATTGACCCAGTCGAGCACGAAACGATTAGGTGCGTAGACACGCAGCTCATCGCCTTCGGCTTCTACCTGTAGTGGACGGATCCAGGTGTTGAATTGCTGGGCAGGCAGTTCGTCGCGTAGAAGTTCTACGCACTGCTGCCAAAGTTCCACGGACACGGACATCCCCTGATCAAAAGCGCTGAGGCAAAAACAGTAGCTATTGTAGCCTCCACTGCCCGAGTTATCCACATACTAAAGCCGATCAGCACATGACAAATCAAGGTGTTATCTCATTTGCCACATGTCGGATGAACAACTATAAGCCCTGTGGATAACAGGGCCTGAGGTCAGTGTGAAAGCCCAGGGAAAACTCGGTGGATAATCGCCCTGTGGGTAAATAGCCCTTTCACCCCCAGCTTATGCCCGCTTGCCTAACACCTGCAGCACGGCTTTCTGACAGGGTTTCGGATTCGTACAAGGCTTGCTACCAGAGCCTCTCAGGCACTTATCCACAGAAGGCACGTGCCTTAAATATAAAAACAATAACAAGCTCTTTTTAAAAGATTCTTTCCTTATATATTTCTCTATATGGAAAATAGCTGGTTGGAAATTGACCTGGCCTGCAGCTTTCTCTAGAATCGCCGGTCTCTTAAAACGGGGGCCATTCCGGCCCGTTGTCGACAACCAGGTAACCGCATCATGAAACGCACTTTCCAACCCAGCACCATCAAACGCGCTCGCACCCACGGTTTCCGTGCTCGCATGGCTACCAAGAACGGCCGTGCCGTCCTGTCGCGTCGTCGCGCCAAGGGCCGTGCTCGCCTCGCTGTCTGATTTTCCAGTCTTGTGGTGAGTCGAGGCTTCGGCCGGGAGAAGCGCCTGCTAACTCCCCGGCAATTCAAGGCAGTCTTCGACTCTCCCAGTGGCAAAGCGCCGGGCAAGAGTGTCCTGCTGCTTGCGCGCAACAATGAGCTTGATCATTCACGCCTAGGTCTGGTGATCGGGAAGAAGAGCGTCAAGCTCGCTGTTGAGCGCAACCGCCTGAAACGCCAGATCCGCGAATCGTTCCGCCTCAACCAGGACAACCTGGTCGGCTGGGACATCGTGGTGGTCGCGCGTAAAGGCCTGGGTGATCTGCAGAACGCCGAACTGGTTCAACAGTTCGGCAAGCTGTGGAAACGCCTTGCCCGCAGCAAACCCGCCCAACAGGCCGATGCCCAGACCGGGGTGAACGACAATCCCCATGCGTAAACTGGTTCAAGCTCCAATCCGGTTTTACCAGTACGCCATCAGTCCATTGATGGCTAGTCATTGTCGTTTCTACCCTTCTTGTTCCTGCTACGCGCTTGAAGCCATCGAAACCCATGGCGTCCTGCGTGGTGGCTGGCTGACCGTTCGTCGTCTGGGACGCTGTCACCCCTGGCATCCCGGAGGCTACGATCCGGTGCCCCTCGCGAAACACTCCCGATCCTCTTCGATGGCCGAATAATCATGGATATCAAACGCTCGATCCTGATCGTCGCCCTGGCAGTCGTGTCCTACCTGATGGTTCTTCAGTGGAACCAGGACTACGGCCAGGCCGCTCTGCCGAATCAGACAGCTTCCACCAGCAAAGCCGCGCCGAGCTTGCCGGAAACCGCCTCCGTTGCCAGCAACGACGATGTCCCGACGGCAAACGCCGACGGCAGCGATCCAAGCCCGGTGGAGGCCGTCGCTGTCAGCGATAAGCTGATCCAGGTTAAGACCGACGTTCTGGATCTGGCCATCGATCCTCGCGGTGGTGATGTGGTAAGCCTGCAATTGCCGCACTACCCGCGTCGTCAGGATCGTCCCGATGTTCCCTTCCAGTTGTTCGACAATGGTAGCGAGCACCTGTACCTGGCACAGAGTGGCCTGACCGGCACCAACGGCCCGGACGCCCGTGCCAACGGCCGCCCGCTGTACAACAGCGAGCAGCGCGTCTATCAGTTGGCTGACGGTCAGGATCAACTGGTGGTCGACCTGAGCTTCAGCGAAGCCGGCGTCAATTACATCAAGCGTTTCACCTTCAACCGTGGCCTCGATACCAGTTGCTCGGCCAAGGAAGTGGAGCAGAAGAAAGCGGGTTGCATCAGTGGTAACGGTTACCAGATCGGGGTCTCCTACCTGATCGACAACCAGAGTGCTGCGCCGTGGACAGGTAACCTGTTCGCCCAGCTCAAGCGTGACAACAGCGGTGACCCGTCCTCCAGCACCGCCACCGGTACTGCCACCTATCTCGGTGCAGCGCTGTGGACCGCCGAGAAGCCCTACACCAAGGTGTCGATGAAAGACATCGACAAGCAGGGCCTCAAGGAATCCGTACAGGGCGGCTGGATCGCCTGGCTGCAGCACTACTTCGTGACTGCCTGGATTCCGTCGAAAGACGACACCAACCTGGTACAGACCCGCAAGGACAGCCAGGGTAACTACATCATTGGCTACACCGGCCCGGCACTGAACATTCCTGCCGGCGCCGAAGCTCAGGCCAGCACTACCCTGTATGCCGGTCCGAAGATCCAGAAGGATCTCGCCGCGCTGTCGCCAGGTCTGGATAAGACGGTCGACTACGGCATCCTGTGGTTCCTCGCCGAACCGATCTTCTGGTTGCTGGAACATATCCACAACCTGCTCGGCAACTGGGGCTTCTCGATCATCGTGCTGACGCTGATCATCAAGTTGGCATTCTTCCCGTTGTCGGCTGCCAGCTACCGTTCCATGGCCCGCATGCGTGCCGTGTCGCCACGCCTGCAGGCGCTGAAGGAACAGTTCGGTGACGATCGCCAGAAGATGTCCCAGGCGATGATGGAGCTGTACAAGAAAGAGAAGATCAATCCGTTGGGCGGCTGCCTGCCGATCCTGGTGCAGATGCCAGTATTCCTGGCCCTGTACTGGACCCTGCTGGAATCCGTGGAGATGCGTCAGGCGCCGTGGATCCTGTGGATCACCGACCTGTCGATCAAGGATCCGTTCTTCATCCTGCCGATCATCATGGGCGCCACCATGTTCATCCAGCAGCAGCTCAACCCGACGCCACCGGATCCCATGCAGGCCCGCGTGATGAAGATGATGCCGATCATTTTCACCTTCTTCTTCCTGTGGTTCCCGGCTGGTCTGGTGCTGTACTGGGTGGTCAACAACGTCCTGTCCATCGCCCAGCAGTGGTACATTACCCGCAAGATCGAAGCGGCGAGCAAGCCTTCAGAGGCGTAACCGCTCACCCTTCGCCAGCTACATGACAGACGCCCCCTAGTGGGGCGTTCTGCTATTCAGCGTTTGGAGATTTGTCATGTCCACATCTCGTGAAACCATCACCGCCGTCGCTACCGCCCAGGGTCGTGGTGGCGTAGGCATCGTGAGGGTCTCAGGCCCGCGCGCACGGATGATCGCCATCACCCTGAGCGGTATCGAGCCGACGCCCCGGCATGCGCATTACGGCGCCTGGCATGACAATGTCGGCGAGGTGATCGACGAAGGCCTCCTGCTGTTCTTCCCCGGGCCCAATTCCTTCACTGGTGAGGATGTGCTCGAGTTGCAGGGCCATGGTGGCCCGGTGGTGCTGGACATGCTCCTGCAACGCTGCCTGGAGCTGGGCGCACGTCAGGCACGTCCCGGCGAATTCAGCGAGCGGGCCTTCCTCAATGACAAGCTCGATCTGGCCCAGGCCGAAGCCATCGCCGACCTGATCGAGGCCAGTTCCGCACAGGCGGCGCGCAATGCCGTGCGCTCGTTGCAAGGCGAATTCTCCCGACGCGTGCACGAGCTCACCGAGCGCCTGATCAGCCTGCGCATCTATGTGGAGGCCGCCATCGACTTCCCCGAAGAGGAAATCGACTTTCTTGCCGATGGCCATGTGCTGAGTCTGCTCGAAAGCGTGCGCGCACAGTTATCCACAGTGTTGCGCGAGGCCAACCAGGGCGCACTGCTACGCGATGGCATGAACGTGGTGATCGCCGGCCGCCCGAATGCCGGCAAATCCAGCCTGCTCAACGCCCTGGCAGGACGCGAAGCGGCCATCGTCACCGATGTCGCCGGCACCACTCGTGACGTGCTGCGCGAACATATCCACATCGACGGCATGCCTCTGCACGTGATCGATACCGCAGGGTTGCGCGACACCGAGGATCAGGTCGAGCGGATCGGCGTGGAACGTGCGCTGAAGGCTATCGGTGAGGCGGATCGGGTGCTCCTGGTAGTCGACTCCACGGCACCCGAGGCCAACGATCCCTTCGCCCTGTGGCCGGAGTTTCTGGAGCAACGTCCGGATCCGGCACGGGTCACGCTGATCCGTAACAAGGCAGATCTGTCGGCCGAATCCGTCGGCCTGCAGACCAGCGACGACGGTCATGCCACGCTGGTGCTATCGGCCAAGTCCAGCGAGGGCCTGGAGCTGCTGCGCGAACATCTGAAAGCCTGCATGGGCTTCCAGCAAACGGCGGAGAGCGGCTTCAGCGCTCGCCGCCGCCACCTGGATGCACTGCACCAGGCCCAGAGCCACCTCGACCATGGCCACGCCCAGCTGACGCTGGCCGGCGCCGGCGAGCTGCTCGCCGAAGACCTGCGTCAGGCTCAGCAGGCGCTGGGGGAGATCACCGGTGCCTTCAGTTCCGACGACCTGCTCGGGCGCATCTTCTCGAGCTTCTGTATCGGAAAATGACGATACCGGTGTGATGCTTTCGGCATTGCCATGACCTCAGCATTGCCGGCAAGAAGGGCAGCGACAACCTGCCCAACTTTCGTTTTTACATCATGACCTGCCAAACCCTATGGCACGGCCTCGAATGCTGCTCCCACCACTGGGAAAACCTATTCGGTTTGGAGGGTTCGGTCTCGGGGGCGGTGGGGCAGGGGGCGTGATGACCTGCCAGCAATATCAATATTGTGTGAGGGACTCACCATGAAATCCGTTTTCCAAGCCTTTTCCCTGCTGGGCTGTTTAATGCTCGCAGCCTGCTCTTTTGAAGATGGTGATTATCAGGCCGCGTCACTCAAGCTGGTGGAAGATTTCCACAACCAGGCTCAACGTGGGGAATTCTCATCCATCTATAACGAGGCAGCGCCTGGCTTGAGAGAGGGCGCTTCAGAGTCAGACTTCGTTCGGATTCTTCGATTGATCGGCAAAACCATGGGATCCATCGAGCGCAGCGAACTGGCCAACCGGGTTCCCACGAAAGCCGATGATGGCCGCATGCTGACACTATTGGTGTTCAACACTCAATTCAGCTCGGGCGCAGCTATGGAATCCTTCTACATCGAAAAGATCGACGATGAGCCCAAGCTTTTTCGCTACGACATAAATTCGGATGCACTGATCCAGGCATTGATCACCGACCGGGAAACCAGGGAATCTGCCTCTCAGAACCCTGTGGAAAACTAGCCATAAGCCCCGTTCATAAGCAGGTGGCAAAGCTAGGGATAAACCACCCTGTGCATAAGTACCTCATTTACACACAGGCTGACCACCGGTACCTAACACCCGCCACCCAGGATAATCGCGCTTTCATACATCGCTGTACATCAGATGATTAGAGGCTTGTAGCGATCTATCCACAGAAATCGTGAAGACCATTTATAAACATAAAAACAAGCCTTTTAAAAAGATCTTTTCTTTTTTCTTTTATTAACCTTCCGTCCATTTCACCTCCCGGGCGTGGTGAACGGACAAGGTGAGTACGCTTGGAGAAGGTGCTCGATGACCAACGACCAGTTGGCTATTTTTTGTGCAAAAGGCTTCTTTCAATCTGGCTAAGTCCCTATACTTGCCGCCCTTTCCCGCTTTCAAATTAAAAGCTCCCCTTCTCAACAGGCACGAGGTGCGTGGTGGATTTCCCTTCCCGTTTTCAGGTGATCGTCATCGGCGGCGGCCATGCCGGTACCGAAGCCGCGCTTGCAGCGGCGCGCATGGGGGTAAAAACCCTGCTGCTGACCCACAACGTGGAAACCCTCGGGCAGATGAGCTGCAACCCTGCCATCGGCGGGATCGGCAAGAGCCATCTGGTCAAGGAAATCGATGCCCTCGGTGGCGCCATGGCCATCGCCACTGACAAGGGCGGCATCCAGTTCCGTGTGCTGAACAGCCGCAAGGGGCCAGCCGTACGTGCTACCCGAGCCCAGGCCGATCGCATCCTGTACAAGGCGGCGGTACGCGAGATTCTGGAAAACCAGCCCAACCTGTGGATATTTCAGCAGGCCGCGGACGACCTGATCGTCGAGCAGGATGAAGTCAAAGGTGTGGTCACCCAGATGGGTCTGCGTTTCTTCGCCGACTCGGTGGTACTGACCACCGGCACCTTCCTCGGTGGACTTATCCACATCGGTCTGCAGAATTATTCCGGCGGTCGCGCAGGCGATCCGCCTTCGATCGCGCTTGCCAAACGTCTGCGTGAATTGCCGCTGCGCGTTGGTCGCTTGAAGACCGGTACGCCACCCCGCATCGATGGTCGCTCGGTGGACTTCACCCAGATGACCGAGCAACCGGGCGATACGCCAATTCCAGTGATGTCCTTCATGGGCAACAAGGAACAGCATCCACAGCAGGTGAGCTGCTGGATCACCCACACCAACGCGCGTACCCACGAGATCATCGCCGCGAACCTCGACCGTTCGCCGATGTACTCCGGGGTCATCGAGGGTGTGGGGCCGCGTTACTGCCCATCGATCGAAGACAAGATCCACCGCTTCGCCGACAAGGACAGCCACCAGGTGTTCATCGAGCCGGAAGGCCTGACCACCCACGAGCTGTACCCCAACGGGATATCCACATCCCTGCCGTTCGACGTGCAACTGCAGATCGTACAGAGCATCCGTGGCATGGAGAACGCGCATATCGTGCGCCCGGGCTACGCCATCGAGTACGACTACTTCGATCCGCGCGACCTGAAGTACAGCCTGGAGACCAAGGTCATCGGCGGCCTGTTCTTCGCTGGCCAGATCAACGGCACCACCGGCTACGAAGAAGCCGGCGCCCAAGGCCTGCTGGCCGGTGCCAACGCCGCACTGCGCGCCCAGGGCAAGGACAGCTGGTGCCCGCGCCGCGACGAGGCCTACATCGGCGTACTGGTCGACGACCTGATCACCCTGGGTACCCAGGAGCCCTACCGCATGTTCACCTCGCGGGCCGAGTACCGCCTGATCCTGCGTGAGGACAATGCTGACCTGCGCCTGACCGAAAAGGGTCGCGAACTGGGCCTGGTGAACGATGAGCGCTGGGCGACCTTCGAGGCCAAGCGTGAGGGCATCACCCAGGAAGAGCAGCGCCTGAAAAGCACCTGGGTACGGCCAAACACGCCTCAGGGCGACGCCATCGTCGAGCGCTTCGGTACGCCGCTGACCCATGAATACAACCTGCTCAACCTGCTGTCGCGCCCGGAGATCGACTATGCCGGTCTGATCGACGTGACTGGCGGCGGTGCCGAAGATCCGCAGGTTGCCGAGCAGGTCGAGATCAAGACCAAGTACGCCGGCTACATCGAGCGTCAGCAGGACGAGATCGCTCGCCTGCGCGCCAGTGAGGAAACCGAGCTGCCAGCGGATATCGACTACGCGACGATTTCCGGCCTGTCCAAGGAAATCCAGCACAAGCTCGGCAACACCAGGCCACAGACCCTGGGTCAGGCATCGCGTATCCCCGGTGTCACGCCGGCGGCGATCTCGCTGTTGCTGATCCACCTGAAGAAACGCGGCGCGGGTCGCCAGCTGGAGCAGAGCGCCTGATGTCCGTCGTCACTGCCCGTCACGCCGAAGAATTGCAGCAAGGCGCCCGCGAACTGGGTGTCACGCTGTCCGAGCAGCAGCATGAGCAATTGCTCGCCTACCTGGCGCTGCTGATCAAGTGGAACAAGGCCTACAACCTGACCGCGGTGCGCGACCCTGACGAGATGGTGTCGCGGCATCTGCTCGACAGCCTCAGTGTCGTGCCGTTCGTTGCCGAGGCTGGGGATAACTGGCTGGACGTCGGCAGTGGCGGCGGTATGCCCGGTATTCCCCTGGCCATCCTGTTTCCCGAGCGAAATTTCACCCTGCTCGATTCGAACGGAAAGAAAACCCGTTTTCTGACTCAGGTGAAGCTCGAGCTGAAACTGGCCAACCTGGACGTTATCCACAGCCGGGTCGAAGGCTTCACGCCGGAGCAGCCGTTCAGCGGCATCTGCTCGCGAGCGTTCAGTTCGCTGGAGGATTTCTCCAACTGGACGCGCCACCTTGGCGATGGCCAGACCCAGTGGTTGGCGATGAAGGGTGTGCACCCGGATGACGAGTTGCAGGCATTACCTGCGGACTTCCGTCTCACTGCCACCCACGTACTCAAGGTTCCCGGTTGCCAAGGTCAGCGCCATCTGTTGATACTGCGTCGCTCGGTCTAGGGGGAACGGCAACATGGCTAAAGTATTCGCAATCGCCAACCAGAAAGGCGGCGTGGGCAAGACCACGACTTGCATCAACCTGGCGGCCTCCCTGGTTGCGACCAAACGCCGTGTGCTGCTCATCGACCTCGATCCACAGGGCAATGCCACCACCGGCAGCGGTGTGGACAAGCAGGCGCTGGAGCATTCCATCTACGACGTGCTGGTCGGTGAGTGCAACCTGGTCGAGGCCATGCAGTTCTCCGAGCACGGCGGCTACCAGCTGCTGCCGGCCAACCGTGACCTGACAGCCGCGGAAGTCGGTCTGCTGGAAATGAAGATGAAGGAGAGCCGCCTGCGTTACGCACTGGCGCCGATCCGCGAGAATTACGATTACATCCTCATCGACTGCCCGCCGGCATTGTCCATGCTGACCGTCAACGCCCTGGTCGCCGCCGATGGGGTGATCATTCCGATGCAGTGCGAGTACTACGCACTCGAGGGGCTGAGCGATCTGGTCAACAGCATCCAGCGTATCGGCAAGCTGCTCAATCCGTCGCTGAAGATCGAAGGCCTGCTGCGTACCATGTACGACCCGCGCATCAGCCTGACCAACGACGTATCGGCGCAGCTCAAGGAACATTTTCCCGACACGCTCTATCAAACCGTGATCCCGCGTAACGTGCGTCTGGCCGAAGCGCCGAGTTTCGGCATGCCGGCGCTGGTCTACGACAAGCAATCCCGTGGTGCGATCGCCTATCTGGCGTTGGCTGGCGAACTGGTTCGCCGTCAGCGTGCGAACGCCCACACCGCAACCGTATAAGGAATCTGTGCATGGCCGCCAAGAAACGAGGGCTGGGACGAGGCCTGGACGCCCTGTTGGGGGGCTCCAGCGTCGACACTCTGGAGGAAGAAGCGGTCAAGGCCGATACCAGTGAGTTGCAGCACCTGCCTCTGGATCTGATCCAGCGCGGCAAATACCAGCCACGCCGCGACATGGACGTCACCGCTCTCGAAGAGCTGGCCCAGTCGATCAAATCCCATGGTGTGATGCAGCCTATCGTTGTGCGTCCGGTGGGCGAAGGTCGATTCGAGATCGTTGCCGGTGAACGCCGCTGGCGAGCCACCCAGAAAGCAGGCCTGGATCGCATTCCGGCTCTGGTGCGTGAGCTGCCGGACGAGGCCGCCATCGCCATGGCGCTGATCGAGAACATCCAGCGCGAAGACCTCAATCCGATTGAAGAAGCCATGGCCCTGCAGCGCCTGCAGCAGGAGTTTCAGCTCACCCAGCAACAGGTGGCCGAAGCCGTCGGCAAGTCGCGGGTCACCATCACCAACCTGCTGCGCCTGATCGCCCTGCCCGAAGAAGTGAAAACCCTTCTCTCCCATGGTGATCTGGAAATGGGCCATGCCCGTGCACTGCTTGGCCTGCCTGCCGAACAGCAGACAGAAGGAGCGCGACACGTTGTCGCACGAGGCCTGACCGTCCGTCAGACCGAGGCGCTTGTGAGGCAATGGCTGAATATCCAGGACAAACCTGCCTCCCCCGCCAAGACCGATCCGGACATCAGCCGGCTCGAACAGCGCCTGGCTGAGCGGCTGGGCTCTCCGGTGCAGATCAAGCATGGGCAGAAGGGCAAAGGCCAACTGGTCATCCGTTACAATTCCCTCGATGAACTTCAGGGCGTTCTAGCCCACATCCGCTGAAACAATTGCTCCCGCAGCACTAGTCCGAAAAGACTTTCGAGCGGTTGAACGGGGTGGGAACCACCCCTATACTCTGCGCGCATTTCGGCCGCACAAACTATGCCAAGGCATTGATTATTCTGGCGCCGATACCATGAGGGCCATCTCCTAGGTAATTCGATGGATATCCGCACGCCAAAACGCCTGCCCTTCCATCGCATTCCGGTTTTCCCGGTGCTTGTGGTTCAGTTGATCGTGGTGCTTTTACTCGCTGCTGCTCTTTGGCAATGGCGAGGTGCTGTTGCCGGTTACTCCGGTCTTTGTGGCGGCCTGATCGCCTGGCTGCCGAATCTGTACTTCGCCCACAAGGCATTCCGGTTTTCCGGAGCGCGGGCGGCCCAGGCCATCGTCCGGTCGTTCTATGCCGGCGAAGCAGGGAAACTGGTTTTGACAGCGGTGCTTTTTGCGCTGGTGTTTGCAGGTGTGAAGCCTTTGGATGCGCTGGCGTTGTTCGGCGTATTCCTGCTGACCCAATTGGTCAACTGGTTCGCACCCTTGCTGATGAAGAGATAACTTTTAAAGCCTTAGAGCGTTTGAGGGATTTATGGCAGCTGCAGAAACCGCTTCGGGTTATATCCAGCATCACTTGCAGAACCTGACCTATGGTCAGCATCCGGTGAATGGCTGGGGGTTCGCCCACTCCGCTGAAGAAGCCAAAGAAATGGGCTTCTGGGCTTTCCACCTCGACACCCTGGGTATCTCCGTGGTGCTGGGCCTGATCTTCATTCTGCTGTTCAAGGCTGCCGCAACGCGGGCTACCTCTGGCCAGCCTGGCGGTCTGCAGAACTTCGTCGAAGTGCTGGTCGAGTTCGTCGACGGCAGCGTCAAGGACACCTTCCACGGTCGTAACGCGCTGATCGCGCCGCTGGCTCTGACCATCTTCGTCTGGATCTTCCTGATGAACCTGATGGATCTGGTGCCGGTGGACTGGATCCCGGTCGCCGCCGCCAAGATCGCTGGCGACGAGCACCTGTTCTTCCGCGCCGTACCGACCACTGACCCGAACGCCACCCTGGGCATGGCCCTGTCGGTGTTCGCGCTGATCATTTTCTACAGCATCAAGGTCAAGGGCATCGGCGGCTTCCTCGGCGAACTGACCCTGCACCCGTTCAGCGCCAAGAACATCTTCGTCAAGATCCTGCTGATCCCGGTCAACCTCCTGCTGGAGTTCGTGACCCTGATCGCCAAGCCGATTTCCCTCGCCCTGCGTCTGTTCGGCAACCTGTATGCCGGCGAGCTGATCTTCATCCTCATCGCGGTCATGTTCGGCGGCGGCATTCTGTTGGCAGCACTGGCAGGCGTACTGCAGTGGGCCTGGGCAGTCTTCCACCTGATCATCATCACGCTGCAGGCATTCATCTTCATGATGCTGACCATCGTTTACCTGTCGATGGCGCACGAAGACAGCCATTAACAGCGCGTAGCGCATCCGATGCCCTTCTCCCTCGGGAGAAGGTGCCCGAAGGGCGGATGAGGGGGCTTTTTAGTACCTGATTCCCCGCAGAACGGATGAGAGAGCGTTGTTGATGGATCCGGCCTCGGCTGGAACGCCCGCAAGGGCACTGGAAGTAACGGTTTTGCTTTACCGCTTTACCCTTAGAAAAACCTTAAACCAATACGACGTAAAAAGTCGGGAGGAAAGATGGAAACTGTAGTTGGTCTGACCGCGATCGCTGTTGCTCTGCTGATTGGCCTGGGCGCTCTGGGTACCGCCATCGGCTTCGGCCTGCTGGGCGGCAAATTCCTGGAAGGCGCTGCGCGTCAGCCGGAAATGGTTCCGATGCTGCAAGTGAAAATGTTCATCGTCGCCGGCCTGCTCGACGCCGTGACCATGATCGGTGTTGGTATCGCACTGTTCTTCACCTTCGCGAACCCCTTCGTTGGTCAAATCGCAGGCTGATCACTCGAATTTTCGAGTTGATTGGTGTGATGGACAACGAACGAGCGAGGTGTTGGCGTGAACATTAATGCAACCCTGATTGGCCAATCCGTTGCCTTCTTCATCTTCGTGCTGTTCTGCATGAAGTTCGTGTGGCCTCCGGTCATTGCGGCTTTGCAGGAACGTCAGAAGAAGATTGCAGAAGGTCTGGATGCAGCCAGTCGTGCGGCTCGTGACCTGGAGTTGGCCCAAGAGAAAGCGGGTCAGCAACTGCGCGAAGCCAAAACCCAGGCTGCTGAGATCATCGAGCAAGCCAAGAAGCGCGGCACTCAGATCGTCGACGAAGCCCGTGAACAGGCTCGTGTCGAGGCTGATCGCGTGAAGGCTCAGGCTCAGGCCGAGATCGAACAGGAAATCAACAGCGTCAAAGACGCCCTGCGTGCCCAAGTGGGTGCTCTGGCCGTCGGCGGTGCCGAGAAGATCCTGGGCGCATCCATCGACCAAAACGCGCATGCGGAGCTGGTTTCCAAACTGGCCGCCGAAATTTAAGCGAGGGCGCGATCATGGCAGAACTGACCACGTTGGCCCGACCTTACGCCAAGGCGGCTTTCGAATACGCCCAGGCCCACCAGCAGCTGGCCTCTTGGTCAGCCATGCTCGGCCTGGCAGCAGTGGTGTCTCAGGACGCCACGCTGCAGCGCGTGTTCAAGGCCCCGCGTTTGACGAGTACAGACAAGGCCACCACCTTCGTTGAGGTGTGTGGTGACAAGTTCGACGCCCAGGTACGCAATTTCATCCACGTTGTCGCAGAGAACGATCGTCTGGCCCTGTTGCCGGAAATCTACTCGCTGTTCGAGCTGTACAAGGCCGAACAGGAAAAATCGATCGACGTGGATGTCACCAGTGCCTTCGCATTGAGCGATGAACAGCAAGACAAACTCGCCAAGGTTCTCAGTGCACGGCTCGGCCGGGAAGTGCGCCTGCACGCTGCGGAGGACACCACCTTGATCGGTGGTGTCGTGATCCGCGCCGGCGACCTGGTTATCGATGGCTCAGTTCGCGGCAAAATCGCGAAGCTGGCCGAAGCATTGAAATCTTGAGTTTGAAGGGGCAGCAGAGCTATGCAGCAACTCAATCCTTCCGAAATAAGTGAAATCATCAAGGGACGTATCGATAAACTCGACGTCTCTTCCCAAGCCCGCAACGAAGGCACCATCGTCAGCGTGTCTGACGGTATCGTGCGCATTCACGGTCTCGCCGACGTCATGTACGGCGAAATGATCGAGTTTCCGGGCAGCGTCTACGGTATGGCACTGAACCTGGAGCAAGACTCCGTCGGTGCCGTTGTGCTGGGTGCCTATACCACCCTCGCCGAAGGCATGAGCGCCAAGTGCACTGGCCGCATCCTGGAAGTCCCGGTTGGTCCGGAACTGCTGGGCCGCGTGGTCGACGCACTGGGTAACCCTATCGATGGCAAAGGCCCGATCAACGCCGCCGCTACCGACGCTGTCGAGAAAGTGGCACCGGGCGTGATCTGGCGTAAGTCGGTCGACCAGCCGGTGCAGACCGGTTACAAGTCGGTCGATGCCATGATCCCGGTCGGCCGTGGCCAGCGCGAGCTGATCATCGGTGACCGTCAGATCGGCAAGACTGCTCTGGCCGTCGACGCCATCATCAACCAGAAGAACAGCGGCATCCGCTGCGTCTACGTCGCCATCGGTCAGAAGCAATCGACCATCGCCAACGTGGTACGCAAGCTGGAAGAAGCCGGCGCCCTGGCCAACACCATCGTGGTGGCTGCCTCGGCTTCGGAATCCGCTGCGCTGCAGTTCCTGGCACCTTACGCCGGCTGCACCATGGGCGAATACTTCCGTGACCGCGGTGAAGATGCACTGATCGTATACGACGACCTGTCCAAACAGGCCGTTGCCTACCGCCAGATCTCCCTGCTGCTGCGCCGTCCGCCAGGCCGTGAAGCCTACCCGGGCGACGTGTTCTATCTCCACAGCCGTCTGCTGGAGCGTGCATCGCGCGTTTCCGAAGAGTACGTAGAGAAGTTCACCAATGGCGCCGTGACTGGCAAGACCGGTTCGCTGACCGCTCTGCCGATCATCGAAACCCAGGCTGGCGACGTTTCCGCGTTCGTTCCGACCAACGTGATCTCGATCACCGACGGTCAGATCTTCCTGGAATCGGCCATGTTCAACTCGGGTATCCGTCCGGCCGTCAACGCCGGTATCTCGGTATCCCGCGTCGGTGGTGCTGCGCAGACCAAGATCATCAAGAAGCTCTCCGGTGGTATCCGTACCGCTCTGGCTCAGTACCGTGAACTGGCGGCATTCGCCCAGTTCGCTTCTGACCTGGACGAAGCCACCCGCAAGCAGCTCGAGCATGGTCAGCGCGTTACCGAGCTGATGAAGCAGAAGCAATACGCTCCAATGTCCATCGCGGACATGGCGCTGTCGCTGTATGCCGCTGAGCGTGGTTTCCTGACCGACATCGAAGTCGCCAAGATCATCAGCTTCGAGCAGGCTCTGATCGCCTTCTTCAACCGTGATCACGCCGCTCTGATGGCGAAGATCAACGAGAAGGGTGACTTCAATGACGACATCGATGGCCAGCTGAAAGCCGGTATCGAGAAGTTCAAAGCCACCCAAACCTGGTAAGCCGCAGCGGGCGCCCAACGGCGCCCGCCTGCTAACCCGATAGGTGTGAAATGGCAGGCGCAAAAGAGATTCGCAGCAAGATTGCGAGCATCAAAAGCACGCAGAAGATCACCAGCGCCATGGAAAAGGTGGCGGTCAGCAAGATGCGCAAGGCACAACAGCGCATGGCAGCTAGCCGTCCCTACGCGGAGCGTATCCGCCAGGTAATTGGTCATTTGGCCAACGCCAACCCGGAATACCGTCATCCCTTCATGATCGAGCGCGAAGTAAAGCGCGTCGGTTATGTGGTGGTGAGTTCGGACCGTGGTCTGTGCGGTGGCTTGAATACCAACCTGTTCAAGGCCCTGGTCAAGGACATGTCGGCAAACCGCGAGCGCGGCGTGGAGATCGATCTCTGCGTGGTTGGCAGCAAAGGCGCGGCATTCTTCCGCAACTTTGGTGGCAACGTCGTCGCTGCGATCAGCCACCTCGGCGAAGAGCCGTCGATCAATGATCTGATCGGCAGCGTCAAGGTGATGCTCGATGCTTACCTGGAAGGGCGCATCGACCGTTTGTCCGTGGTTTCCAACAAGTTCGTCAATACCATGACCCAACGTCCTACCGTGGAGCAGTTGATTCCACTGGTGGCCGACTCGGATCAGGAGCTGAAACACCACTGGGACTACCTGTACGAACCCGACGCCAAGCAACTGCTTGACGGGCTGATGGTGCGCTACGTGGAGTCGCAGGTGTACCAGGCGGTGGTCGAGAACAACGCAGCCGAACAGGCCGCGCGGATGATTGCGATGAAGAATGCCACCGACAACGCTGGCGACATCATCAAAGACCTGCAGTTGGTTTACAACAAGGCACGTCAGGCAGCGATCACCCAGGAAATTTCGGAAATCGTCGGCGGCGCTGCCGCGGTTTAACGGTTCAAATATTCAGAGGAACCAAAGATGAGTAGCGGACGTATCGTTCAAATCATCGGCGCCGTCATCGACGTGGAATTCCCGCGTGACAAGGTGCCGAGTGTTTATGAAGCGCTGAAAGTAGTCGGCGCCGAAACCACTCTGGAAGTTCAGCAGCAGCTGGGCGACGGCGTGGTGCGTACCATTGCGATGGGTTCGACCGAAGGCCTGAAACGTGGCCTGGACGTCGACAGCACCGGCGCGGGCATTCAGGTACCGGTCGGGGTGAAAACCCTGGGCCGTATCATGGACGTACTGGGCAACCCGATCGACGAAGCGGGCCCGATTGGCGAAGAAGAGCGCTGGGGCATCCACCGTCCCGCTCCGACCTACGCCGAACAGGCTGGCTCCAACGAACTGCTGGAAACCGGCATCAAGGTCATCGACCTGGTCTGCCCGTTCGCCAAGGGCGGTAAAGTCGGTCTGTTCGGTGGTGCCGGTGTGGGCAAGACCGTGAACATGATGGAGCTGATCCGTAACATCGCCATCGAGCACAGCGGTTATTCCGTGTTCGCCGGTGTGGGTGAGCGTACTCGTGAGGGTAACGACTTCTACCACGAGATGAAGGACTCCAACGTTCTCGACAAGGTAGCCCTGGTCTACGGTCAGATGAACGAGCCACCAGGCAACCGTCTGCGCGTAGCACTGACCGGCCTGACCATGGCCGAGAAGTTCCGTGACGAAGGCCGTGATGTTCTGTTCTTCGTGGACAACATCTACCGCTACACCCTGGCCGGTACCGAAGTATCCGCACTGCTCGGCCGTATGCCGTCTGCAGTGGGTTATCAGCCGACCCTGGCCGAAGAAATGGGCGTTCTGCAAGAGCGCATCACTTCGACCAAGACCGGTTCGATCACCTCGATCCAGGCCGTATACGTACCTGCGGACGACCTGACCGACCCGAGCCCGGCGACCACCTTCGCCCACTTGGACGCCACCGTCGTACTGTCCCGTGATATCGCCTCCCTGGGTATCTACCCAGCGGTCGATCCACTCGACTCGACTTCGCGCCAGCTGGATCCGAACGTTATCGGCCAGGAGCACTACGACACCGCTCGCGGCGTTCAGTACGTGTTGCAGCGTTACAAAGAGCTGAAGGACATCATCGCGATCCTCGGCATGGACGAACTGTCGGAAGAAGACAAGCAGCTGGTATCCCGTGCTCGTAAGATCCAGCGCTTCCTGTCCCAGCCGTTCTTCGTGGCCGAAGTCTTCACCGGTTCGCCAGGCAAGTACGTTTCCCTGAAGGACACCATCGCTGGTTTCAGCGGCATCCTCAAAGGTGATTACGATCACCTGCCGGAGCAGGCGTTCTACATGGTCGGCGGCATCGAAGAAGCCATCGAGAAAGCGAAGAAACTGTAATCACCCGTGCGCCCGGCAACGGGCGCTTACGTGAGGCTAGATATGGCTATGACAGTCCATTGCGACATCGTCAGCGCAGAAGGCGAGATCTTCTCCGGTCTGGTCGAAATGGTGATCGCCCACGGCAACCTGGGTGATCTGGGGATCGCCCCGGGCCACGCGCCGCTGATCACCGACCTCAAGCCGGGCCCGATTCGTCTGGTCAAGCAGGGTGGCGACACCGAGGTGTTCTACATCTCCGGTGGCTTCCTCGAAGTGCAGCCGAGCATGGTCAAGGTGCTTGCCGATACCGTGCAACGCGCTGCCGACCTGGACGAAGCCTCTGCTCAGGAAGCCGTCAAGGCTGCCGAGAAAGCGCTGAGCGAGCAGGGAGCCGAGTTCGACTACGGTTCCGCCGCTGCTCGTCTGGCCGAGGCCGCAGCCCAGCTGCGCACCGTCCAGCAAATGCGCAAGAAGTTCGGCGGTAGCTGATACCAACGGGCTTCATCGTTGCTTGGTAAAAGGGTAGCCTTGGCTACCCTTTTGCTTTTCTGCCGTTTTATTTTCGCAGACGACCCGTGCGTCTGGGATTGCCAAGGAACCGCTCTCCATGTCCCTCGATATCGTCATCCTCGCCGCCGGCCAAGGCACCCGCATGCGTTCCGCTCTGCCCAAGGTGCTGCACCCGGTGGCTGGCAAATCCATGCTCGGCCACGTCGTCGACACCGCCCGCAGCCTGCAGCCGCAAAGCATTCAGGTGGTGATCGGGCATGGTGCCGAGAAGGTACGCGAGCGGCTGGTAGCCGATGACCTGAATTTCGTCGTTCAGGCCGAGCAGCTCGGTACCGGCCACGCGGTGGCCCAGGCCCTGCCGCAGCTCAGCGCCGACACCGTGCTGATTCTTTACGGCGATGTGCCGCTGATCGAGGCCGCGACCCTGCAGCGTCTCCTGGCCCTGGTGAGTGACAACCAGCTGGGTCTGCTCACCGTCGAGCTGGCCGACCCGACCGGTTACGGTCGCATCGTTCGCGATGATACCGGCGTGGTGCAGGCCATCATCGAGCACAAGGATGCCAGTGAAGCCCAGCGCAGCATCCGTGAGGGAAATACCGGCATTCTCGCCGTACCGGGCAAGCATCTGGCCGACTGGCTGGGGCGTCTGTCCAACAGCAACGCCCAGGGCGAGTACTACCTGACCGATGTGATCGCCATGGCCGTGGCCGATGGTCTGGTGGTGGCCACCGAGCAGGCGGCCGACGAAATGGAAGTGCTGGGGGCCAATGACCGCATCCAGCTTTCGCAGCTTGAGGGTCATTACCAGCAACGCTTCGCCAATCGTCTGATGGCGCAAGGCGTCACCCTGATCGACCCTTACCGTTTCGATGTGCGTGGGGAAGTCAGCGTGGGCCGCGATATCACCATCGACATCAACGTGATCCTAGAAGGCCGTGTGGTCATCGAGGATGATGTGCAGATCGGCCCGAACTGCGTGATCAAGGACAGTACCCTGCGCAAGGGCGCCATCGTCAAGGCCAACAGCCACCTGGAAGGTGCCGAAGTCGGTGAGGGTGCCGATTGCGGCCCGTTCGCCCGCCTGCGTCCGGGCAGCGTGCTCGGCGCCAAGGCCCATGTGGGTAACTTCGTCGAGCTGAAGAATGCCGTATTGGGCGAGGGCGCCAAGGCTGGTCACCTGAGTTACCTGGGCGATGCCGAGATCGGTGCGCGCAGCAACATCGGCGCCGGCACCATCACCTGTAACTACGACGGCGCCAACAAGCACCGTACGGTGATGGGTGAAGATGTCTTCGTTGGTTCCAACAGCGCCCTGGTAGCTCCGGTGACCCTGGGCGACGGGGCGACCACGGCAGCCGGTTCTGTCATCACCAGCGATGTGCCAGACAACAACCTGGCTGTCGCCCGTGGCCGCCAGCGCAACATAGATGGCTGGCAGCGCCCGGTAAAAGCAACTACAAGCCGCAAGCCATAAGCTGCAAGAAGAGGCGCAGGCACCGCGAAATATGCCTGCGATGGCAAGCATGGCTTAAGCTCGGCCTGTAGTCTGTAGCCTGGGTTGAGCGAAGCGATACCCAGGAAATACCAGCAGCGGGTGCGCCTGTGGATAGCTATCTGACGGTCAGACACTTGCTTCACCTCGCCACACAGGGAGTCAATGAATGTTTGGCGTAACGGACTACAGCGCCTTCGTGGTGGCCTTCATCATCCTGCTGGCGATTCCCGGGCCGGGTAACCTGGCGCTGATCTTATCCACAGGCAAGGGCGGTATCCGTGCTGGTCTGGCCTCGACCCTGGGCATCATTCTTGGCGATCAGGTGCTGATGTGGCTGGCCGTGGCCGGAGTTGCCGCTTTGCTCAAGGCGTATCCGACAGCGTTCCACCTGGTGCAGTGGCTCGGTGCCGCTTACCTGGTCTGGCTCGGTTTGCGCATGCTGCTGGCCAAACCCGGGGCGGCGCCTACGCTGGAGATCAAACCCCGCCAATACCTTCGCCAGACTTGCCTGATCACCCTGTTCAACCCCAAGGCCATCATCTTTTACATGGCCTTCTTTCCTCTGTTCATCGACCCGCAGAAGCACCAGGGTATGCTGACCTTCGGGTTTCTCGCCATGACCATCGCCGTACTGACCTTTCTCTACGGGTTGGTGGTGGTACTGAGTACCCACTTCCTCGCTGAGCGCATGCGCGCGAACCCGAGGATCGCCCGTGGCCTGGAAAGGCTTGCAGGGCTTTGCCTGGTGGGCTTCGGGGTCAAGCTGACCTTGAATTGAAGCCCTGACGATATTGTGGATAACTCTGGAGGGTAGCCTCAGCCACTTTTATCGTTGCAAAGGCTTGACTCGAAAGCTTCGGTAGGTTTTGATTCGCGCAATTATCTTTCGAATCGAAACTTATAGATGTCGAAACGCAACACACCGCAACGTCGCCATACCATCCTTGCCTTGCTCGCCGAGCAGGGCGAGGTGAGTGTGGATGCCTTGGCCAAGCGTTTCGCCACCTCCGAAGTGACCATCCGCAAGGATCTCGCGGCTCTGGAGACCAATGGCCTGCTGCTACGTCGCTATGGCGGTGCGGTACCCCTGCCGCAGGAATTGATCGTCGACAGTGCTCAGCCGGTTTCCCGTTACAAGCAGGCCATCGCCCGGGCCGGGGTGGCACGGATTCGCGAGCATGCGCGGATCATCATCGACAGCGGCACCACCACGGCGGCGATGATTCCCGAGCTGGGGCACAAGCCCGGCCTTGTGGTGATGACCAACTCGCTGAACGTGGCCAACGCCTTGCGCGATATCGAGCATGAGCCGGTGCTGTTGATGACCGGTGGCACCTGGGATCCGCATTCGGATTCCTTCCAGGGCCAGGTCGCCGAGCAGGTGTTGCGCTCCTATGATTTCGACCAACTGTTCATCGGTGCCGATGGCATTGATCTGCAGCGGGGCACCACTACCTTCAACGAACTGCTGGGGCTTTCACGGGTGATGGCCGAGGTGGCCCGTGAGGTGATCGTGATGGTCGAGGGCGACAAGATCGGCCGGCGTATCCCCAACCTCGAGCTGCCCTGGAGCAGCGTGCACACCCTGATCACTGATGAGCGTCTCACTGACGAGGCGCGTGAACAACTCTTGGCCCGCGGGATCCAGTTGATCTGCGCGGTTGCCGACGCTACCTGAGGAGAATGCTATGTGTGGCATCGTAGGCGCCATTGCCGAACGTAACATCACCGCTGTGCTGGTCGAGGGCCTAAAGCGCCTGGAATACCGCGGTTATGACAGTGCCGGTGTGGCGCTGGTCGATGATCTGGGCTCGCTGCAGCGCCGCCGCCGCGTCGGCAAGGTCAGCGAACTGGAAAGCGCCCTGAGCAGCGAGCCGCTGCCGGGTCGCCTGGGCATCGCCCATACCCGCTGGGCCACCCACGGCGTGCCGACCGAAAACAATGCCCACCCGCATTTTTCCGGCGACCAGTTGGCCGTGGTGCACAACGGCATCATCGAAAACCATGGCCCCCTGCGTGAGCGCTTGCAGGAACTGGGTTATACCTTCAGTTCCGATACCGATACCGAAGTCATCGTGCACCTGCTCGATCACACCCTGAAAAGCCAGAGCGACCTCGTCGAGGCGCTGAAAGCGGTGGTCAAGCAGTTGCAGGGTGCCTATGGACTGGCAGTGATCAGCGCGGCTCAACCGGATCGCCTGCTCGCCGCCCGCAGTGGCAGCCCGCTGGTGGTCGGCCTGGGCCTGGGCGAGAACTTCCTCGCCTCCGACCAGCTCGCTCTGCGCCAGGTCACTGACCGCTTCATGTATCTGGAAGAGGGCGATATCGCCGAGATCCGTCGCGACAGCGTGCAAATCTGGGACGCCGATGGCCATGTGGTGCAGCGTGAGGCGGTGCAGTACCACGAAGGCGCCGATGCGGCCGACAAGGGTGTGTTCCGTCACTTCATGCTCAAGGAAATCCACGAGCAGCCCAAGGTGGTGCAGCGCACGCTGGAAGGCCGCCTGGGCAGCGATCATGTGCTGGTACAGGCCTTCGGCCCCCAGGCTGCCGAGCTGTTCGCCAAGGTGCGCAACGTGCAGATCGTCGCCTGTGGTACCAGCTACCACGCCGGTATGGTCGCCCGTTATTGGCTCGAAGGTCTGGCGGGTATTCCCTGCCAGGTCGAAGTGGCCAGCGAATTCCGCTATCGCAAAGTGGCGGTGCAGCCGGACACGCTGTTCGTCAGTATTTCCCAGTCCGGCGAGACGGCCGACACGCTGGCTGCCCTGCGCAACGCCAAGGCCGACGGTGGTTACCTGGCCAGCCTGGCCATCTGTAACGTTGGTATCAGCTCGCTGGTGCGCGAATCCGACCTGACCCTGTTGACCCATGCTGGCCCCGAGATTGGCGTGGCGTCGACCAAGGCCTTCACCACCCAGCTGGTCGGCCTGATGCTGCTGACCCTGGCCCTCGGCCAGGTCAAAGGCACGCTGCAAGATGGCGTGGCCGCCGAACTGGTGGAAGAACTGCGTCGCCTGCCGGCCCGGCTGGACGAAGCCCTGGCCATGGACAAGATCGTGGAAAAGGTTTCCGAACTGTTCGCCGAGAAGCACCACACGCTGTTCCTCGGCCGCGGCGCTCAATACCCGGTGGCGATGGAAGGAGCGCTCAAGCTCAAGGAAATCTCCTATATCCACGCCGAGGCCTATCCGGCCGGTGAGCTGAAACACGGCCCGTTGGCCCTGGTGGATGCCGACATGCCGGTGGTCACCGTGGCGCCGAACAACGAGCTGCTCGACAAGCTCAAGTCCAACCTGCAAGTGGTGCGCGCCCGTGGCGGCGAGCTACTGGTGTTCGCCGACGAGCAGGCGGCCATGAGCAATGGCGAAGGCATTCACGTAGTGAACATGCCACACATCCACGACGCCCTGGCGCCGATCCTATACACCCTGCCGCTGCAGTTGCTGTCCTACCACGTGGCCGTGTTGCGCGGCACCGATGTCGACCAGCCGCGCAATCTGGCCAAGAGCGTAACTGTGGAATGATGGGCAACAAGGCCACACTCGTTCAGCTCGGGCCGCTTGCGCAGTTGCGCGCCGGCAAACTGCTGCGCCGCCTCGTGCAACTGGTTGTCGGTCTGGTCTTCTTCGGCGTTTCCATTGCGCTGATGATTCGCGGAAACCTTGGCCTGGCGCCGTGGGATGCGCTGCATGTCGGGGTGGCCAAACTGCTGCTTGTCAGTTTTGGCTGGGTGGTGGTCGGCGTTTCCTTTCTGGTGCTGGTGCTGTGGATTCCGCTGAGCGAAATGCCCGGCCTCGGCACCATCGCCAATGCCGTGATTATTGGCGTTGTGGTTGATTTTACCCTGCAGGTGCTGGTTGCACCGGAGACATTCCTCTGGCGCCTGCTGTTCACCATCGGTGGCGTATCGCTGTGTGGGCTGGGCTCGGCGCTGTACATCGGTGCCCAGCTTGGACGCGGGCCGCGGGACGGGCTGATGACCGGGCTGCATCGGGTCACCGGTTACTCGCTGCGCGCTGTACGCACCGCGCTCGAACTGAGCGTGCTGTTGGTCGGCCTTCTGCTTGCGGGCCCGGCTGTTCTGGGGATAGGTACCCTGTTGTTCGCACTGAGCATCGGGCCGCTGACCCAGGTGATGCTGCCATGGGTGCTGGTCAGTCTCGAGACGCAGGCATAGGCCAGAGTTGCATCGGCCTCAGGCATTTCAAAAACAATGGCAGCAGAGTGCTGGAAGCGGCCTGTCGTAGGGTGGACGACGCTTTACCCGTCCACCGCTCTGCAATCGTAATGGTGGATGAAAAGAGCGTCATCCACCCTACGGGGTGAGCGTCCGCTTGCGTCTTTTAGCAGCCTGATCATGGAGCAGTGCCGCGCAGTCAATCGCCAAGCATTCGCTTATGTTGGCAAACTTCCCTTCAAACGATCGAGCGCTCATCGGGCCGCAAGGTCAGTACCTGTACGCCATCTTTCGTCACCGCCACGGTGTGTTCGAACTGCGCGGACAGCGTGCCGTCACGGGTCACTACCGTCCAACCGTCACGCAGTGTGCGCACGCCAGGCTGGCCCTGATTGATCATTGGCTCGATGGTGAAGACCATGCCTTCGCGAAGCGTCAGGCCGGTCTTTGCCTTACCCCAGTGCAACACCTCCGGTGGCTCGTGCATTTCTCGGCCGATCCCGTGACCGCAATACTCGCGAACCACCGAATAGCCATGGGCGCGGGCGTGCCTTTCGATGGCGTGACCGATATCGCCCAGGCGCCCACCAGGACGCACGGCCTCGATGCCTTTCCACATCGCCTCATAGGTGATCGTGGCGAGCTGCCGGGCCTGTGGGGAAACTTCGCCGATCAGGTAGGTTTTGCTGGAGTCGGCGATATAGCCGTTCTTCTCCAGGGTGATATCGAAATTCACCAGATCACCGCTTTGCAGAATCTCGCTGGGGCTGGGCACTCCGTGACACACCACCTCATTGCGTGAAGCGTTCAGAGCATAGGCGTAACCGTATTGCCCTTTGCTCGCGGGGCGGGCCTCGAGCTCCTTTACGATGAAGTTATCCACAAGGTCATTGACCTGCAGGGTGGACATGCCAAGCAGGTCGAGGCGATCCAGGTAGCCGAATACCGATGCCAGCAGCCTGCCGGATTCCGCCATCAGGGCGATTTCTTGCGGATTTTTGGTCATACCGTTTCCACCACACGACGTGGAGCCACCACACCGGCGGCGCGTAGTTCTGCCGCGACCACCTCGTTGAAGCTCAGCATCGGGTTCATTTCGCACAACATGCCGATGCGAATCCAGAAGCCGGCCTGAGCGTTGATCGAGCGGCACGATACGCTGCTTGCCCTACGAATCTGATCGTGCAGCTCATCCTCGATATTGACTATGCCCATGCGCCCTCCAGATATATGAATCGTATACGAATCATATATCAATAAAGACGCTGTTTCCTATGGCATGAGCAGCGAATCCTGAAATCGCGATCAATTTGGCAAGGGTATCCGTCACCTTGCTCGTCGATTTGAACGCGCTAATAGTTGTAATAAGAACGATTCGCGAATAATGTGCGCGGTCGCCATCACGTCCATGGTGTTTATTGCGCTTGTCGGCCTCGGAGGGCGTCCATGTCGCTACCTGAAACGGATTCGATCGTTCCGCTCGATGTGCTTTACGGCACGCACCACGGCTGGCTGAATGGCTGGCTGCGGCGTTCGCTCGGCTGTTCGCAGCAGGCGGCGGATCTGGCCCAGGACACCTTTGTGCGTCTGTTGATGCGTGGCAAGCCGATCAGTGATCGGGCGCCGCGCGCCTTGCTGGTTCGTGTTGCCCGCGGCCTGGTAATCGACCATTGGCGACGTGATGCGCTGGAACGTGCCTACCTCGATGCATTGGCACTGTTGCCTGAAGCCAGCCATCCCTCGCCGGAAGTGCGCCACGAGACGATGGAGTGCCTGGAGCGAATCGCTGGGTTGCTCGACGGCCTCAAGCCAACCGTACGCGAGGCCTTTCTGCTGTATCAGCTCGGCGGCCTGACTCATCAGCAGATTGGCCAGCAGTTGGGTATTTCCAGCCGCACCGTCGAGCGGCATGTGGCGAGCGCTTTGTTGCACTGTTACCGCGGCTGTTTCGAGGCGCCGCTGTGAGCGCGGCCGCCGAGCGTCTGCCGGAGTCCATCGTCCGCACGGCCATCGAGTGGCAGATGCGTTTGCGCGCCAATACCGGTAGTGCCGAGCTGCACGGGCAGTTGCAGGACTGGTTAGGGCGCGATGTGCGTCATCAACTGGCCTGGCAACGCCTGCAGCAGATGGGCGGGCTGTTCCAGGCCAGTCAGTTGCCAGATGCCGCACAAACCATTCCTTTGCTGCGCCGCGCTGAAGCCGACTTGAACCGTCGACGCACCCTGAAGTTACTCGGCCTCGGCTTGGCGGTGGGCAGCGCGACGTTATTGGCAACGCAGGCGCCACCTGCCTGGCAGGCCGACTTTGCGACCGCCACCGGGGAGCGCCGTCGAGTCAGCCTGGGCGCCGCTGCCGAGGTGGTGCTCAACACCGGTAGTGCGCTGGATGTGCAGGGGCAAGAACTGATTCTGCGCGCAGGCGAGGCGCTGGTGGAGGGGGCCGATTGGCGAGCGCGCTGTCGTTTCGCCGCGTGTCAGGGCCATAACGCCAGCGTGCTGCTGCGTGAGCGTGACGATTACAGTGAGATTCGAGTCCAGCGTGGCGAAGCGCTGGTTTCCACCGCTACCGGTCAGTTGCGGTTACAGGCTGGCGAGGGAGTTGGCGTGTCAGCGACCGGCATGACCGTACTCGGCAAAGGTCCGCTCGATCCCTTCGCCTGGGCGCGCGGTCTGCTGGTGGTCAGCGATATTCGCCTGGATGACTTCCTGGCTGAAGCCGGGCGCTACCGGAAGGGCTGGCTGGGCTGCGATTCGGCAGTGGCCGATCTGCATCTTTCCGGGGTTTTCCGCCTGGACGAGCCCGACGCGATGCTGAGCAACATCACCCATCTATTGCCGGTGAAGATCGTCGAGCGAACGCGCTGGTGGGTACGAATCATGCCGGTGGCGTAAGTCCGAACGAAATCAGTGGCCGTTTGAAGGCGCAAGCGGACGTAGGATGGATCGGGGCGCGTAGCTGACGCTCTTTTCATCCACCAGCCCGTAGGATGGGTGAAACCCATCAATTTCCGATGGGTTTCACCCATCCTACGACAGGCCGCTTTCGCCTTCTAGGCGCCGATGGTGCGATCTCCTTTTGAAAATAATCTGTCGGATTTTTTCGGCTCATCCGGTTAGGGGTGATCACTCCCTCAATGGATACCGTCATGCGTTCTGCCAGACCCCTGCCGTTTCAGCTTCAGCCTCGTACGTTGCCGGGCGCCATCTGCCTGGCGCTGGCCCTGATTGGTGGTACGGCAAGCCTGTCGGCTCAGGCGGCCTCACCGGTTTCCGCTGCTGCCGCCCCGAGCGTTCCGGCCGGATCGCTGGAACAGGCGCTGAGCACCTTCGCCGAGCGGGCCGGCATCACCTTGTCCTACTCTCCAGACGTGGTGCGTGGTTTGAACAGCCCTGGCCTGGCCGGCGGCGGTTCGCTGGAGGAAGGGTTGGCGAAATTGCTTGCCGACAGTGGTCTGGCCGCCCGCAAGACGTCATCAGGCTATGTGGTGCTGCCGGGCAAGACCGACTCCAGCGTTCAGCTCGACGCCACCAGCATCGAAGCCACGGCGGTGCAGAGTGCCTTTGCGCCGGTGCCGGGCTACTTCGCCAGCAACGCCAGCAGCGCCACGAAAAGCGACAAGCCAATCCTGGAAACCGCGCAGAGCATCAGCGTGGTGACTGCCGAGCAGATGGCCGATCGTAAGGTGAACAGGGTCGAGGATGCCGTCGCCTACACCGCCGGTGTACGGGTCGGCGGCTCGGGCCTGGATCCGCGCTTCGACACCATCAGTATGCGGGGTTTCGAGACCACCCAATCTGCCGACTTCCTCGACGGTTTGCGCCAGACGGGCAGCGGTTGGTTGGCCTTGCCTGCGTTGGAGGCCTACAGCCTGGAGCGTGTCGAGGTGCTCAAGGGCCCGGCTTCAGTGCTGTACGGACAGATCAGTCCTGGCGGTATGGTCAACCGGGTTAGCAAGCGACCGAGCATGTTGGCGAAGAATGAAGTGGAGATCCAGGCCGGCAACTACAACCATCGTCAGGGCCAGTTCGATGTGGGTGGCAAGCTGGATGAGTCCGGTGACGTGTTGTGGCGCACCGTCGGCATTTATCGGGATGCCGAATACTCCATCGAGCAGATGGATAACGACACGCGCCTGCTGGCTCCGTCGCTGAGCTGGCAGATCGACCCGGACACCAGCCTGACTCTGCTGGCGCAGTATCAGGAGCGCCAGACAGCCGCGTCGCCGATGTTCTACAAGGACGGCGATCACCTGACCAATATTTGGCAGGGCGACGAATATTTCGACAAGCTCGAACAACGCAAGTGGACGGTCGGCTACGAGTTCGAGCATGCCTTCAACGACACTTTCAGCCTGCAGCAGAACCTGCGTTACGGGCAGCTGGATACTACCAACCAGTATCTGGACATACTTGGTGTCACCGATGGCCACATCCTCAATCGTGGTACGGCAGGCAGCTATGAGGACATGACCACGTTATCCACAGACACCCGCCTGATCAGCCGTTTTGCCACCGGCAATCTGCAGCACACCCTGATCAGTGGCGTGGATTACGCCTGGCTCGATACGTCCTTGTTGTATGCCACGGGCGCAGCTCCATCGCTGGATCTCAGCGCACCTGACTATCACCAGCACATTAGCCGCCCCGACAATGTTCAAGTCGACCGTGAAGGTCTTGAGTACCGCGCAGGCATGTACCTGCAAGATCAAATCGAAATCGACCGTTGGCGCCTATCCGCAGGCTTGCGCCGCGACTGGGTGCATGCGCGTACCAATGGTTACGTGTGGGGCGAGGACGTCAACACCAAAATCAGCAATTCCGCCACCACCGGTTCGGTCGGCGCGCTCTATCTGTTCGACAACGGCCTGGCACCCTATGCCAGCTATGCGACTTCGTTCCTGCCGCAGAGTGGCGCCGAATTCGGTGGCAAGTTGTTTGAACCGAGCGAAGGCGAGCAATACGAAGTCGGCCTCAAGTATCAGCCGCCAGGCAGCAGCACGATGCTCACGGCTTCGCTCTACCACCTGACCCAGAGCAACGTGACAACTCGTGACCCGAACAATGCCAACTTCCAGGTGCAGACAGGTGAGCAGGTTTCTCGTGGCCTGGAACTGGAAGCCGTGTCCGATCTGACCGACAGTTTGCGCATGAACGCCAGCTACAGCTTCAATGACGCCGAAGTGACCAAGGACAGCGACTTCAAAGGCAAGGCGCCGAAAGACACGCCGCGTCACCTGGCCTCGCTCTGGCTGAATTACAGCCTGTCGTTCGGCCTCGGGGTATCCGCCGGCGCGCGTTATACTGGCAGCACCTATCGCGATGGCGCCAACACGCAAAAGAACGACGACTACACCCTGTTCGATGCGGGCGTGCATTACGACTTCGGTGGCGGCATGGACGGCGTGCGCGTGGCACTAAACGCCCGCAACCTGACCGACAAACGCTACATCACCTGCCAAGACACGTTCTGCTATCGCGGCGAAGCGCGCAGCGTGGTCACCAGCCTTAGCTACCGCTGGTGATCGCGGTGAACTGCTGGAGCGCGTTACTGATGAGTGTGTTGCTAGGGAGCCTATCGCTCGCCCAGGCCACTCCGGTAACACTGGACGGCACCGAGCAGTGGACGATGAACAGCGCCGAAGGGCGCGAGTACCGCATCATGGTCAGCCTGCCGGAGGGCGATGTGCCCTATACCGGCGGCTATCCGGTGATCTACCTGCTCGACGGCAACGCCTACTTTCCGGCCTTCCACGCCGCCAAGCGCGCGCAGAAGCGCCTGCGGGGGGCGATCATCGTGGCCATCGGTTACCCGAGCGACACGCCGCTGGACTTCGAGCGGCGTGCGTTCGACCTGTCGCCGCCGCAGCCCAAGGAGCGCAACACGCCGCCGCAGGGTGGTCAGGATCCGTTCCTGGATTTCATCGAGAAGCGCCTGATGCCCAGGGTCGCCGAACGTTTCAAGGTCGATCAGGATCAGCGCAGTCTGGTCGGGCACTCATTCGGCGGCATGTTCGGTATCTACGCGTTATTCACCCGGCCGGCGCTGTTCCAGCATGTGGTCGCGATCAGCCCGAGCCTGTGGTGGCGTGACCGCTACCTGCTGGAGCACGAGCGTGCGTTCACCAAACAGGCTCATGCCGGGCAACTCGATCTGACCCATCGTAGCCTGACGATGTGGGTCGGCGATCGTGAGATGCCTCAGGAAATCCAGGATGTACGTTCCCTGCAAATTCGCCTGGAAAACCTGTCGCAGTACGGCCTGCGCAGTGACTTTCAGATCGAAGCGGGCGAGGATCACATGTCGGTGCCGTTTCGAGTGGTTAACCGAGTGCTGGACGAACTGCTCAGCACGCGCCGCTTTTGATCCTGTGCACCTCCCCTCGTATGGTCAAAAAGTATCCAGAGTCTCCAAGCATACGTAACATATGGCCTCTGTTGTTTTATCCACAGATACTTAAGGATCTTATCCAGAGCGCCTGTGTATAAAATATTACTACTGGTCAGATTCTGCACAATCATCTGTAGTGCTCGTCTTCTGAGGGCTATGGCAGAGAGCTCCCAGGTTATCCACAGGTTAAGCCACGGTAATTGTGTATATCGCTCAGCCTGTCGATAATGACGCTGTATTCTGACTCGCTTTTGCGATCAGTCGTCATCCAACCGTCATGTTCATGCCCTAGCGTTCCTGCGCATCAGAAGAAAGCAGGAATACCGTGATGCATGACGAGCAACCGACTGACCTCGAACGCCTGACCCTTTCCCGTCGCCGTTTCATCGGGGCTGGTGCCCTGACCGGTGCGGCGCTGTTTCTCGGGGGCGGATTGCTGGGCCGTAGCGCCCTGGCCGATGCGATCGGTACTGCGGTTGGCAGTCCGTTGATGGGATTCGACAATATCGCTGCGTCCAGCGCCGACACCATTACCCTGCCGCCCGGCTATTCCTTCCGCACATTGATCAGCTGGGGCCAGCCACTGCACGACGGTGGCCCGGCGTTCAAAGGTGATGGCAGCAACAGTACCGCCGAGCAGCTGCTGCAGTTTGGTGACAACACCGATGGCATGAGCTTCTTTCCCTGGCCCGGTGACGCGGATCGCGCGCTGATGGCCATCAACAACGAATACGTGAACTACCGTTATCTACTGCCTCACGGTGAATTGCCGAAGTCCGCCGAGGATGTGCGCAAGGCGCAGAATGCCGAGGGTGTGACGGTGATCGAAGTACGTCGTGGCAAGGATGGCTGGGCGTTCGTTCAGGGCTCGCCGTATAACCGCCGTGTGCATGCCAACCTGCCGATCGAAGTGAGTGGCCCGGCCCGTGGCCACGACCTGCTCAAAACCCAGAGTGATCCGCTCGGTACCGAAGTGCTCGGCACTTTCCAGAACTGCTCGAGTGGACAGACGCCGTGGGGAACCTACCTGACCTGCGAAGAGAACTTTAGCGATTGCTTCGGCAGCACGGATGCGCAACTGGCCTTCACCCCGGATCAGAAGCGTTTCAGTGTGGTTCACGACAGCGTCGACAACGAGTGGCACCGTTTCGACCCTCGCTTCGATCTGGCCAGGAATCCCAACGAATTGCATCGGCATGGCTGGATTGTCGAAATCGACCCTTTCGATCCACAGTCCAAACCGATCAAGCGTACCGCCCTGGGCCGCTTCAAGCACGAGAACGCGGCGCTGAACACCACGCGCGATGGTCGCGTGGTGGTGTATATGGGCGACGATGAGCGCGGTGAGTTCATCTACAAATTCATCACCCGTGACCGCCTGAACCGCGCGGATGCCAAGGCCAATCGGCATATCCTCGACCACGGCACCTTGTACGTGGCGCGTTTCGACGGAGGTGACGGTGATGCCGATCATCCGAAAGGCCGTGGTCGCTGGATCGAGCTGAGCGCGGGTAAGAACGGTCTGACCGCCGAGCATGGTTTCGCCAACCAGGCCGACGTGGTGATCCGCGCCCGCCAGGCCGGAACTCAAGTGGGGGCGACGCGTATGGATCGCCCCGAATGGATCACCGTCAGCCCGCAGGATGGGCAGGTCTATTGCACCCTCACCAATAACAGCAAGCGTGGCGAGGAGGGGCAGCCGGTCGGCGGCCCGAACCCGCGGGCCAACAACCTGTACGGGCAGATCCTGCGTTGGCGTGAGGAGGGCGATGATGCCGCGGCGCAGGATTTCGAATGGGATCTGTTCGTGGTCGCCGGTAACCCGGTGGTTCATCCCGGAACCGCACAGGCCGGCAGCCATGCGATCGATGCCGACAACATGTTCAACAGCCCGGACGGTGTCGGTTTCGATGGCGGCGGCCGTCTGTGGATCCAGACCGATGGCAAGTACAGCAACAGCGGCGACTATGCCGGCATGGGCAACAACCAGATGCTCTGCGCCGATCCGCGCAGCGGCGAAATCCGCCGCTTCATGGTTGGCCCGGTCGGCTGCGAAGTCACCGGCCTGGCCTTCTCGCCGGACTACACCACGATGTTCGTCGGCATTCAGCACCCGGGCGAAGAGGGTGGCTCGTCTTTCCCGGATCATCGGCCGGGTGTGCATCCACGCTCTTCGGTGATGGTGATCAGCCGTGACGATGGGGGTGTCATCGGCGCCTGATGGTCTGCGTTTACGCCTCATGGACAGAACATTCGTGAGACTAATCGTATTGGCCTCTCCGCCGAGATCCGTCCTGCAGATCCGCAGGGCGTATCAGCCAAAGGCGTAATCCGCCGAACGTTGGGGCAATGCTGCTGTTGTGGGTCGACCCCGTGTCAGCCTGTTTCGCGGTAAGGACGGAAACGCTCTCGGTGCTTCCGTCCTGCGTGCTCACTCACAGCGTCACGGTCGTCTCGCCCCGAATCACCACGTTGCCGTCACGCTCGGGCAGGCTGGGGATGTCGATATTGAACAGACGCAGGGTCGGCACTATGGCCCGCTGTTCGGTAGCGCCTTCACGGTTGTAGAAGCGTTGCAGGCAGACGTGCAACACATGGTAGGACGCGTTCGGATCACGGGCGTCGAGGGCGATATGGCCGTAGGACGGGCTGCCGGGTAGTTTGCTCCAGACATAGCCCGCTTCATTCTGCTCCGGCGCGGGACAGTCGCCTCCACGCCAGCTCTCCGGCAACCAACTCTGCTCGACGGTACGAGTGATTTCGCGGCTAAGCACCTGTACATAACTGCTGCTGGCCGGATTCACCTGCAGGGTCGCCCGTGCTGCATCGGCGCTGACCTGCTTGAAGGTCAGCATCAGCAACATGGGAATGCTGTAGGCGATGATCCCGTAGACCACCACGAAGAACACTCCGAACAGCATGGCGAACTCGATGGCCACCGCGCCTTGTTGCCTGTTTGCCAGAGAACGTCGCATGGCGAACCTCACTGCACCAGCCGAGGGATGCCACAGCTGATGCTGTGTACTTTGATTTCGCTTTGACCCAGATTTAGGCCGAGGGCGGTGAGTAGGGTGCTCAGGCTATTGCCTACTTCATTCAGGAGTGGTTCAAGGATTTTAATAATTGGCTCAAGGATTGTTAGCAGTAGAGGTTGAGAATCACTGCCCAAGCCAAGCAGGTTTGCGATGCCTGTTAAAAGGCTACCTAATAGACCATTTTGTGCTTTGGTTTGTAATGAGTTGGCTAACTCATTACGGCATTTGGATTTATTGGATTCGATAGCGCAGTTAACTCCCAGCAATTTACCGCTCCATTCTTCCAGCATTGTCGTGCTAAAAATAATTACGGCAGGCCTAGCCCAGTCGATGTTGTCTTTTTCTAGTGCGGCCTTTGCTTTTTCTTTGTTGTAACTATTTTCTGAAAGATATTTCTCGGCAATCTGAGCCGCCTGAATCGTTGTAAAGCCAGGTGAGCCGTTCGAGGTTTTTGGAGCCCCTAGCCTGATCATTTTAAGTACTTCAGAAAGTAATTTGCTAACTGAGGTACCGATATTTAATTTATTAATTTCGGTTGTTTCTGACTCTTGCTCGGCGAGGGTGACGCTTCTAGGAACCCCTGTACTAAGCAGTGGTACAGCAGCCTTGCCTTTGACCAGATCCAAACCAAGCAACTTCAATATGGGCGTTTCTTGGGTATTGGCTTCGGTACAACTGGCTTTTGTCGACCACAAGGACTCGCTGGGCATGGTACCGATACAAATATTTCCAACGCGTGATTCCACATCGATAGTGATCTCCGGTTCGGGAAGCGAGCAATCGATGTCAGCCAATTCGCCCTTGGTATTAACGAGATCGAGAATAATTGGGAGTTTTAGCGATAAGAGAGGCTCCAACAAACCACCTAGAAGTTTACTGCTGTCGACATTGGCCTGGAGGCGGATCTGGGCGTTATAAGCGGTGGTGCCTACAGGTCCGATACCGATGGCTGGAGGCTCTACAATTCCCATCTTCACGGCCAAAGTGCCATTGAGAAGACTCAGTTGATCTACCAGCAACCCACGCCCCTGTACCGCAGTCATCAAACTTGTGGATAACACATCGCCAAGATTGAGCTTGGCATCCAGTGCCGAGCCCAGCGCTTGGCCAGGGCCCGTGACGATCTGGAGTATTCCAGGCTGATCGGCAGTGCCCAGAAGGTTTACCTTGGCGTTTTTCAGTTCGGTACTCAGCAGATCTACGCCAAGAGCGGCAATGTTGGCAGCCAGCGTATCGTTGTTGGTGATCAGGCTGGCTGAAGCATTGATCAAGTCTGGTAGGTCAATCAGGTTGATCTTGGTTCCCTCCAACTCCACTAGCCCTTCCGGTGTCAGTGCCTTGAGTTGGTTGATGGTCAGATCCACGCCCAGTGCCTGTAGTAGTCCTGCTGGAGTAACTTGAGTCTCAAGTAACCCCTCCCAGTCCAATAGCGTCAGGCAGATATCTGCGCCAACTGTTTTCAATAGGCTGGGAACCAAGCCAGGGGAAGCGCTACAACCCAAATTAAGCAGTTGCGCACCAACAGAAAATACTGCCATCGGATCGCTATCCTTCTCGGCAACCGCTATAGCCTGCAGCCGTACCGTGGCATTGCCGGGAAAGCCGAACAGGCTACCGGTACGGATGATGATGCTGGCCGGCACCTGACTGCTGGTGATCACTTCTACGGCGCGGCCGGTTGCGGCATCAGGTGATGTGACAAGCAGGCTGTCGACGCTATTGATACTGACGCAGGAGGTACTGAGAGACTGCAGGTCATTCATGGCAAAACCATAGGAACTCGCGTTTTCCAGGGCATAGCTCTGGGCTTTGGCTGGCTCTTGGGAGCAGTTGCCCGACTCGAGCCGGGAAATGGATTCCAGTGCGGCGGTGTCGGCGATTCGTTGCAGGTTGCGTTGTTCCAGATACAGGCGGCCGGCGTCTACCACCAGAGCGAGGAACAGGATGGCCAGCATCAGGGTGAAGGCGCTGAGGATGCTGAAGGCGCCGTGCTGGCTTCGCCGCTGAAGTGGCATGTTCATGTGCATTATCCTGCTCCGTTATAGAGGCGAATCTTCGCCTCGCCACGTATTTCGCTGGGCAATTGCGGAACCTTCCAGCCGAATATGGAAAAGGGCGGCATGATGGCTTCGGGGTTGGCGTGGCGAACGCAAACACTCCATACCGCGCCGGTTTTCAGGTAACCGGTATAGCCGTCGCAAGTCTGTGCCCAGGCCTCTGGTAGCCAGGAGTTGTGCAGGGTTTGCTGAACGCGCTGCTGGTGCAGGGCCAGCTGTTCTGCTGTGGGAGCACGGGTATTGGGGGTACGAATGGTGTCACGTAGCGCTTCGGTGGCGAGCTCCTGATACGTGGAGCCGAGCAGAAACGGGATGCTATAGCCCACCAGCCCGTAGAAAATCAGAAAGAAAATGATGAAGACGATCGAAAATTCGACGGCCACCGCGCCACGCTGCTTGTGTGCCGAGCGCATTTGTAGCCGTTGAGGCACTTCCCTGATCCCCATGATTGCCAAATCCATGTTGTGGCGCCGTTGTTGGATCCTGCGCGAGTACGCCACTCGCTCTGTCGCTAGCCGTCTGCTGGATAACGATGCAGCTCTCCACATGTTGGCTGGAGTAGAGAAAGGATCATTTCATGAAGCCGGGTATCGAGATTCCAGGCCATAAATGAAAAGTCGGTGCGCCAACGCTTATCTAATAGCATGGAGCCAGTAGAGGCTCCATAATACTTTGTAATTAACACATCTGTTATGAAATGCTTTCTAGGGCGCTTTATTTATTGATGAGAATTGAAAATACTACGTTCATGCTACGTGTGAGCGTTTCTGAAAATAGTTGTTTACTATGTCTTGGTGATTGTGCAACAAACTCCGGAGCCAGTTGATTAAGTAAGTGATGACCGAGTCGCGACATGTTGTTTTCGCATTCAGGAGGTCATATGGAGCATGGGTTTTTATTTACGTAGATAGTATTAATCCATCCGGTATATAAAACCCTATACCTCTGGTAGTAGTAATAATTCGAGAATTGCCGCCCTTAAGTTGTGCACCTTTAATGACCGTCACAGTCGTGGTTCCACTTTCGTGAACCTTGTTTCAACTGGGCCTCATCGGCTAGGACGGTCATCATGAAAACGCATTCGGTTTTGCACACCTGCACAGCACTGGCGCTGATACTCTCCCTGACTGCTGTTGCGGGTTGCAGCGGTACTACCAAGAAGTATTACGTTACCGAGAACAGCAGCAGTGCTCCGGGTGAACCGGGCACTCCAGGCGAACCAGGCACTCCGGGTGAACCAGGCACTCCGGGCGAACCAGGCACTCCGGGCGAACCAGGCACTCCAGGCGAACCAGGCACTCCAGGTGAACCAGGCACTCCAGGTGAACCGGGTACCCCAGGCGGGCCAGGCACTCCGGGTGAACCGGGCACTCCGGGTGAACCGGGCACCCCAGGCGGGCCTGGTGCGAATAATGGTGTCATAGACAATGTGCAGAACGTGGTCGACAACACTGTTGATAACTCGGTGCTCGCTCCTGTCGGCGACCTTGTGGATAACCTGGTCAACCCGGAGACCGGCCTACTGTCCCCGGTAACCTCCATCGTCGACAACCTCACCGGTGATGGTGGTGCGCTGGCCCCGGTGGGTGGCCTGGTTGGGTCGCTTGTGGGTTCCGATGGTGCGTTGAGCCCGGTTATCGGTATCGTCAACAACACCCTGGTCGGCGGTGAAGTGGGAACGGGCAGCGTATCCGATGTGTTGGCAACCGCGGGCCAGGTGACGGGCAGCGAAGGTGGCCTGGCCCCGGTCAGTGATCTGGCCAATACCCTGATCAACCCGAGCACCGGCCTGCTGTCGCCCGTGACTGGTCTGGTCGATGGGCTGACTGGAACGGGTGGCACGCTGCAGCCGGTGGGTGACCTTACCGGTACCCTGCTCGGTGAAAGTGGTGCCCTGAGCCCTGTGATCGGCACCCTCAATTCGACGGTGGATGGTCTGGGCCTGTCGCCGGTGACCGATGCTGTTGGCGGCCTGGTGGGCGGTGTCAACGGCGCCGTCGACGGCCTGACCAATACCCTGGCTTCCGGCACCAATGGCACCGGCACGGTAACCGACGCTCAGGGACTGGTGGGTGGCTTGGTCAACGGCACCGCTCTGGCGCCGGTCAGCGACTTGACCAATGGCCTGGTCGATCCTGCGACTGGTGCGCTGACCCCGATTACCTCGTTGGTCGAAGGTGTGACGGGTGAGGGCGGTGCGCTGGCTCCGGTAGGTGGTCTGGTCAATGGTCTGGTGGGCGAGAATGGTGCGCTGACGCCTGTCGTGGGTACGGTCAACGGCCTGCTCGGTGGGCTGAGCGATATAGGCGGTGCTGGTTTGGAAAATGGTGGTCTGCTCGGTGGCCTCACGGGTGGTCTGACTGGTGGCCTGACCGGTGGATCTGCTGACGGCACTGGCGCCATCACCGATGTGCAGGGCACGGTTGGCACTCTGGTTGACGGCACGGCGTTGGCACCTGTTGGTGGTCTGGTCGGCGGCCTGGTCGATCCGGTGAATGGTGCACTGGCCCCGATCACTGGCCAGGTTGAAGGCCTGACTTCGCCATCTGGCGCGCTGGCTCCAGTAGGTGGACTGGTCAACGGTCTGGCTGGCGAGAATGGTGCGCTGACGCCTGTAGTCGGTACGGTGAATGGTCTGCTCGGCGGTTTGACCGGTGGCCTGACTAGCGGTGAAGGTGGCTTGCTGGGCGGTGGCCTGACCGGTGGTTCCGCCAGCGGTGGCCTGCTCGGTGGCCTGACTGGTGGCTCTGCTGGCGGCACTGGCGCCATCACCGATGTACAGGGCACGGTCGGCAGCCTGGTTGACGGCACGGCGTTGGCACCTGTTGGCGGTCTGGTCGGCGGTCTGGTCGATCCGGTGAATGGTGCACTGGCCCCGATCACTGGCCAGGTTGAAAACCTGACCTCGCCGTCTGGTGCGCTGGCTCCGGTTGGCGGGCTGGTCAACGGTCTGGCTGGCGAAAACGGGGTTCTGGCGCCTGTAGTCGGCACGGTGAATGGTCTGGTCGGCGGTTTGACCGGAGGCCTGGTTGGCGGTGAAGGTGGCCTGCTGGGTGGTGGTCTGGGCGGCCTGCTCGGTGGCTCCCGCTCCTCGAACCAGTGAGTCAACAGATTCCAGTGTTCTGGAAAAGCTGACTACACTTCAGTTCGTGCATATGAGGCGTCGCCCGGTTGGGCGACGCCTTCTTGTTATAAAGGACTTTTCGGTGCGCTCTGCACCGCGTTTTGAGGATCTCAGGGAGGGTACTCATGCGCTTTCGTGACCTACTGTTGCCAGGGCTGATTTGTCTGCCCTGGTCTTGTGCCATGGCTGATAGCCCGCAGTTTCTCAACACCAACGATATCGAAAACAACCTGCCAACCCCCAACCTGCCGCCGGAAAGCTACAGGCCCAAGGTGCCGGAGACCCAGCTCTCCGCTCCCACCCAGCAGCAACTGCCGATCGATACCCGCGTACAGGTCAACCATGTGCTGATCGAGGGCGGCACCGTGTATCCCTTCGAGGAAGTTGCGGCGCTGTTCAATCCCATGGTCGGTCGCGAGGTCAGCCTCCGTGAGTTGCTGGTTGCTGCAGAAAGCATCACCAAGCGCTACAAGGCTGATGGCTATGCGCTGTCCTACGCCTTTGTGCCGGCCCAGGATCTGAGCCAGGGTAATGTGCGGGTGATCCTGGTCGAGGGGCATATCAGTGGCCATGAACTGCGCGGCGAGATCGGCAGTGCCAGGGGCTACGTCGACAAGCTCGCCGCCAAACTGCTGCAGGAGCGCCCGCTGACCACTCGCTCCTTCCAACGCTACACCACGCTGATGGCACAGATTCCCGGCGTGACGGTGCGTGCCAGCGTACCGCCACCGACCACCACCGATGGTGCGGTGACCCTGGTTACCGACGTCAGCCGTAAACCGGTGAGCGTCTCGATGGCGATGGACTACGACAGCCGGGATGATCTACAGGCCGTGGTCTCGGTCGCCAGTAATTCACACACGTCGGTAGGTGAACAGGTGGTGGTCAGTGCCCTGGTGCCGCCAGGCGAAGATCGCGAGCGCTATGTGCGGGTCGATTACAGCCAGTTCGTCAGTGATGAGGGCACGCGTCTGCAAGCCTCTGCATCGCGCTATCGCAGCGACCCCAAGGATCAGCTCGTGATCGGCGGTGCCACCACGGAGTCGCATCGGGACAACCAGCGTCTGTCGCTGGGGGTGAGTCATCCCTTCGTCGCCTCGCCGACAGAGATGGTGACCGGCGTGGCGCGAATCTACTCGGTGGATGACGAGCGGGAGTTCACTCGTCTGTCGCCCCTGCCCGAACGCAAGCGGGCGCTGGTGATCGACAGCAAGGTACGGGCCGTGGCCCTGGAAGGTGAGTGGAAGATGGCGCAGGCCAATCGCCTGCGTATTCTCAGCGGAGGCCTGTATCAGGGTATCGACGATCTGGGTGCGAAGAGCGAGGTGCGGGTGCTGGATCAGAAAGCCGACATTCAGCTGCACGATCTGGATTTCACTCGTTTGCGCTTGTCCGGCGTACAGAGCGATACCTTCGCGGGTACCTGGCAAAGCGTGATATCAGGCGCGCTGTACTGGAGCGACGATTCGCTGCCGGAAAGCGAACAGGTGATCTTCGGTGACCGCAATTTCGGTCGTGGATATCCCAGTGATCAGGCTTATGGTGACAAGGGTTGGGGGTTGGCCTACGAGCTCAATCGCAGCTTCGCCCGTGATGGGCAATGGCTGCGCATGATCCAGCCTTATGCTGCGGTGGATGCCGCGCGCGCCAGGTTCAACGGAGCCGGTGCATCATCCAACCTGGCATCGGCGGCATTGGGTGTGCGCTTTGGTGATCGGCGTTTCTACAGCTTGTCGCTGGAACTGGCGCGGCCACTGGGTGATCGCGCCCTGGACAGTCGGGATCGTGACCCGCGATTCGGCATGAGCTTCAGTTACCAGCTATAGGGCGACAACCAAGCGGCGGGGTCGTCGAGGCGCGGGGGCTGCTTGCGCCTTGCCGCGTTTTATCGGTCAGCTCTTTGGCTCTCACGATCTGCCGCGGAGCGTTTCATGTATGACCGAAAAAAGGCGCAAGCGGACGCTCAAAACTGTATTGGATGTGCCGGCCAAATGTCGGATTACGCCTGCGGCTAGGCTACGCGCCCCGATCCAACCTACAGTCCGTAGGATGGGTGAAACCCATCAATTTCCGATGGGTTTCACCCATCCTACGACCAAAAGAGCGTCATCCACCCTTGGGAATTCGAGGCCTATCACTCGACCCATTCCCGGCCGTGGCGCTCCAGCAGGCTCTGCAGCTGTTCCGGGCCGTTGCTGCCGGCTGGGTAGGGTCGTGGCCGCTGATAATGCTGGTTCCAGCCCTTGATGATCGGATCCGTCCACTGCCACGCTGCCTCGACCTCATCACGGCGCATGAACAGTGTCGAATCACCCTCGATGACATCCAGTAGCAGCCGCTCATAGGCATCCCAGCGTCGCTGCTTGTGGAAGGCGTCAGCCAGATTCAGATCCAGCTCTACGGGTTGCAGGCGCATGCCCTTGCCCGGATTCTTGGCCATTAGCTGCAGGCTGATACGCTCCTCAGGCTGCAGGCGAATCAGCAGGTGGTTGGCCTCTCCGCCACCGAACAGGTGGTGAGGTACCGGTTTGAATTGAATGAGAATTTCCGAGGTTTTGCGTGCCAGGCGCTTGCCGGTACGCAGGTAGAAGGGCACGCCGGCCCAGCGCCAGTTATCGATTTCGGCCTGTACGGCGACGAAGGTTTCGGTGTCGCTATCGTTGTCGACGTTCTTCTCGAAATAGTAGGCGGACACTTCCTGGCCGCCGATCTTTCCGGCGGTGTACTGACCGCGTACGGTCTTGTCACGTACATCCTGGCCGCAGATGGGTTTGAGCGCTTCGAGAATCTTCACCTTTTCATTGCGCACCGACTCGGCGTCGAAGCGCACCGGTGCTTCCATGGCCACCAGGCAGAGCAACTGCAGCAGGTGGTTCTGGATCATGTCGCGCATGGCACCGGCCTGATCGTAGTAGGCGCCGCGGTTTTCCACGCCGAGGGTTTCGCACACGCTGATCTGCACGTGATCGATATGTCCGGCCCGCCACACCGGCTCGAACAGGGCATTGGCGAAGCGCAGCGCCATCAGGTTCTGCACGGTTTCCTTGCCCAGGTAATGGTCGATACGGAACACCCGGGATTCATCGAATACCGCGCCAATTCGGGCATTGATCGCCTGAGCCGATTCCAGGGAGTGACCGATGGGTTTTTCCAGCACGATGCGCGCATTGGCGCTGGCCAGGCTGGCGACCTGCAGGTGCGAGGCAATGTCTTCGAACAGGCTCGGTGCGGTGGCCAGGTAATACACGCGTACCCGATCCGGATCGTTGCCCAGCCGCTTGGCCAAACGACCGAAATCGGCGCTTTGCGAGGCATCCATGGAGAAATAGTCGAGGCGCTCGGCGAAGCTGCGCCAGGTTTCCTCATCGAAATCGGCCCGGGCCACCTGGGCTCGGCAGCGGCGTTCGGCAAGGCCCTGGTAGGCCTCGCGGCTATGGTTGCTGCGGGCCAGGGCAAGAATGCGGGTATCGCGGTGCAGGCGTGCTTCACGGTGCAGGTAGTAGAGCGCCGGCAGCAGCTTGTGCAAGGCCAGATCGCCCGTACCACCAAAAATCAGCATGTCACAGGAATTACTCAACTTGGATACTCCGACTCGGTTTGTCCGTGCGAGGGCGACATTCTTGTAGTATAACTACAAAAACACTACAACCCGGCGTAACCGATCATAGCCGAGTAACGGCTTCAAACTAGGTTACCCGGTGCATCCGTTACTTTTTCCTGTCGAGTCCATGCCTGTGAACCTGTTGCAGCACATTGCCCAGTCACGCCACCTTCTGCGCAAATCGGAACTGAAAGTGGCCGATCATGTGCTACTCGATCCTGCTGCGGTGATGCACAGCTCCATGGCCGAGCTGGCACATTCGGTGGGTATCAGCGAGCCGACCATCGTACGTTTCTGCCGAGCCATCGGTTGCAGCGGTTTTCAGGATCTCAAGCTCAGGCTGGCACAGAGCCTGGCGGCGGGGGCCAGCTTCGGCCAGTTCGCCATCCATGAGGACGATTCGGTCGCCGACTTCAGTATGAAGATCTTCGACACGACACTGCATACCCTGATCGAGGTGCGCGAGAAGCTCGATCCCGATGCCCTGCAGCGCGCTATCGCGCTTTGCGCCCAGGCGCAGCGTATCGAATTCTACGGCTTCGGTGCTTCCGGTGCGGTGGCTGCCGACGCCCAGCACAAGTTCTTCCGCCTGTTGCTCAACGCCGCTGCCTATTCCGATCCGCACATGCAGGCGATGTCCGCCGTGACCCTCAAGTCGACGGACGTGGCGGTGTGCATTTCCCAGTCCGGCCGTTCCAAGGATCTGCTGATCACCGCCAATCTGGTGCGTGAGACCGGTGCTTCACTGATTACCCTGTGTCCAGGACAGACATCATTGGCAGAGCTGTCCACGGTCAACATCGCCATCGACGTACAGGAAGATACCGAGATCTACACCCCGCTGGCCTCGCGCATCGCTCACCTGGTGGTGATCGACGTGCTGGCCATGGGCGTGGCCATGGCGCGCGGGCCAAGCCTGGTCAACCACCTCAAGAGCGTGAAGCGCAGCTTGCGCAGCCTGCGGCTTTCGCCGAAGTCGGTCAGGGTGAGCGACGAGGCACTCTGAGAAGCCCTGGTCTACGACCGAAAAGCGGCGCAAGCAGACGCTCATCTCGTAGGGTGGATGACGCTCTTTTCATCCACCATTGCGATTGCAGAGCGGTGGACGGATCGGGCCGCGTAGGCAAGCGTCGTCCACCCTGCGACAGGCCGTTTGCGCCTTGTAGCGTCTCATCGGCCAGCTCTCTGCTTCGCGAAATCGTGAGCATGCTCCGAAGCATTCACGCCAGCTTCATCCTGGCGCCCTCAAACTGTCATGCCGTTATCCGAATCTGGTTTCCCGTTATTCAACCTGGAGACCTCACATGGCTCGCCACGTGGATGCATCGGAAAACAGTGTGGTCAAAGCCCGGCGCAAGTTGCTCGATGAGCAGCGCATGCGGTACCGGCGGGCTATCGAGCTGTACGGTGAGAATCGTCGGCTGCAGAGTGAAATTGCCAGTTACTACGATCCCTTCGCCAGCGAGGTGGGCAGAGAGTCGTTGCGGCCGATGATGCACTGACCGGGCATATCCTGGTGGCGGGCTCGTATAATGATGGCCTTGTCCAGCTTGCCACCGCCAGGGATGTGCCATGCGTCGTCTGCTCGTTCTGCTGCTTCTGCTTTGTCCGCTGCTCGCTGTCGCCCAGTCGGTGCCGCCCAAGGTCGGCCTGGTGTTATCCGGTGGCGCGGCGCGTGGCCTGGCTCATATCGGCGTACTCAAGGCTCTGGAAGAGCAGGGCGTGCAGGTCGATGCCATCGCCGGCACCAGCATGGGCGCCGTGATCGGCAGCCTTTATGCCTCCGGCTACAGCATCGCCGAGCTCGAAGAAGTGGCCCTGACCATGGACTGGCAGCAGGTGCTTTCAGATGCTCCGCCGCGCCCCGATGTGCCGTTCCGGCGCAAGCAGGACGACCGCGACTTTCTCATCAAGCAGCGCCTGAGCTTTCGTGACGATGGCAGCCTGGGTTTGCCCCTGGGCGTAATCCAGGGCCAGAACCTGGCACTGCTGCTGGAGCGGTTGCTGGTGCGCAGCAGCGATATCCGTGATTTCGACCGCCTGCCGATTCCCTTTCGCGCCGTGGCTACCGATATCGCCAACGACGAGAAGGTGATCTTCAGCAGCGGCCACCTGCCCCAGGTGATCCGCGCCAGCATGTCGATCCCGGCGGTGTTCGCGCCGGTCGAGCTGGATGGCCGCTTGCTGGTCGATGGTGGCATGGTCGACAACATCCCGGTGGACGTGGCACGCAGCATGGGCGTCGACCGGGTGATCGTGGTCGACATCGGTACCCCGCTGAAACCGCGCAAGGAACTGCTGACCGTGGTCGATGTGCTGAACCAGTCGATCACCATGATGACTCGGCGCAACTCCGAGGAACAACTGGCCACCCTGACTGACGTCGACATACTGGTGCAGCCACCCATGGCGCAGTTCGGTGTCACCGATTTCGGCCGCGGCGAAGCCATGATCGACGCCGGTTATCGTGCCGCCCAGGCGCTGCAACCGCGCCTGGCAGAGCTGCGTCGCAGCAGTGGCGGTAACCCGGCCCTGAGTCTGGCCCGTAGTGCCAAGCAGCGCGAACCGGTGATCAGCGCGATCCGTGTCGAGAACGACTCCAAGGTCGGCGACGAGGTGATTCGCAACTACATCCGCCAGCCCCTCGGCGAGCCGCTGGACATGACCCGCCTGCAGCGGGACATGGGCACGCTCTACGGCCTCGACTACTTCGAGCGCGTCGAGTATCGGGTGGTCAGCAGCGAAGACGAGAACACCCTGGTCATCGATGCACGGGAAAAACGTACCGGCACCGACTACCTGCGTCTGGGTCTGAACCTGTCCGATGACTTCAACGGCGACAGCGTCTTCAACCTCGGTGCCAGCTATCGCAAGAATGGCATCAACCGCCTCGGTGCCGAGTGGCTGACGCGCCTGCAACTGGGTGACCGCCAGGAACTCTACAGCGAGTTCTACCAGCCACTGGACGTCGGCTCGCGCTGGTTCGTCGCACCCAACCTGTATGGCGAGGCACAGAACGTCGAGGCGGTGCTGGACAACGATCCGATCGCCGAATACCGCCTGCGTCGCTATGGCTACGGCTTCAACCTCGGCCGGCAGATCGCCAACAACGGCGAACTTCGCTTTGGCATCGGCCAGGCCTGGGGCGATGCCGAAGTACGTATCGGCGAGCGCGACCTGCCGAGTTTCAGCTTCACCGAGGGCTTCTATGAACTGAAGTACTCCTTCGACACCCTGGACAACGTCGACTTTCCCAACGAGGGTGAAGAGATCGGCCTGCACCTGCGCCAGTACGACGCCAGCCTGGGCGCCGACGACCGTTACCGGCAATGGGAGCTGACGCTGGACAAGGCCTTCAGTAATGGCCCCAACACCTGGGTGCTCGGTGGTCGTTACGGGCGCACCCTGGACGATGCCGAAGTGGTCACCTCGAGTTTCCTGCTCGGCGGCGCGCGGCAGCTGTCCGGTTTCCGCCAGGATGCCCTGGCCGGGCAGAATGTCAGCCTTGGCCGTCTGGTCTACTACCGACGGATGACGCCGCGGTCGTTCCTGCCCCTGGATTTCCCCTTGTACCTTGGCGCCTCCCTGGAACGCGGACGGGTCTGGAACAACGACAACGCCTTCGACAGCGGTTACGTCAATGCGGCGAGCATCTTCCTCGGTTATGAAACGCCCCTGGGCCCGCTGAACTTCAGCTATGGCTTCAACGACGAGGATGAAAAGGCCCTGTACCTGAACCTGGGGCGCAGCTTCTGAAAGGAGTGTCGTTCGACAGGTTGCACTGACGCCACCACCGCCGCGTGGCGCTGTGGCGCGCGCCAGGGTCTTGAGCGATTGACCCCGGGTGCCAGCGCGCTCAACGCGCTGCGTCGTCTGCTGCGTCAGGACACCTGGCGGTATCGCTGAAGTCCGCCTCGTCGTTGAGATAGGAAACGGCCACCTGGCTGATCAGATAATTATTGTCGCTTCGGCTATAAGCGATGTCGAAGGCGATCGGCATGCGCTCCTCGTCATGACCGTTGATCGTTAGACAACCGCCTGATGGCGCCTTGCGTTCCAAGTGGTTGCGGATCGTGACCATCCGCTCCTTGAACAGGAGCTGGCTCTTGATCCCGGGCGAATCCAGATTCTTGCCCTCTATCAGTCGGGGACTGAAGTAACGGGGGGCCAGCAAGGCTACATTCCCGGCATTGGTTGCCTGTACGTAATCCTCATAGAGTTCGAACAGTGTGCGCCCCGCCCCCGAGGATGAAGCGCAAGCCGCCAGGAAAACCAGGCAGAACAGAATCGCTGTCTTCATCTCACCGCCCCATCATGATCCGTTCGAGTTCCCGTTCATAAGCCTTGTGACGGCCCTTCATCACCCTGGCTGCTTGACAAAGCAACCCGGAACAGGCAGTGATAAGCGCCTCCAGATCGAATTCATCCATGACAGTGACGCTGATCACTTCAAGATTGAACGCTGCATTGTATCCAATCTTCCCGCCATCCCTGTTTACGAAACTCACCGAGATCCGCTTCATATGAATGCCGATACTCGCCAGCACGGGAGATCCGCTGAACCTCAACACTCCGGCCGAGCCTGAAAGTATTGCATTACCCTCTTGATCGACGACCAGGGTTGCGCTGCCTTTCTTGGCCATTATCCGGGTCGTCAATCCCTTGTCCGTCGAATAAGCCAGTTCGATGAGCTTCGCCACCGTGATCTTGGCTTGTGCACGATTGAAATCCATCATCAACTCGTTTCAGTAGGATCCGTCACTGGCGCGACTCTAACACCCGGGTTTTATACGGAAAGAGAACCTGTCGATGTTTGCCCATACGGGAGCCAGCTCAGCTTCTGTATGTGTAAGAGCACATACAGTTGTAGGAGATATGGACGGTTCGAACAGAAGGCTGTTGCTGGAGTGAAGCACGCAACCAGCGCTATCGATCATGGGTACGATAAGAACCGCAGGCATCGTTGGCTACGGACTCGATCAGAGCCGCTGCAGCAACGCCTGCAGGGCCAGCTCCGGTTCCTGTACCCACAGGCCATAGCTCAGTGGCACGGTTTCCAGGCCGGCGCGGGCCAGCACGCGGTAGCGCTCCAGTTCGAGAAAGCCTTCGCCCTCACCGGGGAAGCCGATCAGGTCGATGGCCAGGCATTTGTCGCCCCGCTGGCAGAACACGTCCAGCAGCAGGCCGGCCAGTGGATAACGCGTCCAGGTGTTCACGCCTTCGGCCTGCAGGGCGCTGCACAGTGAGCGCTCGAAGGCGTCCTGCTCGACGGCGGGTGGGTGCGCCGGGGCGTCGCGGTCGATGCTTTCCAGGTAGCGGCGCAGCAGGTGCCCGGCGGGGAGCTGATGTTCGTCGCCGCTGAACAGCAGCACCTGGCGTTCGCGGGCACGGGTGATGGCGACGTTGAACATGTCCTGGCGGTTCAGGTACACGGCGGCCTGGGAGGCGCGGGCATCGAGGGCGAAGCTGATGATCATCAGGTCGCGCTCCTCGCCCTGAAAACCGTAGGGCGTATCCACCAGCAAACGGAATTCGCGCAGCTTCTGCAGGTCGAGCCGGGCCACGCGCTGGCGGATCGCTTCGACCTGGTCGCGAAACGGTGACAGCACGCCGATGGCGGGTTTTACCGGGCTGTCGGCATAGCGGCTCAGGTGCTCGTCGATCAGTTTCAGCACGCGCTGCACTTCGGCCTGGTTGACGCCGCTGGCACCCCGTTCGCCCTGCAGTCGCTCCAGCTGCAGGCTGTCACAGCGAACCTGATCCGGGCGTTCCTTCATCACTCGCAGACGACGCTCGTAGAACTGTTCGTTACTGAAGCGGATCAGCGCCGGGCGGCTGCGAAAGTGTTCGTCGAGAAAGGTCAGCGCGGCCTGGCTGGGCAGGTGCAGGCCGACCAGATCGAGCACGCTGTTGTCGCGGTAGCTCCATTGTTCGCGTTGGCGCCTATCCAGGCCACTGCGCTGTAGCAACTGCTCCTCACGGTTGCGCGAAAGGAACGACAGGTGGCGCAACTGCTTCGCGTCGCCGGTGATCACCGCGCGGCGGCAGCGCTGGAAGGCCGGTAGTGCCGAGGCGATATCGCACTGGGTGGCTTCGTCCATCACCATCACGTCGAACAGCCCGGCACGCAGCGGCAGCAGGCGATGCAGCTCATCCAGCGTCACCACCCAGATGGGGAAGGCGGCGAGCAGACGTGCCGGGTCGATGTCCTCGAACAAGGCCAGCTGTCGTTGTGACTGGCGTGCACGGATGGCCTGGTTGTACTGCACGAACAGTTGCCGATCCTTGCTCAGCAACTGTTGCAGCCGACTGCCGCGGCGCGTGTTGAGGTAATCGCGGCTGAGGCGTTCGCGGCGTTGCTGGCACTCGCGCAGTTCGTCGAGCAGCGCCCAGGGTTTCGCGCTGCCACGGATGCGCCGGCGTACCCAGGGCAGCAACAGATGGCGGCGCCAGAAACCCAGGGTGCCGCGCTCGGCGCGCAGGATCAGCCGACTCCAGCGCAGTGCCTGCTCACTGCGCACGCCCAGGGCCGCGGCCAGGCGTCGTTCCTCCTGCATCAGGCCGCGCAGGGCGGTCTTCTGCCGCTCTTCGGCGTCTGCCTCGACGCTCTCCAGCTCACCCTGCAGCAGGTTGCCCAGGCGCTCGCGCAGGTTCTGTTGCAGGCTGCGACCGGAGCCTTCCAGCACCGCGTCGCGCAGACCGAAATCGTCGCTGAGTTTCTGCGCGATGACCCGCACCGCTTGTTCGCTGCGGCTGACCAGCAGAACGCTTTCGCCATGCAGGTAACGATCCAGTGCCAGCGCCGCCAGGGTGTAGCTCTTGCCCGTGCCCGGCGGGCCGGATATCTGGCTCAGCGGGTAGCGGGCGGCGTTGGCCAGGGCCCGGCACTGCGCGGCACTGAGTTGCGCGGGCAGGGCGTGGGGCGTGCTGCCACCCTGGGGTGCGACGGCGGCCGACGCGCCGAGCAACTGGCGCAGCGGCGGCGACCATTGACCGGCGTCCTGCAACTGCTGCAATTCATGGGTGATGCCGCGGCTGCCACTACCACGTGGTACCAGGGCGACCATGGCGGCGGCGCGCAGCGACAGGCTGCGTCGGCGCAGTGCCTTGTCCAGCGCCTCGGCACTTTCCAGGGCCGGAAAGCCGGCGGCCGGCAGCACCTCGGCGACCCGGGTATGGCGTCCGATCCAGGCGATCAGATCGCCCAGGGCCACGGCGTCGATGGGTGTATTCGCCAGGGGCAGCTCATCCAGCGCGGTGCCACCATCCTCGCGTAGCAATTGTCGCAACAGTCGCCAGTTGGCCTGCGGCTGGCCGGTGTCGATGGACAGCAGGTGAGCATCACCTTCGCTGCCGTTGCTCAGGCTCGCCTCGTAGTAAACCAGGGGCGCACAGAATGGAGTGGAGGGGCCATCGTCGGCGACCAGGCGACCGCACACCGGCAGTACGCCATAGACCAGTTGCAGTTCGCGTTGGTAAAGGCGCTGCTGGCGCTCCAGTTCGGCGCCGATGCTCGGTGCCAGAGCCAGCAGTGGCAGGGCGCCGCTGGCCAGCTCTTCGCGCCCGTCGAGCCAGGCCCAGCGCTCGCTTGGCAGTTTGCCGAGGTTGTCGAGATTCAGATCGCGGCTGTCGGCCAGGTAGGCGCTGCGGTAGAAGGCGAGTAGCTGCCCGATCCGTGCGTCTTCCGTGTCCCGTTCTTGCATCGTCTGCCCGTGTCATACCAGGATTCCAGCCCGCGACTCTACGCGCTGGCAGCGGCAGGTGCCACCGAGCGACGCCGGGCGTGGAACAGATTCGTAACGCTAGTCATGTAAATTTGGCAAAGTAATTAGAGAAAGTAGCGGCAAAATCCGTTACAACACTCGACCCCTGGTGCGTTTTCAGGCGGTCTTTCATGACTGCCGGCAACGTATGGCCCGCTCACTGACTTGAAGAAACGGCATGCCCCTGTCCCGAACATCGCTGCTGGTCATCTCGATTCTGTTATTCGGCGCCCTGGCCTACTGGCTGCTGCGTACGCCTGCGCTCGTCATCGATAACACGCCTGGCGCGGTACCCGTGGTGGTGCATGAAGTCGCCCGCAGCGACGTGCCGATACTGCTGCGTACACTTGGGCGGGTACGCGCCCAGCGTAGCATCGAGATCCGTGCCCAGGTCGACGGTACCCTGGTCGAACTGCCCGTGGCCGAGGGCCAGCAGGTGCGCAAGGGGCAACTGCTGGCACGCATCGACGACCGCAGCCTGCGCGCCAGTTTGAACCAGGCCATCGCGGAACGCGGCGTCACCCGTGCCGAACTGGATATCGCCCGACTGGATCTGCAGCGCTACCAGAACCTGGTGCGCGAACGTGCGGCACCGGCGCAGACCCTCGATCAGCAGAAGGCCCTGGTGGCGCGTCTGCAGGCAACGCTGGCGACCCGGGAGGCGGCGGTGGTTTCGGCTCAGGTACAACTGTCCTACACCAGCATCCACTCGCCTATCGATGGGCGCCTGGGCATTCGCAATGTGGATGCCGGCAGCCTGGTACGAGCGAGCGATGCCAGCAGTTTGTTTTCCGTGGTACAGACCAACCCCATCGATATCGAGGCGACTCTGCCGCAACGTCGTTTGCCCGAGCTGCAGACGATGCTCGCGGCGCCCGAGCAGGCCGTGGTGCGCGCGTTTCGTGAAGACGGCGGCGAAGTGATCGCCGACGGCAAGCTGGTGCTGATCGACAACCGTGTCGCCCTGGACACCGGCACCATCCGCGCCAAGGCGCTGTTCGACAATGGCGACGAGCGTCTGTGGCCGGATCAATCGGTAGTGGTCACTCTGCAGGCGAATGTCCTGCGCGATGCCTTGTCGGTGCCCCTGGAGGCAATTCGGCAACGCGCCGAAGGCACTTTCGTCTGGCGTGTCGAGCAGGACAAGGCGCAGCCGGTGTCGGTCAAGGTGCTGCACGAAACCGATGTACTGGCCGTGATCGAAGGGCTCGAGGTAGGCGATCAGGTGGTCACCGATGGCCAGTCGCGGTTGCGTGCCGGGGTCGAGGTCAGGCGCGCCGACGCCCAGCCCGCCGTGGCCAGGGACGATAGCTGATGCAGTCGCGTGGTTTCTACGCACTGTGCATCGGCCATCCCATTGGCATCGTGCTGCTGGCCCTGGCGCTGGTGCTGTGTGGGGTGATCGCTTTCGTCCGCCTGCCGCTGGCGCCGCTGCCGGAGGTGGACGCGCCGACCATCGAGATTACCGCGCAGATGCCCGGTGCCAGCGCCGAGACCATGGCCTCGTCGGTGGCCACGCCACTGGAAGTGCAGCTCAGCGCCATCCCCGGCGTCGACGACATGACTTCGACCAGTTCCCTGGGCCGCGTCGAGCTGGTGCTGCAATTCAACCTGGACAAGAACATCGATGCCGCCGCCCAGGAAGTCCAGGCGGCGATCAATGCGGCATCGTCGCGTCTGCCGGCGGATCTGCCGGAGTTGCCGGTGTGGCGCAAGATCAACCCGGCGGACACGCCTATCCTGATCCTGGCAGTGACGTCGCCGACACTCTCGCCCTTCGAGGTCAGCGACCTCGCCGAGTCCGCCATCGCCCGCCAGCTCAGTCAGATCGAAGGCGTCGGCATGATTCGTCTCAACGGCTTGCAGCGCCCGGCGATCCGCATCCAGGCGCGGCCGGAAGCGCTGGTGGCGGCCGGCGTCACTCTGGAGGATGTGCGCGCGGCGGTGCAGCGCTCCAGCGGCAACCGGCCCACCGGCGCCCTGGTCGGTGAGCATCGTCTGTCGACCCTGGACAGCAATGGCCAGCTGTTCGAGCCCGGCGATTACGCTGACCTGATCGTCGCCTATCGCGGCGGTGCACCGGTGCGTCTGGGCGATGTGGCGCGTGTCGTGCCCGGTGCGGAGAATGCCTATACCCAGGCCACGCCCAACGGCCAGCCGGGAGTCGCGGTGGTGGTTCGTCGCCAGCCAGGTGCCAACATCGTGGCCACGGCCGAGGCCGTGATCGCGGCGTTGCCCGAACTCACCGCAGGCTTGCCTGCGGATCTCGAGGTCTCGGTGCTCAATGACCGCACCCGTACCATCCGTGCCTCGTTGCACGAAGCGGAGCTGACCCTGCTGATCGCCGTGGTGCTGGTGATCGGCATCATGGCGCTGTTCCTGCGCCAGTGGTCGGCGATCCTGGTGGTGTTCTCGGTGCTGGCCACCTCGGTGATCGGCGCCTGCGCGGCCATGCTGCTGTTCGGCCTGTCGCTGAACAACCTCACCCTGGTGGCGATCATCGTTGCGGTGGGTTTCATCGTCGACGATGCCATCGTCGTCGTGGAAAACATCCACCGCCACCTGGAGCGCGGGGTGGGGCGGGTGCAGGCGGCACTCGACGGCGTCCGTGAAATCGGCTTCACCGTGGTCTCCATCAGCCTGTCGCTGGTGGCAGTGTTCATTCCGCTGTTCTTCATGAGTGGTTACGTCGGCCGACTGTTTCGCGAATTCGCCCTGGCCGCGACTTCGGCCATCCTGATTTCCGTGGTGGTCTGCCTGACCCTGGCGCCAGCCCTGGCCGCGCTGTTCATGCGCCCGCTGCCGGCTCACGCGGGGCCCGGCCCGGTGATGGGCAGGGTGCTGCGCGGCTACGAGCGAGCGCTGGTATGGGCACTGGATCACCCACGCGCCACGCTGAGCGCGTTCTTCGCCTGCATCGTCATCAGCGTGGGCGGCTTCGCGCTGATGCCCAAGGGCTTCTTCCCGCTGCAGGACACCGGCTTCATGAACGGTACGGTGCAGGCTTCGGCGGACATTTCCTATGAGGCCATGCGCGCCAAGAATCGCCAGCTGGTGGATATCCTGCGCAATGACCCGGACGTCATCGCCTTCAACACCGACATCGGCAACGATGGCAGCTACAGCGTCGGTGGCCTGGCCGTGGTGCTCCGCGATCCGGGCGACCGCGACGTCACGGTGGAGCAGATCATCGACCGCCTGCGCCCGCAGTTCGCCGCCATTCCCGACCTGCGTGTGACCCTGCGTGCGGCCCAGGACATCAACCTCGGCTCGCGCGCCTCCCGTGCCCAGTACCAGTACGTGCTGCGCAGCCGCTCGCTGGAGGAGCTGGCCACCTGGACGCCGCAATTGACCGAGCGCCTGCAATCGCACCCGCTGTTCCGCGACGTCAACAACGACTTGCAGTTCGATGCTTCGCTGACCCCGGTGCGTATCGATCGCGAGGCCGCGGCACGGCACGGGTTTTCCGCCAGTGATGTCGACGATGCCCTCTACGACGCTTTCGGCCAGCGCCGCATCAACGAGATTCAGACCGCTGCCAACCAGTACCAGGTGGTGCTCGAATTGAGCAGCAGCCAGCGTCAGCGGATACAGAGCCTGGAGCTGTTCCAGCTACGCTCGCCAAGTAGTGGACAACTGGTACCCCTGAGCACCTTCGTCAGCGTTCAGGCGCAGCAGCCGGCGCCGGTCAGCATCAATCACAGCGGCATGCTGCCGTCGGCCAATCTGTCGTTCAACCTGGCTGCCGGCGTGGCCCTCGGTGATGCAGTGGCGGTGCTGCGCCAGATAGAGCAGGACATCGGCATGCCCACCAGCATCAGCGGCCGTTTCAGTGGCGCGGCCCAGGCCTTCCAGCAGACCCTGGCCTCGCAGCCGTTGTTGATCCTCGCCGCACTGGTGGCGGTGTACATCATCCTTGGCGTGCTCTACGAAAGTTTCGTGCATCCGCTGACCATTCTCTCGACCATTCCCTCGGCGGGTATTGGTGCGCTGCTGCTGCTCTGGCTGTGGGGCCTGGATTTTTCCATCATGGCGCTGATCGGGCTGATCCTGCTGATCGGTATCGTCAAGAAGAACGGCATCCTGCTGGTCGACTTCGCCCTGCAGGCCCAGCGTCAGGGCATGACTCCGCGCGAGGCGATCCACCAGGCCTGCATGACCCGCTTCCGGCCGATCCTGATGACCACGCTGGCCGCCATGTTCGGTGCCGTGCCGCTGATGCTCGCCTTCGGCACCGGTGCCGAACTGCGCGAGCCCCTCGGGGTAGCGGTGGTCGGTGGCCTGCTGTTCAGCCAGTTGCTGACCCTGCTCACCACCCCGGTGGTGTACCTGACCCTGGATCGCTACCTGGCCAAGCGTCATCGGCACTCGCCTGCCACCGTGCAGGAGGCGCCATGAGAAGGCCGTACCTGCTGCTCGCCCTGGCGCTGCTGTTGTCGGCCTGTGCCGGGCGCACGCCGCCGCCCGAGCCCGAGCTGCCGCCGGAAGCGCTGGCCGGGCTGCCGCTGGCCTGGTGGCAGAGCCTGGAAGATCCGGCGCTGAACCAGCTGGTCGAACTGGCTCTGCGCGACAACCTTGACCTGGCCGCGGCGACCCAGCGCATTCGTGAACAACGCGCGTTGCGCCGCCAGGCATGGGGCGACCGGCTTCCCAGCGTATATGCCACTGGCCGCCACGAGAAAGGGCGTAGCGCCAGCGACGGCCACGACGAGGACTATTTCTACGGTCTCGACCTGGCCTGGGAGCTCGACCTGTTCGGTCGCCTGAGCGCCATCGAAGGGGCCGCGGAGGCCAGCCTGCGGGCATCTGCCGCGGATTATCAGGCGCTGCGCGTCAGCCTGATCGGCGAGGTCGCTGGTACTTACCTGCAGTACCGCCTGGCTCAGCGCGAAGAAGTGATCGCCCGGCAGGCTGCCGACAGCCAGGCGCAGATTGCCCGGATCACCCGGGTTCGTTTCGACCAGGGCACTGCCAGCGGCTTCGACGTCGAGCGCCTCGATACCCAGCTCGCCATCACCCGCGCCGCCGTGCCTCAGGCCCGCGAACGTGCCGCTGCCGCACGCTACGAGCTGGCCTATCTGCTCAACGGCGAACAGGCAAGTATCGACGCGATTCTCGACCCTGAGGCGCTGTTCAGCGTACCGCGCGACGAGCAGTTGCTGCCTTTGCTGGAGCTACCCGCCAGCAGCTTGCGCGCCCGTGCCGATGTGCGTGCCGCCGAGCTGCGCCTGCTCGCTGCCGGTCATGAACTGGATGCCGCCAGGGCATTGCGTTATCCACAGCTGACGCTGGGCGCACTGGTGGGTTTCGAGCAGGGTGTTGGGGTGCCGGCCTGGACGCTCAGTGCCCAGGCGCTGCAACCGCTGTTCGACTTCGGCCGCATCCGCAGTGTCATCGAGGCCGGCGATGCGCGTCGCGAGCAAGCCTGGCTGGCCTATCAGACGGCCCTGATCCAGGCCCTGCGCGAAACCCGCAGCGCCATTGCCCTGTATGCCCAGGGCCTGGAGCGCCAGCGCCTGCTCGATGGCGCTAGCCGTTCTGCGACCAATGCCACCACACTGGCGCAGCGCCAATACGATGCAGGCACCGTATCACTGATCGAAGTGCTGGATGCCCAGCGCACCGAATTCGACACCCAGCTCGAACAGCAACGCGCCGCCACCGACGTGGCACTGCGCTGGGTCGAGATCTACCGCACCCTGGGGCTGGCGCCACGCGTGGCGGATTGAGGTTTCAGGGGGAACTCGGTCGGCCCGCAAGCCGGCGTTCCCGCTCTTGGAGCGGGCTCATGATTGCGCGAGCCAGGCTTTTTCCATTCCGATCGTGATCACCGGGACAAGGCGTTAGCGGTCGTTCGAAATGTTGTATCGGATGCGCCGGCCAAATGTCGGATTACGCTTCGCTAATCCAACCTACGGGGCTGAAGCAGCCGTAGGGTGGATGACGCTTTTTTCATCCACCATTGCGATTGCAGAGTGGTGGACAGATCGGGCCGCGTAGGCAAGCGTCGGCTACGCGCCCCGATCCACCCTACGACCGGCTGCTTCCGCCTTTTTATGCGTCGTACATGGCGGCGGTGCAGCGATCGGCTCAGGCCTTGGCAGTCGCTGGCGCGATAGGAAAGCGCTGGTTGAGCACTTCGAGCAGGCGCTCGTGATAGATGGGCTTGGGCAGAAAATCGATGACCTGCAAAGGCAGCAGGCTGATCACATCATTCATGTCGGCATGGCCGGACATGACGATAACCGGCAGCGAGGCATGCAGCGGATTGGCCCGCAGATCCTGGATCAGGCGCAGGCCACTCTCGTCCGGCATGCGCAGGTCGGTGATCACCAGGGCGATGGCTGGGCACGTCTGCAGGCACAGCATGGCTGCGCTGACGCTATTGGCGCAATGACACTGAAACCCTGCCCCTTCGAGCAACTCGCCGAGTTCCTCGAGGGCTTCGGTTTCATCGTCTACCAATAAGATATGTTGGCGCATAAATTTTTATTAAAGAGTTTATTCACCAATAGCTAAGGCGTCGCGGATGTTTTCAAAAATTAGCACGATGTTGTCACCAACCGCTCCAGCTGCAGTTACGATAACAACAGCAATCAGTGCCGCAATAATCGAATATTCAATAGCCGACGCGCCCTCTTCACGGGCAAAGAAATCGCGAACTTTTTCGCGGAGCATAATAGGTTTGTTCATGGTGATACTTCCTCTGTATCCGTGCAGGCAGAGCGCCTGTAGGTGTGGCTTTCAGTGGGAAGTGTAGGGAGGGTGTGAGCCGGTTCGCAAACTTACCTTGGTATTACATAGAAAGTATTATTCACAATTATAGGTGCCCGACTACCTATAAAGTTCAGGGTATTAGCCGATAAAGAGTATTGTTGCGGCAGAGTGCTTTGTTTACCATGCGCGACGAATGGTTAGGTCGCTTAGCGATGACGCGGCCTATTCATTTTGGTTCCCGGCTAAAGATGGCTAGCCTGAAATAATCCGTCGATGAAGTGTTTTGTGTTTTTGTCGCGGGTCTCTATAAGTAAATAAAGTAAATATCCATTACCGGCGTTTGCAGTTATATGGCTACAGGGAGTGTGTTGTCATGAATAGCCGATTGACGTTGGTGCTGGCCGGGGTTCTTCTGGTCGGTGCGGTAGTCACGGGTTACTGGGGGCTGAGCCTGAGTCGAGAGCCGGTTGCCCGCTCCCCGGTACCGGTGGATTCTGTTACTCCCGACACTGTTGCCGCGCCCGCTACGATCAGGGAACAGGTGATCAGCGAAGTCGACGAGCAGCGGCGCACCGATGTCGTGGTGCTGGCGCGTTCGGTTCGGCCGCTGGTTCCCATCAGCCGTGAAGACCTTGCCGTCGAGCGCTTGCTCATCGCCCCCCCTGGTAGCTTCTCCAATCCCGATGAGCTGGTCGGTCGCACCCTGTGGCGCGAGACGCCAGCGGGTAGCGTTCTGAATCAGGCGACTTTCGAGATGGGCGGCCCGCTGGCGCGGATGATTCGTCCACAGGAGCGCGCCATTGCCGTGGCGGTGGATGAGGTAATCGGCGGCGGCGGCCATCTGAGCCCTGGCGATTATGTGGATGTGCTGTTGTATCTGCGCCAGGACGAAAAGAACCGCGACCAGACCGCCCAGGTGCTGATCCCGGCCTTGCGCCTGCTCAGCGTTGGCGATGAACTGGGGGCGACCAATCAGGGCGAAGCCGCACGGCCAGCGGGTGAGCCGGATGACGATAAGCGCCGTCGACGCAGCGTTGCCAGCACCGCCGTTCTGGCAGTGCCCGAAGCACTACTCACTCGTTTCATGCTGGCGGCCCAGGTCGGCAGCCTGCGTCTGGCGGTACGCAGTGTCGATGAAAAACTGCTGGCGGGTTATTACGCCGGGAATGCGCTGAAGGTGGATATCGAAGAAGCCCAGCGGCAGCTGTTCCAGTTCGAGAAGCTGGCGCTGCGGGGTACGCCTCCACGGCCGCAGCCTGGCTTGGTTCAGCGCGCGCCGGCCGGTATTCAGGTGTATCGCGGTAATGACGTCACTCGGCAAAACCCCTGACCGGCAAGGATGCACAACCATGAACAATGCCAAACGTAGTCCGCGTCCATCGCGCCTGGCAATTTGCCTGATGGCGACCGCGTTGCTGATGCCCTCGGCGGTATTCGCTTCGTGCGCGGGCCTGGAACCGGTACCGGCCGTGATGGAGGTGACCCAGGGCATGCAGCGCGAGTTGCGCTACCCGGTGCCCATCGTGCGCCTGGCGGTGGGCGATCCGACGGTGGCCGATGTCACCCTCAATACCAAAGACAGCTTTCTGCTGATGGGCAAGAAGGGTGGTGCCACCAGCCTGATGGTGTGGACGCGCTGCGACCGCGAACCGCGGCAGAGCATGGTGTTCGTAGAGGGCGCGGCGACTGCAGCGGTGGCCGCGCCAGTGGTGCCCTACGATCAGGAAGTGCTGCCAAGCCAGGTGCAGACCGATATTCGTTTCGTCGAGATCAGGCGCAGCAAGCTTCGGGAAATGGGGGTAAGAATCTTCGGCACGGCCTCGAACAATTTCCTGTTCGGCTCTCCCGGCACCGCGCCTGGCACTGTTCCAGTCGGTGGCGTTGGTGGGGTCGGGCCGGGCGCTCCCTTCCCTACGTCCGATACGGGGTTCAATATCCTCTGGGGCGGTGGCAGCAGCAAGTTCCTGCTGGGCCTGGATGCACTGGAGGGCAGCGGCTTTGCCTATACCCTTGCCAAGCCCAGCCTGGTGGCGTTGAACGGACAGAGCGCAACCTTCCTGGCGGGCGGCGAATTCCCGGTACCGGTGCCCAGCAGCGGCAGCGACTCGATTTCCATCGAGTACAAGGAGTTCGGTGTGCGCCTGACCCTCACACCGACCGTGGTGGGGCGCAACCGCATCAACCTCAAGGTCGCGCCGGAGGTCAGCGAGCTGGACTTCAGCGCGGGCATCACCATCGCCGGCACCCAGGTGCCGGCGCTCAATGTGCGGCGTACCGATACCAGCGTGTCACTGGCCGATGGCGAGAGTTTCGTCATCAGTGGGTTGATGTCGTCCAGCAATAATTCTGCTGTGGATAAGTTGCCCTTCCTTGGCAACCTTCCGGTCATCGGCGCATTTTTCCGCAACTCAAGCATCAACAGTGAAGAGCGTGAGCTGCTGATGGTGGTCACTCCGCGTCTGGTACAGCCATTGGCGGCCAATGCCGACCTGCCGCCGCTGCCGGGTGAGGGGTTCCGCAACTATGATCCCGGCGTTTTCAGGCAGCTATTCATGGAAAACGGCAATTTCGATCGGTTAGACGGACTGTCGCGCTAGGGAGTGGGCATGGAACAGATTTTTCTGGCGCAGACTCGCCGCAAGCAGGATCTCGATTGGCTGCAGGCCGCATTGGCCGGTCAGGGCCAGGTGCTCAACGTGGGCGAGACCCTGGATGACGTGCTGGGGTTGATGGATATGACCGGCAGTTCCCTGGTGTTCGTCGGCCTCTGCCGCGAGAGCCAGGGTAACCAGAGCGCATTGATCGAAGCGCTGCTCGACGTGCGGCCGATGGTGGTGGTGGTCGCTCTCGGCGATGGCATGGATAACCAGCTGGTGCTCAACGCCATGCGTGCCGGAGCCCGCGACTTCATCGCCTACGGTTCGCGCAGTAGCGAAGTGCTGGGCCTGGTGCGGCGCCTGACCCAGCGCTTGCCGCAACTGCCGCCCTCGCGTGAACAGGGAGATCTGACTCTGTTCTATGGAACGCAGCCCGATGCGGATGCCGCTCTGCTGGCCGGGCATCTGGCTCTGCAATTCCAGGCTCGTGGTCAGCGCACACTGCTGATCGACCTGGGTGTGCCGCAGGGCGAAAGCCTGGAGCTTTTCGCTCTGGAGGCCTCATTCTTTTTCGGTGATGCGTTGCGCAACATCAGGCGACTCGATTCGAACCTGATCGAGAGCGCCTTCACCAGCCATCCCGACGGTTTGCGTATATTGGCCCAGGGGTCGGAAGACGACGCGCTCGCACTGTTCAGCCTGGGCGAGCTATTTCTGCTGATGGGAAGCCTGCGGCAGAACTTCGAGCACGTGGTCGTCAACCTGTGCGGGCAGCCAGACAGCGACGCTCTGCGCTCTTTCATCGCCCAGGGCCAGTACCTGCTGTGGTGTGTGGATCAGAGTGTGCCTAACTGCCGGCGTAACATGGAGCGACTGGCGTCGTGGCGCAACAAGGGGGTGAAACTCGATCATGCCCGGTTGCTGGTCGATCGCTATCAGTCCTCCGTTGCACCCAGTCTGCAGGAGCTGGCACGTACCCTGGAGCTACCACTCGGGATCGGCTTGCCCCTGAGTCCGGTGACTCGCCTCAAGGGTAAGAACCAGGCGCGTTCGCTGTATCAGACAGCCCCTCGCGATACCCTTACCCAGGGCTTGTTGCATCTGGCCGACCAGATTCTGCAGCACCGGCGGCGTTCGCCAGGTTCCTGGTGGAAGCGTGTGCTGAGGGTCGGCTCATGACGATCGGGCTATTCGGTGGCGAGGGTGGGCGGGTCAGCGTTCAGGAGCTGAAGCACGTGCTGCATCGCTACCTGATCGATGCACTGGAAGAAAAGGGCGAGAACCTGTTGGAAGGTGCTCGTACTACCTTGGCGCACTTCGTCACCGAGCAAGTCGGCGAGTACGTCAGCCGCCGGCATATCGCCATCTCCCGCTATGAAGTGGATCGCTTGGCCGAAGAGCTGGTCGATGAGCTCACCGGTTTCGGACCCCTGGAAATCCTGCTCAAGGACGAAGGGGTGACTGAAATACTGGTCAACGGCCCGCATCGGGTGTTCATCGAGCGCGGTGGTGTTCTGCAGCTGAGCGATCTGCGTTTCATCGATGATCAGCATGTTCTGCGGGTGATCCAGCGCATTCTGGCGCCGGTGGGACGACGTCTCGATGAGTCGTCGCCGATGGTCGATGCGCGCATGCCCGATGGCAGCCGGATCAACGCGGTGATTCCGCCCGTGGCGCTGGATGGGCCCTGTCTGTCGGTGCGCAAGTTCCGCAAGGATATGCTGCGCAGCGCCGACCTGCTGGCCAGCAATTCGCTGGATCAGGCCATTCTCAGTTGTGTCGAGCTGATGGTTGGTCGTCGTTGCAACATCATGATCAGCGGCGGCACCGGCACCGGCAAGACCACCATGCTGAATATGCTCAGCCAGATGATCGACCACCACGAGCGTATCGTCACCATCGAGGATACAGCTGAGCTTTGTCTCAATCACGAGCATGTGGTGCGCCTGGAAACCCGCCCTCCCAATGCCGAGGGGCACGGCGAGGTGGCTGCACGGGATCTGGTGCGCAACGCTTTGCGCATGCGTCCGGATCGTATCGTGCTCGGAGAGATTCGCGGTGTGGAAGTGCTCGATGTGCTGACGGCGATGAACACCGGCCATGACGGTTCCATGAGCACCGTTCACGCCAATAGCGCCCAGGATGCCCTGCTGCGTCTGGAAACCCTGGTCGGGCTATCCGGTGTGCAGGTGGCAGAGCGCACCTTGCGGCAGATGATCTGTGCCGCGCTGGATGTGGTGATTCAGTTGACCCGTCTGCCGGATGGTCGGCGTTGCGTCAGTGAGGTGGTCGAAGTCGTTGGCTTGCGTGAAGATCAATACGTGACCAACACCCTGTTTCGCCTTGATCGCAACGGAACCGGCACCTTCTGCCGCGAAGCGGCGAATCCGGCAGGGCACAAGTTGTACCGCGCGCTATAGCAACCTGGTCTGCCAGAGCCAAGGAGAAGGTAATGAGCGCATCTTTGCTGTTGGGGCTGATCTGTCTGACGCTGTTGGCGCTGGGCCTGATTCTGTTGCGCAAGAGCCGTGTATTGGCGGCCTCGGAGCAGGTCATGCAGCGGCTGCTGGTGAACCAGCCGGAGTCCCGGCGAGCCAAAAGCCTAAGCCATCTGGACAAATTGTTCCTGCGTGCCGGCGTCAGTCGACCACGGCGGGGGATGGGCCTGTGGCTGGCGATCTGGTTGGGCGGCGCGGTGCTGGGAATGCTGATCGGCCATTGGCTTGGTCTGCTGGTGATGTTGCTGCTGCCATTGATCATCGGGCGGCTGTTCATCGCCCTGCGCTATCGGCGCCGGGTGCTGCGGATGATCGAGCAACTGCCGACCTTTCTCGATCACGTCATTCGTAGCCTGAAATCCGGGCGCACCCTGGGAGATGCCTTGTTGCTGGCGATGGAAAACGCCCCCGATCCGTTGCGCGGAGCCATGGGCCGTACACGACGCAATGTGCAACGCGGCATGGGCTTGGGTGATGCGCTGCAGGACTTTGCCGATTTGTACGAGCGGGAAGAGTTTCAGGTATTGGCACTCGGGGTGCGGGTCAATCAGCGTTATGGCGGCAACAGCAGCGAATTGCTGCAGAACCTGATCCGCCTGATCCGCGAGCGTGAACAGAGTGCACGCAAGCTGCGGGCGCTGACTGGCGAGACGCGAATCAGTGCCTATGTCATGGGTGGGCTGCCGCTGGCGCTGGCCAGCTATATTTTCCTCACCAATCCGGATTTCATGCTGGGCATGTGGCAGGAACCCACCGGGCGAATGGTTCTGTTGCTGGCGTTCGTCTTGCAGGCGCTTGGCAGCATTGCCCTCTGGCGCATGTTGAGGAGCCTTTGATGGGTGCCTTGCTTCTGCTCAGCTCGTTGTTGCAGCTGCTTACCGCCCTGGTGTTCTTCTATCTGGCGGTGGACGATCTGCGGGCTCGTCGTCAGTTCAGCCAACGCATGGGGACGGATGCGCGTATGTCCGGGGTCGGAGTATTACGTGGCATAGGCACCAGCTCGCTGGGGCGGCGCACCCTGAGCATGGACGGCGAAACCCGGCAATTGCTCAATCGCCTGGGCTGGCGCAAGCGCAGCCAGCAATCGTTATTCTCGGCCATTCAGTTGGCAACTCCGCTCGCCTTGTTCGTATTGGTGGTGATCATTCAGTTGTTGCTGGACGAGGCGCCCAAGCCCGTCTGGCTGGCACCGGTATTCGCTCTCGGTATTGGCTACCTGATTCCCAAGCGCGTACTGGCCTGGGCCGCCAGGAATCGACAGGAGGCCCTGGCCATTGAGGTGACGACCTTCATTCCGTTGCTGCGCATGCTGTTCGATGTCGGTATGACCGTGGAACAGTCCCTGCGGGTGCTCAGCAAGGAGTCGCAGAAGATTCTGCCGCACGTGAGTGAAGAGCTGCGCCTGGTTCTGGTGCGTGTGGATGCAGGGCTGGAATTGAGCCGGGAACTGCATGACATGGCGCTCCTGTTGGACGTGGATGAGGTCACTGGTTGTGTCGTGATCCTCGAACAACTGATCGTCCAGGGAGGCGGCGCCATGGCGTCACTTCTGGCGCTCAAGGAGCTGATCGATGATCGGCGTCACACGGCTCTTGAAGAAAGAGTTTCCAAACTGTCCGGGAAGATGTCCGTCGTGATGATGGTGTTTCTGTTCCCGGCCTTGTTGATCGTATTGGCAGGCCCTGGGTTCATCGCAATCATCGGGGCACTAGGGGATATGAGATGAAGCGTGTAGTGATTGCGGTAGGGTTGATTGGGTTGTTGGGGGGCTGCGCCGGAAACGTTCCCGATTCATCCTGGCTGGTCGATCGTGCCAAGACGGCGCCGAAGGCCTGTGCACCGCTTTCCCAGGATCAGGAGTTGGCGCTCAACCTGGCACAGCAAACCACTGAAGAGGGGCGCCTGCACGCCGCCCTGGCCAACCTGGAGCGTTTGCCCAGCAGCTTGCCCGAAGCGCGTTTGCACAAGGCTCGTATCCTGCGCACGCTGAATCGACCGGAGGCCAAGGGACTGTATGCCAGCCTGGTCGATACCTGCCTGAGGGCCCAGGGCGAGCACGGCCTGGGCCAGCTCGCCAGCACTGACAAACATTATGACGAAGCGCTTGTGCGCATGCGGCGGGCCGCCAGCCTGGATCCGACCAGCGCCGCCATTCGTAATGACCTGGGTGTGGTGTATATGAACCTGGGGCGTATGGAAGAGGCTCGCTTCGAGCTGCTGACCGCCATAGAGCTGAATGAAGCAGAAAGGCAGTCGGGATTGAACCTGCTGACCCTGTTGATTTACCAGCAGAACCTCACCCAGGCCAGTGCCTTGGTGAAACGCATGTCTTTCAGCCCCAGCCAGTACCGTGCTGCCGGTGAGCGCGCTCAGGCATTGCGTCGTCAGCTCGGTCAAACAGCTGCCGTTGCGACTTCCGCTGGCGAGAGGCCGGTACCCGCCAGGCCTGCCGCCTCGGCGCCCGCTCTCGTCGCCCCGGCAGGGGTGATCCAGGTGCCGCAAGTTTCTGCGCCCTTGGCGCTGCCCGCGCAGGTGCGCCCAGCGTCTGCCGCCGTAGCACAGCCAACTGCGACAGGTGCAGTGACCAGGGCATCGTCGGTTCCCGCAACACCTGTTACGCCTGCTGCACCTGTAGCACCAGTGGTGCCTGGCGTTACCAGAGCCCCGACCGTTTCCTCGGCACCCGTTGCAATCGAGATGCGGGAGGGTCGGTTGATCGTTCCTGCCGACGGTGGCGACGTCAGGGTAGAAGCCACCACCCATTGAGCAAAACACTGCGCAACAGCGATCAGGAGAGCGTTATGAACAGGAAAATGCCAGGGTCTGTTGACGTTTCACGCACGGCCGCGCCGGAGCTCGTTTTGCCGCGAGGCAAGGCACGAGCCGCGAAGTTTAGTGGGCCAAATGAGCCATCGAGTAGCGCCGCATCGCGCAAAAACGGGCCCGGCCCTGCGGGTTGCGCGGGAAATCTCGCCATGCGTTGTTGGAGGACTTGGCAAGGGAACAACCATTACCGGCGTCCTCCGCCTCGCCTGGCGAGATTTCTCGCTGCAACGCGGCTTGCGCTGAAACGTCAACAGACCCTAGGTTGTCTGCTGTTGGCGTGCCTGCCGCTGGTGACGCTGGCCGCAAGTGAAGACAGAAGGCATGGCTTGATCGGCAGTAATGCTGAAACCCAGACAGAGTATTGGTTACGCGTTCAGCGTGACGGGCTGCAAGCATCCCGTCACGCTCAGGTATCGACACCTGCTGAACGTGAACTCGCCATGCAGCGCTGGCTGGAAAGCCATAAACACCCCATACCAGAGTTCTTTGATCAGGAAGCGGGTGGAGAGCTGAGCAAGTAAATACATTCAGCAATGTATGTCGTGAGCGTTGAGTAGTTGCTCAATGTTCATGGCAGGTAAGGGTGTAGACCATTCGGTAAAATTGTACAGAATGATTGAGCGTATAGATAAACTTGTACGAAAAGCAGAATGCCCATGAATAGCGTGCTGTGCTTTAGTTCATATAGCTCGCATGAGTCGGATAGGAAAGTGCCAGCTGAGTGCGGTTGTGAACGCGCGTTAGCCTGAGTATCTGTGAAACATAAAGTTTTACAGTATTCTCTGTGATCCCCAGTTCACAGGATATTTGGTAGTTGGTCATGCCTTTGGCGATCAGTTGTGTGACGGCCAGCTGCCTTTTCGATAGTTTGTCGAAGGGTTCGGGGATATCGAAACCAGCAGGGGAGGGCAGGTAAGCAACGCTTCTCGCCGTAGTGGAAGGTGGCGTGGGGGCTGCATCTGTGCGCATGTCGTGCAAGGACACGGCCAGATCCTGAATGCGCAGTTTGATCTGCTGATCCTTGGTCTGTTGCTCCAGCCGCTCGTACAGACGACTCACGCCAACCCTAAGTTCGTCCAGGTCGACCGGTTTCTGATAGTAGTCGGATACCCCGGCGCGCAGGGCCTGAATGACATCCTGTTTGTCTGCGCTACCGGTGAACAGGGCTATTTCGTAAAGGCGCCCTGGAGCTGCCAGGTTCGCCAGTTCGCCGACCAGTTGCAGGCCGGTGAGGCCGGGCATATGAATATCGCTGAGTATGATGCCAATGCGGCGATCCTGTTGGAATACTTGCAGGGCATCCTGTGCAGTGTGACAACTCGTTACACTATAACCGGCATGCTCAAGAAACTCTTTAAGCTCCTCAGCGATGAGCGGCTCGTCGTCGACGACTAATATCCGTACGGGATGGGGGCTGTCCATGCGGTACTACTTCCTAGAGTCTGGAGAGGGTTGACCATGTGGCGAAAGGATAGCTATGACCTAAGTTATAGTCAAAGGGACTACGCCAAAAGAATATTAATATAAAGTTATATCGCTTTAGTCATGTATGGTGACGAAGGCTTATTTCCATTATGTTGGGTGGCGCCCCGAAAAAATTGAAAGGTTACTGCCTGGCTATTAACCAAAGGCTGCTAATTGCGAATCCGAGAAAGAGGAAGGGCGCGTAAGGATGATTTTTCAGCTTTGGCATTGCCAGGTACTTAAATTTTTTCGGAATTAAAAGCAGTAGCTCAGGTTGAAAGCGGGTCAGGAGTGTCCAGCAGCACAGTGCGAGCGCTGCGCCGATGACGCTAAGCAGCACGTGCATGGCATCACTGGCGACACCCAATGCAACCAGCAACTTGACGTCAGCTGCGCCTATCTGGCGGGTCAGGTAGCCGGGCAGGGAAAGCGCGCAGGCTACTACGGCAGCGAGAACGGCAGCAGTTGGAGTGGCTCCGGTGAGGGTGTTACCCGACCAGAGCAGATACAGGATTGCGATGGCCAGCCCACCTAGGGTCAGCTGGTTGGCGATCCGGCGTTGTTGCGCATCCTGAAACGCACAGGCTGCTAGCCAGCACAGTAAGACGATGTAATTCATGGGTTGTTTTCTGGTTGAGGGCGGTACGCCATCCGAATCAAACAGCTGCCACCTGGGTGGCCGAGAGCGCTGTTGGATCATGTTAGGTGAGCCGGACGATGCATGTCTTCAAGGATTGGTTCAAGCGCGAGTCCGACTCGCCCGTGGTGCGGGAAGCACCGGGCATTTCCGCCAATAGCAGCCCCTGCCTGAACCTGAGCATCGATCTGCAGGGTCAGGTGCTCGAGGTTTCCGGCAACCTGTCCAGCCGATTGCGCGTTTCAGCGCAGCAGACGACCGCACTGGAAGATCTGCTCTACGGGCAGAGTCGATACCTGGTGTCGGATCTGGGCGCTTTCGCCCAGCAAATGCTCGATTTGTCCTTCACCACTCGGGACGGCGGCATCCTGCACACCCGCGGCTGGATGCAGGCGGTGCCGGATGGCTGGTCGCTGCAGGCCTTCGAGGTTGGCGACTTCGTGGCTCGGTTGCAGGCCTGTGAACAGCGGCTGCAGGTGTTCGCGCAGGTCAGTTCACTGGCGCAGGTCATACGCAGTACCGAGCGGGTGGAGCTTTCCCGGCAGTTGCCAGGCTGGCTGGCGACACTGGCCCAGACGCTACAGGTAACCTGTGTGGCGCTGGCAGTGCCGGATACGCTACGCGGTGGCTGGCAGATCGCTGGCCAGCATAGTGACGCGATGGCGCCGGCTTTCTGGGAGGATGGCCAGCAGCTGCCCCTGGATCTGTGCCATTACGATGCGCAGCAGCCCGTGCAGTGGCTACGCGGCGAGCGGGATGGCCCCGAATGGCATGCCGGAGACTCCGTCTGGCTGGTGCCTTACAGTGATTATCAGGGCGCGCGCGCCTGGTTGCTGTGTTCACCGTATATTGCCCACCAGCACATGCCGGAGCTCAATACCCGCGATTGGCTGGATCTGTTCGCTCACGTCGCGGCACCTCTGCTGCAGCGGCTCGATGAGCAGGCTCGCAAGGCCCATGGCGAACGCCTCGATATCCTTCAGGATCTGCTGGGAACCGGCTGGTGGGAATACCTGCCACGTAGCGGCGCTTTCCTGCTGGCGCCCAATCTGGTGCAACGCTTCGCTCTCGACCCGCAAGCATCGGTGACCCTCGCCGATTGGCTGGAGCTGCTCAGTCCGGCTGATCGTGATGAGTTTCAGGTGCGCCTGGCCGATGCCGAAACCGCGGGCAAACCCTTCGAGCAGATCGTCCGCCTGCGTGACGACGAAAAGGGGCTTTGCTGGTTCCGCATCCATACCCGCATTCTCACCGTCAATGGCCAGCACCGTATCGTCGGAGCGGTGTTGGATATTGATGACATGAAGGGCAAGGAGTTGGAGGCCGACGCGGCGACGGCCAGATTGAAGAATCTGGTCGCCAGCGCTCCGGCCCTGATCTATGTGCAGCGCTATGAGGAGGGGGCCTTCGCCCTGACCTTCTGCAGCGACAGTACCCGCGCACTCCTGGGTTATACGCTGGACGACCTCATTCGCCGGCCTCTCGCCGACTTCATTCACCCCGACGACCGCGACACCTACTTCACGCGTACCCGTACCCTGCTCGCTCAGGGCGCTGCCAGCTGCAGCTATCGATTCATCGACAGCGATGGTGAGTACCACTGGTTGCAGGATGAAGTGAAACTGCTGCGTGACGAGCGTGGCATTCCGGTCGAAGCGGTAGGGTTATGCCTGGACGTTACCGACGCTGCGTTGGCTGCCGAGCGGGTGCGGGAGAGTGAGGAGCGTTACCGGATTCTGGTCGAAGACTCCCCGGCAATCATCTGTCGTTACCAGCCGGATCTGAGCCTGACGTTCGCCAACCGGCCGCTCGCCCAGTATCTGGGCATCAGCCAGGAGAAGTTGCAGGGCATCAGCCTGGCTGCCTATTTGTCGCAGCAGGAGCTTGCGCAATTCCAGGAGCGCCATCGCCAATTGACGCCTCAGCAACCGGTGGGTACTGCGTTGGTGCGTATGGATCTGCCGGGGCGCGAGCATGTCTGGTGGGAGCTGTCCGAGCGCGGTGTCTTCAGCGATAGTGGAAAATTGCTCGAGGTACAGGCTGTGGGGCGCGACGATACCGAGTTGCAGAAAGCTCGGCAGATGCTCAACCAGAGCGCCAAGATGGCGGTGTTGGGAGAGATGGCCACCGGCCTGGCCCATGAGATCAATCAGCCGCTCAATGTCATGCGCATTGCCTTGACCAATACCCTCAATGGCGTGGAGAACGGTTCGGCGACGCCTGATTATCTGAAGAACAAGCTGGAACGCATCGAGCAGCAGGTCGCCCGGGCGGCGAAGATAGTCAATCACATGCGCATCTTCGGTCGCCGCTCGGAGGTCGAGGGAGACCTGTTCAGCCCTGACGCGGCCATCGAGGGCGCGCTGACCCTGATTCGCGAGGGTGAACTGAGCAAGGACATCGAACTGACCGTCAAGCTGTGCGGCTCGCCGCAGGTGAAGGGCCATGCCGATCAGCTCGAGCAGGTCATCATCAACCTGCTGGTCAATGCCAGGGATGCGTTGCTCAGTGCCCGGGAGAAGAATCCGGGACTGGAGCCGCATATCCTGGTGCAGAGTGAACGGGACGCGAGCCTGGTGATCGTGCAGATACAGGATAATGCCGGTGGCATCGATCCGCTGCTGCTCGACCGCGTGTTCGACCCTTTCTTCACCACCAAGCCGGTGGGCAAGGGAACGGGGTTGGGGCTTTCGGTCAGTTACGGGCTGGTCAGTCAGATGGGTGGCAAGCTGGGTGTGAGCAATCGGGAGCATGGCGCCTGCTTCCGTATCGAGCTACCTGCTGCCTAGGGCTGATTCCTGAGCCCTGCCGTGGACGTGGCATCATGGCCGCCTTGTCCATGACGTTCGGGAAATAACATGACGGCAATGGTAACGGCCGTGCTGGCTTACTGCGAAGGCGTACTGCGTGGCGATCCAGAGGTACTGGGGCAACTGCGTGATAACGGCTTCAGCTGCGCCGAGGGTTACTGGGAGTTCTCCCTGCCAGCGCTGCATGCCTTGCTGTCGACTCAGCTCGTGGTGCCGGCCGATCCTGGTTATTCGAGCTTTCTCAAGCAGCTCTACGCCAGCGATATCAACCAGCGGCTGGCGCAACAGGGCGCGCAGATTGCCATCGCCGACAATCGCGGCAAGGTCAGCGAGAGTCTGTATCGTCTGCAGCGCCTGCTCTGAACAGGTGGTGATGGCTCGTGTGGTACAGCGCCGAATCGGCGAAGTGTTCGGCGCCGAGCACGCGGCCGACCAGGATCAGCGCGGTGCGGCGGAAGCCCTTGGCGCTGACCTTTTCCTCGATATCGGCCAGGGTGCCGAGTACCCAATCCTGATCCGGCCAACTGGCGCGGTGCACCACCGCGATCGGGCAACTGGCGCCATAGTGCGGCAGCAGGTCGGTGACGATCTGTGCCAGATGCTGCACGCCCAGGTGGATGGCCATCGTCGCGCCGTGACGAGCCAGGTCATGCAACTGCTCGCCCTCGGGCATCGGTGATTGGCTGCCATAGCGGGTGAGAATCACCGTTTGCGAGACATCGGGCAGCGTCAGCTCGCTTTCCAGCAGCGCGGCACAGGCCGCCGTAGCGGTAACGCCAGGAATGATCTCGAAAGGGATGCCAAGCGCGCGCAGGTGACGAATCTGCTCACCGATGGCGCCGTACAGCGACGGGTCACCCGAATGCACCCGCGCTACGTTCTCGCCGCGAGTGTGGGCGGCGCGCAGCAGGGCGACGATTTCATCCAGATGCAGCTCGGCGGTATTCACCACCAGACTGGCTTGATGGCCTTCGAGCAGTGCTTCGGGCACCAGGGAACCGGCATAGAGGATCACCGGGCACGAACGGATCAGGCGCTGACCCTTCACGGTAATCAGCTCGGGGTCGCCGGGGCCGGCGCCGATGAAGTAGACGGTCATGGGAGTCCTGAATGTAGGGGAGAAGGCGCTTTGCTCTTCCTGCGTGTTGTTCGGCTTGTCCGATCGCTCGGCGGGGGAGCACCAGCCGATGGATCGCCACCCGGTGGATCGATAAAGCGTGATCCACCCTACGAATCGCTGCGGGCAACGGCCAGCGTGGCGTTGGCGCTTTTGCGCTTGGTTATCCACAGGCGAGCGGTTCGACTGCTCAACCGCTCGGCCAGGGCCAAAGCGCTGGCCTCTGCAACGCTTGGGCTGCCGGTGACACGCAGGGCAATATCGGAGGTCTGGCTCAGGCGGTCATGGTAACCCGTCAGCACTTCGGCGGGCAGGAAGGTGATGGGCAGGCACAGGTACTCGGCCAGCTGCAGCAGCCCAGGCTCGTCGGCCTTGTGTTCGCTGCTAGCCAGGGCCGTCAGCTCGGCAGTGCTCGAACCATGCTCGGCCAGCATGTTGTCGAGCAAGGCCAGCAGCTCGCTCAGCGGGCAATCGTGCCGGCAACCCAGGCCGGCGACGAGGGTAGCGCGTTCGCTCACGCCTGCTTCTGCTCGCGGCCATGGAACCAGGCGGCGACCAAGCCCAGTACCGCCCAGAACGCGGCATTGGTCAGCAGCGAGGCGAGGATGAATTCGTGCTCCAGGGCTTCGGGCGCCAGGCTCTCGTGAACCTCCGGGTGAGGGGCGCCGATCAGGTGGGGCAGGGCGAGGATGACCACGCCGAGGATGCGCAGGATCCAGTTGCTGCCAAACGCCAGCAGCGCCAGACCAGCGGCGGTCGAGGCGGCCGTGCCGATCCACCAGTACTGGCGCAGCACCAGCTCTGCGGCGGCGGTACCCGGCAGTTCCGGCGGCAGACCGGCTGAGGGTGCGAGCACGAAGGTGGCGAAACCGGCTAGGCCCCAGAGCAGGCCCTGCCAGGTTTTCTGCGGCGCGCGCAGGGTGAACAGGCCGGCGAGCATCAATGCGAAGCCGACGGCGACCACCAGGTTGCTCAGGCCGGTGGACAACAGGCGCTGCCAGCCATCTTCCGGTGCCCAGGCTTCACCGTCGTGGCTGTGGCCGCCGGCGGCGTCATGCTCATGGGCGACGCTGGCGGCATCGTGGCTGTGCTCGATAATGGCGGGCTCTGCGACTTCGAACGTCTCCGCATGCAGGATCAGTGGGGTGACCCACAGGCTTTGCAGCAGGGTCAGTACGATGGCGGCGAGCAGGCCGGCGAAGCCCGCGGTCTGGGCGATACGCTTGATCATTCTGGCGTCCTCAGTGGCACGGAAACGCGGCGCTATGCCGGGTATCGTGGGCGGCATTGTGCAGGGCTTCGACGTGGGAGAACCCGGCGAAAAAGATCAGCGCGGCGCCGAGCAGGCAACTGCCCACGGCCAGGATCAGACGCTGTGACAGGGGAAGTGAAACGGAGGTGGACAGAGTGCTGGTGGACATGGGCGTGGCCTTCTGCAGGACGAGGAAGTCGAGGCAGAAAGACACAGCGAGAGAGCAGGCAAGGCGGCCTGATATCCGGCGTGTGCCCGCCCACCGCGGGTTGCCAAACGATTACTTCAGGCCGGTCTCCGGGCTCGTGACGACTGTCATGGGACAGTGGTGGGTCAGCCTTCCCATGCCTGAGGCACAGTGGCTTCGATAACCCTTCGTACACATACCGTTGCGGGGGCAGCGCCGGACTTGCACCGGCTTCCCGTTTCACCTCGCGCTCGGCGGCGCGAGACACCTGAAACAGCCGCACAAGAACACCATGAAGCGGTGTTTGCGTCAATATGTTGCAAGGCCTGGTGACCCCTGTCGAGATTGACCGCCCGCCAGGCACTGCGTAGCCTTGCGTTCTTCGAGGTTCTTCATGTATCGCCATGGAGCTAGAACCTGTTAAAAGTCTGCTGCGCGTCGGCCCTGCTGCGTTAAAAACAGGCTCGGAATGCTCATGTACAAAAGTACACTCCGCTTCCTCGCCTGTTTTTGCCTTGCAGGACTCTAGCTCGCGAGCCTTTGAACAGGTTCTAAGAGGGAACACGGCAAGCCGTGGCTGCCCCCGCAACTGTAGCAGCGAGCGCATCGCCAACCGCCACTGGGAAACCGGGAAGGCCGGCTACGCGCCATGACCTGTGAGCCAGGAGACCTGCCTCGATAACGCTTTCGACAACCGGGCGGGGTGATCCGGTGATGCCTTCGTGCCAGCTTCGGCTTGTGCCTGCCATCTATTGCCCGCTCGCCGTTTCTCCAGACGCCAGGGGCCTCCATGAAAACGCTCGCCAAACTTCCCGTCACCATCGTCACCGGTTTCCTCGGTGCCGGTAAGACCACCTTGCTGCGGCACATGCTGGAAAACGCCGAGGGCCGCCGTATCGCGGTGATCGTCAACGAGTTCGGCGAACTGGGTATCGATGGTGAAATCCTCAAGCAGTGTTCCATCGGCTGCACCGAGGAAGAGGCTAATGGCCGCGTTTTCGAACTGGCCAACGGCTGCCTGTGCTGCACCGTACAGGAAGAGTTCTTCCCGGTGATGCGCGAGCTGGTGCAGCGCCGCGGCGACCTCGACCATATCCTCATCGAAACCAGCGGCCTGGCCCTGCCCAAGCCGCTGGTACAGGCCTTCAACTGGCCGGAAATCCGCACCGCCTGCACCGTCGATGCGGTGATTACCGTGGTCGACAGCCCGGCGGTGGCCGCTGGCACGTTCGCTGCGTTCCCCGATCAGGTCGATGCCCAGCGCAAGCTCGACCCTAACCTCGATCACGAATCGCCCCTGCACGAGCTTTTCGCCGACCAACTGGCGAGCGCTGATCTGGTGATCCTCAACAAGGCCGACCTGCTTGATGCCGACGCCCTGGCGGCGGTGCGCGCCGAAGTTGGCGAAGAGCTGCCGCCGGCGGTCAAGGTGGTCGAAGCCCATGGCGGTTCCCTGCCGCTCAATGTGCTGCTGGGCCTGAACAGCGAGACCGAACTGCATATCGAAGGCCGCAAGACCCATCACGACAATGAGGAGGAAGACCACGATCACGACGAGTTCGACTCGTTCCACGTGGAACTACCGCAAATCGATGAAGCCCGCCTGCTTGCCGCGCTGAAGGACGTCGTGGCAAAACACGGCATCCTGCGTATCAAAGGCTTCGTCGCCGTTCCGAACAAGCCAATGCGCCTGCTGCTGCAAGGTGTCGGCCTGCGTTTCGACAAACACTTCGACCGTGCCTGGCAGGCCGATGAGGCGCGGGTTACCCGCCTTATCGTGATTGGCCAGGCGCTCGATCACACAGCCATCGCTGCCGAGCTGAAAGCGGCGCTCAAATGAAGCTTCAAGCTGCAAGCCTCAAGCCACAAGTGAAAGCCAGAAGCTTGGCTGCGGGCTGTTCCTGCTTGCAGCTTGCAGCTTGTAGCTTGTAGCTTGTAGCTTGTAGCTCGCTTAGATGCATCTTCTGCGTACTCAGCCCGGACAGTCGTTACCGGCCGACAGCATCGCCGACCTCGGCCAGACGCCTTCCGAGCTGGTGGTGTTGTGCACCGGTGATTCGCACTTGTCGCTGCTGGCCGAGGTCGCCTGCCATCTGCCCGAGGACTACCCCAGTCTGCGCCTGGCCAGCCCGGCGCAACTGGGCAACAACGCCTCGGTGGATTTCTACGTCGAGCAGGTGCTGCAGCACGCCAAGGTGATCCTGATCTCCGTGCATGGCGGTGTCAGCTACTGGCGCTACGGCATCGAGCGTCTGGTGGAGTTGGCCGGGCGCGGCAAGACGCTGATCCTGGTGCCGGGCGACGACAGCCCCGATCCCGAGCTGAGCGGCCTGGGTAACGTCGCCGCCGAGGATGCCGAGCGGCTCTGGCAGTATTTGCGCCAGGGCGGCGTGGACAATGCGCGGCAATTTTTCCACTGCATCGCCAGTCGCTACCTGGGGTGCGACTACCCCTGGGAGGCGCCGCGCGCACTGCCCCGGGTCGGCCTCTATCACCCGCACAAGAGTGATGTGCGCCTGGATGATTGGCGTTCCGAGTGGCAGCCCGATGCGCCGGTGGCGGCGCTGCTGTTCTACCGCACCCATGTGCAGGCGGCCAACACCGCCTTCGTCGACAGCTTTTGCCAGCGCCTGCGGGCCCAGGGCCTCAACCCGCTGCCCATCGCCGTGGCCAGCCTCAAGGAAGCCGCCTGCCTGGCACAGGTGGAGGACTGGCTGGACGAGGCCGGCGCCGCCGTTATCCTCAACACCACCGGCTTCGCCCAGTCCAACCCGGAAGCACCGCAGGCGCGGCCGTTCCGCCGCGATGTGCCGGTGTTGCAGGCGCTCTGCGCCTTGGACAGCGAGGAGCAGTGGCAAGGCAACGCCCAGGGCCTCGGCCCGCGTGACCTGGCCATGCATATCGCCCTGCCGGAGCTGGACGGCCGCCTGATCACCCGGCCGATCAGCTTCAAGGGCCTGGCCTGGCGCAGCGAGCGTAGCCAGAGCGACGTGGTCTGCTACCGTGCGCACCTGCCCGGCATGGATTTCGTCGCCGAACTGGCGCGGCGCTGGTGCGAGCTGCAACGCACGCCCGCAGCGGACAAACGTGTCGCCCTGGTGCTGGCCAACTACCCGACCCGCGACGGTCGCATCGGCAACGGCGTCGGCCTGGACACCCCGGCGGCCGCGCTGAATATCCTCCAGGCTCTGCAACAGCAGGGTTATCCGGTCGATGCGTTGCCGGACAGCGGCACCGCGCTGATTCACCAACTGCTCGGTGGCGTGACCAACGACCTGGACAACCTCGACCTGCGGCCCTGCGCCCAGAGCCTGGCGCTGGACGACTACCAGAGGTTCTTCGCAGCCTTGCCCGAGGCCAATCGCCAGGCGGTGCTGGAGCGCTGGGGCGTACCGGAAAACGATCCGATGTTCCGCAATGGCCGCCTGATGATCGCCGGCCTGCGCTTCGGCCTGACCTTCGTCGGCATCCAGCCGGCACGGGGTTATCAGGTCGATGCGGCAGCGGTCTACCACGACCCGGATCTGGTGCCGCCTCACGGTTACCTGGCGTTCTATTTCTGGATGCGCCAGGTGTTCGCTGCCCAGGCGGTGATCCACGTTGGCAAGCACGGCAACCTGGAATGGCTGCCGGGCAAGAGCGTCGGCCTTTCCGAAAGCTGCTGGCCGACGGCGATCCTCGGTGCACTGCCGAATATCTACCCTTTCATCGTCAACGATCCCGGCGAGGGCGCCCAGGCCAAACGCCGTACCCAGGCGGTGATCATCGACCACCTGATGCCGCCGCTGACCCGCGCCGAGAGCTATGGCCCCCTGCGTGATCTGGAGCGGCTGGCCGACGAGTACTACGACGCCAGCCAGCTCGACCTGCGTCGCGCCGCCGAGTTGCGCGGCGAGATACTGGTCAAGGTGCACGAAGCCAGCCTGGATCGCGAACTGGGCCTGCAGCTCAACGACGACCCCGCCAGCTGGTTGCCGCAACTCGACGCCTACCTCTGTGATCTCAAGGAATCGCAGATCCGCGACGGCCTGCATGTGTTCGGCGAATCACCGGCCGGTACGCTGCGTCGCGACACCCTGCTGGCGCTGCTGCGCATTCCCCGCGGCGACGGCCAGGGCGGCAACGCCAGCCTGCTGCGTGCCCTGGCCCATGACCTGCAGCTCGACTTCGACCCCCTCGATTGCGACATGGCCGCGCCGTGGACGGGCCCACGCCCTGACATTCTGACTGGCCTAAGCGATGAGCCCTGGCGCAGTTTCGGCGATGCCCGCGAGCGTCTTGAGTTGCTCGGATTACGGCTGATCGAAGGAGCGGATTTGCCATTCGCCGGATCGGCCAGCGCTGCCGTGCTGCGCAGTCTGGCTGAGCGCATCGCGCCGCTGCTGGATGCCTGTGGCGATGCCGAGATGCATGGCCTGCTCGATGCGCTCGATGGTCGCTTCGTGCCATCCGGCCCCAGCGGCGCGCCGAGTCGTGGGCGGCTCGACGTGCTGCCCACCGGGCGCAATTTCTATTCCGTGGACGTGCGCAACCTGCCCACACCCACTGCCTGGCGCCTTGGCGTACAGGCCGCCGACCGCCTGCTTGAACGCCATCTGCAGGATGAAGGTGACCACCTTCGCCAGCTCGGCCTGTCGGTGTGGGGCACCGCGACCATGCGCACCGGTGGTGACGATATCGCCCAGGCCATGGCCCTGATGGGCGTACGCCCGGTGTGGCAGGCCGGCAGCCAGCGGGTCGAGCGTTTCGAGGTACTGCCGCTGGAGCAACTCGGTCGCCCGCGTGTCGACGTGACCCTAAGGGTGTCCGGGTTCTTCCGTGATGCCTTCGCCAACCTGATCCGTCTGTTCGACGACGCCGTGCAGGCGGTCGCCGATCTGGACGAATCGCCGGACATGAACCCGCTGTCGGCACGGGTCTGGCAGGAAGCCCTGGCGCTGCAGGATGGCGGGCTGGACGAACTCGAGGCGCGGCGTCAGGCTGGCTGGCGGATCTTCGGTTCCAAGCCCGGCGCCTATGGCGCCGGCGTGCAGAACGCCATCGAGGAACGCCTCTGGGAAAGCCGCGCGGATCTCGCCGAGGTGTACCTGAACTGGGGCGGCTACGCCTACGGCAAAGGCAGCGAAGGTACGCCGGCGCGCGGCCAGTTCGCCGAGCGCCTGGAGCGTCTGCAGGCGGTGCTGCACAACCAGGACAACCGCGAGCACGACATCCTCGACTCGAACGACTACTACCAGTTCCAGGGTGGCATGTTGGCGGCGGTGGAAACCCTGCGGGGCACCAGGGTGGCCAGCTACCACGGTGACAACAGCCAGCCCGATACCCCGCGCATCCGTACCCTCAAGCAGGAGCTGGCCCGTGTGGTACGCGCCCGTGCGGCCAACCCGAAGTGGATCGAGGGCATGAAGCGTCACGGCTACAAAGGCGCCTTCGAGCTGGCCGCGACAATCGACTACCTGTTCGCCTTCGATGCCACCAGCGAACTGGTCGACGACCACCAGTACGCCCTGCTCACCGACGCCTACCTGCTGGACAGGGACACCCGCGACTTTATCCAGCAGCACAACCCCGGCGCCCTGCAGGACATCGTCGAGCGTCTGCTCGAAGCCCAGCAGCGCGGCCTCTGGCAGGAGCCGGGCGAGTACCGCGAGGCCCTGGAGAACCTGCTGATCGAGGGCGAGGAAAGCTGAGGTCTGTTAGGGCGTTGGCCGGAGGAAGGCGGGAGCAGACGCTCACCCCGTAGGGTGGATGACGCTCTTTTCATCCACCATTGCGATCGCTAGGTTGGTGGACGGATGAAGCGCCGTCCACCCTACGTCATGAAGCCCACCAAATCGAACGTCCGCTTCCGCCTTGAAGCTGCCTTCAACGCGTTTTCGGTTTTTACAAGTCCCCTCGGTTGCCCTGGCCTGACCTTGGGTTTAGCCTACCTGTTCATTTCCAGAGGAGTTTCGTCCAATGCGCCAGTAATGCCGTCGTGTCCGCACGACCTGTGATTTTCCGCCGCGGCCTCGTGCCTCGCGTTTTCACGGCATTGCCTGGAGTCATTCATGACGAACTCGCCTGTTATCGCGCTCGAGCGCGTGTCCTTTCATTTTTCCAATGGTCAGCCGCTGTTCGATGAGCTGAGCGAAACCTTCGATGCCCGCCATACCGGCCTGGTGGGGCGCAACGGTGCCGGCAAGAGCGTGCTCGGCCGCCTGCTCGCAGGGTTGTTGCAGCCCACTGGCGGGCGTATCGCTCGGCAGGCTCAGGTCGCTTACCTGCCTCAAGAGGTCGTGGTGTCTGACGGCGTTCGAGTTATCGATCTGACCGGTTTCGCTGCGCCTTACGATGCGCTGTGTCGGGTGACTGACGGCTGCATGGACGAGGACGATATCGAGTTGCTCGAAGGCCACTGGAATATCGCCGAGCGCCTGAACCTCGCCCTGCGCGACGAAGGTCTTGGCCATCTGTCACTGCAAACCCCTGCCGCCATACTCAGCGGTGGTGAGCGTACAAGGGTGGCTTTGCTCGGTGTTTTTCTCTGCGGTGCCGATCTGCTGATTCTCGATGAGCCAAGCAATCACCTGGATCGGGTCAGCCGCCAGCGGCTCTATCGACGCTTGCAGCAGTGGCCGGGCGGGCTGGTGGTGATCAGCCATGATCGTGAACTGCTGGAGGGCATGCAGCGCATCGTCGAGCTATCGCCGGCCGGGCTGCGCGCCTACGGCGGCAATTACAGCGTTTATCGGGAGTGTCGATTGCGCGAGCGACAGGCCGCGCAGCATACGCTGGAGCATGCTCGCACCGAGCGCAAACGTGGCGAGCGGGAGTTGCAGACGCAGCAGCAACGCCAGCAGCGCCGTACCGCCAGCGGAGCGCGTGGGGCGCGGGACAGCAATCAGGCGCAGATCCTCCTGGATCGTCAGAAGAACCGCAGCGAAACGAGCGCCGGCCGCCTGCAACAGCGGCTGCAGGAGGCGCGTAGCGGGCTCGATAGCGCGGTACGCGAGGCCGCCGCCCAGGTGGACGAAAACCTGGCGATCGAGCTGCATGGCAGTGCTACAAGCCTGCCCGAGGGTAAGCGGGTATTGAGTCTACGCGGCGTGTGCGCACCATTTTCGGGCGCCTGCCTGCCGGATATCGAACTGTTCGGCCCCCGCCGGCTAGCGATTACCGGGCCCAATGGTTGTGGCAAGTCGACCTTGCTGGCGGTGCTCGCGGGCCGGCTTTCAGTCGCCGCTGGCGAGTGTCGAGTCGATGTCCCGCTGGCTTATCTTGATCAGCGATTGTCCTGCCTGCAGGCGGCGCAAACGGCCCTGGATCATCTGCGACACTGCAATCCCGGGTTGCCCGAGGCGCTTGCCCGTACCCGCCTGATGCACCTGGGGCTGGATGCCGATCGGGCACTGCTCCCCTGCGCACGGCTCAGTGGCGGCGAGCGCCTGAAACTGGCGCTTTCCGGGGTGATCGATGGCGAACCGGCAGCACCCTTGCTGCTGCTCGACGAGCCCGATAACCATATCGATCTCGACTCGCTGCTGGCCGTCGAAGGCATGCTGCGTCAGTACCGTGGGGCGCTGGTCGTGGTGTCTCACGACACCGCGTTCATCGAGGCATTGGCGATCACCGACCGCCTGCAGTGGACGACGCAGGGTTGGCAGTACGAGCGGGTGTGATCCGCACGTTTGCGAGGGTGCATCCAACGGCTTGAGCGCAGCGACACTGGGTATCGCTGCGCTCAACGTCAGGTTACGGGTGGCGTCAGACCAGATGCCGCATCCGCACGGCCGCGTCGATCAGCATGCGCTCGGTGCCCGTCCAGCCGAGGCAGCCGTCGGTGATCGATACGCCGTAGCGCAGCTCGCCACCGAGGCTCTGGGCGCCATCGAACAGGTGGCTTTCGATCATCACTGCGCGCAGGGCACCGTCGCCGGCCAGGCGCTGGTCGAGCACGCTGCGCAGCACCTCGGGCTGGCGCAGCGGGTTCTTGCCGCTGTTGGCGTGGCTGCAGTCGACCATGATCCGCGGGGCGATGCCCTGGCGCTCCAGCTCGGCGCGCGCAGTGGCGACGCTGGCGGCGTCGTAGTTCGGGGCGCCATGGCCGCCGCGCAGCACCAGGTGGGTGTCCGGGTTGCCGTGGGTCTGTACCAGGGCCGGGCGACCGTGGCCATCGACACCGAAGTGCTGGTGGGCATGAGTCGCCGAGCGCATGGCGTCGCAGGCGATGCCGAGGCTGCCATCGGTGCCGTTCTTGAAGCCCACCGGCATCTCCAGACCGCTGACCAGTTCGCGGTGCACCTGGGATTCGCTGGTTCGTGCGCCGATCGCCGCCCAGCCGAGCAGGTCGTCGAAGTAGCCTGCCACCAATGGCTGCAGGATCTCGCTGGACAGCGGCAGGCCGAGCTCCAGCATGCGCAGCATCAGTTGCCGCGAGCGGCGCAGGCCTTCGGCCATATCGCCACTGCCATCCAGCGCCGGGTCGTAGACCAGGCCTTTCCAGCCCACCGTGGTACGCGGTTTTTCGACGTAGGCGCGCATCACCAGCAGCAGGCGATCACCCACCCGTTGGCTGAGGGCTGCCAGGCGCGCGGCGTATTCGAGTACGGCAGCGTCGTCGTGCAGGGAGCAGGGGCCGACCACCACCAGCAATCGCGGGTCGTGACCATCGAGAATGGCGCGGATCGAGTGGCGCTGTTGCTGCACCTGGCGGGCGAGGGCGGCAGAGAGGGGCAGTTCTTCGCGCAACTGGCTGGCGCTGGGCAGTGGCGAAGTCTGTCGGCGGGTCGGTGCGGCGACCAGGTGCAGATCAGCGGATTTGGCGGTGGAGCGGGAATTGACGGCTACGGACATGGTGGTTTCCTCGGCCGGCGCGGATGTTACCGCGCGCGGCGCACTATCTGGCTCGATGGGATGTTCGATTGAGTGGATGAGCAGAGCGGCTGCCGGTAAATCGCCAGTCGTAGCGGTAACGGGTTTGATAGGTGGCGTATGCGTTCATGGTGAAATCCTCTGTACAGATGGCTGTGCCGGAAAAAAAGAAACCCCCGATCGGGTTGCCGACCGGGGGTTTCGAGAAACTGTCTGGTGGCGACCCTGAGTTGCTAGGGCGCCTGTGGGGTATCAGGCGCGCCTGTGGCTAAACCAATACCCATAAAAATACGAGGCCGCCGCAACCACGGATGCCTGGGCACGCACGATCACGATGCAGGCTGCATCGAGGCGGGTGCTGTTCAGGATCAGGGATGGCGACATGCAAGGCTCCGTTGAATGGGCTCGACGTTAATTCATCGCGGTGGTCGATTGCAAGCCTTGGAACCGATTCACGATCTGCTGCGTGTCGCTTGTAGCCGTTTCATGTACGGCTGCAAAAAAGGCGGAAGCGGACGTAGGGTGGATGACGCTCTTTTCATCCACCATTGCGATCGCAGAGCGGTGGACGGGTGAAGCGTCGTGTACAGCGTCGTCCACCCTACGAATGGCCGCTTCCGCCTTGCATCGGCCAAGGCTTGGCTCTGGCCCGCCAGGTGCTCAGGTTTCCTGCCTGCCGATCCACTTGCCCACCTGAGGCGCCTCGTAGCGGTCGATGGCCGCCAACAACGCATTGATATCCTGCTCGACGATCAGCATCTCGCGGTGCGGCGCCTTGACGAAGGCTTCGTCGACCATGTGATCGAGGAAGGCGGCGAGGCGGTCGTAGTAGCCATTGATATTGAGCAGCGCGCAGGGCTTCTGGTGGTGGCCCAGTTGCGCCCAGGTCCATACCTCGAACAGTTCTTCCAGGGTGCCGACGCCGCCGGGCAGGGCGATGAAACCGTCGGACAGCTCGGCCATCAGCGCCTTGCGCTGATGCATGGAGTCGACGATGCGCAGGTCTTCGAGGCCGGTGTGGGCCACTTCCTTTTCCCACAGCGAACGCGGGATCACGCCGATCACTTCGCCTCCTGCTTCGAGCGCCGCATTGGCCACGGCGCCCATCAGGCCGACGGACGCGCCGCCGTACACCAGGCCGATGCCGGCTTTGGCGAGTGTCTGGCCGAGGCGGGTAGCGGCTTCGATGTAGATCGGGTCACGGCCCGCGTTGGAACCACAGAAAATGCACAGACGCACGGAGACTCTCCCTGGTTGATGACGCACACGTCAGCGTTGCGAAGCCGCCGACCATAACAGAACAGCGCAGTGGGATTCGACCGCCCGCTGCTACAATGCCGGCTTTGCTCAGCCGGATTGCGCCATGACCGATACCGTCCATTTCCCTCTCGCCGCCGTGGTCGGTGCCGACTCGCTGAAGTTGGCACTGTGCCTGGTGGCGGTCGATCCGGCGATTGGCGGTGTGCTGATCGAGGGGCCGCGAGGCATGGCCAAGTCGACCCTGGCCCGTGGCCTGGCCGAGCTGTTGCACACTGGCCAGTTCGTCACCCTGCCGCTGGGCGCCAGCGAGGAACGTATCGTCGGCACCCTGGATCTGGATGCCGCCCTGGGCCAAGGCCGGGCGAGCTTTTCCCCGGGGTTGCTGAGCAAGGCCGATGGCGGCGTGCTCTACGTCGACGAGGTCAACCTGCTGCCCGACCATCTGGTCGACCTGCTGCTCGATGCGGCGGCCAGCGGCGTCAACCATGTCGAGCGCGACGGCATCTCTCACCGCCACAGTGCGCGTTTCATTCTGATCGGCACCATGAACGCCGAAGAGGGTGAGCTGCGCCCGCAGTTGCTCGACCGCTTCGGCCTCAACCTGGTACTGGACGGTCAGCCGCAGCCGGGCGCGCGCGCCGAAATCGTCCGCCGTCGCTTGGCTTTCGATGCCGACTCGCAGGCGTTCATTGCCCAGTGGGCCGAGCAGCAGGCGGCACTGGCCGAGCGCTGCCAGCAGGCGCGGGATCAGGTGATGCGCATTCCTCTCGATGACCAGGCGCTGGAGGCGATCACCCAACGCTGTTTCGAGGCGGGCGTCGATGGTTTGCGTGCCGACCTGGTGTGGCTGCGAGCCGCCCGTGCCCATGCGGCCTGGCGTGGTGCTGAAGGCATCAGCGAGGACGATATCGAAGCAGTGGCCGACTTCGTGCTGCGCCATCGTCGTCGGCATACGCCACCCCGGCAGCAGGCTCAGCCGCCGGCCAGCCCTCCTGCTCAGGCATCAAGCGAGCAGCCTGCGGCAGGCGAAGGTCAGTGGGGCGAACTGCCGCCGCACGTGCAGGCCACCGGCGAGCGCCGTGAACCGCCACGCTGGGCAAAAAAGCCCTGAGCATCCCCCCGCGTGCCAGAGCGGGGACGGATGCGAAGCCCACTCCGGGCAAACAGGCAGGCGGCCGCGGTGGCGCCAAACGCCGGGGCGAGAATGGTGCTATCGACTGGCTCGCCACCCTGCTGCAAGGTCGGCCACGGCGGCGCGAAGATCTGCAGCGCAGCCCACGTAGCAACGCACCGACGCAGCTATGGCTGATCGTCGTCGATGCCTCGGCTTCGACCCGCCGCCATGGCGCTCTGGGCAAGGCCAAAGGGCTGCTCGCCGAGCTGTTCGAGCGGGCTTACCGGGAGCGTGCGCGCATCGCCGTACTCGACGCCCACGGAGCACAACCGCAGTGGCACTGGCAGGGCCAGAAAGCGTCTGCTGCCCTGCAGCAGTGGTTGGCGGAGCTCGGTGCCGGTGGTGGCAGCCCGCTGATTCCGGCGTTGCAGCAGGCCCACGGCTGGCTGCAGCGCCGCCAGCGCCTCAAGCCGGGTGAGGAGCAGCGCTTGCTGGTCATTACCGACGGGCGATTGCGCGAATGGCCAGCGCTGCCGCCCAGCCCCTGCCCCGCCACATTGGTGGATATCGAGTGCGCGCCGATCCGCCTCGGCCGTGCCGTTCAGCTGGCCGGCGAGCTGGGTGCCGAGTATCGGCATATCGAAGAACTCGAGGCGTTGACTCAGTCACTTCGTCACTCGGTGTAGCGCCGCGTCAGTAGTGGCCGGTTTTCGATGCTGCCAAGGCGATGCTCAGGTTATCGGATCCTCCAGCGAACGTTTCGACGACTCGGGCAGCGCCAGACCGCCGGCCAGAGCCAGCAGGGCGATGGCGATCAGGTAGAAGGCCGGCGACATGCGGTTGCCGGTCGCTTCGATCAGCCAGGTGGCGACCAGCGGCGCGGTGCCGCCGAACAGCGTATAGGCCAGGTTGTAGGTGAAGGCCGACGCGGTGTAACGCACGCGGGTGGGGAATTGCTCCGAGAGCAGCACGGCGGTCACCACGCCGCAGATCACCGCACCGATGGCGAGCAGCATGGCGCCGATGGCCGATGCCAGCAGCGTACCCGAGGCGGCCAGGGTGAAGGCCGGATACACCGCGACGATCAGCGCCACACCAGCGGTGAGAATGGTGCGACGGCGGCCAACGTGATCCGAATAGCGGCCTACAAAGGGGCACAGCAGAGCGGCGAACAGCAGCGCCATCAGGCTGGCGAGCAGCGCTGTGGGTCGTGTTGCGCCACCGACCACCTGCATGTAAGTGGTCAGGTAGGTGGTGAACATGTAGAACGACAGCGCCGTGGCGGAGATGAAGGCCGACAGGCAAAGCACGGTCGCGCCATGCTCACGCAGGGTTTCGCGCAGCGGCGAGTGTTCCGGGTGAGCTTGCGCGGCCAGGGCCTGAAAGGCCGGGGATTCGTCCAGTCGCAGGCGCATGTACAAACCGATCAGGCCCAGCGGTGCGGCGATCAAAAAGGGCACGCGCCAGCCCCAGGCCTGCATCTGCGTTTCATCCAGCCACAGGCCCAGGCCAAAGACGAGGCCTGCCGCACAGGCGAAGGCAGCGAAGGTGGAGACGGGTACGAAGCTGCCATAACGGGCTTTCTGTTCGGTTGGCGCGTGCTCCATGACGAAGGCGCATGCGCCGGCGTATTCACCGCCTGCCGAGAAGCCTTGCAGACAGCGCGCCAGGGCCAGCAACAGCGGCGCGATCAGGCCGATGCTGGCGTAGGTCGGTAGCAGGCCTATCAGGGTGGTGGCGCCGGCCATCAGCAGCACGGTGATCGACAGCACGCGCTTGCGACCAATGCGGTCACCCAGGATGCCGAATACGATGCCGCCCAGCGGGCGGAGTGCGAAGGACACGGCGAATACCGCGAAGGTCTGCAGTAACGCCAGGGCCGGATCGCCTTGTGGAAAGAACAGCGCGGCGATGGTCACGGCGAGAAAGCCGTAGACGGCGAAATCGAACCACTCGACGAAGTTGCCGATAGCCGACGCGGCGATGACCTTGCGCAAGGTGCCGAGATCGACGTGTGTAGCCTGTAGTGGATAAGTGGTGACGCTCATGGCTGCCTCCGCGCAGTTGTTCCAACGTGCGGACGCGCCTGGCCCGGGCCTTTGCGTCCATCTGTGGATAACTTACGTGGCTCTCCAGCTGTGGCGGGATTCGAGTGCGACCTGGGGGTAGTCATGAGCGACAGGGGTTTTGCGTAAGCGTCTTGAGACGCGATCAATGGTGGATAAGCTTCGCGTTATCCACCCTACGGTTTGCACCCGAAGCGTAAACCGTAGCCTGGGTCGAGCGAAGCGATACCCGGGAAAGGCGTTGCTCTACAACGTTACCAATCCGGGCACATGAAAAAGCCGACCCGGAGGTCGGCTTTCTCTATACAGCGCAGAGTTGGCTGGCGCCGTAGCGCCGAGCCGTCTCTTACAGCGCGTCGCGGCTGCTGGCACCATCAACCAGACGGGCGATGCCCAGCGGGTTGGCGTTCTTCAGCGCGTCGGGCAGCAGCGCGTCCGGGCAGTTCTGGTAGCACACCGGGCGCAGGAAGCGGTCGATGGCCAGGGTACCCACCGAGGTGCCACGGGCATCGGACGTCGCCGGGTACGGGCCACCATGCACCATGGCGTCGCAGACTTCCACGCCGGTCGGGTAGCCGTTGAACAGCACGCGGCCGACCTTCTGCTCGAGCAGGGCGAACAGCTCGCCGGCGCCGGCCAGGTCGCCCGGTTCGCTGATCAGGGTGGCGGTCAACTGGCCGTGCAGGCCATCGATGGCGGCCAGCAGTTCGGCCTGGTCGGCCACTTCGACGACGATGGTGGTCGGGCCGAAGACTTCTTCCTGCAGCAGCTCGTCGCCGTTCAGCAACAGGCTGACGTCGGCCTTGAACAGTTGCGGGCGGGCCTGGTTGCCTTCCTGCCTGGCGCCGGTCAGGTGGGTGATACCGGCATGGGCGTCGAGCGCTTCCAGGCCTTTGACGTAGCTCTTCAGGGTGCCGGTGTTGAGCATGGTCTGCGGCGGCTGCTCGGCCATCTTGGCGGTGAAGGCCTCGAGGAAGGCGCTGAACTCCGGCGAACGGATACCGATCACCAGGCCCGGGTTGGTGCAGAACTGGCCACAACCCATGACCACCGAACCAGCCAGTTCGCCGGCGATTTTCTCGCCACGGGCCTTGATGGCTTCGGGCAGCAGGATGACCGGGTTGATGCTGCTCATCTCGGCGAATACCGGAATCGGCTGCGGGCGCGCCGCGGCCATGTCGCACAGGGCGCGACCACCTTTCAGCGAACCGGTGAAGCCGACGGCCTGGATGGCCGGGTGCTTGACCAACGCCTCACCGACGCCACTGCCGTAGATCATGTTGAACACACCCTTGGGCATGCCGGTCTTGTCGGCGGCGCGCAGCAGGGCTTCGGCAACGAAGGCGGCGGTGGCCATGTGGCCGCTGTGGGCCTTGAACACCACCGGGCAGCCAGCGGCCAGGGCCGCGGCGGTGTCGCCACCGGCGGTGGAGAAGGCCAGGGGGAAGTTGCTGGCGCCGAACACCGCGACCGGGCCGAGGCCGATGCGGTACTGACGCAGATCCGGGCGCGGCAGTGGCTGGCGATCCGGCAGGGCGCGGTCGATGCGCGCGCCGAAGAAGTCGCCGCGGCGCAACACCTTGGCGAACAGGCGCATCTGCCCGCTGGTGCGGCCCCGTTCGCCCTGGATACGGGCGCTGGGCAGGGCGGTTTCGCGGCAGACGGTGGCGACGAACTCGTCACCCAGGGCATCGAGCTGGTCGGCGATGGCGTCGAGGAAATCGGCGCGCTTGGCTGCCGGCAGGCTGCGGTAAGCGGGGTAAGCGGCGGCAGCGGCTTTGGCGGCGGCATCGACTTCTTCAGGGGTGGCCTGGACGAAGTCGTAGGGCAGGGCTTCGCCGGTGCTGGCGTCATGGCTCTGGTGAACGACGGAGCCGGCTGCGCTGAACGCGCCGCCGATGATGTTGTGGCCGATGGTAGCGGGCATTGTTAGCTCCTGTTGGGACGTATGAATACGTACGGAAAGGTTTTGATTGTACGATGTCTGATAAGTTGCGCAAGTCTGCAGTCAGCCAGCCCTTGCCGGACGGCCGATAGGAGCGCTAAAGGCTGGAGGCTGAACGACAAGCAAACCGCATAGGCTCTTTCGTCCAGCTTTCCAGCCTCAAGCGTTTTTGATCGAAGGCCGCTTGTGCCTTTTTCGGTCGTGCATGAAGCATCTGCAGGCCAGGTTCCTAGAACAGCTGCCTGGGCAGCCAGGTGGCGATGCCGGGCATGGCCAGGATCAGCAGGAACAGCAGCAGCTGAATGGCGATGAAGGGCAGTACGCCGCGGTACATCACGCCGTAGCCGTAACCGGGCGGCGCGATGGACTTGAGGTAGAACACCGAGGGCGCCAGGGGCGGCGTCAGGTAGCAGGTCTGCACCACCACCATGAACATCACCGCGAACCACACCGGGTCGATGCCGGCGGCCTTTATCAGTGGCGTGAAGATCGGTACGAAGATCAGCACCAGGGAAATCCAGTCCAGCACCATGCCGGCGAAGAACACCATCACCATGAGGATGAGGATCAGCACATAAGGGCTGAAGTTCATCTCTTCCATGAACTCGCCGATCATCCAGCCACCACCGCTGGCCGCGAAGATGGCGGTGAACATGATGCCGCCGGCGACGATCAGCATGATCATCGAGGTGATCTTGATGGTCGCGACCAGGGCTTCGATCAGCCGGGTGATGCTCAGCTCCCTGAACCACACGGCCAGCAGCCCTGCGCCGAAGGCGCCCACGGCCGCCGACTCGGTCGGCGAAGCAATGCCGGCCAGCATGGAGCCGAGCACGGCGAAGATCAGCAGCAGCGGCGGGATCAGTGCGCTGATGGTGATCTTCAGCTTCTCGCCCAGCGGCGTGGCCTTCATTTCCGGCACGGCCGGCGCCAGCGAGGGTTTCAGCCAGCAGACGATGATGATGTAGAGCAGGAACATGCCCAGCATCAGCAGCCCCGGGAACAGGGTGGCGGCGAACAGCTGGCCGATCGACAGCTGGGCCATCGAGGCATACACGACGACGATCACCGACGGAGGAATGATCGCCCCCAGCGAACCGCCGCCGCAGATGGTGCCGGAGATCAGCGCGCGGTCGTATTTGTATTTGGACATGGCCGGAATGGCCATCATGCCGACCACGATTTCCACTGCGCCGACCACGCCGGAGCTGGCGGCGAAGATGCCGCACATCAGCATCGAGGAAATCGCCAGGCCGCCGGAAAAACCGCCGAGCCATAGCTGCAAGGCGCTGAACAGGCGCTGCGCCAGGCCGGTGCGTTCGAGGATCGCGCCCATCAGCACGAACAGCGGAATGGCCGAGAGGGCAAAGTTGGTCGAGGCCTGCAGCAGCGAGCCGTACATCTGCTGCAGGATGTTGTCGCCGAACAGCAGCATGCCGAACAGGAACGACACGCTGATCAGCGAGAAGGACACCGGAATGCCGAGGAAGATGAACAGGAACAGCAGGGCGAACATCAGCAGGGGTATGTATTCCATCATCGGTCAGTGTTCCTTGGTGCCGGGCTGCTTGCGGTTGCCGATGAACAGCACGGCATCGACGATGAGCTGGTAGGTCAGGCCCGCCAGGCCAACTGCCAACGCCAGGTAGAACGGCCACATGACCGGTGCCCAGGGGCTGACGTGCTCGACCTCGCCAGTGACGAAGGCGTGCCAGGCACGGCGACTGGCGATGAAGGCCAGGCCGCCGATGGTCGGCACCAGCACCAGCAGGTAGAAGGCGGCGTTGAGCCCGCGCTGTACGGCCGGCTTGAGCCGCGAGGAAAGGAAGTCGACACGCACATGGGTTTCTTCCTTAAGCGCATAGGCGCAGCCGAGCAGGAAGATACAGCCGTTGAGCATGTAGGAAATGTCGAAGGCCCAGAGTGTCGGGCTGTTGAGGGCATAGCGCGCGAACACTTCGTAGATCATCACCAGCACCATGATCAACGCCATGCTCGAGGCCACGGCGAGCAGTGCCTGCGCCGGCCAGTTGTACCATCTGTTTTTCATAACGCCTCCTGGAGCCGACCGCACGCAGGCGGTCGGCTCAACCGATCAGTGTCTGTAGAGATAGGAGGAATTGTTCGACCAGCGCTGCAGGTAGTCGCTGTAGTCCTTGAAGATGGCCTTGGCGTCGATGTCGTCGGCCTTGCGCGCTTCCAGCTTGTCGGCGATCAGCGTATTGCCGCGCTGGGCCAGGTCATCGGTGATGCTCTTGTCCAGCTCGATGATCTCGATACCCGCCTTGCGGTAGGTATCCATGGCCTTCATGTCGCTATCGAGGAAGTGGAAGTAGCTCTGCAGGGTGGTCAGCTTGGCCGCTGCTTCGAGCTTGGCGCGGGTCTTCTCGTCGATGGCGTTCCAGTTCTCTTCGGTCATGAAGAATTCCCAGACGAACGATGGCTGATGCACCCCGGGGGTGAGCAGGTAAGGCGCCACTTCATGGAAGCCCTCGGTCAGGTTGGCCCCCGGGGTGGCCCATTCCACGGCGTCCACGCCCTTGCGCTGCAGCAGGGTGTAGATCTCGCCCGGCGGCACCACGGTCGGTGACGCGCCGACCTGCTGGATGACCTCGGCCCAGGCACCGGCGGTGCGGAATTTCAGGCCCTTGAAGTCTTCGAGTTTCTCGATCTTCTTGTTGGCATGGGCCAGCACCTCGGTGCTGCCGACACCGACTACCAGGCTGTGCAGGCCCATGTTCTTGCGGCGGAATTCCTGCAGGTATTTCAGGCCGTTGCCCTCATACAGCCAGGTCAGGGTCTCTTCGCCGGACATGCCGCCCGGGTAGCCGGCGAACACGTTGTTCAGCGGATCCTGGTTGACCAGGTAGGTGGGCGTGGAATGGCCGGCCTTGAGCACGCCGTTCTGCACCGACTCATAGACCTGGAACGGCGGCACGATCACGCCGGCGCCGACCGGACGAATCTTCACCTCGCCATCGGTGAGCAGGGCGGCATTGCTGGCGAAACGCTTGAGGAAGTTGTCGAAGAAGAAGCTGCCTTCCGGCACTGAAGTCGGTACCGAGTAGCTGTAGCTGGCCGCCTGGGTGGTGGCGCAGCAAAGCGCCAGGCCGAGGGCGGCGAAAAGCTGAGTGGTCTTGTTGATCATCCTGTTCCCCTTGGTCTTTATGTGTTTGCCAGGTGCGCGGCTTGCGCATTTGTCAGGCAAGGCAGGTGAAGCCAAAGAGCGGGAGGGTGGCCTCCCGCATCCATGCAGCTGTAGCGGTTGTTACAGGCAGGCATCCGGCAGGTGCGGTCTTCGCCGCCGCGACCGGCGATGGCATCGCACCGCTTGATGCACTGCATCAGCTTGGCCGGATGCGCTGGAGGCACCCGGCCGAAGTACAGCGATCAGGCGTCGACCGACCAGTTGGCGTACCACTGGCGGAACAGCTGGTACTGGGTCTCGGCGTAGTTGCGCTGGGCGTCGCTGAGCACATCGGTTTCGTTGAAGTGCAGGGTGTATTCCTGGTCGCCGCCCAGCACCATCAGGTGCTTGTAGTAGAGAACCAGGTCGGTGCCTTCGTCGAAGGACGACAGCACGTTCAGCGCCTCGGACAGCTCCAGGGCGCGGCGGCGGGCAACGGCGTCGCCCTTGGCGGCCTGCTTGCTCAGTTCGACCAGTTGCAGCACTTCGCGCGGCAGGGCGTTGCCGATACCGGTGATGGCGCCGGTGGCACCGCAATTGACGAAGCCGTGCACCACCTGGGTATCGACGCCGGCCATGAGAATCACCTCGTCATCCTGCGAGGTGATGTGCTCGGCGGCATAGCGCATGTCGGCGGCGCCGCCGAATTCCTTGAAGCCGATCAGGTTGGCGTATTTGCGACGCAGCTTGAAGAACAGCTCGGCGCGGGTGGCGAAGCCGTAGTAGGGGCTGTTGTAGATCACCGCCGGCAGCTTCGGCGCCGCTTCGAGAATGGCGGCGAAGTGCGCTTCCTGGGCGGCTGGCGAAGCGCCACGGGACAAGACGCGTGGGATGACCATCAGGCCATGGGCGCCGACCTTGGCGGCGTGGGCGGCGTGGGACACCGCTTCGCGACTGTTCACCGCACCGGTGCCGACGATGGTCGGGATGCCGGCAGCGACCAGGCGCGCCACCCCTTCCTGGCGTTGGGCCTCGGTGAGCAACGGCCAGTCGCCCATGGAACCGCAGTAGACCACGGCGCTCATGCCGGCCTGGATCAGCTCGCGGCCCTTGCGCACCAGGGCGTCGAAGTCCGGCTGGCGCTCGGCGGTGCAGGGAGTCATCAGGGCGGGGATGGTGCCGGTGAAGATGTTGCTGCTCATGGTGTTGCCTCCTGGGCAGAATTAAAGTATTTCGTATACGAAAATAAGCGGCCGGATTGCGCCATTCATTTCCGCGATTTGGGCCTGAGCCCGGTTCACTGCGCCGGCGAACCGGCGGGTTTCAAATCGTCAAGACCTGTGCTGCAGGCCGTAGGGTGGATCGGGGCGCGTAGGTGAAGCGTCGGCTACGCGCCCCGATCCACCCTACGTATGCGAGCTATCAAAGTTTCAGTTCCACCGGCCAGGTGTCCGAAAGGCGGTAGCCCGTCGGCCAGGGGTCGCTCGGGTCGAGCAGGTGCTGGTGAGTGCCGGTGATCCACGCGCGGCCGGACAGGCAGGGGTAGATCGCCTGACGGCCGGCGACTTCGGTCAGCGAGTCGATGCGGCAATGGAACTCGGAGCCGATGATCGAACGGCCGATGAAGCGCTCGCCCACCGCCAACTGGCCCTTGGCATGCAGCACCGCCATGCGCGCCGAACAACCGGTGCCGCAGGGCGAACGGTCGATCTTGCCGGGGCGGATGACCACCGCATTGGCGCCTGTGGCGATGCCGTGCTCGTGCACCACCGGGGCGGCGATCTGGCAGAAGGAGATATGGCTCCAGTCCGGATTCAGTGGGTGAGTGAAACCCAACTGCTGGTTGGCGGCCTGGGTGATCTTCAGGCCAGTGGCGACCAGATCCGCCGCTTCGTCCGGGGCGATGGAGAAACCCAGCTTGTGTGCATCGACGATGACGAAGCTGTCGCCACCGTAGGCGGTATCGACCTGCAGCGAACCCAGGCCTTCCACCTCGATCCAGGCGTCGAGCTGGTCGGCGAAGGAGGGGACGTTCTTCACTTCGACCCGTTCGGCCTTGCCGTCACGACAATCGGCGACCACTTCCACCAGGCCGCCGGGTGCTTCCAGGGTCAGCCGGGTCTGCGGCTCGGTCATCGGCAGGATGCCGCTGTCGAGCAGCACGGTGGCCACGCACAGCGAGTTGGAGCCGGACATCGGCGGCACATCGGCGGGTTCCATGATGATCCAGCCCATCTGCGCTTTCGGATCCTTCGCCGGCACCAGCAGGTTGACGTGGCGGAACACCCCGCCGCGCGGTTCGTTGAGCACGAAGTGGCGCAGGAAATCATCCTGCGCGATCCAGCGCGACTGCTGCCACAGGGTCTCCCCGGGTGGTGGCGCGACACCGCCGACGATGACGTCGCCGACTTCACCTTCGGCATGGCAGCTGACCACATGGATGACTTTGCTCGAGCGCATTACCCGGCCCCTCTCTAAAAATCTTATAAATCCGTAGGATGGGTGTAACCCATCGGCTGTTGATGGGTTACACCTGCGCGGCCCGACCCATCCTACGGTTCGTTTGCGGCGCAGCGCTTAATGAACCGATTTGAGAAAGTCGGCGGTTTCCGGCTTCTGCGGGTTGCCGATCACCTGATCCGGGGTGCCGATCTCGTGCACCAGGCCGTTGCGGAAGAACGCCACGCGGTCGGACACGTCACGGGCGAAACGGATCTCGTGGGTCACCAGCACCATGGTCATGCCGTCTTCGGCGAGCATGCGCATGGTGTCCAGCACCTCGCCGACCAGTTGCGGGTCGAGGGCGCTGGTGGCCTCGTCGAACAGCATGTAGTCGGGGCTCATGGCCAGGGCGCGGGCGATGGCCATGCGCTGCTGCTGGCCACCGGAGAGCTTGCCGGGGAATACCTTGAGCTTGTCGGCCAGGCCGACATGGGTCAGTTGCTGCACGGCGATGGCCTCGGCTTCCTGCTTGCTCAGGCCGAGCACCTTGCGCGGCGCCAGCATGACGTTCTCCAGCACGGTCAGGTGCGGAAAGGCGTTCCACTGCTGGAAGACGATGCCGATCTTCTGCCGCAGCTTGTTGATATCGGTGCCCGGCGCATGCACTTCGGTACCGTCGACGCGGATGCTGCCGCTCTTGATCGACTCCAGGCCGTTGATGCACATCAGCAGGGTCGATTTGCCGGAGCCGGAGCCGCCGATGATCGACACCACCTCGCCCTTGTTCACGGTCAGGCTGACGCCCTTGATCACTTCGAGGTCGCCGAAGGATTTGTGTACGTTGTCGATCTCAATCATTTTCCTGCCACCTTCTTTCCAGACGGGCGCCCAGGCGAGCGACCACCAGGCTCATGACGTAGTAGATGAGGCCGGCGATGCACAGCACCAGCAGCGGCTCTTGAATGCGCGTGACGATGGTCTGCGAGGCGCGCAGCAGCTCGACGATGCCGATCCACATCACCAGCGCGGTGTCCTTCATCACGCTCAGCACCAGGTTCAACCAGCCGGGGAAGGCCACCCGCGTGGCCATCGGCAGGACGATGTAGCGCAGATCCTGCATATAGCTCAGGCCCAGGGAGCGGCTGGCGCGGCGCAGGGTGAACGGCACCGAGAGCACGCCGCTGCGCACGATCTCGGTGAAGTAGGCGGCGGCGTAGATGCCGAGCACGATGCAGCCCACGGCGAAGGCGCTGATGTCGATGCCGGCGATGCTCTTGAACGAGTTGAACAGCACGAACTGGATCAGCAGCGGCACGCTGCGGAACACGTCGAGCAGCCAGGCCAGCGGCAGGCTCGTGCGTGGCAGCAGGGCGCGTAGCAGGCCGAACAGCAGGCCGGCGAAGGAGCCCAGCAGGATGGCCCAGAAGGTCAGCTGCAGGGTGACCCAGGCGCCCTCGAGCAGAAAGAGGAAATCGTTCCAGGTGAAGCTGGTATCGAACATGGTGAGCGCTTCCTCAGTAACGGAACAGGCGCCAGGCCAGCAGCCGGGCTACCGCTACGATCGCCTTGGCGATCAGGTAATACAGCACCGCCGCGATGGCGAAGAACTCGAAGGTGCGGAAGGTCTTGACGTTGTAGTCCTGGGTCACCCCGGTGAGGTCGTTGTTGAGGCCGACGATCACCCCCAGGGAGGTCATCAGCACGGCCCAGACCATCTGGTTGGTCAGCGGGTAGAAGACGATGCGCAGCAACTGCGGCACGACGATCAGGCGGTAGGCCTGGAAGGCGCTCATGCCCAGCGAGCGGGCCGCGCGCACCTGGGTGTCGGGCACCGCCTTGAGGCCGCCGCGGAAGTTCTCCGCCAGGTAGCCGGCGTTGTTGAAGGTGATGCCGGCCAGCAGGGCGACCCAGGAGCTGACGTGCAGGCCCAGGGAGCCCAGGCCGAAATAGAGGATGTAGATCTGGAACAGCGACGGCGTGTTGCGGGCGATGGACACCCAGCCGTTGGCGAAGCCGCGGGCCAGTGGATTCTTCACTTCGCGCAGCACCGTCAGGGCCAGGGCGATGAGCACGCCGAAGATCATCGACAGGGCGGCTGTCTCGAAGGTCACCCAGGCCCCGGCGAGCATGTCCGGCAGAGCCCTGAACGCCTGGCGCCAATGGAAGGTGTAATCAAACATGCGTGGCGATCTCCACAAGGGAAGCAGGTTGCAGCCAGTCCGGCAGGCGGCTGCTGGCGTGGCCCGAGCAGGCGGCGTCGACGCACTCGGCCAGGCTGGCGAAGTGCACCGCACGGCCGACCAGCCCCGGCGCGTAATGGGCGTATTTGCCCGAATTGGTCATCAGCGTGCGGCAGCCGGTTGGTACCACCGGCTCGCCGAGCATGCACCAGCAGGTATCGGTCACCAGCGTCGCACCGAAGGCTTCCAGCACGGTGAGATAACCGGCCGCGCGGGCCTGCTCGAGAATCGCCCGGCCGCAGGTGATCACCAGGCTCACCTCGGCATGCTTGCTGCGGCCCTCGCAAAGCGCGGCCAGGCGAGCGAATTCGCTGAGCGAGAAATGCGGATTGCCAAGCGCGATCAGCCCTACCTCGGCTTCATCAGCGCTGTTGAGTTCGTCCCAGCTGCGACGCAGATCGGCGAGGGTGACCCGCTCGGTGGGCGCCGATTCGGCGCTGTGGATAACTTTCTCCGGGTGCTTGGCTTCCGGGGTCACCCCGGCGATATGGAACAGCGGTGCTGCCGAGCTGGTGGCGAATGCGGCGCCAAAGGCCTTGAGATCGTCCAGGCTCGGCTCGGCCTGCTCCAGCCCGCGCACCAGTGGAATATGACTGCCGCAGAGCAGGCCGACGTGGTAGCCGAGCAGCGGGTAGAAGGCATCGTCCAGCCCGGCGAGCGCCGGCAGCTCGACCTGCAGGCTGGCCAGACGCTGTTCGTCGAGGTGACAGCCGACCCTGGGCGCGCGGCCGGTGAGGGCGATGCAGATATCCAGGTAGTCCGGGTATTTCAGGGTGCGCGCGCCGAGCACGCTATTGGCGTAGACCACCGCATTGGATTCGGCCCAGACGATCTGCTCGCCCTCGACTGGCGCGCTGTCCAGCAGGTAGGGCGCGCAGGTGAAACTGAGCTGCGCACCCATGGCCATATAGGCATCGCCAAGCGCGCTGGCCGGTTCGCCGAATGCGGCATCAATGCCCAGGGCACGCCAGCGGCGCTGATCCACGGAAATCGAGTTGAGGGTGGTCGGTACCCGTACCTTGGCGCCCCAGGCCACCAACTGTTCGGCGAAGCGCAGGCTGGCCGGGCCGGTGTAGATGCAGCCGTCGATATGCGCCTGGCTGACATCCAGCAACTCGCGGGCACCCTGCAGCTCGGCCATGCGCAGCACCAGTTGCATGGCGATCTGCGCGGCCTTGCCATGAGCGCCATCGAGCAGGGCTCGGTCACCTTCATTGAGGTGCAACGCGGTACTGAACGGTCGTTGTTCGCGTAGCGACGCCACCGTAGTCGGTCGGGCATCGGCAGGACGTTGTGGATAAAGTGTCAGGCGCTCGCCCTCCAGGCGCGCATAGGCCTGGCCGCGCAGGCGGGAGAAGGCGTCGTGGCCGATGCTCAATACGGCGATAGAGCGCTGGAACAGCAGCTCGGCCACCAGTACGCCAAGGGTCAGAATCTCATCGGCCTCGGCCAGCACCAGAGCGGTCGGTGCGTGCTCGCCGCTGAGCAGCTCCATCATCACGCTGCTGCCGGTGCAGGAGCCGCGACCGCTGGGAATCGCCAGCACGCGGCCGGCGAGGTTCTGTCCGCTCAGCGGGTGATGACGGTCGATCACCTCGCCAGTGAACGGATCGACGCCGCCCCAGAAGCTCAGGCCCATCTCGGCGAACAGCAACTCACCCTCGGCGCAGCCGGCGACCAGGCTGCGGCCCTGGAGGGCGCAGGCGTCGGGGCTGAGCGAGGTGGGTTCCACGGCTGCTGGCATCGATGAGCTCCAGATAGGAATAAGGTCGAGCGTTGTTCCGGTTGGGTGTTGCCGACGTAGGGTGGGTTAGCGGCGCTATGCCTCGCAATCTCAGACGCCGTTCCCTCGGCGCGTCGCGTAACCCACCAGGCGATAGTCGGCGTTGCGACCATGGTGGGTTACGGCGCCGCGGGAAATCGCACTCGGTATGCGGCCTGAAACAGGCGCCTAACCCACCCTACATGGCGGTCAAATCAGTAATACACGCCCGGTACGGTCAGGTTGGCCGGTTTGATGTCGTCGCCGACCCACTTCTTCCACAGCTCTTCGTAGCGGCCGCTGCGTACCTGCTGGTTGACGAACAGGTTGAGATAATTGATCAGACCGTATTCGTCGCGCTTGGCCGCCAGGGACACGTAGTCGACGACATAGGGTGCGTCACCGACCACTTTCAGGCCCTTGTACTTGCCGGACTGGAGGGTGGCGGCGGCGACCGTGTTGGTCACCACGGTGGCGGCGATATGACCCTGGGCGACGGCGAGGATGGTGTCGTTCTGCGACTGGTAGGCGCGGAAGCTGCCGCCACCCCAGGCCTTGACGTCCTTCTCCAGGGCGATGGCCTCGTAGGTACCGCTGGTGTTGCCCACCGGCTTGCCCTTGAGGTCTTCGTAGCCGTTGATGCCGGTATCTTCGCGGGTCAGCACGACCATCTGGAAGGCGAAGTAGGGCACGGTCATGCCCACGGTCTTGGCGCGCTCCAGGGTGTCCGAGGTGGAGGCGACGATCACGTCGGCGCGACCGGATACCAGGGCCGGGATACGATCGGGGAAGGGCGTCTCGACCACTTCGGCATCGACGCCGAGGACTTTCGCCAGGTCGTTGCAATAGTCGACGTCGAAGCCGATCGGCTGGTTCTTGTCGTCACGCGAGCCCATCGGCGGGAAGTCCAGGGTCACGGCGCAGCGCAGCTTGCCGGACTCGATGATCGAGTCGAGTTTGTCGGCGTGGACGGTGCCGATCAGGGTGCTGCTGAGTACTGCGCTGAGGGCTACGGCAAAAGCGGGGTTTTTCATAGGGGCCTCGAAAGTGTGCAGACAAAAACGTTATAGGAGATTTCGTATACGATATTTCATATGCAACGGCTGTGCCTGTTCTACGACCTGCCGCTGCAGGCCCCATGAGCCATGGGTCGAGCGGGGGAGAGGGGAAAAGCTGGCCGACGTTACCGGAGGCGCGGTGTTACATATGGGAGCGATGCATCTCCCATGGCGCCCCATTTGGGAACACCGCTGGTTAGGGTCTGTTGACGTTTCACGCACGGCTCGCGTTGAAACGTCAACAGACCCTAGCAACCCTTGTGCGAGTCGCGAAACTGGCTGGGCGTCAGCCCGGTAAGCGCACGAAACTGTCGGCTGAAGGCACTGTGGTCGGTGTAGCCGCAGCGCAGAGCGATCTCGGTGATCGGCAGGGTTTGCAGCAGCAGGCGGCTGGCTTCGCCAAGGCGCGCCTTGTGAATCATCTGCCGCGGGGTGAGCTGGAAGATGCGTTTGCAGTGGCGTTCCAGTTGAGCCACCGACAAGCCTGCCAGTTCGGTGAGTTCGGCCAGGCTGATCGGCCGGGCGAAGTGCTCGCGGATATGCGCATCCACCGCCGCCAGTTTCGGATAGGCGGGGTGGCTGGATTGTGGCAACTGCACATCGCGGGAAATGCCGGCCAAACCGATGATCTCGCCCACCTGATTGCGCAGCGCCAGTTTGTGGGTCAGGCACCAGACGGGCTGGTTGCCGTAATAGAGGTGCAGTTCCAGTTGGTCGGCGAGTTGGCTGCCGTCCTTGAGTACCCGACGATCCTGCGCCGTATAGGAGGGGCCGAAGCTGGCCGGGAACACCTGTTCGGCGGTCATCCCAAGCAGTTTGCCCTTGCTCTTGAAGCCCAGTCGCTGTGCCAGGGTCTGGTTGACCAGGGCGTATCGGGTCTGCGTGTCCTTGATGAAAAACACCACCTCGGGCATGGCATCGAGCAGCGGCTCGATCTGCCGGAGGCTGCTGATCAAAGTCGGCAGGTCGTGGTGGGGCGCGATGGGCAACAGGCTTTGCATGATGTCTGCGAGCTGGTCAGGAACCGCTGAGCCTAGCGTGTCGACCGCCGCCAGGAAAATGTACCGTCTGGTTAATTTCTGCGTGCGACGTGAATCTTTTCGGTGCACACTTGCAAGTCATACCAATTATTACAAACAGCACCGCCGACTATCCTCAGATAACGGCGTCGATGCTGCGTTTTCGTGCTTCTGAAAAATGGGATTGAACGATGAAGAATGGTAAAGGTGCCTCACGCGGCACACGTGCACTATTGCTGATCGTCGGCGTCTTGGTCGCCCTGGTCGGTCTTGCCTTGCTTGGCGGCGGTGGTTATCTGGCCAGCCTCGGTGGCAGTTGGTACTTCCTGATCATGGGTCTGGCCGTAGTCGTCAGCGGCGCACTGATCGCCGCACGCAAGCCCGCGGGCGCCTGGCTGTTCGCCGTGGCCCTGCTCGGCACCCTGGCGTGGGCACTGGCCGATGTCGGCCTGGTGTTCTGGCCGCTGTTCTCGCGCCTGTTCACCTTTGGCGCAATCGCCCTGGTCGTCGCGCTGATCTACCCAACCCTCAAGAAGGCCGCAGGTGGCCACGGTGGGCGGGGCGCCTACGCGCTGGCGGGCATTCTGGGCGTGGCGCTGATCGCCGGCTTCAGCGGCACTTTCGTGGCACACCCCACGGTGGCGGCAACGGGCGATGGCCCGGCTGTGACGCCGATCGACCCGGCCCAGGCTCAGAAGAACTGGGAGCACTACGGCAATACCGCGGGCGGTAGCCGCTTCGCCGCGCTGGATCAGATCACCCGCGCCAACGTGAAGGATCTGCAGGTCGCCTGGACGTACCACACGGGCGACGTGGCGGAGAGCGACGGTAACGGTGCCGAGGATCAGCTCACCCCGTTGCAGGTGGGTGACAAGGTTTTCCTGTGCACGCCGCACAACAACATCATCGCCCTCAATGCCGATACCGGCCGCGAGCTGTGGCGCAACGATATCAACGCCCAGTCTTCGGTGTGGCAGCGTTGCCGTGGCCTGGCCTACTTCGATGCTGACGCACCGCTGCAGCAACCCAGTGCGGCGGGCGCCGCCCCGGTGCCGAGCGTGGCGCTGGCCGAAGGCGCCAACTGTCGTCGCCGTGTGTTGACCAATACCATCGATGCCCGCCTGATCGCGGTCGACGCCGATACCGGCGAGCTGTGCCAGGGCTTCGGTGACAACGGCCAGGTCGACCTCAAGGCCGGCCTGGGCGACGCGCCCGATCCCTTCTACCAGCTCACCTCGCCGCCGCTGCTGGCCGGCACCACCGTGGTGGTCGGTGGACGCGTGGCCGATAACGTGCAGACCGACATGCCGGGTGGTGTGATCCGTGGCTTCGATGTTGCCACCGGTGCCATGCGCTGGGCGTTCGACCCGGGTAACCCCGAAGAGCGCCAGGCCCCGACCGATGGCCGGAGCTACGTGCGCAGCACGCCGAATTCGTGGGCACCGATGTCTTACGACCCGGCGATGAACACCGTATTCCTGCCCATGGGCAGTTCGTCCACTGATCTTTACGGTGCCGAACGTACCGCGCTGAACCACAAGTACGGCGCCTCCATTCTGGCGCTGGACGCCACCACCGGCGCGGAGAAATGGGTCTACCAGACGGTGCACAACGACCTCTGGGATTTCGATCTGCCGATGCAGCCAAGCCTGATCGACTTCCCCAAGGCGGACGGCAGCAAGGTGCCTGCCGTGGTGATCGGCACCAAGGCCGGGCAGATCTTCGTGCTCGACCGCGCCACCGGCCAGCCGCTGACCGAGGTCAAAGACGTACCGGTCAAGGCCGCTGACATCAAGAGTGAGCAATATTCGCTCAAGCAGCCGCTGTCGGTGGGCATGCCGCAGATCGGTGCTCAGCAGCTGACCGAGTCGGATATGTGGGGTGCCACGCCCTTCGACCAGATGCTCTGCCGTATCGCCTTCAAGCAGATGCGCTACGAAGGCTTGTACACCGCGCCAGGCACCGATGTGTCGCTGAGCTTCCCAGGCTCCCTGGGCGGGATGAACTGGGGCGGCCTGTCCACCGATCCGGTCAACGACTATATCTTCGTCAACGACATGCGTCTGGGCCTGTGGGTGCAGATGATCCCGGCGACCAACCAGGGCGCGGCCTCCTCGGGTGGCGAAGCCGTCAACACCGGCATGGGCGCAGTACCGCTCAAGGGCACCCCTTACGCGGTCAACAAGAACCGCTTCCTGTCGCTGGCGGGCATTCCCTGCCAGGCGCCGCCGTTCGGCACGCTGACCGCCATCGATATGAAAACCCGGAAAATCGCCTGGCAGGTGCCAGTCGGCACGGTTGAAGATACCGGCCCGCTGGGCATCAAGATGCGCCTGCCGATGCCAGTTGGCATGCCGACACTGGGCGGCTCCCTGGCCACTCAGTCCGGCCTGGTGTTTTTCGCCGGCACCCAGGACTACTACCTGCGTGCCTTCGACAGCGGTACCGGCAAGGAGGTCTGGAAACAGCGCCTGCCTGTGGGCAGCCAGGGCACGCCGATGACCTACGTGTCGCCGAAGACCGGCAAGCAGTTCATCGTGGTGACCGCGGGTGGCGCCCGCCAGTCGCCGGATCGTGGTGATTACGTGATTGCCTACGCGCTGCCGTAAATTCACCTGCGCCGTGGCCGAGGCCGCATCGCCCGAAAGGGGATGCGGCCTTTTTCGTGTCTGCGATTCGGTTGTGGTGATTCAGCGGGAGCCGCTGTGTGGCCACCAATCGCTACGGAGCGTGTGACCCCGTCGAAACCTGTAGGCGCTCGCTTGCGAGCGATGCGACGTTTGCCGTTCTGAAAATTTGCGATATGGCTGCCAATCGCCGGCAAGCCGGCTCCTATGGGATCCGCACCTGTAGTAGCGGGCGATGCGGTTTCACGATGAGCCACAGCCAGCGCATATTTGGCTGGGGAGGCCAGGATCTATGGGCACGCTGCAGCGTTGGCTGTTGCCATGGGAGCGAGGGGAGGGAGATGAGGCTGAATGCCAGAAAGCAGAAAGGGGAGCCGAAGCTCCCCCAAATCTTGTTTGAATCGTCGTTCTTATTAGTGCTACCGGCCTTTTGTTCTTGTTTTAGCCGCGGCCTCCAAAGGAGGCCAAGAGCGAACGGATTTGTTTGGACGCTGATGTTGCCGTGATCCTAAGATCCAACCCGTCTGTCGCTGCCTTACAAAGCAGTTTTATTGTTCTCGACCCGGTTGCGGTACAAGTCCGAGGGCGGTCCTCTCCAAAGAAATCAGTTAGCTGCGTCTCTGCGATTTTGTCTTTCTTATGCTAGAGCCGTTGTCTTGTTCTTGTTATCAGATGTGTCTTGTTATTTTTGTTGTGCGGAACATAGAGCATATCCTGTGCCAATTTTAGAATATCTATATTTTTCAATGACTTAGTATTTTAATGATTTTGTGATGTCCGCTTTGACCGTGAAAAGCGTTACCGCACTACCCGGTTTTGTTACCGTTTGATTGTGATTGGAACACTTTGTCATAAATGAGAGGCATTACCGTCATGGAGTGCTCTGGGAAGCGCTTTCCAGCTGCACCAGGGTGTCGATACGGGCCGGCACGAAGGGTGGGCGGGGGGCCGCGGGCTGCCAGTCGAACAGATACTGCGTGGCCCCACCGCATATCCGACCCTGGCAGGCTCCCATGCCGCAGCGGGTCGCCAGCTTCGCTTCGCGCCAGTTGGCGTGAGTGGCCACGGCGGCGTAGGACACGTCCTCGCAACGACACAGCAGGGTGTCCGGCTCGGGCAGGTGCTTGAGGGAAGGATCGAGGGCGAATTGCCTGTTCAGCGCATCGGCAAAGCGCTGCCAGCGCTTGCGCTCGGCCCACAGGCGTTGCGCAGCCTCGCGGTTACCCGCTGCGACATGCCCGGCGATGCTGCCTTCGACCAGGGCCAGCTCACTGCCACCGAAACCGGTGCATTCTCCAGCGGCGTAGATACCCGCCACATCGGTCGCCTGCCAGGCATCCACCTTGATGGCGTTGTTACTCAACGTGCAGCCCAGGGCTTGCCCCAACTGCACATTGGGGATCAGGCCGAAGCCGCAGGCCAGGCGCTCGCATTGCAGCTCTTCGACCTTGCCACCTCGCTGCAGACGTACGCCTTCCAGGCGATCCTGACCCAAGGCGGCGACTATCCGGGTGGCGGTGCGGTAACCGCGGTCGAACAGGCTGAAAGACTGCAGCAGCTTGTGCGGCCAGCGCGGCAGCCGCATGGCGAAGGATACGACTGCGCCCAGCGATGCCTGTTCAGCAATGCGTAACACCTGGGCACCATTGTGTTTCGCCGTGTCCGCGCTGGCCAGCAACAGCGGGCCACTGCCGGCGATAACGATGCGTTCGCCCGTTACCGGCAAACCGCCCTTGATCAGTGCCTGCAGGCCGCCGGCACCGGTAACGCCGGGCAACGTCCAGCCGGGAAACGGCAGCAACAACTCGCGTGCGCCGGTACACAGAATCAGCTTGCTGTAAGCGATTGTCCGGCCGCGCTCGGGATCTTCCACCAGCAATGCGTTGCTGCCGGATCTCGCTACCACGCGGGTGGCGGCATAGCGCTGAATATTGTCGTGCGCTTCCACGGCGTCGCGCAGGCGGCGGGCTTGTGCAGGGATTTTGGCCTGGACGCCATCGCGCCAGATCTGCCCGCCGGGCAGTGGGTTGTCGTCGAGCAGTACGACTTTTGCGCCATCCTTGGCAGCAGCCAATGCTGCCGACAGGCCGGCGGGGCCAGCGCCGATGATCAGTACCTCGGTCTGTTCGCTCATGGATGAGTTTCCACCTGCATGCCATCTTGGCACAGGGTCTGGCAGGCCAGGCGACGCAGGCCGTCGATGGTCACCCGGCATTCCTGGCAGATGCCCATGCCGCACAGCGGCGCACGACGCTGGCCGCTGACCGAGGTGCGGGCGCTGCCGTCACTGCCCAGAGCCAGCGCGGCGGCGACCGTGGTACCTGGTGCCACGCTGAGCGGGCGACCGTCGAGATGCAGATCAGGCATGCACGGCTTCTCCGAGGTAACGCCGGGGTGAATAAGCTGCCGCGGGGATCGGTTCGGCCTCGTTGAACAGCAGCGCGCCGAGCAGGTCGGCCGTACCCGGTGCGGCGGTCACACCCAGACCTTCGTGGCCGACTGCGAGCCACAGGCCAGGTTGCGCGGGATGCTCGCCAATCAGCGGCATGCCGTCCGGTGTGGCGGCACGAAAACCGGCCCAGGCGCGGATACCGTTGAGTTGCGCCAGACCCGGGGCATAGCTCATGGCATGCTTGAGCATGCGTGCCAGCAACCAGCCGTCGACCTCGGGATCCAGGGTATCGAACTGTCTTGAGGTGCCGATGAACAACTGGCCGGTTGGCCGTGGCTGGATGTTGCAGGCCACCGAGGCGCCGCTGGTGTTGTGCACGCTGGTCAGGTAACTCAGCTCGGTGATGGTGTGGCTGACCGGATGCGGATAGCGGTCGGTGATCAGCAGGTGGCCTTTCTTCGGCGCGATGGGCAGTTCCGGGCACAATTCCACCGCCTGGATGCCGTTGGCGAGCACCACCGCATCGGCGTTCAGCCACTGGCCGTCGTCGAGGCGCACGCGGTTGCCCTCCAGCTCCGTGACCCGTGCGCGGCGCTGCGTGATACGCGAGTCGTCGAGCAGCCAGCGGGCCGTGTTCGGTGCGTAGAGGATGCCGTCATCCGGCAGGCGCAGAGCGCCGTGCAGCCCATCACGCAGAATCGGTTCCATCCGCTGCAGCCCGTGGCCGGGCACCATCTCGCAGCGGATACCTTCGGCACGCAGGTTGACGCTCTTGGCTTCCGCCGCTGCCAGCTCCTGTTCGTTGGCGGCCAGCCACAGCGTGCCGTTGTTGCGGTAGGCGCAGTCGTCCGGCAACTGTGGGCCAAGCTCACGCCAGCGGCGTACCGAGTAGCGGCTGATATCGAGCTCGGCCTGGTTGTCGTCGAGTACCAGCAGGTGACCCATGCCGGCTGCAGTGGCACCGTGCAGGCCGGCGTCGATCACCAGCACCTGCTGGCCGCGCCCGGCCAGTTCGCGGGCGCAGGCGGCGCCGATGATGCCGGCGCCGATAACGATCACATCCGCCACCCGCGTTGGGGTCACGGGCGGATGCCCCAGGCGAACGGGTCGTCCTGCTCCAGCAGCAAGGTGGCTTCGGCGCTGATATTGGCGCGCCCGCGGATGGTCGGAATCACCTTGTCACCCTGCCATTCGAACGAGCCGTCGAAAACGCTGCCGATCACGCTGGCCTGTCGCCAGATCTCGCCGGGCTGCAGCTTGCCGTCGGCAGCCAGGCAGGCCAGCTTGGCGCTGGTGCCGGTACCGCACGGGGAGCGGTCGTAGGCCTTGCCGGGGCACAGCACGAAGTTTCGACTGTCCGCTTCATCGTCGTCTGCAAACAGCTCGATATGATCGATCAGGCCGCCGTCCTCGCCACGAATGCCCTGATCTTCCAGCGCCTTCTGCACGGCGTAGGTATAGGCGGTAAGGGTTTCGACATTGTTGCCTGCGATGCGCTGGCCGTGCTCGGCGATCAGAAAGAACCAGTTACCGCCCCAGGCGATGTCGCCTACTACCGAGCCATGTCCCGGCACCTGCAGTTCGACGGCCTGGCGGTAACGGTAGGACGGCACGTTGCGCACGCTGACCGAGCGATCCTCGTGCAGGGTCGCCTCGACCGTGCCCACCGGCGTTTCGATCTTGTGTACGCCAGCGCCGATGCGACCCATGTGTGCCAATGACACCACCAGGCCGATGGTGCCGTGCCCGCACATGCCGAGGTAACCGGTGTTGTTGAAGAAGATCACACCGGCACAGGCGCCGGGGTCGACAGGCTCGCAGAGCAGGGCACCGACCAGTACGTCGCTGCCACGCGGTTCGAGGATGCAGGCACTGCGCCAGTCATCATGCTCGCTTGCCAGACGCTGTCGGCGCTCGGCCATACTGCCGTTGCCCAGCTCAGGAAAACCACTGACGACCAGTCGGGTCGGCTCACCGCCAGTGTGGGAGTCGATAACCTCGATGCGTTTCATGGGGCTGCGCCTATATGCCGTTTGGATGGCTACAGAGTGCCGCGACGCCGGGCCGCCCGGCTTGAAGGATTTGCACTGGCGCGATGACGAAATCAGCATAGCATCCAAGGTTGCGGCTTGGCGCTTGTCGATGATCTGCTGCGCCTCGCCAGAAGGATTCCATGAGCGACCGCAGCAAGGGGCGGACATTCGATTTGGTGGGCTTCATGACGTAGATACCGTCTTAACCTTCACCTCGCAATAGCGAGTTGCGGGTTAAAGGGTTGGCCGGATTTGAGCACCCCGTAAGCGATGCATAGCAGCTTGCGCATGGCCGCGCAGACGATCTGTTTGCCGGTCTTGCCTTTTGCTCGCAGTCGCTCGGCCATTGCCCGGATCGCTGAATTGTAAGTCAGGGAGGTAACCGCCGGCAGGTAAAGTC